>JBGAND010000013.1:0-126690 GCA_044222485.1 Phycisphaerales bacterium | reverse complement strand
GCAGCAACCTGGCGGGGTACGGCAACCTGATGGCCAACACCGCGGCCCATGAGCTCGGGCACGTCCTGGGCTTGGTTCACAGCGATCCGGTCAGCACCTTCGTCGCCGCCGGCGGCGGGGCCGCGGGCCGCACGGCCGTTCAGACCAGCGAAATCATGCGGGCCAATACTTTCCTGTACAGCTCCCCCGGACCCCAGGCCCAGTACAACGCGCTGGGCTTCGGGGCCTACAGCCGCAAGAAGATCACCATCGCGACCCAGGGCGTGAACGTGCAGGTCGAGAACGCCGCGGCCAGCATGGTGTTCCCCGCCGGCACCGACCCAGTGCGCGCTGGAGATGCCGGGTCGACGATGGCCACCGCCCGCGTCATGAACTTTGACACTAACGACAACGATGTGGCCCTGGGCAGCCTGAACAACGATACGGACATCTTCAAGTTCACCGTCCCGGCCAACACCCGCGTCTCCGCTGAGGTGTTCTCGAAGATCTTGAACCTGGGCAACGCCAACGACCGCATCACCAACCCCATTGACTCGGTCCTGGAAATCCTGGACAGCACCGGCGCGGTGATCATGACCCAGCAGTTTGACCAGCAGTCGAACTTCGACGGGGCGACCGTCGGCGCCACCACGGTTCTCAAGGCTAACTTCGGCAGCGACTCGCTGATCTACAACTTCCTGCTTGCCAACGCCGGCGAGTACGGCGTGCGCGTCTCTGGCGGGGCTGACAAAGTTGGGGACTACGAGCTCTACGTCACGATACCGGCCCCCGGCTCTCTCGCTCTGGTCATGGGCGGCCTGATCGTCGGGGCACGCCGGCGGCGTTCGAAGTAATGACTGAATGCGATCAGGCCGGCGGACCACCGCCGGCCTTTTTCATTGGCGTAAGCCCGGGTTGCGGTCCTACCCGCTACAACACGCGCCGGGACCTAGGGAAGCTTCCCAGCACAACCAGTTCGCGGCAGTGTTTTCGCGCCCGCACCACGGCCGCGGCCAGCGATGGATCGGTCTGATGCCCCTCGGCGTCGATGAAGAACGTGTACTGCCAGTTGGTGCGGCCGCCGGGTCGCTTGTCGATGTGGGTGAGGTTGATGCGGGCTCGCTGGAACACCGTCAGCACGCTGGCCAGAGCGCCTGGCTTATTGAGCGTGGTGAACATGATGGACGTCTTGTCCTGGCCGCTGCGCTGGGCTTCCTGGCGGCTGATGACGTAGAAGCGCGTCAGGTTTCCCGGCTTGTCCTCGATGTTTTCAAAGAGCACATTGACATCCATCAGCTCTCCGGCGAGCGTGCTGCCGATCGCGGCCGAGGTCGGGGGCTTGCGCTTTTTGCCTCCTCCACTCTCGTCGGCGACCATCTGCACGCCGCGGCTGGAACTGGCGACGGGAACCAGCTCGACTCGAGGAAACTGAGTTGCGAGCCAGGTTCGGCACTGGCTGAAGACCTCGGGCTTGGAGTAGATCCGGGTGATGTCCCGCGGTGCGCAATTGGCCAGAAGCGCGTGGTGCACGCTGAGCTGGGCCTCGGCATACACGTGTACCCGGCCGGCGGTGTCGGCGAAGGCATCCAGCGTCTCGGTGATGCCACCGTGGATCGAGTTCTCGATAGGCACAAGGCCGTAGTGCACGTGTCCGCGCTCGACCTCCGTGAATACGCCCGCGATCTCGTGCAGGTCTTCAAAGTCCACCGATGAACCAAAGTGCCGCACCGCGGCGACGTGCGAGTGCGATCCCGGCGGCCCCAGATACCCGATGCGCAGGGGCAACTCAAGCGAGAACGAGCCCGACATGAGTTCGCGATAGATCGCCTCGATGGTGCGATCCGAGAGCGGCCCGGCGTTGTGCGACAGCACCCGAGACAGGACCTCCGCCTCGCGATGGGGCGCGTAGATGGGAACGCCGGTCGCTCGCTTGCTGGCCCCCACTTTCACCACCAGGCGCGAGCGCCGGTTGATGAGGTCCACCAGTCGCTGGTCGATCGAATCGATGGCCGCGCGAAGGACCGAAAGGTCGGGTGCCGCGGGTTGTTTGACGGGCTTCTGGCGTGGCTTCTTCTGGGGCATAGTGAGAGTTGTATCGGAGCGTCGGGCGGCGATTCCCGGATTCAGCCCCCTGTGGCCCCGGATTGAGGTGTTTCAACCGGCTTAGGCAGCTTCACCGGGACCTTGGGAAGAATGATCTCTCCGCCCCAGATCTTGAAGATGCCGGAGGTCTCGGTCGCGGCCCGGATGCTCGGTCGAAGCACAACATCGACCTGGTTTTGGTTGAAGTCCTTGGGCAGCCGACCGCCGTACCCGTATCCAGACGACCCCGAGCCGGCGTTGAAGTTGACAGACCCAAGCTTCCACTCAGCCGAACCATCGGTGGCCCGCCAGAAAACGTCGTACGCCACCCCAATGGATGTCCCCGTCGAGTTAATCATGCCGTTGGCCTCAAGCCCAAGGGAGCCGTTGGAGTAGACCTCGCACTGCGTGGCGGAGAAAGCCGCTTGGATCGCGGGCCGCAGGCTCTCATCCTCCACCACTTCAACGTCTACGGATCCCGCGGGCAGGACCTGTACGGGCACTTCAAAGGACTCTTCCCAGGTCACGATGGGAGTACCGTCCAAACCCCCTTCGACCACGCCGAACTTCCACCTAGAAACCAGTGTGTGCGCACCGGGCGGGCCCTTCACAACAACGGATGACCCCATGCTTCCCCAACCCTGAGTCCCCAGTCCCATCGAGCCACCTCCGCCACCAGTGCCGATCACGCGGCCACCCTCTGACGTGTCGATGCTCTTAAGCGTGATTGACAGATTCGATTTCTCCCCGATTCGCCCGCCGCCGACTCGTACGCGGATCTGAAGGTTGCTTGCCTCGGAAATCCTGGGGCGGGCCTCGATACTGATAAGCGGGGCGTGTCGGGCGTATGCCTGCACCTGCTCGGGGGACATCAGACCACGCGTGCGGCATGATTCCAGGTAGTTTCCCCACGCGACGAACCACACCGCGTTGGGGTCCGCCTGGCGGGCGAGGGCCAACTCCATGATCTTGGCCGCGCGATCGGCCGCGAGGGTGCCCGCGGCCAATCGGGACTCGAGTTCCTTCATCGCGTCCGTGGACACTGTCTGATTTGAAGTCTGCAACTCTCGCATCAGAAGCCACGCCGGCTTCAGGGTGTTCCAGTTGATTCCTTTAGCGCCGCCGTAAATGACGATGCCGGTGATCGACAGGGAAAGGACCAGAAGCAGGAGTCCGAACCCGAGGAACGCGGGACGCCTTTGCCTGGCTCCTTGGAGCACCGCGCCCGGGACGGACAACGCGGCTCCGCACTCTGAACAGAGTGCCGAAGGGCTCGCCAAGTCGGTGCCGATGAGATCAAACCCGCACGCGGCGCAGTGCGGGTTCTGGCTGACCACCCGACCACGCACACCGACCGATGTCAGGCTGATTCCGATGAGCAATAGGATGGCCGCCGAGGCGATGAGCATGCACCATTATGCGCTGGGGCTTCGGCCGATGCACACTCAGGAACACCCCACGGCCACCGCATTGAGGAAGCACTGGAAGTCGTTGGCGGTGAACACAGACTGGACAGCGCTGCCGTCGCAGTTGGCGTACGGGTCGCTCGCGGCGAACTTGTTCAGGAAGCACTGAAAGTCGTTGGCTGTGAGAATCGGCGGCACGGTGGAGCCGTCGCAGTTGGCGTAGCTGGCGCCCTGTGCGAACTTGTTGAGGAAACACTGGAAGTCGTTGGCGGTGAGCACCGGCGGGGCAACGCTCTGGTCGCAGTTGGCATAGGCGTCTCCCGAGGCAAAGCGGGTGAGAAAGCACTGAAAGTCGTTGGCCGTGATTCGAGGCGGGCTGGTGGAACCGTCGCAGTTGGCGTAGCAGGCGGCGCTGGAGGTCGCGAACACCGCGTTGTCGACGTACTGACTGATCAGAGTCGCCGCGAGATAGGGCCGACTCACGCGGATCCCGACGTCATACAAGCCGCTCGTCGGGGGTGAAAAGGTTGCTGACACGTGGCCGCTCGCGCTGGTCAGACCCGCGAGGGCCCCGGCGCTGCTGCTGGTGAGCGGCACACCGTTGACGATCACCGCGAAGACCCCGCACTCGGAGCTGGAGGAAACAAAGCCGTTGGTCGCCAGCCAATCGAAGGACACGGAGTAAGACGCCCCGGCCGTGAGGCTCAATCGCTGCGTCATCACGATACCTTCTTGCGCTGCGGGCACGTTGATCACCTGACCTGTGATGAACTTGGCCGCGGGGCTCAGGCTCAGGGGCCCCGCGCCGTCAATATCAACATTCACGACCGTTCCCGGCGCGCCGGTGCCATTGGACGTGTTCGCCAACGTCCACCCCGTCAGACCGGTTTCGAACGCGCCGTTGGTGAACTGCTGAGCAACCGCGGAGGATGCCAAGCCGGCCAAGAGCGCGAGCGTGAGAGAGGATCGCATGAGAGCCCTCCGATCGGGCTACTGGATTTCATCGGTTGTCAGCGGGACTTGTTTCCAGCTGAACCGATCGAGTGTTAACCTGGGGACTCTATGCGTGTCAGGGGCGCGGCTCATTCCGCCGGCACGCAGCGGCCCTTGGCCCAGCTCCGCAGTTCGCTGATCCGCTCCGCCATTGTGACGCTGATGGGAGGTGATTCCCTGATACAGCGATCGATCAGGTCGGTGGTGATTGCACACTTGGTGCTGAACGCCTCGTGCAGGGCCGCGATGATGCCCTGCTCGATTTCTGCGCCGCTGTGGCCATCTGAGGTTCTGGCGATCCGGGCGATGTCGAACCCCGAAGGATCGCGGCCGCGCTTGCGAAGATGAATCTCGACAATCGAGCGGCGTGCCTCCTCACCCGGAAGGTCCACAAAGAAGATCTCGTCGAACCGTCCCTTGCGGAGCAGTTCCGGCGGAAGGGCCTCGATGTCGTTGGCCGTGGCCGCCACGAAGACCGCGTGCTTGTGCTCCTGCATCCAGGTCAGCAGCGTCCCGAACATGCGCTGCGACAGCCCGCCGTCAATACTCCGGCTCGCGGCCGATGCGAAGGCCTTTTCGATCTCATCAATCCACAGCACGACCGGGGCCATCATCTCAGCCTGTTTCAAGGCGTCACGCAGCCGCCGCTCGCTCTCGCCGATGTAGCGGTCATACAGCACTCCGGGATCCAGCCGCATCAGCGGTCGCTTCCACGCCGTGGCGATCGCCTTGGCGCACAGGCTCTTGCCGGCACCCTGCACACCGAGCATGAGAACTCCCCTAGGCGCATCGAGTCCGAACTTTTTGGCATCGTCCGTCAGCGCCTTCTCTCGCTGCTTGAGCCAGAGCTTGAGCCGGTCCAGCCCGCCGATCTGGGCCATATCCGTGGGCGCCTGCACAAACTCGAGCAGGCCCTCGGACTGGATCAACTGCCGCTTGCGTTCCAGAATCCGCGGCAGATCGGAGACATCAAATCGCCGATCATCCAGAGCCGCCTCGCTGACGACCTGCTGAATCTGCCGCCGCGACAACCCCTGTAAGTTCTGAACCACGGTCGCCAGTTGCCGCACCGACATCGCGGCCTCGATCGGTTGCTTCTTGCTGATGCGGCGAATGGTGGTCTTGACCAGCTCCTCGACTTCTTCGGCATCAGGCGGCGTCAAGGTCAACCGCAACGCCGACGCGTGAAGCACAGGCGGAAGTGCGTCGCGATGGTCGATCAGCACCAGCCGCAGGCCGATGTCGGCCCGATGGGCGATGTGGTCAACCGCTTCGCGCATTGCCCGAAGGGTCCGTTCATCACCCAGGTGGCCCAGCGGGTCGAGCATCACGCAGACCGCTGGCTCCGTGTATTGGGTGAACCGGATCAGGGCCGCGGCCGGATGCTCGGTGTCCGCTTCGGTATCCCCGGGGGAGACCAGCCCGTCCTTGATCCCCGTCACCACATCCCACTGCCGCACGGGAAGGTTCATCGCCATCGCGCAGGTGCGAACCAGCCCCAGGGCGTGCGGCTCATCATCGGTACACATCCAGGTGAAGGTGCCCGGGGTCTCCAGCAGTGATTGCAGTCGTTCAAGGTCGTTCATGGGGATGTGTACACGATACCACGAGCGGCCGAATCGATGCTGCCGACATACGCTGTACCCCGATGACTACCGCGGCCCCCATTTCCGCACCCCTTGGCAGCCCGGTTCGCCTTATCGCTCGCGACATCAAGCTCGCCCATTCTGTCTTCGCGCTCCCCTTTGCCATCCTCGGCGCGTTCCTGGCACGGACCACCAGCTACCCCAATTGGAGAGGCTTCGCCGCTCAGCTCGGCCTGATTATCCTCTGCATGGTCTGCGCCCGCACGTGGGCAATGCTCTTCAACCGACTCGCGGATGTAGGTATCGACGCCCGCAACCCCCGCACGCAGCGCCGCGTCTTTGCCTCCGGCCAACTCTCGGTCAGACAAGGATGGATCGCCGCCGCAACGGCCGCGGCCCTGTTCATCGGGGCGACCTCACTGTTCCGAATCTTCTTCGCAAACCCCTGGCCTTTGCTGCTCTCCGTCCCCGTTCTTGCGTGGATCGCCTTCTACTCCCTCACCAAGCGGTTCACGGCACTCTGCCACATCTTCCTGGGCGGCGCACTCGCCGCATCCCCCATCGCCGCGGCCATCGCGGTCAACTCATCCTCCGTGATGAGCTGGCCCCCCGCCGTCCCATCGATCCTGTGCATCGCGCTCATGGTGGTCACGTGGGTCGCTGGGTTTGACATCATCTACGCGCTTCAAGATGTTGAGTTTGATCGCGGAGCGGGGCTGTCGAGCATCCCCGCACGCCTGGGTTGGAAGCGCGCCGTGTGGGTGAGCCGCTTCCTGCACTTCTTCTCACTGCTCTTCCTCATTGCCGCCGGATTGTCAGATGGCCGCCTGAGTTGGCTCTACAGCATCGGAGTCACGTGCGTCGCGGCGCTGCTGACGACCGAACACGTCATCCTGGCCAAGCGCGGCAAAGCCGGACTGGACATGGCCTTCTTCACGATCAACGGCGTGGTCAGTTGCGCCCTGGGCCTGTTCGCTTGCCTGGACACGGTCTTCAACTAACCCATTGCAGAAACCCGCGTTTCTGGCCTCGCAGCCCGCTTTAGTTCCGCGGTAGTTTCAAAATATTCTGAAACTATCCTTGATTCCAAACCCGCCCCAAGCGATACTCAACACATGACCGGCACCAAGCTTGCCCCCGCCCTCCTTCAGGCTCAAGACCGCTACATCGCCGCGTGGGGCCAGATGGGCGCGGCGTGGGGCATCAGCCGCACCGTCGCTGAAGTCCACTCCCTCCTCTACATCACCGGCCAGCCCATGAACACCGATGACATCATGGAGCGCCTGCAGATCTCCCGCGGCAACGCCTCCATGTCTCTGCGGGCCTTGCTGGACTGGGGCATCGTCAGCCGCGCCCACAAGCGTGGCGACCGCAAGGAGTACTTCACGGCCGAGCAGGATGTCTGGACCATGTTCCGCGCCATCGTCCGCGAGCGCCTCAAGCGCGAGGTGGACCCGCTGGTCGCATCGCTCTTTGAGATCCGCGACCTCACCAGCATCGAAGGCCGCGCTGCAAAGGGCCTGGCCACCACGCCCGACGAGAAGCAGTCACTCATCGAACACAACAAGCGCCTCGACGCCATGCTCAGCTTCTTCCAGACCCTCGATAAGCTCGGACTGCGATTCGCCAGCCCCTCCGGCCGCGGCCTGCAGGTTGCCGCCACACTGCTGGGCAAGGTGAGCTGAATGAGCCAAGTTGCCAAACAACGCGGTGCGGCCCGGCCGATCGAGCCCGAGGTGATTGTCCGCGATACTTCCTTCACCACTCGCCGCATCGATGAACTCGTGCTGACGTGGTCGATCTCCCGAGTCGGAGCCGCGGCGTGCGGGATGGTGAAAGAGCCGGTGGGTGCGCCCGTCAAACTCGAAGTCCGCATGGCTGCGCCGCGCCGGGGCTTACGTGCGATCCTCGCCGCCCGAGTGGTTGACGGCGGTGCCGAGACAGTGCTCCAAATCCCCGACGCCCCGGCCGCTTGGATCGAGGATTCCATTCCGGGCGTGTGGCACCTTGATGTCGAGGGGTTGCTCAAGCTGACCGTCCGCCAGGATGCAGATCAGATCGAAGCCCTTTACGCCCGAACTCCCCTGCTCGCAGCGGCCGGATTGGGTGGAGGGCGGTACGAGTTTGAAGGCGCGGCCCTTCGGACGATCCGCTAGCCGAAGCACCTCTCTTCGAGCCAAAAAAGAAGCGAGCCCCCAAGAGGGCTCGCCGTTTGTGCTCAAGTTCTGGGCGTGAATCAGCCCTTCTTCCCAATAAACATCCCAATCAACCCCGGCAGAATCACCGCACCCGCGGCGATCCCTACCCACATCATGAAGTTCTCACCCATCATCTTGATGAGGCCGAAGCTGTTCGCGCCGGTGAGGCCGAAGATCGCCACCGCGAGCGTGAGGCCCAGCAAGGCGACCATGCCAAACGCGATACCGCCTGAGAAGCCCGACCAGCCGCCATCCACCTGCTCGGCCAGAACCATCATCCCGCCGCCACCGGCTGCGGCGGCGACAGCAACATCGCTCTCGGCGGAAGTCGGCTCGAACAGGGCCGCGGCGTCAGCGCCTTCACCCTCGGTCACGGTTTCGCTGGCGGTCGAACCGTCCTGAGCGCTGACCTCTTCCAGCAGGTCCTTCCCGAGGGAGGTGTCATCCGCCTCGCGGGTCAGATCGAGCAGGCCCGAGCCCGAACCCACCGTCTCGAGCGAAAGCTCGGTCGGGGCCGACTCGGTCACCTGCGTCACGGCTGAGGGGTCGGCCTCTTCGGTCTGATCGGTGTCGAAAATGCTGATGCCGGTTTGTTCCTTGGGGCTCTCGAGGTTCATGCCCGAGCCCGAGTCGGACGCGAGGCTGATCGCCCCGAGCTCGCCGCTCTCGGCCAGCGGGATGACACCCTCTTCCCCGCCGTGCTCACCCTGGGCGAGCAGGTTGATCTGGTCCACCTTGAACATCAGGCGGTCGCGGTCGCGGAACTCTTGAAGCTGGCCGCTGGAGACAAGCTCCTTGACCTGCGTTTCGCTCATCTTGAGCTTGGCGGCGGCTTCATCGAGCGTGTAGAAAATCTTGGCCATGAGCAAAACTCCAGATCCGACAGACAGCGCGTACCCCAACCGGGACAACTTGAGCCCCGCAAATTAGCGTCTCCCCGCTGCTAGAGCAAGGACACCCACACCATACGCGACCCGATCATGGGGGGTTTCCTTGTGACATCGCCCTTCTGGGCGGTGTTTTTCCCCGTGGCACCGAGCTTCTGCTCGGTGTTCCGCCCCCTCAAACACCGAGCAGAAGCTCGGTGCCACGCTGGAATTCGCTCGACATCGAAGCCCCGGCATCCCGATCAATGACGTAGGAGCCTCATGCCCACCCTTCGTCGCATCCCCATGCCCGTCCTCACCGCCCTCCTGGCCGCGGTCGTCTTTGCCAGCCTTTGGGCCTACATGCAATCCCTCGAACGCCGGGCCCTCTCCAGCCCCATGATCCGCGACCAGGTCCTCGCCAGCGGCCGCGTCCGGCCGCTGGCCGATGTCGCCAAAGTCATCGCCCGGATGCAACTGGTCACGGCCGAGGTCCAGACCACCGTCCAAACCCAGATGTCCGACGAAAACTGGCGCGGCCTGGCCTCCGCCACGGTCGAGGCCCCCGCCCGCATCCTCTACGGCATCGACGTCTCGGACATGAACGTCCGCAGTATCAGCTACGGCCCCGCCGAATCCACGTATCTCATCCGCATCCCCCCGCCGCGGCGGATGGCCACCGAGGTCTGCGGCGATGATGAGAAGATCAAGGTTCAGGTCGGCTGGGCCCGCTTGCGGAGCATCGCCGGGGAGTATTACCTCGGCCTGGCCCGCAAGGCTCTCTACACCAAGGCTCGGGAGCTCACTCTCAAACCCGACGATGCCGCGCGGATCCGCGAGACGACGCTGACCCAGGTCAAGGAAACCGTGCAGCATCTCGTCGGCCACGATGCGGTCGTCCATGTCATCTTTGACGACTCCATGCCCACCGTCGCCGATGCCCCCGAGCCGGAGCCCACGCCATGAGACTCTGGCGCTACAAGTGGTCCCTGGTGCGGCTCTTCCTCGCAAGTTTCATCCTCTGGGCCGTCGTCGCCGACACCGATGCCCGCCTCGCGCGGCTCGCGTACTCCTCCCTCCCTGATTTTGACTACGTCGGCGAGGTCTCCTTCCTCCGACACGCTTCCCGCTTCGGCGAGGCCGTGATGGTCGCCGATGAAGGACTCCGCACGCTCGCTGATGACAGTCCGGTCCGCCTAAAACTCGCCGAAGAGAAGGGCGCGACGCTCCGCGATCAATCCAGCTACATCCGTCGCATCAAGGATGTCGGCATGGGCGCGATCTCAGGCCGCGGCGACTCAATCGAGGGCCTGATCGGCGCCATCGCCACGGACTTCTTTGTCGTCGGTGATGTCCGCGACTTGGTCATCCAATCCGGCCGCTACGTGATTGATGGCGAGGCCGACCCCTTGATCGTGATCCTCTCTGGCGTCGGCATCGCGACCACGGTCGCGCCCGAAGTGGACTGGATCCCGTCCGTGCTCAAGGGCGCCCGCAAGGCCGGAGCCATCACCAAGGGCCTGGGTGAAGAGATCATCAAGCTGGCCAAGAAGGGTGGCGGCGGGGCCCTCGAAGGCATGTTCAAGGATGTCCGCAAGATCGCTCAGAAGTCCTCCCCCGGCGGGGCGATGCGCCTGATGCGCCACGCCGGCAACACCGACGAACTCGCCAAACTCGCCCGCTTTGTCGAGCGCAACCCTGGCGGAGCCTTCGCCCTTCACGTCACGGGCAAGGAAGGCGCGGAACTCGTTAAGGCCGGGGCCAAGACCGGAGTGAAGGCCGAATCCCGTGCTATCAAGGCCGCGGCCGAGGGAACCGAGGAAGCCGTCATCCTCGCCGCCCGCAAGGGCCAACCCGGGATCGCGTGGCTCCGCACCGGCGGCGCCAAAGCTCTGGCCCGCCCCCACTTCCTCGTCGGCATCGGCAAGGCGCTCTGGAAGGGCAACGCCTCGAAGATGGCCGCGAGACTGGCGGAAGAGATCGACCCGCGGGCGTCGTGGCTGGTGCCGCTGCTCGGGACGTGGGTATTTGTCGAATTGGCAATGCTGCTTCGCCGGTTCTGGCCCAGGCGCGAGCCCGTCGCCCGCACGGCTATCGCCTAGTTTGATGACCGTATTCCCCAATACTGAGGCAGGTCCGTGCCCAACAAGTGGCGACTAGGCGGTCGATGATCTATCATCTAATTGTCTGATTAAGACATGCTGGAGATTCCCATGGTCAAGCTCGCCGACATTCACCCACTGACCGGCTTCCTCCGCGACCACAAGTCGCACATCGAACGCCTGGCCGCCACCGGTCGCCCGGAAGTTCTCACTGTAAACGGCACCGCCCGGGTCGTTGTGCAGGACATCGAGTCCTACCAGAAAATGCTCGACGATCTCGATGCCGCCAAGACCCGCGGAATCCTGCGCGACCGCCTGGCATCCCTCGACCGCGGTGAGCCGGGCATTCCGGCATCCAAGGTGCTCAGCCAGGTCCGACGCCGCTTGGGCATCAAGAAGAAGTAACGTGAAATTCAAGGTCATATTCCGGGCCCAGGCCCGCGATGAAGCCATTGAAGCAGCCGACTTCATCGCAGCGCAAGGTCTACCAGACACCGCTCTCCGTTGGTATCAGGGGCTAGAAAAGGCAATCGCCTCTTTGAGTGTGCCGCCGCGGCGATGCCATCGCGCCCGGGAGCAGCCCGGATTCCCCGATATTGAGCTCCGGCAACTGCGTTACAAGTCGCACCGGCTGATTTTCACGATCCGGGCACGGGAGGTTCACATCCTGCACGTTTGGCACGCGGCAAGAAAAGACATCGATCAATCCGGCTCACCCGAACCGATCGAAGAGTGACCCATCGCAGATCCCGTCAGGTACCCCGCTGCTTCCGTACGGCTTACGAGCAACCAATCGCGAACCGGTTCAGAAAGCACTGAAAATCGTTCGCAGTCAACCACGGTGCCAATGTGCTTCCGTCGCAGTTTGCACGAAGATCGTTCGCCGCGAAAGCGTTGAGGAAGCACTGAAAATCGTTCGCCGTGAGCACAGGCGCTGTGGTGCTCTGGTCGCAGTTGGAATAGCAGGTGGTCAGTGCCACGCCGTGATTTTCTCCAACACTTACCGATGCGAAGCAGCCGGACGGAGCCGAATAGCCCGTCCCGCCCCAGGAAATGATCGAGGTATCCGGCCGCACGCCGACCGCCCAGTACTTCGAGGCTGCAATATCAACAAATGTTCCGCCCGGAAAGTCAAGAACTCCCATGGCGTTTCCGCCCCACCCCGTAACCGAACCATCGTGGCGAATTGCTAAACAGTACCATGCACCCGCGGCGATTCGCTTGAATGTCCCGGGCGGAATCTCCGTCACGCCACCCCACGGCCCTCCCCAAACCTCGACCGTTCCATCCGGGCGCAGCCCCATGCTGTGCTCTTCGCCCGCAGACACCTGGACGAACTGGCCCGGTGGCGGAGTGGACATCCCCCAGGCATTCCATCCCCACCCGACCGCGGTACCGTCCGTTCGAATGGCCAGCGCGTGATACTTGCCGCACGAGATCGAACTAAACGTTCCTTCCGGCACATCAAGCTGCCCCGAAAGCGACTCACCCCACGCGGCCAGCGTGCCATCCGTGCGGATCGCGACACCAAATGCCGAGCCCCCGGCAACCGCGACGAACTGGCCCGACGGCACTTGGAGTTGCCCTTGGCTGTTCGAACCCGCCGCAACCAGAGTCCCGTCTTCTCGAATTCCAATCGTAAAGACGCCGCCCGCCGCAACCGCACGATAGTTGCCGGCGGGCAGAGTTCCGCCCTGGGCCAATCCCCACCGTACCGCTTGCCCCGTTTGGGCGTGCAGGATCCCGCAGCAACTCAGCATCATCGACAGCGATGCAAGTTTCGAAGTCAAACGCACTTCCAAGAGCCCCTTTCCTGCCGGATCGATGCACCTTCAAGCTGAGATTACCACGCGCACACCCGAATGACGACAACAATTTGTGCCGCGCACCGCCCGACAATCTCTCCGCACACCACCAGCCTGTCCCATAAACTCCCCCCATGGCCGTCCCCCCCAGCCCCGCCGCACGCGCGGCCGCAATGGCGATCGTTCACAAGCTCCGCAAGTCCGGGCACATCGCCTACTTCGCCGGCGGCTGCGTCCGCGATGAGCTCCTGGGCCTCTCCCCCACCGACTACGACATCGCCACTGACGCCACACCCGACCGAATCCAGTCCCTCTTCAAACGCACCAACCAGGTCGGCGCAGCCTTCGGCGTCATCCTCGTCACCCCCACCTCCGACGAAGGCTCGCCCGAGCCAGCCACCGTAGAAGTAGCCACGTTCCGTGCCGACGGACCCTACACCGACCGCCGCCGCCCCGACATCGTCCACTTCAGCGACCCCGAATCCGATGCCAAACGCCGCGACTTCACGGTGAACGCGTTGTTCCTGGATCCAGAGGTAGACACACCGAGCGGAAGCTCGGTGCCACGGCCGTCGGGCAAAGTCATCGACTTCGTCGGCGGCCGCGAGGACCTGGCCCGCAAAGTCATCCGCGCCGTCGGCGACCCCGAAGCACGCCTGGCCGAAGACCACCTCCGCGCCCTCCGGGCCGTCCGCTTCGCCGCCCGCCTGGGTTTCCAGCTCGACCCCGCCACCGCCCAAGCCATCCAGCGCCACGCCCGAGACCTCCAGGGTGTCAGCCGCGAACGCATCGGCGATGAGATGCGCCGAATGCTCCTCCACCCCACCCGGGCCGCGGCCACCAAACTCCTGGAATCCCTCTCACTCGACGCCCCCGTCCTCGATGAGCCTTCTCAACAATCCTCCGGCCCCATCCTCGCCGGCCTTCCCAAGCTACTCGCCGCCGATGGTTATCCGACCTGCCTCGCCGCATGGGCGTGCGACCGCGGACTCTCACTGGACCCGGTCTCCGTCAAGAGCCTCCTCCACCGCTGGCGAGATGCGCTCTGCCTGAGCAACGAGGAACGCGAATCCCTCGCCGCGGCCCTCGAAGCCCTGTCCGCGATCGAAACAAGTTGGCAAACACTTACAACCGCCCGCCAGAAACGCTTGGCCGGGGCCCATCCCGGCTTCGAGGCCGCGATGCTGCTGCTTTTCAGCCGAAATGCGACCCTGCACAAGGCCATCGACCTCCGTGTTCAAGACCTTGCCGCAACCGCCTCAGGCCTCCGCCCCGAACCTCTAGTCTCGGGAGATGACCTGATCGCCGCGGGAATGACCCCCGGTCCATCCTTTAAGAAGACCCTGGATCTGGTCTACGACGCCCAACTCGAAGACAGAATCAAAACCCGCGCCGAAGCCTTGGAACTCGCCCGCCGATCGGGCGTCTAACGCGGATCAGGCGACTTTCGCCGGGGCGGATCGCCCTTGGTGGTGTAGACTTTCGTAGTAAGTGACAGGACCCCCTTCCGGCACTCAAAAGCGGGCTGTCGGGAACGGGTCAGTGAGCGAAGAACCTCTTTGCCGATTCCATGAACGACCGGCGCTTTCACAAAGGTTGATGAGATGCAAACCCTCCCCCGCTTCCTGAACCGTGCAGGCCGAATGGTCGGAGCCTTGGCCCTCCTTGCCGGGTTGCCGACGCTTCCCGTCGCCACCACCCTGATGACCCCCACCCCGGCGGTCGCCCAGGCCACCGGCGGTTCGGACACCATCGTCCTGAAGTCCGGCAAGACGGTCACCGGCAAGATCCTGGAAGAAACCGCCACCGAGCTCAAAGTCCAGATCGTCGTGGCGGGCATCACCTCCACCGTCAGCTACACCAAGGCCGAGATCCTCTCCTTCTCCCGCGGCACCGGCACAACCCAGCCAACCCTCGCGGTCGACCCGGCCAACGCCCCCAAGGTCATCAACACCAAGCCCGCCAATCCGGGCACCAGCGACAAAAAGAAGGTCTACACCATCGAGCTCACCGGCGAGTTCGGCCAGGACATCTCCCAGACCCCCATCCGCGACGCCGTGAAGGATGCCCAGAAAAACGATGTGGACATGATCATCGTGGTCATCGACAACGACTGGTCGCAGAAGCAGGGCGGCGTCAAGGTCGATATCGAGGATGATGCCGGCGCGTTCGATCAGCTTTTCCGCGCTGAGCCCATCGCCAAGATCTTCATCGATGAGATTCCCAAGGAATGGACCCGCCAGCCTGAAGTGATCTTCTGGGTCAAGAAGGCCATGGGCGGAGCCGCGTTCCTCCCGTTCAGCTGCAAGAACATCTACTTCCACAGCGAAGGCAAGATGGGCGGCATCGGCCACCTCAGCAGCATGTTCGGCTCCACCGGCGACCTGGTCGTCCGTGAAAAACAGTTCTCGCTCCGCCTTGGCCACGCTGAAGGCATGGCGATCCAGGGCGGATACGAGCCGCGCCTGATCCTGGCCATGGCCCGCGATGAGTACGTCCTGTCCTACAAGATCGAGGGCGGCAAGCCGGTCTACTTCAACCGCATGCCCCAGGGACCCGACGAGTTTCTCCTCACCGACGATGGTGATGAGCAGTCCGGCCGCGCCGACGATATCCAGGCCCTGGCCCGCGGCGAAGGCAACGACGTTCTGACCATCAACGCCGACCTTGCGTTCAAGCTCCTGGTATCCAAGGGCACCGTGGACACCATGGACGACTTGGTGTACAAGCTCGGTCTCTCGCGCAACTCCGACATGGTCAAGGGCAAGTCGGCTCAGATCATGAAAGGCTGGCGCGACGGCCTGGAGAGCGCCAAGAAGCAGCTCCGCAAGCTGCAGAACGACCTTCAGGAAGTCGCGGTGGCGCCCCCCGGCGAATACCCCCAGCGGACCCAGGCCCGTGGCAAGCGTCGCTCCATCGCCGAGCAGATGCAGGCGATCGAGAAGAAGTACGAAGAAGCCATCAACCCGCGCCAACTGCGCGTGTGGGACTGGAACACTCTGCAAATTTACAAAGAGCGGCTCAAGACCGAGCAGCTCGCCGACAAGCCCGAAAAACGGTAACTCACTCCCAACGGTTCATTGGAGACTTTCGAGATGCGCACAAGAACGATCGGCTCACTGCTGATGTCCCTCGCCCTGCTGTTGGGCGTCATCACATCAAACGTCCAGGCCGACACGCTGAAGCTCAAGGATGGACGCGTGCTCGAAGGCACCGTCGCCCGCGAATCCGGCGCGTTGGTGTGGTTCAAGTACAAGGTTGGCGGGGTGGAAACCACCCAGGTGTTCAACACCAGCGATATCCAGCGCATCGAGAAGGATGCCGGCACGCCCGCTCCCAAGGTTGACCCGGCCCCCGAAACCAAGCCGGCAGAAACCAAGCCCGCGGAAGTCACACCGGCCAAGCCCACCGAGGCCGTCAAGCCCGTGATCTCCCCCGCCCACGCTGGCGCCCCACGCGCCGCGGTCATCACGCTGGGCGACCACGACAAGGACATGGTCGGCATCTTCATCACCGCTCACGCCTTGGAAGAGGCCATCCCGCTCCTGGAAAAGGAAAAGGTTGAGGTCGTGGTCTTCCGCATCAACTCCGGCGGCGGCGCCCTGCTGGAAATCCAGAAGCTCTCCGACGTCATCGAGAATAAGTACAAGCCCAAGTTCCGCGTCGTCGCTTGGATCGAGTCGGCGATCTCTGCCGCCGCGATGACCAGCCACTGCGTCGAAGAAATCTACATGATGAAGCGCGGCAACTACGGTGCCTGCACCGGGTGGCGCGGCCAACTGGAAGCAGTCAAGGGCCGCCAGCTCGAAGAGGTCCTCTACATGATGGAGAAGATTTCCGCCCGCGGCAAGCACGACCCCCAGATCATGCGGGCCATGCAGATCATGGAGCCCCTCTCCTGCAACATCGATGAGAACGGCGACGTCCACTGGTTCCAGAACCTGAGCGGCGAACACATCGTCAACGAAGAACAGCGCATCCTCACCTTCAACTCCGAGACCGCCCTGAAGTACAAGTTCTCCAAGGGCACCGCCGACACGATCGAAGAGCTCGGCAAGGCCATGGGATACACCGAGGTCAACTGGGTTGGCAAGACCATCCCCGGCACCCCCTACCCCGTATGTGCCGCCGAAGAACTGCAGCGCTCCTTCCGCGACAAGACCGGCGACGACCAGAAGCGCCTCAACGAATACTGGGACATCTACCAGAACAACGTCGCGTTCGCCCGGGGTGTCCCCGTGGAGGAGCGCGGCAAGTTTGTCGCCCGCGCCCGCACCGCTCTTGACAACATCAAACGCATGGTCAAGAACAACCCCAACTTCGCCCTCATGACCTTCAACCGCTCGCCCGAGCAGTTCAAGGAATGGGTGGAGGAACGCGAAGAAGAGCTCCGCAAGCTCCTTAAGAAGTAGTCCGGTCACATGCAGATTCAACCCGCCCCGCTCGCCGGGGCGGGTTTGTTTTTGCCCGTATCATGCCGGCATAGGAGCTGCCATGCCCGTCATCCCCACCGACTTCGTGCCCGCCAAAATCAACGCGACCGACTGGTCCGCCATCGAGCCCCTTCTCAAGAAGCTGTTCAACCGCCCGGTATCCTCCGCCGCCGAGTTCGGAAAGTGGCTCCTCGACCGCTCCGAACTTGCCGCCGCATGCGCTGAGGCCGAGAACGACCTCTACATCGATATGACCTGCAACACCGAAGATGCCAAGGCCCAAGCCGCCTACACCACCTACCTCGAAACCATCCCCCCACTGCTCAAGCCCATGGTCTTCGCCCTGGACCGGCGCCAGGCCGAGCTGGACCGCAAGTTCCCATTGCCACCCGATCGATACGCCGTCCTCTCCCGCGACACCGCGGCCGAAGTCGAGCTCTTCCGCGATGAAAACGTCCCGCTCCAAACCGAGCTCGACAAGCTCAGCCAGCAATACCAGCAGATCATCGGCGCCATGATGGTCCGCTACGACGGCGTCGACAAAACACTTCCGATGATGGCTGTCTACCAGGAATCCAGCGAACGCTCTGTCCGCGAAGTCGCCTGGCGGACGGTCTCCAATCGCCGCCTTCAGGATGCTGCGGCCATCGACGGTGTCTACGACAACATGATCCGCCTCCGCGACCAGGTCGCCCGCAACGCCGGATTCAGTTCCTATACCGGCTACGCCTACAAGAGCAAGAAACGCTTCGACTACGGCCCGGCCGACTGCCGCACCTTCCACGCCGCGTGTGAGAAAGCCGTCGTTCCATTCATGCGCCGGCAGGATGAACGCCGCAAACGCCTGCTCAAGGTCGACGCCCTTCGTCCGTGGGACCTCTCGGTAGACCCCAAGGGCCGCCCGCCCCTCAAGCCTTTCACCGGCGGGCGCGACCTGATGAGCAAAACGCTCGACACCTTCAAGCGACTGGATCCGACCCTCGCCGCCATGCTCGCCAGGATGGGCGATGGCGCCAACACCCGAGGGGCCGAAAACGGCGCGTGCCTGGATCTGGACAGCCGCAAGGGCAAGGCACCCGGCGGCTACCAGGCCATGCGCGACCGTCGCCGCGAAGCGTTCATCTTTATGAACGCCGCGGGCCTGCACGGCGATGTCGAGACGATGGTGCACGAGGCCGGGCACGCGTTCCACTCCATGCTCTGCATCGATGAACCGCTGGTGTATTACCGCAACCCGCCGATCGAGTTCGCCGAAGTTGCGAGCATGTCGATGGAACTCCTGACGATGCCGCACTGGGGCGGCGCTAACGGGTTCTATCCCAACGAACACGATGCCGCGCGGGCCCGCCGCATCCAGATCGAGGGCAGCGTCGGCCTGTTGCCCTGGATGGCCACCATCGACGCGTTTCAGCACTGGGTCTACGACCACCCCAACCACACCCGCGATGAACGCACCACCCACTGGCTCGAGCTGGACAATCGCTTCGGTCACGCGGTCTCATGGCAGGGAATCGAGGATGTCCGCGCCCGGGTCTGGCACCGCCAGTCTCACCTGTTCATTCATCCCTTCTACTACATCGAGTACGCGATCGCCCAGATTGGGGCTCTGCAACTCTGGCTGCGGTCGCTCGAGGATGGCGAGCAGGCCGCGCTCACGTCGTACAAGAAGGGCCTGTCTCTGGGCGGATCCAAGCCGCTGCCCGAGCTCTTCAAGGCCGCGGGACTCAAGTTTGACTTCGGGGCCGACATCGTCCAGCGACTCGTGGATCGCATCGAGAAGGAACTCGACAAGCTGCCCGAGTGAAACGCCACAAGCGGCCGTGTCCGGCCGCCCGCGACGGAGTGAACGAGTCTGTTACGGGCATCCGACCGCGTACGCGTTCATGAATGCCATGAAGTCGTTGGCGCTGAGCCGGCCCGAACCGTCAATGTCCGCGTGCGGGCTGCCCGCGGCGTAGACGTTCAGCATCGTCGCAAAGTCGTTGGCGTTGAGATCACCGGACCGATCCAGGTCCGCCTTGCACGTCGAAATCACCGCCAGGGCGTGGATGTTCGAGCAGATCGCGGTCGAGAACTGCACGGCCCCAGTCGTCGGATTCAGCCACCGGAGCAGGCCATCCACCCCGCCGGCGACCAAGTACCCGCCGCTCATAGCCACCTGCGGCGTGCCCAGGCCCGCGGGCAGATTCCAGAAGCCCTGGTACTGGCCCGTTGCCTTGTTGATGCGATACACCTTGCCATCCAGGGCGGCGGCCAGCAGTTCGTTGCCATTCACCGTCACCGAATGCACCTGCCCGCCGCAGGCGCCGATGACCGTGAACGGACCCGACATCGCGCTCCCCCTGCGAATGAACGTGTCGTGCCCGCCGATGTAGACCGTGTCTCCCTCGACTGTGATCGCGTCAACGGTGGACCCGATCGTCATGGTCGAGAGCACCGCGCCATCGCTGGTGCGGATGCGCCGGAGCTTTCCGTCGGCGCTGCCCGACAACAGGTCGCCACTGTGAATCGCCAGTGTCGTAGAGATGAAGCTCTGCGGGAAGAACTCGGTGCTCAGCGTGTCGCTGTTGACCTTCCAGATGTTGCCGAAGGCGTCGGCCAGGAACAGCGTCTTGCCCTGGAACACCATTGCGTTCACCTGCGTGCACAATGTGGGAAACACAACCCCGGTTCCCATAGGCTGGTGACGATCAATCTCCCCAAGACCGTTACCAACCCACACATCTCCGGCGCTGGCCGCGGTCGCGGCCGAAACCAGGGCGAAAAGTCCACAGGACAACCTTGTCGTGCGCATTGCAAGACTCCATGGAGCACCAATGTGTATTGACGCCGCGGCCACCGCGCGGCTCTTGGCTTCATCGGGCCCGCGTGTGCTCGCATGCAGGCCCGCATTCAAACGGACAGATGTTCCGGCCGGGGCTGGCCATTGCAGAAATCTGAGCCTCGTTGTTGGGCCGATACGATTCGCACATGAACCCAACCGGCATTCCCCACATGACCCCCGACCAATTCCGCGAGCTGGGACGGCGTGCCGTGGACTTCATTGCCGACTACATGGAATCCGTGGAATCTCTTCCCGTGCTCTCGGCCGTACGCCCGGGAGATGTCGCCGGGACGATCCCGATGCACCCGCCCGCACGCGGCCTGGAGAACTCGGAATGGTCTTCAGTCTTTGACGAGTTGAAACAGAACATCCTCCCCGGCCTCACCCACTGGCAGTCCCCCAACTTCTTCGCCTTCTTCCCCTGCAGCGCCTCGGGCCCGGGCATCATCGGCGAGATCCTTTCCGCCGGGCTCAACGTCAACGGCATGCTCTGGGCCACCAGCCCCGCGGCCACCGAACTCGAAACTCGCATGATGGACTGGATGGCGGAGATGCTCGACCTGCCGGAGACATTCCGTTCAAGCGGCGATGGCGGCGGGTGCATCCAAGGCACGGCGAGCGAAAGCACACTCATCGCCCTTCTCGCGGCCCGACACCGGGTGCTCACCACTCATAAGGCGCGCCATCCCGGAACCCCCTTCCTCACCCTCTACACATCCACTCAGGCTCATTCCTCCATCATCAAGGCCGCGATGATCGCCGGACTCGCCTGTTCGCCCGAAGATCGCACGCACCTGCGGTTGATTGGAACAGACGCCAACCACTCCATGCGGCCCGACTTGCTTGAGAAAGCGATCCGCGAAGACTTGGCCGCGGGACGCACACCTTGCTACGTCTGCGCCACCGTCGGCACCACCTCCAGCACCGCGATCGACCCGGTTCCTCAGATTGCCGCGGTTCTCGCTCGCACCGGCTTCACCCACGCCGGCGGATGGCTGCACGTGGATGCGGCGCACTCCGGCGCGGCCTGCATCTGCCCGGAGTTCCGCCCCATGCTCGCCGGCGTCGAGCACGCCGACTCGCTTTGCTTCAACCCCCACAAGTGGCTCCTGACCAACTTCGACTGCGACTGTTTCTGGACCCGGGACCGGGCAGCGTTGATCGGGGCGCTCTCCGTCACTCCCGAATATCTCCGCAACCAGGCCTCCCAATCCGGCCAGGTCATCGACTACCGCGACTGGCAGATCCCACTGGGCCGGCGCTTCCGGGCGCTCAAGCTGTGGCTGGTCATACGGCACTACGGCGTCGAGGGCCTGCAAGCCCACATCCGCGAGCACATCCGCCTCGCGACCCTGTTCGAGAGCTGGGTTCGCGCCGACCCGCGCTTTGAGGTCGTCGCGCCCCGCACCGTCAATCTCGTCTGCTTCCGCCTCAAGGCCACGGATGCGGCCAACCGCGCTCTGATGGAGCGGCTCAACGCTTCGGGCCGCATGTACCTCTCTCACACGACCCTCGCCAATCCATCCGGCGAATCTCGCTTCATCCTCCGCATGGCCATCGGCGCCACGCTCACCCAAGAGCACCACGTTCAGGCCGCATGGGACCTGATTCAAGAGGCGGCGAGCGCTCTGCCCTGATAGGCTTGGCTCGTGATGTTCCGATCGTTCATATTGACCTTCATTCTTACCGCCCTCCTGGCGGGCGGGTGCGCCCGCGTCCGGGGCACGGGCGAGTTCCGCATCGAAGCCAGCCAATACGCCGCGGCCTTTGACGCGGCCCGCGAATCCCTGATCGGCCGCCGATTTGTTCTGGAGCGTGTCGATGCCCGGGCCGGAGTCATCACGACCCTTGCCAAGAACACCGCCGGAGCCGCCACACCCTGGGATGGCGAGCAAAGCACCCTGGACCAGGAAGTTGAGGATCTGCTCAACGCGCAGCAGCGTCGGGTGCGGATCACGTTCGAGGTTGTGGGTTCCGAAAGCACACCCCCGGATGACTTCCGGAACGCAACTGGACCCCTCACTGCCCGGATTGAGGTCGCGGTCTCTCGCAATCACGTCTCGGGATGGCGGATCGAGCCGACTTCGGTTCGGTTCAGTTCCCTCGCGGAGGACCCGGCCCTGACCGAGCGCGGGATGTTCCCGACCTACGCCGTCCCGTTCTCTCAGGACCCCAAGCTGGCGGCACGAATCGCCCGCGAGATCGAGGAACGCCTCGCCAAGCCCTCAAAATGAGCCAAATGTGAGCCTGGGAAACCCCGCGGATGGGTCGGCGTCGCATCCTCCCACCTATGCTCCGACGGCGCTATGACCTCCCCCACTCTCAGCCCCGAATCCCGAGTCGTGATCGTCGGCGCCGGCCCGACCGGACTGGGCGCGGCCTATAGACTCAAAGAGCTCGGTCACAAGCACTTCACCGTCTATGACCGCAACCCCTACCTCGGCGGCCTGGCCGCGAGCTTCACGGATCGCCAGGGCTTCACCTGGGACATCGGCGGGCACGTGATGTTCAGCCATTACGAGTACTACGACCGGGTCTTCGAACGCCTTATGGGAGACGAGTTCACCTGGAACGAGCGCGAAACCTGGGTGCGGGCCCTGGATCAATGGGTGCCATACCCGTTCCAGAACAACATCCGCTACCTGCCCAAGCAAGCCGCGTTTGAGTGCATCGCGGGGCTGGTTAAGGCCCAGGCCACGGGCGGCGCGGCCGCGGTCGCCAAGGCCCGAAACTTCGCCGAGTTCATGGACGCGGCGTTCGGAGAGGGCATCGTCCGCCACTTCATGAAGCCGTACAACTTCAAGGTCTGGGCCCACCCGGCCGAGATGCTCGGCAAGGACTGGATCGGTCAGCGCGTGGCGGTGGTCGATGTGCAAAGGGCCCTGAAGAACCTGATCCTGGGGCTGGATGACTTCGGCTGGGGCCCCAACAACCGCTTCAAGTTCCCCCTCAAGGGCGGCACGGGCGAGTTCTATCGCCGTTTCGGGCCTGTATTGAAAGGCCACACCCAGCTCGGCCGCGGCGTCTCCAAAATCGACGTCGATACCCGGACCGTTCAGTATGACGATGGCACCACCGAGGCCTTCGACGCCCTGCTCTCCGCCATGCCGGTGGATGTGCTCTGCCGCGATGTTCTGACCGGCCAGGTCCCCGACCGCGTTCGCACGGCCGCGGCCGGCCTGAAGCACTCCGGCGGCTTTATGGTCGGCATCGGGATCAAACGCCCCTGCCCCTCCACCAAGAGCTGGATGTACTTCCCCGACGCCAACTGTCCGTTCTACCGCGTGACCTACCTGAGCAACTACTCCCCAAACATGACCCCCAACAGGGAAACCCACTACTCGCTCTTGTGCGAGACCAGCTTCTCTGACCACAAGCCGGTGGACCGCTCCCGAATCCTCGAAGACACGATCCAGGGCCTCGAAAACGCTGGCCTGCTCGAGCCGGGCGAACGGAAGGACATCGTCAGCACCTGGGTCCACGAGGCGAACTACGCCTACCCCACCCCCACCGTAGACCGTGATGAAAACCTGTCGGTTGTGATTCCGTGGTTGGAAAGCCGGGGCATCTACAGCCGCGGCCGCTTCGGGATCTGGAAGTACGAAGTGGCCAATACCGACCACACCCTGATGCAGGGGGTGGAGTGGGCCAACCGAATGCTGCTTGGTGAACCAGAAAGGACCATCGGCATGAGCTACGCCCCGATGGATGACGGCCGGGTCATCGCCAGGCACGATCGGTCGGAGGTCGCCGGGTCGGGTCAGCCGCGCGTGATAATTCCTCGTCGCGAGGGTGCCCCCCATTGACGCCGAGTTGACGAATCTGGTAAGCTTGGTAAACTGGGGCCCGATAATTAGTGGGCTGGGACTCGTAGGGAAGTGTACGCAACATGTTAGTGTTCGACCGATAACAGAAGTCTCTGACAGCGTTATTGCGCGAAAACAGGGGAAGATGCGCAAAGTTTTCCGAAGATGAAGGTGTCCAGAATCTGGCGAAAGGCCAAATCTGAGGCACACTACAGTGCCCGGCGGAGAAAGAGAAGCCCGCCGCGAGAATAGTGGGGTTATAGACGACCGGTCGGTTTCCGTTGGGGAATCCGTACCGGAACGTTGCTGGTATGAGTGCGCTCATTCGTCAACCTGAATCGCCCTTCACGGCGGCCAACTGGCAGCCGGATGTCGTCCAGCTTCTGGATGAACACCATCTGGTTGCCACTTCGGACTCAGCCCGTCGAAGGATGCACTTTGCCGTGTCGCTCGGACAGTTTGTCCAAGGGCTGCGCGATGCCGAGGTTTGCACGCTTTACGGCCGGTTCATCACGGATCTGGATTCCTTCTGCTACCAGATTGAACGGGCGATTCCTGGACCGATGGTGGAACGCCGGATTGATGGGCCTCGGGGGCTGACTTCTCTGCTTCGCTCACGCGAGGTCTTCCGCGGCCGCCCGGCTTCCAAGTTCCGCTTTTACATCTGGCACGATGCGGATGTGCTTCTCATGAAGGATGAGGCCCTGTTCGGGTCGATCGTTGATGCCCTCGCGGGTGTCGCCGCCGAGGCCGAGTACGTCAGCGATGACCTGCTCCTGATCCACCGCGGCGTGTTCGTGGGGGGTCCGATCCTGGCGACCTACGCCAACAAGGACAGCGGCCAGTTCCGCTCCTGGGCGATGGACACGATGGGCGCTGAGCCCTTCTGGAAGGTCGTCACGGATATCGAGAAGCCGCCGGTTATGACGTACCAGATTGATGTTTTGGGTCGCTAAGCCTCAGACTTGACTATGAGTGTGGCCGCGCGTTTGCTGCGTCATGCGCATTATCGCGGGGGAGTTCCGCTCCCGAAGATTGCTGACTCCGAAAGATGACCAGGTCACTCGTCCGATCCCGGACCGGGTGAAGGAGTCGCTGTTCAGCCTGCTCCGTGGACAGTGCGAGGGGGCGAGTGTCTTTGACGCGTTCTCGGGGACCGGGGCCATCGGCCTCGAGGCGATCAGTCGCGGGGCGGTTCGGTGCGTGATGGTGGAGAAGGACCGCGATGCGGCCGCGATGCTCAAAAGCAATGTGGAGATGCTGGGGGCCGCGGATCGGTGTGAGATTGTGATCGGGGATGCACTGGGGGCCGGAGCCCTGGCCCGTGCCCCGCGGCCTTTGGATCTAGCGTTCTTCGACCCTCCGTACCCGCTGGTGCGCGATGCAATAGGCTGGAAGCGGGTGAAGGCCCAGTTCGAGCGCGTCATCGGGTGCCTCTCGGATGATGGCTTCGCGGTGATCCGCACGCCTTGGCCGTTCAACACAGAAGCCCCGGATCCCAATGCACCAGCCGCAGCGCCCACCCACCGCAAGCCCAAGCGCGAAGGCAAGAAGCACTGGCGGTTTCGTCCTGACAAGCCTCTGGAATTCGAAGAGCCTGAGGAAGAGGCCCCGGTGGAGGAAGCGTCGGAGCCCGCCGCGCTCGGGATGATCAAGACGCCCGGAGATCTCTCCTTCCCCAACGCCCGCGGCCCTGAAACCCACGTGTACGGCTCGATGGCTGTGCATCTGTACATGAAAAAGCCGACGGTGCCGACTCCGGCGAGCGTCTAGGCTTGGCGGGACTTTGCCTTTTTCAATGCCCTTTTTGGAGCGCCAATGCGACTCATGCGAACCCTTATCGCCACGTTTCTGGCTGCGGCGATTCCCGCGATTGCCCAGCCTCTGGAAACCGACCCGCGCCTGGTGACGGGCACGCTGGACAACGGACTGCACTACATCGTTCGGAAGAACGACAACCCGCCGAACCGGGCGGATATCTGGATGCACGTTTCAACCGGCTCGCTGAATGAGACCGACAAGCAGCGCGGCATTGCCCACTACACCGAGCACATGGCGTTCAACGGCTCTGAGCACTTTCCGCCCGGGTCGGTGATCGACTTCTTCCAATCCATGGGCATGACCTTTGGTCAGCACCAGAACGCTTTCACGAGCCTGGACCAGACCGTGTATCAACTCGGCCTCCCGGACAACAAGCCCGAGACGCTGCAGAAGGGCATGCTGTTCATGTCGGATGTCGCGGGCAAGCTCAGCATGCTCCCCAAGGAAATCGAGAACGAGCGGCAGGTCATCCAGGAAGAGCGGCGGACGCGGCTGGGTGGGCAGCAGCGGGTGCAGGACTACTGGCTCGCGCACCTGGCCCCGGGCTCCATCCTCGGGCAGCGCATCCCGATCGGGATCGAAGAGACGATCAACTCCGTCCAGCAGCAGGACTTCAAGGACTATTACACCAAGTGGTATGTGCCTTCGAACATGACAGTGATGGTCGTGGCGGACCTGGAACCCGCGGCGGTGGTCGAGCAGATCAAGGCCAACTTCTCGGGCGGGGTAAAGGTGCCCAAGCCCAAGGATCAGGACACGGGGATCAAGCCTTACGACACAACGCGTGCGATCGTGGCCTCGGATGCGGAACTTACCAACGCCCAGGTCGGGATGATCTGGCTGTACCCGCCCAAGCCGCCGCTGACGACCGTTGAGAGTGTCCGCGACGTCATGATCGATCAGATCGCCACGTGGTGCTTTGACCGGAGGATTCAAAAGAAGGTATCGGCCGGCAAAGTCAGCTTTCAAGGTGGCGGTGCGGGAACCAATGACTTATTCCACGCGGCGCGGCTGGCGATGGTGACGGTTTCCGGCGAGCCCTCCAAGTGGAAGGCCATGCTCAGCGAGATCGCGGCGGAAACTCAGCGGGCCCGGCTGTACGGGTTCACGGAAGTCGAGGTCGCCGATGCCCGCAAGGAACTGCTTTCCGATGCCGAGCGCGCCGTTGAAGTGGAGCCGACGATGAACTCTCGCTCGATCCTGAGCATCTGGAACGGCGCGATTGCGGGTGGGGAGCCAATCACGTCGGCCGCGCAAGACCTGGAAGTTCAGAAGAAGGTGTTGCCGAGCATTTCGGCCGCGGAAGTGAGCAAGCGATTCAAGGAAGAGTTCGACGCTTCCAAGCCGGTGACGTTCAGCCTGCAGATGCCCACCGGCGCCGATGTGCCGACCGAAGAGCAGCTCATCGAGATGGGCAAGAAGGCTCTGGATGTGAAGCCTGAGAACGAGGTTGAGTCGGCCCGGCCGACGGCGCTCATGGACAAGTTGCCCGAGCCGGGGCAGATTCTCGAGGCGACCGAGCACGAGGCATCAAAGGTGACCTCCGCGTGGCTCTCGAACGGCGCCCGCGTGCACTACCGGTTCATGGATTACAAGAAGGATCAGGTGATCGTGTCGATCGTGGTCACGGGTGGGGAGATTCAAGAGACGGCAGAGAATCGGGGCATTTCGCAGGCCGCGGGGCTGGCGCTGGGGCGTCCGGCGACAAGCAAGCTCACCTCGTCGGACATCGTGGACCTGATGACGGGCAAGAAGGTGCAGGCGGGCGGGCGTCCGGCGCAGGATGCGTTTATGGTCTCCGTTGGGGGCAGCCCGGCTGAGCTCGAGACCGGGATGCAGCTCGCGCATCTGATCCTGACGGACCCGAAGGTTGAGGCCGCGGCCCTGGATAAGTGGAAAGAGCAAGTTAAGCAGGGCAACGAGATGCGCCGGAAGATGGTGGAGGGTGTGTTCGGCGAAGTCATCGTCAAGACGCTGTATCCGCCCGGTGAGCTGAGGCCGACGCCGGTTGAGAACGAGCAGGCGGCGAAGATCACGCCCGAGGCTGCGACCGCGTGGCTCAAGCAGGTGCTGGCTACCGGGGCGATCGAGGTATCGGTGGTCGGTGATATCCAGAAGGACAAGGCGATGGAGCTGGTGGCCCGGTACATCGGGTCGCTTCCCAAGCGTGACCGCATCAGCGACACCACGCTGGCGGGCTTGCGGACGATCAAGCGGCCGGTGGGCCCGCTAGCCGCGAATCGCCAGATGGAGACCAAGACGGATAAGGCGATGGTGGTGTCGGGCTTCTTCGGGACCGATGCCAAGAACATCCGCGACACGCGGCTGCTTTCGGTGGCCACGCGGATTCTCTCGACGCGCGCGATCAACGACATCCGCGAGAAGCAGCAGCTTGCGTACGCCCCGCAGGTGGGGTCTACGCCGGGCACGGAGTATCCGGCGTACGGCATGGTGGTGATGTTCTCACCCACCGCTCCGGACAAGGTGCCGGCGCTTCTGAGCGCGACGACGGGCCTGTATGACAGCTTTGCCAAAGACGGTCCGACGGCGGAGGAAATGGAGACGGTCAAGAAGCAGATCGCCAACTCCATGGATGAGCAGATGCGCGAGCCGGGCTTCTGGTCTACGCGGCTCACGACGCTCGACTATCGCGGCACCAGCATTGACGATGTGCTGGGTGGCCCCGCGGCGTACGCTGCGTTCACGGCGGATGAGGTCAAGGACGCCTTTGTCCGCTACTACAAGAAGGAGTCGCGGTTTGAGGTGTATGTGACGCCGGGGGCGGAAGAGCTGAAGAAGGATTGAGACAGGCTTGATTGTGAAAGCACAAGGGCCCCGGAGTTTTCCGGGCCTTTTTTCATGCCCGGAACGCATGCACCGCCGCCGATGTCGCGATCATTGGGGGAATCTCGCTTGCGTGTGTTCGGCCAGGTGGTAAGGTGGACTTGAGTCGTCCAGAGGAGGTCTGAATGCGTGCCAAGTCGGCTTGCTTTTGTTTGGTGTTGGCGGCAGGACTGGCGCACGGGCAGCCGCTGGCGATCACGTTCAGAAATGTCGTTGCCCTGCCGGACACTTCCGTTGACCAGAACGGCCAATCGTTCCCGATTGCCGGATTGAGCGGAATCTATTGCTCGACCGCCGTCAATCTGAGCTCCAACACGCTTTGGGCGGTCATGGACAACTCCAACAAGATTGTGCGATTCTCCGTCACCGTGGCACCGGACGCGACCGTTACCTCAACAACCATGCACAGCGGCATCACACTGGCTGAAGCGCGGGACTTTGAGGGCATCGCCAACTTTGGTGGCGGCTTCGCATTCCTCGCGGAGGAAGGGACGCCGGCGATTCGTTCGTACTTTCTGAACACAGGCGGGACCGGAATGCCACTGGAGACCCCCACGGTTTACGCGAATATCCGCCCGAACTTTGGTTTCGAATCGCTGACCCACGAACAGTTTGGTTTCCGTCTCTGGACAGCGAACGAAGAAGCGCTCACGGTCGATGGCCCGGTCTCTTCGTCTACCGCCGGCACGGTCGTCCGACTGCTTCGTTACGACTTGATCGGGAACCAGTTCACGCCGGCGGCTCAGTTCGCGTGTGTGACCGAGCCCTGGCATGGCACCGCCATCAGCGGCGCACGTAGCGGTGTCTCGGACCTGCTGTCCCTTCCTGACGGACGCATGCTGCTCCTTGAAAGGTCGTTTGCATTTAATCTCGGGGGGTTTTTCCAGACTCGCATCTACGAACTCGATTTCACTGGCGCGACGGACGTTTCAATGTTCCCCGGCCTGATCGGACAGAATTACACCCCGATCACCAAGCGGCTCCTGTACCAAGGCGATCAGCAGAACCTGGAAGGCCTCACGCTTGGACCACAGGTGGGCAATGGCAGATACAGCTTGATCGGCATCGTCGATGATGGCGATCCGATCAGCGTCAATCGCCTCGTCGCGTTCGAACTCTCGGGCGTGGGCGGATCGCTGTGTTACGTTAACTGCGATCGGTCCAACGGGATCCCAATCCTCAGTGCCAACGACTTCATGTGCTTTTTGAACAGATTCGCCGCGGGAGACAGCTACGCGAACTGCGACGGCTCGACCACGCCGCCCGTTCTCAGCGCCAATGATTTCCAGTGTTTCCTGAATACGTTCGCGGGATATTGCGAATAGGAGAACGCCGGACTTTTATCTTGCCCGACGTACCTTTCCCGACTTGACCCCTTTCGCCGGCTTGCGATTGGTCTTGGCGGCGAGTTTCAGTTTGGCAGCGTGCTTTGGCTTGGTTGCACGCTTCGCCTTGACCACCGGTGCTTCATTCACCACGCACGGCTCCGTCGGATCGATCGACTCCGCACTCCCATATCCCGCCAGCACCAGCGTCTGCTCACAGGCCTCGCCCAGAACCGATTCAACATGCTCCGCCTTCGCAATCGCCGCGGCCAGACTTCCGGCTTGCGGCGTGGCGTCGGCGTTCTCCAGGTCGCGGCCCAGAATCGCCTCGGCGCGGTCGCAGAGTGTCTGGATGCCGGACAACCCCGCGCCGGCAAGCGTCGTGATCCGCTGGCTCACTTCGTTCAATCGTGATTCAAGACCCTGGATGACTCGCTCGGCCTGATCGGCCATGGCGCCGATGCGGGCCGCGGACAGGGATTCGACATCCTTCAGCCGCACATCCGCCACTTCCATGGCGCGCAGGGCGGACTCGCCGAGTTCCTGGGCGGCGCCTTCCACGCGGGCCTTGACGGACTGGAGCGTGGTCAGGCTCTGCTCGGTGGCCGCGGTGAGGCGGGCCTCAAACTGCGCGGGGCAATCGCGGATGAGTTGTTCAATTTCGGCCTTCGCGGTTTGCGCGATGACAGCGGACTCGGCAGCCTTGCCCAGCGCGGCCCGGACTTCGGCGGTGCGGGTGTCCAGCGAACGGACGACCTCAGCCGCACCTGTGAGGCGGGCCTCGATCAAAGGGGCGGTCTCTGCGAGTTTCTTCTGCACGGTTTCGGCGTGGGCCGCGGCCGTTTCCAGCTTCTTCGTGTCGTGCGTCGCCCGCTCGATGAGTTGCTTCATCACACCGGCGAACTCTTCGAACGCGGTCTTATCCAGCACGCGCGGGGAGAGGAACACCTGATCCAGGACATCGCGGGAGGGCTTGGTTTCGAGCGTCTGCGGGTTCATGGTGTGTCTCCAGCCGGGAAGGCCCGGCTGGGTTGCATCGACCTTGTTCCGATAGCTCTTGAGGCTTCTCGGGCCTGGGATCTCATTTTGTGGCTACGCCTTTCCCGGCGAGGTTCCTTACCAACACCGAGCGGAAGCTCGGTGCCACTTCTGTCTACACTCAGAATCATGGCGGGACGCAACACAACTCACGGCAAACCCAATAACCCCAAGCGGACTTTCTCCCAAGGTGGCGAAGCGCAGGGTGTGCGCTTGCAGCGGGTGCTCGCGGCCGCGGGAATCGGGGCCAGGCGAGTGTGCGAGCGGTTGATCGAAGATGGGCACGTCCACGTGAACGACAAGGTCGTGAAAAAGCTGCCCGCGTTCGTGGACCCTGAGAACGACAAGATCACCGTCGATGGGCGGCCCATCGGAAAGCCGCAGCGGGCCGTTTACATCATGCTCAACAAGCCGGCGCGGGTGCTAACGACGACCAGCGATGACGGCCAGGAGCGCGGCGGGGGACGGACCACGATTATGGATCTGGTAAACCACCCCGCGAAGGCCCGACTGTTTCCGGTGGGGCGGCTCGACTTTGAGACCACGGGGCTGGTGCTACTTACCAACGACGGCGAGCTGGCCAACCAACTTACCCATCCCCGGTTCGGTGTTCCCAAGACCTATCAGGCGGAGGTCAAGGGAACTCTGGATGACACGAGCCTGGCGACGCTTCAGCGGGACTTGGTTAAACAGCAGCGGAAGGATGACAAGCGGCTACAGCGTGAGACCGGGCGGGTTCGGCCGGCCGCGCCGGGAAGCGCTTCGCGGATCAGCCTGAGCATCGTCGGGCGAGAGCCGGGGCGAACGGTTATTCACATCACGCTGAAAGAGGGTCGCACGGGGAACATTGCGAGCATGCTCGCCGGCGCGGGCGCCAATGTCCGCAAGCTGGAGCGGATTGCGATCGGACCAGTGCTGCTCACGGGCATCACCGGCGGCCGCTGGCGCGAGCTTGAGCGGCACGAGGTCAAGGCGCTCAAAGCGGTCGCACGCGGCAAGTCGATGGAGGATGGACCCGTGCCGCGCACCGCATCGCGAGCCCGCCGGGGTCGGGATGCGCGCAAACCTGTGGTCGCACCCAAACCAGCCGTGTCGGGCCCCGATGGAGAACGGTTGGCCGCTCCCGCTGCTCCAACTACACGCGCGAATCCAGCCCGCAACGATGACTTCGTGCCCCCACCGTCGCAAGCCCGCAAACCAAGGACGATCTCGTGAAAATACCCGAGAGACTTGAACGCTGGTTGTCCCACATGAACACGGTCCGCGTGATGCGGAACGCGGCCCAGGAGGCTCAGCGTTCCAAGCTGCCCCAGATGGCCGCGGCCCTCTCATACCGCACGATTTTCGGTCTCATTCCGGTGATGGTCGTCGCGCTGGTCGCACTCAAGGCATTCACCACGCCGCAAGACATGGCCGCGGCCATGAACGAAGCGTTGAGATACTCGGGCCTGGCATCCATCGCTGTCGATGATCAGCCGGCCGTCGGCCCGCCTGCACCTGAAGGTGCCGGCACCAGCGAGGCGCACGCGGCCAAGCAGCAGCGGCTTGATGACTGGATCGGTGAGTTGGTGAAGCGGGTGGGGTCACTGGACTTCAAAGCCATTACGCTCATTGGCGTGGCCGCGCTGCTGTACGCCGCGCTCTCGATGCTCGTAGAGGTCGAGCGTGCGTTCAACCAGGTCTTTCGCGTTCCGACGGGCCGATCATGGGTAAGACGAATCACGCACTACTGGACGCTCTTGACCCTTATGCCGCTTGGTCTGTTCGCCACGTTCGCGGTCGGCCAGCGCGTCTCCGGTTGGATTGCAGACCCACACAACCTGGGGGCGCTGGGGCGCGGGCAGGTGCTCATCGTTGGCGCGGCGGGCTACCTCTCCACTGTCGGCATCAGCACGGTGCTGTTTGTCCTTGCCTACACCGTCGTACCCAACACTCGTGTCAAGCTCATGCCCGCATTCGTCGGGGCCCTGCTCGCGGCGATCCTGTGGGAGGCCGGCAAGTGGGGCTTCACCCAGTACATCCGCTACTCCGCCGGGTATTCCAAGCTTTACGGGTCGATCGCCCTGATCCCGCTCTTCCTCATGTGGGTGTACGTCACCTGGTGCGTCGCCCTCATCGGGCTCAACGTCAGCTATTACCTCCAATACGGCAAGACGCACAACGCCGCCCAGCCGACCGACACCTTGCCGCCGACCTTTGTTGACCCCGCCGCCATTCTCTCCGTCATGGCAGTCATGGCCCGTCGATTCACAGAGGGCCAGCCCGTCGATGCCCCCGCGCTGTCCAAGCAGCTCTCGATACCAGAGTCCATCGTCGGCCAGATGCTCGAGCGATTGGCCACAGGCGGGCAGGTGCTCAGGGTGCAGCACGAGGACAAGGAGGGGTATTACTCACTGGCTCGGCCTCCCGAGCGGATCGACGCGGAGGAAGTCCTGAAGCTCGGGGATGAGCTGGCCGGGCGGGCCGCGCCTGGGGGAGATGACCTGGGTCGAATCGGTCAAAATCTCCGAGAATCCCGGCTGGCGACGGTTCGAAGTCGGACCATCGCTTCACTGATTGAGGCCCCGGACCTTTCCAAGGGCAACGGGACCCTTGCCGCCCCGACACCCCCTAAACTCCGGGCATGACTTCCTCTCGCAACGCCTTGCGTTCACGACTCGCGGCCGCGGCCATGGTGGGCTGCTTCGCGCTCGCGTTGCAGGGATGCTACGAGAAAACCGTCGGCGCATCGGGATTCGGGGCCAAGGGTGTGGCACTCGAAAAGCCCAGCGGCCCCGACACACGATCGTCTAGAACGTTTGAATACAAGCAGAGCAATACCAAGGTACTCCCCAGCCCGGGGTCCAAGTGACCAACGGACGAGGAACACGACATGGGTCTTGAAGCCGCCATCTCCACCGACACGATTCTGACAACGCAGCTCCAGCGCGTGGTCAACTGGGCCCGCCGCTCGAGCATCTGGCCGATCCCGTTCGCCACGGCGTGCTGCGGCATCGAGCTGATGGCCACGGCCTGCTCGCGCTACGACGTGTCTCGCTTCGGGTCCGAGGCGATGCGGTTTAGCCCGCGCCAGGCCGACCTCTGCATCGTCGCGGGCCGCGTCGCGGTGAAGATGATGCCCGTGCTGCAACGGATCTACCAGCAAATGGCCGAGCCGCGCTGGGTGATTTCGATGGGTGCGTGCGCATCGACCGGCGGTGTGTTTGATACCTACGCCGTGGTCCAAGGCATCGACCAGTTCATCCCGGTGGATGTCTACATCCCCGGCTGCCCGCCGCGGCCTGAAATGCTCATCGAGGGCATCATGGCCATCCAGCGGATCATCGATAACCAGGGCATCCCGCCCAAAGGCCCGGACGGCAAGCGCGTGCCGCTGGGGATCGCGATCCAGCCGGGAGCCTCGAAGGTGAAGCCGGTGGGGATCACGGTCGGGGGCTAATCCTGAAAGGGATTGCGGCCTGAGCCCACGCGGAACGCTACGCAGACTCCGACGAGCATCCACTTGGCGTAGCCGACCCACCCGGTTCTTCGGCGAACGCTTGGCTGCGGAACCGCTGGATTCGGGCACAACACCCTTTCGGAAGATTGTGCGCAAGCGCGACACACCCGGAATCGGGCGGGCCGGGAGATCACCCTCCGAGCGGGCTTCCTTCCGCGGGCGGGGTGTTTTGAGGCGTCTCACTGGCGGGTGCCCGATTTCTCGGGCTAGAGCGCTGCTGCGACTTGGGCGTGAGATCCGACTCGCCTTCGGGGATGCCACCCAGAATGCCAATGACTGCAAGAACCGCGCCAATGAGCGCAGCGGCATAGGTCATTTTCAGGTATTCGCGCCCGGTTTTGACCAGGGCGTAGTAGAGAATCGCCAAGCCGCAGAACGGAATCACGAACCCGACAATTCCCATGATGCCATAGACGCTATCGCCATCCTTGAACGCTGCAACGATCGCCCAAATAGTCGCAACCAATCCCAGCGCGGACGCGATCGCATAGAGCAAGATCGCGAACATCGGGTTGAACATTGCTGCACCGAATCCACCACCCACCACCAAAACCAGGAGCATGAGGTAAAGCCCCGGAGTCATGCCAAAGCTGACGCCCGATCCGCCGGACTTGGCCTCCTTGTCCTTCTTGGCCCTCTCGACTTGAACCCGCATCGCCTTGCCGGTGTCTTTGTTGTAGCCGCACCTGATGCAGATTTTGGCGTTGCTCTGGATGCCGCCACCACAGTTCGGGCAAAGCTCCACCGACGGCGAGTCGGACAGCAGCTTGGACATCACCGCGTCCTGCTCCGCGGGCTTGGCGGCCTGGTTTGCCTTGGTCTTGAGCTTCGCAAGACAGTCCTTGCAGAAGTAGCGCCCCTGCGCATCCTTGGTGCGGGGCAGATTCGAAACATCCTTCGAGCACGCGGCACAGACCTTGGCCGCGGAGCTGCTGACTTCCGCCATGGGGGGAACCTCCAAGTGAAACCGACCTCGGCAGCATAACACAAGCCGGGCGGATTCCAAGGGAGGTCACATTACAAAGCGAGCCCTAATAGAGCGGCAACGGCCCCGTGATCCGCTCCGAATAGGCCTCATTTGCGCGTTTTGTGGGGCGGCCCGCATCGTCGCGGGTACGCGAGGGGCTGACCGGGCGCACGTGCTGGCGAGACTTGGGCTCGGGCTGGGGTTCCCTGGCGGCCAGCGCCTGCACGAACCGTTCCGCCTCCATCCAGTTCAGAACATCGTTCCCGCCGCAGTGCTTCCAGATCTCCGCGGCCACAGCTCCCACCAGCGCGTTGGTGATGTCGATTTCCTGGTCGGGGTGGGCGGACGGCCTGATGGTGACTCGCATGAGCATCCCTTCCATACGGTCAGACGACCGCCCCCGATTTGGATGCCGGACGCGGCGCGCAGGAAACACTACGGATGTTCGCATCCGTATTATCGGTCCGGCCCTTGGCGGTCAATCACCGTTACTGGGGACTAGTGTTTTCGCCCGTCTTCCAGGGAGGTCTTGAGCGCCGCGATGTCGGAATCGCTCATGTTCTTCTTGGCACCCTGAAGCATCGTCACAAAGTGCGCAATCTCGTGCGGCTCCGCAGGAAATCCGACGTTCCCTGTCTCAGGGGCATCGCTGTTGGAGATCGCATCGCCCGTCGCCGGGTCCACGATCGCAAACCACGGGATGCCAGACGGCGTCTTGTTGTACTTGGCCTGAAGCTGCTTGCCGCCCGTCATCCGGTCCTGGTCGATTTTGACATCCACAAAGTCCTTGGCCATCACCGCGGCCACCGCGGGCTGCGCCATCCAATCCTCAAGTTTGTGGCACCAGCCGCACCACGGGGCCCCGAAGTGCAGGAAGATCTTCTTGCCCTCGGCCTTGGCCTGGGCGCGAGCGTCCGCGAGGACCGAGTCGGCGATCAGAGGCTTGGCTTCGTTGGTCTTCATGAACGCCAGCAGTTTGGCGGGGTCGTGCCCGGCGCCTTCCCCTATGACGGACTCCCCATTGGCCTGTTTGATTTCGAGTGAAGCGGTCTCTTGATTGGCCAGAGGCTTGCCGTCGGCATCCAGAACCGTCAGGTACGGGAACCCGTGGGTTTTCAGGTCCGCCCCGTAAGAGGCCGCCAGCTCCATGTTTTTGCCCTTGGCGCCGGCATCAATGTGAACCAGGTCGTACTCGTACATCAGTTCTTTGGCGATTGCCCGATCCGTAATGAACGTCTTGTGCATCATCTGGCACCAACTGCAGGTGTTGAAACCCCACTGGATCAGCACCCGGCGGTTCTCTTTCTTGGCCTTCTTCAGGGCCGCGGCGATCTGCTCCTTGGCATCCGCTTTTTCGTCGTAGAGGGGGGTCTTGGCCGCCTTGACGGTCTGGGCCTGGGCGGGCGTCGCGGGGACGGTCGCGGGCTGCTGGGCAACCGCAAACGAAGCCAAGCCGGCGGAGGCTACGAGGGCGAAAAGGCTGATCCGGGTCATGTTCGGGCTCCTTGGGGGTACCGAAGTCTACCACGTTTGGCCGTTTTTGGGGTGTGGTTTTGGGAGAAGTGCCAAGTCCCGAGTCCCCAGTCCCAAGTTGCCTTCCGCTGGGCACTCGGGACTCGGCACTTGGCACTTTCCGTCCTACACTCCCGCCCCTATGGCCAAGACCCGCGAAATCAAGAAGCGCATCAAGGCGGTCGGCAACATCCGCCGCATCACCAAGACGATGCAGATGATCGCCACCAGCAAGTTTGCCAAGGCCCAGCAGCGGGCCATGGCGACCAAGCCGTACACCGAGGGTGTCTTCGAGCTGGTCACCGAACTGGCCGCGACCGCGGGCAATATCTCGCACCCGCTTATCAACGGTCCTGAAGGCAAAAAGGGCGCCGGCAAGGACCTGACGCTGGTCATCACCTCCGACCGCGGCCTGTGCGGGCCTTACAACGGCTCGGTGCTGCGGACGGCCATGACCTTCCTGCGTTCCAACGCCGCGGCCAAGGCGGGCGAGATCGAGCTGGTCGGCAAGAAGGGTGTCAGCTTCCTCCGGTTCAACAACGTGCCGGTGTCGCAGGCTCACTCCCTGGGTGACAAGCCCTCGTACGAGGATGTAGAGCGGATCGCCGCGGGATACATCGCACGCTTCTCGGCGGGCGAGATCTCCTCGGTTCGTGTGGTCTACATGCGGTATCTCTCGGCCGGTAAGCAGGTTCCTGAAGTCATGCAGCTTCTGCCCCTGAAACCGCCTGCAAAGGCCGGTGAAAAGGCCAAGGAAGGCGGATTCACCGCCCAGTACGAGTTCAGCCCCGAGGCTGGCAAGCTGCTGGATGATCTTCTCCCCGCGACCGTCAAGGCGACGCTCTATCAGGCCGTCAACGATTCGGTCGTCAGCGAGCAGGTGGCCCGCATGGTGGCCATGAAGTCCGCCACGGACAACGCCGGCAAGATGCGTAAGAGCCTGACCCGAGACTTCAACCGGGCCCGGCAGTCGCAGATCACGACCGAACTCACTGAGATCGTGTCGGGTGCGGCGGCGTTGGCGTAAGCAGAACAGCTAACCAAGTCTGAAGTGAGCCGGGGCGTCCTCGCCCCGGTTTTCATTTGTCCACACTGCCCGAACCGGGGCGTGGACACCCCGGCTCACGAAGTCGAAAAACGAACAGCCCCAAGGATCGAATCCCCGGGGCTGGTAACGGCTTGAGATGTGGTCGCCGACTACTTGTCCGCGACGTTCAGGCTGCGGCCAGCGCGACGCTTGCGGTTCATGAGTTTGCGGCCGTTCTTGGTCTGCATGCGGGCGCGGAAGCCGATGGCCCGCTTCCTCTTGATGCGGCTGATGCGGTGTGGATAATGCATGAAAGGGGCTCCAGAGTCGTTCAGGCCTCCCGGCGACCAGGAAGGGGGAGACGATAGGCCGGACACCCCGCACGGGCCAATTGGGGCGAGCATCCTTGCTCTAATCCGCGCGACAAAACCCCCTAATTCCCCAAAAAACCGGCAAAGTCAGGGTAGGCGAAGGCCGAAGCTCATGGTACATTTCGGGTGCCGGGTTGCGGAGCCCGGTGCGCGATTGCTCGCTGGCCGTCTTTTCAAGGAGGCCGACCGTCGAGCGTTCGCGTCCGAAGGACGATGGCCAGGCCTTTCCGGCCGCGCCGAAACTTGGGCCCCGCCCCACTCTTGGGTTGGGTTCGCCAGGATGCGAACGTGAGCGAAACTGATGCTGTTGTCCGGAAAGCCGAGAAGATTCTTGGCCACCAGTTCAAAGACCCGGAGCTGGTCCGCAAGGCGGTCACGCACGCCTCGGTTGCCGAGAAGCGCCTCGACTCCAACGAGCGGATGGAGTTTCTGGGTGACTCGGTCCTCGGACTGATCACAGCCGAGCGGGTGTATCAGCAATACCCCACGCTGCTTGAAGGGGAGATGACCAAGATCAAGTCCACGGTGGTCTCGCGGCAGACGTGCGCGCTGCTCGCCCGGACCATCGGTCTTGATGAGTTGCTCGTATTGGGCAAGGGCATGCAGCGCAACGAGGCGATGCCCCAATCGCTAGCCGCGGCCGTGTTTGAAGCCATGATCGCCGCGCTCTACCTCGATGGCGGTTACGCGCCGACCGAGAAGTTCATCGGGCCCCTGATCGATCCGCTCATCGTGCGGGCGGCCGCCAGCGGGCACCAGGAGAACTTCAAGTCCGTCTTGCAACAGCACGCCCAGCAGAACGACATGGATACGCCGCTGTACCGCGTGCTGGATGAGAAGGGCCCGGACCACGCCAAGTGCTTTAAGGTCTGCGTAGATATCAGCGGGCGGCGGTTTGAGGCGACATGGGGACAGTCAAAGAAAGCGGCGGAACAGGCCGCGGCACTGTTGGCCCTGACGGAGCTGGGGCTGGTTCAGAAGACTGAGGATGGGTACTTGAAGATCGCGGCGGATAGTGCGGCGGGAAAGTAGCAACACCGCCGACGCGGGTAAGCCAGTGAGGACACCATGAGATTGCCAGACTCGTTTTCCCCGCTTCCAACCCGCTTGATTGCGGGAGCGGCTGTGCTGGCAGGTACCGGCCTGCTCATCGAGTCGCCAGTGCTGGCTCAGGCTGGGCGCATCGTCGCATGGGGAAACGTCCCGCCATTCATGACCCCTCCGCCCGGTCAGTACACACGCCTGGCAATCGGCGGAGCGCATGCGTTGGCGTTGCGTCCAGATGGAACAATGGTGGCGTGGGGAAGCAACAACTACGGGCAGGGTACGGCGCAGCCTGGGACGTTTGTGGACATCGCGGCGGGAGTCGATCACTGCGTTGCTCTGCGCTCGGATGGGGTTGCTGTCTCTTGGGGCTACAACATGTGGGGTGAGGCCATTACGCCTCCCGGAACATTTGTTGCGATTTCCGCCGGGTACCGGTCCAGCGGCGGAATCCGTTCCGATGGGACTCTGTTCGTTTGGGGTCTTGTGGCCGGCGAGCCGGTTCCGGAAGGGCCCTTTCAAGCAATCTCCGTTGGCGGTGGTCCGACTGTCGCGGCCATACGCACGGACGGAACGATGGTCTCGTGGGAGTTTTCGCCTCCCGCCATCGTCGGCACGTTCTCTGCGGTAAAAATGTCCGCATGTCTGTGCGGCGCCATCCGAACCGACGGCAGCGCAGTGACCTTCGGCTATTGCGGACCAGAGAACTACCCGCCACCCCCGGGGCAGTTCGTTCAGCTCAGTTCAAGCTCAAGCGGCGGCTTGGCCGCACTCCGTACAGACGGCTCCATCGCCGTCTGGGGGCCCCATCCCGCAAGTGTTCTCAACGTTCCCCCGGGCCGGTTTTCGTTCGTCGCGATGGGCCCAGAGTCTGGTTTTGCGATCCTGCCGTGCTACCCCAACTGTGACGGAAGCTCAGTAGCCCCAATGTTGACCGCCAACGACTTCATGTGCTTCCTCAACAGGTTCGCATCTGGGCACCCTTACGCCAACTGCGACGGCACGGCGAGCCCGGCATTGACGGCTAACGATTTTCAGTGCTTTTTGAACCAGTTCGCCGCGGGATGTTCGTAGCGATCACTTGATCTTGATATCCACCACCACCGGCAGGTGATCGCTCCCCGCCGAATCGGTGCGGGCAAGGCCCATGCGGGCAAGGCTGCGATCCCCCAATCGCCGCGTATCCAGCACAAACGAGTTCACCACCGTCGCCTGCGAGTCGCTATAGAGCACGTAATCCAGCCGCCCGGGGGGGAACTTCTCCTTCTCATCGCTCCAGGTGTATTCGGCGCCATCACCCAGCACCAGCGGGTCTGCAGCCATCAAGGGCGAGCCGTCAAAGTCCAAACCTGCGGAGATCTTCTCCAGAGGCGTGGTCGAGCCGACCAGGTTCATGTCGCCGGTAATGATCCGGAGGCGCGACCCGTCGTTTCCCATGGCGGAGCTCAGGGCGGTCTGCACGGCGGTGGCCTCGGCGATGCGCTTCAGGTCTTCGCTGGATCCCACGGTGCCGCAGCACTTGAGGTGGACCGTCGCGACCGCGACATCGCCCGCGGGGGTCTTCACGACCGCGGAGGCGAAGCGGACGGGCTTGTCGGCACCGGCGGCGGTGACCGGGCCGTGGGTGAGCGGAGCGATTGGGTGCGGCGAGACGATCAGGACATCGCCACCTTCGCCGATGACGGCGTTCCAGCGGGATTCGCCGGTGACCATCGCGGTGAACCACGCCTGGGCCGTGGCCTGGTTGGTGTCCCACTCCTGGAGCAGGATGATGTCCGGCCGCGTGGCCTCAAAGATGCGGGAAAAAGGGTTTCCGTTTTTCTCCGGGGAGTTCTTCAGGACGTTGTAGCTCAGGATGCGGATTGCGCCCGCGGGCTTCTGCGGGAGGTCGGCCTCGGAAACGGGTTTGCCTTTCCCCGTACCCAGAGCGGGGATGCTGAACTGAACGGGATCAGACCAACCGACGACCTTGCCCTTCTCGATGAGCACAAACATGCCGCGGGCGTGCCCGGCGGTGCCGAGGAGTTGGGAGAGCACGGGGGCGACCGTCGCGTCCGGGTGGCGCGAGATGCGGATTTCGTAGTCGGACGCCACGGTTGTCGGGGCCGAGGACAGGTCGAGCTGGGCCTGGTTCAGCCCGATCTTGGCGCCATTCTCGCCAAACGCGTACACCGCGATGCCGGGCGTGGCCCGACCCGCACCATCCTGGGGCGAAAACTCGACAGCCAGATCGACCCCGATCGCCGCGGCCACCTTCGGCGAAGGCATCTGGGCGCCCGTCGCCGGATTGTCGTCGGCATCAAGCCAAAGAGCCAGCGTCGTATCTGCGGCCTGCAAGGGCTTGCCGCCGCCCTCAACCGCCACCCGGAAGTAGACCCAGTCGGCATCGGCCATAGTCGAGACGCCAGCGGGCCAGTCGCTGAACTTGCCATCCAAGACCACAACGCCGCGGGCCCCACTGCTGGCACCGACCGTTCGCGAAGCCGCGCCGCCCCTGGACTTGCAACCGGAAAGGCCTGAAAGGGTCAGGGCAGCCATGCCCGCGATGAGAACGAACCGAGAAGGTGTCTTCATATCCGGTACTATCGCGGTTTGGGACCACAATGGCAACTGGAAGGAGTGTGAGAGCATCGCCGGGATCGGTTCCGCAACCGCCGAACTGCCTGTCGATCGCCTGGCCCGGCAGGTGCAACTCTGGCTGCGCGCTGAACCAAAGCCGGGCCAGAGCGCGGAAAGGCTGGTAGCAGAAGCTGTAGTGGCGATCCTTGACGCGACCATGAACCGGGTCGCTCGGGATCGCGGCGGGGCGTGGGGCCGAAAGTCGGACGCGGAGGCCTGGGGTGACCCATCGGAGCTTGGAGCGGCATATGAAGGACTGCTGATGCTCCGGCCCCAGATGGCCGCGGGCGAACTGGAGTTCAGGCGGCACGCGGATGGCGGTCACGCTCGGCGGCGCGGCGGGGTGTATTACACGCCGGCGTGGCTGGTGGGGCTGGTGCTGGATGCGGCGCTGGAGCCGGTGCTGGAGCAGATGGGTGAAAAAGAGCTGCTCAAGGTGCGGGTGCTGGACCCCGCGTGCGGCTCGGGGAACTTCCTGGTCGCGGCGGCGGAGCGGATTGCACGGCGGTTGGGCAAGGTCCGCAAGGTGAAAGAGGTACGCGAGCCAGAGCAACAGGATGCGGCGCGGTGTGTATACGGCATTGACCGCGACCCGGTGGCGGTGGCTCTGTGCCGCGCGGCGGTGTGGAGGCCGGGGGCGAACACCGATGCCCAGATCATCGCGGGAGATGGGCTGCTCGATGATCCGCCGGGTTCCCCGTTTGATGTGGTCATCGGCAACCCGCCATTCTTGAACCGCTTGGAGAAGCGAACCGCATTGGGCGGTGCTCCCGCGGCACAACTCAAGGCCCGATTTGGCGAGGCCGCTCGCGCGTACACGGACATCTCGGCGTTGTTCCTGTTGCGTGGGATTCAGTTGGTTCGCAAGGGCGGGCGCGCGGCGATGGTGCAGCCTCAATCGATCCTGACGTCGCGGGATGCGGCCGGTGTGCGACGCGAGATCATGAAGCTGGGCACCGTGACCGACATCTGGCTCGCTAACGAATACCACTTCGACGCCAGCGTGCATGTATGCGTGCCGACCGTCACCGCCGTTGCCGCGGCCCAGGCGCCGGTGCGTCGCAGGGTGGGTGCAAGCCTCCGAGCGCTCTCACCTGCAGTGCTCGACGGCCCGGACTCAACACCGGATTCCTGGGGTGCACTGGGACCCAGTGACAGCCCGCAGTTTGAGATCACGGCAACCACACAGACCATCGGCGACATCGCCGAAGTCGCCGCCGACTTCCGCGATGAGTATTACGGCCTCCGCGGGATGGTGATTGAGGATGCCGATCTCGGTCGGCGGAATCGAGGCCCGTTTCCGGCATTGATCACCTCCGGGCTGGTGGATCCGGCGTGTTGCCTGTGGGGCGCCTCGCCGTGTCGATTCGACAAGCATCGGTGGGAATCTCCGCGGGTCGATCTGGCTCGGCTGAAGAAAGAGACCACCCTGGGAACATGGGCCGCGGCCCGACTCCGCCCCAAGGTGGTGCTGGCGACGCAGACCCGCGTGCTCGAGGCGGCGGTGGATGTCCGCGGAGAGTGGCTGCCCGTCACGCCCCTGATTTCGATCGTTCCCCGGCGCGATGAAGATCTGTGGAGGATCGGCGCGGCACTAACCTCGCCCGTGGTCACGGCTCTAGCAATGCGCATCAGCGCCGGGGCCGCGCTCACTCGCGACGCGATCAAGCTCAGTGCGACGCAGGTTCGGACTCTGCCCCTGCCACCCGCCAACCAGAAAGCCCAACAGGCCGCGGATGCCTACCGAGAGGCGTGCGGCGTTGGCGACCGCGAAGCACTGCTGCTTGCGTGCGCTGAAGCCTCGTGCCGCGCATTGGGCCTGAACAAGGCGCAGACGTTGGAGTTAACGACATGGTGGCTTGCCCGACTGCGCGGCAAACACTAATCAGGTACACCCGCTCGCAAACCTGTTGAGAAAGCACTGAAAGTCGTTGGCCGTGAGCAAGGGGGCCGCGGTGCTGCCGTCGCAGTTGGCGTAGCTCCCGCCGGATGCGAAGCTGTTCAGGAAGCACTGAAAGTCGTTGGCAGTGAGAACGGGCGCGGAAGTGCTGCCGTCGCAGTTGGAGTAGCAGGGCGCCGGGCCGCCCGGTGTGCCGCGGACGATGAAGGCCAGTTCGAGCGGAGCCTGGCTGGCGCCACCATCAACCGCATCGATCCAGTTGGTCATCGTGCCGCCCTTCCAGCGGGCGTTGGCGTTCGCGGGACCAACTTGGTTGAGCAGTGTGACAACCGCCGCGGACGGGCCGGATGAAAGTGTGCCGGCCATCTGCCAGTCGATCCAGTAGGTCCCGGCGGGCAGCACCAGCGCCGGAGAAATCGCGGCCTGAACGGCGAAGATGGGTCGCTCGGCATTGGTCGGGATGTCATTGTGAGCCCGGTAGCTCCCGGTCCACGCGGCGGATGTGAGCCGGTTGGTTGTCGTATCGCCGAATAGGATCTGCGAACCAGGATCGCCCGGACGCCCCGACCAAATCCGAAGGTTCACGGAAGTGAACGGGGAGACCGTCGTGCTGGAGTTGCGCTGAAAGGCATACAGCACGACCGAGGTGAGCGTGGACGAAGTCGAGAGCGTGAAGTCGTCAGCGACCCGATCCCCCAGGGGGCTCTGCTGCATCGAAACGCCCTGCGTGAGGTTCGCAAGCTGAAGCTGCACGGCGGAGAGGTTCGCTCCACCGGCACCGCCGCCAGGGTTGGTGATCATCGGGCCGTTATTGAAAAGATCCGGTCGGGCGACAGCGCCTTGGGCAAGCACGAGCGCCAGCACGTGTGACAGGATGAGCGGTCCGCCCTTGAACGAGTCCTTCAGGATGTGCTTCATGGGGGAAAAGCCTACCGACCGCCGGGGCCGCGCTCAAGCGTGCGATTCGGACCTGTGTGTCCGTGTTGAAATGCCTGTCAACTGCACCCGGCCGCGTAGTTGTTCAGGAAGCACTGGAAGTCGTTGGCCGTCAGGATGGGCACGGCTGTGCTGCCGTCGCAGTTGGCCGAGGAAAGGCCCGCGGCGTAGTTGTTCAAGAAGCACTGGAAGTCGTTTGCGGTCAGAACGGGCACGGTCGTGCTGCCGTCGCAGTTGGCGGCGCAGGCCGAGCCGACGGTGCCATTGATGACAAACGGCAGGTCCTGCGGAAGCGGTGGGCTCAAGAACTCCGGCGCCACACCGTCATCAATGATTGGGATCCACGTGTTGCCGCCATCCAGCGATTGGATCCCGTTGGAGCCCGGCTTGTTCCTCTGCCCGGTGATCGTGACAACCGGAGACCAGGGCCCGGAATAGTTGGCGCTGCCAATGGCCTGCCAATCCAGCCAGTACGTGCCGGGCGCCAGCGACGTGTTGATGTTGACCGTGGACTTGAACAGCGCTCGCTTCAGATCGCACGTGGAGCCCAAGCGGTAAATGTTGGTGAACACCGACGCGGTGAGACGGTTGGTCAAGACATCGCCGTACACCACCTGCGACCCTGCCACGCCGGGCTTGCCGTTCCAGATCCGAACATTCATGCCGGTGATCGTGCTCGTTGCCGAGGGCGCATTGGTCTGGTAGTCCAGAACCTCAATCGTGGCGATGTTCCATCCCGGCGCCGGGACGACAAAGTCGTCGGCGATGCGGTTGTTGTTGGTGGCCGTAAGCATGTGGCTGTAGCCGTAGTAGCCATTGGGAATGGTGCCCACAACCTGCAGCAGGCTGGAACTGCCCCCAACAGGAATGCACGCTCCCGTCGGGGTTGTGATCACCCCGCCGTTGTCATAGAGAACCACCTGCGCAACGCAGGGGGCCGCAAGCCCGGACATGAGGCTCAGAATCGAGGCGCTGAGCTTTCTCAAAGGAAGACCTCCAATGCAATACACGCGTCGCGGCCACACTTGGTGTACCCGCGCCATCTCCCTCTTGTGCCCGCATCTCGGGACTTCTCTATTGTGCCCGAAGCGACGGGATTCGCCACCACAAATTCAATGGGTATCGCGGTTAATTGTTGCAATGTCCCGCATTTTTGGGGCCCTTGGCTGCCTGTGGCCAAAGTTTGCCGCATGTTTGGGGTAAGTTCCCGTCTTTCGCCGGCCGTCCGATAGGTGCTCACGGGGTTGCTGGAACGATGTCCAATCGCACTTCCAGGGCTGTGAGCCGGTCCGGAACCCGCACGTCGGAATAGAAGCGAGTCCTGGCATCTGCCGACACTCGAACGGCGAACGCCTTGGACCTGAGCTCGACCGGCCGGTCCGGGGTCGCGGCCAAAGCCCGGATCGCCTGCGTGAGGGCGCCGTTGGACCAGGCCTCGGGCATGGGTTCAGTCCTGGGCGCGCCGACCTTCGCAACGGGCTTACGTGCATCCAAAGGCTGGACCGTTCCGGACTTCCCATCCACCGTATCGCCATCGCACAACAAAGAGAGTCGAATCCCGCGATGCGCACCAGCCTCCAACTTGGCCCCGGATATGTCAATGACAACCACCGCAGGAACCGGTCCGATCGCGGTGAGGCGGCCGGTTTCGCAGTTGACCTCAAGAGCACAGTTCTCTTCAATGCCGTAGCCGCGCTTCAGGCCGGTGCGTTCTAGAGCAACCACCAGACGACCGAATCGCCCGCGCCTCAAGAAGTGCTGGTCGGTCAGGCCGTATTCGAAGAACCCCATGCCTTTGCCAAAATCAAAGCCCGCCTCGCCCGTCTGTGAGCGGAACTTGCCCGAGAGAGCATCCTCGCTCGAACCCCCGATGATCATGGGGTCGGACATCATCGCCGCGCCCGCGGACGTACCGCCGACGTTTCCGCCAAGCTCAACGATGCGCCGGGCAGCGGCAAACCCGGGTGTATCTCCCGAAGCGGGCCGGAACGTCGCGATGATCCGGCTCTGATCTCCGCCGGTGAACCACAGGCCGCGGCACTCTTCGATCTGCTTGACGAACGCAGGATTGGAGGCTCGCTCAGGAGCTTTGGTCGTGATGTCAATGATCTTCACCTGGCGCGAACCGGCGTACCTCTTGAGAGTGGCCGCCGATGAGGCCGCGCTCTCTTCAGGCACGCCGCTGGCGGTCGGAAGCACGCCAATCGTGGCGTCGGGCGGCAGAGAAGAAACGAAACGGGAATAGACCCCTTCGTTCTCCGCGCTGGTAGCGCCCCCGGCGATCATCAGGTTTCCGCGGGGGTGTCCGCCATTGGTCCCCGCGCAACCAAACCCCACCAGAATCGGCAGACAGCAGAGAAACGCCCGCAATGCTCGGTCCTTCACTTGCTCTCCCCCTTCTCCCAGATCGCCACCTCAAATCGCCCGCCCGAATCGGCCGCGCCGCGGAACATTCCCAGTGTGCTGAAGGGCATCGCAATCTCGCCCGTGTGCGACAACGCGATTAATCCCCCGTCATCCGGCTTGAGCCGCTCGAAGATCACCGTGCGGGCCGCCTGCTCCACCGACACCCCCTTGTACTGCATGAGCGCCGACACATCATGCGCCGCCAGGTTCCGGATGAACTCTTCACCCGTTCCCGTGCACGAAACCGCACAAGTCGCGTTATTGGCATACGTCCCCGCACCGATGATCGGTGAATCGCCTACTCGCCCGAACCGCTTGGCCGTCATCCCACCTGTGGACGTCGCGGCGGCCAGATTCCCGTGAATATCCAGCGCGACGCAGCCCACTGTCCCTCGCGACTTGGGCGTCGCGGCCGCCTTCTCCCGGCGTTCCTTCAACACCGCCTCCAGAGCCTTCCGCCGCTTCTCGGTGTCAAAGTAAGAAGGATCGACCCGCTCTACCCCTACGGTGGTCGCAAACTGCTCCGCCCCATCGCCGATCAACAGCACGTGCGAGGTCTTCTGCATCACCAGACGCGCCAGTGAAATCGGGTTCTTCACCGTACGAACCGCGGCCACGGCCCCGCACGCCAGATTGCTCCCATCCATGATCGACGCATCCAGCTCGTGCTTGCCATCCTCGGTGAACACCGCACCCCTGCCCGCGTTGAAGTTGGGGTCATCTTCAAGAATGCGCACCACCGCCTCGCACGCATCCAGCGCCGACTCGCCACGCGAAAGCCGATCTCTCCCCTCGCGAAGAGCTTTCTCCAGGCCCTGCACGTAGGCCAGACGTTCAGCCTCGGGGGCGTTCTTCTCAATCACCCCCGCCCCGCCGTGAATCGCAATGGCGAAGCGGCCCTTGCCCGATCGGGGCGCAGCCAACTGGGGCGAAGCACAGGAAACCAGGAGAAGAATGAGAACGAGCACGGCCGCTTTGAGCATGGCAGACTCCGGAGTAGGACCGCCACGATACCAAGGCTCGAGAAGCGACGGATTTTCAGGCCCGAGAAGTCGGGCTCGGGCTGCTTTCTCTTCCCACCGGCGCGGAACACCGATACCATGAGGCTGCCTCATGCGCACGATCATCCACGCCATTCTGATGCTCGCCGTCCTGATCCAGCCCCTCCCGGCGGTTCGGGGTTGCAGCACACCGTCGTGCGCCCCGAGCACAACACCCTCGTGCTGCTGCTGCACGGGCGAGCAAGCCGTTTGCGCCTGCGAACCAACTTCCAAACCCGTTCCGACAGCGCCGGCTCAAGAACTACGCCCTGGCATCGACCTCTTTCCCGCGCTGCCCCCTACGCTCCTCCCGTGCGTACAGATCGCGCGTGCCACGCCCGTGGTTCCCAATCGGGCTGCAATGTCGGGCGGCTCCCCATCCATCCAATCGCTCCTCTGCGTGTGGAGAACCTAGACACTTGGCGCCTTAGTGACGCTGCGCGCACTGTGTGCCGCGCCGCGGCCTTGTCACGTGGCCGATCGCGCCCCGTGATCCCCCTCGCGTCTGATCTCCTGCACGGAGCGATTGAACATGGCTTGGCATTCTCCTTTCGCCGCCCGCGGCGGACTTCTCTGCTCCATCGTGGCCACGAGCCTCATGACCGGCTGCTCACTCACACCCACCGGAACCTCAGAGGAACGCGATCGCTTGAGCGCGGCCGGGAAGCCCTACGAACAACCATTCGAACAGCGCGAGCTGCCGGAGTTGCCCGCCCAGCCCACCTGGCGGGACCTGCTCCACCTCGCCTTCATGGCTGACGGCAATCTCGAAGCCGCGTACTTCGAGTGGAACGCCGCGTGCGAGCGGATCACCATCGCCTCGGCCTGGCCCAACTCGCGAGTCATGCTCGGGTATACCTACGCGCTGGGACCCAGCGACATGAAAACCTTTGACCGCATGACCTTCAGCGGAACCTTCGACGGTGCCATGAACCTGTCATTCCCCAGCAAGACCGCAGCGGAAGGCCGCATCGCGCTGGCCGAAGCCCGAACTGCAGGGGAGCGGTTCCGGGCCGCCAAGTTTGACCTCCAGCAGCGGGTTCTCACCACATACGCCGATTACTGCATGCTTAGTGCTCAGGAACGAGCAAGGTCGGAGCAGGCGGCGATCGCCGGGTCCGCCGCGGCGACATCCGCCGCCCGCATCGGACCCGGATCCAGCCAGGATGATGTCCTCAAGGCCCGGGCCGCGTCGGAAGATGCGACCAACGCCCTGCGCACCACGCGGGCGGAGCTGGCGGGCGTGCGGGCGGCCCTGAACGCGATGCTCGCGCGTCGGCCGGATGCCCCACTCCCAGCGCCTTTGGTGCTTGAGCCACGCACCTTCACCATCGATGACAACACGATTCTCCTGGCCGCCATCGAGCAGAACCCGGAGCTGGCGGGCCTGGCCCGAAGCGTGGATGGTCGGACCGATGCTCTGGAACGCGCGAAGTTGGAATGGCTGCCCGACATCAACCCTTCGATCGCGATCACCGGCGATGCCGCGCAGGCGATCGGCGCCTCCGTCATGCTGCCGACCACAATCAGCAAGATCCGAGCCCAAACCCGCGAGGCCGAGGCCATGCTCAAGGCCTCAGAGGCACGCCTCCGCCAATCGCGCCGCGAGAAAGCCTCGCTCTTCATCGGAACGCTCTTCATGATGCGCGAGGCCGAGGCCCAGGCTCACGCCGTGGATGCACGGCTGTTGCCGCTCGCCGAGCAGTTGCTCGCCTCATCGCGGCGCCGGTATGAAGCCGGCATGGGTCCATACACTGACTTTCTTGACGCCCAGCGAACATTGCTCGACACGCGCCTGCTCGCGATACAGGCCCGAGCCCAGCGAGAAAGGCGCCTGGCCGAACTCGAGTCGCTGATGGGCGCGGATATCGAAACGCTCGCCAGCCCCTCTAGCGTCGGACTCGTGCAGGAGACAACACATGCGCGGTAGCACCTTGTTTTGGAAGGCGACCATCCTGGCATCGCTCCTGGCGGCGACAGGTGTGGGCTATGTGTTTGGCAGCCGATCTCACAACCATTCCGCCGCCGGCAGCGACGCCCTCGGACAGCGATGGACGTGCAGTATGCACCCTCAGGTCATCCGCGACGGCCCGGGTCGCTGCCCGATCTGTCACATGGAGCTGACACCCATCCCCGCGGCCTCTGCGGGTAACCCCGCCGCACCGCCATCGGGCACCGATATCGTGATCGACCCCATCACCAGGCAGAACATGGGAGTACGAACGGCCATCGTGACCGAAGGTCCCATCCATCACACGGTTCGTGGTTTAGGCTCGCTTGAAGAAGCCCAGCCCAACATACACGACATCAATCTGCGGGTCTCCGGATGGGTCAAGAAGGTCTACATCAACTCCGAGGGCCAGCATCTGGAACTGGGCTCCCCCATGTTTGATCTCTACAGCCCCGAGCTCAACTTGGCCATCGAAGAGCTCATCGCCGCGCGGAAGTCCGCAACGCCGGGCGCGGATTCATCCCTCTTCGACGCCGCAGCGCGCAGGCTTGAGCTTCTAGGGCTCGATAAAGCTCAGATCGACACGCTCAGCCGCCTGGACAAGGCACCCGAAGCTATCACCTTCCGCGCCCCGATCAGCGGTCATGTCACCGACAAGCCCATCGTGGACGGGATGGCCGTCAAAGCCGGAGACCGCGTGCTCCGCCTGGTAGACCACACGACTCTTTGGGTCGAGGCGCGAGTGTTCGAGCGTGACATTCCTTACGTCAAGATTGGCTCGAAGGTCACGGCCACGGTGGCGTCGCGCCCCCGGAACGCCTACTCCGGCGAGGTTGTGTTCATCCATCCCCACGTCGACCTGACCACCCGCGCCGCCATGGTGCGGATGGAGGTCAAGAATGCGGGCTTGGCCCTTAAACCGGGCATGTACGCCACCGTGCAGATCGACACTCAGGTCGAAGAGCGCGCCGTCCTGGCCCCGCGTGAAGCCGTCATTGACTCGGGCGAATCGCAGGTCGCGATCGTCGCTGCCGCGGACGGGCACTTTGAGCCGCGCCAAGTCAAGACCGGCCTGAGTTCCAATGAGGGTTTGATCCACATCGTCTCCGGGCTTGTCGCGGGAGAAAGCGTGGTCACCAGCGGCCAGTTCCTTATTGATTCCGAGAGCAAGCTGCGAGAGGCCTTGCGACGGTTCGAGATGCCAGCGTTAGAGCCCGCTGCGCCGACTCCCGCAGCCGTGACCAAGCCATTGCCCTCGCTGGACCCCGTGTTCAAAGCCTACCTGGACATCGCCGATCTTCTGGGCGCTGAGCAAAGACAGGCTACCGAGGCTCCCATGGATGCCTTGATCGCTTCATCGATGGCTCTCCACCAAGAGGCCGCGGGCACCTCAATCGAGAAGCTCGTCGGAACCGTTCACCTGGCCGCGACCACGATGCAGAGCCAGCCCATCGACGCACAACGCAACTCGTTCAAGTCACTCAGCGAGACGATGATCTTGATCGTGGATGCCGCCCCGCCCTCAACCATCGTGGGTGATGCACTCTACGTCATGGAATGCCCCATGGCCCCGGGCCGCTGGATCCAGCGCACGGAACACCTGGCCAACCCGTTCTACGCGACCGACATGAAGGAATGCGGTTCGCGCGTCAAGGTCATCAAGACGGTCGCGGGAGGGTCCTCCAAGTGATCGCCCGCATCATCGAAATGTCCGTGCGCAACCGCCTGGTCGTCGCCCTGCTCACCCTCGCCCTGGTGTGCGCCGGCGTGTGGAGCATCCTCCGCATCCGATTGGATGCCATCCCCGATCTTTCCGACGTCCAGGTCATCGTCACCGCCGAGTTCCCCGGACAGAACCCCGAGATCGTTGATCAGCAAGTCACCTACCCCCTGGCCAGCGCGCTGCTCTCCGTCCCCGGCGCCACCGTCGTCCGCGGCGTAAGCATGTACGAACAGAGCTTCGTCTACGTGCTCTTCGAAGATGGCACCGACATCTACTGGGCCCGCGCCCGCGTGCTCGAGTATCTGAACTTCGCGGGCGACCGCCTGCCCAAGGGTGTGGATGCCAAGCTCGGACCGGACGCCACCGGCGTCGGCTGGGTCCTGATGTACGCCCTCAAACCCGGGTACTACTCCAAGGACCATCCCAACGGGCTCTGGCGCGACCCATCTGCCACGAACTGGTATGTATCGCCCGATCAGGCCCCCCCGGAATCCCGTAAGCACTTGGTCCGTGTGCGCACCTTCGACCAGCCCGGCAAAGACCCGTTCACAGGATCGCCCTTGGTCGCTCCGCAGCTCGATCTCGCACAACTCCGCAGCGTGCAGGACTGGTACCTGCGCTCACCGCTGACCTCCGTGGAAGGTGTCTCCGAGGTCGCCCCCTTCGGTGGCTTCGTCCGCCAATATCAAGTCGTTCTCGACCCCGTGAAGCTCCGCGCCTTTGGCCTGCCCCTGCCAAGCGTCATCACCGCCATCCAGCGCTCCAACAACGAGCTCGGCGGCTCTGTCCTTGAACAATCCGAAACCGAATACATGGTCCGCAGCCGCGGCTACCTCCGAGGCCTCGAAGACTTGGCCAAGGTCCCCGTCGGCCTGGGAGACAAGGGTGTCCCCATCATGCTCGCGGATGTCGCATCCCTGCAATTGGGAGGGGAGTCTCGCCGCGGCATCAGCGAACTCAACGGCGAAGGAGAGGCCGTCGGCGGCATCATCGTCGCCCGCTTCGGGGCCAACGCCCACAAGGTCATTGCGGACGTCAAGACCAAACTCTCCGAACTGGAAGAGGGACTCCCGCCCGGCGTCTCCATCGCCATCACCTACGACCGCTCATCGCTCATCACCCGCGCCGTGCACACCCTGCGCGACACGCTGGTCGAAGAAATCCTGGTCGTCGGCCTGGTCTGCATCTTCTTCCTCCTGCACCTGCGCAGCGAACTGGTCGCCGTCTTCGTCGTCCCCGCCAGCGTGGTCGTCTCCCTGCTCGTCATGCACCTCCTGGGCATGAATGCCAACATCATGTCCCTGGGCGGCATCGCCATTTCAATCGGAGTCGTGGTCGATTCGGCGATCGTGATGGTCGAGAACGCCCATAAGCACCTGGACCGCGAGGAAGAGCGAATGCTGGCGCCGGGTTCCACGCCGCGACCCCGCGCCGACATCATGCTCGAAGCCGCCCGCGAAGTCGGCCCTCAACTCTTCTTCTCACTGCTCATCATCACAGTCTCCTTCGTTCCTGTCTTCGTGCTCGAAGGTGAAGCGGGTCGCCTGTTCAAGCCTTTGGCCTTCACCAAGACCTTCGCCATGGCGGCCGCGGCCATCCTCTCCATCACCATCATCCCGGTCCTCATGTGCTGGTTTATCTCCGCCCGCGTCCTGCCCGCCCGCTGGGGACGCGTCAAGAACACCGCGATCACCCTCGCCGCCATGCTCATCCCCGCCGCGGGATTGTTCATCCTGTGCAGTGGCATGGACCATCTCGCCCCGTACCGCTGGTGGATCGCCGGTGGCTGGTCCGTGCTCGCCGCGATGCTCCTGCTCCCGCAGCGCATCATCCACGAGCACCACAGCCCGCTCAGCCACATCCTGCGCCGTGCCTATGAGCCCCTATTCCGCGCCTCCATGCGACACCCGCTGCTGGTTCTGCTCATTGCCGCGGGCGCACTTGCCTCCACGTGGCTGCCGCTCTCGCGCATCGGCACAGAGTTCATGCCGCCCCTGAACGAGGGCGACTTGCTCTACATGCCCACGACCGACCCGGCCATCGGCATCGGCAAAAGCAAGGAAGTCCTGCAGCAGACCGACCGCCTCATCAAGACCTTCCCCGAAGTCCTCAGCGTCCATGGCAAAAGCGGCCGCGCACTCACAGCGACCGACCCTGCGCCCCTCTCGATGCTCGAGACCGTCATCCAGTTGAACCCCGACCCCTCCAAGTGGCGCATGCGCCCGGTGGCTCGCTTCTTTGACCAATGGCCGGGCTGGCTGCGAAGCCCCTTGGGTCACATCTGGCCCGCGACCCGACCGATCACGACCGAGGAACTCAAGTACGGCTGGACCGATCCCGACGGCACACCCCACCCCGGCCTCAACAGCGTCGTCTCTCTCCCCGGCGTCCGAAACGCCTGGCTCCACCCGATCGAGACACGCATCGGCATGCTCGCCACGGGCATCAAGACTCCCGTTGGCATCAAGATCCTGGGGCCTGACCTCAAGGTCATCAACGACCTGGCCGAGAAGGTCGCCGCCGCCATCACGCCTGTCCCGGGAACCACCTCCGCGGTGGCCGAGCGTGCCATCGGTGGCCACTACCTCGACATCGACATCGATCGCACAGCCGCTGCCCGCTACGGCCTCACCATCAGCGATGTTCAGGAAGTCATCCAGACCGCCGTGGGCGGCATGAACGCAACCACCACCGTCGAAGGCCTGGAGCGATACCCCGTCAACGTCCGCTACGCCCGCGACTTCCGCGACGACATCCCCGCGCTCCAGGATGTCATCGTGATGGGCGCAATGCCCCGCGGCGGCAGCGCCCCTCTCGAAGTTCCACTGGGCCAGCTCGCCACATTCAAGATCGTCTCCGGCGCGCCCATGATCCGTTCCGAAAACGCCCAGCGCAGCGCCTTCGTCTACGTTGATGTCGCCGGCCGCGACCTGGGCGGGTACATCAACGAAGCTCGCCGGACTTTGAAGGCGCAAGTCCCCATGCCCGCCGGGTACTCGATGGTCTTCGCCGGCCAGTTCGAGTTCTGGGAAAAGGCAGTGCCCCGCCTCACCGTCGCCGGGTTGCTGGCATTGGTCGCGATCGTCTTCCTGCTCTACTGCGCCGGGCGCTCGTGGTTCCGGGTCGCGGTGGTCATGCTGGCCGTCCCGTTCAGCGCGATCGGCGCGTTCTGGTTCATGGACCTCATGGACTACAACCTCTCCCTGGCCTCCGCCATCGGCATGATCGCGCTTGCCGGGCTGGATGCCGAAACCGGGATGGTCATGCTCCTCTACCTCGAAAACTCTCTTGATCGCCGCCGGGCCGCAGGACCGCTCACCACCGATGCCGACCTCCGCGCCGCCGTTCACGACGGCGCGGTAAACCGCATCCGCCCCAAGGCCATGACCGTAGCCGCGGCCTTTATCGGCCTGGTCCCGCTCCTGTGGGCCGATGGCTCGGGCTCCGACACCATGAGACGAATCGCCGCCCCAATGATCGGAGGCCTCCTGGTCTCATTCGTCATGGAACTGATCGCGTACCCGGTCGTGTTCTATACCTTCAAGCGGTCGCAACTGGGCATCGACCGTCATCAAGTGCAACCGACGGCGTAGGCGTTCAGGAAGCACTGGAAGTCGTTGACGTTCAAGATCGGCTCGGCGGTGCTGCCGTCGCAGTTGCAGTAGCTGTCACCCGTGGCATACCGGTTAAGAAAGCACTGGAAGTCGTTGACATTGAGGATCGGGTTGGCCGTGGATTCATCGCAGTTGACGTAGCAGGGCGCACAGCCCGAGCCCGTTCGTTCGAGCGCGCCCATGTCCACGACGGGGGCAGGCCCGGTGCCGGTGTCGGGTTGACAGGGGTCATCTTCGCGCCGGATGTGGCCGCGGAGATCGGTGGTGATGGCCAGGACCGCCTGCGTATCCCCGGCATCGACTGCGGGAGAGCCAAGACCCAGAGACAGGTCGTCATCTTCGGTACCGACGATAAGGTCGGGGCCAAGAGGAGCCACAAACAGCGGATCGCCCCCGATGTTCCCCGTGCCGCCCAGCGATCCGGTCAGCCCCGCAACCAGCGAATAGGACAGTGTCGCAATGCCGCCCGTGATGCGGACCTGTGCCGATTCGCCGGTGCCGCCCGCATCGGTGTTGCCCGACACGATGCAGTTGGTGATCGTGACCGCCCCACTATCCGAATTGATCCCGCCGCCGGTAGTGAACGCGGTGTTCTGGGCGATCGTGCAGGACAGCAGCGAAACCTGCCCATCGTGATTGTGCAGGATCGCCCCGCCGCCCGCACCCGTGCTCTTGTTGCCCGAGAACTCGCAGTTGGTCAGTTGCGCCAGCCCCGAGTTCACGTGCAGACCCCCGCCGGAGTCGCCGCTGGTGTTCTTGAGGAACCGGCACTGGCTCATGATCGTCTGCGCCCCGCCGACGCCCAGCACACCGCCACCAAAGAGCGTGGTGGAGTTGGCCAGAAAGACGCACCGAATGAACTCCTGCTGTCCGCCAAAGGCCCCCGCGCCGCCCGCGCCAAAGCCCGCCTGGTTCTGCTCGAACCGGCAATCCTGAAACGAGGGCGATCCGAACGGGAAGAGGAACACCCCGCCGCCACGCGCGCCGGCTGTGTTCTGCTTGAGTGTCGATGTCAGAATGTCCGGGCTGCTGTTGTAAAGATGGATGGCCCCGCCGTCGCTGGATGCCGAGTTCCCCTGGAACAGGCACGACTCCAGCGTGCCCGAGCACCCGGTCATCGAGAGCGCCCCCCCGAACATCGCCGTGTTCCCGGTGAACGTGCAATCCTTCACGTTCGCGGTCCCCAGCGGAAAGTACGCCATCGCCGCACCCGAATACGCCGCCGTGTTGTCCGTGAACGTGCAACTATGCACCCGCGGCGAGCCCGCCTCAACATAGATGCCCGCGCCCTTGTCGCCAAACGACGGGGTGCCATCCGCGTTGCCACCCTTGATCGTGAAACCGTCCAGCACCGCCGTCTGATCCACCGCCGTCGCGATCACCACGTGATAGGCGTTGTCCGATCGGTTCGTGAAGTTGGGTCCATCATCGCCCGCCAAGTCCCCCGAGAGAATCGTTGGGTTGGCCGGAATATCCCGCTCTGCAAGGTTCGCCTCTGTGCCCGCGAAACCGCCGTACAACCCCACACCCCGAATCAGGTGGAACGCGCTCGATCGCGTAGGCCCCGGCTTGTACGTCCCCTTGGCGACCCAAATCTCCGTCCCGCCCGTCGGTGGCGCAAGCGTGCCCAGGGGCGCGGCCAAACTGGTGTACGCGTCCACCCAGGATGTCCCGTTGTTCAGCCCCGTCGCCGCGGCGTTCACATAGATCCGCGCCGGCGAAGTCTGCCCGGTCAGATATGAAGATATGAACGGCAGCGAGCGGCTCAACCTGCCGTACACCGCGTTCCACTGAGACGGGTTGTTGCAGTCAGGCGTCGCCGTCGCGCACGAGCCAAAGAGCTGGCCGACAACCTGCCACGCCGAGTTGAACAACGGAGCGCCACCGGATAAGTCTTCGGTAAGGCCCAGGGTGTAGTTCACGTAGTGATACTGGTACAACCCCAGAACGCCGTAGCAGATCGGCGGAAGAACCGTGGGTGCCCCACTGGCGACCCGCTTAAACGTGCTGCCGGGATGATGGATCGACCAGACCGTACCGGCGGGCTCCGCACCCGTCCAGCCGGCCAAACCTTGGCCCGCGTTGGGGTCCTGCGCCAATCGCAGAAATGACACATCGGTCGCAAAGTCCTCCACCAGCAGCGTCGCCCCCTGAGACACCGGCAGCGTGTTGATCTCCGGCGGTACACCGTTGCACGAGGGCGTCTGATAAAACCAATACACAGACAAGCTCGCGGCAGCCTGGGCAGTGCCGACACAATGCCGCGCTGTTAACAACCAGCCGGTCGTGGTCAATGGGTCCGCATCGTTCAGGAGCGTGCCGGTGCACACAAACGTGCCCGTGCCCGACGAAAAGATCATCCAGCCCACCGAATCACGGGCCACCGCATCCACCGTGTGGCAGGAGACATCTTCCTGACACGGAAGGTCCGACACGGGCGCGGCCGGCCACGGCGAGGCAATCTCGGCAACCTCTTGGATGGACAGTTTCGGGCGGCGTGCGTTTACGGGGCCTCTGTATTCCACGTAGGCGTGCGGCCCGTCCAGCACCGGCGTCCATTCATCCCCCTTGCCCATCGCCCCGCGCCCGCGAGTGACGTACCCACGCCCATTTCCGCTTACTGTGACTTTGGCGCCGGGTGCCAGATCAAGGCCCGCCAGATGCAGCCGCATGGCCGCGGCCCCCGGCGCATCCAGCCGCACCCTCCACACCAGTTCTTGGCCTTCGACGGTGCTGACACCCACGGTTCCGAACGACACCGGACCCGCTGGAGGGATCCAGTTAACGCCGATCTGCCGGGGCTGGCCGGGGATGTGGGGAGGGATCGCTAGCGGATACGGATGGTCAGGAACGCCGCGGACGGCCGACAGGGTCCACAGTGGGTCCGACGTCGCCAGCGTCAAGCTGCCACGTTCGGCGCCTCCGCCGTTCACGATGGGAGCACGATCGCCGTGTACCTGACCGGATGCCACGGAGCCCGCACTCAGCACCAGAGCCAATAGACTGTGAAATCCATTCACGAAGCCGGACTCCAAACTAGGGGTGAAACTACGGTCTTCCTTGTCCGCAATCTCTCTTCGATCCCGGCCGCCAAATCAATAGGACAGCACGCAGCCGGTCTCTCACAACATCCATTTGATTCGGTGCCGCGGCCCGCTCGGACGCAGAACTATCTCAGATGTCTTCACTTTCCGGGCGTATTGCCGTGCTATCCCCTGTTTGTGCTTGACGGGTGCGTTCGGGAGCCCATACTGGGTGCCTGGGGGTTTACGCTGGGAGTGTGTTTGTGATGAGAACGCCGTCGCTGCTCGCTGGGTCGATTGGGGGGCTTGCCCTTGCCGTTTCTGCGCTCGCCCAAACCACACCCCCACTCGGGAAGTGGACGGTGATCGTCCACGGCCGCACCGGCAACTGCAGCTACCCCACCAACTACAACGACCTGACTTCCGCCTCCGGCTGGATGCGGCAACTGGCCAACCGAATCCAAAGCCTCAGCCCCGGCAACGTCAGCATCTACACCATGGATGCCGCGACCCAAAACCTCACCACCGTCAACGGCGGCACCGGCGGGACCAACCCCATGGACCCGACCAAGCACCACGTCGTCATGTTTGACTGGGGCGCGACCAGCGACTTTGCACCCGCGATCTGCAACCCGCCCGGCGGTGGTGACCGCAACGGCTACGCCTACGCCGCGGGAGACTCGCTGCATGCCCTCCTCCACCGCTGGAACGCCCAAGGCCAGGTCTTCGGGCTGATCGGATACAGCCGCGGCTCGATCGTCATCAGCGAGGCCGCCCGCCGCCTGATGGCCGAAGGAAACAACCCGGCCCAGGTCGTATACCTGGATGGTGAAGGGTGCGACGGCGCTGGCGGCTGCGGCCTCTACACCGACGGTTCCTTCGACGCCTGGTTGCCCCTGAACGGCTCGGTCCGCTTCGACAACATTCTCGAAACCGTCAACGAACGCTACCTGGCGCCCTCCCCCTGCGCGACGGACCTGGGCGGACACATCAAGAACAAGTGCGCCAACGTGAACCTTACTACCGCCTTCGCCCACACCACCTGGGGCCTTTCATCCAGTTGCCTCCCCAGCTACAACCAGGGCTCTATCACCGGGTACCTCATCAACGGGCTCATGGTGCAATCCGGGCGGTACGCATATCCAAACGCGCCCGGCGCGATCGTCGACCCCAACCCGCCCCTGGCCACCGCTCCGTCTTACCCCTTCAACGGCAACCTCGCCTACGCCTCCCTCGCCGGTTGGTTCGGCAGCGGCGGCACCGGCGCGGCTTCCATCTCCTCTCTGAGCAGCCAAACCACGCTCCACCTGGCCCGCGGCCAGAGCCAGACGCACAACTTCCTGGTCATCCCCGCGTGCTCCGGCAACGTCCGCTTCGCCGCGGCCACCGACAGCGCCGTCGGCGACTGCGTCCTGAGCGTGATGCTCCAATCCTCCGGTGTACCCGATCAAGAGCTGGGCCCCGTGCCGCTCTCGGCTCTCCCCACGAACCTGGGCATCACGCAGCAACTCTCGATCCCCTCGATCATGCAGGGGCGTGTGGGCCTGTTGAAGTTCTCGGTGGTCGGCACGACCGGTCAGGGCGGCCTGCACCTGGCCGCGGTCTCGCTGAGCACCTGCGGAGCCCCGTGCTACGCCAACTGCGACGGCAGCACGGCCGCGCCGATGCTGACCGCCAATGACTTCCAGTGCTTCCTGAACAAGTTCTCCGTCGGCGACCCCTATGCCAACTGCGACGGCAGCACGGCAACACCGACGCTGACGGCCAACGACTTCCAGTGCTTCTTGAATGCCTTTTCCGCCGGCTGCTCCTGAGGCAATCTGCTTGTCCTCATGCCCAATTCCTCGTGCCTTCTTCCAACTCACCCCAAACCCCCACACGACACACTTTTTGCGCGCAAAAGTGCTCGGGCACGACACGAATTCTGCGAAATCGACACATCAAATCCGCGCCCTAATTCAAGCACTTTCTGAACAATCGCCTCCATTTTTGACACGGTTTTTGCGCGCAAAACGTGTCTTTGGCCCATAGGTAGAGGGGCTGCTCAAGCAACCCCGGATTGATGAGGCCGCGGATTCGGGGCGGAAACCCCGTGTTGGCTCCGACGCTTCATATTCCGGACGAGTTTGAGCGAACCTCTACCGCAAGCGAGATGTCGAAAGACACCCCGCCCTCGGTCGCATCGACGTGGAACCGCCCGATCTCGGCGCAGCTCAAGCCCCCAAGGCCCAACTGCGCAGGCAGCCAACCGGTTCCACGCACGAGCGGAAGACAAGTTGAAGAAGAACCGTGCCATCGAGGTCGGTTCCTCCGACCTCGATGTTCCGGATGCCACCCGGCCCACGTAGAAGCCCAGTTCCGGAGGTGCCACTGCTCGCCGCACGAAAACCCCACGCGCTCAACCACCCCATGCCGCGGCGCAGCAGTGCCGACGACCCCTCGCGCCCCCTTCTCCGCGACACGGCGTTGGTCGCACGTGTCACCGCTTGGAGTTGCCCGTGTTCCTCAGTTCTTCCTGGTCTGCGCCAACCCTCCCGCCGCGGATTCAACGTTCAGGAAAATCGCCTTGTCGGGCGCGGCGTTGAACAGCTCCGGGTGCAGGTACTTGCCGCGGAGGCTGGCAGGCTTGGCTTCCTCAACCGCCGGCGTCGACGACTTGGCGAACGCATCGTTGCGGACACCCGTGACCGTCCAGCACACCTTCAGCCCGGCCCGCCCGCCGGAAATCTTGAACGCGTTGTTGCGGACTTCCTCGGCGATAAACACCGGGGCAAACCCGCCCACGCACGTGAGCTGGTAGTCAAAGTCCTTGTTCAGGGCCTCGAAGTATTCCGGCAGGCTGACCACCGCCTCGCCCGAAGCGTTGAGAATGACCGTGCCGCGATAGATGTTGAGGGCCTCGGGGCCTTCAGCGCTGTAGTGACGCAGGAACTTGTTGGCCGGGTCCAGGGGGTGATCGATGTAGAACGACTTGAGCCCGGTCGCACCGGTGTTGCCGATGCTGAAGACGCCGAAGCCCTGCTGGGAGTGGGACTCGCCCAGGACGCCGACGCTCTGGCCGACCAGGCTGTCGTTGCGCCCACGGATCGCGGCGCCTTCGAGCAGCGGCGAGTGAGAAACGCCTTCGATGGCGGAGACCTGGGCGGCCGGAAGGGTGACCTCGGAGATCAACGCGCTCTGAGTCGACGAAGAGGAAGAGAAGTGCGCGGCCCTTTCCGTAGCGGTGCCGGTCACGTGCAGCTTGGCATCCGGCAGCAGCTCATTGATGCCGACGCGCTGCAGGCTGGAGCTGACGTGGAGCGCACCCACGGCAACATCCAAAGAGCCATCCATGTCCAGGTCGCCAACGGCCGAAACCCGGACGCTGCCCCCGCTGCCGCCACCACCACCGCCGCCGCCAAGCACGGCGCCATCCGAAGAGAGGACGCGGCCGGAGTGAACGACAACATCGCCGCCCAAGGCCTGCAGGCCCAGCGAGCTTTCAAGCGCACCATCCAGGTGCAGAAGCGAAGAGCCGCCGCGGTACAGGGAAACATCCTGCCCGCCGAAGAGGAAGAGGCTGGAGCTGGACAGCACGATACTGGAGCCCGCCGGCGTGCTGCTGGCCTGGAGCGAACCACCGGACACGCGCGAGAGCGAAGAGCTATCCACGGCCAGACGCGAGCTATCAACCGAGGACAGGGCAAGGTCGACCGTGCTGACCGAGCCATCCACCAGGCGGTTGGAGTCAATGGGATCCACGACGGTGGCCGCGGTGGTCTGCGGCGGGAGGATCGAGAACGTGGAGAGCACCAGTTGAGCGACGCGGACCGAGGCCGTCGGGGGCGCCTGAATCGCCAACGAACCGGGCGGCGAATCCAGCTGGCACTGGTACAAGCTCACCGAAGAGGCCCCGGTCATGGTGACGCACGGGCCGCTGGAGGAACTCAGATGCGAACTGCGGAAGGATGCGATCCCGTCATCCTGCAGGTTCAACGCCGAATCGATGGTGTCGCTGAAGCAATCGACGTGGGCCGACTCGTACACATGAAGCCCCAGGAGCAAGTGGTCATCAACCAGCCTGCTGGTGGACTGCCCTCCCAGGGACACTGGCCCGGAGAACGTCGTGCCCGAGCATACGCAGTCGCTGCTGCCCGACAAGACCAGGCACTGAAGCGGCGAGGTGAACGTGCAACCCTGCATCGTCGTGCGGCTGAAGTCCGCGGCGGTGAACTGGCCGTTCTTCCGGCAGGACGAGAACGAGCTCTGGTGGTGATCCAGCGAGGACACGCACTGACCGGTCGAGCTGAACGCGCAGTCCGTGAACGAGGAATGGGCGGTTCCCGAGAGCAGGACGCGGCCATCAAAGGTGCAGGTGCTGCACGAATCATCGCACTCTTCGCCGATGGTCAGGCAGTCGCCCGAGAAGCGGAAGTTGGAGCAAAGCCACTGCTTCTGCTTGCGACCCACGGAAGTCACGGAGCCTCTGAAGGTGCAGTCGCTGCACACCCCGTCGCAATCCTCATCGGCCAGCATGCACGAGAGCAGAGCGTTGCTGAACTCGCACTTCTGGAACGAGAAGCTGACCGAATCGGTCACGTGGACGCGGCCCTCAAAGTCGCTGCCCGAGAAGCGGACCGTGCCCTGGTTGGAAGAAACCACGCAATCCCCGCCGGGGTTGCTGATGGAGCAGCTGGTCGCATCGCAACTGGATGAGCCGGACACGCGGAGCGTGCCGGTCATGGTGCCTCCGCTCAGGTTCACCTTGCTGCTGGCGGAGGCCAGGAAGCAGTCTCCTGAAGGGACCGAGATCGTGGATGCTCGCACATCGCACACGCACGTACCGCTGCATTCCACCCGGGCGGTGAGGAAACACTCGTGGAAGGTGACCCGGCAGCTTGCATCGCAGGTCGCCCCGGCCCCGCTGGCCACGCTCAGGGCGCACCGGCTCAGGTCGCAGGTGGAACTGTCGGTGACGAACAACCGGCCGGACATCTGCACGTTGTCAAACCGGTCGCGAGCCTGCACAGTGAGCCGCACGGCATCCAGGCCGCCGGCAACCAGCACCTTGCCGCCGCTCATGTAAAGACGCGAGGACCCGCTGCTGTCAACCCGCCCGCCGGAGACCGTGCAATCGCGGCAGGACATGTCGCACGAGCCCGAAAGCGCCAGGGCCACCGAGTCTGTCTGCGACGATGCCGACAAGCTGACGCTGCAGCGGGTCATGACACAGGCGCCCGAGCCGGTGCACTGGACCCGTCCGGAGAAGTCGCAGGAATCCACATATTGCTTCGTGACCGCGCCCAGGGCGCAGGACATGGCCACGCCATCAACGGGGCAGGAAACCTGGCATTCAGCCAATCTGCCCTCGCCCGAAAGCAGGGCCAGCGCCGGCGCCTGGCCGGACGAACTGCTGATCGTGCAGCGCGAGACATGGAACGGTGTGTGGCGACCGGAGGTGTCCACTCCCTGCAGGTCCACCGACATGCACGTGCCACTGGCGCAGGTGAGCTTGCAATCCGAAACCACCACTTCGCAGAGAGATTGCCCTGCCAGGACCATCGCCGGGCCGCTGACGGGGGCGATCTCCAGACCCTGAACCACTACGCGAGAGGACAAGTAGCCGCCACTCACGCCGTCAACCTCGATGTGGAAGTGGCCGCCGACATACGTGCGGTTGTCGCGAGAGGAGGAACTGGACACCACAATGTTGGACTTGGTGATCGTGACATCTTCCGTGTAAACGCCCGGCTTGACGAACACCGTGCCGCCACCGGCAAGCTCTGCCGCGCTCACCGCGGCCTGGATGCTGCTGAACGCATCGCCGGGGTCCTTGCCGACGATGAACCGCGACAGGGGCGGGCTGGCCGCGGTGGTTTGCACCGAGCCGTCCGAGAAGGTGACGCCGCCCTCGGCATGGAGGGGCTGGGTAAAGGTGTTGCTGGAGGTGAAGACGTTGGGCGAAGCAACCCGCACCAGCGAGCTGGGGAGGCGGGCCTCATCCAGCGTGCCCGACGAGATGTGCGAGGCGTCAAGGCTGGTCAGGGCCGCGCCGTTGCCACCCAGGAGGTTGCTGGGATTGGTGAGCGTCAGCGGCCCGCTGAACGTCTGCGGAGACGAGGATGAAAGGGCCGGCACGTTCTCAATCTGGAGCGGAATGGCCAAAGGCGGCATCCCCGTACCGGTGCCGGAGTAAGTGACCAGGCCGTAGCGAACAACCGCGCCCTGAGAGGCCAGGACCACGGGAGAGGAAGATGTGCGGAGCAAAGAGGAGCTCACCGAGACGCTGGATGTCGGGCTGACGGTGATACAGGGGGCCGACACAGTGCTGATCGCGCAGCCGTCGTTGGTGATGCGGCCGCTATCGTCGCACTCTTCGGTGCCATACACCACGCAGTTCTGCAGGGTGACATCGCTGAGCGCGCCGGTGACGCGGAGCCGCGGCGAATCCACCGGGGTGTCCGCCCCATCCAGCAGGTAACCATGGTGAACCAGGACCCTGCTGTTCTCGACGATCACAGGTTGGCTGGTGGTGATCCGGGTGGACCGCATCTCCAAGGGGCAGCCGGTGCACACAAGCTGCCCGGAGACCGTGCACGAGCTCAGGTCGCAATCCGAATCCGTGGGATCGGTCGGGATGCCGGTGAGCTGCACGCAGGGACCGGTCGCATCCACCCTGGTGAACGCGCACTGGGTGCCTGTGAACGAGGCATGGCTGACGGTGAGGCAACTGGCATCCTGGCATGTGAAGGTCGATGACCGGGCCACGCACTCGGCGCTGCCATCACAGGTGAGGGCACCCTGGCTCGTGACGCCGCTGAACTCGCAACGCGAGCCGCCGGAGCACTGGGCAAATACCAGGCTGGAGGGCTGGCCGCTGCTGCTCTCAAACGTGCAGGAGCTGGCCAGGCAGGTGCCCCCGCCAGTCACCAAGAGTGCGGGGGGGGCATTGGTACCCGAACTGAAGGACATGGAAACAAAGCTGCACGAGCCGCCATCGCACTGGACCTGCGCGCCGCAGGAACCGCCGGTGCAGGTCAGGGATGAGCCGCTGGAGACATGCATGGCCACCGGCACAGCGCCGATCGCCAGGCGCGGCGAAAGCGTCCGGCACATGACCAGGTCCACGCGGCCATCCTGGGACACGTCGATACACGTCCCGGATGTACAAGTAAACCGACAGGAGGTCGCCTGAAGCGCCGAGCCAACGCAGGCCACCGCCTCATCGCAATCCGAATCGGTAACGCGGACCGAAAGCGACCGGCCTTGCATGAGCATGCCGCCGCCGGACACGTGACAACGGTCCAGCGTCACCGTGCTGGACAAGGTCAGACTCGCCGGAGTGATCACAACCATGGCCGAGGGCGCGGCGGTGAGACGGACCAGGGAAACGTCGGTGAGCGAGACATCCATCGCACCGCTGCCATCGATCAAGAGGGCAACGCCCGTGCTGACTCGGGCGGTCATGCCGCTGAGAGCGACCAACCGGCGGCCTTGAGCGTTGGGGCTGGGCCGGAGCGTGACCGAGCCCTCGATGACCGAGTCGCTCCGGCCATCGCTGAAGGTGCCCTGAACCCTGATATCTGAACCGGTAATCAGCACATCGCCCGCGTACACGCCGGGCTTCACCATAACGACCTGCGGACCGCCCGCGGCCTCTGCGGCATCCACGGCCGCCTGAACGCTGGTGAACGCATCGCCGGGGTCCTTACCGACCGTGAACCGGGAAAGCGGCGGGCGTGCCGCGGTGGTTTGCACCGAGCCGTCGCCAAACTGCATACCCAGCTCGAGGTGAAGCGGCTGGGTGAATGTGTTGTCCGAAGTGAACACGTTGGATGCGGTGGTACGGACCACGCTGGGCGGGAAGTGCGAGTCGGCAAGCACGCCCGTGGTGATGTGAGAGGCGTCAAGGCTGGTGAGGGCCGCGCCGTTGCCGCCCAGCACGTTGCTGGGGTTGGTCATCGCGAGCGGGCCGCTGAAGGACTGGAGGTCCGGCGTGGTGAGCATCGGGAGATTCTGGATCACCAGAGCGACGGCGCCCGGGGGCATCCCGGAGCCCGAGCCACCCGAGGTAACCAGCCCGTAGCGAAGTTCGCCGCCTTGAACGACGGCGACCAGCGGCGATGCAGAGGTCTGCAGAGTGCACGTGCGCACCGCGGCGTGCCCGGAAGCGCCGACAGACACGCACGGCGCGGAAACGCAGCGCATCAGGCAGTCATCGTTGACCAGGTTGCCGTCATCGCACTCTTCGCTGCCGACGACCAGGCAACTGGACAGATGGAGGCTGGCGCCGCCCGTGGCGCTCACGCACAGCGCATCGGTGGGAGAGCCGGATCCGACGGTGAACGCGCAACCGTCGCAATCTTCATCGCCGCCGGACACCGCCAGGCACGGCAGGCTGAGGGACCGGACCGCGCAGGTGCTGAGCCTGAGCCGCGGCGTGAGAACAACACCGCCGCTGACGACAACTCGTCCATCGATGGTGCAGCCGCCGCAGTCCACATCGGTCTCCTGACCCTGGAGCGAGAAGCAGACCGCATCGGTGAGGGCGCCGGTCGGCGAGCTGGAGAACCGGCAATCACTGGCCCGGCAGCGGGCGCTGGTGACCTGCAGGGCCGGAGCATCCAGCGTGACAAAGCTGCTGGAGGTCAAGACGCACTTTCCGCCGCCGGTGGAAACGACGCTGCCGACGCACGGAGAGCCTGAAATCTCGCAGCTTGATCCGGTGCCATCGCAGAGGACGACGGGGCGGTTGGTCGGGGAGTTGTCGATCCGGCAGGTGGGGCAGCAGCTCACGGTGCAGGTGCTGCCGCTGGAGACGCTGAAGACGGGAGACATGTTGCCGGCCCTATCCCGGAAGCAAGCCGAGATCGCGGTGACCCGGCCCCCCTGGGTGACAGCCACGAGGCTATCGCCGTCGGTATCCGGGTCGTTGTATGTGCCACCCGTCAGACGCAAAGTACCGCCGACGCAGAGCAACTCGCCGGTGCAGTCGCAGCTATCACAGGAGACGCTGGAGGTGGCGTCCAAGCGGACGACCTGGGTCAGGGCGCCGACGCCGCCAGAGGTGCCGCGGAGCGTACAGGAGTCAAGGGAAACCACAGCGCCGCTGAGAGCATCCACGCACACGCCGCTTGAACAGGTGAGGCGGGAGGAACTCAGGTGCAGTGATCCGCCCTCGCACGTGAACGAGTCGCAGTCGTCATCGACACCCACGAAGGACAGCTCAGCGCCGCCCGCCATGTAGAGCCGGCCGTCGACCGTGCAGCGGCTCATGGAGACGCGCCCGCTGCCGCCGCCGGTGCTGCTGCTGGGAGAGATGACCATCAACGGACCTGTCACCGGGGCCGACGAGCTCACCACCACATCGCGCATCTCAACAAACAGCGGCGAGGGCCCATCCATCACCACCGCCGGCCGGTTGTCAGTGACCTGAACGCGGACGCACCAGGTGAGCATGGGCTTGCCCACGCTCATGTTCGTGGACAACCGGAGCTGCCCCAGAATCGTGGACGGGGTTGCCCCGTGCGCTGAAACGCCCCAGAGCGTGATGTCCGGGCTGGTAATCGTCACATCACCGGCGAACGTGCCGGGCTTGAGAACGACCACCTGCGGGCCGCCCGCGGCCTCCGCGGCCGTCACCGCGGCCTGAACACTCGTGAACGCATCGCCGGGGTCCTTACCCACGGTGAATCGGGACAGCGGCGGACGGGCCGCGGTTTGCTGCACCGAGCCGTCAGAGAACTCAACGCCACCCTGGGCGTGCATGACCTGGGTAAACGTCTGATCAAACGAGAATACGTTGGGCGCGTTGGTGCGGACCACGCTGGTCGAGAGACGCGAATCGGGCACGGTGCCCGACGAGAGCGCTGAAGCCGAAAGGCTCGACAGCGCTGCGCCGTTGCCGCCAAAGACGTTGCTGGGGTTGGTCATCGAAACAGGGCCGCTGAACTGCTGGACCTGAACCGTGACGAGCTGGGCGACGTTCTCAACCGGCAAGGCGACGGCCGTCGGGGGCATGCCCCCACCGCTGCCCAGGTACGTGACCACGCCGAAGCGGACATCGCCGCCTTGAGCGCTGGACACTGCCGGTGAAGACGAAGTGAGCATGGCGCCGCTGTGCAGCAGCGCGTGCGAGGTCGCGCTCACCGTCACGCACGGTGCGGCCACGCAGCGGATCGTGCATCCGTCGTTGGTCACGGTTGCGCCATCATCGCATTGTTCCCCGCCGTAGAGCTCGCAGCGGCTCAGGGAAACGTGCCCGCCGGATGCAACCACGCAACGACCATCGGTCGGAGCGCCGCCGCTGGACAGCGTGCAGAAGTCCAGCTCGGCCGCGGAGCCGACCTCAGAAAGGCAGGGCAGGCTGAGCGTGGTGATGGAAGAAGAATGGAAACTGACGCGGGAACCGCCGGTGACGGAAACCGATCCGGACACCTGGCAGCTTGAGCAGTCGGTATCGGTGTCCTGCCCATCGATGGACATGCACATACCGTTGGTCAGCGCCCCCGGCGACCGCACGAGCGTGCAGCCCGAGAGCCTGAGAACCGCGCCGCCGCGCTGGGCAACCGTCGGACGGTCACCGGTCTCAAAGTACGACTTGAGCACACTCCTGGGAGCAATCGCCGAGCACTCCAGCGAGCCGTAGCTGACGCAGCCACTCATATCAAGACTGGACAGCGCGCCGTTGCAGGCCACAGCGACACGCCCGCCCGTGGCCCGGCCCGAGTCGATCACGCAGGATACAACATCGCAGGTGCCGCCCGAGCGAATATCCAGCACGCCGTCATCGTCCGAGTCGTAATCGCGGAAGCTGCTGGAAGCCAGGTGCAACGCGCCGCCGACGCAATCAAACTGACCGGTGCACTCGCAGCCGGTGCACGTCATGGAACTGGAGGATGAGACACTCACACAGACGCTGCCGCCCGCGCCCCCGCCCCCGCCAGACAGCCTCGAAGAAGTCGCGACGCAGGTGCCGCCGCTGCTGAGGTCGCAGCAGACGCCGGTGGGGTTCGACGAATCGCACGATTCAAGACGCAGCGAAGAGGCATCGCAGGCGAACCGACCGACCGTGACGCACGAGCGGCACGTGAGCGAGGAGCCGGAACTCACCACGGCGCAGTCGGGCGTCGAAGTTCCAGAGCTTCTTCCCATCCACGATGAGACGCACTCGCACTGAGCACCGCTCGAGAGCGACAGGCACGGCACCGTCACGCTCGTTATGAGGCAGTTGGACAGTCGCAGGCGCGATGACTCGCACTGCACGCTGCTGAACCGGCTGTCGACCGCATCCATCGAGAGCGATGAGCCCGACACGAAACATCCGGCCGGGCAAGTGCACAGCCGATACGAAACGCGCCCGCCGCCCGGGCAATCCACGCGCATGCAGGTCACCACGGGCCCCGTGGTATCCACCGTGAAGTCGCTGAACGACACATCCACCGGCCCGGGGCTGGTTACCGTCACGCCGTTCTCAACGCTCGTCTTGATCGTGAACGAATCGATCTTGCTTACGCGCTTGCCCGCCGAGTTGGGCGATGGCGAAACGCGCAGCGTTCCCAGCACCACAGTGCTGCTCACTCCCGAGCCACGCAGCGTGATGTCCGGACCTGTGATGTCAATGTTCTCTTGATACAGGCCGGGCTTCACGTACACCAGCTGCGGCCCGCCGGCCAACTGCGCGGCCGCGACCGCCGACTGCACGGTCTGGTACGGGTCCGCCGGATCCTGTCCGACGACAAACTGGGTGAACGAGGCGCCCGTGGGGCCCGCAACGCCCGTGGCGCCGGTGGCACCTGAGATCCCCGGCGGACCTTGTTGTCCGGTTCCCGTCGGCCCGGTGTTGCCCGGCTCGCCTTGGGGACCCTGGGTCCCCGGCACACCCGGAACACCTGCCTGCCCCGGAAGCCCTTGAGGTCCGGTCGAACCCTGTGCGCCCACGGGGCCGGTTGAGCCGGTCGCGCCCGGGGAGCCGACCGAAGCCACCAACTGCCACAGCCCCGGCGAGGTCGCCGGCGGGTTGCCGACGTTGGGCGCGGCGATGCAGCGGTACGAAGAGCCGTTGTCCAGAATCGCGTCATTGAGTGCGTAGTTGGATTGCGGTGACCAGATTCCCCGCCAACTCAATCCTGCAGCGCCGGTTGAACCCTGAGAGCCTGTCAGTCCCGTCGGACCCATCGCGCCCTGCGGCCCGGCCGGACCGGCAGGTCCACCCGGGCCGGCAACACCTTGCGAGCCGGTCTGACCCTGAACTCCTGGGGGCCCTTGCAGACCTTGCGGACCAACGGGGCCCGTGGGACCCGCAGCGCCGGCGTTGCCGGACAGCGCGTACAGCGCGACCGGGGCCGGGGTGATTCTCTGCCGCGGCGTGAGCGTGGTGTACGACGTTCCCGGACCCGCGGGCGTCCGCAGAACGACCTCGAGCCACCGAGCGTTGGGCCCGAACGCCGTGGCCCCGAAGTCCAGCTCGACGGTGAAGTGGCCCTTGCTCACCGTGCCGCTGAGCAGTTGCAGCTCCGGCCCGATCTGGTTGCCACCGGTCGCGGCGTCGAACAGCCGGAACCGCATATCTGCGGTACTGGTCACCACCGCGCCCTGCTGGCGCAGTTCACCCTGGTAGGTGAACGCGGTGCCCACCGGAACCTGGGCCATAACCATGCTGGTCAGGCCGCACACGATGCCGGCGACAAGCGCGCGAACTCGATTGACAAACATCGGAATCCTCCAAGCACTCTGCGCGGCACGCGAGCCGCACCTTGTTCAAACTGCCGCGCCCTGAGGTGTCTTTCCTGGACCCCTCGGCACCTTGCAGCACCCGACCACATGAACTGAACATTCCCAACGAGCAACCGGCCACCCTGCGAGTAGGCCGACGATGCAGCCAAGCTACCCGCACATGCGATTTCACGCAATCTGAATAAAGGCACGAGTTTGCGGAATAAGCGCGTTCATCGCCACCCACCCTCAATCGCTATGCGAACAGCCCGCGAACAGCGAGTGAGGAGCGGCGAAGGCCTCGCGATCAGTTGCACCCCTGCGAGAACGCGTTGAGGAAGCACTGGAAGTCGTTGGCGGTAAGAACCGGTGGCGTCGAGCTGCCATCGCAGTTGGCCCCCGGATCGCCCTGGGAGAACAGGTTCAAGAAGCACTGGAAGTCGTTGGCGGTGAGGATCGGCGGAGTCGAGCTCCCGTCGCAGTTGACGTAGCAGACGCACCCTTGGCCCTCGATCGCGCCCATGTCCACGATCGGAGCGGAACCGACGCCGGTGTCCGGGCGGCAAAGGTCATCCACCCGCCGAGTGTTGCCCCGCAGGTCGGTCGGGTACGCCATTGAGGCCGCGGTGTCGCCCGCATCAATGATCGCCGAACCCGACCCCGGAGCAAGATCGTCATCCTCGGTCCCGGCGATGTTGTCAGCGCCCAGCGCGGACACAAACAGCGGATCCCCGCCGATGTTCCCGGTGCCGCCGAGCGAGCCGGTCAGCCCTTGAACGTCGGAGTAGTTGACGCTCAGGCTTCCGAAAACCAGGCGGACCTGGCCATTTTCGCCTGAGCCTGAGACGTCGGAGTTTCCCCACAGGGCGCAGTTGGTCAGGTTGGCGGCTCCATCATCAACGGCGACGCCACCGCCGTCAATGGCCGCGGTGTTGCGGGAAAACGTGCAGTTCTGGACCGTCGCCAGGCACTGGTGGGTGACGAACAGGGCCCCGCCGGAGTTCGCTGTCGATCGGTTCCCAGAGAAGTCGCAGTTAGCCAGTGAAAGCGAGCCGGTGTTGCAGTTGATCGCGCCACCTTCCAGCCCGCTGGAGTTGCCCAGGAACCGCGAGGCACGCACCGTAATTTGAGAGTTGGCGGTGTGCAGCAGGGCGCCCGAGAAGAACGTCGCCGTATTCTGGAGGAACACACAGCGTGTGACCGTGCAGGTCGTGCCGTTGGAGTTGACGCCGCCGCCGCCAAAGCCCGCGGCGTTCTGCTCAAACCGGCAATCGGTGAACGTCGGGGCGTTGGACAACATCATTTGTACCGCTCCGCCGCGGGATGCCGCCGAGTTGGTACGGAACAGGCAGGCGGTGAACACCGGGTTGCTGTCGTAAACATCGGCCGCGCCGCCGTTACCGGTGGATGTGTTGCCGATGAACTGGCAGGCGTTGAACGTGCCGGAAGCCCCCAGCAGCGAAAACGCCCCGCCGGCGCCGCCCTTGTTGGCCGTAAAGGTGCAGTTCTGCACGCTCGGGTTGCCGCCGGTCATCGCGGCGAGGGCGCCGCCGAACGATCCGAAGTTGTCCTGGAATGTGCAGTTGCTGATGACGGGTGTGCCGTTCTCGACATACAGCGCGCCGCCGCGGTTGGTGGCCAGGGTCGATCCGTTCGCGTGACCGCCCTTCAGGATAAACCCATCGAGCACGGCGGTCTGGTTGACCCCCGTGGCGAGCACAACGTGCTGCACGTTGTCAGATCGGTTTGAAAAGTTGGGACCATCATCACCCGCCAGGTCACCGCTCAACACCGTGGGATGGGCCGCGCCGTTGCGTTCATTCAGCGCGGTTTCCGTGCCCGCGAATCCGCCGTACAAACCGACGTTTGAGTTCAGGCGGAACGCGCTCTGCGATCCGGCCACACCGGGCTTGTAGGTCCCTTCTGCGACCCAGACCTCCGTGCCTCCCACCGGCGGGCAGATGCCCGCGAGGGCCGCGGCCAGATCGGTGTACGCATCCGCCCAAGTGAGGCCGGTGTTGGCGCCCGTGGCCGCCGCGTTGACGTAGATCCGGGCGGGCGAAACCACACCCGTCAGATAGGATGAAATCAGAGGGGCAGAACGGCTGAACTTCCCAAAAAGCGCGTTCCACTGATTCGGGTTGTCGCACGCGGGAGTCTGGAAAGAGCACACCCCGTAGTACTGCCCCACCACCCGCCATTGCGAATCAAACAATGGAGCCCCGGTCGACCCATCCTCCGTCGTCCCCAGGGTGTAATCCAGATAGTGAAACTGGTACGGGCTCTGCACGCCGTAGCAAATCGGATTCTGGGTCGTACTCGCGCCGCTGGCCACACGCTTGAAGCTGCTGAGCGGGTGATGGATCGTCCACATCGTCCCGGTGGGCTCCACCGTGGTCCACGCGGCCAAGCCCTGGCCGGCCGCCGGGTCCTGCGCCAACTGAAGGAACGAAACATCCGACGTCGTGTTCTGCACCAGAAGCGTCGCGCCCTGCGAGACAGGCAACGTGGCCGTATTCGGCGGTGTGCCGTTGCACGTCGGCGTCTGATAGAACCAGTATACGGTCAGGCTCGATGCCGACGCCTGCGTGCTGATGCACCGCCTGGAGGTCAGCAGCCAGCCCTTGGTCGTCAACGGATCGGTGTCGTTGAGCAGCGCCCCGGTGCACACAAACGTTCCTGTTTGAGTCGTGAACACCATCCACCCCACCGAGTCCCGCGCCGTCGCATCCACCGTCTGGCACTGCACATCTTCTTCGCAAGGCAGGAGGTCGATCGGCGAGGCGATCCGCGGCCAGGGATGCGCAATCTGCGATATCTGGTCGATCGTGATCGGCGGCAGCCCCGCTTTCGCCGGGCCACGGTATTCAACCAGTGCGCGCGGCCCATCCAGAATGGGGGTCCACTCCGCACCCGTATCCATCGCGCCCAGACCCCGGATCACATAGCCCAAACGCATCGACTCACCCGCGACGATCAGCCGGCCGTTGTTGGGCAGCTGGAGCTTGGTCAGGCTTAGCCGCAGCGCGGCCGCCTGCGGTGCATCGATGCGTACACGCCAGACAATCTCAGCGCCTTCACGCGTAATCACGCCCGACTTGCCGGGAGTGATCGGCCCGCCCGGCGGAAGCGTGGTCACACCGATCTGCATCGGCTCGCCAGGAATCGCCGCCGGCAGCGTGATCGGAAGCCGCGAAGCTTCAGCGCCCTGCGTTGCCGCGGCATTCCACACCGGGTGCGCCGCATCCAGCGAAAGCGGCCCGCGTTCAGACCCACGGTCCGCCGCGATTGGCGCTCGGTCGGCCGGCCAACTCACCGGTTGGGCATGCGAAACACCCGCGCTCACCAGAATGGTCAATAGGAAACGAACTGTTCTCACACACATGCTCCCCTCCCGCACATTCCATGGTGCGGTGGTCTGGGCTTGCGCCGCGGTGTCCTCAGACTCCAACTCTGTGATTCCGCCTCCTGGTCCCGCCAGAGAATGGTGGGGCCACCTCCAGATAATACCGCGCCGATCAGTCTTGCGAATCGGTGTTTCCATCAGATTTTCTCGCGAACTGGACCAATCGCGTCCCGAACCGCCCGCCGGGCCTCGCTTGATCTCAGATTGCCGACTTGACGATCCGGATTTCCGCGGCGACCGAGAACTTGCGGGCGAGGCTCAACCAGCCCTGTTCCGGATTCGACCCAACGCCAACCCGAAACACAGGACCCGGATTGAGGCTACCCATATACCAGAATCGACTTCGGTTCAGCGCTGCGCAGCAGACACCACTCGCATCTAACGCAAGTTCGCCCGCCCGATCAGCCCTACTTCGTGGTGTACTCACCCCGGCCAACGCGCTTGAACAAGCCGCTCTTGATCAGCGCAATGTTCACCTGCGTCCGAAAGTTATTCGAGTTGGTCTTGTAACCGCCCTCTTGCACGGCCGCGGCCGCGTCGGTCACGGACAAGGTCTTGCCTTTGAGCGTCTTGGCCAGCGACTCCACCAGCGTCAGGTCGTTCTTAACCCGGCTCCCCGGTCCGCCGCCCACGCGCCCACTCAGGGTCCCGCCGAGCTTCTGGATTTGAGCCTCAAGATCCCGGGCCTTGGCGATCACCTTGGCATGTTTGCGCTGCAGCTTGTCGGTTGTCCGCTGACGGCGACGGATTTCGGCGTGAAGTTCGTTGATAGAAAGACGGTTGAGAGTCGCTGCCATATTGATGCTCCTGATTCCGCTGGTTCACACGATACCTCCCAGCACACACATCCGCTGGGAGCCTTATTCACGAATGCAACGGCTTCCTGACCGGCATTCAAGACCATCTTATACATATAACACGCAACTGTGCGTACAGGTACTTTCCCTGACTTGCCGCGGCCCATCCATCGTGCGCGATCGCCTCTCCCCTCGCTATCCTGTGATATGGCCAAACGACCCGATCTGACCTCTTATCAACGCAAAATCGTCAACCGTTTCTATGAGCACAAAGACACTATTCACGCCACCAAGCTCGGGGAACTTGTCGGCGATATCGCGATCCAAACCGATCCCAAAAAGCTCGACCGCCTCTGGAAATCCGCTGGCGAGTACTTAGCCAAGTGCGGCGTCGAACCCGCCACCATCGCCCTGGCTATCCCTGTGAAAAACCTGCCCTTCCTCGGCGAACTCGCGGGTGCCATCATGTCCGGCAAACCGCCTCCACGCTATCCCATTCCCAAGCGGTAGACGGGCTGGTGCAACCCCTTTCCGGTGGGGCGTTACCACTCTTACCGCGGCCATTCGAGCCGCCCGTCCCGCTTCATGCCCTGGGAGACCCATTCATGTGGACCAACATCGTCGCGGGAGTCCTGGCCATCGCCGCCCTGCAGCCTGCCACTCAGCCACCCACGCCCCTTCCTGACCCGGTATCCATCAACAACCAAATCGGCGTAGTCCTTCAGAAGGGCACCGAGGGATCGTCCCTGACCGTTGAGCAGGATGGAAATCGTGGTTGGTCGATTCTGGACGGCGAAACAACCATCGCCAACAACCGGATCAACCCTCCCGGCTTAGCCAAGAGCCTCTCGATCAACCTCTTCACGGTGGGGAAGGACGCGGCGATCGTGAAAGTTGTCCTCTCTCCGAGCAAGCGAACCACCGAGTTCGCCAAGCTGCTCGAAACCGTGGACATCGCGGAGCAGCCGGTCCTTATTGACACCAAGGGTACTAAGTACCCCGCCGTCGGCTTCATCTACCGCGATGACACCATGACCCGGGTTCGATACACCCTGGGTCACCCCCTCAAAGGCTTGAAAGAAGCCCCCGCCATCAGCCGCAATCGACCCGACCGCGAACTCACTCTGATCTTCACCGTGAACAACGGCGTCGATATCAAGGAACTCAGGGTCGGAAAGGTATCACTTGAGGACTGGGCCGCGGCCCCTAAGCACGTCGAAGCGCCACCCAAGCGCTAGTTAGTCAGCCAGACCCGCGGCACGCCGCTCCCGCCAGTACCCCGGCGGCAGGATCGGCCGGTACCCGCACCGCCACACCAAGTCGTCGTACTTCTGGCTGAACTGTCGCTTGAGCCCTTCGGAGAAATGCCTCTCCCAGTCTCCCGGCGTGCCGCGCCGGTAGTGAGATACACCCTCGGACCCGCGCGACCGCCCCGACAGCGCCTCAAAAGATTGACTCCGCAAGACCTCGTCCAACCGGGATGCTTCGATGCCGCAATGACCGCACAGGCGTGCAAAGACCTCTCCCGGCCGCTCAACCAGCTCCTCAAATCGCACGGTGAGCACCCCCGGCGCATCGAGCCACGTCGCGCTCACCATCGCTAGGCCGTAAAAGTCCTGGTGGTTCAACAGGTACATCAGCCCCTCCTGGCGCCCCAGCGTCCGCAGGTGAGCTCGATGACGCAGCACCACCGGATTCTCTCCGTGGGTTTCCAGCAGGCTGAAGTACCACGATACCAGCGTGTCCCGCAGATCCCGGATGACTAGAAACTTCCGGTGCGGGGCCGCGGAAAACGGGGATTCATCAAACCGCAGTTTGTTCAGATACAGCGGTGAATACACGGCCCCGGGCACAACCGGGCAAAGCTCCGACCCATCCGCGACCGCCTCTGGCGGCACAACCAGCCGCTCAGGCTGCAACGCACGCAACACTCCCTGAACCCATTGCGATCCCGCTTTCCAGTGGGTGATGTGGTACACCGATTCCAAGCCGTCCGGCATGTCATGGCCCTCGGCGGCGACTGCTAGGGAATCTGCACGGCCTTGACGAAGTCTTGGTCCTTCAGCATGCTCGCCGCGATCTCAACGGTCGCCGCCGTCAACACCTGCTGATAGTTCCGCGCCCGATAGCTCCGGCCCCAGGTGCCGTTCGCTCCCGAGACGTTCCGGGTCCACAGCTTCTTGCCCGACTCATCCGCCACATCAGCGGTTACATTCACCTGTGCCTGATACGTCCCCTTCTCCATCACAAAAAACTGCGTCACCGACACGCTCAGCAAACGGTTCGCCTGGGCGCGATCAATGACCACCGTCATGCCGGCGGCCGCAAACTCGCGGCTCACGATCTCACGGATGAACTCCGCCGGCGTCGAGCCTGAGCTGTACACCAGCCGAACCTGATCCTCTTCCCGATTCTCCCCGATCTTGGTCACATCCTGGCGCGCATCGCTCATGGAGATGAAGATCTTGACCTTCGGATTCGCGGGCACCTGGGGGCGCGCGTCTGAATCCGAGACAAACGGCGTCAGAGATACGCCCAGCGGCCGGTCGCTGGAGTGGCAGCCCGCGCCTACAACCAACCCCGCGGCCAAGGCGACTAACGCCCGAATAACGCGTGCACGAAGGAACTGCATGTGTGTGCTCCGATCTGACCGGGCCGGGCTTCAAGCCCCAACCGCCCAGCAGCTTCAAGAAAGCAGGGGATCTAGGATTTGAACCTAGACTAACTGATCCAGAGTCAGTCGTGCTACCGTTACACCAATCCCCTAGTTGTTGGCAATGCTATCCAGCCCCGCCCTAAGGGCAAGTTGACGGCGTTCCCCGTATTGAGCTTGAAACTGGCTCACCCGCCGCGTTCGACGGCCTCGATTGCCTTCATCACGTCGCGGCAGATGGGGAACACCCGGTCCAACCGCGTCAGCTTGAAGAGATACTCGACGTTCGTCGAAGCGTTCACCAGGGCGATCCGCCCGCCGGCATCCTTGAGAGTCGTGAGCAGTTCCACCAGCACACCCACGCACATGGAGTCCATGTAGTTCACGTTGTGCAGGTCCAGCACGATGTGCCGCACGCCGCTGGCCATCCCCGGCTCGGGCTCACCCTTGGCATAGATCTGCTCGCACAGCTCCGAGGCCAGCTCCCCGGCATCCGGACCAGAAAGCGTCGAGACAGTCGGCGTCGCCACCAGGGTCTGCCCCAAGCGGTCGTACGTGGCCAACTTATCCGGTCTTGGAGACGCGATCGGAATCTTGGGGAACCCAAAATCGACCTGCGGCTGGTTATCGCGGGGTGGGTTGGAGTCCGATTCTCGCCTGAACTTGCCGAACATCGCTAATCCTGTTCCAGGCACGCGGCCTGCGTTCGCCTCAGGACTTCCAACGGAGCATGTTCGCCGGTTGAGCCTTGGGCATCGGCTGGGCCCGCCCATATTGGGACGTTGAAGGCGACGGAGCCGGCGTCGGCGCGGCCTGCACGGGGGCCACAAGCGGCACCGGCGGAGCCGGAGGCGGGACGTGGGTCCGCTTCTCCCTGGCTTCATCGATCGAGCGATCAAGCTTGTTCAAGATGGCTCGTACTTGGTTGATTGTGCGGTCCGAAGTGCTCATCGTCGGGCTCCATCCTCGCGATACAGTCCGCTATCGGTCTAGAACCGGACACACTTGTCGTTCATGACCCCACACCCCTTGCGCCCGCGAAAGCCATGACGCCTGTAACGCCTAGCGACTTTGGTCCCCATCCAAACCCTGTATGATCTGGCCTCCAGGAGCCCTTCATGGCCGCAGTGGTTCTCAACGAAATCGGCAAGGAATATCCCGGCGGAGTCGCGGCCGTCAAAGGCCTCTCTCTGGACATCACCGACGGTGAGTTTGTCGTCCTGGTCGGCCCCTCCGGCTGCGGCAAGACCACCACACTCCGCATGATCGCCGGTCTTGAGGATGTCACCTCAGGCACCATCTCCATCGGTGGCCGAGTCGTCAACGAGGTCCACCCGCGCGACCGCGACATCGCCATGGTCTTCCAGAACTACGCGCTCTACCCGCACATGAGCGTCCGAAAGAACATGTCTTTTGCCCTCAAAATGCGCAAGATCCCCAAGGCCGAGATCGAGCGCCGCGTGAACGATGCCGCCAAGACGCTCGGCCTCACCGAACTGATGGAACGCAAGCCCCGCCAGTTATCCGGCGGCCAACGCCAACGCGTCGCCGTCGGCCGCGCGATCGTCCGCGAGCCCAAGGCCTTCCTCTTCGATGAACCGTTATCCAACCTTGACGCCAAGCTCCGCGTCACCACACGCGCCGAGCTCAAGTCCCTCCACCAGCGCCTCAAGACCACCACCGTCTACGTCACCCATGACCAGGAAGAGGCAATGACCCTGGGTGACCGCATCGTCGTGATGTCCGGCGGCCAGATTCAGCAAGCCGGCCCGCCACTGGATGTCTACCGCCGACCCGCCAACCGCTTCGTCGCTTCCTTTATTGGTACACCCCCGATGAACTTCATCAGTGGCAAGCTCATAGCCAACCCCACCACAATCCCCCTGTCCGGCGAGCTCGCCGCGACACTCCGACCCCACCTGGGCCGTCCCGTCGTGATGGGTCTCCGCCCACAAGGGTTATCCGAAAACCCCGCTGCCGCTTTTCTCGAACTCACCGTCAATGTCGTCGAACCCCTCGGAGACACCGTTGACCTCACCTGTTCCACCGATTCGGGCATCACGCTGGTCGCCCGAATCCCCGCCAGACGCCTGATCAAGCCGGGCAACCGCATCCGCTTCGGCCTGGACTTCGAACACCTCCACTTCTTCGAACCCGGCGACCTGGGCAAGAGCCTGCTCCACAATCACGTTCCTCGATAACCGTTACCCTACCGCCATGAAACCCCGCCGGAACCCACGCAAGAAGCCGGCCACCCCCGGACGCACCAAGCTCGTCCGCCCAGCCGCGGCGCCGCCCGCCCCCATGCGCCCGGAGCACACCACCGCCCTCCGCGAGCTCTTCTGGCAAAACGTCATGCGCGAGATGCTCACATCCCTCTCCGTCTTGAGCATCCAACGCTCCGACGCCGAGCAATCCGCGGCCGCCGCCCCCCCACCGGCCGGATCCCCCATCGAAGCCTCCGCCGAAGCAGGCGCCATCCAACTCCCCGGCGGCCTCACCTTCGACCCCGCCCTCTTCGACGGCCGCCTGGCCATCGTCACCAACGCCGGCGAACGCATCCCCATCGCCGCCGTCTTCCCGCTCTTTGCGTGCGGCATCAACACACCCAACGCCCGAGCGCTCTCCGCGGCCGTCGAATGCACCGTTTTCCAGATCAGCACCCCCGACGGCCACGTCTTCACCATCCCCCTCCACGAGATCCGCTGCTTCCACGCCATGTCCGAAGAAATCATGACGAGGCTCGAAAAAGTCGCACGCCGCCGCGCCGAACGCAAAGAAGCCAACGAAGTCTCCCCCCCCTTTGGCTTTGCCGCTTTCACATCGATGGTGAGAGGCGAACCCCCGCCCCCCATGGAACCCCCTCCAGCGCACCCGACCGAGTGAACGCTCTGGTGCCGTCGTTTCCTCCGATTTCAATGTCTTCTCCTGGGTGGGCACCGATCATGTCCGTATAGCGGGCGCCCCACGCCTCCGCCGCGCACCGAAAACCCCCACCATCACCCCCACCACCCCAGTCCCCGGCGCCGGACTGGCCACCAAACGAAAATCGTCGTAGCACATCCGCGGAAACCCATCACTCCCCAACCAACTGATCACGATGTAGTGCCCCAGAAGATTCGCTGGCAACACCTCCGGGGTCGTGTACGAAAACGAAAACGGCAGCATGGTTCCAAACTGTGCCGGCTGGATACTCGTCAGCGGCATCCGCGCCAGCGTCGTGACCCCCGGCGTACTGGGAAACGCCAGCGTCTCCAAATCGGGCGATGCAAACAACCCGATCAGCGGCGCGTACTCACTATCGGTCAATCCGATGCCCGCCAGAAAGCTGAGCGTGTATGTCGTAGATGGCCGCAGCTGCACATTCAACGTCTGCTGCGTGTGCCCCGCCTGCGCAGCCGCAACATACGAGCCCGAATACCCGCTCATCCATGGGCCGTTGCCCAGGTCCACATCCGGCCGCAGCACTCCGACCGGACTGTTGCCTCCCTGCGGCGGAATGAGCGACCGCCACCCCGGAACCAGCACACCGGACTGCGGCATGTTCCCATTGGGCTGAAACGGAAACGCCCACCGCGTCGTCACCGGGCTGATACCCCCACCCAGGCCATTGGTCTGCTCCCCCGGCCGCAGCATCGCATTCAACGCCTCAAAGCCCGGATTGACAATCGGAAGCAACTCGGCCCGAGCGGACCCCACAATCACCGCCGCCAAGCACCAGCACACCAAGCCCATGATCGTGCCCAGTCTGCCCAGTTGTGCGGCGGATGGTTCCATGCAAACTCCTTCCCGCCGCCCCGGCAAATATGCCACCTCCTTCAAAGAGATGCCAACGCCGACGACAAAAAGCCGTCCGACCACTCGCCCGCATTGGTCATGTTCCGCATCGCCGGTGTCCTCCGCGCTCCAGAACCCTTGGACTGCAGTCCATGGGGTTTGTCTTGACCCTGCCGCCGCAGCGAATCCCTTCGCCATTTCACGTCGAACACTCTCCTACCATTCCACCCCGCGGCCAACCGCGGCAACGGAGGCACTCGCATGAGCCTGGCCCACACCGCGCGTCCTATGCGCACACTCATCGCGATCCCGGTCTACAACGAGCAAAAGCACGTCCAGCAAGTGCTTGAGCGCGTCCTGGAGTTCGCCCCCCCGCCGCGCTCGGTCCTGGTCCTGGATGACGGTTCCAAGGATGCCACTCCCACCCTGCTCGCCCAGTTTCCCGTCGAGGTCATCCGCCATTCCCAGAACCGCGGCTACGGACGCTCTATGCAGGACGCTTTCCGCTGGGCCGCCGTAGACGGCTTTGACTGGGTCATCACCATGGACTGCGATGAGCAGCACGAGCCCGATGCCATCCCCATGTTCGTCGAGGCCGCGGCCAAGGATGATGCCGACGTCATCAGCGGTTCCCGCTACCTCGCCCTCTCCGACTGCGGTGACAGCCCCCCCGCAGACCGCCGCGCCATCAACGCCCAGATCACTGCCGAACTCAACGAACGCCTCGACCTGAAACTAACCGACGCCTTCTGCGGCTTCAAGGCCTATCGCGTCGAAGCGATCAAGAAGCTCAAGCTCGACACAGACGGCTACGCCTTCCCCATGCAGTTCTGGATCCAGGCCGTCGCGGCGGGCCTCCGCATCCGCGAGGTCCCCGTGAAACTTATCTATAACGACCTCAAGCGATCCTTCGGCGGCCCGCTGGATGACCCCTCCGTTCGCATCAACCACTACCGCTGCGTCCTGCACCGCGAGCTCCGCCGTATGGCCGACAAACTCCCTTGCCGCGCCCAGCCCGAGTGTGGCGCCAAACTCGCCTGCGATTGAGCCCCCCACCCCCCGAATCCCTCACCATCCGCCCACCCGCCGCGGCCTGGCGGAGCTTGGTTCGCCACAACACAACGCCTGATGCCGTTCTCATCCGCCGCGAACTCGGCTTGGCCACCGACCGCCCCATCATCATGACCGGCCACCAAGCCGAGTTCTGGCACCCGGGCATCCTGGCCAAGTACCTAGCCGCGGACGCCGCGTCGATCGCGCTCAATGCCCAGCCCGCGTGGCTGGTCGTAGACCAAGACCGCGCCGAATCCACAACCCTCCGATTCCCGACCCAAACCAACAACCAACTCACCGCCGCCACCGCGACCATCACCGCCCAAAAGGTCCAGGCCCCCCCCACCACTCTCGCCGACATCCAACCCCATCTCCAACACCTCATCACCACCTATCAACAACAACCCGCAGCTCCACTCCCCCAGCGCATCGCCGCCACACTCGCCGCGCTTATGCGCCCTTACCTCTCTGAACCCGCCCCCACGCTCTTCGCCACCGAACTCTGGCGCACCACACTCTTCCAAACCCTCATCACCAAAATGCAGCAGGACCCCGAAGCCTGCATCACCGCGTACAACGCCGCGGCCCGCAACCACCCGTCCGCCGGCATCCGCCCTCTCATCGCCGATGACATTCAGGACCGCTGGGAACTGCCCCTCTGGCACCTCCCCCCCGGCAAGAAGCGCACGCACGTCTACGCCGAGATGCTCTCTTCGGTGCCCATCTCCGAACTGGCCCCCAAAGCCCTTTTCATGACCGGGCTCATGCGCTTGGCCGCGTGCGACCTGTTCATCCACGGCACTGGAGGGGGTGGCGCCGGAGGTGAGGAATCGCACGAAGGCTACGACCTGATCACCGAGGAGTGGCTCAAACAATGGTTGGGTGCAGCGCGGCTGGCGCCCATGGCGGTTGTGACTGCGACGCGGTATCTCCCTCTTTCAACCCAGCCGCCACCGTCGGCCGACCAAGTCGCGCGAGCCGACGCCGCGGCCCACAGGGCGCGTCATTCGCCCGAGCTTCTGGGCGATCATGCCGGTGAGGTTCGCAAACAGTCACTCGTCCACGCGATCGCCGCAGCGCCGCGTCACTCGCACCTACGGGCGGACACTTTCCATGAGATGCATCGCCTGCTGGATACCGTCCGGCGGACCCATGCCTCTGCCCTGGAAGAGCTCGACCAGGCCGCGGAACACCTCAAAGCGCGTTGGGCGGAAAGGGACATCGTGTTCAATCGCACCTGGCCGTTCGCGTTGTATCCGGCGGAATCTCTGCACTCGCTTGGCTCGCAGATTCACAACGAGTTTGGGAACAGGATCAACGCGTGAGATCGCCATCAGCCTTTGCCATCCGATCGCTGCTCTTGCTCGTGGTTGTCGGGGCGGGGGTGGCCGCGGCGATCATCTTGGGACGGGGCACCCCCAATCCTCCCGCGAATCCACCCGCGACCACGGCGCGGATCGTGTCTCTGAGCCCAGCGATCGCGGTGATGCTGCGCGACCTGGGCCTTCAGGATCGGATCGTGGGACGCGACGGCTACGACATGGTGCTGCCCGCCTCCGTCCCCGTGTGCGGCGACCTGCAAGGCATCGACTACGAACGTCTGATGCAAGTTCGACCGACCCACATCCTTTTGCAACTGGGCGCCAAGGCCATTCCGGATCGATTGACGGAGTTGACCGCTGCACAGGGCTGGAAAGCAATCAACTATCCACTGCTCACGCTCGACGATATCAGGTCGGTCACGCAGGAACTCGGAAGAACGTTCGGAACGCCGGCCGCGCCGCTTGTCTCGGAGATGGATCGGGCTTGGTCCCGACGCGGGGTTGGATTCGCGGGCGCTGGCCGAGTGCTGCTCATGGCCGGAACCGACCCGCCTTCCGCGTTCGGGCCAGGCTCCTGCCACCACCAAGTCTTGGAACGGATCGGCGGAACACCCGCAATCCGTGAGGGGGCCGTCTACATCACTCTTGACGCGGAGGATGTGCTGAAACTGCAGCCCGACGCGATCATCCTGATCCTGCCTCGCTCGGCCGGCGCGGCATCGCCACGCGCCACGGTGGAGCAGGTCCGGGCAACATTTGGACGGTTGGCGCAGTTGGACATCCCGGCATTCAAGAACTCCAGGATGGCGATGATCGACGATCCGTTGGCCCACACGCCCAGCACCGCGATGATCCACCTGGCCGACGAAATGGCCGGGATTCTCGCGGACTGGAACGAGACGCGGTAGTGCCGCGCTACCATCCCGGCCATGTCTGAACTGCCCATTTTCGATCCGGTTCAAGTTCTCGGCGACCGCTTTCGCGCGGCCATTGCCGCGGCGTTTCCGCAGGCCGCGGAGGGCGCGGACCCGCTGATCACGAATACCAAGCAGGCGGGGTTGGGGGACTTTCAATCCAACGCCGCAATGCCACTGGCCAAGAAGCTGGGGATGAAGCCGCGCGATGTGGCCGCGGCCATCGTCAAGCACCTGGACATTGGAGATCTCGCGGAGGCCGTTTCGGAGGCATCGATCGCGGGACCCGGATTCATCAACATCCGGCTGCGGGCGGACACGCTGGCGGCGCTGGTGGTGGCGATGGATCGGCCGGACCTGGGGATCGCGCCGCCTTCGCGGGTGCAGACCATCGTGGTCGATCTGATGGGAGTGAACCTGGCCAAGCAGATGCACGTGGGGCATTTGCGGTCGCCATTCATTGGTGATGCACTGGCCCGGACATTTGAGCGGCTTGGACACAAGGTCATCCGGCAGAACCACGTCGGGGATTGGGGACTGCCGATCGCGATGGTGGTGGACAAGCTGATGCGGGAGTCGGATGCGGGGGTGCGGGACCTGTCAAAGCTGACGCTGGATGATCTGGATGTGGCGTACAAGCTGGCGGGCACGGAATGCCAGCGGGATTTGGATGGCTTGGCCGCGGTGAAGAAGTATGGTTTGGGGCCCAAGGCCGAGGCCGAGTTGGAAGCGCAGGTGGGTGGGGCGACCGAGGCATTTACCAATGCGCGGCAGACGCTCTTGAAGCTTCAGGCGCACGAGCCAAAGACCTTTGCCGTTTGGCAACGGATCGCGGACATCACGATGGCGGTGTGCATCGCGGTGTGCAAGCGGTTGAATGTGAACGTGACCGACGAGCATTCGGCCGGTGAGTCTTCGTATGCGAACGAACTACCCGCGATGGTTGAGGATTTGATGAAGCGCGGCATTGCAGAAGAATCGGACGGAGCGCTGGTGGTTCGGCTGGAAGACCCGCGGTATGGGGCGATCAAGGAACCCTGCCTGATCCGTAAGACCGACGGTGGGTATCTCTACGCGACAACGGATGTGTGCGCGATCCGGCGGCGGGTGCAGGTGCTCAAAGCGGAGCGGATTGTGTATTCGATTGACGCCCGCCAGAACCTGCACCTGCGACAGGTGTTCGGCGCCAGCAAGCGGGCGGGGTATGCACGCAACCCGATCACCGGCGAGGATGCGGTGATGGAGCACGCGGCGTTCGGGGCGATCCTGGGCGATGACGGGAGGCCGTTCAAGACGCGGTCGGGCGAGTCGGTGAAGCTGGCGGACCTGATCAGCGAAGCGGTGTCCGCGGCCGGGGCGATCGTCAATGAGAAGAGCCCGGGGCTGGATGCAGCGGAGAAATCGGTCATATCAGAGGCCGTCGCGGTGGCCGCGCTGAAGTACGCCGACCTGTGCAACGAGCGGGTGAAGGACTACGTGTTCAGCTTCTCGCGGATGATCTCATTCGAAGGGAACACGGGGCCGTATCTGCTCATGGCCGTGGCGCGGATCAAGAACATCTTCCGCAAGGCCGCGGCGGAGCTGGGGATTGCTTCGGGCTGGCAGAACGCAACGCTGCAACTCAATGAGCCTCAGGAGAAGCAACTGGCGCTGGCGATTCTGCGGTATCCCGGCGCGGTGCGGTCGGTGGTGCCGAATCTGGAGCCTCACAAGCTGTGTCAGTATCAATATGAACTGGCGGGCCTGTACAGTTCGTTCTATGACGCGTGCCCGGTGCTCAAGGCCGCGGATGAGGCGACGCGGCTGTCGCGGCTGCGGCTGTGCGCGTTGACGGCACGGCTTTTGGAAGACGGGCTTGGCGTCCTTGGTATCCCGACGTTGGAGCGGATGTAGGGAGTTTAGAACAAGAGCTGGAACTGGACCTGTAGGGCGACCTGGTTCGCACCGCCGCTGGCCCGGACGCCCGTAAGCGTGCTGGCGCCAACGATGCCCGCGTTCTGCTTGTCGATCATCCAGATCACGTCAACGGTGAACTTTGCCGCGTGGCTCTCGGGGATCACATACCGGTTGGCACCGACGGTGATGGAGTTGAACGAGTGGCTGGCGGTGCGGTTCTTATCGGGCACAACGACGTCGTAGCGGCCGAAGAGCTCCCACTTGGGTCCGACAAAGGCACCGAGTTGAGCGAGGAAGCCGATGTCGTCGGTGGCCAGAGCGCTGCCCCCGGGTGTGATGTTGCGGTAAATGGCCGCGGCGTAAGCGTTCCAACCGTTGCCCTTGGCCATGACGTCGACGGTGGTCAACAGGGTGCGGGACTCCACCGTGCCGACGGTGCGCCCGCCGGACTGATAGTGAACCGCGCCGCCGACCGCACCGAAGTACTTGGCTTCGCGCCAAGCGGTGAACTCGTCGTATTGCTTCCACTCGCCCTGCCACTTGTATTCGGCGCGACCCGTCAGTGCCCAATCGGCCTCGGTGTTCGAGGTGTAGTCGGTGTTGTTCGTGCGGAGACCATCGCCGAAGCCGACCATGGCGCGGACGTCGTCGGCGGCGTAGGTCAGCAGCACACCCTGCGAACGGCCCGCGGTGAATACCGAGTTGGTGGGTGAGCGATTCGCGGCGAGTTGCTTTCCGTCTGAGATGTTCTCTTCGCGGAGAACCGGCATCTTGAACTGGCCCCACTTCAGGTTCCACTGGTCCTCAAACTTGAGCATGGTCCACGCGTCGTCTAGGACAGCCAGGCCGTCGAACTCATTGAACTTGAACTGAAAGCCGTAGCTCCAGGCCTCATCGATGACGTTACCGGTGGCCGTGAGTTTCATGTAGGCCATTTGCAGGCCCTGCGCTGAGGCGGGCGTGCCGGTGGGAACGTTGTTGACCTGATTCCAGTTGTAGCGCGTGACCATGATGCCGCCGAACTTGGGGGCGAAGACCTTGGCGCCTTGGTCCAATGCGCTGACGCGTGAAGCAGAGTCGGAGTAGAGCTCGTTGGCGAAAGCGCGGGACTGATCCATCGACTGCGCACACGCGAGCGAAGATGCTGCGGACAAGCCGGCCAAGCTGAGAATCATCCGAGTAGTCATTCAACGAGCTCCTGGACGGACCTATGAAACCGTCGCGACAGAGTATCGGATTGCGTCGATCCGCACAACGAGCCAAAGGAATCCCTTGATTCAGAATCATCCCAACCGGTGGAGGTTGTGAAGATTGCATGAAGGCGCCAGGAAAGGTCTAACTCCAAAGAAAAACCGGCCGGCCCAAAGGGGCCGGCCGGTGAGAATCAAACCAAGAGGACTAGGAACTTAGAACACCATCTGGGCCTGAACAGCGAACATGATCTGGCCGCTCTTGCCGTCCGGAGAGGGCAGGAGGCCGTTGAGGGTGTTGCCGCCGATGCTTGCCGGGGCATTGGGCTTGGTGAGGAAGACCTCGACCTCAGCCGAGAGCTTGACGGCCTGGCTGTCCGGGACCACGTAGTAGTTGGCGCCGAAGGTGAGGCCGGCGAAGGTGTCCTTGCGCTTGAAAGTGTTGCCGGCCGAGTCGGTGCCGTCTGCATAGTCGCTGTCGGCAGCGATCACATCAAGGCGACCGAAGAGCTCCCACTGCGGGGCGACGAACAAACCGCCCTGCAGAACCAGGCCCAAGTCATCGGTGGCCTGGAACGCGCCGTTTGCATCGGGCGCGGCGGCGTTCTTGTCGAGGTGGCCCAGGTGAGCCGCGGCGAAGGCGTTCCAGCCGTTGCCCTTGACCATCACGTCGGCCGTGACGGCGATGAGCTGGCGCTTGCCGGAGCCAACCGTCGAGCCGCCGTTCTCGAAGTCGAGACCGGCGCCGACCATGCCGAAGAAGCCGCTGTTCTGCCAGGAGGTGAACATGTCGGCCTGATCCCACTTGCCGGCCCACATGAACTCGCCACGACCGGTCAGACCGAAGTCGAACCCTTCGGTGGGGTAGTCGGTGTTGGCGGAGTTGCGGCCGTCGCTGACGGTGGCCATGATGCGGAACGCATCGGCCGAGTACATGCCTTCAACGCCCTGAACGCGGTTGGTGCCGAAGACGCCGTCGGTCACCGAGCGATCGATGGCGAGCTGAGCGGTGTCGGCCATCATGTTCTCTTTGGCGAAGGCTTGCTGGAACTGACCAAACTTGAGGCCCCAGCCGTTGCCGATCTTGTAGGTGCCGAAGGCGTCGTAGAGCCCCGAGCCACCCGTCGGGCCGGCGATGAAGCTGATGTTGTAACCCCAGTCTTCGGTGCCCACGTTGCCGTGGAGGCCGACGACGGTGCGGGCATTCTGGAAGCCCGCCGTGAGCTTGCTGGTGTTGTTGCCGTTGGGACCAGGAGGAGCGTTGGGAGCGGTGCCGTTGAGGACGTTGCCGTCGTCACCGCGGCTGTTGAGCACAAACCGCTGCTGGGTGTAGCCATAGAACTCGGGCTTGAACCCGGGTCCTGCCAAGCTGCTGGCGCGGCCGGACGAGTCCGAGTACAGCTCGTTCGCGAACGCACGGGACTGGTCCATGGTGGACTGAGCCATCGCAACAGTGCTCAGGCTAGCGGCCGCACCGACGATCAAACCAAGACGCTTCGTCAGACTCATCTTCGACTCCTTACACGTGACCCGGGTACTCACCGCACGACTGGCGGGACCCCATTTGATTCGACCGTCCGAACAACCGGGCCGCCCCCGAGGCTGCCCTTCGGACATCAACTTTTGCGTTCTCCGGCACGAGAGTTGATGCCGACGGACGCACCGCGGAAATCACTTCCAACCACCAGCTGTCCCTCCGAGTCCCTGTGACCGGTAGTGGTTCTAGGACGCTGGTTCCGCGTGTTGGGGCGGACTATATCACACTGATTAGCGAACGCCAACACGCGGTCCGTCTATTTCGGCTAAGCCCCCATCCAGCACCGCATTTTTGGCCAAATGTTCAGGTTTGGCTAAAGTACGCCTCGTGCGCAATTGTGTGCTATCCGCCCGTGTACGATACCGTTCCCCAAGCCCGCCTCGCTCCAAACCCCCTCGAGGAAGCACCCGTGGCAATAGCTTCTAAGTCATTGTCAAACAAGGACTTAAAGAATGAATCGCGGATCTTGATCGTGGAAGACGAGCACGATCTGGCGGAGATGGTCCGTTTCCATCTGGAGCGCGCGGGATATCAGGTGACGGTTGCCGGAGATGGCCGCGCGGCTCTTTCCAAAATAGCACACTCGCGTCCTGACTTGGTGCTTTTGGACCTGATGCTCCCGGAACTTTCGGGCACCGAGGTGGCTTCGCGGGTTCGATCGAACCCCGAGACTGCGTCCTTACCAATCATAATGCTAACAGCCAAGAGCGAAGAAATGGACCAGCTCGTTGGGTTGGGTGTCGGGGCGGATGACTACATCACCAAGCCGTTCTCGATGAAAGTGGTAATGGCCCGGGTGGAGGCCGTGCTCAGGAGAGCGAAGGGGGCTGCTGAAACCGGGACAACGGTGCAGCGGCTGGGGCCGATAGAGATCAATCAGGACACGCACATCGTCTCCGTCAGCGGCGAGGCCATTAAGCTGACGCTCACGGAGTTCCGGCTGCTCTGGTCGCTGATCGCGGCCAAAGGGCGGGTGTTATCGCGGCATCTCTTGATGAGCAAGGCCATGGGCCCCGGCGTCACCGTGACCGAGCGAACTATTGATGTGCACATTACGGCGGTGCGACGAAAGCTGGGTGATTGCGGTTCATTCATCCGCACGGTGAGGGGTGTGGGGTATCGGGCGACCGAAGAGCCCGAGACTTCGGACGTTTGATTGTCGACCACCCTCCCACTCTCGCCCAGCTCTTCAGCCTTCAATGACGCTCTTGATGTCGAACCGGACTGTTTACATAGCCCGAGCGATGGTGATTGCTTCGGTCCTGGGACTGGGGACCGCCGCGCTCTGGGGCGGGCCGGGGTGGCTGGTGGGGGCGTTGGGACTGGCCGCCGGAGCGGGAATCGCGGTTTGGTGGCGAGCCCCCGGGGTGGTCAGCGCGGGCGCGCTTGAGCCGTTGATTCGCGCGACGACGGAACTGGAGTCTGTGGCGGGGGTGCGGCCGGACTATCTGAACACCGATGCTTCAACGCGTGGAGTTCTCGGGGATGCGGTGCGGCGCGTGAGCGCAGCGGGCGCCAGGTTGCAGGCGGATCGCGGCGCGGCAGCGGATCGGCACCGAACGCTGGCGGGGCTGTTGGAATCAGTGGCCGAACCAATCATCGCCACGGATGCCGACGGGATGGTGCTGGTCTGCAACGCCGCGGCCCAGGCGATTCTGGGGTTGAGCGCGGAGAGGCTGATCGGGCAACCGGTTGAAGAGGCGTTCACGCAGCCGGACATTTCGCGCCTGATCGGCGAGGCGGGCTTGGGGCGTGTGTCGCGCGGCGAGGTACGGGTCCCGACCGCGGATGGGCCGCGGATATGGGAGGTTGCGGCGGCGCCATATGGGGCAAGCGGGCCTGGCGGAGAGCGCCGGGCTGTGGTGCTGACTCTGAACGATGCGACAGAACGGTCGTTGGCGCTGCAGGTTCGGACGGATTTTGTGGCGAATGCGTCGCACGAGCTCAGGACGCCGATTTCGGCGATTCGGGCCGCGGTGGAGACGCTCGAGGCGATCGACCCTTCGGATGCGGCGATGCACGCGCGGCTGGTGACGATGCTGGGAAACCACACGCACCGGCTGGAGGAACTGGTTCGGGACCTGATGGACCTTTCCAAACTGGAGTCACCGGAGAGTTCGCTGGCGGATGACCGTGTGGAGCTGTCCGCGGTAGCAAAGGAGCTGAAGTCGAACTTCCAGGCGGTGTGTTCGGAGCGGAAACTAACTGTCAGGTTTGAGGCGGCGCTGGAGGCGGTTCAAACAGATCGGAACCTGCTGATGCTGATCCTGAACAACCTGGTGGACAACGCGTGCAAGTTCGCGTTTGAGGGGACGGTCGTGGTGGTAAGCGCGACGGAGGTTCCGGGGGGGGTGCGATTTGAGGTGACGGATCGGGGGATCGGGATACCGCTGAGTCAGCAGCAGCGGGTCTTTGAACGGTTCTTCCAGGTGGATGCGGCGCGGACGGGTGGGGCCAAACGCGGGACGGGGCTGGGCCTGTCGATCGTGAAGCACGCGGTGCGGCGGCTCGGGGGGACGATCCGGGTCACCTCGGTGTGGCAGCAGGGGACGACGATGACGGTCGATCTGCCGCTGGCTAACGCATAGGGCGAGCGCCCACACCGGCCAAGTCTTTGAGGCGGGCGGCCATTCCGGAGACCATGTCCTTTTCGCCCGCTGGGTCACCGAAGAACCCTAAAGAGCACGAGAGCGTGATGGGGATCAGGTCATCCTTATCACCGGGCTGACGGCGCGCGTACACGAAGCCGGGCTCATCTCCGACGGAGAGCAGCTCGTAGACCTGCTCATTGGGGCGATCGGTTTTGGAGAGGATTGCCATTTCGGCCTTTCCAATCACCGCGAACAGGGAGGCGTCGACATCGTTCCAGTCGCCAATGACGGTGAGTTGAAATGGTGCGGATGATGCCGACTGCTGGGGCTTCGGAGCCGGGGCGAAGCAACCGACCGCGGCAAAGGAGGTGAGAACGGCGGCAGCTCCTATCGCAAGCCGAACATGCAGAGCCAGAGATCCTATCATATACTTAACACAATGCGGCCCTTGGCGGTTATCGGAGGTTTCGGGCCCAGTGCTGCGTTGCGATTCCCGATAGGGACCCTTGGTAGCATCTTGGTGCGAACAATAGATGTTGGCGCCGGAGATTCCGCGTGGTTTCGCCGTTGCCAGAAGGCCTTGGAGATCAGCTCGCTTGGAAGTCACGGTGCAAGTACCCCTGGGTCCTGAACGGGTGAGCGTACTCGGTTCCGCCGAGCGAAACCTGAAGATGATCCGAGAGACGCTGGGTGTGAATATCACGGCCCGGGATGGCGAGGTCCGGCTCAAGGGAGACCGGAACGCTGTGGCTGTGGCTCGCGGGGTATTAGAGCGGCTGGGAGCCGCGGCGGACAAGTCCGAGGAAGTGTCCAGGGAGCAGGTGTTGCACCTGATCGCGGATGAGACGGATCGGCAGCGGGCGGGGGTGGGACGGAGTCGGCCATCAAGCGGGGATGGGGCGGCGTGGGAGGGGTCGATCGCCGTCTATTCCGCGGGACGGCCCATCAAGGCCCGGACCGCGAATCAAGAGTTGTATCTCGAAACGATCCGGACGCATGACCTGGTCTTTGGGATCGGGCCGGCGGGAACGGGCAAGACGTATCTGGCGGTGGCCGCGGCGGTGCACTTGCTGCGGTCGGACCGGGCGCGGAAGGTGATCCTGGCGCGTCCGGCGGTGGAGGCGGGGGAGAAGCTGGGGTTCTTGCCGGGCGATCTTGAGGCGAAAGTCAACCCGTATCTGCGGCCGCTGTTTGATGCCCTGAATGACATGATGGACTACGGCACGATCCGCCGGTTCATGGATACGGATGTGGTGGAAGTGGTTCCGCTGGCCTTCATGAGGGGGCGGACGCTGAACAACGCGATCATCATTTTGGATGAAGCACAAAACACGACGCGCGGGCAGATGCAGATGTTTCTGACTCGCATGGGGCAGGGCTCGAAGATGATCGTGACGGGGGATGTGACGCAGATCGACCTGCCGCGGCCGGAGGAAAGCGGGCTGATTGATGCGGCGCGTCGGCTGGCGCGGGTGCCGGGGGTCGGGATGGTCACACTGGATCGGACGGACATCGTGCGGCACAACCTGGTGCAGCGGATTGTGGACGCGTACGGGGGCGACGAGAAGCCCGTCAGGTAAACCGAATTCTCTATGGCCAAAGATCCCACCAAACCCGCCACACGTACCGGCCGCGCGACTCGATCGCGGCAGGAGTTGCTGCGTCGCGAGCGTAAGCGTGCGGATGCGTTAATGGACCATGCGTTCCGCTCGCCGGCGACGGCGTGGGCGGTGGTGATCTGGAGCCTGTTCATCATCGTGTGCACGGCGGCGGCGGCGTGGACACGTCAACAGCCGCTGGTGGCGGTGGGGCGCGTGATGAACGACACGGCGCTGGTGCGGGTGCCGTTTGAGACGGAGGACCTGGCGCAGACGGATGCCAAGCGGAGACAGGCTCGGCTGCAGACGCCGCGGGTGTACAACGCGGTGCCCAGCGTGCTCGAATCGCTGAGAACGACGCTGGAGAACCTGCCGAAGATTCTCTCGACGGTACGGGACCTGGAGAGCGCCCCGCCGGACATCACCAAGCAGCTCCAGCTGACCGAGCCTGGGCTGGCGGCGATCCGGGAGCAGGCGATCAATGGCGAAGTGTCGATTCCCTGGCAAAGGAACTCGCAGGAGCTCATCACGCTCTTACTCCACCGTCCGCTGCTGGATGAAGCGACGTTTCAGCGAGAGTTCAGCGAGGGCTCATCACCGAATGTAGAACTGCGATCCAGCACTGTCGCGGATGGGAAGCCAGTCCCTAAACGTGACACACTGTTGCGTGACCTGATGGTAAACATCAGAGACGAGAAGCACCTTGAGGACTCGATGACGCAGGTCGCCCGGGCGGCCGGGTTTACCGAGCCTGCGTTGAAGGTTGTCGTCAGCCGGCTGATCACCAATCCGGAGCCGACGTTTCTGTACGACGATGCGGCGACCAACGAAAGCAAAAACGCGCGGGCGACTTCGGTGCCGATGGTGCGAAACCGGATTGACGTCAACCAGGTCATCTACATGCGGGGCAAGCCGCTGGAATCGCAGGCGCTGGAGCTGTATCGCAAGGAGCTCCAGACCTTCCAGAGCGATGCCGAGTCTTGGCGGGTTTGGTTGCGGGTGCTCTCGGTATTTGGGGCGGTGACGGCGATCGCGATGGCGGTGGCGGGGTACCTGGCGATGTTCTGCCCGAAGATGCGGCGGAATCCGGGTCGGATCGCGGGGGTGGCGGGCCTGCTGGGAAGCGCCCTCCTGGTGTCGTGCGCGGCAAGCGTGGCCAATCCGGCGATCCTGTCGTTTACAGCGCTGGCACCGGTCGTATTTGTCGCCGTGATCCTGGTGATCGCCTACGACCAGCGCGTGTCGCTGGCCCTGGGCACGTTGCACGCGGTGCTCACGTGCATCGCGCTTGATCAACCCATCGGGATGTACGCCCTGATGCTGACGGGAATCAGCTTTGCGGTTTTGCAACTGCGGGATATCAGGGACCGGCGGACGGTGATTCGGATGGGCCTGTACGCCGCGGCGGCGCTGTCGATCGGGACGGTGCTGGTGACGCTGATCGATCGGCCGATCGTGCCGGAAATTCTGTATCAGACACTGTGGGATGCGCTGCTGGCGGGGGCGGGCGGGCTGTCGGTGGGCGTGCTGACACTGTCGATCATGCCGTTCATCGAGCGCGTGTTCGGCGTGACGACGGGGATGACCCTGATCGAGCTGCGCGATCCCAAGCAGCCGCTGCTGCGACAGCTTCAGCAGTTGGCTCCCGGGACGTACAACCACTCGCTGAACGTGGCGAGCATCGCCGAGGCCGCGGCGGATGCGATCCGGGCGGATTCGCTGCTGACTTATGTGGGCGCTCTGTACCATGACATCGGGAAGATGAACAAGCCGGACTACTTTGTCGAGAACCAGGCGGGTGGGCTGAGCAAGCACGACAAGCTGAGCCCGGCGATGTCGCTGCTGGTGATCGTGGGGCACGTGAAGGACGGGATGGCGATGGCGGAGGAGTTTGCGCTGCCGCGGTCCATCCGGCACTTCGTCGAGGCACACCACGGAACGACGCTGGTGGAGTTCTTTTACAACCGGGCCCGCAAGCAGGCCGAGCAGGGCGTGGCCAAGGCCAAGGAGCAGCCGGGGACCGAGCCGGAGATGCCCGAAGAGATTGAGTATCGGTATCCGGGTCCCAAGCCGCGGACCAAGGAAGTGGCGATCTTGATGCTCTCAGATGCGGTGGAAAGCGCGACGCGGACGATGGTGGAGCCGACACCAAGCCGCATTGACGCGCTGGTGAGGGCAATCGCGAATCGCCGCCTAATGGATGGGCAGTTTGATGAGTGCGAGTTGACGCTGCGGGAGTTGCAGACGATTACCGAGTCGATCAGCAAGAGCGTGGCGGGGATTTACCACGGGCGTGTCCAGTATCCAAGCACGGCTTCGTACACGCAGGCGGACCAGAAGCGGGCATGAATGGCCGGTTTTGGCCGCGGCTCGATTACGGCATCGAAAAATCCATGCGTCCGAGTAGCCAAACATGGTTATTGGGCGCAGTTGTGGGTTTTGAGGCGCCGCCTCTGTGCGCCATCCGTCCCGAAACGGGAGACCCGGACATGAGAGCCCGAACGACGCTGATGCTGGCGATGGTGTGCGGAACGACCGGCGTGGTGAGCGCTCAGGAGTACATGAAAGTCTCGTATCAGGCCTCGGTCGTACAAGCGGGAACTACCAACCCGGGGACGTCGTTTACGTACGACCTCTGGCCGGGCGATGGCATTCGGCTGCAGGTGAACCTGACGCTCCTGCGCAACGGCACCAGCGCGATCGGGCAGACGACGACGCTGAACCAGCCGCCGCTGCCGAACTTCGGGACGATCGCGGGGATCGGGTCGTTTCTCTATGACCTGTACGGGCTCCACGATGCGACCGGGACGTGGTACGGTCGAACAGTGTCCGGAATCTTGAGCACCGGCGCCAGCACGGGAACCGTCAGCGCGGGCGGCTCGCTGATCTCGAACATCGGCGGCTCGCAGTTCCTGTTCCCGGGCACGACGGCCAATGCGACCAACCCGATCGTGGGTGCGTTCGTCGGTTACTGGGTGCCCAATAACTATTCGAGCCGGTGGGTGTACTTTCAGATGCGGCCCGGATCCGCGGCCCCTCCAGGTCAACAAAACTCCGAGGCCATCAAGTATGGAACCGATCCCGGAACCGGGGATCCCCAATACGCATTCAAGTACCTCGATACGGACTTCGGGCTGGGCCTGGACATTGGGATCGGAATTCCTGCGCCGTCATCTCTAGCAGTGTTTGGACTGGCGGGATGGATGACTCGAAAGCGACGTCAGCCCGTGCCGTAAAGTCGGTCGCCCGCATCGCCCAGGCCCGGAAGGATGTAGCCCTTCTCGTTCAGGCGTTCATCGATAGCGGCGGTGTAGATTTTGAGGTTGGGCTCTTCTTTGGTGAGCCTGCGGATGCCTTCGGGAGAAGCGACCAGGCAGATCATGCGGAGATCGGTGGCGCCGGCTTCGCGGAGCATACGGATGGCCGCGGCGGCGGAACCGCCGGTGGCGAGCATGGGATCGACGAGGAGGACGGGGCCGGCGTTGAGGTCTTTGGGAAGACGTTTGAGATAGGCGATGGGCTCGAGCGTCTTCTCGTCGCGGAAAATGCCCAGATGGCCGACGCGGGCTTCGGGCATCATTTCCAGGACTCCCTCGGCCATGCCCAAGCCGGCACGCAAGACGGGGACGACGGTGGCCTGGCCGGCGAGGCGGTAGCCTTTGGTCTTCTCCATGGGGGTCTGGACCTCGATTTCGCGGACGGCGACGTTGCGGGTGGCTTCGAAGACCATGAGCCCGGCAATCTGGTACAGCAGCGCGCGGAAGGGGCGGTGGCTGGTCTCCTTGTCGCGGAGGTAAGTCAGCTTGTGCTGGATCAGGGGATGGTCAAAGATCACGACGTTCGGGTACTTTGTCGTGGGCATGGGGGGAGGATAGCGGGAGGAAGTGCCGAGTGCCTAGTCCCGAGTGCCGAGTTGAAGGCGAGGGTTGTATGAATCAGAATGAGATGGATCGATTGGCTCTGGATGCGGCGATTGGGCAGGCAGAGAAGTCGCTGGCTGAAGGGGGCATTCCGATTGGGGGGTGCTTGATGACTCCGGCCGGAGTCATTGTCGCGCTGGGGCACAATCAGCGAGTGCAATCCGGAGACTCGACAGCTCATGGCGAGACTGTGACGATCCGCAACGCGGGGCGGCGGCGGGATTGGCACACGCTGACGATGGCAACGACACTGAGCCCGTGCGCGATGTGCAGCGGGACGGCGGTGCTGCACAAGATCAAGCGGGTGGTGATCGGGGAGAACAAGACGTTTCAGGGGCGGGAAGATTGGCTAAAGGCCGCGGGGATTGAGGTGGTGGTGCTGGATGATGCGAGGTGCAAGCAGCTGATGAAGGACTTCATCGCGGCGCGGCCGGAGCTTTGGAATGAGGATATTGGGATTCCGCCGAAGTAAACCGGCAGAATCGACGGCGCCGACCACAAGCCACGACTGAACTCAATGCCACTAACGAAGCGCTGCTTGGCGTGGGCACGATCGCCATAGCGTGTGTTTCTCCGACGCCTATCGCGCCAAATGCGCCCGCAGGAACGTTGGCCTGCCCCGATTGGTTGTAGCCCCATCCTGCGAGAGTTCCGTCCGGCCGCATGGCGTATCCGGTGGAACCCCCCGCGGCGATGCGGGTGAAAATGCCGGGCGGTACATTCAACGCGCCGAACTGGTTGCTTCCCCAGGCGGCGAGTGTTCCATCGGTCCTGAGCGCAAGGCCGAAGTGTGATCCGGCGCACACCGATGTAAATGAACCGGACGGAACGGTTAAGACGCCGCTCTCGTTAAGTCCCCATGCGGAAAGCGAGTGGTCCTCCCGAATCCCGAAGCTGAAGTTCTGCGAAGCAGCAACTTCCAGAAAGCGCCCCGGCGGCGGCGTTGCCTGGCCGAAGGTGTCTCCACCCCACCCGACGAGCGAGCCATCGGTGCGGAGGCCGATACCGTGATGACCACCGATGGCAATTCGACCAAAGACCCCGGCGGGAAGGTTGAGCGCACCGGTAACGGGGGCGCCCCAACTGACAAGAGTGCCATCAGACCGAATGCCGACATCGAACTGTTGAATGTCGTCGCAGGCTTCAACATACAAGAACGTTCCGGAGGGAGGCTGCTGCAGCATGTCTCCCCATGTAACGGCGGTGCCATCCGCTCGAATGCCGACGCTGTGGTACGTGCCGCCCGTGACCTGAATGAAGTCGCCCGATGGAGGGCTAGCCGCGCCGGCTCCGTTGAATCCCCAGCCAACAACGGGCCCGGTCTGGGCGATCGCGACCTGTGCGCCAAGGAGCAGCCCAGCCATCGCCTTCGCGCGCCAACAACTCAATCTCGCGGCCTCCCGACGGGTGACTGGGTTAACCCTTCCAAAGGTACACCAAACCGGAACTCCAACCACCGCAACCACCCAATATCTGGACAAGGCGTCTGATAATGGCACTGGGCCTACGACCCCGGCAGGTGCTTCTCGATCCACTGATCCTGCTTAAGCACTCCCGCGCGGCCGCGGCGGGCGCGGGCTTCGGCGTCGCGCTGGGCGAAGCGGAAGAGCTTGGCGGCTGCACGGACGCCGACTCCGGACAGTTCTTCACCCAGACCCGAACGCTTGAGCACCCTTGCGGCGGTGCGGGAGTGCAGCTTGACCAGCTCATCTTCGAGGCTCACGAAGATCTGAGCCGAGCCGGGGTCTCCCTGGCGGCCGGCGCGGCCGATGAACTGGCGGTCGATGCGTTTGGCCGTGTGCATTTCGGTGAGGATGACGTGGAGGCCGCCAACGGCGATGGCGTCGGGTTCGGGCTTGATGTCGGTGCCGCGGCCGGCCATGTTAGTGGCGACTGTGATGGATGCGGCAGAACCGCCCAAGCCCGCGCCGCCGATCATTTCGGCTTCTTCCTTGTCGAAGTTGGCGTTGAGGACGCGGTGCGGCAGGCCGCGGGCTTCGAGTTTTTTGGAGAGGAACTCGGAGGCCTCGATCGAGCGGGTGCCCACGAGGATGGGCCGACCTTGCTGGTGGAGATCGCTGATGGACTGGGCGATGGCGTTCCACTTGGCCTCAGTGTTGCGGAAGACACGAAGGGGCCACTGCTTGCGGGCGATGGGGCGGTTGGTCGGGATCACCAGGACCGGGCGGGTGTAGACCGCTTTCATCTCGCTGGTTGCATCCGCGGCCGTGCCGGTCATTCCGCACAGGAACGGGTAGCTGCGGAAGAAACGCTGGAAACTCATTCGCGCCATGGTCTCGCGGTCGGCGGTGACGTCGATAGCTTCTTTGGCTTCGACGGACTGGTGCAGGCCGTGCTCCCACTGGCGGTCGGCGAGGAAGCGGCCGGTGTATTCATCGACGATAACGACGCGGCCGTCAACGACCTGGTACTGATGACCTCTGAGATAGCAGTGGCGCGCGATCAGGGCGTTTCGGATCAGTTCCTCAGCGCGGCGACGGGCTTTCCAGATTGGCTCGGGAGCTTGGTCGAAGAGCAGCGAACAGCGGTGGCGGCCGCGGTCTTTGAGTTCGACGCGGCGACGGAGATGATCAACCTGATAGTCCGGGCCTTCATCCAGCGAGGCGGCGATGGAGGCGGCGCGGCGGTAGACGTCGGCCATGTCATCGGTGCGGCGGGCGCGGGCGATGATGAGAGGGACGACACCCTCATCGATAAGTACGGCGTCGGCCTCATCGACCAAAGCGGCTTGAAGACCGGGAATCATGGGGCCGGAGTCTTGCGAACCCGAAGCGATCATGGCCTGACGGCCCGCCCATGCATTGGTCTTGGCTCCCAGGCGTATCTGGTCGCGCAGCCAGTCGGCGGTGATCTGCTTGGGTGTGCCGTACACGATGGGGAGCGCGTAGGTGTTGAAGCGATCGTCCTGGCCCAGGTCCTGGTGGATCGCGCCGACGCGGAGGAGGCAGCGGCGATAGATCGGCTCTCGCGATTGGGCATCGCGTTTGGCGAGGTAGTCGTTGACCGTGAACACGTGGAGATGGCGGCGGTGCCAGGCGATGAGGGGCGCAGCCAGTGACCCGGTGAGCGTCTTGCCCTCGCCGGTGAGCATCTCGATGATGCGGCCGTGGTAGAGAGAGAGAGCGCCCATGAGCTGAACGATGTACGCCTCTTCGCCGGTGTGGCGGCGGGCGACCTCACGGACCAGGCCCAGGCCGCGGCGGACGACTTCGTGATCTTGGCGACCGCGGACAAAGGCCTCGCGGGTTTCTGAGATGACCTGATCGAGCGCCGCCTCGGAGTGGTTGCGGATGGATGGGGCGAGCGCATCGACAAGCTCGGCCTGTTTGCGGAGCCAGGAAAGAGTGACGCGTCGAGCCTGGATCGCCATGGAGGCGCGGGACGCGATGATGTCAAAGCCGGTAGGAATCTCGGCCCGGCGCCGGCGGCTGCGGACCGAGTCAAAGAGAGCGGCGTATCTGGTGAGTGCCTGTTGAGACATCAGATGTCCGCGCGGCCTTGGATGAGCCGTTGGAAGCGATCGAACCACTGGGAAAGCAAGGGCTTGCTGGGGAGCGTGAAGCGGACGGTGACGCGCTCGCCGGGGGAGCCGTGCCACGCCGCGCCGTCGGACTTGCTGGTCATGGCGTCGGCGTAGACCGTGAACGAGTTGATCTTGGCGGAGAGACCCGTCTTGTCAGTCGGGTCGTTTTCCATGGTGCCGCCGCCGGCAAAGCCGAGCGCGGCGTGGGGGAGCGTGTGGCGACCGGCCGGGTCGATCCGCACGCCCGTGGCGGTCACCACGTCGTAGGGGCGAGACACGGAACGCAGCTCGACGCGGTAGGCGTCGGACGGGAGGGCGAAGAGAGGCTCAGCCTTGTCGGTCTCGAGTGTGGCCGCGATGCGCAGGTGATCGGGGTCCACGATTTCGCAGAGAAGCTGGCCCCGGTGGACGTAGGCGCCAACGAGGTCTCCCGGATCGCGTCCGTTGGAGCCGGCGACCAGAACGCCATCCTGGGGTGAACGCACCTCGAGCTTGTCGAGGTACTCGGTGACGGCCGCGAGGGTCTTTTTGGCGGCCTCAATCTTCTTGCGTGCTGCCTGGGCAGCCCCGGGTTCTGAAATGGTGAACTGACGCTCTTTGCCCTCGAGCTCGGATATTTGAGCCAGGATAACCTCGCGCCCGTAGACAAGGTTGGGGGCCTCGCACGTCGCGATGATGTCGCCCGCCTTGACGCGGTCGCCGACGCGTTTGTGGACTTTGACGACGGTGCTGTTGGCGCCGAAGTAGATGCCGGCGTGGTTGACGCTCTCGACCACGCCCGCAGCGCGGCGATGGTCTGGGGCCTTGATGAACCCGAAGCCGACCACCGCGGCGGCAAGCAACGCGGCGGTGATGGCCAGGCCACGGCCGCGGTGTTCGGCGTGCTGCTGGCCTGCGGCCAGCCAGTGAACGAACTTGCCAATGGGAATCAGGAACCAGGCCGCGGCGGACCAGATGGCCAGCACCAGTCCGAGTGCGAAGAACTTCCCGAGGATGTACAGAGTGATGGTGAAGAAAAGCAGGATGCGATAGGCAACCGCGAGCAGGCCGTAGATGAAGAGGATCCACTGCTCGCCGCGGGCGGTGGTCGGTGGGCGGGTGTTTTCGATGCGGTAGATGTATCGCTGGCAGAGATGCTGGAGCATTTTCATGCTCCGCTGCATCAGGTTGGGGACTTCCAGAAGGTCTGAGAGGATGTAGTAGCCGTCGAACCGCATAAGCGGGTTGGCGTTGAAGAACAGCGTGGAGACGCTGGTGGTGAGCATCGCGTTGAACGCGAGCTGTTTGATCTGGGCATCGGGGGCGCTGATCCAGACCAGTGCAGCGCCCGCCGCGATGGCCAGCTCGAAGATCATGCCACCGGCGCCGACAGCCATGCGCTGCCACTTGCTGGAGAAGGTCCACGCGGAGGAGGCATCCACGTAGGGGGAGGGGAGCATGACAAGCATCATCGCGCCGAACTCGGGGACCTGGCCGCCGAAGCGTTTGCAGATGACGCCGTGACCGGTTTCATGGATGGCTTTGACGATGATGAAGATGACCGAGAGCCAGAGGAGGTTGGCCGGGGCCATCGCGGTTTGGAAGGAGTTTCGCAGTTCATCCCAATGCGGGATGATCTTGACCAGACCGAAGGTAACCCACGCGGCCCAGATCAGGAACCCCCACTTGTTCAAGAGCGGTCGCATGATCGGCTCGAGCCAGCTCAAGTAGCGATCGGGATTAAAGAGGCGCAGTTTGAAGTACATGATGCCGATCGCCTGCTGGGCGATGCGGCGTTTGGTGCGGTCGCGGCCGCGGGAGAGCAGTTGCTCGGTTTCCGGAGAGCCGTCGATGGCCAGGAGGTTGGAGCCGTACATCTGGCTCAGCAGCTCGATGACTTCCTGCTGAGTCGGGGCCGAGTCGCCGTGGTTGCCCAGTGATACTTCCCAGACGTCTTCGACGGAGCGGTGACCGTCGAGCAGGCCGACGAACTCGTAGCCAACGGGGCTGAGGCGGTAGAACTGGTTGGAAGCGGGGTCGTGGGCGATGTGCCAGCGGCGGCCGCGGTAGTGCTGGCGAGTGATCTGCACGTGCGGGCGGAGTCGCGGCTTGAGCGATCGCACGCGGTGCCAGAGAGGTGAGAATGTGGGGCGTTCTTGAGCCATGGATTACGCTTTGAGAATCACCACCAGAGCCACAGACGCAACTGGTCGCGGATGCGGCGGGTGCCGATGTCGAGCAAGGTGCGGCGGCCGGTGTCGAGCTTGATGAAACCTTCCATTCCGGGGCGGAGGGCGAGGGTTTGGGCGGCATCGCCGGTTAGTCGGCAGCGGACCTCAAACGTGTTTTTGCCTTCTTTGGCCTGAGCCAGCGGGACGATGCGCTCGACGATGATGGGGATTTTCTTGCCCGGCGCGGCCTTGGTGGCGATGTCGCCATGGGTTGCATTTTCTCCGGCCGCGATCTCATCCTGGATCATGGCGATGTCGCGGTCGCTGACGCGGGCGATGACGATCATGTCGTTGAGGGGCGCGATCTGGAAGATGGGGTCGCCGAGCTTGCCGGCGGCACCGATTTTGTCGGAGAGGTCGCCGGCGATGATGGTGCCTGTAATAGGCGCGCACATCTTGGCACGAGCGATTTCATCTTCGGCCTCGCGCAGGTGGGCTCTCGCCTGGTTGGCGCGTTCCTCGGCCTGCTGGGCTTCGACGAACTTGCGGGCGTTGCGGTATTGGTCGGCTTCTTTCTCTGCCGCGATGATCTGGGACTGAGCCTCGGCGGCCTGAACATCCTGTCGCGTCGTGTCCATGGTTGCCAGGAGGTCACCCTTGTGGACCAGCTTGCCGGGAAGCACTCCCGGCTCGAGCGACTCGACGATGCCGTCGTACGGCATCGACATGGTGTACTTCACCCGAGCCTGCACCTCGACCGGAGCTTCGACGCGGTACGGAACGTGAACGAACGTGACGAGCATGCCCACGATCAGGATCGCCAAGCCCGCGAGCTTCCACACGGTGTGACGTGTGCCCACCAGCCAGGCTCCGCCCTTGACTGTCGAGAACCAAGCGCGGGTGGCGACGGTGCGATCGTCGGAGCGACGGACGTTGAGAACGGGCGAAACAAGGTCGAGAGCGGATTGCACCAGTTCGATCGAGCCGATGTCTGCGGGGCCCTCGGCCGTGGATTCGACGGTGACCACGCCGATGATTTTGTTGTTCTCGCGGAGGGGCAGCGATACGACTTTAAGCCGGGCATCCGATGCGCCGAGCTCTCGGTGGGCGTGGGTGATGGCTTGGGAGAGCAACGCATCGCCCGCGGTTCCTCCCGCTGCTCCCGGTCCGGCTTCTCCGTGGGCGGGCGGCGCGGGATAGAGAACCGCCTGTTCCTGATCCAGGCACTCATCCATCGCGGCCTCGATCTTCTGGATCATGGCCATGCGACGGTCAATGTTCTCGGTGTCGCTCACGCCGATGCAGCGGACCGCGCCCGAGGAGCCGATGCCGCGGACCCAGCCGACGGCGACGCGGTCGGCGCGGATCTGGCGTGCCAGGTCATTGGCGAGTTGGATCGTGGCGCCTTTGAAGTTTGATGAGGTGTTGATGGAGGCGATCAGCTTGGCGGCTAGATCAAGGGCCGCGGAGGCGGCCTTGACGCGGAGGAGTTGCTGGCGGACGCCGTGGAGATTGGTGTAGCCCGCGAGAACTTCGACCATGGCCATCGTGGTTTGGAGAGCCTGTTTGGAGCGTGACTCAACTACCAGCGTGATGACACCCTTGGGGCCGACGCTTCCCTGATCAGGACCGCTCTGCACGGGAAGGGCGATGATGGAACCCTTTTCCTGGTCGTCATAGAAGGCGGCGGACTTCTCGGTGCCGAACACGCGGATCTGGCCCGCATCGGCGGCTCCGCGGGCCGCGGCACGGACATCGGCTGCGTTCTCGATTGTGCCAACGGCCTGACCGTCGCCGGAGGGCGGCCATGTCAGAACGGCCCGGGGCTCCGGCGCGGGCCCAGACTCGGTCTCGCCGCGTTCGACGGCGAACAGAACACCCTGCTTGGCGCCCGACACCTGGACGAGAATTCCCAGCAGACGCGCAAGGAATACCTTGTCGTCGGGCGCGGCCGCGGACAGTTCCGCCACCACACGCTGCCACCCTGGTGTCTTGAGACTTGACAGGTCGATCACGCCTGAACTCCGATCTATATCAACCTAGTGGGACCGCTCGCTCGTCTTGAGCTCGCCATCCTTGGCCGCGGCCTGCTTTTGAGGTTCCACGACCCTCGTGGTCCACTCGCCCTGCGGGGCCGTGAACCGCACCCAGGCCGTCATTCCCGACGGCCAGTCATTCGGATTTGCCAACTCGACCCGGATTCTCCGCGTGTTGCTCGCGGGGTCCGCGGCCGCGCCGACTTCGATCACCTTGGCCAGCCACACCTTCGGCTCGCCGGGCATATCTAACAGTACCCAAGCCTTATCGCCCGGCTTGAGCCCCAGTGTAATCGTTTGTCCGGTCGGGGTGGGGACATCGATCCAGAGGGGATCGGTCTTGACGATCCGCAGCACGGGCTCGGAGTCCTTCTTCACCTGGCCGACGTCAACACCGACCTCATCGATGCGCCCATCAAAGGGGGCAAGGATGGAGAGGCGGTCGAGCTGGGCCTGGCGGATCTGGAGCTGCATCGCCTGCTGCTTGCGCTCGTGCTCGGCGATGGCAAGCTCGACCTTGCGTGCGGCCAAGGTGGCCTCTGCACGCCGGTGCTCCATTTTGTTGGTGCCATCCTTCTTACGGGCGACTTCCTGAGCCTCGAACTCGACTTGAGCGAGGTCAACACCGACCTTTGCCTTCTGCACCTCGAGGTCCGTCTCGGAGATGAGTTTGGCCAACTCCATCTGGTAACGAACATCCTCATCGCGAGCTTTGATCAACAGTTCACCTTTGCGGACCTTCTGACCTCCGACCACGAGGATCTCGCTGACCTCAGCCGGGAAGGTGAAGCTGAGCGTTGCATCTTTGCTGGCGCGGGTGACGTGTTTTTCGCCGCCGAAGCTCGCGGCCATCGATGTCGTGAACTCAGGGTTCTTCACCGGTGGCTGGGCGTACCTACCAAAACCCAACATCGATGACGCCGCGGTTCCCGCGACCAACCCAACCACGATGAATCGAGAGGTGACCTTCATTACAGAAGTATAGAGGGTGGCGGGAGGTGCGGTTCCGTCCGCGGCTTATCGGAACAGGCCGCGGCAGCCGAAGCTGCGCTATGGTTCTCTCCTTCCCGCGGGACTCGCGGGTCACACCAGTACGGAGACTCAGGAATGGCCAATTCGGGCACCAGTCAGGTCAAGGACGTCGTTGTCGTTAAGGCTGGCGGAGCCAAGCTCGCCCTTAAGGGTGGGACCCCGGTCAGCGCGACCGCGATCCCGTTCATGTCCACCGGTCTGAGCCCGGCCGACATTGACGCGGCCCACGCGGTCTTGAAGTCCGGCATGCTCCGGGCGGCCAAGAAGTGCGAAGAACTGGAAACCCGCTTTGCCCAGATGACCGGGGCCAAGCACATGATGACCTGTGCCAACGGCACGTGCGCTTTGCAACTGGCGTATGAGCCGCTGTTCAAGCCCGGTGATGAGATCCTGGTCCCCGCCTGGTCGTACATCGCGACCGTCTCGATGATCGTCGCCCGCGGGTGCCGCCCGATCTTCGTGGATGCCTTGCCCGACACGTATCAGATCGACCTTGCAGACGCTGCCAAGAAGATGACGCGTCAGACGACGGGTATCGCCGCGACGCACCTGTATGGATGCCCGGTGGATATTGATGCAACGCAGAAGTTGGCCGCAAAGCACGGGCTGAAGGTGGTTTATGATGCGGCCCAGTCGCACCTGGCGACGTACAAGGGCAAGGGCATCGGCGCCTACGGCGATGCGGTGACCTACTCCTTCTACGCCACCAAGAACCTGGGCACGGGTGAGGGCGGATCGCTCTCCACCAACGACGACACGCTGGCCCGGAAGATCAAGCTTCTGCGTTCGCACGGCGAGACCGACAAGTACCTGCACGAGAGCGTGGGGTACAACTACCGCATGAATGACATCACCGGCGCGATTGGCTGCTCGCGCCTGGACCGCCTGTTGGATCAGACCAATACCCGCCGGAAGAACGCGGCCCGGTACGACAAGATCATCAACGCCATCGACGGGCTGACCCCCCCCACCACCACGGCCGGTGCGGAAGCCGTCTTCCACCTTTACGTCGCCCAGATGGACCCCAAGAAGTTCACCTGCACGCGCGATGAGTTCTGCAACGCTCTTAAGGCTGAGGGTGTGCCGACTGCCGTCCACTATCCGCGGCCGCTGCCCAAGCAGCCGGCGCTTTCGATGTACGCCAAGAACGACACGCCGGTCGCCGACAAGCTTTCGGAGATGGTCTTCGCCCTGCCGATGCACCATGATCTGAGCGATGATCACTTCCGGATCGTGGGTGAGGCGCTCAACAAGGTGGCGGAAGCGTTCAGGGCCTGAACTGATACGCTGATCGCCTCATGACGGCTGAGGCGCCTACCAAGCGATCGCACCTGCGGCACCCGGTGCTCTTTGTGGTATTGCTGGCCGCGGCGGTGCGGCTGTTGGTGCTTGCCGATATCCCGTTGATCATCAGCAATGATGGCGTTGGGTATCTTGCGACCGGACGGGACATTCTGAACGGACGACTGGACACGATCCCGGTCGTGAAGACGCCGGGGTACCCGGTGTTTCTCGCGGGCGCGTTTGGCACAATGGGGCTCGGCGGATTGAGCGTGCTGGTGGCGCAGCACCTAGTGGGTGTGGCAACCGCAGCCGTGCTCGCGTTCGCACTGTGTCGCCTGTACGGGAGGCGATGGGCGATCTGGTTGGGCTCGATTGCGGCGGTGAGCCCTTCGCTGATGGTGTGGGAGTGCTACGCGCTGACGGAAACGCTGACGGTTTTCTTCGTGGTGTTGGCGTTCGCGATCGCGCTGTGTGCCCGGCCGCGGTGGGCTTGGGGAGTGACTCTCGGTTTCGTGCTCGGCTCAGCGTGTCTCATGCGCCCGACGGTGCAACTGCTGGTTCCACTGTTTGCGCTTGGGTGGGCGTGGCGGCTGCGAGAAGGCGTGGGGAAAAGAACTGTCGCGGTGCTGGCGGTCGCGGCTGGCGTGCTGGTTTCAACGGGACCCTGGCTTGTGTACAACGCGCAGCGTGGCGTGTACGGGATGGCCCGGGGCGGAGGGGTGGCGTTCTGGTGGGGCGTTGGCTTGCACGGCGCGCTCGACCCCGCGTTTCCGTTGCCTCCGAACCTGCAGGCCGCGGCGATGCGGCTGCCTCAAGGACCGGCCACCGCCCCGCAACTATCGCGGTTTCTGACGGACACGGGAACGCCAGGGAATGCGGAGCTTGAGGGAGTGCTGTCGGCGTGGGCCCGGTCGAGCGTTCGTTCGCGGCCGGGGGCCTACGCGATGGGCGCGGTTCGCACTCTTGCGGGTCAACTGGACATGGGTGCCGGCAATGACACTGCCTGGGCTCTTGGCCGAGCGGGACGCGATGGACGAGAGCTCGGGCAAGCGGCGGGAAACTTCCAGGTCTCCGAATACAGTCGCGACATGGAGCCCTTCCGCATGGAAGGCGGGCGCGGGTTCAGCGCTCGCGCGGCGGAGTGGTTGGCCCGCAACCAGATTGGTGGATTGCCCCGTATTCCGCTCCTTCTCGCGGCGGTCATCGCTGGAATGCGTATGGCGCTGCGCCGGCGCTGGGGCGAAGCTCTGGTGGTGGTGGGAACCGGCGGCCTGTTCGTACTCCACATCGCCCTGCTCTTGCCGCATGGCAGGTACGGGCTCCCGGCGTGCGCATGCTGGATCTTGTTGGTCCCTGAAGCGGCGGTGGCGATCGCACAGGTCATTCACGCCGCTCGATCGCGGCGATGAACACATCAGCTGCAGCCCGCTGCGAACGAGTTCAGGAAGCACTGAAAGTCATTGGCCGTCAGCGCCGGCGCCGTCGATGAGTTATCGCAGTTGGCTGTACTTTGGCCTGCCGCGAAGGCATTCAGGAAGCACTGGAAGTCGTTGGCGGTCAGCAAAGGCGGGGTTGAGGATTGATCGCAGTTGGGATAGCACACGGGAGGCGCGGGCTCGATGAAGTACTCGGCCAGCGACAGGAGCCCCGCCTGGGCTTCCCGGCAGAGCGGCAGAATCTCGCTTACCGCCGGCTGGAAGCTGGCGCCGCCGAGTTCGATCGTCCAAGCCATTTTGCCAAACGTGCCGTAGGTGTAGTCGCGGGTACATCCGTTGGCCAGGTACAGGATCACCGAGCCCTGACCGTAGGGGTAATCTGTGCCGCGGACGGTCAGCATCGCGTTGTGCATCAACTGGCCCAGCGTGTTCATCAGCGGCAGGTCCGTAGGCGCGGGCGAAGTGCGGAAGCCCCATGGCGAGAGGATCGCCTGGCCGTTGGTGTGGAGGTCCAGATGAACCTTGAGCCTGCCCTGTGCGGCCAGCGAATCCACCAGCGACTTGAGGCCGGTGAGCTCCGGCTCCGAGAACGCCCCTACGCCGCGGTAGGTGTCACTCGAGCACGTCGGGCTGGAACCGAGGTTGTCAAAGCCCCACTGGTATCCCCAGTTGCGGTTCAGATCCACGCCGAAGTTGGTGCTGCAGCCGCCGGCCGGATTGTTGCTGTTGGCCCGGCGGTTCTTACGCCAAGAAGCGTTGGTCGTGCGTGAATACTCGTAGCCATCGGGGTTCGTGGACACGATGATGTAAAAGTCGATGTTGTCCACGATGTTCTTGATGCGATTGTCGGTCGCGTAGGTTTCGCAGAAGCGATCGATCATGTACATGGCCGCGTGCGGGGTGATCCACTCGCGGGCGTGCTGGTTGGCCTGGATGATGAAGGCGGGCCTGTTCGTCGTGGAGCCCGGGCCGGTGATGCGCAGCATCTTGATGGTGCGTCCCTGGATGGATGTGCCGATCGTCGAGAAGGTGGCCAGCGCCGGATACCCCGTGGCGTAGAACTGCATGCGGGCCTCGAGCTCCGCCAGCGTCCGGTACGTCGCGAACCAGCTTGGGTCGTCGGTCGCTCGGATGCGGGCATCGTCGGCCCATATCTTGTCCATGTGCGCCTGGATGTCCTGGATGACCACCGTGTGTTTGATGCCCGAGGCCACCAGCGCGGCGTAGTGCTCCGGCTTCACGGCGATGTCGAACGTGCCGATGCCCGAACCGTCGCAGGTGATCACGTCATCCGCAAGGGCGCGCACGGTCATCAACTCGCGCGTGTTCTTAACCGTCACCTGCACTTGGCGCTGGGCGTCAAAGCGGACGACCTGGGCCTGGGCTGCACCGACGGCGACAAGCAGGGAACAGACTGAGGCCGCGAACTTATTCATGTCTCACTCCTCAACGACATCCGGCGGAATAGGCGTTTACAAAACACTGAAAGTCATTGGCTGTCAATACCGGCGAAACGGTCGAACCATCACAGTTCGCGTGACTCTGACCCGCCGCGAATGCGTTAAGGAAACACTGAAAGTCGTTGGCTGTCAATACCGGTGGTGTGGGAGAATCATCGCAGTTGGCGTAGCACGGGGGGGTCGGGCACACCAACGCGTACACAAACACCTCATCGATTCCCGCTTCCGTCAGGGAATCGTTGGGGGAATCGGCGATGCTGAACCGCACCCGCATTGTGGAAGTCGGCGGCACGGTCGCAGGCAGCACGAAGCTCGCAACCTTCCACCCGTGAGTTGTCGGCGTCTGGTCTACCCGCGTCCAAGTCTCGCCATTGTCGTTGCTGACTTCGGTGACCAGCAGGTCGGGCGAGCCGTTGGCGCTGTAGCACCAGCGGGCGTACGTAAAGAGCCCTGAGGCTGCGCCCGAGAGATCGATCACCGGCGATACCAGTCGTGTCGGGCCATCATCCACATCGCTCAACCCCGCGGCCCCTCCGACAGCGCCGTTCTGCGTGGCGAAACAGTTCACACCAACAACGGAAAAGTCATCCTCCGGATTGGCCATGTCGTTGTTCAAGTTGAACGTCGAGACCGGATCGGCACGCACCCAGGCGCCGGATGTCAGGCTCGGGTCATTGTCCACCGTCCAGCCGCGGTCGATCTCCATGTCGTCGTGGAAGATGAGCGACTGCTGATATGGCGTAGCCTGGAACGGAGATTGAGCGCCGGGGAACTGAAGCGTCACAAGGCTCGCGCTCGTTGCCTCGAAGTACGCCTGCACCGCAACACCGCACGGGGTCGCCGGCAGCACGCCCTGATAGAGCGTTCCGCCCGCGGGCGTGAGCACCACACTGGAATATGGGCCGCTGGCCCCCAGCCGAGCGTACATTCTCTCCGTGCCAGGCACGATGCTCGTGCCGCTGCCCGCGGCGATGGAAACCTGTACGGTCGTCGGCGTGTCGGGATTCAACGTCAGCGGGAACGGCGCGGGCATCGAGAACCGCACGGGCATGAAGAAGTCGGCCAAGGCCTTGACTCCCTCCAGATTCTCCTCACCCGTCGGGATGATCTGTTCCGGCGGCAGCATGAACCCGTAGCTGCCAGTGTCGCGCAGTTCGATCGTCAGCCCGTAGACAGATCGCCCGCCATACCACCAGTCCACCGCGATGCCGGACGCCGGGTAGATCGTGGTGTACACCGGGCCTGCGGTGTACGGCACACCGTTTACCGCCACCGCCGCTTCACGCATCGCCGAGGTCAACGAGTTAAAGAACCCCCCATCCGGCTGCGCGGGCGGCGTTGCGACGTACCCCCACGGCGACATGATGAGCTGTGAATAGCTGTGAAAGTCCACCGCCGTGCGGATCCGCGGGTGGGCGATCGTGTAGTCTCGCATCACCTGCGTTTCGGGCTCGGAGAACGGCGCGGCCCCGCGATAGGTCTCATCGCAGGGATTCGAGGCCGCGCCCGCGCCGCCCCACTGATACCCCCAGTTGCGGTTGGTATCGACACCCGTGCAACCCGAACCAACATCGCGAAGGTTCTTCCGCCAGAGCCGGTTGGTCGTCCAGGTGTAGTCGTACCCGTCGGGGTTCACCACCGGAACGATCAGGAACTCGATGTTGTCCATCAGCGCCGTGATCCGCGGATCAATCCCGTATCCCGCGATCAAACGGTCAGCGATGTACATCACCGTCGAGACGCTCACCCACTCGCGAGCGTGCTGGCCACCGTTGAGCAGTATTTGCACACGCTGCGATGAATCGCCCGGGCCCGTGATGCTCAGCGCGAAGATGTCCTTGCCCTGCAGAGATTGCCCGATGACGGCGTAGTGCGCCAGCCCAGGATTATCCGTGCTCAGCGACCGCGCGTACGTACGCACACCCGCAAGGTCGTGGTAGCCCAGAAACCAGCCTGGGCCGTCGAACTCACCGGCGTGTCGTACCTCCGCCGTTTCGCGGTCGATCTGGGCCTGGACGTCGTTGATGAGCACCGAATACCGCGCGCCCGACGCGGCCAGTCGCGCCAGCTGCACCGGAGTTACGCGAATATCCATTGGCCCACCGATGCCGGTCCGGTGCGACCACACATCATCGGTGAGCGCCAGCGCCACCTTCAGATCCGACATGTTCCCGACATCGACCCGGACAACCCGGCTGCCGTCAAACCGCACGGCCTGACCCGCCGCGCCGGACGCGGCGATGGCTAGCACCGCGCAGGCTGCCATGCCGCGGCTACTGGTTGAACGGCTTGTGCGGACTGTCGCTCGCAACTCACCCCCGCATCGGTCAAGGCTTTACTGGCAGCCCGCCGCATACGCGTTCAGGAAACACTGGAAGTCGTTGGCGGTCAGCGTCGGGGCGGCGGTCGAGCCGTCGCAGTTGGCATAGCTCTGGCCTGCCGAATACGCGTTCAGGAAACACTGGAAGTCGTTGGCGGTCAACATCGGCGCCGAGGTCGATCCGTCACAGTTGGAATAGCACGGCGTCAGGTAGTTCGCCACCACCAGAAACGCCGGCCAGGTCTCTTCGCACGTCGGGGTGATCTGGTTGGTTGGCAAGAGGAACCCGGAACCCCCAGTGTCGCGCAGTTCGATCGTGAGCCCCAGCACACCGCGAGCGCCCCATGCCCAGTCCACCGACGTCCCGTTCGCCGGGTAGATCGTCGTATTCACCGGGCCTGCGGCGTAGGACTGGCCGTGAACGCCCAAAATCGCCGCGGCCATTTGGTTGTCAAGCGATTGGAACAGTGCGGCCTGCGAGGGCGGCGTCACGGGGATGTTGTCGTATCCCCACGGCGACATGACAAGCTGGCCGTAGGAGTGCCAGTCCATGGTGGACCTGATCCTGGGGTTGGCGATGATGAAGTCTCGCATCACCTGCGTCTCGGGCTCTGAGAACCCGGCGATGCCGCGGTACGTGTCGTTGCTGCACGTACCGCTGGAACCGCCCTGGGGCAGCGCGCCCCACTGATACCCCCAGTTGCGGTTCAGATCGACGCCGGGGTTGGTGCTGCAGCCCGCGCCCGGGTTGTTGGTGTTGGTCCGCCGATTCTTCCTCCACAAGCGGTTGTTCGTCCAGGTGTAGTCGTAGCCATCGGGGTTGATGATCGGAACGAAGATAAACTCGTGGTTGTCCACCAGGTACTTGATGTGTGGATCGGTGGCGTATCCCGTCAGCAGTTTCTCCGCGTGATACTCGGGTACCGGCACGTTGATCCATTCACGCGCGTGCTGTCCGCCCCACCACAGCGATGCCGGACGGTTGGCCGTTGACCCTGGACCGGTGATCCGCAGGGCGAAGATCTCGCGGCCTTGCAGCGACAAGCCGATGACCGAATACGACGCGATCCCCGGGTTCGCCGCGGCCAGCGCCTGCACATACGCCTTGTTGTCCGCGTAGTTGTGGTAGTTGGTGTACCACGCCGCGTCATCGCCCTCACGCAGCGCTCTCACATGGGCCGACTCGGTGTCGATCGCGGCCTGCACATCGTTCAAGATGATCTTGTACTTGAGCCCCGCCGCGGTCACCGCCACCAGTTGCTCGGGCGTCACCCGGACATCGACCGGGCCGCTCCGCCGGATCGACTCGGTCCACACGTCATCCGTCAACGCCATCAGCGTCTGCAACTGACGGGGAGAGCGAACCTCAACCCTGATCACGCGGCTGCCCGTGAAGTTCGCGATCGGGCCATCCGCCCGCTCCGGCTCCACCTGAGCCATGGCGCTGCACGCCAAGCCACACACCGCGACCGCCGCTGACATCCGGATCGATGACATATCTGATTTCTCCGCTGGGAGGTTTCCTGACGACACCGGGGCGACTCGGGGCCGCCGGAGGCTCCAATATACGCGAAGATTGGATTTTTGGTCCCCCTTGTCTGGAATTCATCCGTTGGCAAGTTGGGAATGGAGCTTTTATCGGGTCGCATTCGGGTAGGGGGGGTGATACAAACCGGGCATGAATCCGTTTCCCAACTTGCGTTTGCGTCTGGTCCTTGGGTCGCTCATCGGCCTCTTGGTCGCTTCCTGTGTCGGTTGCGCAGGTGGAACCCCCCCGTTTGCCGGGCACTATCAACACGGAGCGGTCGCGGCCGACCATGAAACCGCGTCTCAAGCCGGAGCCCAGATGCTCCGTCTTGGGGGCAACGCCATAGATGCGGCGGTCGCGACCTCGTTCACCCTTTCGGTCGTCCGTCCCGAATCCTGCGGCATCGGCGGGGGCGGGTTCATGATCATCCACTTCAGCGAGCAGGGCATCCGCGACCAGAAAGCCCGTGGCCGCGAGGTGCCCCGGGATATCGCGCTCAACTATCGAGAGATGTGCCCATGGGGAGTCGGGCCGGACTTCTATGAAAAGGATGCCGACCCAAACGCCAGCACGCACGGCGGCAAGGCGGTCGGGATTCCAGGGACTGTCGCCGGCTTGCTGACGGCCCTGGAAAAGTTCGGGACGCTCGACCGTGCAACGGTCCTGGCTCCGGCAATCCGCGCGGCGGAAGAGGGCTTCAGGGCAGACCAGCACTTTGTGGACTCGGCGAAGGATGTCGCCAAGGACTTTGAAAAGAACCCCGCCTGGAAGGAGCGGTTCCGGTTTGTCTGGGTGCGCATGTGCCGCGAGGGCAAGGTCAAAGTCGGGGATGTGATCAAGCTGCCCGAGCAGGCGGCAGCCCTGAAGCTGATCGCTGATCAGGGGGCCGCGGCGTTCTACCAAGGCCCCATCGCACAAGCGATGATCGCGGCTGTTCAAAGAGATGCCGGGGTGTTGAGCCAGGAAGACCTCAATCGTTTCCAGGTCGCCAGCATCGACCCGCTGCAGTTCCAGGCTTTCGGACGAACGTTCGTAACGATGCCGCCGCCGTCAAGCGGGGGTGTGGCGATGGCGGAGGCGGTAGGGATTCTTGAACGTATCGAGCGGCGGTCGGCCCAGTCTCTCCTGAAGCCCGCTGGATCTACGCGAGGCTCCGCATCGACCGACTACAACGACCGAGTTTGGTATTCCGTGGCGCCCCACGTTCCCCAGACCGTGCACGCAATGATCGAGTCGCTCAAGCACGCATTTGCGGATCGGTCCCAATGGCTCGGCGACCCCGCTTTCTCCGAAGTACCCACTCAGCGCCTGCTTTCCGCTTCGTATCTGGACGATCGCGCTGCCACGTTCAACCCCGACCGAACTCTGACTCCCGCCGACTACGGCTCGCTTGATCGCCGAACAGCCCTTGCGGATGACCACGGCACCAGCCACTTGTGCGTCATCGACGCATCCGGAAGCGCCGTCTCCTGCACCGAGACCATCAACCAGGGGTTCGGCTCGTGCCTTGCCGTCGACACCTTTGGTTTCATCCTCAACGATCAGATTGATGACTTTACAACCCACCGCGGAAAGGCCAACGCCTTTGGGCTCAGGCAATCCGACCGAAACCTCCCCGCGCCCGGCAAGCGTCCTCTCTCAAGCATGTCCCCCACCATCGCGCTGAACGCCGACGGTCGCGTCGATGCCATCGCCGGAGCTTCGGGCGGCCCGCGCATCATCACGGGCACGATGCAGGTCCTCATCAACACCACCGCACTTGCAATGCCCGCATGGGCCGCCGTTACCGCTTCACGCGTACATCATCAGTGGTCCCCCGACGTCGTGAAAATCGAGGCCGACCTCTACGACTCGGAAGTCGCTAGAACCAAAGACAGTTCCGGTCGCAACTTCATCGACATACTCCAAAGCCGCGGCCACCGCGTCGAACGCACCGACGCCGTCGGCAACGTGCAACTCATCGCCCGCGACCCGCACGGCGGCTGGCAAGCCGCGTGCGACCCTCGGAAGGGCGGTAAACCAGCCGGCTATTAACCACCCTTCACTCCGCTTCCACGCCCTCCCCCATCAACCCCCCTACAACTGGACCCATGTCCACGCTTCAGGGGGAACCAACAACTCTGTCTCCAGCCGCCGCGCACGCGGAATCTCGTCCCGGCGGCCCTCGCGCCTGGGCCGCCATCGCCTGCCACACCGTCGTTGACTACTTCCAGTACCTCATCATCCCCCTCATGCCCCTGCTCGCGACGCGACTGGATCTGACCCCCGGACAGAAGGCCGCGGCCATCGGGATCGGCGGCGTCGCCAGCGGTGTTGTCCAACCCGGTGTCGCCTGGCTCAGCGACAAGCTCAACACCCGCTGGCTCGGCACTCTCGGCCTCATCCTCGCTGCAATCAGCACCAGCCTTGTCGGCTACACCGAAAACTACACGCAACTCCTCATCATCCAGATCATCAGCTCCATGGGCATCGGCGCCTTCCACCCCGTCGCGGCCGCGGCCGTCGGGCAGCTCTACCGCTCGCGCCGCTCGCTTGGCGTCTCCCTCTTCTTCCTCGGCGGCATGACCGGCGGCATCGCCGGCAACCTCTCCGCGCCAACCTACGTCAAGTACCTAGGCCTCCACGGTCTGGCCTGGCTCATCATCCCCGGCCTGATCGCGGCCGCGGTGCTCATCGCCTCCATCCACTCCGTCTCCCACCGCAGCCACACCGCCCATGCCGAGCACGCGGCCCTGAGCGACCACGAACGCCGCTGGCGCTGGATCGCCATAGTCGTGCTCTACATCTGCGCCGTGATCCGCTTCACGGTGAACGCCGCGCTCGTCTACCTCTTCATCGACTGGTGCACAAAGCTCACCGCGGCCCGCGACCACATCGACCTCGCCACCGCCACCCAAGCCGTCCAAAACCAACTCGGCCTCAAAGCCTCCAGCACCAACGGCCTCCTCCAAGCCGCGATGCAGATCGGCATGGGCTCGGCCGCGCTCGCCGGCGGCTGGCTGCTCAAGCGCGGCAGCGAACGCCGCACGCTCATCATCCTCCCCATCTTCGGCGCGGCCACCATCGCCCTCATGCCCTGGGCCGAACACTTCTTCGAACACGATGGCGCACGCCACTTCACCATCCCCGCCGTCTTCACACTCGCGACCCTCGCCGGAATCGGATTCGGCGGCCTGGTCCCCGTCACTATCGCCTTGGCCCAGCGACTCCTCCCCCACCGCACCAGCCTCGCGTCCGGCCTGATGATGGGTGGCGCCTGGGCCGTCGCCGGGATCGGCCCCACCCTCGGCGAAGTCTTCACCCGCCACCTCGGTTCCGCCCAAGCCTACTTCTGCGTCGCCGGCCTGCTTCTTATCGGCGGCCTCATCAGCACCGCTATTCCCGGCTGGTTGCTGCGAAAACTGGCCTAGCTGCGGGCACCGCCGTTACAAACTCGTTACCACCCAACACAGAACCAAACCGTACACCTAAGCGTCGGACTTTCTGTCTGAGTGGCCATCCGCCGCTCCAACCCGGGAAGGAACTCTCTCATGCGCCCCATGCTTCGCGCCTCTCTCATCGCCGCGGCCCTCTCGCTGCCCATTTCCGCCTACGGCCAGATCGCGGCAACTTCCCACGAACCGACGATCATCGTCCCGCAAGGACGCACTGTCGTCATCCTCCCCGAGCCACGCCACCGCGTGCCCTCGCAACAGCACATCCAGCTCACCACCGTCAACACCCAGGTCACCATCAGTGACCAGGTCGCTTCGACGACCATGGTCATGACCGTCCACAACCCCGGCGGCGGGATGCAGGAAGCCCAAATCCTCCTCCCCGTCCCCGAAGGCTGCACCGTCCGCTCCTTCCAGCTCGACAGTCTCGGCTCCGAACCCAATGCCAAACTGCTGCCGAAGGATGAGGCCCGCCGCATTTACAACTCCATCGTCCAGAAGTCCCGCGACCCCGCGCTCCTGGAGTTCGTCGGCTACAGCCTCATCAAGTCCAGCGTCTTCCCCGTCACCGCGGGCGCCACGCAGACCGTCCGCCTCACCTACGACCACCTCCTCACCACCGACACGACCAGAACCGGCGACCGCATCGACTACGTCCTGCCGCGTTCCGAATCGCTGGCCGCAACCGGCGTCTCCTGGACCGCCAGCGTTGACATCTCCTCCAAACGCCCCATCTCCACCGTCTACTCCCCCAGCCACGAACTGCAGATGGACCGCCGCGATCCTAACCACATCTCCGTCAAAACCATCGGTTCCGCGGCCCAACCCGGCTCCTTCCGCCTCTCCTACCTCCTCCAACCCGCCGAATCCGAAGTCTCCGCCACCGCCATGCTCTACCCCGACGCCGAAATCAACGGCGGCAAAGGCGGCTACTTCCTCCTCCTCACCGGCCTGCCCGCTAAGCCCGCCGACGCCGACCAGCAGATGAAGCGCGAAGTGACGATCGTGATGGACCGCTCCGGCTCCATGCGCGGCCCCAAAATCGAGCAGGCCCGCGAGGCCGCGCTCCAGGTCGTCGAAGGTCTCCGCCCCGGCGAATCCTTCAACATCATCGACTTTTCCGACTCAATCAACAGCTTCGCCGAGAAGCCTGTCATCAAGAGCGAAGACACCATCGCCAAGGCCCGGACCTACATCAAAAACATCCAGCCCAACGGCGGCACCAACATCAACGATGCCCTGACCGAGGCCCTGCGTCCCGACCCCACCCCCGGCACTCTCCCCGTGGTCCTCTTCCTCACCGACGGCCTCCCCACTGTGGGCCAGACCTCCGAGGCCGCGATCCGGGATGCCGCCAAGAAAATGAACAAAGCGGAGCGGCGCATCTTCACGTTTGGCGTCGGCTATGACGTAAACGCGCCGCTCCTCACAGGCATCGCGAAAAACACCCGCGCCACCAGCACATTCGTTCTGCCCGAAGAAAACGTCGAAGTGAAGGTCGGCCAGGTATACCGCCGCCTCTCCGGCCCTGTGCTCGCTTCACCGAAGCTCTTGGCAGTAACCAAGTTCAGCGACACCGTCACCCGCCCCATCCGGGAGGTCCAACCATCAAACCTCCCCGACCAGTTCGAGGGTGACCAGATGGTCATCCTCGGCCAATACCTCGACGGCACCGCCGAGAAACTCGTCGTCGAAGGCAACTTCCTGGGCAAGCAGCGTTCGTTTGAGTTCGCCTTCGACGCGGCCAAGTCCACCACCAAAAACTCCTTCGTCCCCCGCCTCTGGGCCAGCCGCAAGATCGCTTCTCTGATCGAAGAAATCCGCCAGAGCAACGCCGACGCCGGACTCCCCACGGTCGGCGCCCCGGACGCGGCCAAGAAAGAACTGATCGACGAGATCGTCCGCCTCTCCACCAAGTGGGGCATCCTCACCGAATACACCGCGTTCCTGGCGGTCGAGCCCGGCATGGTGACGGCCGCGGTTGACGGAGTGCCTTCGGCCCAACCCGCTGCCGCTGGCTTGAGAATCGCCTCCGGCGGCCGCGGCGCCGGTGGAGGCGGAGGCGGCCCTGCCCGCGCGGCCGAGCCCGCGTCCACCTCTTCCGCGCTGAACATCGACGAACTCAAAGCCGCCAAAAAGCAATCCGCATCCGCCCCGGCCAAGCCCAAGGCCGAGGCTCAGAAGGATGCCGTCGGCTACGTCCTCCAATCCCGCGCCGGCAACGACCGCGGCGGCAAAACCGCCGTTAACCAGGAAGTGAACCTCGCCGAAATGCAAACCCTCGCCTGCGTGAACAGCACCAACAGCTTCTACACCAAAGACATGCAGCGCGTCGAGGTCACCAGCGTCTGCCAGGTCCACGACCAGACCCTCTTCCTCCGCAACAACCGCTGGGTCGATGCCCGCATCCTGGACAAGGAAGCCGAAGCCCCCGAGAAAACCGTCGAGTTCGGCACGCCCGAATACGACGCGATCCTCGACGACCTGGTCACCAAGGACCAGCAAGGCCTCCTGGCCCTCGGCGGCGACTGCTACCTCCAGTACAAAGGCCAGCGCGTCCTCGTCAAAGCCCCCAGCCAGATCGCTGAGTAACAAAAACCAAAGCAGCCACAGATGACACAGATGAGCACAGATGAATACAAGAGCAAAGCCTGAATCGCCTTATCTGTGTCCATCTGTGCCATCTGTGGCTGCCTTTCTCTGACCGAACTCCCCAACACCGAGAACCACCATGAAACTCACATTCGCCATGCTCCTGACCACCGGCCTCTCCCTCTCCCCCGCTCTGGCGCAGGAGCTCGTCAAGCCCACCGAACAACCGGTGATCGAAAAACAACCCGAAATCAAGCCCAAAACCGAGCTCAAAGCCGACTCTCCCAAGATCGAAGTCGTCTTCGTCCTCGACACCACCGGCTCCATGTCCGGCCTAATCGAGGGCGCTAAGCAAAAAATCTGGTCCATCGCCAACGCCATGGCCACCGCCAAGCCCCACCCCCAGATCCGCATGGGCATCGTCGCCTATCGCGACCGCGGCGATGACTACATCACCAAGCTCACCCCCATGACCGACGACCTCGACGCCCTCTACAGCGATCTCATGAAGCTGCAGGCGGCCGGCGGCGGCGACGGACCCGAAAGCGTCAACCAGGCCCTCCACGAGGCCTACACCAAGTTTGATTGGACTCCCAACACCGGCGCTGGAACCAAGACCCTCCGGCTCATCTATCTCGTCGGCGATGCCCCACCTCACATGGACTACGTCCAAGATGTCCTCTACAAAGACACCTGCGCCGAAGCCATCAAGCACGGCATCACCATCAACACCGTCCAGTGCGGGTCGATGTCCGAAACGACCCCCTTCTGGAAAGAGATCGCCCTCAAGACCGACGGCGAGTATCTCGCCATCCAGCAATCCGGCGGCATGCGAGTCGTCGCCAGCCCTTACGACGATGAACTCGCCAAACTCGGCATCGATCTGGAAAGCACCGTCGTCGCGTGCGGCACAGTCGAACAACAGCGCGCCCAGTCCGGCAAGATGGCGGCCGCCGAGGTGTTGTCCGCCGCGCCCGCTTCAGCCCCCGCCGCCAAAGCCGACCGAGCTATGTATAAAGCCAGCGCCGCCGGCCGCGCCAGCCTCTCCGGCGAGAACGACCTGGTCCAGCAGTGCATGGACGGCAAGGTCGACCTCGCCACCTACGCCGAAGACAAGCTCCCCGAGAACATGAAGAAGATGACCCTGGACGAGCGCAAGGCCTACATCGCGCAAAAGACCCAGGAACGCAAGGACAAGCAGGCCAAGATCGAAGAGCTCAGCAAGAAACGCGCCGAGTTCGTCAAGCAGGAACTCGCCAAGGATGGCGGCAAAACCGACTCTTTCGACGATAAGGTCAAAGAAAGCCTCGCCCGCCAGGCCAAGAAGGTCGGCATCACGTACGAGAAGAAATAACCCAAGCCAACGAGTCACGCACGGGGTAAATGGTCGATCCGGCCGTTTGCCCCGTGCGCCGCTGGTTTCTCCGCGAACAAATCACCCCCGACCGTCGATACAACCTGAGCACGCGAGACACCCATGCCCCTCGGAACCCTGCTCGTAGTCGAGGATGACAACGCCATCCGCCGCGGCCTGTGCGACGCCCTGAAGTTCACGGGCTACCACGTCCGCGAAGCCGAGGATGGCAAAGCCGGCCTCGATCTCGCCATGGCCGACGGCATCGATCTGGTCCTCTTAGACATCCTGATGCCCAAGATGGACGGCCTGCAAGTCCTCGCAGAACTCCGCAAGGCCCGCCCATCCCTCCCCGTCATCTTCCTGACTGCCCGAGGCCAGGAGGAAGACCGCGTCAAAGGCCTCCGCTCGGGCGCTGACGACTACATCGTCAAACCCTTCAGTATCGGCGAACTCCTCGCCCGCGTCGAAGCCATCTTCCGTCGCCTTCCCGAACGCCCCTCCGGCATCACGCGCCTGGCCATCGCGGGCCTCACCATCGACTTTGAACGCCGCGAGATCACCATGATCGACGGCACGCACGAATCCCTCTCCCAGCGCGAGGGTGAAGTCCTGGCCTACCTGGCCCAAAACCGCGGCCGCGCCATCGCCCGTGAAGAGCTCCTCTCCCGAGTCTGGGGCGTGGACCCCCGCGGCGTTACCACCCGCACCGTGGACATGGCCGTCGCCCGCCTCCGCACCCAGCTCCGCGATGACCCCGACAACCCCCGGGTCATCCTCACCGTCCGCGGCAAGGGCTACATGCTCGCCCCTGCCAACCATGAATCGCCGATAAAGTCGGCAAGCGCATGAGACCCCGCCGCAAACTCACCTGGTTCGTCTTCGCCGTCTGCATCCTCGCCGTCCTCGAGGGCCTCGGCTGGGTCACCTGGCACGCCCTACGCCTCGAACGCTCCGAGCGCGAAGCCCGGGCCGCGGCCTCTTTCCAAGAGTCCATCCGCCTGGCCCTCTGGCGTATGGAGTCTGAAGTCACCCCCATCATGGCGGCCGAATCCTCCCGCCCCTACTTCCACTACCTCTCCTTTTACCCCGCCGAACGTGCCTACACCCGCATGTGGCAGCAGGTAAAGCCCAACGAGGTCCTCGTCCCCTCCCCCCTCCTCGAATCCTCCGGCCCTTACATCCAACTCAACTTCCAGATCGAACCCGACGGCCACATCACCTCCCCACAGGCCCCCACCGGCAACCAGCGCGACCTGGCCGAAGCCCAGTACGTCGAAAGCGAGTTCATCGTCCTGGCCAGCAAACGCCTGGATGAACTCTCGCTGATGGTCCAGTCGGGACGCAATGACCAACGATTCGCCGGTCCCGGCCTGCAGTTCGGCGATGCAACCAAGCCTTCGGAACCTCCCGCAATTCGTTTGCAGGCCGACGCGGCTTCCCAAACCGGCGCTCCGTCCCAAGCCGGCCAGATCCAGTCTCAGCAGGAAGACGACTTCAACTTCCGCCAAAAAGCCGCTCAAACCGCCCAGTCCCTCAACAACAACGAGTCTCAACGCCGCAACCGCAACAACCTCGCCCCCGGAACGCCCGGTTTCAACGACAAGCAAGTACCCGAATCCTCGAACGAAGTCGCCAAGCTGGACTCAAGCTCCGGAAAAGCACGCGACACCGAGTTGCCGGTACCCGCATCCGTCGCCGTCCCACCTGCCGCCAAGCCTGCCGCTGTCCCAAGTCCCGCGCCCTCGTACGCCCGCAAAGAGGTAGCGCCGCTGGACGCCAAGCCCGAATCCTCCGAGGCTGGCCGATCCCTCCTCAAGGACTACCAGGCCGCCGGCCCCGCTTTCGACCAGGTCAACATCGAGCAGGGCCCCTTCACCGGGCTTTGGCGCTCCCACCCTGACCATGGCACGGCGGAACTCCTCCTGCAGCGCACCGTCAAGATCAACGGAACCCCCACTGTCCAAGGCATCTGGATGGATTGGCCGCGGCTTCGAGAACGCCTCCTTGCCACAGTCCACGACCTCCTGCCCGCCGCCACCCTCAGTCCGGTGCTGGATGGCACAAACGATGCCGTAGGCCAACGCCTCGCGGCCATCCCGGTCAGTCTGCTGCCCGGCACCGTCCCCACCCTTCAGGCAGCAGTCTTCACACCGACGCACGTGACGCTTCTGGTCACTTGGATCGCCGTCATCGGCGCCATCGCCGCCATCGGGATCGTCCTCCGCACCTCCATGGAACTCAGCGAACGCCGCGGCCGCTTTGTCTCCGCCGTCACCCACGAGCTCCGAACCCCCTTGACCACCTTCTGCCTCTACACCGAGATGCTCTCCGATGGCATGGTCAAGGATGAGGAATCGCGTCGACACTACCTGGCCACTTTGAAGTCCGAATCCGGTCGCCTCTCGCGCATCGTCCAAAACGTGCTGGATTACGCCGGAATCGGCGGCGTCGGGCGACGGTCCTCCGGTCCAGTCGCCCCCGTGCGGGTAGCCGAGTTGCTCGAACGGCTTCGCCCCGCCATCGAACAGTGCGCCACTCGGGCCGGGATGACTCTCGTCTTTGACACCGCTCAGGCTGCGGATGCCGTCGTCGCTGCCGACCCTCAAACGGTTGAGCGAATCCTGCTGAACCTGGTCGAAAACGCGGGGAAATATGCCGGGGAAGCCCCCGACCGGCGAGTGCACATCCGTGCTGCAATCTCAGGAAGCACTGTGCTGCTCACCGTCCGAGATCACGGCCCAGGGGTTCCCCGCTCCGAACGCAACCGCATCTTTCACGCGTTCCACCGTGCTCGCCGCGATGCTCAGGGACCCAAGTCGGGCCTCGGATTAGGGTTAGCCCTTGCCAGGGAACTTGCAAGGGAACTTGGGGGCCGACTAACCCTAACGGAATTAGAAAAAGATGGCGCGGAATTCTGTCTTGCGCTACCTTTTGCTACGTTTACAAAACACTAATACACACAATTGCCAGTCCCGCATTGGGTTTTTGTCTTGACGTCGACCGTAAAGCTGTTAATTTCCCTGGACCTTCGCTTCCGGAGTAGCCAAGGCGGGCACGGCGCCCATACGTCGTGGTGGTACTGGCGACGGCCAGAGAGAGACAGATCATGCAACTCAAAAAGACTTCTCTTGTTGCCTTAGCCGCGGTCCTCGGCTGTGCGGGCGTTGCTTCCGCGCAGATCCCGTGGGGCGGTGGCATGGCGTCCGGCACGGGCACCTGGTTCGACTGGCAAAACGGCCAGAACCTGGTCGGTCTCTTCGGCACGCCGTTTGTCGTGGGCGACACGTTCTACTTCACACCGACCAACTTTGTCGCTAACGCCGTCAACGGCCAGACATCGCACGTCACCGACTCCTTTGAAGTCGACCTCTTGGTGCATCCCGGGTTCAAGTTTGATGGCATCAGCGTTGCCGAATACGGCGACTACACGATGACCAGCAGCAACCCGAACGCTCCCATCCCCAACTCGGTGTCTTCGGCGGCCGTTCTGAACACGACCGAGATCGGCGGCTTGGGCCGCTCGGCATCCACGAACCTGGCTTTCCCCGGTATCCCCGTGTCATCCACCACTTCGGTGAGCGGCACCTGGTCCGGATCCGGTAATCAGAACCTGCAGGTCCTCGAGACCGGCACACCTTTCACCGCCATTCACATCAAGGTCACCAACGACCTGATTGCGATCAGCGGTGGCAACGGGATGGCCGCCGAGATCCGCAAGACCGTGTTCGGCGGCCAGATGGCCGTCACGATCGTGCCCGCCCCCGGCGCTGTTGGCGTCCTGGGCTTGGCTGGCCTTCTGGTTTCACGTCGTCGTCGCCAGGCCTGATGCGTTCTTAAACAAGAGAGACCCTTCACGGCCCCTCCGTTTCCTTTCGGGGCCGCAAGGAGAGAGAAATGTCCATGAGAAACTCAATCAACGCGGTCGCGGTTGCCGGACTTCTTTGTCTGGCCGGCGTCGCTCAGGCCCAGGTGCCATGGGTACCCGCGAACGGTGCTGGTACGTTCTTTACTTATAGCGGCGGATTCAGTGACAACGGTCGCTTCGGAAACCCCACTCTCGTTGGTGATCAGTTCCAGTTCACACCGACGAACTTCATCGCCAACAGCGTCAACGGCTCTGCGGCCTCTACTCCGGATCGCATCCAAGTTGACTTGGTCGCGAACCCCGGTCGGCGCTTCACCATGATCAAGATCACCGAGTTCGGTGGCTGGGGCATTACCGGCATCGGCTCGGTGAACGCTTTCGGCAGCTTGAACCTCGTTGACATGCTCAACGTCCGTCCCCCGGCCATCACGCCGCTCCTGACTACCCCCGGAATGCCGATCTCCACTCCCAACTCCTCCGGCCAGTGGCGCGGCGATGCGGTCATTGATCTGACGACCATCATCGGTCCGGACTGGACCCGTCTCCGCCTGGTGTTCTCCAACAC
>JBGAND010000012.1:0-129969 GCA_044222485.1 Phycisphaerales bacterium | reverse complement strand
GGGGTTCGCTCTGGGCGGTTGCCAGAACGTGTCCAAGGGCGACTACAACGCGGTCATGACGGAAAATCAAACCCTCCGCGACACCCTCGAAAAAGAGAAAACGGCACGCACTGAGGCCGAGACCCGCAACTCCTCGCTCGAGCAGGAGAATCGCGACCTGATGGCCCGATTGGATAAGTCCGGCGGCCCCGGCTTCGCGGCCGGCGGTGGCGGCAAGGGCAACCCCAACGACTTCACCGGCGAGGGCGTCAAGACCTCCACCCGCGGCAGCGACCTGGTCGTCAGCGTCGCAGGCGATGTGCTGTTTGACTCGGGATCCGCGACCCTGAAGTCTTCGGCAAAGAAGACGCTCGATCACATCGCATCCACGCTCAAGTCCAAGTACTCCAACCAGACCATCCGCGTCGAGGGGTACACCGATACCGACCCTCTGGCCAAAACCAAGGACAAGTGGAAGACCAACGAGCGCCTCAGCGGCGAGCGCGCCATGGCCGTCGAAGAATACCTGTCCAGCAAGGGCATTCCCAAGGGCAAGATCTACTTCGCCGGGTTCGGACCCGATCGCCAGATGTCCACCAAAAAGGAAAGCCGTCGCGTCGAGATCGTGATTCTCGCGGGCGCGAACTGATCCACAGATTGCAGTGAATCTCTCAGGCCCGGGGCTCAAACCCCGGGCCTGTTCCTTTTTTTGGGTCGCCGCGGCCGGTTATTCGGGACCCACCACCGATCGAACTCTTCCCGAGGCACGATCCAGTCGATCATTCCGGACGTATAGATCAGTGGAGATTCTGCGCCCGGAGCGACCCGGGGCCCTGTGTCACGGAATGGACCATGGTCAGCAAGATCGAACAAGATCATCACCGCTTCCGGCAGATCGTCCGGGGGAAGATCCGCAAGGACCTCCGGAAGTTCCTGTCGCGTGGTGAGCTCATCGGGCGCGAGGGCCGCAAGTTCGTCTCCATCCCCGTGCACGACATCGACATTCCCACCATCCGCTACGGCGACAACGCCGGCGGCGTCGGAATGGGTGAAGGCGGTGAGGGCGATCCGTCCGGTGGCAAAGGGCAAGGCGGCGAAGCCGAAGGCAAGCACATCCTCGAAGTCGATGTCAGCATGGAAGAGTTGGCCGACATCCTGGCCGAGGAACTTCAGCTCCCCCGCATCAAGCCCAAGGGCGCCCACCGCATCACCACGGTCAAAGACAAGTACACGGGCATCCGTCCCATCGGCCCGGCTTCGCTCCGTCACTTCAAACGCACCTACCGCGAAGCCCTGAAGCGCCAGCTTGCGATGGGCATGTACGACCCAGACAACCCGATCATCGTCCCCATCCGCCACGACTTGCGTTACCGCTCCTGGAACGAGGTCAAAAAGCCCCAGAGCAACGCCGCGATCGTCTACATGATGGATGTGTCGGGTTCAATGGGTGATGAGCAGAAAGAACTGGTCCGCCTCGAAGCCTTCTGGATCGACACGTGGCTCCGCCGCAACTACGAAGGCATCGAGAGCCGCTACATCGTCCACGATGTCCGCGCCAGCGAAGTGGACAAGAAGACGTTCTACTCCGTAAGAGAAGATGGCGGCACCCGGATCAGCTCCGCCTTCCAGTGCTGCCACGAGCTTCTGGAGCACCACTACGACCCCAGCGAGTGCAACATCTATCTCTTCCACTTCTCCGATGGTGACAACTCCTCCGAGGCCGACAACCGACTCTGCGTCAAGATCATGGACCAGCAGCTCCTGCCTAAGTGCAACCTCTTCGGCTATTGCCAGGTGACCTCGGCCTACGGCAGCGGCAGCTTTCTGAACGTCCTTCGCGAGGCCTTCCCGAGGGGCTTGGCGGATCAGGATGGGCCGCGGATCGTCACCACCAAGGTCGATGGCCGCGACGACATCTTGGATTCTCTGAAGTCCTTTTTCAAAGCCGGTCGCTAATCCAGGGCTGTCATTCCGGCGAATGCCGTTAGACTGTCAGAACAGGAACCCCGCGCGTGTTCGCGTTTGTCGTCTATGCCATAGGAATCTGGTACGCCGCGGCCCGCTGGCGGCGGCGGTGGCAGTCGTTTGCGTGGGTGGCCGCGGGATTCCTCGGATGTGTCTTCGTTGCGTGGCTGCACACGCGGCTCAACATCTACACCCACGGAAAGATCTACCTGCCGATCCTGCGATCGCTGTTGTACCCCTACACCGGTCTGGTTGTGGTCGTCGGTCTCTACATCGCGTGCCTGCCTCGCGGCAACCGCTTCCACGGCTGCTGCCCGTGGTGCAAGTACGACCTGTCCGGGTTGGCTCGCCCGGCCAAGTGCCCCGAATGCGGGCGTGTGACTGTGGCCGTGGTGCCGCAACTGGCAACCGACCCGGCGGACTGGTTCAGTCCGGTCGAACTCAAACCGAGTTGGGAAGGCAAACGAGTTAACCCCGTAGCAGCCGCCACACCAGCCCGATCAGCAGCACCCCAGCCGGCAGCCCGACAATGGCCACGAGTCGCAGAGCCAGTCGCGTGCGTTCGGAAAGAGGACCAATGAGCGGCATCGCTCGGGCCGTCGGGCTCTGGGCGATCAGGTCATCCTGGCCAGCCAGCCACGAGACGCTGGCTTCAAAGAGCTCCAGATTGCCCGGATTGGCCGCGGCAGGCCGGCCGTCCACTTCGATGACGTCGTGGAGTAGCACATCCGTGAACCAGGTGTTGGAGCCCACCACAATCAGCCGCTGCGACTTCCCCGAGTCCGACAGCGTGCGCTCCGCCGCGGCCGCAAGAATCCAAGGCCCCTTGCCGTCGTCGCGTGGACTGTCATTTGAGGGCGTGATCGAACTTGGAGCATTGGGGTGCTGCTCGATCGGCAACGAAAGGAAGTTGATCCATTGTGACTCACCCCACGTGCCCGGTTGGTTCACTTCAAAGAGCTTGGTCACCTTGGTTCGGGGCGCATCCACAGTCTGCATGGGAATGGGCCACTGGAGCCGCGTCGGAAGGCCGCGGATCGCGTTGGCGATCGGGTGCGCCACATCCAGGGCTTGGACAACCTGAAACGCCTGAACTTCTCTGCCGGTTGGTCGCATGACCTCGTGCAGCAATGGGTGCCCGGAATCTGCCTGCAGCCCGAATTTGGGCAGGAACGAAACAGTCGGGTCGGGGTTGCCCTGCAACGGAAAGGATGACGGAAAGATCGAGAGCAGCAGCGGATCGCCAGAATCGACGACGGAGTTGAGCGCCTTGCCGAGCTTGATGGCACGCTCCTGGCCCGTTTGTCCCTGAGATCCGGTGCTGGGACTGTCCGCGTTGAAGCACACGTAGACGATCGGCCGCTTGCCGGTCGGATTCAGGCGAGATGTGCTCGGTGGTTCTGGATTCTGGGCCACTTCCCAGACGGCCAGATCGATGCCACGCAGGTTGAGGCGTTGCCCGATGGTTTCAAAGATCCGGTTGCGTTCGAAGTAGCCGCGAGGCTGGGCGTGCATCAGGATCACGATCGGTTTGACGGGTTGGGCAAGGGCGGCAAGCGCTGTCGCGATCAACTCTTCTGCATTGCGTCCCAGATCAGCATTGCCCGCGGCGTTGATCGCGGCCGTCGACGGCAGCAGCGCGTTCAGATCGATCGCGGTCATTCCGATTTCCGGTGGACCGATCAGAAGGGCCGCGGATGAACCCTGCAGGAGCCGGGCGATCCGCGTGATGTCGAGTTTGGCCAGCCGGTTCAGCGAGTCCATGGAAATGGCGCACCGATCACGTTGGATCTTGGCCTCCGCGGCAAACCCCTTCGCCAGATCGCGTGCGGCGGCAGGGCGTGCCGGGTCGAGCGCAAACTTGCCAACGTTGTCAGCAATGTCACGCAGGCCAAGCTCAAGGCCTGTGAGCGGCTGCCGCAATATCCCCGCCGCCTGTTCAAGGTCCGGGATACGGCCTTCCGCGGCCTTCATCGCGTCTCGCGAGCGAGCGGCTAGTTCGCGGAGCGTCCCGGCATAGACCTTGCATTCCGCCGCCCGGCGATCAAAGTACGCGACGGAGTCCGCACCCGCCGGCGTGTCCGTTGGGATCAGATCGCGAATCGCCGTAAGCCGCGGCGGCGCTCCCTCAAGCCACGTGGCCAGTTCATCGGAAACCTGCTGAGCCGCACCCACATCGGTCACCTGTTTGTCGATCTTGGCCTGATCGCGCTGCTTGAGCCGGTGGATCAGAGACTCAAAGTCGGCCGCGCCCTGGGCGGAACCTGTGTCGATGAGCGTCGTGACAATGGGCGCGGAGAGGTTCGGAGCGTGTTTGAACTGATCCAGGACGTCGACAAGCCGCACAAGGGCCCGACGGTCAACAGCCTTGGGATCTCGCAGCGGCGCCGCGATCACCACCTCGTATTGGTCCTTGAGCTTGCTCAACAGCGCGACGGACCGCGGCGAAAGTACGTGCTCCCGCGTCGCGGTGACGTCAAAGCGGTGCGAGACCCGGTTACCGATGACGTTGGCGATCACCAGTGAAGCCGTGGCCGCCAGGACAATCACCAATGTCATCGCCGTAAAGCGAGCCCGACGGCGTGCGCTACTCATCGCCACCTCCTTGTTTGGAGGGCGACGTAGGCAAGCACCAGAAACCACGCCGACGCGGCCACAAAGAACACCACGTGCGTCGTGTCGATGATCCCTTTGGCAAAGTCTGCGAGCTTGGGCCCCAGCGAGAGCTCCGCCGTCCACCGTGCGATGTTGGGCGGAAGGCTCACCGCATCACTCGTGACGATCAGGCACACCAGGAGGAAGAGAAACGACCCCAGGAAGGCGAGTGTCTGGTTGGAAGTGAGAGCCGAGGTCAGCGTTCCCACCGCGAGGTAGAGCAACCCGAGCAGCATCAAGCTCAGGTATCCCGCCAGAATCGGACCAAGATCCGGTCTAGGGTCCGACACGAGCAAGAGTGTGACGGGGTACAGCAGAGTTGGTGCGAGCATCGCACCCAGGAACAACGCTCCGCCCAGATACTTGCCCGCAATGATGCTCAGGTCACCGACCGGCGAGGTCATCAACGGTTCGATCGTCCCGCTCTTGTATTCCTCGCTCAAGAGCCGCATCGAAATCGCCGGTACCACGGGCAGAAGCAGGAATCCGGAGATCCCGAAGAAGTAGCGGAGCGTTGAAGGTGCACCGGGGATGAGAATGCGCTCGGCGAAGATCACCCCCGCCAGAAACAGATACAGCGCCACCGCAACCCAGCCCACGGGAACTCGGAAGAACGAACGAAACTCACGAATAGCAATCGCCCACAGGGTCTTCACGCACTCTCCCCTTCACTCTCGATGAGATCGAGGAAGATGCGTTCCAGAGAGGGGGTTTGACGCCGAAGCTCACGCAGTCCGAAGGGTGCCAATGCCGTCGCGAGAGACCGTTCCAGCGAGCCGTCTGTAGAAGCCCCCTGGATGGTGAGCGTTGACCAGGTTGAATCCGGGGCTCGGGATCGAAGCACCGAAGTCACCCCCGGAAGTCCGGCGGCCGCCTTCTCGGCCGCCCCCGCATCCCCGTGAATCTGGGCAACCATCGGCGCCGCGGCCATGTGCTTGGCCATCAGGTCCTTCGGACGGGCGTTCAGCCGCACTTGCCCCCGGGCCATGACGATGATCCGGTCGCAGGTTTGTTCCACCTCAGGCAGGATGTGGGAACTCACCAAAACGGCCCGCTCGGTCGCAAGCTGTCGGATGAGCTGGCGGATTTGGCGAATCTGGCGAGGGTCCAAGGCGCTGGTTGGCTCATCCAGGATCAAGACCGGCGGCTCGTGAAGGATGGCAGCAGCCAACCCCACCCGCTGCCGATACCCCCGGCTCAGTTGGCCCACCCGCCGCCGTCCGACATCCGCCAGATCGCACCGGTTCAACGCCTCATCCACCGCCGACCGGCGATTCCGCCGCGCGACGCTGTAAAGCCGGGCGCGGTAGTCCAGGTAATCCCGAACGGTCATTTCTGCATAGGCAGGGGCGGATTCAGGGAGGTACCCCGTCTGCCGCCGTGCCGCGGCCGATTCATCTAGGGTGTCCTGCCCATTGATGGCTATCGCCCCTTGATCAGGGGGAACAAAGCCGGTGATCATGCGGATGGTGGTGGACTTGCCCGCGCCATTCGCGCCGAGCAGGCCGACCACTTCGCCCTTTCCGACCTCAAATGAGACATCGCGGACCGCACGGATCCCGCCAAAGGACTTGGATACACCCTTAATCGTGATCATGGGGGAGGCACAGTCATCGGCCAGTGATCGCCGATGTCAAGAGGGGGAAGAGCGGGGGAAGGGGCTGTCGGGGGTAGGGTAAGGGTCAGGGGTGTGCGCCGGGGGTTGTCGGAGACTGTAAACTTGTCCAAGAGCGTGTCCATAGCCAAACCGCGAAAGAGGCTTTCGAGCAAGATGGGGCAACCCCGTCCGAAGTTGTGGATTGTCGACGGTTCGGGTGTGCCCGTCGACGCCTTGCGCGATGCCCTTGGGGGTGGGTTTGACGTTTCCGTGGTTCCGGCGGGTCCCTTGGCCGACTCCGGAGGGGATGCGCCTCTGGTAGTTACGGGTGCTGGCGACCTTCGGAAGCTTACGGCCGCCCCTGAGGGGGTTGCCTCGCTCTTGGAATCCATGGGGCAAGGCGTGTGCCTGGTCCGAGGGTCCGGTGAGGTCGTTTGGGCCAATACGAAGTTTGCTCGGTTCGACGCGGTGGTCCAGAAGCAGATCTCCTCGGCCTGTGTCCGGTCGCTCATGGGTTTCCGGGAGAAGCCCCCGACCGGGGCGGGAGCCGACACGGCCCGACGCTTGGAGGTCGAGACGGCAGGGGATTTCCGGATTTATGAGGTCGTCGTCTCCCCGGCCGGGGAGGCTCGGCCGGTCGAGATGGTCGCGGCCATCATCCGAGATATCACCACCGAACGGCGCCTGCGTCGAAAGATGGATGCGATCGACTTGGCTGGCTACCAGCTTGTCCGGTTTGAGGCTGAGTCGGTCCGCAAGATGAACGTCTTCGAGCGGCTCAAGCTGCTCCAGACGCGGATTGTCGAGTGTTGCCGCGACCTGCTGAAGTTTGACCACTTCCTTGTCCGGTTGCTGGATGAGCGGACCGGACGTTTAGAGGTGGTGATCCACAGCGACCTGCCTCAGGAGGCGGTGGAGCTTGAGATCTACCCCCTGGAAGAGGGTAACGGGATCAGCGGGTATGTGGCGGCCACGGGTCGCAGCTATATCTGCCCGGACACGGAGAAGGACAAGTTGTTCCTTCCTGGCGTAGTGAATGCCCGGTCATCGCTGACGGTGCCGCTGCGGCTGCACGACAAGGTGATCGGCGTATTCAACGTTGAGAGCCAGCAGGTCGGGGCGTTCACGGAAGATGACCGCCAGTTTGCTGAGATTTTTGGGCGCTATGTGGCGATGGCGCTGCACATGCTCAATCTGCTTGTGGTCGAGCGCAGCTCGGTGAACGCGGTGGTCAGCGGGCGCGTCGAAGGTGAACTCAGCGAGCCGTTGAAAGACATCCTTGAAGAAGCGGACTGGCTCAAAGATCTGGCCTCGCGAGATCCGGAGGCGGCCAAGCACATCGACCGCATCAGGGCCGATGTTGAGGCGATCCGGAACCGCGTGAAAAATGTGGCCGCGGGCCCGCAAACGCTTTTGGGTGTAGAGGGGGCGATGGCGGACATCAAGAAAGACCCGGCCCTGGAGGGCAAGCGGGTGTTGGTGGCCGACGATGAGGCCAACGTGCGGCGGATCATCCACGATGTGCTGCACCATCGGGGGTGCATCGTTACGGTGTGCTCGAGCGGTGAAGAGGCCATCAAGGCGTTGCAGGCTGCGGGGGCGGGAAGCCGGGACAGGTTTGATGCGGTCCTGAGCGACATCCGAATGCCGGACAAGAACGGTTACGACGTCTTCAAGGCCGCCCGCGAGGCGTTGCCGGGCGTACCGGTGATTCTGATGACGGGTTTCGGTTACGACCCCAGCCATTCGATCGTGCGAGCCTCGCAGGATGGTCTGCAGAACGTGCTTTTCAAGCCGTTCCCTGTGGAGCGGCTGCTCGAAGAGATCCGCAAGGCCGTTGCCGCCAAGACCTGACCGGTCTACCGCCATTGGCGCGCGCTGGTAGGCTGTTGACCGATGTGGCGATTCCCAGATTTGTCTCGGCGGATGGTCGAGTCGGAGTTGATGGATGACCCATCACTCGACAAGCGCGAGCACCAGAGGGCGCTGGCGGGGCTTGCGAGATTGAATCGCTTTGGCGATGCCTCCGGCATGATCTGGGATGAACTGAGCGCACTGGCAAAGACCCCGGGGCACGGTGGGCTCTCAGTACTGGATATTGCCACGGGCTCAGGTGATGTGCCTGTTCAGCTCGCGAAGATCGCGCGAAAGGCGGGAGCTTTCCTGAGCATCCACGCGTGCGATATCAGCGAATACGCGCTTGGCGAAGCCAAACAACGGGCGACGAAGGCGGACGTTGACGTGACGACCTTCACTCTCAATGCGGTCACTGACCAGATTCCCGGAGAGTACGACGTCGTGATGTGTTCGCTGTTCATGCACCACTTGCCCGAGGAGGCGGTGGTTGAGGTGCTCTACAAGATGAAAGCCGCGGCCAGAAAGACGGTACTGGTGAACGACCTGCTGAGGAATCGCAAGACGTACGCGATGGCGGTGGGGGCCGCGCACCTGCTGAGTCGCAGCAAGGTCGTGCATGTCGATGCGGCGTTGTCGGTGTGTGCGGCGTTCTCGGTTCCGGAGATGGATGCGTTGGCAGAGCGTGCCGGGCTGAAGGGTGCGGTCGTTCGCCCGTGGCGGTTTGGCCGCATGCTGCTGAAGTGGGAACGGGAGCGATGAAACCCGGCGTGTGGGATGCCGTGGTGATCGGGGCCGGTCCTGCGGGTTCGGTCGCGGCGCGGCAGTTGGCGATGCGCGGACGGCGGGTGTTGCTGCTGGATAAGGCCAAGTTCCCCCGCTCCAAGGTTTGTGGGTGCTGCCTGAACAGGACGGCGATGGCGGTGCTTGAGCGAGCGGGCCTGGGCAGCTTGGTCGCGAGGTTGGAAGCTCGCACGATTGAGCGACTCGAGCTGGTTTCTGAGCGCGGACGCCGGGCAAGCTTGTCGCTTCGCGGAGGGGTGTCGGTGTCGCGGGCATCGCTCGACCTTGCGCTGATCGAGGAGGCGGTGCGGGCAGGGGCTGAGTTTGTGCAAGATTGCGCGGCCACTGTTGGGCCTGTCGTTGGTTCGACACGAGTTGTGAGAGCGGGAGAAGAAACGCGGGCCGCGGAGGTTGTGGTCGTGGCTGATGGATTGGCGGGGACTTCGCTCAAGGAGGTTCCAGGCTTCGAGCCCGAGGTGTCACCGGGGACTCGCGTAGGGATTTCGTGCGTGCTGGAAGATGGCCCATTTGCTCGCGGCGCCATTACGATGGTGTGCGGGCGTCGCGGGTATGTCGGGGCGGTGTGGCTGGAGGATGGGCGATTGGATGTCGCAGGCGCGTTGAACGCCGCCTGGATGAAGGGCGTCGGCGGGCCGGCGGCTGCGGTGACAAAGATCTACGAGGATGCGGGAGTTGCTGTGTCCGGGCTCGCTGACGCGGCGTGGCGGGGCACGCCGGGACTGACGCGCCGAAGAAAGATCGAGGCGGAGCGGCTTGTCGTCATTGGAGATGCGGCAGGGTATGTTGAGCCGTTCACGGGTGAGGGCATGGCGTGGGCGATGATGTGCGGGGAAGCGATTGCGGGAGTGATTGAGTCCGGAACGATCTGGGCGCAAGCACATAGAGAACTCATCGGCCGTCGCCAGCGCGAGTGCCGGTGGATCGCCCGCCTACTGCGAAATCCGAACATTTGCTCGCTGGCGATCGGCGTGCTGGGCGCTGCCCCGGCTCTGGCCGCTCCTATCGTCAGGAGGATCAGCCGGGGCCAGAGCCGATCCACCCTGGAGATCACCCCTTCATGACCGCCGCGATCCTTGGCCTGGGGACGGCTGTTCCGGCGCGCTCGATCGCGCAGTCCGCGGCCCTGGAAATGGCCCGGTTCATTGCCGCGCCGGAAGAAAAGCAGGATCGGTTGTTGCCGGTGCTGTATCGCCGGACCAACGTGAATCGTCGCGGGAGCGTGCTGCTGGAGGATGGCGAGAACGGTGAGGTCGCCAAGGCGCAGTCGTTCTTCGCGCCCGCGATCAGCGCCGAAGACTCGGGGCCGGGAACCGGTGCGAGATTGGATCGATACGCCAGAGAGGCTCCGCTGCTGGCCGCGGAGGCAGGGGCAAACGCGCTGAGGGAGGCGGGGGTTACGCCAGGGCAGGTCACGCACGTTGTGACCGTGTCGTGCACGGGGTTTATGGCGCCCGGGCTGGATGCGGCGTTGATCAAGGCGCTGGGGTTGTCTCGCGAGGCGCAGCGGACGCACGTTGGATTCATGGGGTGCCACGGGGCGATCAATGGCCTGCGGATAGCCAAGGCGTTTGTCGATGCGGACCCGGCGTCCTGCGTGCTGGTGGTTGCCGTTGAGTTGTGCAGTCTGCACTTTCACTATGGATCGCATCCGGAGCAGATGGTGGCCAACGCGCTGTTCGCGGACGGCGCGGCGGGCGTGGTGGTGGGCCGATCCGAAGATGAGAGCCGCCCGCGACTGGCGGGGTTTGGGTCGTGCATTATCCCCGATTCAGAAGATGCGATGACTTGGCGTGTCGGTGACCACGGTTTTGAGATGACGCTTTCGGCGCGGGTGCCGGAGCTGTTGGAGGCTGAACTGCGAGGCTGGGTGGATCGCTGGCTGGGGTCGCTCGATCTGGATCGTTCGCGGATCGGGTCGTGGGCGGTGCATCCCGGTGGGCCGCGGATCGTGAGCACGGTGGAGAAGACGCTGGAGTTGCCTGCCGGAGCGACGGAGGTTTCGCGGGGCGTGTTGGCGGAGCGGGGGAACATGTCTTCGCCGACGGTGCTGTTTATTGTGAAGGAGTTGTTGAGACTCCGGCGGCCGCGGCCGTTTGTGACGTTGGGGTTTGGGCCGGGGTTGGTGGCGGAAGGAATGTTGATCCGCTAAGTAAGCTTCGCGCGTCCTACTTCTCCACCACGGCCACATCATCAAACCACGTGCTCGCATCCGCCTTGGTCCAGAACCCGATGCGTCCCGCATCGGCGAAGGTCGAATCTTCGACAGTGATCAACGTCTTGCCGTCAAAGCTTGCCTCGATCTTCGCGCCCGCGTGATCGATACGAATCTTGTGCCATTCCTTCGGGTCGGCCTTGATGTCGGCCGATGCGATCTGTGTTCTCTTGCCGTCCTTGATGTGATAGACCCGGAAGTTGTCCTCCAGCGGGTTCCACCGGGCGACGTAGTAGTTGTCGGCATCCTTGGCTCGCCAGATGACCCCGCCGCCCTGGTCCTCCTTGCCGGACTCGGCGTGGACCTTGACTGTGAGGCTCAGGTTCTTGTATTGGCCGAGCTCGATCGTGAGGAGGTTGAACGTCTCGCCGGTATTGGCCGCGGTGCAGTGCAGGGCTCCGGGTGGCGAGGTGGGCTTGAAGGCATCCCCGGGGTCTTCAATGAGCCAGGTGGCCCTCTTGCCCCGGCCTGTCTGGGCCGGTGCGAAAGCACCGGGCAGCAGATTCATTGGCTCATCCAAACGCCACATGGACCACGGGTTGCGACCGGGCTTTGCATCAGCGCCTTTGGCGATCGCGTCGGTTGCGGAGAGCCGTGTCACGCTGGTGACGGATACAGGTGACGTCGGCAGGTCATCCATGTCCTTGTCGGGGTCCGGATCTGGACGGGCGCCGGTCACTCCGTCGCGGATTGCATCGACCACATCCATGCCGGCAATGACGCGGCCGAAGACGGCGTAGCCCGCGTTGCCGGTGTTCGGGCGGGCGCGATCAAGGCGTGCGTTGTCAGCCACGTTGATGTAAAACTGGCAGGTGGCGGTGTCGGGCGCCGGGTCGCGGGCCATCGCGATGGTGCCGCGGATGTTCTTGAGGCCGTTGGTCCACTCGTTCTTGATCGGTGGCTCACCCTTGTGTTCGACCAAGTCGGGCGTGAAGCCTCCGCCTTGGATGACAAAGAACGGGATCACGCGGTGGAAGATCGTGCCGTCGTAGAAGTGCTTGTCGGCGTACTTGAGGAAGTTGGCGACGGAGATCGGGGCCTTCTCGTTGTTGAGTTCGATGATGATGTCCCCGGCGGTGGTGGACATCTTGACGAAGATCAGTTTTTCAGGGGTTGTCGGTGGCGAGGTGGCCGGCGGGGTCTGGGCATGAGCCAGGCAGGCCAAGGCCATGAGCATCAGTGCGGCGAAAGCGAGTTTCATGTGCTTCTCCATTCGGACGGCCCGCACACTCTAGCGCGGGGCCTTACGAGGGTGCGTAGAGCCCGGCCTTGTTGACGCCGAGCATGCCGGCTTTGAGGGTTCGGGCATCGACGTTGGTCAGTGCACGGATTGCCGATGCGGGAGCGATGCGGGTGACTGGGAGCCGCTCCAAAGCCCCGTCCACGATCGGTGGGATCGCCCACTGGGTCGTCATCCACTTCAGCCGATCAAAGCGAGAAAGGTCCAGCGGGCGTGTGTACGACCGCATCGAACGGAAGCCGTCTGAGTTGAAGTAGTCATTGAAGTAGGACATAACCAGCTCGCGGAGCGAGCGATAGACCGGTTCGCGATACCGGATGCCCACGAAGTTGCTCTTGGCGACCGCGCCCAGGAGCGAGCCACGCTTAAAGAGGGCCAGCAGGTGCCCGTCATCATTCTCGGCGTTGATCCAGCAGATCAGGGGTTTGTGGCCGTGTTCGCGCAGGGCCGCGGCCGCGAACAAGGCTCCATCCACGCAGTGCGCGCGGCGGTCGGAGATCACGCGGCGCGGGCAGCGGTAGATGGGGTCGGAGCTGTACGGGGTTTCATCCAGGAACTGCTGGACCTTCAATGGTGTTGAAAGTCGTTGCAGGAGTGCTGATTCGGTGGGATTCCATCGCTCGGGCATGCCCGCGAATGTACCGCAAACGACACGCCAAAAGCGAACGGGCGGAGGCCGGGCTCCGCCCCGTTCGGGTGGACACGTCCGGCATTCACCCGTGGACGGACCTGTCAAAAACACCCTGCGGCGTACTTGTTCAGAAAGCACTGAAAATCGTTGACGTTGAGTGTTGGTTCGCTGGTGGAGCCATCGCAGTTGGCCCAGGAGTCTCCCGCGGCATATCGGTTCAGGAAACAACTGAAGTCGTTGACGTTGAGGTAGGGCGGGTTCAGGGTGCCGTCGCAGTTGGCGTAGCAGGGGGGAGGCGGGGTGAAGCCTCGGACGACCAGGACGTGGCTTCCACCGCCGAACGTCGAGAAGAGGAAGTCACCCGTGACGGGATCGATAAATGCCCCCTCCGCGCCACTGAGTTGGGAGATGAACTCGCGGCGCGTCGCGATGATCGGATCGCCCGTGCCGTTGGCCGTATTCAGCAACGATGAGCGAGGGCTGAGGGAAAAGAGGGGAGCCCAGCGGCACGTAGGTGAAGCCTTCCGGAGAGCCGCTCAGTTGCGAGGCCGGCACTTGAGTCGCCGTTGAGATGTCGTACGTGCCGGTCCGGTCTGCGGTCAAGGCCAGGTCCCACCACTCGCCACCGCTGTAAGTCGAGATCTTGCATCGACCCGCGCCCGGGTAGCCCGCGGGAACGAAGTTGATGGACGAAATGGAGGTCGCGATTCCCAGTGGCGCCAGGTTGATGATCTTGTCGGTGATGGTGCTTCCGGCCTTGGTCTGGCCCAGTTCGTTCACGGGCCAGCGGGCCAGGAACAGGACGTGCCCCGGTCCGTTGGTCACGCCGCCATCGTTGTACGCGGCCTCGCAAAAGACGGTGGCTGTTCCGGAGAAACCGGTGATGTGATTGCCGGCTCCACGGGTGACGTGGATCGACCAAATTTGTCCCGCCGACCCGTTGGCCGAGCCGCCGATCAGCAGCGTGGTCGGGTCATCAAACTTGAGTGTGAGTCCACCATAGTTTTGGAGAACACCCGCGGGCGAGCCCAGGTCCACGATGGTGTAGTTCTGGGCGAAAGCCGGTGCCACGATCTGAGCGTGGGCTGCCACGCCGCCGGCGAGGGAAGCGATGGCCGCGGCCGTGAAGGTTGAAGAACGAAGCCGCATAGATATCTCCTTGTGGCAGAGGTGTTTTGAGGCCAGAACGAATGGCCTGCAAGCCCATGCGAGAGATAGTGTACAGCGACGTAACGGAAATCCGAGAGAATTCACGACCTGTCAGGTCGGGAGGCCGTTCTTGATCGCGTATTCCACGAGGGTGCAGAAGCGGTCGAGCTCTTCGAGTGTTGTGTAAACGCTAGGGGTGATGCGAAGCCCCTCGAATTCCGCGTGCTTAATTGCCACGGTGAGGATCTTGTGCTTGTCCCAGAGCCACCCGGAGAGCTTTTCCGTATCAACGCCCAGGACTTGGACGGTTCCGATGCCGCATGAGTAACGGGGGTCGAGACTGGTGTGCAGCTTTACGCGGTCCTTCTGCTGGAGCAACCGCTTGGCCCACCAGTCGCGAAGGTAGCGGAGACGGGCTTCCTTGCGGGCCAGGCCGATGCCCTGGTTGAAGGTGAGCGCTTCGGCGATGGCCAGGAAGTTGGCCGCGGGGTGGGTGCCGATTTCCTCGAACTTGCGGATGTCGGTATCGAGCTTTTCGTCGGAGGCCTGCATGGGCCAGAGGCCCTTGATCTTGTCGCGGCGGACGTAGAGCAGTCCGGTGCCGTGGGGGGCAAAGAGCCACTTGTGGAGAGAGACGCCGTAGTAGTCGCAATCCAGGTCCGAGAGCTTGAACTCAAAGTGCGCCAGGGCGTGAGCGCCATCGATGATGACGGGGATGCCCTTGGCGCGGGCCAGCGCGACGACCTTCTTCACGGGCAGGATCTGCCCGGTGATGTTGATCATGTGGCTCATCAAGATGAGCTTGGTCTTCGGAGTGATGGCCTTCTCATACAAGCCGACAACCGTTGCGTCATCCTCCACCGGGATCGGCAGCTTGAACTGGTTGAAGATGATGCCCTCGCGCCGGGCTCGCTGTTTGAACGTGTTGATCATCCGCGGATAGTCCTGCGTGGTGCACAGGACTTCATCGCCGGCCTTCAGGTCGATTCCCAGTTGGCAGATCTGAAGGCTCTCCGACGAGTTCCGGGTGATCGCGATCTCTTCGGTGTCCACACCCCATTGCTTCGCGAGCCGCTCTCGGACGCCCTCCTTCTGTGGCTCCAACGTTCGCCACAGAGCCACCGGCGGCGGGGCGAAGTTGGAATAATCAAGGTGCCGCTTCATGGCGTCCTGCACGAACCCCGGCGATGGGCTCACGCCGCCGTTGTTCAGGTTCACCATGCTCCTGTCCAGCGTGAACGCCCGCCCGACCTGAGCCCAGAAAGCCTCATCGGTCGCGGTTTCGTCCGGCAGCCCGGGGTGCGCCGCCAGTTCGTCGGAGATCGCCGTTGCGTCTCGGCCGAATGCAGGGCGGGGAAGGGGAAGCCCCATCGCCACGGCCGCGGCCGGGTAGGCAAATACGCCCAGGAAGAGTCTTCTGCTGACCATGTCGGCGGACTCCATGAGTGAGGCGTCGAGTGTAACCTAAGCGGCCCCATGGCGGATCAGGAGACCCTCGGCGTGCGGATTCACCAGCTGTTCGCGATTCTGAGCGTGTTTGCGTCGTTGGCCCATGCCCAGCCATCCAAACCTAAGGCTGCGCTCGTGCTCCCGCCAGTAGCGTCCGGGGCTCGGGCCGTGATCACGACCGACGCGATCGGCGCGGCCTTGGTTGCCGGCACCTGGGCACCACCCAAAGCCGGCGATGCGGTCACACTCGCGGACGGGTCAAAGAAGGCGTGGGAGGCGGCTGAGTTCGCCGACAACGGAACACTTTCAAACCCAGCTTTGCGGGGCGGCTATGCCTTTGTCCCGGTGACTTGCGAGAACCCGGGCGTGTGGATTCTGGAGGCCACTGGGCACGGGGCCGTATTCGTCAACGGGGAGCCGCGGACGGGTGATCCGTATCAAAACGGGACCGTTCACCTTCCTGTTGCTTTGAGGGCGGGGCAGAACGACCTGCTATTCCGCGTAGGCCGCGGCGAGTTGCACCTGGAGTTTGCCCCGGTGCAGGCTCCACTCATGATCGAAACCGTAGATCCGACGCTGCCCGATGTGGTGGAGGGCGGTGGGGGGCCGATGCTCGGCGCGGCCGTCGTGATCAACGCAACGACGCAGTGGGTTCGGGGCGCGGCATTGGTGGCCGCGATGGAGGGTGGACCGGAAACGACCGAAGCGATCGAACCCATGCCGCCGCTATCGATGCGGAAGGTCGGGTTCGCGTTTGAGGCGGCGACCAAGCCGGGGCAGACGGAGTTGAAGCTATCGGTTCGGGTCGTACCTCCCGAAGCGTTGAAGTCACCAGAGCCTCCCAAGCCGGCCGCGTTCCCGATCCGAATCCGCAAGCCCGCGGACACACGCAAGATCACGTTTCGCAGTGGAATCGACAACAGCGTGCAGTATTACACGCTCAAGGCCGCGGTCCCGCCGGATGGGAAGCAGGAGCAGCTCGGGTTCATCTTGTCGCTGCACGGGGCGAGCGTGGAGGCGACGAATCAGGCGGATGCGTACGCAAACAAGCCTTGGGCGAACATCGTCTGCCCGACCAATCGACGGGCGTTCGGGTTTGACTGGGAGGACTGGGGCCGCCTAGATGCGCTCGAAGTTTTTGACCTGGCGACAGCCGCCTTGAAGCCCGACCCCCAACGTGTGTACCTCACGGGGCACTCCATGGGCGGGCACGGCACATGGCAGCTGGGGGCCCACTTTGCCGATCGCTTTGCGGGGATCGCCCCGAGCGCGGGGTGGTCGGACATGTGGTCGTATTCGGGCATGGCGGAATACAAGGGCGGCACGCCGATCGAGGGCATCCTGCGCCGGGCTTCGGCGGGTAGCGACACGCTGGCTCTGATCCGCAATGTGGGCAGCCTTGGCGTTTACATTCTGCACGGTGATGCGGATGACAACGTGCCGGTCGATCAAGCCCGGAAGATGCGGGGCAAGCTGGCGGAGTTCCATCCGGACTTTGCCTACTACGAGCGCCCCGGCGCGGGGCATTGGTGGGGCAATGAGTGCATGGACTGGCCGCCGTTGATGGAGTTTTTTAAGGCCCGAAGCCGGCCCGAGACACGCGACATTCGGCGTGTCGAGTTTGCCACGGCCAACCCTGGCATATCGGGAACGCGTGCGTGGATGACCATCGAAGCTCAGGTGCGGCCGATGGTGACCAGCAGTGTGTCGCTCGCGTTTGCGCCAGCGACGCGGACGATCTCCGGCACGACTCAGAATGTCGCACGGGTGACGTTTGATCTGAGCCCGCTCACCGTGCCGCGGCACTTTGAGCGCGATGGCAAGCCGGTTGATGAGGTGGCCCTGGAGCCAGGCAAACCGATGACTATCGAGCTCGACCATCAGAAGCTCGCAGACATTCCCTGGCCCTCCGCCCAGCCGCGAATCACCTTGTACCGTGAAGGAGACCAGTGGCGTATTGGCGGCTGGGCTCCGGCGACGCTCAAGGGTCCGAATCGTTCCGGCCCATTTAAGGATGCGTTCCGCAACGCGATGGTGTTTGTGGTTGGCACCGGCGGTACGGATGAGGAACGCGCGACGACGCTGGCCCGCGCTCGGTATGACGCCGAGACGTTCTGGTATCGGGGCAACGGTTCGATTCCGATCGTTCTTGACTCCGAGTTTGAGGTCGCCAAGGACCCGGGTCGCAACGTGATCCTCTACGGCAACGCCGATACGAACGCCGCTTGGAAGCTCTTGCTCGCGGATTCACCGATTCAGGTCAAAGCGGGATCGCTCAAGGTTGGCGACAAGCAGATTGACGGGGTCGATCTGGCGTGCCTGTTCATCCGGCCGCGGGCCGGAAACGACAAGGCATGCGTGGGCGCGATCGCTTCCACTGGCCCGGTTGGGATGCGGCTGACGCAGCGGGTGCCTTACTTTGTCTCCGGGGTGGGTGTGCCGGATTGGATCGTGATCGGCGCGGATGCGATGGAAAAGGGATTGGCGGGAGTGCGCGGAGCGGGGTTCTTCGCTAACGACTGGGGATTGAGCGCGGAAGATTCGGCGTGGCCTGTCGAGCCTGCTCCAGCGGCAGCGCCCGTGAACCCACCGGCCCCGGCGACGCCAGTGCCGGCCAGTCCCAAGTGACTCGGCTCTTCACCGTCCGAGGGTCTTGCTGTAAACCACTTTGTCATCGCCGTCCGCGTAGAAGTCGCGGAAGCGGGCTTCTTCGGTGTACCCGCACTTGAGGTAGAAAGCCCGCGTTGGCTCATACTTGGGTTGGGATGAAGTCTCGACGTACACGCGGCGGCCCGGTGACAAGGGCTTGCCCGAAGGGCCGGGCAGCGCCGCACCCATCGCTTGTTCCGCACGCCGCATCAGTTCCAGGCCCAATCCGCGTCCGCGTCGATAGTTGTGTACGGCGATCCAGTAGAGATCAATGCTGCCCACGGTGCAGGCAATGGGTCCAAAGCACGCGTAGCCGATTGTGCGACCCTCGGCATCATCCGCGAAGATGAAGTAGTACTCACTGGCCAGCCCGCGTGCCAGCCGCTCTTGGACGAGTTCGACCGCGACGTCGATCTCAAAGTCGTGAAAGAACCCGGTGGAAGCGACGATGTCGCGAACGGCCGCGGCGTCCGAGGCTCGGGGTTCATCGCGGAATGTGAGCAGTTCAGTGGCTGGGCTTGATCGTGTCATCGAGGATTCGCCGGATGGCGTGAGCGTAGGTCATACCTGAGCGCGCGACAGCGGCGGCAAAGCCAGCATCCAGCGAAAGGCAGGGATTGGAGTTGACCTCCAGGATCCACGGAGTTCCTGCCTCATCCACGCGGAAGTCCACCCGGGCGTAGCCTCGGAGGCCGAATATCCTCCAGCACTCGTGGGCCATCGAGGACAACTGGCGGAGCAGGGGCAGGTCGGAGTCCGGAAAATCGAACCGGCGCGGCGTGTGCGAATACTCGTAGGACGTCTCATCCCACTTGGCCTTGTATCCGACTACCTTGGGCTTGTCGGCGGCATAGCCCTCAAAGACGATCTCGGCCGCGGGGAGCACCTGCCCGGCCAGCATGGAGAGGTTGAACTCGCGGCCATCCACGTAGAGCTCCGCAAAGCCTTCTCCCGCGAGTCGCGGTTCGCGATCCTTGAGCACCTTGAGCAACGATCGAGCATCGCGCGCGTCAACGATCGAGTCTTCGTCAAGGCCGCGGGAGGCGTGTTCCCAGACGGACTTGAGGATGTATCTCCCGGGTTCGAAGGGCTCGCCGCGGCTCAGATCGGGCGCGGAGTACCACGTTGGGGTGGTCAAGTATGCCCCGGAAAGCAGGCGCTTGGCGATTAGCTTGTTTGAGGTCGAGAAAATCGCTTCGGACGGACAGCCCGTGAACGGAATGCGGGCGGATTCCAACAGGGCGGGCGCGAGGTGAATGAGCCGGCCATCTCCGCCGAGGGATTCGACAAGGTTGAATACAACGTCGGGCTTCGCGGCCTTGAGCCTTTGAGCCGCGGCGTTCAGGTCCAGCGTGCAGGCCATCCGCGTTGATTCATGCCGGAGCTCGGCCAAAGCCGCCCCGATGGCATCCATCTGCACGATGACATCCTTCTCATCCGCCGCGGATTCGGGGGAGAGTTGGTCGTGGAGGAGAACGATGTTCATGGTTCACTTCACCGCTTGCGGCGGTCGTTGTGCGAAGCGCGTGGCTTCGACTTGGTTCGGGCCGAACGGCCGCTTGTGCCTGTCCCTCGGGCGCCCTTGGGGCCCGCGATCCGCCCGGCGGCGGATCCCACGATCTCAGCGAGAAGCTCAGCATAACCGAGGCCCGCCATTTTTGAAAGGATTGGCAAGTCAGAATGTTCCGGATGCAGGCCGGGGAGCACGTTAACCTCGATGAAGTTCAGGCGGCCGGAGCGGTCGGCCCGGACATCGACTCGCCCGGCATCGCGACAACCAAGTCCCCTCCACGCGGCCAAGGCCAGGGCAAAGGCTTCGGTGCGTATCGGACCTTTCGCGAGTGAATACCGGACGAGTGTCTCGCAGTCTTCCTTGTTTTTGTAGGTGTAAACGCCGGCATCGGCACCGGGAAGCAGGTGGACTTCCATGGCTGCGATGGCCCGGGCCTTAGCGCCGGTGCCCACGATTCCGACCGTGAACTCGCGACCGGGCAGAAAGGTTTCGACGAGCACGGGTTGCTCGTAACGCTTGAGGAGCTCGCGGCAGATTGAGGTTAGTTCGCTCCGGTTTCGAGACTTCGAACGTGCGTTGACACCCTTAGATGACCCCTCGGCGATCGGCTTGGCGAAGAGCGGGAAAGGGAGGTCAATGTCCTTGAGATCACGCTCGGAGTTGACGACCGCGAAGTCCGGAGTGGGAAGGCCCAGATCGCGGACGATGCGCTTGGTCACTCCCTTGTGAAGGGTCAGGGAGCAGACCAGCGGATCGGAGAACACGTAGGGGATGCCGTGAAGATCCAGGAGAGTTGGAACCTGGGCTTCACGACCGATGCCGGTGTTGCTGACACCTTCGGCGATATTGAACACCAGGTCCCAGCGGTCACCCTTGGCCAGGCGTCGAAGAAGGTGTTGGACGTGCCCGATGCGATCGGGCTTGTGCCCCATGGCCCTGAGAGCCTTCTCGATCGCGACGATCGTATCGGCGCGGTCAAACTCCGCGACCTGCTGCTCGTCGAAACCGAGCTTCAGGTAATCGTCACGGAGGTCGTAGGTGAGGCCGATGCGCACGGCGGTTAGCTCACCGGGTCTGGATAGCGGTACGTTTTGCCCTCAAAGTTCCGCAGCACGACGTAGTTGCCATCGCGGCCTTGGAAGTACTCGGGCACCAACGGAATCTTGCCGCCGCCGCCCGGAGCGTCGATGACGAACTGAGGAACGGCATATCCCGTGGTGTGGCCGCGGAGGCCCTCGATGATCTTCAGGCCCGTTTCAACCGGTGTGCGGAAGTGAGCTGAGCCGGAGATGGGATCACACTGGTAGATGTAATACGGGCGCACGCGGGCCATGAGGAGCTTGTGCATCAGCCGCTTCATGACGTCGACATCATCGTTGACGTACTTGGTCAGTACGGTCTGTGATCCCAGCGGGATGCCCGCATCGGCCAGGCGGCCGCAGGCCTGGTGAACCTCGGGGGTCATCTCATCGGGGTGCATGAAGTGGATGCTCAACCAGAGCGGGTGGTACTTCTTGAGCATCGTGCACAGTTCGGGCGTGATGCGTTGCGGCAGAACCGCGGGCACCTTTGATCCGATGCGAACGAACTCGATATGCGGGATGGCGCGCAGGCGAGACAGGATCCACTCGATGCGATCATCGGCCATGGTCAGCGGATCACCGCCAGAGAGCAGGACGTCGCGGACCTCAGTGTGGGCCTTGAGGTACTCGATTGCTTTTTCGTACTGCTGGAAGTTGAAGTGGTATTCGCCAGTTTTGCCAACCAGCCGCGCCCGCGTGCAATACCGGCAGTACGTCGCGCAGAAGTTGGTCACCAGGAACAGCACGCGATCCGGATAGCGGTGCACCAGCCCGGGGACCACCATGTCGTGGTCTTCGCTGAGCGGGTCATCGGCCTCATCCGCGGACTTCACAAACTCGTTAGTCACGGGGATCATCGTGCGGCGAATCGGATCGCCCGCATCATCCGGATCCATCAGCGATGCGTAGTACGGTGTGATGCCGACGGGCAGCGCATCGCCCATCTCGCGCACCGCGGCGTATTCCTGCGGCGCAAGCGTGAACACTTTCTCGAGTGTCTTAAGGTCTTTGAGTCGATTGCGAAGCTGCCACTTCCAATCGTTCCACTGCGCGATGGTCGCGTCAGGAAAGTGGCGCTGGCAGAATGACATCGAGCGCTGACTGACGTTGAACGCCGCGTCCGCGCCTTCGACGCTACCCACTTGATTCAGTTTCGGAGTTGGAACCGCGGCCGCGCTTCGCGCAGCCACCCGACTTGGAGGCTCCTCTTCCGCCTCCGGCGTCTCATCCAAGAGCTTGAGCGAGACGATCTTGCTGCCGTTGACGTGCGGGCGAGGGCCGGAAGGAAACGCGTCATCGTCCATTGGAACATCGATCCGAGAGAGGTCGCCCAAACCGGGATCGGGCACCCACAAAGGTCCCATTCCCGCCGACAGCGCCTCGACTGTCGGCCGATTGGGGGATGGTTGTACCAGCTATTGGGGGTGAGTCAACTGGACACCCACTAGTTGACAGGATTTCCAGATGTGCCGGACCTACTTATCCGGTTTCGGCGATGGTGCCGCTTTGGGCTCCGGAGGCGGCGGGATCGGGATTCGAACCGTCCCCTTTTCGCTACCCTCGCCGGTCAGTTCGCCGGCATCGGTCAAGATGCGAATCAAGAGCGTCCGGTCCGGCAGGGGCAACCCGTAGTTCAGGTTGCTGAGGCGGACCATGTACGCCTCACCTTCCCGTGTGACCTTGTAGCCGACCCCGCGGGCTTGATTGCGATAGAACTCGTACCCGTCGCCGCCATCTTCGTAGATGAAACCTTGGGCCTGACCCGAGTCATCCGGGTTGGCCACGATCGTGATGGGGTCCAGCGGCTTCTCATCGGGGTATTGCAGGACTGGTCCCAGGGGGATGATGGTGCCAGGTCGGATGTACAGGTCCGGGAGGTGCCGGTCGCCCTTCTCGCCCATGTCCAGGCGTTTCCATGCCCCTTTGAGGGGCAAGGGAGTCTGATAGCCCTCCGCGGGGCGCGGCACCACGAGCAAATCAGAACCGACCAGGAAGCCCGCTTCGCTGGATCGCAGGGAAGGGTCTTTCGGATCGGCAAAGAACAACGGCCGCAGGATCGGCTCACACTCGAAGAATCCCTTGAAGCAGAGGGTATAGAGGTATGGGATGAACCTGGCCCGGCGCTCCAGGGCCTGGCGAAGGACGTTCTGGCCCTCCTCCGGCATCTTGGACAGGTCATCGGGTAGAAAGAACGAACCGGCGACGGCCGGAAACATGGCGGCGGTGCCCATCCAGCGGAGGTTTCTTTCCGAGCCTTCGCCCTGAAAGGGGGGCTTGATGAGCGTTCCAACAAAGGGTGCGCCCGAAAGGCTGGAACTCAAGGCCGCGGCCGTGAAACGCTCGGACCAATCGACATCCTGGGCGGATGGCCAGTCGATCAGCGCCCCGGTATATCGCTGGGCGCCGATCGCCCGGGCATCGATCATGCAGAAGGGGCGGCGGTTGGCCGGCTCCCCGCCGAAGCCGTCCCAGGTTGCGCGGGCGAACTGGGTATCGAGCGTGAGTTGGTAACGGAAGGCGGTCCCCGGGCCACCCAGGTCAGTATCGGCATCCAGGGCGATGTCGTGCCCGAAACGGATTGGGTGCCAGCGGGCGGAAATGAACCCGCTGAAGCCGGGTTCCAGGAACGACTTGGAGAGGCCGGACCACCAGTCGCGGGTCCGCTTGCGTGAGAAGTCGATGAAGAGGTGGGGGATGTCCGCTACTTCATCGCGGCAGAAGTTGCCATCCGTCTGCATCAGGAAGTGCTTCTGGTTCACCGCATCTTTCATCAGGACCGCTTCGGGGATATCCGGGATCGCCTTGCCGATGAGTCCGAGCAAGCGGAAGTGATTCTCCTTGGCGAAGGCCGCGGTCGCTCTGGGGTCTGCGACAAAGTCCTTGTGAAAGCTGATGGGCCAGGCATGGGGGTGCACGCCGATCCACAAACCGGCGGAGGGAATCTTGGCTTCGCGGAGCCACTTGATCTCGTGCCTCATCTGCTCATCGGAGTACGCGGCGAAGTGCTGGTATCCCAGGGCCCACAGCGGCGGCATCTCCATGCGGCCGGTGAGCTGGTTGAGCTGAACGATGACCTCCAGGGGAGATTCGCCGCTGATCACAACCAGCGGAATGTTGGCATCGTCGGAGGTGAACTTAATCTCTTTGGTGAGATCCACGCCGGTGGCGTAGGTGGTGTCCGCGAAGACGCCGAACGCGGAGCCATCGGCGTGCACGCAGAGCACCCAGGGGGTGTCCACGGGGCCGCCGCTGAAGTCCTGTCCGTTTCGCAGGAGCGCTCCCTTGTCGCGTCCGACGCCGTAGAGAGAGTCGCCAGCCGCGAGGCTGAACCGGGCGGTTGTGCGTTGGCCGTCGGAGCCGAACTCAGGCTTCAGGGGACCATCGCCGGCGGGTTCGACGGCGCCCTTGGGTTGTTTCTCCAACGCCTGTGAAGGGACAGCCTTGTCCGCGGCCTCTTGAGATGGGAACCAGCGAGTAACGCTAGCCCCCATTTTTTGCTGCACGGGCTGCGCGACCGCGCCCGAGCACATCAACAGAACCATGGCGCACAGTGGGGCGGATGCTCGTGTTGTCATAGCCGATTGTTCGAGGGCTGGGGGCTGGAGAGCTACAGGTCTGTCAGGGCGACATCGGTCGCGGCGACCACGACGGGAACGGCGGGAGTGGACTCGCCGCGGACTTCCTTGTACACACTGCCATCGACAAAGCCCTGTAGTTTGCGGGCCCGCACGGGGTGCTGGAGCTTGCGGATGGCCTTGGCCTCGACCTGGCGGACGCGTTCGCGGGTGACCTTGAAGATGCGGCCGACCTCTTCGAGCGTGTAGGTGTACCCGTCGCCGATGCCGTAGCGGAGCTTGATGATCTCGCGCTCGCGATAGGTGAGGGTGCGGAGGACCTGCTCGATGCGTTGTTTGAGCATGTCCTGGGCCGCGGTCTCGCTGGGGGCATCCTGGCGTTCATCTTCGATGAAGTCGCCGAAGTAGCTGTCTTCGGACTCGCCGACCGGGCGATCGAGCGAAACCGGGTGGCGGCTGATCTTCATGACGCGCCGGGTTTCCAGCACGCTCATGCCCGCCCGCTCGGCAAGCTCATCGATCGTGGGCTCCATCCCCGTTTCCTGCAGGATCGTCTTCTGGATGTTCCGCAGCTTGGACATTGTCTCGATCATGTGAACCGGGATTCGGATCGTCCGGGCATGATCGGCGATGGCGCGGGTGATGGCCTGCCGGATCCACCAGGTGGCGTAGGTGCTGAACTTGTAGCCGCGCTTGTACTCGTACTTGTCCACGGCGCGCATGAGGCCTGTGTTGCCTTCCTGGATGATGTCGAGGAAGGAGAGGCCACGGTTGCGGTACTTCTTGGCGATGGACACGACCAGTCGGAGGTTGCCGCCGGAGAGGTCGCGCTTGGCCTGCTCGTATTCCCAGAAGACGGTTGCCAACTCGCGGACACGGCGCTGGAGTTCCTGGGGCTCTTCGATGACGAGATTGCGAAGACCAGCGATTTCTTCTTTCATGACCTCGACATCTTCGGGGTCATACTTCTTGGGCATCTTCTCGGCCTTGCGCAGCTCGTTCTGCAGGTCGATCATCTTCTTGTTGATGCTGCGGAGCTTCCGCATGAGCGGGATGATGCGGCCGGTGCGGAGGCAGAGTTCTTCGGTGAGCGCTGCCATGCGGCGGCGGCGGCTGCCGATGCGGTCCTTGAGTTCCTTCTGCTGTGCTTCATCGCCGGTGGCCCGGATCAGTTCCAGGGCCTCCCAGTCGCGGCGATTGAGGTCAAGGAGCTTCTGAATCGTGGCGAGATTGCAGGGGATGCGCTTGGCGATCTTGTCCTTGGCGTTAGTCTCGGCTGTGGAGATCCGCATGGTGCGGTCGAAGGGCAGTTCGCCGGAGTGGACGAGTTTCAAGGTCTCGACGGCCTGATGAACGACGTAGTCGCTCTCCAGGCAGCGGCGGCGGAAGATCATCCGCGTGGTTTCGATCTTCTTGGCGAGGCGGATTTCTTCCTCGCGAGTGAGGAGCGGGATTCCGCCCATTTGGGTCAGGTACATCCGGACGGGGTCATCGATCCGCTTGCCGGCGTTCTCATCGGCAATGATCGCATCGTCGATGTCTTTTTGCAGGGCCTTGCGGTCCAGGGCCGCGGCCTCGGCGACATCGATTTCGGCTTGGGACTTCTTGGAGACCACGTTCATGGAACGAGCGAGCTTTGCGGTCTCGGAGAACCGTTCTCCACCGGCGACGCTCATAGCACGCAAAGGCTTGGCGACACCACGGGCGGAGACGGTGGCGGCGAGGGCGGCGGTGGAGGAGGTGTCGCCACCTTTGGACTCGCGGTAGAGCCGGCCCTTGTACTCCAGCTCATCGACCATCTCGATGTTGAGCCGGTCCATCAGCGCGAGCAGTTCATCAAGCCGCTCGGGATCGACCATTTCATCCGGCAAGGTGTTGTTCAGCTCTTCATAGCTGAGCCAGCCACGCTTGCGACCGAGTTCCAGGAGATCTGCAACGGCGGGGTGAAGATCAATGACCACATCCTGCTCCTGATCCTGCACAACCAAAGGCCCGGAACAATACCCACCCTAAACCCCGGGTGGGCAACGACTAACCGACACCAACTACGCCGGGCGCGGGAGCGCCCGGCGGTTGCCGCCAGCCAGGTGCTGGCGGCGCGTGGCTTCGATGGAACGGGGCTGGTCGCTGGCGGCCAGCCCTTTGAGACAATCCTGCAAGTACGCCCGGACACGGGCGATGTCTGAATCGGTGTTGAGCTCGATGCGCCCGTGCCAGTCGGTGGCAAGGGCCTGGGCTTCGTGGCTTTCCAGGCGTGTGCAGACCTCGCCGATGTCGCAGCCTTTGCGCGATGAGCAGAGGGAGGTGACGGCTTCGGCGACATCGTGCGCGGGACCGGACTCGAGGTGTGCCGGATCGAGGATCTCATGGTCGCGAGCCGAAAGCTCGGACCAGAGCATCGGGGCGCACATGAGGCAGCCCAGGGCGTCGTGAAGAGGACGCTGGCGGGGGTCGGCGAGAGGCTGCGTCGGCTTGGACTCAGTGATCGATCCCGCGGGGCGGCCGCCGGGAATCTCGCGCCAGATAGTTTGCTCATCCATGCCGGCGATGGACGCGATCTGCTTGATGATGATGCGGCGGCGGAGCATGGGCAGTGAGTTCAGGCCGAGTTGGACCAGGCGCGCGAGTTCTTCTTTGACCGCGCGAGAGAGCGCGTTGGGACCGGCGTTCTCGAGGCGCTCGCGGATGCGCTGGTAGCGGTAGGCAAGGAGGTCGGTGGCTTGGTTGATGGCCGCGCGGAGGACTTCGGAGCCACCCTCGCGCTTCAACAGTTCGTCGGGGTCCTTGGCGTCGGTACGGCTGGCAAGGGTTGCGATCTTGACATCGATTTCTTCGGAAAAGAAGACCTCGACGGCCCGATCTGCGGCCTTCTGCCCGGCTTCATCGCCGTCGAACAGGAGCACGACGGTCTCGCACAAGCGGCGGAGGATCATCGCGTGCTTGGCGGTCAGAGCGGTGCCGAGCGTCGCAACGACGTTGGTGATTCCAGCCTGATGGCAGGCGATCGTATCCGTATACCCCTCGGTGATGATCGCGACGCGTTCTTTCTGAATCGAGCGTGAGGCCTGGAAGAGACCAAACAGCGTGCCCGACTTGTCGAACACCCGCGACTCGGGGGAGTTCAGGTACTTGGGCTCATCCTCTTCCTTGATCTTGCGGCCGCCAAAGGCGATGAAGCGGCCGATTTGATCCTGGATCGGGAACATCAGGCGATTGCGGAAGGAGTCGTAGAAGGTGCCGTCGGATTCGCGGGTCTTCAGCAGCCCCGCCTCGGCAAACGCGCGTGCTTCGCCTTGGTGCTTCTGGATCGTGAGGAGCAAGCCATCCCAGCGATCCGGGCTGACACCGATGGAGAACTGCTCCACCATTTCCGGTGAGATGCCGCGACGTTCGATGATTTCGCGGGCGGCGGCGCCGTGTTCGGCGTGGCGGAGCAAAGCCTTGAAGAAGTCCGCAGCGGAAGCGTTGGCCTTGACCAGATCATTGCGTGAAACCGACGGGAGAGAGCCCGAAGACTCATCCATCCCGCCCCCCCCCGTCCGCTGGAACTTGGTCAGTTCAACGTTGCCGCGCTCTGCGAGATACTCCAGGGCCTCGCGGAACTCCATGCTGTGGTACTTCTCGACGAAGCTGAAGACATCGCCACCGGCGCCGCAGGCAAAGCACTTGAAAATCTGCTTGGCGGGAGACACCCGCATCGACGGCTTGTGGTCATCGTGGAACGGGCAGATTCCGACATACTCGCGGCCATGAGCCTTCAGAGTCAGATGCTCACCGATAACGCGCACAATGTCCGACGCGTCGCGCACGCGCTCCCGGTCATCGTTGTTGCGAACGATCGGCATCCTGCCCTCACACAGACGTGACAGACCACCAGCCCGAAACGGGCCTGACGATACGAACCGGAATCTCTTGCGTGCCTCTGAACATCCGAGCGCCGACTCAACCCAAAGAACGACCTTGTTCCGATGCGTCCACCCCTCACCACCAGTTAAATGAGGAGTACGCACCACGGGTTCGAACCTGGCTCGGCCGCTCGAAGAGTGGTTGATCCTGCGGTTCCTTTTTGCCGCGCGAGTGTGAAGTCGCGGAAGGCGGAACCCCGGATCCGGTACAGCGAGCGGCTGACCGACCTACCAAGTAAAAGACTAGCACCGGATGGGGCTGAATCAACCGCATAATCACAAAAGGCAGCACAGTTGGGATAAGCGGACCGGGCTGGGGTAGTTACCCGGACCTTGGTAAGCGGTTACGGGGCTCCGGTATCGATCTGGCCCCCCGCCCAGCCTACAAGTGCCCATGGAGCGATTGAGCGCCAGGTTCGAGGGTCGCGTTCAGGGAGTGGGGTTCAGGGCCACCACGCGCTCCATCGCGAGTCGCAGCGGCGTGACCGGTTGGGTGCGCAACGAGCCCGATGGCAGCGTACAACTGGAAGTCCAAGGGCAGCGCCAGAATGTGCAGGGCTTTCTCGCGACGCTACGGGGCCAAATGAGTGCGTTCATTAAGTGCGACCACGTGCAACCGATATCGCTGGTAGAGGGCGAGCAGGGATTTGAGATCCAGCGATAGGAGCAGGGATGCTGATTCTGTTTGATATTGACGCGACGATGATCACCACCGGGGGTGTGGGGATCAAGGCGATGGTGGCCGCGGGGCGCGAGCTCTTTGGGCCGGGATTCACTGCGGACGGCATCGACTTTGCGGGCCGACTCGATCCGCTGATTCTGGGCGAGATGCTGGATCGGTCGGGTGTGCCGCGGAACGCAAAGAACTTTGCGGACATGCGGAAGGGGTACGGAAAGTACCTCGTTGGAGAACTCCAAAGTTCGGACAAGAAGCGAGTGCTGCCCGGTGTTCACGAGTTGCTGGCGCGGGTCGGGAACGAGCCCGGAGCCACTCGCGGCCTTCTGACCGGCAACTTCCAGGAGACCGGATCACTCAAGCTCAGCATGTGCGGGATCGATCCGACGCAGTTCAGCGTGCAGGTTTGGGGGGATGAGTCGCCGCACGATCCGCCAGCGCGGTCGCACCTGCCTCCGATCGGGATCGACCGGTATCACAAGCTGCACGGCCGAGCCGTTGCGCCGGGGGATGTGACGATCATCGGTGACACGCCGCACGACATCACGTGTGCCAAGACTCACGGTTGCAGGTCGCTGGGGGTTGCGACGGGCAAGTTCAAGGTGGAGGAACTCGCGGCGGTCGGCGCGGATCGGGTGGTCCAGGACTTGTCCGACACCGACTCGATCGCTCGTTGGCTTCTGTCGCCGGCCAAATAGCACATTCAGCGGGGTGCCAAGGCTCGCCATGACCAATCCAAGCTCGGATCCAGCGGCGCGACCTTGACGCGGGCGAGCAGGCGACGCGCGGTTTCTTCCATGGCCAGGCGTTCGCGTCGCACGCGGATTTCCTTGGAAGCCGACTGTGCCGCATCTGCGGGTCGGTCCGTCGCGGGCACGACCGAATCCAGAATGCACATGGCAAAGCCCTTGTCCACGGAGACGATCGGGCTGATCGCGTCTGACTTCAGGGCTGGAAAGAGCTTGCGGATGGATTCGGGATACAACTGATCCGCCGGGCTGATGGGTTCTAGCAATCCGCCTCGGACCGAGGATGCATCGATGGACTTGATGGCCGCGGCCCGTGAAAACGCGATATTGAGGGCGGGCGACTTTGAGAGCTCATCGCGGAGTTCGATCGCGTCCCGCTGCGAGGCCGTGACGATAACGCGAATTCGGAAGCGTTCGCCATACCGGATGAGCAGAGCTTGCTCGACGTCATCTTCGGAGACTGACACCGTCGAACGAACCAGGGCGCGAAGGCGAGCATTTCGTGCGAGCAGTTGATTAAACCTCAGTTCTCCCAGACCCCGCGAGCGGCGGACCGATTCGAGCAGCACGCCCGAATCTGTGGGTGTGGCCGCGGCGTCGCGTTCGATGGATGACAGCAGCAACTCGCGTTCCTGGGCCACCTCTCCGTCGGTGACCTTGACGCCCTTGAACTCGCACTCAGCCTTGAGCGCGCGGTCGAGGGCGATCTCGCGAAGGATCAGGCCGCCCGAGGCCTCGGCCAAGAGCGGGTCCAGTTCCGACCACGTGACCGGTTGGCTGTCGATGCGTGCGGCGACTCCGGGCTGGGTGTTCTTCGGTTCGCCGCCCGCGGGCTTCGAAACCTTGGAGGTCTGGGCAAGCCCCTGCTCATCCTGCCGCCGCAGTTCCGCGGCGGTGGGGGGTGCCGAGGCGCACCCGGCCACCTGCAAAGCCGCCAGAGCGAAAATGATGTGGGTCAATGTGTGCCCGAACGGTTGATTCTTTCGTATATCCACAAGACCATGACAGCGGCGGTGGTGCCTGGAGTCAACCGTCACGGAGCCTTTCCATGTCCCGTGTCCGTCCCGCCGTTCCGACGGTCTTGCCCGCACAGCGGGTTCTTTGCCCCTATTGCGGGGAGGTTTCCGCCGATCCTCGCCGCTGCGATGGCTGCCGCGGGTTCTTTGATCCCCTTTCCCGGCAGGCGACCCAGAATGCGATGGGGCCTTGGTTCATCCGAGATGCATCCGGGCCTTGGCGCCCGGGGTGCTCGATCGAGACTCTTCGGGAGATGATCCGCCGAGGCAAGGTCACCCGCGACACGATTCTGCGGGGACCCGGCACCAAGCAGTTTTGGAATTTCGCCGGGCGGACACCGTCAATTGCGAACCTGTTGGGTGCGTGCCACAACTGCCGCGCCACCGTGAAGCCAGACGATTATTCGTGCAAGGCCTGCGGAGCGGTTTTCACGCCCGATGCGGACCGGCAGCACATGGGACTGGCCCCGGTTCACATGCTGCCGGGTGAGGCTTCTCCCGAGATGGTGGCCGCGGCGTCTATGGAGACGCCGGGACCGGTTCCGGTGGCCGCCGAAGTGCACAAACCTGCGGTGATGACTTCGGCAACTCCCGTCAAGCCGACGTCGGCCCCCACCCCAGTGCATTCGACCCCAGAACCTCAGCCCGTCGTTGAGCGCTCTTCAAACGCGACGACTTGGCTGGTTGGCGTGACAGTCGTGCTGATGGTCGGTATGGGAGTGGTTCTCGCACTGGTCGCGACGGGTCGTCTGACGATTCCGGGATTGAATGATGCGATGCCGGCTTCTAAGGCACCGGCAAGCACTCCAGTCCCGCCGACCAATGCGAGCAACCCGACTCTGGAATCGCCGCCGGAAACCGCACCGAATCCATTGCCCGAAGTCGTCCCTCCCGCTCCGCAGTCCGAAGTTCCTCCGGCGCCGCCAGAGACGCCAAAGGATGCCGCAGACGACTTTGACTTGCAGGCCGCCTTGCTGCCCTTGCTGCGCGCTGAGCCGTTTGACGAGCCCGCGGCGTTGAAGAAAGTCGAAGAGTTGCGAACGGAGCATCCGAAGCTTGGTGAAACGCTGGATGCCTGGGCCGCGGCCATCAAGTCGCGGGCCGACCAGATTCGGCGTCGCAAGATTCCCTGATCACTGCCCGGGAAGCGAGACCTGCCAGTCGAGCGGGACGCTCACCGCGATGTCCTGCATCTGAAGTTGCAGGGCACGCAGGTCTTCCTCGCTGTTCATCTCTCCCATGACCACGATCTTGCCCAGCTTCTGGGCCGGGGTTGCGGCACTGGGGACGAAGTAGACCCGGGCGAATCGGGGATCCTTCCGCAGCAACGGCTCCGCGGCCTTTGCGGTCGCGAACGCATCCTGCATTCCCTGAGTCATCGGTTTGGGTTGGTCATCCAATACCTTGGGCTTGGGCTTTTTTACGGGCGTGCCTCTGGCGAGGAGCAGCACGATCAGCCCAACGAAAAAGATCCCGGCAAAGCCTCCGATGCGCTTCAAAAGCCTCACACGCTCCGGGCGCGTCTTGAGGTCCTCGATCAGGTACAGGATCCTGGCGCGATCAAGAGGCATCGGATTCCCCGCCCCGCCCCGGTTTGTACCAATGGCCGCGGCGTTTGGTTGCGGTTACTTGATGCCGTCCTTGTCCGCCAGGAGCTTGATCATGTCCACGCAGCGGGCCGAATAACCGAACTCGTTGTCGTACCAGCTCACAACCTTGAAGAACCGCTTGTTGAGCTCAATTCCGGCTTTGGCGTCGTAGATCGAGCTGCGCCGATCACCCACGAAGTCACTCGACACGACCTCTTCGTCCGTGTAACCGAGGATGCCCGTCATCGGCCCATCCGCGGCCGCCTTCATTGCCGCGTTGATCTCGGCGAGCGAGGTGTCCTTGCCGGTCTTGAACGTGAGGTCAACGGCCGAGACGTCGGCGGTGGGAACGCGGAAGGACATGCCCGTGAGCTTGCCCTTGAGTTCCGGGATGCAGAGCGTGACGGCCTTGGCCGCCCCGGTCGAAGACGGGATGATGTTCATGTACGCGTTGCGCCCGCCGCGCCAGTCCTTCTTGGAGGGGCCATCCTGCGTCGGCTGCGTCGCGGTCGCGGCGTGGATGGTCGTCATCAGACCCTCTTCCAACCCAAACGCATCCTGGATGACATTGGCGATCGGAGCCAGGCAGTTGGTCGTGCACGAGGCGTTGGACACCACCGTGTGCTTCGCCGGGTCGTACTTGTTGTGGTTCACACCCATGCACAGCGTCGGCACTTGCTCGGTGGACTTGGTAGGGGCGGAGATGATCACGCGCTTCGCGCCCGCGGCCACGTGGAGACTCGCCTTTTCAAAATCGGTGAAGAGCCCGGTGGACTCGAGCACGTAATGAACACCTAGGTCCTTCCACGGCAGCTTGCCCGGGTCCTTCTCGGCGGTGGTCTTGGTCGCGCGGCCATCGACCGTGAACGAGGTCTCGGTTGCGGTGACCGACTTGGCCCTGATCCGGCCGTGCATCGTGTCGTACTTCAAGAGGTACGCGAGGTTGTCGGCAGGCACGAGGTCGTTGACCGCGACGATCTCGAGGTTCGGGTTTTCCAAAGCGATGCGGTAAACGAGCCGACCGATGCGACCAAAGCCGTTAATCCCGACACGAATTGCCATCGCAAACCCTTTCAACGAGGAGGCACTGATGCTCCAGAAGCACACGGTAGGGGCGGCGACGGTCGGAATTCAATCAACTTTGCCCGCCAGAACATCATCGATGGACCTTCCTTTCGCAGCTCGATACTCATCCATTGGTCGGCCGTGCCAAGTGCGCTTCAGCGTGTTCAATCGTTCCACGAGGCTTGGCCGCGATCGAAGCAGATCACGCAGCCGGACGAACGTGTCTTCCGGGCCATCAATGGCACAAAGCTGAATTGCCAGCGGCGGCGTGGAGTCATCCTCCGCGAACGATGCAAAGGTCTCGGAGTGCCAGTTCCCAGCATTCAGGGGTAGCTCGCCGCAAGGGCAGCTTCGGCGTTCGCGAAACGTTTCGCGGACACGCGTACCGCAATGTCGAGGTCACCCTTGGTCAACAGGCCGGGCACGGAAGTCGCGCCGACATGCTCAACGATGGCCGCGGGGACAAGGGTCTTGATTCTTGGAAGCTCCGTATCGAACGGTGCTGCGGCGCGTCGAAACACGCTCTCGCTTTCCGAGAAGTGAACCAACTCCCTCCCTTTGCCCTGGCTCAAGCCCGCCCGCGTTCGAACGCCACGCGGCCCCCGACGATCGTCGCCACCGCCCGCCCCTTGACCTTCCGCCCATCAAACGGCGTGTTCTTCGACTTGCTCACAAACTCCGAAGCCCGGATCGTCCACGCCGCATCCGGGTCGATAATCGTCACATCCGCCGGCCCACCAACCTTGAGTTGCCCCAGTCCCTGCCGATCCAGCCCGCACAACCTCGCCGGCTCAATCGTCAACAGCGCAATCAGCCGTGGCCAACCAATCAACTTCGTCTGTACCAGCGCCTCGACATACAGCGGCAGCGCCGTCTCCAGCCCGACAATCCCAAACGGAGCCTCCTCAAACGGCAGCGCCTTCTCATCCTTCGAGTGCGGCGCATGGTCCGTCGCCAGCACCGTGATCGTGCCATCCGCCACGCCCTGTCGGAGCGCATCAATGTCCCGTTGCTCGCGCAATGGCGGGTTCATCTTGGCCGCGGTGTTGTACCCGTCGCATGCCTCGTGCGTCAGCAGCAAGTGGTGGGGGGAGGCCTCCGCCGTCACCTTCTGGCCTTCTGCCCGGGCTCGCCGCACGATCTCCACCGAATCGCCCGAAGACATGTGCTGCACGTGGTACCAGCACCCAATCCCCCGATTGAGCCTGATATCCCGTTCAATAATGATGTCTTCGGCCACCCGTGGCCACCCCGTCAATCCCAGCCGCACCGAGACCTCACCCGCGTGCATGGATGCGCCACGCGTCAAGGTGGGTTCCTGGCAGTGCTGCATGAAAGACAGCCCCGTCTGCTTCACCGCGTTCAGAACCCGGGCCATCATTCCCGCCGATGCGATGCAGTCTCCGTCATCGCTGAACCCCACCGCCCCTGCCCGTGCCAGCATTTGAATCTCAGCCAGTTCTTCCCCGCGCCGCCCCTTGGTGGCCGCGGCCACCGAAAACACCCGTCCCGCCCCCGCCTTCCGAGACTGGTTCTCAACGAACCCGACGATCTCCGGCGAATCCAGCGCCGGGGAGGTGTTCGGCATACAGCAGAGGGTCGAAAACCCCCCGGCCAGCCCAGACCGGGATCCCGACTCCAAGGTCTCTTTGTGCTCCTGTCCGGGCTCGCGAAGGTGGACGTGCGGGTCAATCAGGCCCGGAACTACCAGTCGATCACGCGCCTCGATAACGCGCCCAACCCCCGATAGGGACAGGCCGGTGTCAATCTGGGCAATTCGTCCATCTTGAATGGCAACATCGGCCTGCCGGTCCAAACCGGTTGCCGGATCAATGACTCGTCCACCCGTGATGAGCAGGGTCTCCATGTCCTGAGCATACCCCCAGATCGGCCAGTCGAGGGTTCCCCGGAACCGCCACAGACGCAGTCTCGAACCGACCAACTCAGAAACTCGGCCCTTTACATCTGTGATAGTCGATGTAGTCTGGTCTGGCCGGGACGTCTTCGGCGGAATCCCATTTAGTTCGAAAGGATCAGAGAGTCATGACTAACCGTGTCGTCAGGAACGTTTCTATCGCTGCGCTTCTTGCTGCCTGTTCGGTAGCGATGGGTGTGGACAAAGCCCTTCCCTCAGCCACCCGCGAGCTGCTCCAGCTCTATCCGGGCGCTCAGATTCACAAAAACAATGACCGCATTCAGCTGATCTACGGCGTCCCCATGACGGCCGGACAGAACGCGGCCGCGGCCGCGGAGGCCTTCATCCTGCTCCATTCCGACGCGTTCGGCATGGGCACGATCGAGCTGGCCCCCGACTGGGCGGCCGACACCGCCGACGGCAGGCACTCGGTGTTCAGCTACCGCGAGAAGATCGACGGCTACCCGGTCGAGTTCGGGGATGTCCGGGTGTTGGTGCTCAACGGCGCGACCCCCCGGGTCGTCTTCGCGGGCGGCAACATGGCTCCACGCCCCGAAGGCGGATTCACTCCGGCTACCGTGACCTCAGAACTGGCCGCGGCCATCGCCCAGTCTTGCAAAGAGGGACAGGGTCTCGACACCTGGTTCGGCGCTCCTGAACTGGTCATCTTCCAGGGCAACGGTGACTGGATTGCCCCGGTTCTGACCTGGAAGATCACCGGCGACTCCACCAAGGTTCCCGGCGGTGCGACCCTCACGTTCTTTATTGACGCCCACACCGGCCAGATCGTCTCGACCCGTAGCGAAGTCTCCCACACCGATGTCGGCGGCACGGTCACGGGCAAGGCGACGCCCGGAGTAGATCCCGACATCGCCTCTAACCCGCCGGTCGTGGTGAATATGCCGGAAATCAAGGTCGGCGTGAGCGGCGGCAATACCGCGTTCACCAACCGCAACGGAGTGTTTTCGATCATCAATCCCGGTACTTCCGCCGTCACGCTGAACAGCAGCATTGGCACCGCGGGCGGGTTCGGCGGCCAGTGGGTGCAGGTTACGGCAAACGGGGCCGCGGGGATTACGGCAACTCAAGCCGGCGTTCTTCCCCCCGGTCCGGGCGCCCTGGTTTTCAACAACGCCCCGGTTGGAGTCAACTCAACGACGACTGCGCAGGTCAACGCGTTTGTGTACGTGAACGTCGTTCACAACTACTTCAAGGACCTGGCGCCGACCTACACCAGGTTGGATCAGGTCCTCCGGGCCAACACGGGCGTCGCCGGAACCTGCAACGCGAACTTCAGCGGCGCATCCACGGCCACCCCCTGCACGACCTGCAACCTCAACTTCTTCAACGCCGGCGGCGGCTGCAACAACTCGGCCTACGCCAACGTTATTTTCCACGAGTACGGCCACTTCATCGTGAACCGACTGGGCCGGTCGCAGAACTCCTTCGGTGAGGGATACGGCGATGTCACCGCCATGCTCATTCAGGATGATCCGATCATCGGGCACAACTTCTTCCAGGACGGCACCCCTGTTCGGACCCCTATGTCGGACAACGTGCAATATCCGTGCACGACGACTCCCAGCTGCGGCACCGAAGTTCACTGCTGCGGAGAGCTCCTTGGCGCGATCTGGTACCAGACCCGCCTCAACATGGGAGCCTTCCACGGTTCGACCCCGGGCCTGAACCTGACCCGTCAAATGGAGGTGGCTTGGTCGCTCATCACGACCGGCGGACCCAGCACGTTCGTCGCGTTCGGCCCGGCCAACGTGATCGAGATGTACACGATCGATGACAACGACGGCAACCTGGCTAACGGCACGCCAAACTATTCGCGGATCTGCGCCGCCATCACGGCGCACAAGGGCACCATGACCGCCGTACAGGCCTGCCCGACAATCACCGCGGTGCCGTGCTACTCCAACTGCGATGGCAGCACGACCCCACCCATCCTGACGGCCAACGACTTCCAGTGCTTCCTCAACGCTTTCGCGTCGAATCAGAGCTACGCCAACTGCGACAACAGCACTGCGGCGCCGACACTCACAGCCAACGACTTCCAGTGCTTCCTCAACTCCTTCTCCGCGGGCTGCAGCTAACCCGCACTTGAGCTTTCCGGCTCTGTTCAAGGCCCGCGGCCCACGCCGCGGGCCTTTTCCATGGAGCGCGGGCATAAAGGGCCAATTCGCGGCTTGCGGTGGTTATGGGCCGGCCTGGGCATGAAACAAAGGCCGGAACCACATCGAATAGGCGTGCGAACAGGGGGCGTTCTGGCTAGCGGAACGGCGATACCCCGTTATACTCAGAAGTTCAGCCAACGCCCCGGGGGGCGTGGGCGGCGATCGTGCAAGCATCTCAACGCCAGTGGAGGATCCACGCAATGAAGTCTCGGCGAGCAATGGCGGCGGTTTCGGCGGCCCTACTCACATCTGTCGCAGGGGCGCTGGCGGGGGTGAACACGGCCGCGCTTTCTCCGGCGGCCAGAGAGATGGTGGCTCAGTTTCCCCGTTCCGAAGTGACAATGGACCAGGGTCGCCTCCGGATGATCGCGGGCTCCCCCATGAGCGCCGGCCCGACGGCTCAAATCGCGGTGGACAACTTCCTCGCGATCTACGGTGAAGCCGTGGCGCCGGGTCTGGACCTGCGCCCAACATGGTCATCGACGCTTGCCGACGGCAAGCGCCAGGTCTTCGCCTATCAGCAGTACATCGCGAACCTCCCGGTTGAATACGGCACGGTGCGCATCATGACGGCCCCCGGGGACCAGGGGATGCACCGCGTGATGTTCTGGGGCGGTACCCCGGCTCCGTTCGGCGAGGCGGCGCTACTGCCCGCGCTGCTGACCGGCGAAACGGCGCTGGCGATTGTCAAGGCCCAGAAGTTGTATGCGGGTCTGGAACAGTGGTCGGCCCCGGAGCAGGCAGTCTGGCAGGGCAACGGTCGCTGGGTAACGCCGGTACGCGTGTGGAAGTTCGTCGGCGAGGTGGTGGACCCCAACAAGCGCCGCAAGCTGACGTTCTTCGTGAACACCCAGACGGGCGTGGTTGAGCACATCCGCAACGACGTTATCTTCACCGACGTCGGCGGCACCATTCAGGCCAAAGGGACACCGGGCGTTCTGCCTGATACGGCCACCAACCTCCCCGTGCCGATGAACATGCCCGAAATCCGCGTCGGGATCTTCGGGGAGCTCCCGGACTACACCGATCGTTCCGGTGTGTTCCTCTTGCCCAACTCCGGCACCTCCACCGTTTCACTCACGACCGCGCTGGGGCCTGGTGCGGGAACGGGCAAGTGGGTCTGGATCAGCAATACGGGAGGTGGCGAACTCAGCATCACCCAGAACGCGACGCCCGGCTCGCCCGCCGCGCTGATGTTCAACAACGTGCCGGGCGGGGCGAACTCGTTGACGACGGCTCAGGTCAACGCGTTCATTCATACGAACAAGATCCACAACTTTTTCCGCGACCGGTCGGGCACTTGGAACCTGATTGACTCATCGCTCCGGGCGAACACCAACCTGAACTCGACCTGCAACGCGTTCTACGACGGGGCGTCCATCAACTTCTTCAAAGCGGGCGGCGGTTGTGTGAACACCGCGTATTCTGACGTGGTTGCCCATGAATACGGGCACCACGTGGTCAATCGGCTCGGCCTGGGCCAGGGTGGATTCGGAGAGGGTTTTGCCGACTCCGGCGCCCTGTTGCTCTACGACCAGACCATTCTGGGCCAGGGGTTCCAAGGTCCAGGCACCAGTGTCCGAACACCGCTGGTTGAGAACATCCAGTTTCCTTGCTCCGGCCCTTGTGCAGCCGACCCGCACTGTTGCGGCGAGATTTTGGCCGCGGTCTGGATTCGCATCCGCCAGAACATGGGCACCAAGTACGGTTCAGGCATCGGCTTGACCAAGACTCAGCAGCTCATGGTGGACTGGATGCAGATCGCCACCGGTGGCACGGGCGACAATTTTGGCAACTCTGCTAACGAGAACACCGCCATCGAGGTGCTCACCATCAACGATGATGACGGCGACCTGACTAACGGCACGCCGGATTACGCCCCGATCACCAAGGCGTTCAAGGCTCAGAGCGTTCCGGTGCCATCAGCGCCGCCCCTTGGGTTCTTCTTCCCGAGCGGCCAGCCCGGTCTCACGGCGCCGAACACGCCGGTCACGATCCTGATGAACGTCGAAGAGCTCTCTCGCGTGCCGCAGGCCAACACGGGCAAGATCATCTACCGCATCAACAACGGGTCGTGGATCACATCCAACATGACCCAGGTCACCACCAACCACTACTCTTTCACCGTGCCGGCCCAGCCGTGCGATTCGATCGTGGACTACTACTTCCAGGCCACCGCTGCGGCCTCGACCAACCCGGTTCTACCCGCCTTGGTTGTCACGTTCCCGAGCACGGCGCCCGCGGCCGGGGCGTTCTACTACCCCACGGCCGAGGCCCTCAACGTGGTCCTGCAGGACAACCTGGAACTGGCCAGCGGCTGGGTCGTCGGGGCGCCCGATGACACCGCGATCACCGGCATCTGGGGACGGGACATCCCGCAAGGAACCGCGGCCCAACCGGGCGTAGATCACACGCCTGTCGGCACCCGTTGCTACATCACGGACTACCGCGCTGGCCAGCAGGTGTCGGACTACGACGTGGACGGCGGCAAGACGACGCTCACCAGCCCGTTGTTTGACATCACCTCGCTCCGCCACCCGCGCGTCAACTTCTGGCTGTGGTATTCCAACGATGTGGGGACCTTCAATCCCAACTCCAACACGTTCCAGATCGATGTGTCCCCCAACAACGGCCTCTCCTGGACGACACTTCGTGCCTTGGGCCCCGCAGGCAGCGAGACCCACGGCAAGTGGAAGTTCTATGACCTGGCCATCGATGCCCCCGTGGCTTACACCAACCAGATGCGGGTGCGGTTCGTCGCGTCCGACATCACCGGAGCAATCGTCGAGGCCGCGATGGACGACTTCCAGGTGACATCGCTCATCTGCACGACTCCGTGCTATGCCAACTGCGATGAAAGCACGAGCACCCCAGTGTTGACCGTGAACGACTTCCAGTGCTTTACCAACCGGTTCGCGGCCGCTGAGAGCTATGCCAACTGCGACGGCAGCACCACCTCCCCCGTTCTGAACGTCAACGACTTCCAGTGCTTCCTGAACGCCTACGCCGCCGGTTGCCCGTAAACGCTGAAGTTTCAGGATCATCCGCGGCCCGGGGTGCTCCAAGCCCCGGGCCGCTTTGTTTGACGGGCGCGGCATTGGCAAAGGCCCCCGCGGGGCCTATCCTCCTGCCTGTTCCCGGGGTATAGCGCAGCTTGGTAGCGCGTTTGACTGGGGGTCAAAAGGTCGGCGGTTCAAATCCGCCTACCCCGATTCGAGCATAAACGCCCGCAGGCCAAAGGCTTGCGGGCGGTTGTGTTGGTGGGGGCTATGGCGTTGGCGCACACGGCTGAATCTTCCGGCGAGCAAGCGAAGTTCCGCGTCGGCCTTTCCAAGGCGCTGGAATCACGCAAGGCCTTGTCAAGCTCGGGCAAGACGCAGGCGTTCCGCGCATTCTCGGGGGTCGCCGGTGTCGATGGCGTGTTCGTCGATGTCTACGGCCCCGGCGCAGTTCTGATCATCTATGAAGGCAGGGCGCCGCGCTGGTTTGACGCCGCGCGAGAGGCCGCGACCGCCTTTGACGTACTCAAGCCCCTGGGTGTGCGCGCCGTGTACCTCAAGCCCTTCGCAAAGGACCGTTCGCGACTCGGTGGCGAGCTTCCGGAGGTGGTCACCCAGCCGACTCCCGCGGCCGGCGAACCCTTGCCTGAGTACTTTCTGATCCGCGAGGCCGAGTGGAATCTGGAGATCCGTTTGTACGACGGACTTTCAACGGGCCTATTTCTCGACCAGCGCGAGAACAGGATCTTCGTGGCCAAGCAGGGGGCGCTTTGGGCGTCCCGCCCGGGCGGGGCGTCGGTGCTCAACACGTTTGCGTACACCTGCGCGTTTTCCGTGGCCGCGGCCAAGGGTGGCGCGGAAACAACGAGCGTGGATGTTTCGGCTCGATATCTGGAGTGGGGCAAACGGAACTTCGCGCACAACGCCTTGGATCCGGCCAAGCACCGGTTCGCGAAAATGGACACCTTTGAGTTCCTGAGCTACGCCCGGCGCAAGCAGCTTCGATACGACTTGGTGATCCTCGACCCACCGAGCTTCGCCTCCGGGTCCAAGCGAAAGGGCATCCGCGCGTGGAGTTCCGTAGATGATTACGCGAAGTTGGTTGCCGAGGCCGCGGCCGTGCTCAAGCCCGGGGGAATGATCTTCGCGTCGACCAACACGCAGGAGTTATGCCGCCCCGGCCGGTTGGAACGCGAGATCACCAAGGGCCTGGGCAAACCACCCCGTTGGATCAAGCTGCCCGGGCCCCCCGCCGACTTTGCGGACGAGAAAGAGCGCTTCGAGGCCCGGGCGTTCACGACGTAAACCGTTTCGTGGTGGCGACAAATATGTGAGCATGCTCAGAATATCTCTTGACTCGTGGCCGCCTGCCCGATACATTAAGTGAGCGTGTTCACTAAAGGAGTGCGGCGTGAGAGTGACCCTTGAAACCAAGCAGGCGACGGAGAAGGCCATCAAGGTCGCGGCCCGTAAGCTGTTTGTTCGCAAGGGGTTAGACGCCACCAACACCCGCGAGATTGCCCGCGCCGCAGACATCGCAGTGGGGACGCTTTTCAACTACTTCCCTTCCAAGGAAGCCCTGGCCATCGCCATCGCTTCCGAAGCGTTCGCCGCGGGCCGCCAGCAAGCACACGAGCGGATGGCCAAGGAAGCGAGCCTGCTCGGCACGCTCGACAGTGAACTGTTCTCCTTGGTCGCGTGCGACATCCGGGCCTTGGAACCCATCCGCTCGTTTGTGCAGGATGTATTGGAAGCAGGATTGTCGCCATTCACGACCGGCGCGGTCACGAGCGAAGCCGTCAGTATTCGTACCGAGAGGCTCGGTGATGCCAGGACCATCCTCGAGCGACACGGCCTGGGTGAAGCGGCGACCTCCCCGGTCATGCACCTGTACTGGTCCCTCTATCTGGGTGTCCTTTCTTTTTGGGCAACCGACGACTCGCCCAAGCAGGAAGACACCTGGGCCTTGCTCGATCAAAGTGTGCAGATGTTCTCCGGATCGTTGAAGCGGTCGCCGGCGCGTGCGCCCGACCAGGTTCTTGACAAGGAGATGACCCGATGACGACCCACGATGTCACGCTGTCCGAGGTGCTCTCGCAACTTCCGGAAAACCTGCAGTCAGGCGAACCACCGGAGTTTGACGTTGTCGGGTTGTTCGCCGGTGTGAAGTCGAGGCCCGTGCCGATGGGCCGGTTCAGCCGGTTCTGGTCGCTGGGAACTCTCCAAGGCAAGATCGCCGCGGCGTACACCTTCTGGTGGCTACGCGGCATGTGGAGCGGCGAAGAAGAGCGGTCCCGGAAACTCAACGAAACGCATCTCAATGCAGCCCTTCAGATTCTCGGCACCATGTCGCACCTTCGCGGCGCGGTGATGAAGCTGGGGCAAGTGCTCGCGCACTGGCCCGGTGTCGCGCCCGAAGAGTTTGCGGATGTCCTTGGCCGGTTGCACTTCCAGGCCCCGCCGATGCACTTTTCCCTCCTGCGGGAGAGCGTCCGGAGCGAGTTGGGAGGCGACCCCGAGGACGTGTTCGATGAGTTTGAGCCCGAAGCAGTGGCCGCGGCGTCTCTGGGTCAGGTCCATCGCGCCAGACTCAAGGGAACCGGCGAGCAGGTTGCGGTCAAGGTGCAGTATCCGGGGATCGCCCGGTCCATCCGTGCAGACATCGCGAACATCAAGACGCTCGTGTCTCCCATGCGACTGGGCCCCGATGGCGACAGCATCCGGCGCCAGCTCGATGACATCGAAGATGTCCTTTCGCTGGAAGTGGATTACCTCGCCGAAGCTGAGAACCTCAAGACCGCGGCCAAAGCCACGAATGACCTGGAGGGCGTGTTTGTTCCGAGAGTTCATGAACGGTTTACAACCCAGCGCGTGCTGACCATGGACTGGGTGCAGGGGCGCCACCTTGGGGCCTATCTGAAGTCCAACCCCGCGCAGGCAGAAAAGGACCGGTTCGGCAGCCTGATCGTCCGGTCGTTCATGAAGATGTGCTACAGCGAGCACATGCTGTATTCCGACCTGCACCCGGGTAACTTTCTGTTCATGAATGACGGCCGGCTGGGTCTGATCGACTTCGGTTGCGTCCGGCGGTACTCGGCTGAGGATGTCGAATACCTGACCGAAGCGGAGCGGGCCGCATTCGTTTCTCGTGACGCGATTCGGCAGGCGGTGATCCGCGGGGCGGACCTGACTCAGAAGCAACTCGGCGAGAAGGATCGGATCGATCTCATGGTCGCTTGGTACGACTGGATCTGCGAACCCGTTGTGACGCTCGAGCCCTTTGACTTTGGCGATCCGACCTACTTCCGCCGCGGCATGGACCTGTGGCGAGACCTGTTGCGGCGGCGCTACGTGCGGACACTTCCCGTCAACACGTGGATCACCAAGAGCTTCGTGGGGCTGCGGGCAATCCTGTACCAGCTCGGGGCCAGGGTGCCGCTCGGGCGGATTCTCAGGGATGAAACCAGCGTCGGGCTGCCGCCGGCTTGAATCTCAGAGTTTGAGAAATAATCGTTTGCGCTGCAGAACCAGTGCCAACGCCCAGAACGCCGCAAGGTAGAGCGAGACCTGCAACCACGGGGCCGCGGCCTCACCAACAACCCGCGCAAGCAGGTGTTCAAGAGCGTCCCACGGATAGGTTCGATCCGGATGAGCGAGCTTGAACCGATGGGCCGGGTCAATCAGCGGCCAGAGCAACTCGGCCAGGATGTAGACCGCGATGGGGTTTCGGCCCAGCGGCACCAACAGATTGAGCCATCGGCCCCAACGGGTGTCGATCGATCCGTGGACTACCCCGAGCATCGCAGACCCGGTTCCCGCGGCCAAGAGTGCCCAGGTCGGCGTGTGGTAGTAGCGGCTGTAGGGGAGGTCAAACGCCCATAGCCATGACAGCAGCACCATGATCCCGCCGGCAACCACCAGCGTGATAGCGTTACGCGCCGCAGGACCTGCACGACGCAGTCGATCCCCCCAATAGGTGCCGATGCAGACGATGCACGCGGCCACCATCGCCCCGTGAAAGCCCTTGAAAAGCGGGAATCGGGCCCGCAGGTAGTCCTGCATGTTCTGGCCCGCGGTCCACACCGGATGTCCAACTTCGGGATGCGGCCAATGCGCCAGCAAGACCTCCTTGCTGAGGAACACCAGCACAATGAACACCGGTCGCGACCACGCCGGACCGTGATACAGAAACAGCGCCGCGAAGTACGCGATGCCGATCTGCGGAAGCACATCAACGCTGATCATCGTCCGCCAGGTAACTGGCTCGTAGGTGACAACGCGTGCAACTTCGATCAAGCCGCCGATGATGAACAGCAAGGTCATGCGCCGCGCCGCAACCAGGACCTTTCGCAAAAACGGAGCGTCCTTTCCCCGGCCGTAGTGCATCGAAAACGGCAACGCCAGTCCAACCGCGAGCAGAAACCACGGCGCGACCAAGTCGGCGAAAGTCGAGTGAAGCGGACCGACCCGCCAGTCCGCGTGATGAAACGTCTCCGGAGCAAAATCGCGGCCGCGGATCGCGTTCACCAGCAACATGCTCACAATGACAACGCCGCGGAAAGCGTCGAGGGACGGATAGCGAACAGGTTGTGGGGCAGCCGGAGAGTTGAGTTCCTGGCCCGCCATGGGAGTTCAGCGGTCTTTTCGCAAGCGTCCGCGGGTCAGCGGCTCTCGTCCGACCACTCTCGCCGCGCCGTGCCGTAATGGAGTTCGAGATACCGTGCGACATAATCCACGATGCTGCTGCACTCGGGGATGTCGGGGTTGCTCGTGGCGCCCAGGGGCTCAAACCGCATGCCCTTGAAACGCACCACCGACTCTTCAATGGTCAGACCGAACTGAAGCGAAAGGCTGAACGCCCGACAGAACGCCTGGCAGAAGCCAGAGATCGTCGAACCTTCCTTGGACATCTTGATGAAGATCTCACCCGGGCGACCGTCGCCATACAGGCCGATGGTCAGATAGCCCTCGTGCCGGGCGACACTGAACTTGTGCGTGACCGATTCACGGGTCGAAGGGAGCGACTGGCGGGTGGCGACCATCGGGTCCTTCTCTTGATGTTCGTCCGCGGCCATAGGGGCCAAGAGTATCGTCCCTGGGCCGCGGATGTGGGCGGTGGGGGTGAAAGGGACCGGGAGTTATCGGCAGGGGTCCCAAGGCGGGGCCAGAGATTCAGTCGACCGGGGGCTACACGGACTGCCGCATTGGCGGTTTGTGCGATCGTCCGCGCAGGTTTCGAAGAACAATGGGTCGGTTTCTGCCGAACTGAGCGAATCCAAACGGGCAACCGCCTTGCTTGATGAACCCGGCACGCCGATACTTACCTCAAGATACCTTGGACCTGACCTTCCCATATTCGCCTTCCCCCGCCCGCGGCACGCGATCCAGCGTGTCGGCGGTGCTCATTGTCGGGTTGTTGATTGGGGTCGCGGTCAGTTCCTTCAAGCCCGGCCTCCGCGGCCTGGCTCGTGACGCCGAGAGCCAGGGACAAGTCACACGCCAAATAACGGCCACACTGGCCCGGGCCGTCCGAGAGCTGGTCGGTTCAGACGTCCAGTGCCGGGCAGCGACCGCTCCCACACTGGGGCGGAGTGTTCGGTCCAGCCCTGGCAGGGTTGAGCCCGCGGCCCGAGTGACTGCGGCAAGCATGCTGCGGGAATCGCTTCTGGCCCTCCCGCCTCCCGCGGCGTAGTTCTTTCGCCGCGCGTTTCTATTCACACATCTTGATTTTGGATTCTCCGGGTGCGCCCGCCATTGCAGTTTGGCCGCACCCAGGTTTGATGTCCTCGCAACAGGACCCGCCACCCAGCGTGTCGGAACCGGTCCCAAGTGGACCGGAAGGAAAGACTATGGCAGACCAAGGCATTCCCCTCATCGGCCCGATCATCAAGTACTTCATCGGCAGCCGCAACGATCGCTTCGTCAAGAAGTACACGCAGCGAGTCGCCGAGATCAACGCCCTTGAGCCGCGGGTCCGGCAGATGACCGACGCCCAGATCAGGGGCATGGTGGCCGAGTTCCGCGACCGTATGAAGGCAGGGGCCAAGACCGATGACCTGCTGACCGAGGCCTTCGCCGTTGCACGCGAGGGAATGGACCGGTGCGTGGGCATCCGCAACGTGTTCAATCCGAAGTTCAACTTCGACCCGACGACTTTGCCCACGCACGTGCAAGACCTGTACGCGAAGGTCAAGGCCGAGATCGATGCCCGACCGCCCGCGCCCCCCGAGGGCGAGTTCAACGGCTGCACCGGGCCCGTGCCCGGCTACCTGCAGGGCGACATTCCCAACGAGATTTACGACGCGGTCCGCGAGCTTTATCCCGAGAGCCGCCCGCCGTTCCGAGCCCGCCCGTTCGATGTGCAGCTCATCGGCGGCATGGTGCTCTATCAGGGCAAGATCTCCGAAATGCGCACGGGTGAAGGCAAGACCATCGTCGCGCCGCTCGCCTGTTATCTGGCCGCCATCGAGCGCCGCAAGGTGCACGTTGTCACGGTCAACGACTACCTGGTGCAGCGCGACCGCGACTGGACCTACCCGTACTTCTGGGCCCTGGGCCTGACGGTTGGGGTGATCCACCCCCAGCACATGCAGGATGAAGATGAGAAACGCCGGATGTACCGCTGCGATGTCGTGTACGGCACGACCGCGGAGTTCGGCTTCGATTACCTGCGCGACAACATGAAGCGCCGGGTCGATGAGCAGGTGCAGCGCCGTCGCGACTTTGCCATCGTTGACGAGGTGGACTCCATCCTGATCGACGAGGCTAGAACCCCCCTGATCATCACCGGCCCTGCCCACGAAGATTCGCCCCGCTACGACCTGGCCGATCGTTTGGCCAAGCATCTGGTCGAAAAGCAAAAGCCCTGGCAGGAGGCCGACGACCGATATCAGAAAATGCTCCAGCGGCTCAAGGGTCTGGAAGGCGACATCCGCCAGGCCCGCGACAAGGCCGCGATCCCGGGCCTGCAAGAGCAGTTAAAACAGGCCAAGGCGGAACTGCCCGCGGTCGAGGCCGATCGCAAGAAGCACACGCAGTTTTACGAGGTTGAGCTCGAGCGTAAGTCATGCCACCTGACGCACGACGGCGTCGCCGAGGCACAGCGAGTCGCGGGCCTGGGCTCTCTTTACGTCGGCGAAAACATGGATGTCCCGCACCTGCTCGAGCAGTCGCTGCGTGCCCACGTCGTTTACCAGCGCGATCGCGACTATGTGATCATGAACGCCCCGGACCCGATGACCGGGCGCAACGAGCCCAGCGTCATCATCGTGGACACCTTCACCGGCCGACCCATGATCGGCCGCGCATGGTCCGACGGCCTGCACCAGGCCTGCGAAGCCAAGGAAAAAGTCCCGATCAAGCAGGAAACCCAGACCGTCGCCACGGTCACGATTCAGAACTTCTTCAAGATGTACAAGCGCCTCAGCGGCATGACCGGAACCGCCGACACGGAGGCCCAGGAGTTCCACGACATCTACAAGCTGGATGTCGTGGCCATCCCCACCAACAAGCCCATGGTCCGCACCGACTTTGAGGATCTCATGTTCCTTCGGGCCAAAGACAAGTGGGATCACATCGTTGACGAAATCAAAGCGTTTAACGATGTCGGCCGCCCCGTTCTGGTCGGCACCACCAGCGTCGAGAAGAGCGAAACCCTCTCCAAGCTCCTCACCGGCAAGCACGGCGTGAAGCACGAGGTCCTCAACGCCAAGCAGCACGAGCGCGAAGCTCACATCGTCGAGAACGCCGGCCAGCTCGGCGCCGTCATGATCGCCACCAACATGGCCGGCCGCGGCACCGACATCAAGCTCGGCAAGTGCACCCGCGAAGCCCTGCTGGACCATTGGCTCCGCCGCGGCATCGCGCCGCGCACCGTCACCGTTAACTCCACGGAGGAAGAGCTCCGCGAGGCCGTCTTCCGCAAGATCGCGCCCAAGGAACTGGGCCAGAACAAGCGCGACGTCGAGACCATGCCCTTCGCCGAGCTTGAGCTCGAACTCCTCCGCCACTGGGCTGAGACGCATACCTACCTGGGCAACAAGGCCGAGAAAATGTCCGCCGAAGAGCTCCGCACCGAGCTTGACACCAGCGGCCGCTTCCTGCTCCACCGCATCCGCTGGTTTGATACCGTCGAGGAACTCGGCGGCCTCCACGTCATCGGCACCGAGCGCCACGAAGCCCGCCGCATCGATAACCAGCTCCGCGGCCGCTCCGGCCGCCAGGGAGACAAGGGCTCCTCACGCTTCTACGTCAGCCTCGAAGATGACCTGATGAAGATGTTCGCCGGCGAGACGCAGATGAAGATCCTCTCACGCCTGGGTATGAAGGAGGGTGACTCCATCGAGCACCCCTGGCTCAGCAAGAGCGTCGAACGCGCCCAGCGCAAGGTCGAAGAGCGCAACTTCCAGGTTCGCAAAAATATCCTCGAATACGACGAAGTCATGGAGCACCAGCGCCAGCGCTTCTACGGCCTGCGCCAGCAGGTTCTCGAAGGCCGCGGCACCAAGGAAGTCATTCTCGACTACATCCACGAAGCGATCGATGACGCGTGCGGTGAGTACCTCAACAAGGACTACCCGCTCACCTGCATCGCCGAGTTCGCCCGGCAGAAGCTGGATATTTCCGTTCCCCCCGAGCGGCTCCGCGGCCTGGAAGACTTCGAAATCGAGAAGCGTCTGCGCGAAGAGGCCAAGGCTGAAGCCCGCGCCATGATCGACGTGACACTCGGAGAGTACATCCCCGAAGAAGGCTCGGACGTCAAGATCGACTTTGACGTCCAGGGTCTCATCCTGTGGGCACGCACCAAGTTCGGCGTGGAAATGACGCCCCGCGAACTCGAGACCGAGGGCGCTCAGGCCAGTCGCTCCCACGTCCGCCACGTGCTTACCGAGGCCGCGGCCGCCCGAATCGATGAAGCCGACCTAGCCGGCATCAACCAATACCTGGTGCGCAACTACGGGGCCCAGCAGCTGGCCACGGCGATGCGCAACAAGTTCGATCTGCAGGTCGACCCGGATGAGATTCTCAAGGCGATGGATGACAAGGACAACCCACCCGCCGAAGTCATCATGAAGCGGGCTCGCGAGCAGTACACCAAGCGGGAGATCGAGTACCCGGTGGACTTCGCGATGGACATCACCATGCAATTGGTCCGGCAGAACCCGATGGGGGCGATGCAGTTCCTGGTGGATTGGGCCAACCGGCGCTACAACCTGAACTGGACCATCGAGACTATGCGATCCAAGCCGCCCCAAGCCGCGAAGGCCGAACTGGTCGAGGCCTGCCGCAAGGCGCTCGAATCCGGCACCTTGGAAAAGGATGTTCAAGCCGCATTGGCGTGCAAGGACGATGAGGCGCTCGATGGGCACCTGAAGGCTAAGTTCGGCGTCGGTGTCGTGGACTGGATGCGGTACCTGGAAGGCAAGGAACGCGACGATGCGATCCGGGCCCGAGTCGAGAGCGTGGTGCGGGCCGAGCTGGTCCAGTTCGAGCAGACCATCCTGCTCCAGACGCTCGACAACTCCTGGCGTGACCACCTCTACGCCATGGATGTGCTTCGCGAGACCATCAACCTGCGGGCCTACAGCCAGCAGGACCCCAGGACCGAGTTCAAACGCGAGGGCTCCAAGTACTTCCAGCAGATGCTCGAAGGCGTTCGCGACCGGATTACGGACGACGTTTTCAAGGTCCGAATGTCTCCCGGCATGCCGCCGCAATCTCGGATGCCATCCCCGCCATCGCGACCTGCTCCGCTGCCCGCGGGTGGTGGGGGCGGAGGGCCGTCGATGTTCGGGTCAATCAGCAGCCCGGGATTTGAAGTGGGCGGGGGGGGCGGAGGCGGGAGCGGCATGCTCTAGATCCCGGACGCATCCGGTAGGCTTTCGGGGGCGTATAGTCCCCCAGTACCGATCCGGGCGGTATGCTGACGTCTCATTGATCCTTAGTCGAGGAAGCCGCCCATGGTTCATCGCGCCAATCGCCCGGTCGTACGTTCCGTCTCACGGCGGGCGTTCACTCTCATCGAGCTGCTGGTGGTGATCGCGATTATCGCGATTCTCATCGGCTTGGTCGTCGTCGTCGCCGGTAAGGTTGCCGGTGCAGGAAAGCAGAAGCAGACCGAGCAGGTCCTCCGCAGCCTGGATTCCATGCTGGAGGCCTACACGCGATCCAAGGGTGTGCCCCCGGCAACCGTCTTGGATCCGCGCCCGCAAACGGGAGGTCCGGGAAGCCTCAAGTACATCATCCCGATCGTGGATGGCCGTAACTTCACCGTTCCTCCTCCGCCCAATGAACATCCCACATACATCAACACCGTTGGCCTCTTCCTGCTTCAGTGCAAGCAGGTTCCCGAGGTGGATGTGATGATCAAGGGGATCGACCCCAAAATGGTTCGCGAGTATGACCCGGATGTTGCGGATCCCGCGGCCCCGAACTTCGGACAGCAACCCTCGCTTCTGACGGCCTTTGATGGCTGGGGCCGTCCGATCCGCTACGTGCACCCCGCGTTTAAGGGTGTGATCGTCACCGACATAACCTCCGCAGCGAACCCCTTGGCCCAACTGACCAAGACCGTTCTGGGCGATGCTCCCCCCGGAAGGCAGTACGGGATCACCAGCATCCGCCGCGCCAACAACTTGTTCGACCGGATTGCTCCGTTTCCCCCGTCGACCGAAAAGGTTCCGTTTGATGCGGATGGCGGCATTCCCGTGGGCAGCACCCCATACTTCTATTCCAGCGGCGGCGACAAGGATCCCTATTCCCTGATCAGCGCACCGCGACATGCGCGGCCTGGTGAGTCACCGTGCCGTTGGTGGAGGCGTCAACACCCTCAGCGGCGATGCGCAGTCGTTCCTTCCTCCCAAACCACTGCTGCACCCGGTCCAGATATACGTAGAACACCGGCGTCGCAAACAGCGTGATGAGCTGCGAGAACACCAGCCCGCCCACCACGGCCAAGCCCAGCGGCCGCCGCGATTCGGCGCCCGCCCCGGCTCCCAGGGCAATAGGCAGCGTCCCCATCAGCGCCGCCATCGTGGTCATCATGATCGGCCGGAACCGGACCAGGCAGGCATCATAAATCGCGTCCTGAGCCGAGATGGTCCTGGTCTTCCGCTGCTCGATAGCAAAGTCCACCATCATGATGCCGTTCTTCTTCACCAGCCCAATCAGCATGATGATGCCCACGAACGCATACAGCGAAAGTTCAACGCGGAACAGCATCAGCGTCGCCAAAGCGCCGAATCCTGCAAACGGCAGCGCCGAAAGGATCGTCAGCGGGTGAATGAAAGACTCGTAGAGGATTCCCAGGATCAAGTACATGACCACCAGCGCCATGACCAGCAGCAGGCCCAGCCCACCCAGCGATGACTGGAACGCCTGAGCCGTGCCCTGAAAGCTCGTCGTGATGTTCGAAGGCAGCGTCTCGCGGGCCAGCTTCTGGGTCTCCGCAACCGCCGGACCCAGCGAGGCCCCGGGCGCCAGGTTGAACGAAATCGTCACCGAGGGAAGCTGCCCGGTGTGGTTGACCGACAGCGGCCCCACACTCCGTGAAAGCGTCGCCACCGAAGTGAGCTGGATGAGTTGCCCCGTCGAAGCCCGGATGTACAGCATGTCAAGCGATTCGGGGTCCGCCTGGAACTGCGGGAGCAGTTCCAGAATTACGTCGTAGTCGTTCGTCGGCGCGTAAATCGTAGAAACCTGCCGCGTGCCAAACGCGCTGGAAAGAGCGGTTTCGATCTGCGCCGGCGTCACGCCCAGCGTCGCCGCCTTGTCCCGGTCGATATTCACCAGCAGTTGCGGATTCCGCAGTTGCAAGTCCGTCGTGATGTCCTGAACGCCCGGAATCCCAGCCATTTTGGTCGCCAGCAGCGGCGCTGTGCGGTACATCTCCGCCGTGTCCGGCCCCTGCAGCGTGAACTGATACTGGCTCTTGGTAATTTGCCCGCCAATGCGAATGGTAGGGGGGTTCTGCAAAAAGGCCCGCACACCGGCGACCTGCGAAAGCTGGGGCCGCAACTCCTGAATGATCTGGTCCACCGTCTTGGTCCGCCCGCCCGGCACATCCTTGTCCTTGAGTTTCAGGAACATCGTCCCCGTGTTCGTGCCCGTCGCCTGGCCGCCACGGGCCCCGATGCTGGACATGAACGCGTCCACATCCGGGTGCGCGCCCGCGATTTCCGCCAGCGCTTGCTGGTACTTCACCATCTGCGCAAACGAAGTGCCCTCTGCGGCCTCGGTCGACGCCATGATGCGCCCCTGGTCGTCGGTGGGCATGAACCCCTTGGGGATGATCTGGAACATGTGAACCGTTGCCCACATGATCACCGCGGAAACCACCAGCGTCACCGGCTTGGCCCGCAGCACACCCCGCAGCATCCACGCATATCCCTTGAGAATGGTGTCGAACACCTTCTCCGAGAAGTTGTAGAGCCTGCCGTGCTTGGCATGTGGATCCTTGAGGAAGCGGCTGCACAACATCGGCGTCAGCGTCAGCGAAACGACGCACGAAACCAGGATCGCCACCGCGATCGTCACCGCAAACTCGTTCAGCAGCCGACCAATCAACCCACCCATGAACAGGATCGGGATGAACACCGCAACCAGCGACAGCGTCATCGAGAGGATGGTGAACCCGATCTCCGACGACCCGTCAAACGCGGCCTTGCGAGCAGACTTGCCCATCTCCATGTGCCGGATGATGTTCTCCAGCACCACGATCGCATCATCCACCACGAACCCGACCGACAGCGTTAACGCCATGAGCGAGAGGTTGTCCAGCGAAAATCCCAGCACTTTCATGGCCGCGAACGTGCCCACGATCGAGAGCGGCATGGCCAAACTCGGGATAATCGTCGCCCGGACATTGCGCAAGAACATGAAGATCACCATCACGACCAGGCAGAGCGTGAGGACCAGGGTGAACTTCACGTCGTGGACCGACGAACGAATGGAAACGGAGCGATCGTAAAGTGTCTGAATCGAGATGGAGGGCGGCAGCTGTTCCCGAAACGTCGGAAGGAGTTCTTTGATCGCCTGAACCACCTCCATCGTGTTGGTGCCCGGCTGACGCTGAACCGCGAGGATGATCGCCCGCTCGGGAGCCTGGCCCGCCACCCGGTACCACGCGGCGGTCAGGTTGTTCTCGACGCTGTCGGTCACCTGACCCAGTTGGCTCAGCCGCACCGGATTGCCCTGCCGGTACGCCACGATCGCGTCGGAATACCTGCCCGCCGATGTGAGCTGCCCGCTGGATTGAATCGTGATCGCCTGCCGCGGCCCGTTGATGACGCCCACCGGCAGATTGACATTCCGGTCCTGAATCGCCTTGGCCGCCTCATCAATGCCGATATCCATCGCCGCCAGCTTCTGCGGATCGACTTGCACGCGCACGGCGTACTTCTGCGATCCATACACCACCACCTGCGCCACGCCCGCCAACTGGCTGATGCGCTGGCTCATCAACGTCTGGGCGTATTCGTCGAGCGTGAAGAGCGGAAGCGTCGGAGAGATGACCGCCAGAAAGAGCACGGGCTGATCCGCCGGATTCACCTTCTTGTACGACGGCGGGCTGGGCATCTCCGGAGGCAGCCGCGTCGCCGTGCGCGCAATCGCCGCCTGCACATCCTGCGCCGCATCGTCGATGTTGCGACTCAACGTGAACTGCAGCGTGATCTGCGTATTGCCCTGCAGACTCACCGAACTCATCGTGTCGATGCCGGCGATCGTGGTAAACTCGCGTTCCAGCGGCGTCGCCACGGATGATGCCATCGTCTCCGGGCTCGACCCCGGCAACGTGGCAGAAACCTGAATTGTCGGGAAGTCCACGTTGGGCAAGTCGCTTACGGGCAGTTGCCGATACGCGAACCATCCGAACACGCAGAACGCCAGCATGACCAGAGTGGTCATGACCGGCCGGCGGATGAACGGTGAAGACAGGTTCATGAGTTCAGCCCTTTGCCGGGTTCTTGACCTGGACGCTGGCGCCCTTGCCCAGGCGGAGTTGGCCATCGGTCACGACGACCTCTCCGGCCGCGATGCCTTTGTCGATGATGCTCGTGCCGTCAAAGGTTCGGCGCACGGTGACCGGGCGGAGTTCCACCGTCTGGTCAGCCTTGACGATGAAGACCGCCGAGCCATTTTGCGTGGTCTGGATGGCGCTCTCTGGAACTTGAACACTCGCCCGTTCGGTGCCCAGCACGAGCGTGACGTTCGCGAATCGTCCGGGCCACAACCGATGAGATTGGTTCGGAAACGTCGCCTTGAGCTTGATCGTTCCGGTATTGGCATCCACCTTCGCATCCACAAAGGTCAGTTCGCCCGCAACCGGACCCGCGGAATCACCGCTCGCGACCGCTTCTACGCGAAGAGGACCGCCGCCCTTGTCCATCGCCTCCCTGATCGCCGGCAGCCGCTGCTCGGGAATCGAGAACGCCACTTCGATGGGGTCGATCTGGTTTATCTCCACCAGGTCGGTCTCATTCTCTTTGACAATGGCCCCGGGTCTGACCAGAAACTGGCCCAGCCGCCCCGCGAATGGCGCCGAAATGCTGCAATACGCAACATTCAGCCTCGCCGTCTCCACATCCGCAACCTTCGCCGCAACCTCGGCATCCGCCGCGGCCGCCCTGGCCTGCGTCTGCTCAAACTCGCGCTGCGACAACGCCGATGCCGCCAGCGCGGTGCGATTGCGCTCCTCAAGATTGTGGGCATCAGCCGCCATCGCGCGGCTCTGCGCCAGGTCCGCTTCCTTCTGCTGTATCGCCGCCTTGAACCACGCCTCATCGAGCTTCACGAGCAGTTGCCCGGCTTTGACCTCGGTGCCCTCCTGAGCCACAACTTCCGCAACGCGCCCGGCAACCTGCGGCCTGAGCATCACCGTCGCCTTCGCCTGGGCAGAGCCTATCGTCCGGATCAACACCGGCACGTCGGACTGAGTCGCCGTCGCTACCGTGACCGGCACCGGCGGTGGGGGAGCCGCGGCGGCGGATTGATCAGACTTCTTGCACCCACCAAGAAGCGCGACGACCCAAACCCCACCCACGGGCAACAACCAGGAACGGATCGTCATGACGAAGCCTCCGGGCGACGCGAGGCGCGCCGCGCCCGCTCCGCCGGTGTGAGAAGTCCTTCGAACACAAGGTCAATGATGCCGTCTGCTTGCTCCACTAGGCTCTTGGTCCGCCCCGCGATGTAGTTGGTGAACATCGTCCCGTAGATGAGGTCACCAAGGACGTCGGTGATGCGGTCCACCGGAATGTCGCGGAGGCGACCCTCGCGGATCAGGGTGCGATACACCTCGCGCCACCGCTCCGCATTGGCCTCGCGATAGGCGAAGTATGTGGGCTTCTTGCGATCCCGAAACTCCGCACGCTCCTGGATCAGCAACTCCACGTTCTCAGGGTGATCGTGAAAGAACTTGAGGTAGCTGCGGACCGCCAGCCCAATCCGATCCAGCGGGTCGTCGACCCCCTCGGTCGCGGCGTCAATCGCCCTCCGCATCCCGATCATCACGTTGTCCACCGTCGCCTGGAACAGCTCTTTCTTGGAAGGGAAGTACCGATACAGCGTCCCCTTGCCGACCTCGAGCACATCGGCCACATCTTGGAGATCTGTCCGGGAATAGCCGTCGCGAGCAAACAGGCGCGTCGCGACCTGAATGATCTCTTCGCGTCTCCGGCCGGGAAGGTCGGGGTCGCGAGGTCTGCCGGGTCTGGGTTTGGAGGAAAGGGGACCCATAGGGTGTATTTAAGTGACTGGCGCGTCCGTCTATTATTCCAGGCTTCACCGCCCAATCAAGCCACGGCATCAAACCCGGGGAGTCACCCCGGGAACCGCACGCAAGCCAGACCGTATTGTCTGGTTGTCTGTTGGGTTTGTGTCAGAATTCGAGTTATGGCCCCCAGAGTCCTTCTGTGAAGGGTGGGCGATCGGGCCATCTTCTCATCGCGGCGGTCAAACGCCGGGATGTGAGGTAGGTTTGGCGTGGGCCGGAATGGACGCTCCGGTCCGTTGGTCAGGGAGAAACCAGAGATGCAGGGTGGGATTCGATCCAAAATGTCCAACGGGCGAATGTGGTATTGGGCCTTGGGGCTCCTGACAGGCCTGGCCACGGTCGCCTTGGGGACCTTGCCGACCACCACCCGCGATTTCTTCTTCGGCGGTACTCAGCCGCTGGTGATTCAAGACCAGATCGCCACTGCCATGGAATGTTCCGTGTGCCACGGTGGCTTTAACCCCCAGACCGAACCTTTCAGCCCTTGGGCGGCCTCCATGATGGGCCAGGCCTTCAGGGACCCTGTCTTCAAAGCGGCACTGACGATCGCCAACCAAGATGCCGCGTTTGCCGGGGATCTTTGCATCCGATGCCACGCGCCCGGCGCTTGGGTCAGCGGCCGCAGCGAGCCACCCGATGGCTCCGGTTTCACGTCGAACACCGACCATGAGGGTGTCACCTGCAACTTCTGCCACCGAATGGTCGACCCCGAGTCCCGCCCCGGAAACCCGGTGGAAGATGCCGAAATCCTCGCGGCCCTTCCGACGCCGCCGGGCCAGCCTCAATCGGCCAACTACGTCGTCGACCCCTATGACCGTCGCCGCGGCCCCTTGAATCTGGAACCCTTCTTCTATCACGACTGGTTGCAATCACCTTTCCACACGCGTTCAAACATGTGCGCAACGTGCCACGATGTCTCCAATCCGGCGTTCACCAAACAGCCCAACGGCACGTACGCCCTCAACGCGGTCGACACCCCTCATCCCGACGGCGACAAGCTGAACATGTTCCCCATGGAGCGCACGTTCAGCGAATGGCAGCAGAGCTCGTTTGGCGCCGGGCCGGTGGATGTCGGCGGCCGATTCGGCGGAATCCTGCCGGCGGTGAGCTCATGCCAGGATTGCCACATGCCCCCGACCTCCGGCCAGGTCTGCCGCTATGCGGACCCCAGGCCAGAGATCCCGACGCACTTCTTCAACGGCGGAAACACCTGGGTCCTTCGCGCCGTCCGAAACCTGTTCCCCGACAGCGTGACCAACCTCAGCGACAACAGCGTCAACGACTCGATCGACCGCGCCAAGGACATGCTCGGCAAGGCCTCGGACATGACCCTCTCAATCCAGCCCGGGACGAGCCAGAACGGCCTGAACGTCCGCATCACCAACCGCGGCGGACACAAGCTCCCCACAGGCTACAGCGAAGGCCGTCGCATGTGGATCAACGTCGTGTTCTACGGGCCCAACGGCAAGAAGCTCGCCGAGCACGGTGGCTACGACACCTTGACCGCGGAACTGGATCACTCTTCGACCAAGGTGTATGAAGCAATCATGGGTCTGGATGCCGCCACATCCGCGGCGACCGGCGTCGCGGCCGGCCCAGGATTCCACTTCGCGATCAACAACACCTGGCTCAAAGATAATCGCATCCCGCCGCAGGGCTTTACCAACGCCGCGTTCGCCGCCGTCCAGGCCGCGCCCGTCGGCTACTCGTACGCCGACGGGCAGAACTGGGATGACACCCTGTTCCAGGTCCCGTCCGGCGCGGCAACGGTCAAGGTGACAACCTACTACCAGACGACGTCCAAGGAATACATGGACTTCCTGCGGTCCGCCAACTACACCAACAACCTGGGTCAGGTCGCATACGACCAGTGGGTGTTGACCGGCAGGAGCGCCCCGGTGGTCATGGACCAACAGACGATCGCCCTGCCGTGCTACGCCAACTGCGACGGTTCCATTGCGCCCCCCGTGCTCAACGCCAACGACTTCCAGTGCTTCCTGAACGCGTACGCGTCGGGCCTGCCCTCCGCCAACTGCGACGCCTCCACGGCACCGCCGGTGCTGAACGCCAACGACTTCCAGTGTTTCTTGAACAAGTACGCCGCGGGCTGCCAGTGACACGGTCTGAGTTCATCTGAAGATTTCGGTTGGGGATATCCGGACCTTTTGGTAAGCTGAGGTCTTTAGCGGAGGACCTCTCATGCTGGCAAGAGTGTTCAACGTGACGGCCGCCGCCGTTGTTGTGTTGGCTGGAACCTCCGTGGGCCTGGCTCAGGTCGTGCTTGAGGGCGGGCCCTACGACAAGGCGCAGCCAGGCGTTCGCCATCGGGCAACCCCTCCCGGCGGCGGAGTGACCGACAACCTGACGGCTCAGGTGAACGTCAACGGAGCGGGCGCCAATATCGTGGGAGATGCCGCCAACGAGCCTTCGATGGCCGTTGACCCGACGGCACCCAACCGGATTGCGATCGGATGGCGTCAGTTTGACACCGTGACCAACAACTTCCGTCAGGCGGGACGGGCGTACAGCCGCGACGGGGGCAGGACCTGGATCAACCCCGGGCCGCTAACGCCGGGGGTCTTTCGCTCGGATCCGGTACTCCGGTGCGACAACAGCGGGCGGTTGTACTACCTGAGCCTGACCAACACCGGTCCCGGCGGCTTCAGTTGTCAGTTGTTCACATCGTTGGACTTTGGAGCGACCTTCGGCGCCGGTGTCGAGGCCCTGGGTGGCGACAAGTCGTGGTTCACCGTTGACACCACCAACTCGACCGGAAGCGGTTTCATCTATCAGAACTGGAGCATCGGTGGCGTGGCCAGTCAGGCCTTCACCCGGTCGATCGATCAGGGGGCCACGTGGCTTCTGCCGACCATTGTCCCGCTTCCCGTGTGGGGGACCTTGGACTACAACGCCGCGGGCGACTTGTTCATCGCGGGCATTCCTACCGCGGGGAGCTCCACTACAACGTTCCAGGTCGCCAGATCGACCAACGCTCGGAACTCGGCGGTGACTCCGACGTTTACGACGGCCAGCTTCCCGATGGGTGGGAACATCGTGTTTTCCTTGACCGCCGGGCCCAACCCGGGGGGGCTGTTGGGGCAGGCAAGCATCGCGGTGGATCGCTCCGGCGGGCCGCGAAACGGCTGGATCTACGTGTTGTGCTCCGTGAACCCCGCGGGGTTAGACCAGTGCGATGTGATGTTCCAGCGCAGCAGCGATGGCGGCGTGACTTGGCTCGCGTCCCCGATTCGCGTCAACAACGATCCACAGGGGGTCAACAACTTCAACTGGTTCGGCACGATGTCGGTCGCCCCCAATGGTCGGATTGATGCGGTTTGGAACGACACGCGCGACAGCTTGAACGCCACGCTCGGCAGCACTTATTACGCGTTCTCGAACGACGGCGGCACCACCTGGCAAGGCAACACGCCGATCACCGCGCAGTGGAACAGCACATTGGGTTTCCCCAGCCAGAACAAGATCGGCGACTACTACGACCTCTGGTCCGATCGGGTCGGCGCTTTCCTGGCGATGTCGGCGACGCTCAACGGCGAGCAGGATGTGTACTGCATCCGCATCAACGGGTACGACTGCAACGGCAACGGCGTTGATGATGCGGTGGACATCTCCAGCGGCACATCGACCGATTGCAACAACAACGGGATCCCCGATTCGTGCGAGCTCGCCGCGGGTGTCACCGTGACCTGCCCGTGCTACGCCAACTGCGACGGCTCGACGACGCCCCCGATCCTGACCGCCAACGACTTCCAGTGCTTCCTGAACTCGTACGCCGCCGGGCAAAGTTCGGCCAACTGCGATGGGTCCACCACGATCCCGGTGCTCACCGCCAACGACTTCCAGTGCTTCCTGAACACCTACGCCGCGGGCTGCACGTAACGATCCGGGCGGGTTTTCGGGCCCGCAAGCGTACAAACGCGTAAACGCGGTGAATTGCACCAAAGGCGGGCTCGGCTCGGGCCGATCGCAACGATGAGGGCGGATTTGCCCGCGCATCCGCGCGGCCTATCATGGCCCCGAAGTATCCGGGGTGTAGCGCAGCTTGGTAGCGCGTCTCGTTCGGGACGAGAAGGTCGCAGGTTCAAATCCTGTCACCCCGATTCAAAAACGCCGATTCCGTTAGGGTCACTACCCCCGAACGGGTCGGAAGGGGCAAAACTACCCCCTTTCGCTAAGCACCCAACCGGTCGGTGGTTCATGGTCCCCAAGGTGCAAAACCACAAGTCCGGCCAGGCCCGCGTGAAGCTGTGCGGCAAGTCGGTCTATTTGGGGAAGGCCGGCAGCCCCGAGGCCGCGGCCGAGTACGCCCGCATCATCCAGCTCTACCTCGACGCCGGCCGCACCTGGCCCCCGCCCACGCCGCCGGTGGTCAAGAGTCCCCCTGTACCCAGGGACCTGCTCATCCCCGATGACCCTCCCGCCACCGTCCATGATCTCTGCGAGTACTACCTCATCCACCTCCGCGGCACCCTGGGCAAGAAGAGCAAGACGTATCTCAACGCCCGCCGGGCCACCTCCATGCTCCTGCGTTCGGGCGCTGCCAGCTTCGGCCAGGGCCGGTGCCGGGTGGAAGACTTCGGCCCCGTGCGTTTGACGGCGTACCAGGCCTGGCTCAGCAACCACCCCGATGAAGCCTGGGCCCGCAGCACGATCAACAACTACGTGGCCCACGTAATGCAGATGTTCAAGTGGGCCGTCAGCCGGCAATACCTGCAGGTGCAGCAGTTCCAATCGCTGGGCACGGTGCAGTCCCTCCGCCGCGGCCGCCGCGTCATGGCCGGCACCAAGATACCGCGCGAGGGTGACAAGGTGCGGCCGCCGGATCCTGAGGCGATCAAAGCCGTCAAGGCGTACCTGCCCAGGATGATCGCCAGCATGGTGGACCTGCAGCTGCTCACCGGCATGCGACCCAATGAAGTGTGCAGCATCCGCCCGGCGGATCTTAAGAAGACCGCGACCAGGGGCGTGGTCGCCTACGGCGTGCTGGATGATGCCAACAAAACCGCCTGGCTCGACATCGAGCGCACGGTCTACATCGGCCCCAAGGGAATGGCCATCCTGAAGCCGCTCATGCCCACGGACCCACAGGAGTACATCTTCAGTCCCGCCAAGTCCGAGGCCGACCGCCTGGCAGAACGCCGTGCATCACGCACGATGAAGATGTGGCCTTCGCACGATCCACTCAAGCGGGCCCACCGCCGCGGCCAACTGCCGATGAAGTACAGCGAGCGCTACACGCCCGAGGCCTACGCCAAGGCCATCTATCGCGCCTGCGATCGCTGCAACGCCGATCGAGAGGAGCAGGGCCTGGACCCCATCGAAGCCTGGTATCCCTACCAGCTCCGCCACGCGGCCGCGAGCTTCATCACCGAGAAAGAGGGCATTGCTGTCGCCCAGGTCCTCCTGGGCCACCGCTCGATCGAGACCACGATCCGCTACGTCACAGTCCGCGACGGCCGTGCCGCCGGTGCGGCGAAGAGACACGGCTAGAACGCGTTGCTCGGTGGAGCATCTGGATCCCGTTCAATCCGAACCGTGTCTTGCTTGGTATCGTGATCAACGTACAGGACGACAGGTCCCGTGAACCTCACCTTGGCCTCATCGGGGTACCGTTCAAACTTCCTGCGGATCTCGCCGACGGTCGTTTCGTCGGTCGGTTGTGGCTGTGGAGAGTCACCCATGCCGCAATCCTAGTCCAGCAGATCCCCACTCCCCGCCACAAAGCTCCACGCGCTCCGCGTGGTCACCCCGTTCTTATCCGTCTGTTCGATCGCGACCATCCACCCCTTGGTGCCCACCGCGATCCCGAGCATGAACGCACCGACCATCCCATCCAGCCGCACCCGCTCCACGGTGGTGCTGTCCACCGCCTCAGCCGGATCTCCCGAGGCCTTCTCCACCACCGTCAGCCCCGCGTTGTCCAGCGCCTGCCACACCAGCGGCGCGAGATCTCCCGGGATCCCCTGCGCCTCGAGGAACGGGCTGGCCGCATCAATCACATCCTGCGTCGGTGCACTTGGCATTGTCTTCCCTCAGTTCGTCAACACAAACGTCAGATCCATCAACCCCGGCCGATACGGATGATGCTTCCGGCTCATCGTCACCCTGGCCTGCCACTGGCGGAACGTCCGCTTGATGCTCTTGCAGAGCTTGAGCTCTTCCCAGTTCCCCCACACGCTGCCATCGTGCGTGCGAACCTCAAACTTCCACACGATCTCATCATCCGGATACGGCGGCTGCAGCATCCCGACCACGCGATCGGGCGTGTCATCCACCACTCCCCACTGGTCCGCGGCGATCGAAGGGAACAGCATCACGTTGTCACTGAGCAAGGGATCCGCCCAGTAGTTCCACAGCGTGGGCAGGATCGTGAGCTCCGTGAGCGTCAGCGCCCCGGAGTCCTGGATCGGCAGCACCCAGTTGGCATCGGTCCCCGGTGCCGTTGGCACCAGCACATCCTCACCATCCACGGTGGCAAAGCTGCAGTTGGTCTTCGTATCTCCCGTGGTCGAGACATCAAACGTCGCGGTCTGCTTGATCGACTCTCCCGAGGGTGTCGCGCCACTCTGCCCGATGGCCGTCGAGGTGTAGCTCATCCGACCGTTGGCCGCGGTGCTGCGGATAAAGAACCATTGCGTCTGTCCAGGCGGCAGCTCCAGCCCCGTCAACTCCGGATCAATCACACGCGCGAGCGTGAGACAATCCCGCGACCCCGGCCCCCATCCGCCCGTGCCGGCACCTACCGGAGATCCTCCCCGCGTCATCACCTGGTACCCGGCCGCATCGTCAACCGGATCCCAGCTCAGTGTGTACGTGTTGCCGCCGGTGTTCGTCAGCACGGGATTGTCCGGCGGTGGGGGAGGCTCGCCCGCCAGGCCCATCACGATCGACACGTGCGGCACGCGCGGGTCATTGGGAGACAGGGCGGCACCGCCAAAGCTCACCGCGATCACGGCGAACTCGTACGCCACATCGTTCTCACCGATCTCAATCAGCGCGGTGTGATAGGAGATCGAGGCCTGCGGCGTGAGTAACCAGCTCGACAGCCCCAGCCGGCGGCGATAGATCCGGAATGAGCTGGTGATCTGTGCATCCGCCGGCGACTGGTTCCACGAGAGCTGCACCGCGTGGATCCCGTTCTGGTTCCGCTCCACGGCTCGCAGGTCCAGGACGGGACCCGGCGGCGTCAACGCATTGGGCAGGCTCGAGTAGTCCGGCAGCGTGATCGGCCCGGGGATCAGCGAATAGATCCCCTCCTGATATTCCAGCAGCTCCAGCGACCACATCAGGTCGCCACCTTCTTCGGTGTTCGGCCGCACGGCCGTCACGCTGAAGGGCTTGAGCGCCTTGCCGGTCTCGCCCAGGGCATACTCGGTGAACTCCTCCGGCGCTGTGGCAAAGGCGGCGCTCACCGCGATCGCAGATCCGGGGGCATAGGTCCCGGGCGCGGCCGAGATCGTCCGCGGCTCCACACTGTTGTCCGGGTGCATCACCTTGATCTGGTACACCTTCAGCGGCTCGATGATCAGCGTACGGTCGATCTTGACGGCCGCGGTGGTGCTGCCGGCGACGCATCTGCCCGAGGCCAGGCCATATCCCACCATGTTCATGGCCACATCCACGCGGTCCCCGGGCTGCGCGATCACCACGTGTTTGGTGGTCACCAGCTTCAGCGTCCGCGTCAGATACCGCAGCTTGTTCATCCTGAACAGCAGCTCGCCATACACCTGGTCCGGATCCGTCACTCCATCCAGGCGAATGGCCTGCGGGTTGGCCACCTCTGCCTCTTCCAGCGGGTCCAGCCAGTACTGTCCGTCATTGGGGTATGCGATCGTGTCCGTCTGCCCATCGGCGCGTTCGTTCTCAAACTGGCACGTGAGCTGATTGGGCCGGTTGCTGCCGCGGGTTGAAAGCTCGCGGCGATAACTCACCTTCTGCTCGCTGGTCTCTTCATCCACCGCGATCGACGCATCGGTGAATGATTCCACCGGCGATGTCTGCACGCGATCCACCGACAGCCGCCAGACCCCGCCGGCCGTGACCGGCGTAGCACGGAACGATGACGCGATCGTCCGCATGATCTCAAAGTCATCACGCTGTTGATCAAACACAAAGTGAAACCGATACCGCCGCCGCTGCCCGTTGCCGACGCCCGGCCGGTCCACCATCTCATCGCAGATCTGCGCCTCCTGGATGAACTGGGCCAGGTCAAAGCGATCCGCCCCCGCCGGCGAGCCACCGCCATACGTCGCGCCCATCCCATAGCGTGTGTCGGTGCCATAGTCGAGCAAGTGCCAGACAGGGTTCTCCGAGTACTCCGTCACAAACACCGGCGAGCTGGGAGAGCTGATCCCATCCCACACCCGCACCTTCGCACCCTGCACATCGCTGCTCACCCGCGGCACACCACCGCTGATCTGTTCACCCGCGGTCACCTCCACGGCCAGCATCGCCATGCCCGCGTAGGTGTTACTCGAGTACTTCACCTCCACCACCGAGTCCCACTTCATCGCATCCACATCGGCGACACTGGCGCTCTCCACGCTCACGCGTTCCATCTCGACATCGAATCCGGATCCGGCTCCCGATGCGAGCTGGTCCGCACGCGGTGAGCTGAAGAACTCGCTCTGGTCCGCACGCTCGACAGTCACCACCGTCCAGGCCGACCAGCTACCTGGCCCCGCGGTCAACCGCGTGCGATACCGGTACTTCACTCTCCGCCCGTCCACCTGGCCCGAGGCGCCCACGGTGTAGAGGCCGGCGGTGAACCGCACACGCATCACCACCGCGTTGATGTTCCCGGTGCTGAACTGGAAAGCCTCACCCGAGGCGCTGCCACCGGTGCGTTCGCTGCCGCTGGTGTTCCGCAGCGAGACTCCGCCGACGCCGACTTCCTTCAGCGTCTCGGTGTCCTGGAACCCGGGGATGACCGCTTGCCCGCTGGATCCCATTCGCCCGCTCACCCGCGTGCCCGGGTAGCTGCCGATCGGTTGATCGTTCAGGAAGATCCCGGTAATCGCATCGTGCGCCAGGTTCGTAAAGTCCGCGGTCTGGTCGCCGATCGCCTGGATCTCCCCGTGCCCCAGGTTGATCAGGATCTTCACCTTGCTGTTGCCCGAGCCATCGCTGGATTCGACCGGGATCTGCGCCACCACCCTGCCGCCATAGCGACGCCGCCGGCCATAGATGATCGGGATGACATCGCCCACGATCGCCGTGTTGCTGTAGCGGTTGAACCCGTACCGCTTCTCCGGCCCATCGCCATTGCCCGACGGGTCGATCGATGGCAGCTTCTGCTGGGCGGCCAGGTACGCGGATCCCGCGGCCGCGGCCAGCGCGATCACTAGGAGCGCCGCATCCACACCCGTGCCAGGCCGCGGCGCAGCCGTGAACTCATCGCCGGCATCCACATCAATCGCGACCAGGTCCGCCGCCATCACCGGCTTGCCGTTCCGCAGGATCGACACCGGAGCCAGATCTCCCAGCCCCAGCTCGACGCGGATGTAATCGACCAGCCATTGCCCCGTCGGCTTCTCGCCGGCGATCTGGTGCAGTTCCACCGGCAGCCGGCGATGACCCGCCCGAGAGACCAGGTCCGAGTACAGATGCAGAGTGATCGGCACCGTCTTCACACAGCTACTCCACTTGCTTGCTCACGCGGCCGCACCCGCCGAATCACCAGCCCCGTCCGCTCCAGCACATCCAGCCGGTCCACACGCGAGGAGAACTTGGTCTGATGAATGACCGAGAATCGATCAATGCACACACCAATGTGCTGCCCACCCTCCCCATCCTTCAGCACCACCACATCCCCCGCCCGCGGCAAGCCGGTCACCACATCCCCCAGCTCACCCTCGCGCGCCAGGCACATCGCCGGGTCCGCCGGCAGCTCGATGCAAGCACGAGCCAGCACCAGCCTCGCCAGCGCCCAGCAATCGCACGCCACCAGCGGATCCTTCATCTGCTCCGGCGCGCAGTACTCAATCCCCACCAGTCCCTCCACGTTGATCTTCTCAGGTCCCACACCACACCTCCTACGCAGTCTGCGCGAGCATCTGCGGAAACCGGATCCGGTCATACCTCATCCGCGGCCCCTTGCCCACCGCCGCCGGGTGCCCACAGTCCAGTTGCATCACCAGCGGCGTGGCATCCGCCGCCAGCGCCACGTGCTCCCACACCAGCCCAGGGTCAAACGTGGCCAGCGAGCTCTCGTGCGCCAACCGGCAAGTGATCGTCGCCCCCAGGATCTCACCCTCACCATCCGCATCATCCTGGTCGATGTACGCCATCGGCAGCCGCGACACGTTGGGCACGGCGATCATCAGGCGGCCCAGGGATCCGGCGACATCTTCCGCCGGCAGCTCGATCTCGATCGAGCAGGCCTGCCACACCAGCCCGCCGGCATGAATATGCCGGCTGCTCCGCACCAGGCGAAAGAACTTGCCGGTCTTCGTTGGGATCTCGACAAACAGCAGCCACGCCTTGTCGCTCATCAGCGTGTGCCGGGCAACCTGCAAAGACCCGGAGATGCTTCTCATCGCCGCGACTCCCAATCACACCGCCGCGGCATCACGATCAAGTCGATGAAGGCCGGCCCGCCAAAGTGGATCAGCCACTGCCGCCCGCCGTGATACGTGCACCCCTTGGTGTCCAGCACATCCACCGGCGAGCTCATCGTGTTGGGAATGAACCCACCCGTGATCACGCGGATGGCATCGGCCAGCTCCTCCGCGGGCCTGGCATCCTCCTCCCACGGGATCGCGACCAGGTCCATGTCATTCCGCATCGAGCCATGCACCGCGATCTCATAGCCCAGCTCGACGGCCCTGGCACGGATCGGCCCCAGGAGGTTCACGTAGAAACTTGTGACCGCCGCCGGCAGAGACTTGTTCATACATCCTCCAGCACAAGCGTGAAGTCCGCCACCGCCCCGGCGCTCTGGTTCGGCCGCGTCAGCGCCATGGTGCCATCCGCCGCGTTCACGACCCGGTATCGCGGCGCGGTCGACGGCGGCCCCACCGGGTCATCCTTCGGATGCCGCCACCTGGTCCACATCGCGCCCATCCGGGTCACCCGCAGCACCTCCTGCAGGATCAACGCTTCTTTCCCGTTGCCCAGGCGGATCCGCAATCCATACCGCCGCGGCCGCCGCTCGTGCGTCTGGCGTGTGGATCTGGCCGGCCCCGCCGAGGCAATCACCCCGTGCGTGTGCTCCAGAGGCACCACCCACTCCGGCGCGACAGAGCTGGTGCCGTCATCGTTCAGCAGCGGCCAGGTCTCCGGGTCCACCGGCGGCGGGTCCACCTCGCCCACGCTGTACACGCAGGTCAGGTCAAAGGCCTGCCCCATGATCTCGCCCACCTGCAGCTTGCGGTTCCAGATCGCCCCCTCGGTAACCGAGCCATCACTCTCCACCGCATCCCCAAACGTAATCCGCGTCAGATCGATCAGCGCCGGGCTCAGCGCCACCGTCGGCCCCGCCGCATCGCCATTCACCCACAGTTGCGCGTTTACCACGGATCCGACTCGCTCCAGCGTCAGGATGCACAGCATCGGATCCGGCCACGCCGTCGCACCCGTCAGGTTCAGCGTGAGCGCCGAGCTTCCCGTCCACTGCCGCAGTTGAAAGCCGGCCGTGGTTGGCACCGTCAAACACAGCGACGCATCCGGCACCACCAGCGAGAGCCCCGATTCCGATCCGGATCCATACTGCCCACCCAGGCCCAAGATCTGCACCGCCTTGGCCAGCGGTCCCACTCCGCCTTGGATGTTCCCACCCTTCAGCCACACACGTGCCGCGATTGTGATCGCATTCCCGGCGCTCGCCAGGCTCAGCCCGCTGAAGGCCACCGACCCGTGCCCGTTGTACGTCGGCCGCCCCGTGCCCACCAGCACCGGCTCGGTGGTCCAGCCCCCGGTGGTAGAGATCGACGCCCCCGAGCTGCGGTTGGTACGCCCCAGCGTCAGCGCGTGCCCGCCCGGGGCAGAGAGCACCGTGGTCCCGCCGCCGGTGAAGTTCCAGTACTTCACCAGCCCCAGCCGCATCGACGCGCTACACGCCTGGGCCCGCGGCGCAGGCCCGCTAGGGCTGATCGGGTCGGTGGTGATGTTACTGTGGTTGGCCATCATCCCGCCCGGTACGAGTTCGCCGCCATGTTCCCGCTGATGGCCGTGATGGGTACGGAACTGCCGCCCGTGGTCAAAGAGTTCTGCAGCCGCGCGGTGAGCTGCAGGTCAAAGCCGCTGGCACTGTTGGTCAGGATCATCTCCACCACCACAAGGCCGATGTCGGTGCGGAAGATCATCTCGCCACCCTCGCCAACTCCATCCCCATTGTGCATCTGGTACTCGATGGTCTGGGCCGACCGCACGTTGGTCACACCGCCCGAGTGTGTGAAGCCAAGCTGCCAGCCCTTGAGAACCACACGCTTGGGCCGGAATCCCAGGTTGACCGACACGCTCCCGCCGTTGGCGATCGTGCCGACGCTGAAGATCCGCTTGTCAGGGATCGTCTCCTCATACCGTGCCGCCTGGCCCACGGCCGTGGGCGCGCCCAGCCCCGTGACCTTGCTGCCACCCATCGCGATGTTTCCGGCCATCGTCCCGCCCTCCAGCAGCAGCACCTGCTCATACCGCACGCTGTCACCATTGGCAGATCCCGCGGCCAGGCCCGTCAGCTTGAACCCGCCCATCGGCTGGTTCGCCGCCATCACCACCGTGCCCAGGTTGTTGATCTGCGTGGCCTCCGGATCCATCAGCACCGTCCACGTGCCGGCATTGGATCGACGCATCAAGGCCTCGCCGTACGTCGGATGGTCCGTCCTGGTCCAGAGCTGCCCGACCACGATCACCGTCGGCGTCGCGGCCACACCACCGCGTTCAAACCCACGCATCGCCTTGTGCTGCGCCTCGATGTTGGCGATCAGGTTCGATTCATTCGAGCCCAGCGAGATGTACGCATACAGACTCATCTACCAAACCTCCTCCACCGCCACACTCACCTTGTACGCGGTCATATGTTCCCACGAGTCCCGGGCCTTCTCGATAGGCCGCACCTTCGTCACGCCGCTGCTCTCACCATCCAGCTCGATGTCGAACGCATTGCGGCTGCCGGCTACCTGCGTGGAGATCTCCACCCCACGCAGAAACTCCAGCACCAGGTCCCGCTCGGTCTTGGTGAGCCCCGTCCAGCTCACGGTGAACCGCGGCCGGCCAGCAATCACATCCCGGGCCGAGCTCACCACATACCCCGCGCTGTCCCGCACCCGCCGCGCCCCGGCATCCACGAACGCCAGCGCCTCCACCAGGTCCGGAGCAACCGGCGGCAACCCCACACTGATCGGCTCATCCGCCGGCACCAGCAGTGCCAGGTCATCCTCACCGACCACCGGGGTGATCGTCTGCGGCCCCACGCAGAAGCCACGCAGCTTCACCGCGGCCCGCGTCAGCGGCACGCCAATCGCCGCCGGCGGCAGCGGAGGAGCGTCGAGATTAAGCGTGAGCAACAGCATGCGCTACTTTCTGGTCATCCGATGATCCCCCCGCCCGCCACTTCCTGGCGCTGCGCGCAGCCCAGGTCCAGATAGCTCAGCGTGGAGCTGGGCCCGATCGTGGCCGGATACCCCAGCCCCTTGACGTTCACCCCCACCGCAAAGTTGCCGTTGGCCGAGTCCACATAGCCCGGGTCCACCGCCTGGGTCCCACTGTCGGCCCCGCTCACGCTGATGAACCCGCTGGAGTTCACGGTTCCGCCCGAGCCCGAGCAGTTGTTGCTGCAGCGGAACATGTACGCGGCCAGGATCGCGGCCGTGGGCGGTGATCCGTTGGAGAAGTTCACCCCATAGCCGCCGTTGCCCGTGATGCAGTTGTTGGCGATGACGCTCTCGCCCCACCCGCAGATCTGCGTGTTGGTCGAGCTGCACCGGATCCCGTCCACGGTGTTGCCGTGGATCGTGCAGCGTTCGATCTTGAACCCGAACATGCTGCTGCTGGTGGCGGTGGCCGTCAGCGCCATGATGATCCCGCTGCCGGTGCACCCGGAGATGATCGAGTCCTCGATGATGAACGCCGGCTGCGCGCTCGAGCTGGTGATGTCGATCGCCGCCCCGGCCGACACGCCGCGGATCCAGCAGTTGCGGATCCGCACGCCGAAGGTGGCCCCGGTGCTCTGGATCCCCGCCGCCACGGTGTTGGCGATGTCCAGGTTGCAGTACTCAACCCCGCCGCCGCCCGAGAGCGTGATCGCCTTCCAGAACTTGTTGGTGGCGTGGTTGATGCGGATGCCGTCCACGCGGTTCCACGCGCCGTACGAGGTGCTCGACACGATCCCCACTGAGGCCGTCTTGGTGGCGTTGCTGTTGCGGAGTTCAAAGTCTTTGAGAAGCACCGGCGTGAAGAGGTTGATGCTGATCGCCGTGCCGTTGTTGCTGAACGTCAGGCAGGGCATCGTCGCGGCCCCGCTGGTGCCCTTGTAGGTGATCGCCCCGTCGGTGGTGTCCCCGCCACGGCGTATGGTCAGCGTCGCCGCAATGGTCTCGGCGTGGCCGCTCTCCATCTCGATGGTCCAGCCGGGCATCGCATCCCCGGCCGCGGAGTTGTTCTCCGCCAGCTTGGCCGAGCTCGTGCTCGCCAGGCTGGCACGCTTGCCGCCGATGGCCCAGCTCTTGCCCGAGAGTGAGGTGCCAAAGGCATTGGCCACGGTCACCTGGGCGGTGGGAGATCCGCTGTTGGCCTTGGCGGTGATCTTGCCAAAGTTGCGTGCTCCCGCGGTGGTGTCCGCCAGGTAGATCACGTGCGAGCCATCCACGGCCACGCCCGACAGGTCCGGCGATCCGTCGAGCGTCACCACCAGGCCCGTGCCATCGGTCGCCGCGGCGGTCCCGGTGAGTGCGGTGCCGGGGCCAGCGCCCGATGCGGCCGAGTCCGATCCCGTCGCCGAGTTGATGAGGATGGTGGGCAGGGCCACTTAGGTGTACTCCACGTTGATCAGACATTCATTGGCGGCGATGTTGGTCGCGTCGTTGTCCGCGATACCGCCGGTGACCCGGTACGCGATGCCGGTGCCCATCGCCAGCCCGTGGATAAACCTGGGCGCGATCCCGCCGCCGGCCGGAACCATGCCACGCCACACCGGCGTGTCCGAGCTGGTAGGCGATCCGGTCTGGTTGTAGAGCTTGAAGTACCGGGGGCTTGTCCCGTTGTTGGTGATGAAGATCCCGTACACCTGCCCGGCCGAAGCCTTCACCACGGTGGGGTTCTGCGATGCCGCCGATACGGCGCTGCTCACGCTGTTCCCACCCGAGGTCTGCGGCACCAGCTTGGCCGGCACCGTGTTGGTGATCGTTCCCACCGTCGTCACGTTGGCCAGCGTCTGGCTCGCCGCCAGCTCCACCTGGCCGATCAGCACGCCGCTGCTGTTGGCCGCCAGCTTGCCGATGGCCGCGGATCCCGCCGCCAGGATGATGGTCTGCGATGCGGCGATCTCCACCTGGCCGATCAGCACACCGCTGCTGTTGGCCGTCAGCTTGCCGATGGCCGCCGTGCCCGCTCCCAGCACCGGCTGCCACGAGCAGTCGCTGGCGATCGACATCCGCTGCACGCCCGTGCCGGCGACGCCGTTGCCCACCGCGATCGCGTTGCCCGCGATCATGTACTGCTGCACCGGCAGCGGGTTGGTACCGCTCACCCGCACCAGGCTGCCGGCGATGCCCCACATCAGGCCGATGATCTGCGTCTTGATGCCGGCGACATCCTCCGTGTTGATGGTGTCCCCACCCGTGCCCGCGTTCAGAAGTGTTCCATCCGACATCGTCAGCTCCTAATCCCGCGGATCATCTCGCGCACCGCCGGCCGTTCGTTCATGATCCGAATCAACGCGTCCGCGATCTGCCGATCTGTCTCCACCGTCGATCGCCCCGTGCTCACACCGGCCCTGCCATCGCTATGAATGTGAATCGCCACCGATCCACCCATCACCATGCCAGGCGCCTCACCCATCCGAGCACCCTGGCCATAGCCGGCACCGGCCACCCCTCCATCCGCGTAGTGCCTCACACCACGCCGTGAAAGCACACCCGTCCCCACCGGCAGCATCGCCGGCACGATGTCTCTGTCGATGTTGGGCCCCGGCACCACGATGCCGCCGCCGGCCATCCGCCGCCCCGCGTTGGCCGCGTGCAGTCGCTGGTGGCTGTAAGACCCTGGTGCCAGCAGAACCTCTCCGGGCGTCAGCATCGCCGGCACCATCGCGGCCGCCGCGGCAATACCACCCGCAGCAAACCGCCGCCAACCCGGCCCGCCGATCCGCCCGATCACCCCGCCACTGTTCTGGAAGAACGCACCCTCATCCGGCGTGCCGCCACCGCCACCGGCAAACGATCCGGCCACGCCAGAGATCAACTTCAGCAGCAGCATCTTGACGATCAGCTCCGAGATCATCCGCAGCGTCTGCGCCCCGAACTGTCTGAACGCCTCCCCCAGGCTCTTGACACCGGAGATCGAATCCACGATTGCCGTCGTCAGCCCATCGGTGATCGACTCGGCCATCTGCCCCGCGGCCGCCCGTCCGTATTCAAACGTGTCGCGTGCTTTCACCAGGAACTCATCCAAACCTTGGTTCGCACCACGCAGCCAGTCCGGCGACAGGTCCTGCTTCTCCGCCTTGCGCTCCGGCCGATTCGGCAGCGGCTGGATCTGCGCCTTGGCCAAGGCCTCGGTGTAGTTCAGCACCTCATCGGTCGCCGCGGCAAACTCGTGGCCCGAGGCCACCGCCTCCGCACGCACCATCGCGATCGCCGCCGCCACACTGGGTGCCAGGTCCGATGCAAAGCTCGCGCTAAAGCCCTTGACCTTGCTCTGCACGGTCTCACTCTGCTGGGCCGCGTTGGCCAGCACACCCGCGGCCACGGCACTCTCCCGCAGCCACTTGCCACCCAGCCCCTCGGGCAACACGGTCGAGAGCTCATTAAGGAACCGTGCCCCCACCTTGATCGCCCAGGGCCCGGCCCTGCCGGCGATGTCCGCGAAGATGTAGTCGGTCACCGTCCTGGCCACCACCAGGCCGCCGGCCAGCACCGTCACACCGATGATCTTGATCCCCGCCATCGCGACGCCACCCAGCGATTCCCACCACCGCTGAAACTTGGCCCGGGCCGCATTGGCTTCCGGTCCCTCACCCATCGCATCGCCGATGGTGCGAAACAGCGTCCTGGCCATCACCGGCACCGACGCGATCCCGCTGGCCACCTTGTTGAGCATCTCCGTCAGCCACGGCCCGGCCGCCACCACGGCCGCGGCCCGCACGCCAAACCACGCCTGCCTCACGCGGTCCAGCGAATCCCGGAAGCTGTTGGCCACCTGGATCTGCTCGGGCGTGAAGACCACACCCATCGCGCGGGCTTCCTGGTTGATCGCCCGCAGCCGGTCGCCACCCTCAGCCAGCAAGCGGATGAACTCGGGCCCATCGCCAAAGATCTTGGACACAAGATAGTTGCGTTTGCTGGCCCCCTGCGTGTCGCCGATCTCATTGAGCCTGTCGATGAACTCAGGCAGCAGGTCGGTCATCGAGCGGATATTGCCCCGTGAATCCACGAGTTGCACATTGAGCTCGCGGAACGCGACGGCCGCGCGACCGCCCCCGCGGGTAGCCACAAACTCCCCGACCTTCTTCTCCGCGTTGAAGATGCCATCGGCCAGGGCCTGGAAGCTCACGTTGGCGATGTCCGCCGTGTACTTCAGGCTCGACAGTTCCTGCGTGGTCATCTTCAGCCGCAGGGCCTCATCACCGATGTGGTCCATCTCCGCCGCGGCCGAGCTCAGCCCCTGCCACGCGGCCCGAGCGCCCAGCCCGGCGGTCACCGATGCGGCGATCCCGACCAGCAAGCCCTTGAGCGACATCGCCGAGGCCGCCAGGCGAGACAGGGCCGAGCTCCCGGTTTTCTCGGTCTTGATCGTCGCATCCCCCAGCAGCAGCATGTTGGCCACGGCCTGCCGAGTCACCGGCGAGATGTTGTCGATCGCCTTGATGTCGATGACCAGTTGCTTAGCCATGCCACTTCGTGCCTTCGTACCTACGTGCCTACGTGCCTTTGCCCCTGCGTGCCTTCCGGGCCTCGGCCACTCTCGCCCCATGCTCCAATCGCGAGTACTCCTCCTGGATCACCGCCAGCGCCTCCTCGCACCGCGGGTCCACCTCGACGATGCCGGCCAGCTTCATCCACCCGTCCACACCGTGCCGGCTGATCGCGGCCCACGCCCCCAGCACACCGCTGCAAGTTCCCACCCATTGCGGTGCTGACTCTGGCGACTCTCGCCACCGCTCCGGATCCCGCCGCGGATCGGGCAGGTCCACGGCACCCACACCCTGGCACGTGCCGCAGTCGTTCCTGTCCGGCACCTCGCCCTGGCACGCCGGGCAGATCTCCATCGCCGCAGGCGAATCCGCATCCAGCTCGGCCGCGTCGCGTTGATGGCACGTGAATACCCACGCCGCGGCCTCCCTCAGTTTTTTACCAGGCCCGCCTCCAGGCCATCGGGCGCGGCGATCCGCATGATCGGCACCAGGTCCTCCTGGTCCAGAGCGTCATACACATCCAGGCTCACCAGCCGCCCCAGCACCGGGTGGCTCACCGGCTTCACTTCCACGGGCTGGCCGTCAAACGTCACGCCTTCGCCGCCGGTGATGCTCATCCGCACCACCAGTTCCTGGAACTTGGCGTACGCGCCGTGGTTCACACCATCGACTCCGGCCATCTGCAGCGCCGCACCCTTCTCCGATCGCCGCAGCTTCCGCACCATCACCCGCGCCTTGGCGCTCTGCACATCCACCGCCGTCCCGACTGCCCCGGTTGGAATCTCACCACTCATCACCAAACTCCCTTCACAAAGCCCCGCCTATCTGGTTGTATTCGCCTGATCAAGAGTTGAGCAGGATTTCTTCAATCTCTTTTCTGTAAAGCGCCCGCGTTCGTCAGAAATCTGCTACGCAAACACGTGATAGATCCCCAGCTCATCATCCGCCGATCCCGTCAGCAGAGCATCCGTCGAGAGCGTGTCGATCCCGTCGCGATCGCCAAACTCCAGGTCCCCCTGGCACTGCGCGCTCGGCCCGTGGATGAACACCTTGCCGTTGCCGTTGGTCGCCTGGCCGATGGCGGCATAGATCTCAAAGGCGTCCCCGTACACAAACTTCTTGGGGAAGTTGAACGTGCCCGGGGCCACGAACTCCGGGTCGATGCCGGCCATGATCTCGCGTCCGGTGATGCGCGTGGCCAGGAAGCCGCTGTTGGCCAGGCTGGTGCCGATGGTCGCCCGCAGGGCCAGCTTGTTGCCGAACTTCACATCCAGCTTGGTCATCACCGGGCTGTAGTCGGTCTCACCGATTCGGAAGGTAAGCGGGATCCCCAGCACCAGCGAGGGGTCCACCAGGAAGTCGGCGATGCCGGTCATGGCCGAGGCCGACCGCGGCGTATACCCGTCGGTGTCAAACACGCACGCGCCCTGGTACTCGGCGTTGAAGAGCAAGGGCTCCCCGCGGTTCATCGTGAACCCACCCATGCCGCGGCAGCCGATGCCGGTCCAGCGCAGGCCCGTGTCGCGGACCTCGATGGTCACCGTGGGCGGGGCCGCGGCATCGGTCTCGGTCACGGGCAGGAAGCGGTACCCGGCGTTGGCCGGAGCGCCCGAGAGCGTGACGTTGGATTGCGCGGCGGATCCGTAGTTGAAGATCTGGTCGCTGGAGGCAAACGTGCCGGTCACCGGCACGTACACCAGCTTGCCGTTCTCGATCGAGACGAAGATGCCCGTCTTGGTGGCCGAGCCCTGGGTAGCGTGGTTGCCGATGCTCTGGCCGATGTGGAACGTGCTGGCCCCGCCGCCGGAAACGGTGACCGACCCGCACGCCGCGGCCTTGAGCTGCGTCTGGGCCCAGCCCAGGCCCTTAAGGGTCGCGTGCCACGGTGCCGCCGTCGCGGCCCCACCGCCCACGCACTCTTCAGTCCAGTTGAACTTGATGTACTTCTCACCCTTCAAGCTCCTGAGCTGCGAGAGCGACACCCGCACCAGCTCGCGCTTGTAGTTGGCGACATAGATCCCTTTCTTGATCTCTTTGCGGTTGCCGCCGAACTCCGTCGCGGTAAGCGTCTCCTCGGTTCCCTCAGCGCTCTCAATCTTCAAACCAAGTTGCCGTGATCGAGTAAGTCCCATCTTCGACTCCCTTCGTGCCTGCGTGCCTTAGTGCCTCTGTGCCTTCGCACCTTCTTACCCCACCGTCGGATCTCCCACCGCGTGCCGATACGTCAGCCGCAGATGCGTGAACCCCTGCACCGCCCGAGTCTCCGGATCGATGCCCGCTCCGCCACCCCCCACCAGCTCGGTCCTCAGTGCAAAGCCGCCCTGCGTCCACACCGTCTCATTGGCCGCAAACGCCTTGTACAACTCCCCGTGCATCCCCGCGGCCAGGCCTGAGCTGGTGCGATCAGGCGGCGGTGCCGGCAAGTAGAACACGATGAAGTAGTCAAACTCAAACTGCTCTTTGGAGATGGGCCCACCGTCGACCCGCTCATCATCACCCACGATGATCTCAAAGGCGTACTTGCCCAGGGCGAGCTGCTGGGCGATCTTCGCCGGCTCCGCATCCGCGGCATCCACCACCAGGCCGTACCCGGGCAACGCCGTGAACTTCGCGAGCATCGCCGCCAGCAGTTGTTCCTTGATCGTGCCGGTCACGCGCGTCCCTCCCCGCCGCTGATCACGCCACGTGCCGCCCGGGCCGCGGCCTTGCCGGCCGCCCTTGCCTGGGCAAACTTCCGCGGGTTGTCCTGCAGGAACTCTCTGAACGCGTTGCGATACGCGGTCTGCGACGCCTCACCCGTGCGCACGCGCTCTTCCAGCTTCATGCGGCCCGCCTCCGTCGCGGCCAGGTCGATGATCGCCTCCAGCTTGGCAACGTCCGAGGCCTGCACGCGATCAAACGCGGAGTAGAAGTTCAGCCGCCCCGGCTCGCTCCGCCGCTTCACCAGCACGGCCAGGATCTGCGACCGCAGGCCCTTGTCTTTCTTGCCGCGGCCCTTGAGCTCGCGGATGACCAGCAACTTGCCCCGGCTGCGGATGATCTTGAGCTGACGCGACGCGATCAAATCGCGGTACTCCTGACGCCGACCCTTGATCCCTGATCGAGTCATCGCCAGGCCGGCCCCGATCGGGATGGCCATGAACTCCGAGCTGCTCACTTCCTTGCCGGTCTCTTCACGCATGAACTGATCCGGCCCGAACTTGGTGCCGGTGACCGCGGCAGCGAACCCCTGGCCCGTCACACCCGCATCACCGTCATTGTCTTTGCTGAAGCGGTGCAGGCGGCTGGCCACCATCGCCTGGGCCCGCCGGCCGCCCGGCCACTTGGCCGCTTGCTTGATCATGCTCAGCCGGTGGTGTGAGACGATGTCAAACACCGCGGTCTTCATCGCCCCCTGCGCACACACGGGCAAGTACGCCACCTGGGCCAGCGCCTCACCCATGCGAACATTGGCCTGGATCGGGAGCTGGCTCATAGCAGCGAGAGCTCCCCGGTCCAGTAGGAGTTCTCAGTGAGCCGCACATCCTTGCCCACCCGCATCTTCACGGTCGCATCCTGTGGCCGCCCCACCTTGTGCCCCGGCACGGTGAAGTAGTCGGTGGGCTTGATTTCAACCCCCACCGGGAACTTCCCCGTGGTCGATCCGACTTCCGCCATGAAGGTCACGATCATCCGCGTCTGCGTCGGGATGCCCAGCCCACCCCGCCCAGGTGCGGCATCCCGCACGGGCTTGGAAGCGATCTTGAGCACGCACGCCACACCCGGATCCGCCGCCGCCGCGTGATACAAACAGTCACAGCCCGCGGCTTCAATGCCACGGGCCGCGATCACACCAGCAGCATCCGAGAAGATCGTCATCGCGTCTCCACCCAATAGGTCCTATTGGACCCATGGGACCTATCCGACCTATTCCTCGCTCTGGACTTCGGTGAGCTCGATCTGGTACACCTTCCCCGCCACCAGCGGCGGGCGCCCAGGCGGCAGACACAGCGTGATCTCTCCGCAGAACGAAGGCTCATTCTTCTGAACCTCCACCGCCGAAACGCTCACCTTCTGCACCACGCACTTCTGGTTGGCGCCTTCACCCTCAACCACGCGCGACGATTCTGACTTCTGATCCGACGCAACGCGAAACTTCATGGCGAGGCTCCTGTTCTCAAGTCTGAAATCTGCATCCGAAATGGAGGGGATTCGCCTGAACGAATCCCCTCCGGTGGTGAAGCGAGGCAGCCCAGGGCAGAGCCGCGCTCGCGTCGGTCAAGGCCAGATGGACAGGTGAATAACTTCCGAGGTTCCCAGCCCCGAGTCGGTGACCACCACGGTGCCGGTGGTCCAAACCACGGTCCCCTGGGGCGCTCGCATCACGCCCGCGGCACTGGCACCGATCTGCACCAGCCAGGGCCCCGTGGGGTTGACACCCAGGCCCGTATCGAGCGTGGCCAGGTTGGCCGTGTTGTCACCCGCGGTGGTGACGTACTTGATGGTGTACGGCTTGCCCGGGTTGAGCTTCACGCGGCACTTGGTCACACCGCTGCCCGCGGCCGCCATCACGGTGAGGTTGCCGATCTTGGTCGAATCGACCCGCTGGTTGGCGATGTCAAAGCCGACGTTCTGTCCCTGCGTCAGCACATCCGCCGATTGCTTGGTGAACTCAAACTCACCGGCGATGTCGAGCACGCCCAGCGACCCCGCGGCCGCGGGGATATCCGCGTGAACCACACCCAGGCCGATGCCGGCCAGCACCACGACCACGCCCGCGGCGATCGCCGCGCCCGTGCCGTTCACCCACTTGATCCGTCCCGCATCCTCCGGCGCTACCAATCGATTCCTCATGACTGAATCTCCATCTGCTTGGTTTAGGGCTTAAACGCCCGTTGAAGTTGAAACCTGAAAAAACTACGTCACTGCGTCACGTCACCGCGAACCGGCTCAAGCGCCGGGGTTCTTGTAAGCACCCTCGGGCTGCAGCAGGTCAGCCTGGCAGTCGAAGATGATTTCCTGCTCCACGTTCAGGATGGACCCGTTGGTGAGTTGCGACACGATCGGCCGCTTGTTCCCATTGAGGAACTTGACAATCACCGCCGGATACAGCCGCTTGTCGCCAAAGAGATACCAGGCGATGCTGGAGTTGCGGAACAAGTAGGGCGATGCAATGGGCTTGAGCTTGCCCTTGACCACGTTCTTCACGGTGGAGTTTGCATTGCTCGCGGTGGGATCGGTGTCGTTGTCCGTGATCCGGTCGGCAGTGCCCCACAAGTTGGTAGGAACCGCCAGGATCTTCGGAACAATGTTCAGCTCAGCGGTGTTGGATCCGAAACCACGCTGGGTCATCATCGCCGTCATTGCCGCTTCGACGCTGGCCGGTGAGAGCGCGGTGCCTGACGCCAGCAAGTTGCTGTGAGAGGCGTGGAAGAACGTCACGCCGTCGGCCATGACGCGGTTGCCGAGCAGGGCGGCCCAAGCCCGTTGCTCGGGAAGGCGTGCCCCGATGATGCCCCACATCTTCATCATCCGCGTGAGGCCAGAAAGATCATCGTTGATGAGCATCTGGCGGCCGATGCTGAACTTGCGGCCGAACGTCTTCATGCGGAACGGCTCGGCACGCTCACCGAAGGTTCCCTCTTCGGGCTTGTACCCTTCGGGGATTTCCAGCAGGTCCGGACCCTCGCTGAGCGTGACGATGTCCTCGCTCTTGAAGTCCGTCGATGATCCCTCATCGCACCACTCCTGCCAGGTGGAATCGGCTTCGTCAAAGAATGAGAGCAGCGTCTTCTGAGCGACGTTGCTCAGCAGCTTGGGGAAGTCGCTGGAGGAATGGCCGGCCGCTGCAAGGATCTCATCGTGCGTGTTGAAGCCCTGGAAGGCGGCCGCCTGGCCGCTCACCGCCATGGCGCCCACGATGACGCACCGCTCGGCAAAGTCGATGATCCGTCGCCGACCCATGCCTTCAGACCTGCCCACGTTGAGGCACGCCACAAAGTCCTGCGGCTTCTGCCACGCTGACTTGGAACGAACCAGGCTTCCCTGGACCAGCGGCTGGTGACGGGCAAAGTCAGCGATCATCTGCTCGGCCCGCGGTCCGCCCTGCCGCATGGTTTGCTCGATGTCCGGATTGGCGCGGACCAGCATCGCGGCCTCGATGCCGGCCTGCTCACGCTCCCACCCGCCCGAACCCACAGAGATCGTCGCGCCCACGGGTTGATCTCCGGCCATCACCGCATCCAGGAGCTTGCTCTTGAAGTCAACCACCGAGACCGGAGTCTCACTGGCCAGCGTTTCATCCCGCAGCTTCTGCACCGCGACGTTGCCGGGGTACTTGGCCGCCAGGCTCATGATCTCATTGACACGCTTGCGTTCAGCCGCCGCGCCCGCCGCCCCGGCCTTGGCCGCGGCGTCGGTGATCTGCTGGATCTGCTCGGCAGAGATCGTCGCAACAACATCCTTCTTGTCCGTCTGCGTTGTCGCCAACGCTGCCGCAGCTCCTGCGGCCGCCAGCACTTGCTGAGTGCTCATATCCGACTCCTTCGCCGCGACCTTGCGTGCGGCATCCGTACCTGCAGCGCGAACAGCAGCGACACCGCCGCTCTTCCGCACCGCGTGTTTGTCGTTCAACATCGAGACCAGAGCGCCGAAACTCGGCGTGATCGCATCCATCAGCCCCACCGAGATCGCGGCTGCGCCGACCCAGCCTTCGCCCGTCGCCAGCGCATCCACCTTCGCCGAATCCAGCTTGCGGCCCTTGACCACGCCGCCCTTGAACTGGCTGCAGTAGGTGTCCACCATGTCTTGCATCTTGGCCCGGTCCGCTTCCGTCATCGGCCGGAACGGATTGCCCAGGTCCTTGAAGACGCCTTCTTTGTTCTTGATCGTCTCGACTGAGATCCCCAGCTGCTTGAGCCGCTCGGTCCAGTTGACCAGCGACACGCGTGTACCGATCGAGCCGAACCACGTGCCGGGCAGGCCATACACGGCCGTGGCTTGCACCGCCAGCCCCAGCGCAGCCGATGCGCCAAGGTCGATCACGCCGGCATAGATGGGCTTGCCACCCGCGGCAATGTTCGCGGCAGCATCCATCGCATCCGCGTGGATCTGATCGGCGAACTCCGCCATCGGTTTGGCCGCCCCGCCGGGTGAGCTGATCACCATCAGGCGGCATCCGACTTCCGGGTCCGCCTTCGCGGCCGCCAGGCCCCGGGCGATCGATTCGTAGGAAGTGCCGACGCGATACCCATCCTGCGTGACGTCGGCATCGGTGCGATCCAGCACGCCCCACACCGGGATCATCGCGACGGACCCGGACTTGACGTACCCCGGATCCCCGCCCACACCTTCGATCGAAGCCTTGGGCGCGTTCCCGTTCATTCCGATCGCGGCCAGCACGGCCTCGGGCTTAATCGCCTCGCCGGCGAGCATCCGCACCGCCAGCATCTCCAGCCCCGCCAGGGCGCGGGCGTCAATGTTGAAAGGTTCGGCGGAGACCAGACGTGACAGGAATGGATACATGCAAACTCCGTTGGCTTACTCGGCCAGTGCCAAAGCGGCGCGTTCCTGCGCCTTCTTGTTCGGTGACTTCTCTTCGACGCCATCGGATGCTGGCCGCACGGGCGCAGCTCCCGGAAGTTCCAATCCAGCCTCTTCAAACGCAGCCTTGCGTGCCTTGCGGTACTTGACCTGCTTGGTGATGTTGTCCTCGAAGTTCACACCCTTAGCCGCCAGCACATCGATCTCGTTGCTGACGCCTAGGGCCAGCTCGATCTCCGCGGCCTGCGCTTCCTGCTGAGGGTTGACCCACTCCCAACCGGGATAGGTGTACTGCAACTGGAAGAACAGCCGCGGCTCTTTGGCCCACGCGGCCCGCATCTTGGCCGAGAGTGTCAGCTCTCCGAAGTTCATCTGGTGGCGAACAAAAGCGATCCACAAAGGCCGCACGGCCAGGTGCGCCATGATCTGCTGGGCGGCCCTGTATTCTTTTCGCTCCGCCAGGCTGCGTGCTCGCTCGCTGCTGAAGGTGGTGTCCCCATAGTCACCGGTCATCTGCGTGTAGCTGACGTTGCAAGCGCTGGCCATCTGCCGGGCCAGCAGCTTCTCGACGTCGATGTACTGCGGACCCGGGTGCGTTGGGCTGGCCGTCTTGAGGCTCACACCCTGCGGCAGACCACCGATCATGCCAGGCTCCGCTCGATACACCGGCGCGCCCGTGCGAAGGTCGTAGGGGTAGTTAGCTTCCTGCTTGCCGGCCAGGAGCTTGGAGGGTTGCATCCCCTCAAAGAAGATCCCGTGGCACGCGATCGCCAGGGCCAGTTGCAGGTTCGCCTGCTGGTACCCGTCCTGCATCCGCGTGGTCCGCACCGCCGCGATCGGCAGCGGGATGCCGCGGATCATCCCCTGACGCTCGCTGAAAGTCATCATCGTCGCGTTGGTCGCGGGAATCCGGATGTAGTCATTGCGAATCCCGAAGTACGTCATGCCATCGGCGGGATGCTCACGCATTACGTGGTAGGCGACGATTCGTTTCTTCGCGTCGAACTCCACACCCTGGCGAACTTCGTTCCCGTTTGGAAGTGTCTGGGTATACCCCAGATCGATCTGCTCGGCGGGGATCAGGTCATACGCGGGGCCCGCGGGCTCATCACCGAAGGCCGGCACCACGGGCGTGTGCACTAGCAGTTCTCCGCCGATGCACGCTTCCTTGCAAATGACCCGCTGCATCATCGCGGCGGTCCGGTTCCGGGAGACGTTGACGGCGCATTCGTAGAGGTAGTAGCGGTCCTTGAGCTGCTTGTTGAGCTCTTCAAACGGCGTGTCGGCGATCGGCCCGATGCCCGACTCACCCACCACGTTGTTGCAATAGATCCCCATCGCCGCCTTGATGTGCGGGTGGTTGTCCGCCAAGTGGCGCACACGCCGCCGTGCCAGGTCCAGCGTCTGCTCCGCCAGCGCGTTGGGCCCGATCAAAAGCGGGTTGAAGTCAGGATCCACACGACTGAAGCGCCCAGCGTCATAACTGGACGGGGGCTCGTAGTAACCGCGACCCTTGGCCGCGGCCTGTCGATCCTTCGCGCGGATCATTCGGGTCTCCCGAACGAAATGGGCAGGAAGATCGGGATACCGCTGTCAAGCTCCACTTGTGCGGCCAGATCCTTCTGCGCCGCCAACAGTTCCTTCAGGCTGCCATACCGCACCTCCGACCCGTCGGGAAGCTTGACGCCCAAAATGCCACCGCGTGCGATCGCATCGTTCACGGCGTCGAGCTGCTGTTGCGGCGTTGCTGCCATACAGCAGAAGTGATACCGCAACTAAAAAACAAAAGAGTCCGAGGCTCGGACTATCTTGCCGGAATGGTCCGAGCCTCGGACTATTTCTGCATCACGTGACGATTTCTGTCAACGTGCCGTGCTTCTGCATCGTCGAGAACACGTAGCCGCAGACACACTTGCGATACCGCATCACGCCCTGCACCCGCGTGCGCGTGCCATTCTTCACCGTGTTGTTGAAGCTCTTGCACTTCGGGCACGCACACGCACCAGGCCGCGGCGTCTCCTCTCGACCAGGCACGGGCCCAGCGGCCGCCGCCGTCGCCGTCGCCTGCGTCGAACTCGACTCTGCACTGCTCTGCGCCGTGCCCCGTGGAACATCCAGATTCTCTGGCGGCCTCAGTGTTGGACCAGCCGGCCCACTGATTGTTCCCGCGACTTGCCCCGTCGAAAGCGGTTGACCCGCCCCGACCCGATTGTCACCCTTACCCATCCAAACTCCAGTCTCCTGACGCCCGACACTTACGAGGTTCATCGTCATCAGGTTGTAGAAAAAAACTCACTTTTGGGTCAACCCCACCAACTTCCCCGCGTCCTGAATCGATCCGCCCAACCCGGCTTCATTTCCTGCGCCGCCGGTGCCGATTCTGTATCCAACATCTCACCTAACCAATCCAGACCCATCTCCAAAACCGCCGCCACTTCCGCGTAAGCACCGGCCTGCGCCCAGTCATCCCGGGCATTCTTCTGCTTTTCCCAGATCAGGTCCGGGTTCCCCCACCCGTGAACATCCGGACCCGGCACCCGCACGTTGGCGGTGATGTGGGCCGCCAGGTCCGGCGGTGCCGGGCACCGCAGCTCCACGCGGCCGGTCTGCCACCGGTTCATCTCCCGCCCGAACCAGGTCTCACGGTGCAGGTCCCACCGCTTCTGCAGCCCCAGGTGCGGCCGCGCGGGGTCGATTCGCTTCTGCTCACTGGGCATCACCGCCGGCATCGTCGCTTTGATGTGCGGCTGGTAGCGCACCGGCAGCAGCACAATCCGCTGGCCCGTCGCGGCCGAGTACACATCACGCCGGCACAGGTCCAGGATTCGCCCGGTGATCCAGCCGCAGTCCACCGCCGCCACCGACACGCCGAACTTGCCGCCGATGCCGGTGCCGCTCTCGTGCGCGAAGGGAACCTCGACAAACCGCAACCACTCGATGAACGCGTCATCGCCCGAGCACTTCTCAAAGTGCGTGATGAACTTGACCCCGCGCGGGTCATACGCCTCCGCGCGGCAGTAGTACGTGGGGTTGCTCTCAGGCATCTGCGCATCCGCGCCCACCGTCACAAACTGGCAGCCATAGCGACCACCCGGCACCAGGATCTTGCCCTTGCTCGCTTCCAGCCTCTCCCGAACGTGCTCAACAGTCACCGCCTCGGTCGAGCTCGAGTAACCCTCGCCGATGTCCAGGTTGAAAAACGTCTGCCGCTTTTCTTCATCCTGCAGGCTCGACAGCTCACGCACCAGGCCCGGCACCGTCTTGTTCGGATCCGCCAGACCGTTGATCGCCACGCCGACGAACTCACGCTCCGCCGCCACCTTGGGATCCATGAACGAATGGAAGCGGCCGGTGCCGCCCTCTCGTGGTTCCCACACCGCGCGGCAGCGCTCGGCATCGGTGATCACATCCTTGCAGGTCGGGCACCGGAACACAGCCTTGCGTGGGTCGATGCTCCCAAACTCGATCGACCGCGGCCCATTCTCTTTCAAGCCTTCGATGTGGATGCAGTTCCAACACGGCTCAACCGGCGCGCCGCACTGCGATCGTGGGCAATCAAAGCTCCAGAACCGCTGATCACTCCACGTGTCATAGATCAAGAGGATTCCCGCATCCCGCCGCTTGGGGTGGCTGAAGTAACACAACTTCGCCGTGTCCTTCACCGTGTCCACGCGAGCCTTCAGGAACTGCGCGGGGTCGCCGGATTCCTTGGGGAAGTTGAGCATGCACACTTCCAGCTCATCCATCACCGCGAAGATGTACGGACGCCCGGTCACCGCACCAGGTGAGCCACCGCCGACAAAGTCCACGCGGCCGCCCAGGTACGGCTTCTGCTGCATCAGCACACGCGCCTCTTCATCGGCCATCGCAAAGATGCGGCCCAGCGCCGGAGATCCGCGCACGGTCGGATCAAAGTACGTGCTGACAAAGTGCTTGCTCTGGCGATCATCACCGATCACATAGAGCATCGGCCCCGGATCCGAAATGCACCGGGCCGCCATCACGTTGATCATCGCCTGGCTGAATCCGAGCTGCGCTTTCTTGACGCAGATGATCCCGCGCTTGTCCGGGTTGTCATAGATCAAGTCGTGAATCGCGCGGGTCCACGGCCTGAAGTTGCACCGGAAGGGCCCGGGCCTGGCCGGGCTCTGCTCACTGGTCAGCCGCACATTTGCCTCGGCCCACTCGCTGGGCCGGATCCGCGGCCGCGGCCGGATGATCTCGGCGATGCGCAACCAGCTCGACTTCTCCGCCATCGCGTGGATGAGCGAAGGCGCCGGTGTCGTTATAGCTGGTGGTGGGGGAGGCGGGTCGATCACTCGTGTGCCTCACCATTGGTCACATAGCCGTGCCACTTACAGCCGTCGGGGTCGGTCCGCAGGATGCTCGGGGTAAGCGTAATGGTGTCGATGGTGTCGCCCGTCCGCTGCCACTTTGGTCGGGTTCCCTCTTGCAGAGACGGCCCTCCATCCAAGGGGTTGGCGAACATAACGCACACCAGGTCATACTCGTCATGCGGTTTCCCACACGGGCACTTGAATAACAATCCCACCCCCGTCCGCTTGGGCGCTGGGGAACCATCAGCAAGGAATACGCCATCGCCACCCGCGCCCACGAACCTCGCCTGCAGGTCTTTGAGTTTTGCTCTCATCACGCAGCCCTCTCCGATGAACTACTACCCACACTCGCCACAATCGATTCACTCAGCGTCTTCGCCGTGCTCTCGGCCTCCGCGATCAGGTACGCCGCGATCATCCGCCGCGCCGCATCGATCTTGTCTGAGGGGATCACTTCACCCAGGGCCGCCACCACACCCGCCGGCATCCGGCCTCGCATCGCGGTCAACGCGCTGACAAACTCCGATGACGCTGCGTCGAGCAAGTCATCGTGCACGCTCCGCTTGATCCACTCCCCACGCCGCTGCTGGGCCTCAAACCGGGCCGAGTCAAACTGGCGCACTTCCTTGAGCACACCCTCGATCGACTGCTTCCACCGCTGGGCCCAGCCCGCGTCAGCGCCATCGGGGGCCCTCTGCTGTGACAGATCCTCGATCTGCACCTGCAAGCGTGCGATGATCGTGTCGTAGTCCAGCTCCCCCTTGTACTTCTCCAGCCTGGTCGCCTCAGTGGCCCGTCGTTGCGCTTCCTTCTCCAGGTTCTCCGCCGCCTTCCGAGCAAACATATCGGCGTCGGCAGGTGCGGCAGGCACCGGAGCACGTACCACCTCATCCGCGCGTTGTGCATCAGCAGCTCCCACATTGCGAGTGATCACCGGTGCCAGCCCGCGCGACACCAGCCAGGCCTTCACCTCGGCCAGGTTGAACAGCGGCGACGGCTGCCGACGCCGCACCCCCATCGTGTGCGGGCAGTTGGGCGCAAAGTTGGGCGCGCTCACCCACAGCAGCACAATCCGCTTCTCGCGCCCGGTCCGATCCGCGATCTGCTTTGCAGACAGATTCCGGATCACCGGCTTCTCAGATTGTCCATCGCCCTGTACCACCACCACACTCCATACAACCGGCCGGGCTATCCCGCCGCCCGGTACTCAATCACCGCCACGCTCCGCCCCGCCGCTTTCTCCGCCTCCGCCCGGGCCTTGCTACCCATCCCACCCACCAGCCCATCGCGGATGATCAGGATCTGCCGGCCCTTGAGCCGCTCGGTGGGCACGATCTCCACCTTCTCCGGGTGCTCGCCGGGGTCAAAAGCATGCCACCCTTCCTGCGTGCACAGCACATCCACGTCGGCGCGGTTAGCCCAGCTCTCGGCCTGCACCTGGATGCGTGCCTCGACACCCCAGGGCAGCCGCCAGTGTTCGCCGATCCGCCGGCACGCCGCGGCCGACGGGCTCTTCTCATCGCGCATCGCCGCGGCATCGATGAAGACCCCGACCTTCAACCCCGCCTCCGCGAGCTTGATGATCGGACGCATCGCCGAATCCACCGCTTGTGTCCACTGCGACCTGCTCCGCTGCCACAGCGCCATCAGCCGCGGGCTGGCCTCCAGGCCGCCCAGATAGAAGCGGTTCTCGACTTCCGGCCGGCACGCCGCCAGTGTCCGGAAGGCCCAGTGAAAAGACACCGGGTCCGCCAGCCGCGTGAGCTTGAGCTCGCGGGCGTTCCGCAGCGCATCAAACTCCATGTTCGCAGGATCCAGGCACCCCCAGGGCAGGTGCACGATCCGCATCGATGCGCCCAGCTCCAGCTCGCCGGCACGGATCTGCACCGCGATCTCCTGGTGCCACCCTTGCTCAACCTTGCGTGGCGTCGCCCACATGGTCTTGGGATCGGATCCACCGTTGGGCCAGATCGTCGCGGTAATCGGCTGCATCACATTCCAATCCAAAGCAAGGGCCCTAGTTCCCAAACACCGACCACTCCCACGCCACCACCCGCGCCGCCGTGAACTCCCGCCAGTTCTGCCGGCTCTGCTTGCGGGCCTCGGTCACAAACTCCACCAGGTCTCCCTGGCGATTGATCGAGCTCATGTACCCCGCGATCGTGCCATCCGGCGCTGTGGCCAGGTTCCCGAACACCGATCCCTTCTCACCCGCCCGAGCACTCCACCACGCGAACCCGCCGCCGGTCACACCACCGCACGAGGTGAACTGGTCATACCCCGTGGCGGGGTTGGTCGAGAAGTAGCGATTCATCCGGTAGGTGAACTCAGGCCCCAGGCAGCGGTTCTCATGCCGCACCAGCATCCCGTGATTGGGCTGGTACGCGCGGTTGAACTCAAAGAGCACCGGCCCTGGCGAGCTCACAGCATCATCCCAGTCATACGCCGTGCCCCAGCCAAATCCGTTGTACGTCCAATCGAACACCACATTCCGCCGCACCGTCGCCTTCTTCGGCCCGGCAAAGTCAAACGCGGTCACCGCGGCCGTGCCCGTTCGCTGGTGGGCGGCGATGTTGTCCTCACAGATCAGCTCATCACAATCCCCCAGCACAAAGCCAAACCCGCGGCGGTCGATCGAGTTGATGTCGCGCGAGTCCAGCGCCACATTGTTGCGGAAGTAGTTGGTGCCCACGCGATACGGTGCCGGCAGCACGCTCGACGCGATGTAGAAGTTGATCGGATTCTGAAGAAACAGATTCCCCTCGGCCGTTCCGCCAGGGCGCTGCTGCCCGCCGTGCGAACACGCACGCGATGAGATGTTGCCGCGGAAGATGCCCGCGCCGCACAGCTCGTGCGCATAGAGGTTGTGACAGAACATGTCGGCCTTGGAACGCGCGTTGTTGTCGATGACGCACTCTTCCACCAGCCAGTTCACCGCCCCACCCAGGAAGATGCCCTGGGCGTGCCCGCCGCCGTTGTTGTCGTTATCGACGATGATCGACCGCCGGATCTTCAAACCACTGAACACCTGGCCATCCACCAGCGACTGCGCCACGATCGCGGCGCTGTAGCCGCTGATGTAACAATCCTCGATCAGCACATTCTCCCACGCGGCCCCGGTGGTCGAGAGCAGGATAATCCCGTCCGAGCCGGCCGTGATACCGATGGGGGCCAGGTCCAGCCCCACGATCGCAAAGCCGCTGCGGGGCGCGACGTTGCCGCCAAAGATGCCGTGCGATGGTGTGCGGATCCGCGGCCGCGGCCCGGCCCCGTACGAGCCCAGCACCATGTACGCGCTCGTGCTGTTCGCAGACTTGGTCAACGTGATCTGATCACTCAGCGTCCAGGTATCCCCACACTTCAGCAGCACCTGGTCCGGCTGCCCATTCCGCACGGCCGCCAGGCCACGAGCGATGGATGCAAACGGTGCCGCCGCCGTCCCCGGATTCGCATCGTTCCCCGCGGAGCTGGAAACAAAAAACACCAAAGCCCCCGGCGGGGGCGTCAGGTCGGTCCAGCCCTGGGCATCACAATCCGCCCACGGGTCGCGTGCCGCAAACCGATTCTGAAAGCAGATGAAGTCGTTGACGTTCAGGATCGGCGGCACCGTCGAGCCATCGCAGTTGGCATACGGCAGACCGCCCGCGTAGCTGTTGGTGAAACAGTTGAAGTCGTTGACGTTGAGCCCCGGCTGCGCCACCAGCAACGCCGGCCACGCCAGCAACGCCAGCAGCCCCAACATAACTCCCAACATAAGTCCAGTCCGTCGCATACGTGCCATAGTTCCCAGCCCTTTCCTTGGCTCTCTCTTCAACCCCTCAACGCAAAGTCCCGGTTCCGCAGCCGCGTGCGTGCAGTCGAATCCCCCGAGGCCTGCATGGCCATGCCCAGGGCGTTGGCCACCAGCACCGCGCCAGCGGCCAGCGTGTGCACCTCGGTAGGTTCCAGCCAGTTGGCGGCCAGCTCCGTGTGGTTGGGAAGGGCTGGACCGCAGTGCAGGTGAGCGATGCGGCTGTCCTGGGCCGAGCAGGAATCCAGCGCGATCGCCATCTCCGGGAACCGCGCTCCGATCGTGCAATCGTGCGGAGAGATCAGTAGCGCCATGGCGTCCGAGGGCCCGCCCGCCGTCGCGTTGTGAGCCAGGATGCGCCGGGCCACCCCCAGCACATTGTCCCTCCACACCGTGGTGATGGCGTTGAGCTCGGCCGTCTCCATGTTGCTGCCCAGGTTGATCAGGATGCGGTCAAAGGGCCCCCACATCCGGATCCAGTCCACCCACCTCGCATCGCTGCAGATGGTGGTCTGGTCCAGGTAGTCCGCAGCGCTCTGGCCGCCGTTACCGGTACACGCGATCGACACCCCGCCGGTTGGATCCAGCAGCTCAAAGCGCGTTCCAACGACCGTCCACTCGCGGCCGGCCTCACTCTCCGAGCCCGCAAACGCATCAAAGCGCGCATCCTTGTTGGCCGCATCGATGAGCATAGTGCGGCTCTTGTACTCCGAGGCGCCGCGCATATCCAGGTTGCTGTTGTCGGTGGTGTAGGTGTCATCGGTGTAGCCCGAGCGCATGCGCACGGTCTGGTAAGAGTCCGAGCGTCCCCACCACCCGACCTTGACGTTGATGGGATTGTTCCTGAACAGGTTGCCCGCCCGGAACTGTGAGAACGGGGTGGGCAGGAAGTCCTGCCGCCAGAGCAATGCGTCGGTGGCGAAGTTGATGGTCGAGTATCGCGTGACATCGTGCGGAGCGATGATCCCGTCCGTGGGATGCTGACTGGTTCCGATCGGCCGGTTGGATGAGCTGGCGTTGATGCTCGTGTCCAGGAAGAATGCACCCCCCTGGGAGTACAGCCCGGTGATGTTGATGGGCCAGGACTTGCACACGCCGTAGATCCACCGCTGCTCGGTGACACTGCTGAACATCGAGCTGTGCGAGTCACCCAGCACGAGCAGACGCTTGCACGTATTGCCCGGGTTCATGAGCGTGCCGGCCCACTCGCGCAGACGGCGACAGAGAGTGACCGCCATTTATACGACTCCTCTGTGCGATGTAAGTTCTCTGGCCATGTGATCTCCGATGTCTGTTGAAGGGACCCGCCTCAGACCAACTTGCCCTCAAGCGAGCACGCGTCGGTGCCGCCCCCGCCGCTGCCCGCCAGGATCTGCGTGATGCCAAAGAGCAGCTCCTCGCACCCCAGCCGGTCCCAGGCATGGATCGCCGGGTCCACGTACGAGTACTTCCAGTTGCCATCCGCCGACACCTGATCGGTCGATGGCGACAGCGTGAAGGTCACGATGTCCGTGCCCGACACGTTCCGCCGCTCCTCCCACTCCTGGCCCGTGCCCGTGCGCCCCCGCACGCAGCCCTGCAAACTCTGCGATGCCGTGTACGCGGCCGGGTACTTGATCCGCAACAGCAGCGTGGTGCCGCCGTTCTGGAAGCTCGCCGGCTTGGTCCGCTCCTTGATCTGCGTCGCCGCATTGGTGATCGTCGCGGCGTCGATGATCCCCAAGCCCAGGCTCGACGCCGCCGCCCCCGCGGCGATCAACGTCGCCCAGCTTGAAGTCAAAGACACCGGAGCCGCCATCGCCTGCTGAGTCGCCTTGGAGCTCAGCGCCACCGGACTTCCCGTCGTCATCTGATCAACCTTCCTCACGCATCACGCGTGCTTCAATCCGTTGGTTTCCGTCGGCCGCTCCAGGAACGCCACGCGCCCCTTGAGCTCCTTGATCTCCTCGGCCTGTGACTTGAGCTGCACCAGTTGCTCCCGGCCGCGTTCCTCGCAGGCCTCGTGCTCGCGGCACAGCCGCGAGATCTCCCGCTCCTGGTGGTCGTTCTGTTTCTGCAAACGGTCGAACCGTTCATCTGTCAACTTGCGCTGAGCGTTGAGCTGGTCCACCAGCTCCCGCCAGGTCCGGGCCGTCACACCCTCGGTCTCGGCGTGCTTCAGCGCCGCCTCCGCATCCGCGGCGCGGGCCTCGGCGTCCGCCTGCCGCGACCTGGCCTTCTTGTGCTTCACGCTCGACACCGTCGCCACCACCCCTCCCACGGTGGTCGAAGCGCCGAAGATGACCTCCCAGATCGTCACGCGGGAGCTCCCTTCGTCCCGTCGCAGTTCCAGTCAATGTCCGTCCACCGCTCGATCGCGTACCGGTGCGCGTACGTCCACACACTGGCCACCGCCAGCACCGGCGAAATGAAGATCAGGCCGGTCACCACAGGGTGCCGGTCCATGAAGTCGATTACCCGCACGATCACGATCGAGAGCAACAGGCAGCCCAGGGCCGTCCCAGCGCACGCCCCCGCCACGCGGCCAAACATGCCGGCACCAAACGCGCCCAGCACCGGAATCGACCCCGCCAAAAACGAGCACACCACGCACGCGGCCGCGGCGATGAACAGCCCCCGGATCAGCCAGGTCAACGTCGAGAGCCCGACCGCCACGGCCGGAATCGCCCCCGTCCCCGCCGCGTGGCGAACAAAAAACGCCTCTTCATCCAGAGCCGGCACGCGCGGCAACGCCGGTGCAGAAAAGCACCCGGACAGCACCAAGCAAATCAGCCACGCATAACGCATCGCACCCTTTCAGGCGCGTGCGGAGTTGCCATAGTGACCCTACCCACCACAAGCGATTCGTCAATCCCGCGCGCCACCACGAACCGCGAAATCCCACTTTTCCAAACCCCAACACACATTCCCCCGTCGGTTCGCGACTTCTTTAGCCTGCCACCCCCGTGGTAGTACCTTGGACCTGTATAGACCATCGGTTGGGTCCTGTTCAGGCCAGATCTGGCCGGATTCGCGGTCAAGCCGCAGGCTCAGCAGGGGAAGCAGCCTGTTTCACACTTATAGGTAGAGAAACAGAGAGATCTCTGATCATCGTGGATGATCTCACAGTCCACGGATCACTCCACATAGAAGCTGGCAGCCTCCAGATGGGCCTGCTTCCATGCCACGCGGGCGGTTTTCTTCCCTGGTGGGTGGGGTGCGGGGCGGGATCAGTAGGCCAGATCGGGCTGGCCAGATCCACCGCCTGAGCTAGATCCCGCGGCTGCGCCCTCGGTGTATGACATCATCTTCTCAGCGTGGGCACTGAGCCTCAGCCCCTTGTATCCCGAGTCCCTGGGCACCGTCTGATCGTTTGAGTTCTTGGGATCCCGCCGCAGAGGCTGGCTGTACTCACTCCGCCATCCACACTTCCGCAGCATGGCGAAGATCTTGCGGTTGGTAACAGCGGCTTCCGACTTGGCCGGATCCCAGCCCTTCCATTTGCAGAAGGCCTCATGCAGTCGCCGCGATGAAAGGAACGCCTGATCATCCTCATACGCAGCCCCTGGACCTTGCGTGATCGTCAACCAATCACGCACAAAGTTCTCCATGCCCGAAGAGAAGTCCGCGAAGATGCGCATGGGGTTTGAGGATCCGCTTGGCTGTTCAAACCGCGTGACGTTGTACCCCTTGATCAATCCCTCCAGAGCCCAGATAACCAGCCCCAATCCCTCCTGCTTCACCCGCTGCCTGACCGTCGGGTCGAGCTTGTCCTTATCCACCACGCGCCGGAAGTCCAGCACGCGTACGCGATTCAACAATGCCCCGCTGTTGTCCTCCATCTCCGGCAGTTCATTGGCGATGTAGAGAATCCGTGTCCAGAGTCGATCGTTTTCGCGAGCCTTCTCGTACATCCCGCGCGTATTGAGCGTGCCGCCTCCGGTCAGGGTCTTAATCACTCTCTTGAACTTATTGCGGGACGCCCGGTCCGTCCACTCCTGCTCACTCACAACAGCCAGCAGCTTGTGCCGGTAGCTCGACAGGTGGAACTGATCGCCGGCAACATCCTCGATCGACGTCTTCACGATATTCTGCTCACCCACCATCAAGGTCACCGCGTCCTCGGCGGTTGACTTTCCCGTGTCCCCATCTCCCGTGAACACCGTCAGGTTGCACTCCTTGTGCGACAGATCGAAGCACTGCCAGTAGCCACCCAGGAGTTGCAGGAACCCAATCTCTGCATCATCCCAGCCCAGCTCTTTGAGGTAAATGTTCTTCCACACCGGCGCATACTGCTCAATCATCTCATCAAATGACCCACCCTCCAGGCAGTACTTGAACTGCTCCATCGGCAGTTCGTAGGGGAAACACGTGCGGTTGTAGAGCAGCGGTGAACACCGCATCGGGTTCCAGATCCCACGCTCCAGGTCGCTCCTGGCCAGCTGCACGTTCAGGAAGGTGAGGATCTGCTCAGGCTTGGGCTTGCCCGCGTGCACCTTATCATGCTTCCCCCAGGCCGCGTCCCACCAGAGCGCCTCGCCGCGATCATCAAACGCCGGCTTGACCCAGAACCGATCCTCATCACACATCACCAGCACCGCATTCTCGATCGCCCTCACCACATCCCGCACCTTGGATGCGCTGGGCTCAAAGGGCACGTGCCGCGTGCCATGCTTGAGTTCCTCAGCGCGGGCGCCCTCGGTGAGCCAGGTCTGGACCTCTCCCTCAATGACGCGTGGTGAGATCTCCGCCCACACCGTGCCGTCAAAGCGGTGCAGCACCACCTCCCGCTTGGGCCCGGGCGTGGACATCAAGTGAAAGCCCGACCGCGGCCGATGCGGCCCGGCCGGCGAATAGAACGTCTCCAGAAACAACCGCGCGAGCACCTGGTCATCCCAAGGGAGCAGCGGCCGCCACGATCGATCCTCCAGCTGCACGTTGCGTCCCCAGCCGTCGCCATCATCCGAGGGCGCAGCCCCCGCACCCCCTTGAGAGGGAGGCTTACCGCCGTTCCCCTTGCCGCCCCTGCCCGAACCACCCGCGGCCGAGCCGCCCGCAGCCCCAGCACCACCGCGAGTTCGCTCTTCCGATCGCCCGAGGGGGTCCGGGGGAGTGTCCGCGGATCCAAAGGCATCGCCAGGGGGCGGCTCATCCCGCAGCCCATCATCCTCATCCACATCACCCGCCATCGCCACCGGCGCTTCCCAGCCGCGTGCACGCACCTGGTTGCCCGCCAGGTCGATCCCATCGAGAAGGGCGGCCGCGACACGTTCAGGCCCGCACGCCTGCAGCACATCGTTCCAGTCCACGCTGCTGGGCTTGCCATCCGCACCAGGCTTTCCAACCTCGCCCCCCCCTTCCACCACCTGCACCAGCTCGGGGAACGCCGCGGCCGTCGGAACTCGCACCTCGACCCGCACCCATGGATATACCAGCTCCACGCGAGCCTTCAGGATCTCACCAGACTGCACGCCCGTGGCCAACGACGCGAGCCGCCGCGCCTCCGCGATTGGCAACCCCGGCACCTGAACGCCGGCGATCTTCTCCGCCCTCGAAAATAGGTTGTCCAGCTTCCGCTGATCACCCTTGCTCAGTTCGCCCGCGGATCCGCGCCCCAGCAGCACATCGATCACCTCACGCGACGCCGGCGGCTTGTTCAAGTCCGCGGCGACGATGATCGTCTGCACCGGCCCGGTCTTGGGGTGCACCAGCCGCAGATGCACCTTCATCTCCTGGATCCCGCCGGCACTCAAGAGCGCCCATCCGCCAAGCCCCGTGGCCGTCATAGCCGAGAGCGTTGTCTCGATGCCCTCACCCACCACCATCGCCCCGCGCGGGAACACTCGAGAGAGCCACACCGCGCGCCCGTTGCACGCCCCGAGCATCTGCTTGGACCCGCTCCACCACTTGCTGTCCTCGATCACCTGTCTCTTCTTTGGAGCGCCCGCGGGATCCAGGAACGTCCGATGCACGCCCGTGGTCGCCAGAAACTCCCGCCCATCCTTCTCACCGATCTCGACGATCCGCGCCACCATCGCCGGCCCGCATTCGGCCTCCCGATTCGCCGATTGAGCCGGGCACCGCGCGTGCCAGCGGATCGACTGCGGCAGCCCGTCCTTTGCTCTCCCTTCCTCTTCGGGCAGCCTGGCCAGGTCGATGCCCCGCGCCTTCAGATACGCCGCGACGCGACCGCCCAGGGCGCCGCCCACGGTGTCGCTGCTGGTGCCCTTCCAGATCGACACCGCGCGATCGATCCCCATCTGCTTCCACTTGTCCGCATCCCTGGCCACACGCTCATCGGGCGGCGGCTTGCATTCCTTGACCTTCGGGGCTCCGTCCACCATCGGCGAGAGCAAAACGCCGGTCTCGCCCTCCGTCGGATGCCGGATGAGCCACCAGCCCCCGGGCGCCGCCCCAGGATCTTCCCGCAGCGAGTCGAGCGTGCACCACACCACATCGACATGGCCGTCGGTCTCTCGCACGCGGCACGGCGAGCCGTCCCGGCCTGGGCGCGACGACTTGCAGACAGGGCATGGCCGCTGGTCATGGCACGGAAACCATTTGGGCATGCTCATGCCCCCGCTCCCGCGGGCAGATCCTGTCCGTTGTCCAGCATCAGGTGCACCGTCCGCACCGTCCCGCGGTCTCCACGCAGCTCGACGGGCGCGCCACCCTCGCGCGCCTGCTTCACCAGGTCCACCACGCGATTCCGGCGGTTACCTCGCTCTTCGTAGTCAATCCCCAGCCCATCGGCGACAGCATCCAGATCCTTCCCGTTGTGCGATCGCCGCAGCAGCACGATCAGCCGCCGCCACGCGACCCGATCCCCCCGCGGTCGCTGCCTCCGCGCTGCACCGTTGAGCAGCGACACAGCCAGAGCCACGGGCACGGCGCGCGCGATCTTGATCGACGGAATGACAAATGGTCCCGCCGGCTCCCGATCCGGCAGCGGCCCCGGCGCCCACCACCTCTCCGCATCCCTGTACAACTCATCGATCTGCTCAAGCCGCTTGATGCCGCGCAGCCGCGTGTTCATCCCGCGCGTGTCGATCACCACCTTGAGCTTGCTGTGCAGCGTCTGCAGCAGTGCCGCCGTCGGCGCCGCCTTCTCGATCGCCGCGGCCGTCGCCAGGTGATATAGCCCAACCGTCCACAGCTCCCGAGCAAAGAGCTCGACGCAGCGCATCCTTACGCGATCTTCCATTGGCACCCTCGACCCGCCCCAACCACAGATCACAGAGACAAAAGAGAATCAGGAATCGTGAACAACCCTTGAGCGCCGCGATATGGCACCGGCGTCTTCAGTTGCCGAGCGGACGTCGTCTGCCACATGAATCGACCCGGCGTGTAGTCACCAAACGCTCGCTCATCGGGCTCGATGACGCTGAACGTATCGATGCGAAGGCAACGGATCACATTCACCACACCAACGATCGCTCCAAACGGCAGCACCTTCGCCAGGATATCCTCCAGATGAAACATGCCGCCCTCATTAGGCCGCAGCTTGGAGAGCGTCCGGGCGAATGGCTCCTGAAAGCAGAGACTCTCCAACTCGCGGTTCCACTTCTTGGCCGCGTGGATTGCGAGCGGCCCCCGATGCGACGTCGGCCAGGACCTGGTCTCGTTCAACTTCGCGCCCATCACCATAAGCGTGGCCCACGGCTGCCAAAGAGAAATGCACATCATGACTGGCGTACCTCCGCACGCCTCGCCGACGCAGCGGCCTCTTGCGCTTTCCATTCCTCGACCGGCACCGGGCCGTCATCAGTACCGAAGTGCTTGTGCGCACATATCCGGCAAAACCAGCACCCGCAGTACAAGCACTTGTACATGCAGCGGATCGGCAAAGAAGTGCCGCAACCACAGGTGATATCCCCGTGGCTGCAAATAGCCTGCTCCATCTGCATCCGCAATTTCATCCTCGCGACCATCATGGCAGCCTCTGTACGCGTCGTCATTGGATCTCCGTCTTCTGCAGCACCGCCGGAAACAACGATGTCGCCGGCAAACTCGCCACCTTTGGCGATGCGAGATCTCGATGGCCAGCATCGCCACTCCCGGCGGTGGGGACCTGACGCGATCGCCCATCGCCGGAATCGTCGGGGGCGGCCGCCGAGGCCTTCATCGCCGGACCCAGCGAGCCTCGAGCGATCTCCCGCGCCGACTCGGTCAATCGCGACAGCACCGCCCACCGCTCATTCAGCGGCAGCGTTTCAAACTTCCCCACCCACCGGTTCACCTTCCGCTTGATCCGCTCCCGCTCCCGGAACCCGCGGCCCGCGTACCTGGCGTCCACGCTGAAGTTGGCGATGGTCGATCGCCACCACAGGTGCTCGGTCTTCAATCCGCCGCGCGTCATCGCCGGGAATGACGTGTGGGGCCAACCGGCCAGCCGCCGGGTGTAGAGCTCCGATTCATACCCGCTGATGAACACGGCGCACGGCAAGGCCTCGATCGCCGAGATCAGCCGCTCGTGATCCGCATCGCTCAGCTCGCACCGATAGATGCGCCGCCCCTTCCGCGTGCTCAGCACATACGGAGGGTCGCAGTACACCAGCGCATCCGCCGGCAGCCTCCCGCCCCTCTCCATCCACTCGATGCCGCACCCCTCGATCACCTCAAGCCCGGCACACGCGACGCGCCGCCAGGCCGCGATCACCTGCGGATCCTTGTCGATGCCCACCGACCAGAGCGCCGGCGTCTTCTTTCGCATCACCGCGCCGTTGCCCAGGAAGGGTTCGATATAGACGCTGTGCATCGGGAAGAGCGAGATGATCGTCTCCGCCGTGCCCGAGGCATCCTTGCTCCCCGGATAGCTCTCGAAAGCCTTCGGTTGGGCCCCACACGCCAACTCTGGCGATGAGGTCCTCATCGTCGGATGTGACGGTGGAGGCCTCATTAGTTGGACAGCCTCTCGATCTCTGCACAGATGAGCGCCCCGGCCTTCACCAGCTCCCGAATCCGGTCATCGGGGGTGGGCTTCCACCAGGTAGTCCAAGGAAAGAGTGACCTGGGAACGTGCTTGCGAAACTCTTCCGGCACCGCATACACCGCGGCCGCCCTGGCGAGCTCCCCCCTCGTATGGCTCTGATCGTGTTCCGTCGAGAACCTCTCGACGGTCTGCTGGCGATCACGCTCATCCTTGATCATCTTCAGGACGTCATTTGTTGTTACGTAGCTCACGCACGCCTCCTGACTGGAATAAAGAAGTCGATGCTCGTGGGTGCCCCATCCAGGAACATGCCCGACGGATGCGGATCGTGCAGGTATTCGAACTCGACGCGGCCAGCCTTACACACGATGTCCCCGACCACAGCGTGGAGGTGCGTTCCCCGCGGCGACTTCCCTGCGATGATGCAGGTTGCGTTCGGCAGAATCGGAAAACTCCCGCTGCCATCCACCTGGACGGTCACAAAGCCGAGTCCCCGATCCCGCAGCCACTCCTGCGCCGGAGTCATCCAGTCCGGCCTCGTCTCTTCAGCCGCTGCTTTGGCCTTTGCGTCCCCGCAGAAGTTGGGCACGAGCTCGATCGGGCAGCCCAGCAAAGAGGCGATGCAGGCCGCCCAGCAGTTGCCCGAGTTATGGCCAACGTCCGTCTGCATGACGCGGCGGCGAAGCGCTACCGGTTCCATCGCTGTACTCCTTCATCCGGCACGGCGAACACTCTCCCCACCCACCCGCATCCGCGGCTCAACCCACGCCAGCGCGCACATCGAGAAACACTCCGCCTCCGTCGGCGTCGCGACGGCCGTGTTGTTGCAGTCCCGCAGATATCCCTCGACCGACGCTTCCCCCGGGCACTTCATCCGCTGCTTCCATGCGTGCAGGAACGCCATGCCAAAATCCGTAGGCCCGGTGCACTTGAGCTCGATCCACCCGCGGTTCCCGTGCGGCCCCATCACCGCCCGGTGGATCTGCACCGGCACCTCCATCTCCAGCCCCTTGGTAAACACGCCCGTCAGCCGCGCGTGCAGCTCCAGCGTGCAGTACTTGAAGCCCGGCTTCACCCCCGTCTTGATCACCCCCATCCCCTCCGACGGCGTGAACAGCATCCCCGATCCCACAGGCCGCGCAAACGCCGCCTCGATCGCCCCGCACACCCGATCGCGTGCACCAGGTGCAGGCATCGAGCACACCAGGTCAATGTCACCCACCATCGCCACCCCGCGCCGAACACTCCCCGCGATCAGCGCATCATCCAGCTGCAGCTCGCGAATGAGCTTCTCCGCCAGGGCGGTAGCCGCGGTGAGCGAGATCTTGGGGGATCCGGCTGCGCCGCTCATGACACCGGCCCCGGCTCAATGACCGACCCCGCGGGCTTCACGATCCCCTTGTCCCCCAGGATCTCCGGCACGGCCGTCATCCCAGTATTCACCGCGGCCGACGCGATTGCGTACGCCTCGATGACCTCGCGATCGACTTTGTCCGAGTTGTTGTTGTACCCGCCGCTGGCCTTCTTCACCACGCTGTCCAGGCGATCCCGAATCATCGCCATCGCCACATGGTGCTGCATCCCGACCATCCCCAGCGCCTTCTCAGAGTCCATGCGATTCTCCTTATCTGCGTCCATCTGCGTTCATCCGCGGCGACTCATCCGTTCTCCGGCCCCCGCGGCCCCTGCACATCCATCACCACGCACACCGCGATGACAAACGCGAATGCAAACCCGACCAGCGCCCAGAGCGGTGACGTCACCACGCACAACAGCGCGAGCCCATATCGCTTGATCCGTTCCATCACTTCTCTCCCTTCGTGCCCGCGGCACTCGGCATGAACTCCGCCAGCTTCGGCTCCGCCGGCAGCTCGTGCCCGACGGCGTCCGCCAGCCACTGGATTGCCTGCCACTCGACCTCGCCCCACGGATTGGGCAGCGTGATCACCCCCTGGCCATCGATGTCACGTGCCAGCTCGATCAGTCCCGTCAGCGTCGGCTGCTTCACGCACTTGATCAGCTTGGCCAGGTGCGGGTTGGCCTTCTTGGGATTGCTGTACCGCGTGCTGTCACCCCAGGCCTCGGTCTGCGTGAGCAGCGAGAGCGCCACCAGCTGCAGAGGTTCCTTCTTCACCAGCTTGTCGATGCTCGCGTGCAGGCCGTCAAAGATCTTGTCCCGCGCCTCCCGCAGTTTGCCCTTGGCGATCTGCTGCGGGCTCTCGCGATACTCGTGCTGCTCTTCCTTGGCCGCAGCCTTCTTCTTGGACGTCCCCGGCTTCTCGATCTCCGCCTTCACCGCCCGCGACACCGACGCCGCCTTGAGCCCATCGGGCAGCACTCGATCGACGGCCTCCGTCACCGTGATCCCATCCTTCGGCGGGTTGTCCAGCAGCTTGATCGCCTTCTTCGTCGCCGAGATCAGCCCCTTGCCCGCCTCGGCCCGCTTCACGTCATAGCAGCTGGGCTTCAGACACACGCCCGCCCTGGCCACCACGCCCGTGGTCCCCGTCTTGACCTCCTTGATCTCCGGAACCTCCGAGGCCTTATCACCGATGAACAGGGCCGCGGCGTTGGCGCTGTTGTGCTCACACATCGCGCACGCCTGCTTGCCCGCAAACTTCTGCGTCAGGTCCCAGGGAACTTGCTTCAGGCTCAAGACGCTCTCGTTCACCCGCGCCTTCACCCACTCCACCGACCGCCCGAACGTCCCATCCTCATGCGTGCACGCCTGCTGGGCGATCTGCTCCTGCGCCTCGGGGTCCGCCAGCTTCGCGATCTCCCGGGCCTGGGCCAGGGGCAACCGCCCCGACCGCACCAGCTTCCGAGTCCCCGCCCCCAGCCGCGTGAGCACCGACCGATCCCGCACCCAGGTCGGGCTCTTGCCTAACCGCTGCGCCACGATCGCGATCGCCGCCTCGCCCCTGATCCCTTGCTCAGCCAGCCCATCCATCCGCAGCGCCACCGCCTCGGCCTGCTCAATGAAGTCCAGCTCTTCCCGCTGCACGTTCTCGACGCCGGCCTGCTCGATCGCCGCATCCTGGTCGGCCTCGACGATCTCCGCGCGAATGGTCTTCAGCCCCAGCAGCTTCACCGCCTCCAGCCGCCGCCGCCCGAACACGACTAAGTACTTCCCGTTCTTCCTCTCCGGCTCGCGGATCCGGATCGCCTGCAGCTGCCCCTGCGCCTCGATCGACTTGCTCAGCTCCTCCACCTTGGCCTTCCACTTGGGATCCTCCAGCCGATGATCCGTACCGTCGATGGCGATATCCGCCACCGGCACTTCCCTCACCGGCCCGGGCTTGATCGCCTTGGGCGCCTTGTACTTGGCCAGGTCAAAGGCCTTGATGGCCGCCGCGTGCTCCGCCTGCGTTGTCTTGATACCGGCTGTGCCGGTCACCACCGTCGTCATAAAAACTCCCTGCCGAGTTCAGGCTCGGCTCTTCGCTCGGGTGGGGCGGGTTTTCAACCCGCCCTTTTTCTTCAACCTCAACTTCTCCACCGCCGGTTTCGGCGCGCACGAGCTGCACAGATCCGGCTCAACCCACCAGCACCCATCCCCGCACGCCGCCAGTTCCGTGCACCCGCACTTGCGGCACCGCTGCGTAACCTGCTCACCCGCGGCCCGCTCCAGCCATGCGATCGCGTTGATCGCCGCTTCCAGCTCGCCGCCCGTGCAGCCCTGGTCCTGCGACTCCAGCAGGTCCTTCAGCCGATGCTCGCTGAGGAAGTCGCGGATCACCAGCAGCCCGCGGTTCTCTTCCACGTTGGGCCGCGCCATCCGCTTCTTCCGCGAGCTGAGCTCTTGCTCGTAGGTCAACCGCTGATTGGCAACAGCCACCAGGTCCCGCGCATCCTTGAGCTCAGCGGCGATCGTTTTCATAACACGGCGCCCGACCCGTAAAGGCCGGGCCCGTGACACGGAGGAGGAGAGAATGGATCCGGACGGTGCCCGTAGTTCTGATGCACCGTCCGAACCCCGGAGGAGAGAGACCGGCATAGCCGGCGTTCAGACGCGAGCCGGCCAGGCCCATGTGCCCGGACCCATGCCCTTGTTCACATTCACCGGGGTCAGATCGTCGAGCTTGAACTGCCCATCCTGCGCCACGGCCAGGTTCACGCATTCATGCGACACCACGTGCGTGATCACCGCCGGGTACGGCTGGCCCTTCCCATTCCCCGCCCCGGGCGGCGTGTAGTGCACGATCCGCCCGACATTGGGCTTGTGCTGCCCATGGCTGCCGGTTTCCGGCGCCTTCTCAAGCTCGGTCTGTCCCGGCTGTCCCGCTTCATCATCCATACTTCACCTTCTGGAGCCATGCTCCGGTTTAAGAACTAAGCCCTCACATCCAGCCGCTGGCCCAAACCACCAGCTTGCTGGCCCGCAATGCGCTCGAGCGTCGCGACCAGCTCCGTCCCTTCCTTCACCGCGACCCGGGCCAGCGGCAAGATCGCCGCCGCCTCCGCCGCCGTCAGCTCACTCCCGCCATCAGAGTCCGGCGCCGTCATATCCGCCACCAGCGCCGCGACACCGCCGCCGGCGGCGAAGATCTGCGCCACCTGCACACCCACCGGCGCCTCATCCGCATCCGCGGCCAGCACATCGACCTCCACCCGCCCGTGCTCCCGCGCGAGCCAGTCGAGCACAAAGCCCCGCTGCTTCTCCGGCAGCGGTCCATCGGCCCGCAACAGCCGGATCACGTGATCGATCCGTGGTGCCAGCGTCTCCGACGGGCTGAGCCACTTCTCCAGCGTCTTCTGCGGCACGCCCAGGTCCACCGCCAGCATCACCCGCGACAACTTCCCCTCCCGGCACGCGTCCAGGATCGCCAGCCGAAGGATCGTCATGAACTCCACGCCCTGCCGCGAAGACAGACCGATCTTGGTCTGCGTCGAGTACCGCTTGTCCCGTGGCCTGGTCACCACCGCAGGCGGCGGCCCATCCGGCGCTCGGTTCGGATTGTTGTTGATCGAGCGGATCATGAAGCAACCTCGTATGTTGGAACTTCCGCCTGCGCCGTCGTCCATGCAAGATTCATCATCTCGCTGATCTTCCTGGCTGATTCGGCATCCGTCGCGCCGGTGTCATAGAGACACCGTGGACCTTCGAGCCCCTTCACAGGACCAAGAACGATCCACTTCTTGAAGTGTTGGCAGAAATGCGGCTCATACGGCCCTGGCCAGTTCCTCACGCCGCACCTCCACATCGATCGCACTTGCACGATGCCGCGTGGCCAGCCTTGCCTTCTCGAATCGTGACGTTGCCGGGCGGCGGCCGACTCGGCGGGGGTGGATTGCCGTTGTAGGCCGCGGCAAGGTCAAGCATCGTCCGGCTCAGGAATGAATGCCACGTGCTCGCGCCAGGCTGCGGATCATCGAGCAGTTGAGACATCCGCCGTACGCTGTCTTTCATGGCCTCGATGTTCACGCCGCACCTGCCCGCGACATCGCCGCCTCTTGCTTGATCCGAAGCAGCGTGGTGAACGCGGCGCGTTCCTTGCTCGGCAGGTCCGCCAAAGTCTCCAGAGCCAACACCTGACCCGGATAGACAGTCACGCGATTGTTGAAGGTGCCGCGCACGGCCCGATACTTCTCGACTCCCATCGAGTGGATCACGCCGCCAGAATCTGCGGTGATGCGTCCGACATAGGCGAGTTGCGAACCGCGACTCCCAAACTTCACGCGGATGATGTCGCCGACGGCTATCCCGACTTGGCCGTGCTTGGCGTAGCAGGTGTATCGGGTGTTCACGCCGCCTCTCCCCTGACCACGATGGTCAACCCGGTGAGCTGCATGAACGCGACGCGATCCTCAGAGCCCAGCGGCTTGAGTTGAGCCAGAGCAATCAGCATCTTCCGGGCTGTGCACGGCTTCCACGGGCAATCGATCGACCGGGTCACACGCTTGACCGTCTCCCGCGACATCCCCGCCAGGGCCGCCAGCCCCGCCTGCGACAGCCCCCGTTCATCCATCATCCGCCGCAGCAGCTTCCCGAAGTGCTCAGGCTTCCCACCTTCATGGTGCGCTTCCCGCACATCCACCCTATTTTGATTCCCACTCTCATGCTCAACTGTGTTCATGGTCATGCCCTGTTCAAAAGGTCCGTGCCGCGTCTCCGGACGCACCGCGCCCCAGGCTCCCGCCGGATCCGACTTCAGTTGTGAAACGCTGACGACGGCCCATCGGCCGCCGTCAGCCCGGCAACTCCGGCACACGCCGATCAACACGGCCAGGCCCTTCAGGCGAAGGCCCAGCCCCACCACGGCCGGCGTGTCTGCGCCGCCCACCACGCGCCGCCGGATACGTTCCGATCTCTTCTGGTTTGCAAAGCTCTGTCCTGCCCCGTGCCTGCTCGGGTGCCACACTCTCCCTCAATCCCCATGCAGACTTCAACGCCGCCAGGAACGCGTCCACATCCGCCTGCAGGAAGCCCAGCCCACCGGGCAGCACCACGCACTTGAGCTTGACCGGTGCCTGGCTCTTGCCACGCACCTGCAACCCATGCCGAACCCACGCGTACACGCGATCCTTGCTCACCGGCTTGGTCGGATCATGCGAGCACTGCCGTGCCACCTCGCGAACATCCAGGTACTTGGCCACTTAGTTGGCCCTCCCCAGTTTCTCCGCAAGCTCGACGATCGCCCGCTTGAACTCCTCGGATGCGCCGCCATCGTGCACCCGCACAATGCGCATCCAGGCCTCGACGTACAACTCATCCAGTTCAAGTTGCTCGCCGCTTGCACCACGCTCACTGCCCCCGGCGTGTCCGATCACGCCGAGGGTCCGGCCGCTTGTGGTCACGCCGGAGATATCGGAATCCGACGCGACGCCAACCGCACCCATCAACGATGTAGGTTGCTCCCCCTCTTCACGGCCGCCCACCAGGACGTCCGTGTCATCGTCATCGTCTTCGTCGCCATCCCCCACCTCATCTTCGTTGAACGCCTCGAACTCCGCTTCCTGCTCTTCGGTCAACTCGGGCAAAGCCGCAACAGGTGCCGCACCTTCGGCAGCCTCATCCAGGTCAAAGAAACCAAGAACCGTTCGGGGCTTAACCGCACCGCTGGCAAGGTCGATCGCCTTTGCCGTGATCTGCGGGACTTCCAATGTGGGAAGCGCTTCCCCTATTTGTTCGCGTGCTGTAGGGGAGTCCATCCACTTCGGCCACTTCACATCAAGCGCGTGCTTCGGAAAACGCGCGTTGAAATCGTTGACCGCATCGCGAACCTTCAGCCAATCCACCTGACCACTGCCGGTTGCAAACTCGGCCGCTGCCTTCATGCACTTGCTCGCGGTCTTCCGCGAAATATTGATCGCTTTGAGGAAGCGGCCACGCACACCCCACGGCAGCGTCTCCATCACGCCGCCGAGCAGGAACCCAAACTTAATCCGCAGATCATGGGCAGCAGACTCGGCCGGCTTCAGGCTTCCCGCCAGCAGCCGGCCATGCTCCACGAGCTGATCGAACGTCACACTCCTACGGACGCCATCGATCGCGATCGTGTACTGACCCTCGATCATGGCTTCGTCTCCGCCGACGGATGGTCCAGCTCTTCCCTTACACGCCGCTTCTCTTCCTCAGCGAAGTCCCAGTCCCACCAGATACTCAGCAGGGCCATGACACGCTTGCGACGTCGCGCCACCAGCCCCCAATCGACTCCGCCGCGGCCGGTCCCAACCGTGCGAGCCATCCCCATGCACGCCTGGGCCGCCTTCCAATCAACTTCCATCAGCCAGCAAAGTCGCTTGAGCCCGGCCACCTGGTGCACCGATCGCAATGCCAACAGCTTGTTCCCGCGTCGGCACATCTCCGCGATATCAAGGCCCTCACCTTTGTTCCACCACGCCTTGGCCATCTCAGCACCCCCCCACAAACGTGCGGCTCGTGCGGAAGAGACGCAGGCACCGCATCGGGTCCCAGCCCTCACCGGCAAACGTGTCGCGGAGGTACGTGATCCAGTGCATGGGCCTGACCGGCTGCCACCCATCCAGGGCGATGAAGATCCGATCCAGCACGCTGGCGGGCATCTTGTTCCCCGCGACCGCCATCGCGACGTCGTCTTCGCCCAGGCAGGCCAGCGTCGCCACGTCCAGCAGCGACAAGCCACGCTCTTCAATCAGCGACAGGAACAATCCCACCGCCGCCACAGGTCGCACCCGCAGATCATCCGGACCGGTCCAGGTGTCGTTGTTGTCGAGTTGTTGAGTGGCGGTGCTCATTCAGGCCACCTCCTTCACAATCTTGACCTGCGCCATGAACGGCCCACCGAAGTACCCCTCCAGGTCGATCCATCGCCACGGGCGCAGACCCTCGTAGAGCGAGATCAGCCTCCGCCAGCACCAGCGCGACGGGCTTCCATGCGGTCCTCCGTTGTGGGGTGTTCGCGCGGGAATCTCCGAAAGCCGCTCGGCCCTCCGCAGAGTCAGCCTGCACCATTCCTCTCGGATCCACCGATAGGTCTCGTGAAATGTGCGGCATGGCAGCCTGAAGGCCTGAGCGCCGACCGGGGTCATGATCAAATCACAACCTGCGGGCGTGTGGTCGGGCACTTTCACGATGATGGCCCGGCCGTCATTCAGCCGGACAGACACATCTCCAATCCACTGCTGGAACGCAATGGCCGTGCGAAGTTCGGGCTGGGCCAGCTCGATCGGCTGGATTCCCAGTGGGTTGGTTTGGCGTCCGGTGCCTTGTCCGAGTTGTTGAGTACCCAAGAGCGTCTCCTTTGGAGGAACGGGTCGGTGAATCCCTTCCTGAAAAAGACGGGTGGCCTGCAGGCCGCCCGCCCCACCAGTTCCAGCGGGGGCTCTTGGAACCCCGCCTTCCCTGAATCCGCCCGCCCATCCGTTCCCGGATGGAGGAGGTGTTCTCCCTTGACCCGCACCACGATAACCAGCTATTCGGCTGGATGTCAACTGGATATTCACAATGTCGATCCACTATTTTGACCAGTCGGGAGGCGGGCTAGCCTGCCATTCGACTGGCCAGATGACAATCGTGGCCATGATGCAGTTTGGCCAACTCCTTAAAGACCTGAGACTTGCGCGCGGATTCACGCAGGAAACCTTGGCGGCGGCGGCGGGTCTCTCGGTGGGCACGATCGTCCGAAACGAGCGTGCCGAAAAATCTCAGTTGACCCGTTCGAATCTGACCCGCGTGTTAGAAGCGCTGGAGTCCAAGCGACCACTCAGCGCCACCGAAGCCGCCGCTTTCCAGGAGGTCACTCAGCTCCTGGTGGTCAACCCAGAGTCCGTGAACCGTTCACGTTCTTCCGATGAGTTGTTCGCCGCCTTCTTGGCATCACTGACGGATCCGGTTGAGCGCCAGTGCTACGAAACCGTTGACCAACTCATCGCCGACCTCGGCACCCGCACTACCCTGGGCGCCATCGAGGGTGCCGCCGGCGGCCTACGTGCCAAGCTGCAGGCCAGCCCGTCACGGCCGGGCCTGATCGTGCACAGCGCTCCAAAGATCGAGGAGGGCATGGAAGTCCGCGTTATATCGCCGGCTCCGGCGACGCAGGCACCAAAGCCCCAGAGGAAACCACGCGATGAACACGCATGAAAGACGTCATCCGCAACGGATTCTGCCGACGCTGCAGGTGGGCCGTAAAGGTCCGGCGTCAACGCACACGCCGCACGTGGCGCTTCTGGCGACGCCGAAAGACGCTCTGGATGTGCACCGTATGCAACCGCCAGGCCACCCAGTACATCCCACCCCACGTCGAGCGAGAGCTGCCGCCGCAATCACGCTGACGCTGTTGCTACTCACGGGCTGCGCTCGATCGCGGGCACTCACTCCCGCACAGATTCAAACGGCAAGCCCCACTGAACTTGTGCTGGCCATGGATGGGGCGAGCCACGTGGGCTTGATCATCGCCGAGCCCGCCGGCACAAAGCAGAACTTCGGGTCCCTCCACGAGTACTGGCGGCAGTTGCGAGAAGCCGGCATCAAGGCGTACAAGCTGGATGCCGAGGAGGCCGCGCTGGTTCGAAGCGGGGAAATCAAGCGTGGCATGACGTGGATGGCGCTGAACTTCTCGTGGGGCGGACCGCAGCAGATACACAAATCCAAGAGCCCGATGGGCACAACTGAGCGATGGGATTACAGCTTCCGTCGATACCCCGAGAACAACTTCAACGCCGGGCCAAAGGCTGAGGTCACGCTGCAGGACGGCTATGTCACCTGGTGGCACGAAGAGGGCCGGTGATGGCCACGCTTGAACCACCGACGGATTCGAGAAAAGAACCCCGACCCAATCCGGTTCTGAGCCACCGACCACCGCTCTGCGCACTACCCCAAAGCCCCGAAATCGCCCGATACCTAACACCCGAATCCCTGCTACTGCGCTCCAATCCCGACTTTCCCCGAAAAAATTCGGGACGAGAAGGTCGTAGGTTCAAATCCTATCACCCCGATTGCGCATGAGGCCCTGCAGGTCACTGACTTGCGGGGCTTTGCTTTCGGCGTCGATCGACATGCGACGGTCGATAGATGGAGTCGCGCGATGGTCATCGAATCCGATTCGGGCTACTGCTCCAACATCGACATCGATGGCGATGGATCAGGATGGGGGTGTCGAAGTCCGCGCTCAGGGCCTTAGTTCAGCGATCCCCTGAGCGACTTGGTCCTGGCCGTCCCGTCTTTCAGATCCACGATCGCGAGCATCGGCTCGGTCAGTTCTTGCGGTGGCTCGCCGACGAAGGCAGGCAGCCGCTCGTGTGGGAGTACCTGGTTCAGTCGGCCAATCTTGGTGTCAGCGGTCCAAGCGACGGAGCCATCCGCATTCAAGCGTGAAAGATGGATCGACGGGTGGACCGGGTCGCCCTGATCGTGAACGATGAGGAACCCATCGGGGTCGCTGAAGCGGACGACGTTGCCGCCCTTGGCCGACCGCATGAACGCTCCGTTGCGGAACTCGCGATCGCCGAGGCGAGCCTCGCTGCCGATGGTTGGAATCACGCCCGGCGCGGCCGTGACAACATGCAGCGTGCGCGGTTTGTACGTTCCCTTTGCGGTAGCCGCATCGTTGTACAAACGCGTACCGGGTTTCAGGCCGGCCTTGACCTCGTCATCGTTCATGAGGAACAGCCAATCACCAGAGGGAAGCATGACGCCCTGCGCGCGATACTGCTCCAGTGGAAACTCTCCCTCACCCATGAACCGCGAGATCGGCGCGTTGACCAAGGAAGCCGGCGCTGGTTGTGTGGTCATCTTCCCGGAGGCGACGTCGATCCCCTGCAAGTCCCTGATCGAAAGCCACAGGATGCCGTTGTCGTACTGCCTCACGCCGGGGTTGTGCGCTCGCGAGCCCGAAGCGATGCCGCGGTCCAGGCGAATCGTGCGGATGTCGCCATCGCCTGATTCCGGAATCAACCAGAGCGCGTAGGAGTAACTCATGTCGCTCTCGGGGCGTCCCTTGAGCGATGGGAAATACGGGTCGCGCGTCTGGATCAACACCCCCAGGTGCTCGCCCGCCCGCACGACCGGTCCGGTTGGATACCCGTACGACTTGACGCCAAGCTGTTTCGCAACGCCAAACACCACTGCAACGGCCGCCGCCAGACCGCCCGCACCTAAAGCAAGCACCAATCGCTGATTCACGCCCTAATCCAATCCATGTACCAGTTGTCTTCCCATGTCGTCCCGCCGTCCCACGAAACCGACTGCCACCAGCGGCAGCTTGTCGGTGTGATTCGGTCCCACACGCCCTTGACCTTGATGGGTTTCTCACCGTCCTTGTCGTCCGCGGTGAAGGTTCCCACGCCGTTCTCGAAGGTTCCGGCCTGACCCGGCGTCGTCAGCACGCCGCTTTTGCCGTTCACCCAGAAGTCATTCCAGATGCCGCGCTCAATATCCAGCAGCCGGAGGCCCATCCCCGCGAAGTTGCGTTGCGGGATGCGCAGTTCCTCGACGCTTCCCACGCCGCCCAGGATCGTCCAGCATGTCGCCTCACCCTCGAACTCCTCCCATTCGCTCGTGTGCGGTGTCTTCAATCGGCGGTGTTTGATCTTCCAGATCCCCGCCAGAAAGTCGAAGTCGCCCGGTTTGCCTTTCTGCATCGTCGATTCCTTCACGTGAGTTCCCCGTCGGCCGTCAACGGTTCTGGTTGCGCACCGCCGCTTGGATCTTGGCGACGTCTATCTTCTGCATTTCCATCATGGCCGCGAACGCCCGCTTGGCCACATCGCCGCCCTTGGCCAACGCATCCATCAGGATGCGCGGCGTGATCTGCCACGACAGGCCCCACTTGTCCTTGCACCAGCCGCACTGGCTCTCAACGCCGCCGTTGCTGACGATTGCGTTCCAATACCGGTCGGTCTCTGCCTGATCGTCCGTGGCGATCTGAAAGGAAAAGGCCTCGCAGTGCTTGAACGTGTCCCCGCCGTTGAGGCCCAGGCACGGCACGCCGCACACCGTGAACTCAACGGTCAGGACGTTGCCCGCCTTGCCGCCCGGATAGTCGGACGGTGCGCGGTGAACAGCGGTCACCTTACTGTCAGGAAAAGTCCGGGCATAAAAGCGAGCGGCTTCTTCGGCGTCATGGTCGTACCAGAGACAGATCGTGTTCTTGTTCATTGATACCCTTTCGCGGTATGTGCCGCTGTATTCTGTAGGCCCGTGAACCAGCGAGGAGCGAACCTTGGAACATGAAAGCGTCAAGCTCATCCAGATGCCCGACCATGATTCGATTTCCGTATGCGTGTACTGCGAGAACGATGACCTGTTTGCACTTGGGGAGAGGATTAACGAGCGGTTCGAAGAAGCCTACATGAACGGGTACAACTGGGATGCCCTTATTCGCTACTACGTGGGGCGCATCGATCCGGCCCTCATGAAGGAAGTGGAAACGGATCCTGAAGCGGGGATGTTCTCGGCGTACATGAAAGGGTGCAATCCGCGGAATCTTGAAAAGATGAGGAGCTTTGAGACGCATGTTCGAACCATGTTGGCGGATGAGAAGAAGCTCATGAAGTTCATCCAGAAGCACCGCGAAGAGATCGAATGGGACTGAACGCTTTTAGTCTCAGCGTCCTTGGGTGATTAACTCCCGTGCCTTGGTTTCGACGAGCCGCGCGGCCCCGTCGTAGTTGGAGAGGACCGCGATGGTGTGGCCACTGTCGAGGTACATCTGAAACTGCGCGCTGATGCCGGCGAAGTCGCCGCCGTGGCCAACGATGCGGCCGACGGGTGACTGCTCGACGAAGAAGCCCAGGCCGTAGTTGAACGCGTTCGCGGCCTGGGTGCGTGTCCAGGCGGCATCGAGTGAGTCCTTCTTGAGGAGCTTGCCGGCGCGGAGGGCTTGGTCGAATCGGAGCAGGTCGGTGACGGTGGAGTAGCCGCCGCCGGCGGGGCCGCCTCGGAAGACATGGGCGAAGATGTTGTTGAAATACTCGGTGCCGGTGGAGTTGAAGAGGCGCTCGTAGCCTACCGCGAGGTTGTCGTTGACGTGGTCGAGCTGGTAGCAGTCGGTGCGGGTCATGCCCGCCGGGCCGGTGACGTGCTGGCGGATGTATTCGAAGTAATCGCATCCACACGCTCTTTCTATGACGGCGCCGGCGATGAGCATGCCGGTGTTGCTGTAGCGTTGTTCGGTGCCGGGTTCGAAGGCGAGGGTCTCGCCGATGACCAGGGGCTTGTAGTCGTTGACCACTCGGAAGTGGGAGCGGCTGGTGCGCTCGAAGATCTCGTTGAAGTATGAGCCCAGGCCGGAGGTGTGGCTGAGGAGGTGGCGGATCTTGACGCGGGCAAGGATGTCCGGGCTGAGCCAGGTGCTGTCGAGGTGTTTGGCGAGCGTGTCATCGAGAGAAAGCTTGTCTTGTTCGGCGAGTTGGAGGATCGCGACGGAGGTGAACATCTTGTTCATCGAGCCGAGGTTGAACTTGGTGTCGATGGTGTTGGGGACTTTGAAGTCGCGGTTGGCGAGGCCGACGGCGAGGGTGAGAAAGGGCTTGCCATCTTTGGCCAGGAGGACCGTCCCGCTGAAGCCATCCTGCTTGGTCAGGCGCTGGACGTAGGCGCCGAGTTCTTCGGCGATCTGGGCATCGGTGAGCTGCTGGCCCTTGGGCACATCGGTGGGCGCGCGGGCGCGGTTGAAGGCGAGGGTGGTGATCTTGTGGGGAGGCTTTTCTTCGACGTCGAGGATGATGCCGAGCCACTGTTCGGAGATGCTGGTGCGGACGATGAGGGCGGCGTGTGTCTCTGGGAGGGCGGGGGTGTAGGAGCGGGCGCTGTGGATGGTGAGCTTGCCCGAGCGCGAGACGACATCGTTGTACGTCGCGGCGTGGCTCCCGCGCGGGATCGCGTCGCGAAGCTGCGGGGCGAATGACTCCTGGACGTAGTGGAGGTAGGCGGCTTCGTCGGTCTTGTTGACCAGGTCGATCATTTCGCGGGCGCGGGTGTAGGCGGGGGTGTCGGGGATTTGGGGCGAGTCTGTGTAGGGACTCGGCTGCGCGGGTTGGGCCAGAACGGGGAGGCAGAAAAACAGCGACCAGGCAAAGGCGAGGCCGCGGCTGAGCGGTCGGGCGGGGAGGGGATGGGGCATGGAGTGTCCTCGGCGGGGCGGGCGGGTCGAGTCTGTTCATGAAGAAGATGGGGACAAGGTAACCATCCGTCGGCCCAATTCCATTCTTGGCCCGGCATCGGTTACTTCGGAGCCGCCCCCGGCTTGCCGAGCAGTTCCAGGGCCGAGAGTGTGAACGCCGCGACGCCGGTTCGGATTGTCGGCTCCTGATCCGGGAGAAAGTTTGAGCTGTGCACGCCGGGGAGCAGGAGTGAGCGGCCCTTGGCCTTTGCTTCGGCGAAGACGGCGGCGTTGGTCGCGCCGATCCGGAACTGGATCGAGGGGGCGCCGACGGTCACTCCGAACACGCCGAAGTCTTCGGAGCCCATGAGTGGTTCGGTCTTCTTGACGTGGTTTGCGCCGAGTGACTTGCGGAGCGCACCGGCGAGGCGCTCGGAGAGAACGGGGTCGTTGGTGACGACGTCGTAGCCGTCGTTTTGGTGCAGGTCGATCAGCGGTTCGCGCGTGGCGCCCGCGGCCAGGGCTTCGGCTTTGGTGATGCGCACGATGGAGTCGAGGACCATTTTGCGGGTCTCGGGCTTGTAGGTGCGGACCGTGAGTTCGAGCTTCGCCTCGTCGGGGATGATGTTGCGCTTGGTGCCGGCGTGGAAGGTGCCGACGGTGACGACCGCGGCGTCGAGGGGGTCCACTTCGCGCGAGACGATTGTCTGCAGGCTGCCGACGATTCGGGCCGCGATCACGATTGGGTCGTTGGCGCGGTGGGGCGCGGAGCCGTGTCCGCCGCGGCCGTAGACGGTGATGTCTACGGCATCGGAAGCGGCGGAGGCGGGGCCGATGGTCACACCGACATCGCCGGCGGGGAGGGAGCCGTCGACGTGGATGCCGAGGCAGAAGTCGGGCTTGGGAACTTTGTCGAAGAGGCCACCCTTCACCATTGATTTGGCGCCGTTGAAACCTTCTTCGGCGGGCTGGGCGATGAGGACGAGTGTGCCGTGCCAGCGGTCCTTCATCTGGGCCAGAAGAGTGGCCGCGCCGATGAGAGAGGTCATGTGCACATCGTGCCCGCAGGCGTGCATGACGGGGACGGTTTCGCCGGACCAGTTTTTCATGGTCACGGTGCTGGCGTGGGGGGCTCCGGTCTGCTCTTTGACGGGGAGCGCATCCATGTCGGCGCGGAGGAGGACGGTTGGGCCTTCGCCGTTGCGGAGGATTCCGACGACGCCGAAGCCGCCGACCTTCTCCATCACTTCGTAGCCGAGCTTTCGCAGCTGCGCGGCCATTTTCGCGCTGGTGTTCTCTTCGAAGAGGGAGAGCTCGGGGGTTTGGTGAAGGTCGATGTAGAGGGTGCTGAGGGTGGGGTAGAGGGAGTCGAGGGCGGGGAGCGTTTGAGTGGATGGGGCGGGTGGTTGTGCGCAGGCGGCAACGCTTGCGAGGGTCATCGCAATGGGGGCGAAGAGTTGAAAAAGCGGACGAGTGGTGAGCGGCATCGAAACCTCCCGGGCGTTGGTTGGACGCCGCGGGCGGATGATACCAGAGGGTGGTGCGGATCAGGGGGCGGGACCGGCGGCGCCGGCCGCGGCGGTGAGGCGTGTGAGAGGCGAAGGGCGAGAGGCGAAAGGCGAAAGTGAGGAGGGAAGGAGAACGGGTGAAGAGGTGAGCGGGTGAACAGGAGTGTGGATCGGCGAAGGCGTGGAGGGGTGAATGGGTGAAGTTGCGGCGTGTGTGATCACGCGAGGGGTGGGAGCGCGAGAAGCGGAACTGGTTTGCCCTGGCGTGATGCGCGCTGTCGGGGGTATGTTGGTGGATGGAGCGTTTTTAGAAGGGGTAGAGACGGAGCCCTCACCGCCCGCTGCGCGGGCACCTCTCCCGCTGGCAGCGGGAGAGGGAGGAGAAAGGCGCGGAGTGGGAGGAGGTTGTGTTGGTGAGGGTGAGGTGTTTGCACGAGGAGGCTGGGTACGGGGAGTAGAGGCGGAGCCCCCTCCGCCGCGGACCCCACGGTCCGCGGCACCTCCCCCGGAGGGGGATGCGGCCGCGGTTGTGAATGCGGGTTGGCGGCGGGGGGTTTGGTGGGCTCGGATGACGGCTTGGGCGGCGCGGCGTTTTTCGACGAGGTTTTCGGTGGCCTTCATCGTTTCGATGAGGGCGGCGATGGCGGTGTTGATGACGCCGCGCCCGGCGAGCTCGCGGTAGGCCTCGGTGTAAAGGCGGATTTCAGGGGCCGCGGCCCAGGCGGTCAGCTCGGTGAGGTCGCGGCCGGACTTTTCGGCGAGGGTGTGGAGGTCGAGGTGGGAGGAGGCGAAGAGGTTGAACAGGGCATGGTCAGCCGGGGAGAGGCGGGGGAGAGTTGGGGAGTGCGAGATGGGGGCGGGAGGGGGCATTTCCAGCAATGTACGGTATTTGGAAGGCGTTGTCAATAGCAAAATGTTAGGGTCGGTATTTTTCCTCGCGTTCGGTGGCGTCAGCAGGTCTGGTCGTTCCCACCACCTTATTGAGGACAGTAAGGTGGTGGCACGATGGTAGTGACACCGGCCGTTTGGTTAGCCGAGGCCCAAATCTATGAACTCGCCCGTTGTTTACGACAAAGCCAAGTACCACTACGAAACGATTGAGCAGCACGGTCTTTCGAAGGAGCACGCCGGAAATCACACGGTGATGTTTCTTCGCTGGATGATCGAACGCCAGTTGATGAGCACGTTGTTTGAGGAAGAGGCCGCGGAAATTCTGATCCGGTTTCGGGCGGGAAAGGCATCGATCCACGAGGTGTACGAATGGTGGGATTGCTGCTTCATCGACGACATGCCCTCTGAAGAGGGAAACGCGTTCGCAATGCACTACTTTGAGTTTGAACGCGGGCGCTACCTTCGCGACTACACCGAGACCCTGCAGGGGAGCCTGCCGACGGAGTTTCACATCGATTACACTGAAGCCAACTACCAGAAAATGCGGCAAGTCATCGACCGGCGCTACGACGAATGGAAGACACCCAAGAAGAGATGGTGGGGACGCTGAAGTGATCGGGCGAAGCTGCGACGAGCGAGCTTGCTCGTCTGCCACGGATCTCCAAGCCCTTGTCGTGGGTAGTCTGAAGCCGCCGGTTCAGCCGGGCTTGGAGTTCCGTGGCACGCCTGAGTGGTTTGGTTGTTTGGCGATCCCGGCCACCCGCCGGATGAACAAACGATCAATCGGTCTCCCCCCGCATGGTTCTAAGATTCTCTCGCGATATGAAGTGCTCTGGGTCAAGACTCAGCGCCCGTTCGTAGTGCTTGATCGCTGAATCGCGATTTCCCAGTTGATCCTCCACATAGGCGATCGCTGCAAAGACGGCCGCGGTTTCGCTCAGGTGCAGTGCCTTCTTGAGTGACTCGATCGAGCACGTATGGCGACCGAGGTCGCGATATGCGAGCCCAAACTCATAATGGGCGCTCGCGACAACTTGCGAGGAGAAGGTGGCCGGCAATCCGCGGAGATAACACAATTCGCAGATGTCAATGTCGCCTGCGGAGGTGGAAACGCAGGCCACCGGTACCGGGTTGCGGTTCACGTGGATGATGTCGCCGCTTGGCAGAGTCCAGGTTTCCGGCACTGTCCGAATGCTCTGCTTGCAAAGCGTGCAAGTATCCATGTGCCGCATGGTATCTGGTCATATCAAGAAACGGCGGGTGGAATGACGTCGATGGCACCCCCCGGGGTGTACGTCACCGACTCACCCGGAGGAACCGGGTGAGTCGGTGGCACGCGGTCGATGCTCCACGCCGGAAATGCTGTGTATGTGGGGCGTGTTCCGGGGGTGCAGCGAAGCGCTGCTACCCCCGGCTACTTTCGTTCACCCCTGTCGGGGTGAAGAAGAGAAGCGGTCTGGTGTCGGGGTGAGGAAGGGGTGGGGCGTGCGCGGTGCGGGTGCGGCTGGGGTGATCGGCGAGGGAATAGGTCGGATAGGGCGTATAGGACGGATAGGTCTGATTGATGGCGGATTCGGCGTGGCCACAGGCCACGGCTCGCGGGTCGTTGATCGATTCGCCTTACCCGCCGGGCATTGTGAATCGTGCGCTTCATCCACCCCGCTGGGGTGGAGAAATCAGAAAGCGATACCAGGGGTGCGCTCGGAGGACCTCGCGACCCCCGGCAACCATCGCTCACCCCTGACGGGGTGAAGAACCGCAGGTCGGACCAATCATTCGAGCATGGTGCGGCGTTGCCAGTTGAGGGAGATGCCGATCTTGCGGTCGAAGCTGCCGTTCCAATCGACTTCGAACTGCTGGTTGCGCAGGCATTCGCAGACTTCGCGGGCGATGGAAAGGGCGTTCTTCTCGTAGAGCTCTGGGGGAGTATCTGGGCCGTCTGGTGACAACCAGCCGTAGCCAAGGAAGACGGACAAGTTGGTGCTTTCGGCCAGGCTTTCAGGGAGGGTCTGATCGATGAAGAACGCAAAGCCGCGGGCGGGCATGCGAAAGGTTGGATGGCGGTCGGCGATGAGTTCGATCCGGTCCTCAAGTTCGCCACATGTGCAGGTGTCACAGCACGGGGATGCTTGCCAGAGCACAATGCCCTTGTTGCGGAGGTCGGCCTCGACACGATCTAGCCGATCGCAATCCGTCTGCTTTGGCCAGGTGGCCTGCTCGGACGCCAGCAGCGCTTGAGTGCGATCGAGTTCGCCCGATGCAAACTGCATGAACGTGGGATGTTCGTTCTCTGGGCAATCGTCCGTCAGGTGAACTTCTTGGCAAGTATTCAGGATCTCTTCGCGGGTTTGCTTTGCGAGTCGAAGCTCACCCAGGATTACGGACCGAAGCCTGTTGCGCAGGTCGTCTCGAGATTTGTCGTTCCAACCGGTGTGGTTACTCATCGCTGTTGTTCCGGCAGGTGTGGATGGGTCTGATTGATGGCGGATTTCGGCGTGGCCACAGGCCACGGCTCGCTGATCGTTTGTGTCCTTAGTTTGGTTTGCGTCCGACCACCACGAACGGCCGCGCTCTGCCTAGGGAGACGATTGCGAAGAGGGGGGATGCGATGCTGGTGTCGCGGCGGTGGATTTCGGTGACGCCGCTTTCGCGGAGGATGGTGGTGTATTGGGCTTCGTGGCGGACATCGGCCAGGATGCAGGCGCCGCCGGGCTTGAGGACGCGGGCGATCTCGCGGATGGCCGCGGCACGTTCTTCGGGTTTGTAGAGGTTGTGGATGGCGGCGTTTGAGACGATGACGTCGAAGTGGTTGTCGGGGAATGGGATCTGCCGCATGTCGGCGGTTTTGATTGTCACGCGGTCGACAACACCTTCGCGGCGGGCGTTTTCGAGGGTGGCTTCGGGATTGTTGCCGGAGAGGTCTTTGGTTTGCCAGATGTCGATGCCGGTGGCGGTGCCGGTGGTGCCTGTGGTGCCGGCATTGCCGGTGAGGCGTTTGGCGGCGCCGATGAGCATGACTCCGAGGCCGCAGCCGACGTCAAGGACGGTTTCATCGCCGCGCCAGCCGCCTGGTTTCAAATTCAAGAGCCATTCGCGTTCGCGGATTTTGCCGTACTTGGCGCCGAAGTACATGTAACTGCCCATGCCGAGGCAGGCGATGGTCATCGGCGCGAGGGAACGCGCGAGGCCTTGCACGGGGATGATGTTGGTGTAGGAGAGGATGCTTGCGATGAGGCCGGCGGAGCCGATGAGGAAGAGGTTGCGGACGACGTTGGGGGCGTCGATGCCGTAGTCGGGCCGCGGGGTGGGCGACATGGCTGTAGCGTACGGGAAGATTGGGGTGGATGCGCGCCATGCCTGTGCAGAGCCACAGGCACGGGGAACGCTTTACTTTCGGGCCTTGGTCGTCGCTGCTTTCTTCTTCACCTTTTTGGTTGAGGCGGAAAGAACCACTGTCCCCTTGCCGGTGCTGGGGAATGGCAGCTTGTTGTGAGCGATGGCCGCTTTGATCAGGGTTGTGACCGCGGGGCGCGTGAGTGTGGATGCGGTGTCCACTTCGATGAAGCGCACCTGCGCGGAGCCTTTGAGCAGTTTCTCGGGGTCGGGCAGTGCTTTGCCGTGGTTGAAGTAGAGCTTTATGCCGTCGGCATCGCCGCGGATGCCGAAGATGCCTTCGTAGCCTTGCTCGGTGGGGGAGATGCTGATGACGAACCAGGAGCGGTATTCGTAGACGATTTCATAGGCGGTGGGGAGCAGTTTGCGGAGGGACTTGCGGATGGCGGTGACGAGGGGTAGGGAATCGGGCGCGAACTTGGTGATGAGTTCGCGGGTTTGGGATTCGACGAGTTTTCGATCGGCGGAGGATTGGGGTGGGGGGGTTTGTTTTGAAGTGGGCATGGGTGGAGATCCGGGGTTTGCGGGCTTTGTCGGTTTACTGGCACCCCTTCAGGGTGCGGCGAAAAGACGTGGGCTATTCCGGGGGTGGCGCTCGAAGACTCGCCCCGGCTATCTACTGCCAGCCCTGCGGGCTGAATGCAACGAATCAAACGTGCTCGAGCCATAAGCGTACCGCGCGGCGGATCGGATCGGCTTGGCCATCGGCGGGGCTATCAGCTTGGCTGTGCCGGTGCGGGAAATCGTTTCTGAAACCAAGCATCCCAGAGCGGAGTTTCGCGGGCGGCGGTTTTGGTGGCTTGGTCACCGTAAAGATAGAAGGAGAGGGCGACCATGCTGGGACCGCCGCAGTTGAAAGCGCCGAGCGCGGCGACGCCGGGGCAGGGTTTGTCGATGCGGAGGAGGGCGTCGTAGGGGACTTCGGTGTAGAACTCGACGATGCCGCTGAATGCCGGGACGCCGCTGCCGGCGGGAGCGGACAAACGCTGGCCGACTTTGGCGCCTTTGAGTCCGAGGGCGGCGGTCGCGGCGGCCCAGGCTTCTGCGTCGGAGCCTTCGACGGGGACGACGTACTTCATTTGTACGGAGTGTTGGCCACGGAAGTGCGTGAGGTAGATTTGCAGGGTGCGGAGGAAGCCTTCCCAAGCGACGGTGCCGGCTTCGAGCTGGTCATCCCATTCATCGGTGCTGGCAAAGAGGCTCTGGACGATGCGGACGATGCACTTGCCACCCTCGCGCGCCTCTACGCTCCACTCACTGGCGATGGGGGGCGAGCTGACAATCGGGTTCTCCATCTGAGAAGCCCACTTCAGCGGCGGGTTCCAGGCGATGATCGGTGAAGTCATTTCCATGCCGGGTCCGAAGTTGGTTTTCACGGCTACAGGTTTGCCGTCTTTGACTTCGAACTCGGTGGGCACGAGCCAGGAGGAGATGCCGGGGCCGGTGGAGATGGCGCGCCAGACTTCCTCTGGCGTGCCGGGGACTTCGACTTGGACCTGGGCGTAGCGGCGTCCGTTGGAGTCTTTCTTGATGCTCATGATGGTTCCTTTGGATCGGAGTTGCTTGGCAGCGGGTGCGCCATGACCAACAGGCGATGGGCGCGGCCGCCGGGGGCGGATTCATCGTGGTACTTGGAAACGAGTTTCGTGATGGCTTCGGTGAGTTCGTTACTGAAGGCCGCGCGTTCCGTCGGTGACCGAAAGCGAACTTCGGTGTCCACCGAAAGGGTCGCCAGGCGTTTGCCTGCTTCCTTGGCACGACGAACCAGGTCGCCCACCTCGCGGACCATGCGTGCGCCCAGGGCAATCAGATAACTCGCGGACAACCGATCGCCTTCGCGATTCGGGTCGACGGCGACCAGCCCCATGGCACTGGGCGAGACGATGTAGGAAGCGGCCGTCGCCACGAGCAGCCGTTCGGTCAGCCCGCCCCATTTGCGTTCCCGGGCCAGCCGCACGAGCCCGTGCTCTTCCAGCGAGTTCAAGTGGTAGTTGACCTTCTGCCGAGTTAGTCCGATCCGCGTGGCCAGGGTCGCCGCCGAGGCGGGCTGGGCCATTTCGGAGAGCAGGCGGCTCCTCACGGGTTCAAGAGCCACCGTCGCGGCCGCGGGATCGTCGATGACTTGGATGCCGAGCATGAGGACAAGATATCATTGACAACTTTTGTTGTCAAGCAGAAGTCAGGGTTTTTTTGCCAATGGCGTGAGTTCGATGAGGTGCCGAGGCAGGGCGATGTCGCCTAGCTTTGCCGCGTGTTGAACGCCAGCAGGCGAAGTGCGTTGAGCACCACGAGAATCGTGCTGCCTTCATGGAGCAGAACCGCAGGACCGATCGTGGCAACACCCGTCGCCCCTGCGATGATGAGCACAACGATCACCGCCAAGGCGAAGATGACATTCTGGCGGATGATGGCGCGCGAGCGCCGAGACAGGGCGATGGCAAACGGCAATCGGTACAGATCATCACCCATCAGGGCCACATCGGCAGTTTCCAGCGCGACCGCGGTGCCGGCACCGCCCATCGCGATGCCCACCGTCGCTTGCGCAAGTGCCGGGGCATCATTCACCCCGTCGCCCACCATCGCCACGGCGCGATGCGTCTTGAGCAGGTCCTTGATGACCGCGACCTTGTCCTCCGGAAGCAGGTCAGCGTGCACCTGGTCGACTCCAACCTCGCTCCCGACCGCTGCTCCAACACCTTTGTTGTCGCCCGTGAGCATCACGAGGGAACGGACGCCAAAGGTCCGGAGAGTGTCGAGCGTCGCCCGGGCGCTGGGCCGCGGCCGGTCCATCACGCCCAGGACCCCCAGCCACCTCACTCCCCAGCGCACGACGACAATGCTCCGTCCCGCCGCCTGAAGCCTGGACACCTGGCTGCGAATTTCTTGCGGCACTCCGTCGGGGGTGTGGTCCCAGAGTTTGAGACTCCCGATTTCGACGACCTGCCCTTCCACCGGTGAGCGTACTCCCTTGGCTGTAACGCTCTGAAGATCGCCCACGGATGGAAGGTCGAGTGAGTCCTGGGCGGCTCGCCGAACGATCGCCGCGGCCAGGGGGTGTTGAGAGCGGCGCTCGACCGCCGCGGCGATCGTGAGCAACTCGACCGAGCTGGCGCCCGCTGCGGGGACGATGTCGGTGACCTCGGGCTTGCCGACGGTCAGAGTGCCCGTCTTGTCGAACGCGATCGCCGAAACGGTTCCCAGATGCTCCAGGTGGGCTCCGCCCTTGATCAGCACGCCCTTTCGCGCCGCCTGCGCGATGCCGGCAAGAACCGTCGCCGGAGCGCCAAGCGCCAGTGCGCACGGCGAGGCCCCGACCAGCACGGTCATGGCCCGGTAGAAGCTCTCGCTCCAGGTCAGCCAGCCGAGCCATGGCGGTGCCACAATCAGGAGCGCGGCCATGACCAAAATAGACGGGACAAAGATTTTGGTGAGCCGGTCGGTGAACACCTGAGTCGGAGCACGCTGCGACTGCGCCTCTGAAACCAGGCGAATGACGCGGTCCAGCGTTCGGTCACCCACGGCGCGGCTGTTGATGATCTCCAGCGCCCCTGAACCATTGATGGTGCCGGCGAATACCTCATCGCCCGGGGCTTTCTCAACGGGGACCGATTCGCCGGTAATCGGCGATTGATCGACCGCAGAATCTCCACGGTGTATGCGTCCGTCGACGGGAATGCGCTCAGCGGGCCGGACAACGACGGTATCGCCGACGATCACACGGTCGATCGATACCACCGTTTCTACTCCGTCGTGGAGCACGCGTGCCGTTGGCGGCGACAGATCCGCGAGGGCGCGTATGGCATTGCGAGCCCGGCCAAGAGCGTAATGCTCAAGCGCGTTGGCCAGCGAGAACAGGAAGAGTAAGAAGGCTCCTTCTGCCCACTTGCCCAGCACCGCCGCGCCGACGGCCGCGGCGATCATCAGGAAGTCGATATTGAGCGCAAACGAACCCCGTCGGATATTGCGGACGGCTTCGACACCCAACATGAAACTTCCGCAGGCGTAGGCCATCAGGTAGAGGGCCACCGTCGCAGGGTGCGGAAGACCGGCCCATCGTGAGAGCGTCCAGGCCAGAGCGATGAGCACGGCGGTTGCGATGCTCAGTACAAGGCCGGCATGGCGATGCACGATGGATTCGCCGTCGTTCGAGTTCGGCATGTCGGCCCGAGGCGCAGCAACCTTGCCGCTGGCCTGCTGTACTGGCATCGTCTGGATCATCGGCATTCAGAGCACTTTCAGGGGTAGCGGGCGAATCAGTCGTCGTCATGGTCCTTGGACTTTCCCGTTTGCTCGGCAACCCCCTTGGTTTTCCGACTCTCCTAGCTGCAGCACGCTTCCGATGATGGGGATCGTGGTGGTCTGCGTGACGGGATTGAAGTTGCGGACCAGACCCACGGCCCATGCCCCCACGACGATGAGGAACACCACCGCGATGATCGGAGCAGGCGACGCGATCGCGTCGGACGGCTCGGCGTGCTTCTTGCCGTGAATCATGCTGGCGATGATGTTCTCGCGGTGGCGGATCATGTGCAGCCCAACGCCCAGGATGTGAACGATGACCACACCCACCGTGACGTATGAAAGGACCTCGTGGAGTTCCTTCACGCTCTGGTTGCCCTGTCCCATCAATATGCCGGTCACGGCCATCGCCAGCACCAGCGCGAGCAGCGCGAAGATCGCCACGGCCGATCCCGGGTTGTGGCCGATGTATCGCTTGCCGCCGCCGGTGATCGTGCTCTTCATGTACTCAATGACCGCGACCGGTCCGAAGATGAACGTCCCCAGCCGGGCGTAGCGCGTGCCCACGACGCCCCAGACGATCCGGAGGCACACCATCAACGCGATCGTCAGGCCGATGATGGCGTGATTTGGAAAGAGAGAACTGTGTTCGCCAAGCAGCAACGAAATGGCCGCCGCGGCGAGGAAGCCACCCGAAAGCAGCCAATGGAAGAGCCGCGTGGGTAGATCCCAGATGAGAACGCGATTCATGCCGGTCTCCTTCGAATGAGCCCTTGCCCGGCCGCCAATGTCGTCCGGGCCGTGCGCACGCCTAAACCTCGGCATCTTCGTTCCGACGAGGAGGACTTCGGGCGCGCCCGCGGATCTGGCGTGCGGCGAGGTGTTCACTTGTTGAGGACATGCAAGTCCGTTGAAGCGTAGCCCCCGGCGAACGGTGACTCTTGCGTTTGGATTGAGCGATCGGGCCGCACACTTCAATCGGGGAAGTTTGCTTGTCCGGGGACCAGAAGTGGATCAGAAACGCTCCTCGTGATCAAGCGTGCGGTTCCGAGCGGATGGGCCGCCTGCTACGGCTGGTAGAAAACGGTCGCGTCGATCCGCTGGCGCGGTGACAACGCAACCATTCCGCTTCAAGGACATCGAGCGGGCGTTCAAGGTGATGCAAACCAAGACGGACGGCATAATCGAGCCGCTGATCTCTTTGGCCTGAGTTAGGGGATTCAAACGGTCGAGCGAACGCGGTCCTTCGCAGTCACAGCGCCCCTTGACGAGCGGTGCAGGGAATGTTAGTATGCACTAGTATGTCAACTAACACGTCACTCAACACCGAGTTCGGCCGCCTGTTCCCGCGCTTTGACTGGCGCGCGGGCGTGATCTTCACCACCGTCGTGCTCGGGGCGATCGCGATGATGAGCGCATCGCGAATACCGCAATCCGTGTCGTTCCACCAGTTTGCCGACACCCGACCTTGGCTGGGCATTCCCAACTTCCTGGATGTGATCACCAACGCTCCGTTCGCCTTGGCCGCGGCAATCGGGCTTGTGAACTTGCAGCGGCGAGTGCGCCGTGAACGAAGAGGTGCCACAAACCGACTTTTGCCTATCGACCGCGTGTGTCTCGCAGCCGTATTCATCGGCATCGGACTTACCTCTCTCGGTTCCGCCTACTACCACCTGGCGCCCGGAAACGACCGTCTCTTTTGGGATCGTCTTCCAATGCTCCTGACGTTTGTCAGCCTGCTGGCAACGCTCATCGCAGAACGTGTGAGCCCGAAGACAGCCGCGTGGATTCTGGTGCCACTGCTGGTGTCTGGCGCAGCCAGCCTGATCTACTGGCAGCAGACCGAACGGCTCGGAGCCGGCGATCTGCGGCCGTACTTCTTGATTGAAGGCGCGACGCTCATCAGCGTTCTGCTGACCGTCCTGCTTTATCCTTCGCGATACATGCCCACCAAGTGGCTGATGCTGGGGCTTGGGTGCTACGTCGGCGCGATCGTGTTTGAGCAGCTCGATCGTGCCGTCTGGTTCATGTGGAACGCGATCGGCGTTGAACTGGTCAGTGGGCACACGATCAAGCACCTGTGCGCCGCGGCGGGGGCGTTGGTGCTGGCGCGATCCATCGGACCGGAAAGTGCAAGCGCGAACTGATCTCAGCCACCACCAAACATGGCGCGGTACGATTCTCGGCTTGGCCATGCCTCTCAACACCACGCGCATCCGCACACTCACCGCTATCGCCGCCATCCTGACGATCGCCGCGGGATTGGCGGTGCGTAAGTGGCTGCCGTGGGGTTTCTGGTCCAAGTACTCGGGTGTCGCGCTGTGGTCGATGCTCGTGTACGTACTGGTCGTATTTGTTCGACCTCGCATCAACGTGATACGGGCCGCGGTCATCACGCTGTTTATCAGTTGGGCGGTCGAGTTCCTTCAACTCACCCCGGTGTCCGGGTGGCTTTCTTCGCAACACCCCGTGTTGCGGCTGATCTTTGGCGAGCATTTCAGCTTCAGTGACTTGCCGGCCTATGCGGTTGGCGTGCTGGTGGCCTCGATCGTGCAGGTGGCCATCGTTAGTAGAATGTCCCGCGTATGAGCAGAGCATTCGATATTCACCGCCTGCAAGTTGTCGATGAGCGCGCGGTCGCGGGGCTGGCCGATGTGCTTCTGGACTGCGTCGCCGGAGGGGCGTCGGTCGGGTTTATGGCCTCCCTCACTCGGTCGCAGGCGGAGAGTTTCTGGCGGCGTGTCGCGGCGGATGTGGCCGCGGGTCGGCGGGGGCTTCTGGTGGCACGCGATGCCGCGGGTATCTGCGGCACGGTGCAACTGGTGCTTGATCTGCCGGACAATCAGCCGCATCGCGCTGACCTGTGCAAAATGCTCGTTCACCGACGTGCGCGGCGGCTGGGACTGGGGGCGGCGCTGATGACGGCGGCGGAGAAACTGGCTCGCGAGTGTGGGCGGTCGCTGCTGGTGCTGGATGCCGTGACGGACGGCGATGCGGCGCGCCTGTACACACGGCTGGGATGGACTCGCGTGGGCGATGTGCCGGGGTTTGCGCTGTATCCTGACGGGCGGGAGTGCGGGACAACCTACTTCTATCGTCGTGTGCAGGCTGCAAAGTAGTCGGAGCGAATGACATGGCCAAGGGGAAGCAAACGGCGAAGGGCGAATCCAAGATCCGGTTCAGTGCGACTCTCCTGCGGCCGGCGGAGAAAGGCACCTGGACGTTTCTGAAATTGCCTGAAGAAGCCAGTGCAAAGCTCCCATCGCGCGGCCAGACGACCGTCGAAGGCACCTTCAATGGTCGCTCGTTCCAGGCGACACTCGAGCCCGATGGCCAAGGAGGCCATTGGCTCAAGGTGGACCGAAAGTTGAGAATCGCGGCGGGCGCAGAGCCCGGCGACGTGGTGACGCTTGAAGTTGCGTTGGTCGCGGAAGAACCAGAGCCCACCGTGCCGCCGGAGTTGCGGAAGGCTCTGGCGGCGGCGCCGAAGAAGGCGCGGGAGGTGTGGTCGGACATAACGCCCGTCGCACGGCGGGACTGGATTTTCTGGATGATCTCCGCCAAGCGGGCGGAGACGCGTGCGCGCCGGATTACGACGGCCTGCGACATGCTGGCCAAGGGGAAGCGGCGGCCGTGCTGTTTTGATCGGTCGGGAATGTATGGCAAAAGCCTCAGTTGTCCCACCCCGCTCACCGAGGACTAGCCGCTCGCGCCGCACTTGGGTTCCACGCGCATCATGGTCGCGTGCATCAACGCCAAGGCGGTCGCGAGGAAGGGATCAGCCCCGTCGCACCGGTAGCTGGGCGTAAAGCTCAAAGTGCTCCATTCCGTGGGCGAACGGGCGGCCGATCCACGCTTCGAAGGCGGGCTGGTCGTCGGGTACGTAGCCGCTCTTGGGGAGCCATGTGCCGTAGAGCCATTGGAGTGCGCGGAGTTCCAGGTCGATGCCGCCGCGGACTTCGACTTGAGCGACGACCATCGGCGGAAACCGGTAACGGCCGACTTCACCCTTGGGAGTGAATCGATCGGCTTCCACTGCGGCGTAGTACTGGCAGTCTTCGAGCGGGGTGATCTCCGGATTGTCCCACTGATAGCCGAGCCATTGGCCATCGGCCAGTGAGTGACGCTCCGCCCACGCCATCAGCCGGTGGACGGCATCGACGGCGACACCGGGTCGATACGGATTGCGTACGCGGATGTAGGCCACGGTGCGCGCGGGGAGTTCCCGCATTTTGACCCTGAAGCTGTCGGGGTTGTGTCCGGCGGGCAGACGGGCCAGGTGCAGGTGCTGGGCAGATCCGGACACCAAGGCTTGAAGCGCATCGCCGTGGTTGTCGCGCCAGGCTTTGATATCGAACGCGCTGGGGGCCGCGCCGTAGCGTTGCTTGAAGCTTCTTGAAAAGTCGGAGGAGGATGAAAAGCCGCAGTTCAGGGCGATCGAGGTCAGCGACTTGCGCGGGGCGTGCGACATCATGTGCAGGGCACGTTCGAGGCGCAATCTCTTGACGAAGTCGGACAGTGTCTCGCCGACCAGGGATTGGAAGACGCGGTGGAAGTGGAAGGGAGAGAGTTGCGCGGCCCGGGCTACCTGGTTAAGCCTTAGCCCCTTGGGGTCCGCCAGTTGGCTGACGACTCGATCAACGGCCAGGTTGATTCTTTCGACGTACGCCATCGACTGGGTGGAACGGGTTTTTGTCTCAGTTCGCAAGATTTGGCAAGCCCTCCACGCAGCAATCTGTACGATGCGGCTCTATGTCCTGAGTTGTCAGGCGGAAATGACCAGAACTGGAGATGCTTGTGAATCGACTCATTTTAGGCGTTCTTGCTTGTCTTCTTGGTGGTTGTGCGGGCACACCCGCCGCCAACTCGGTCAGCAAACATGGAGATGCACCTATGCGGCTGGGCAACTTTTCGGTGAGTCTTGTGGTGAAGGATCTTGCGGCGTCTCGTGCGTTTTACGAGAAACTGGGATTCAAGGAGTTTCCGGGCAGCGCGAGCAAGAACATGGTCATCCTGCAGAACGAGACCAGCACGATCGGGCTGTTTCATGGGATGCTGGAGAAGAACACTCTGACATTCAACCCCGGGTGGGATCGAAACTGCGCCACGCTGGCGGACTTTGACGATGTGCGGGACTTGCAGCGGATGCTGAAGGCTCGCGGAATCACGCCGACCCTGGCGGCGGATGAATCCACAAAGGGGCCGGCGTTCTTGATCCTGACTGATCCGGACGGCAATCCTGTGTTCCTTGATCAACATGTGCCGAGTCCCAAGAAGTAGCGATCGTTATTGTGGTGATGCGAGGATGTCGAGGTTGACCAACTTTGCGGTGCCGCCTTCGGCGAAGAGTGACATGCCGGTACTTTTGGCGTCGGGGAATACGAGGCTCGTGATTGCCGTCAGGCCGCCGGCGGTGAAGGCTTCGACGCTTTGCTGGTCGACCACGATGGTGATCCGGATGTGCCCATCCGGGTCGGGCGCGGCGGCGGCCGCGTGACGGGCGGCGAAGCCGGCGTTGAACGCGTGTTGTCCGGCGTGGCGGCGATCGATGGCGAGGTCCTTGTTCTTAACGTCGTATTCGACGACGGTGAACTCGCTTGCCGCTTCGCGAACTCGGATGCCGAATCGCTCGGCCGTGCCGGGGTCAAAGTCCGCGACGATCAGGGCCACGGGCCCTGAGGTTTGGATCGGGGTGATGCCGGGGGCGAGAGCGAGGTCCTTCAGGGTCGTGCGCTTGGCGTGCAGGGATTCGAGATGGATCTTGAGGCCGGCGATCGGCTGCTGGGCTATTCGTGGTCCGTGCTCGGTGTGTCGGAGCGTGAACTCGCGGGGTACGGTCATGGAGCCGCGCCAGGGGGAGGTGGGTTGGCCGCCGGCGTAGTGGGTGTTGGTCATCCAGGCCAGGCCGATGCGTTTGGCGTCGGGGGCGTCTTGATAGGTTTGGAAGGCGTAGAAGTCGGGGCCTTGATCCAACCACAGGACTTGCTCTTTGGGGTTGTCGCTCGTGAAGGTCGTGCCGTCGAATCGTCCGACGAAGTACTCGCAACCGGAGCCGCCGTGCAGGCCGTTGCCGCCGACGTTGATGGTCAGGACCCATCGGGATTCGGACGGTTGGCCTTCGAGGGGCATCTCGAAGAGGTCCGGGCATTCCCAGTTTGGAACGCCATCGCGCCCCTGCGGGCCAAACTCGCTGAGCTTGGTCCACGCCTTGAGATCGGATGAAGAGAAGAACAGGGCCTTTCGCTCGGCCGCGAGGGATACGACCATGATCCAGCGGTGGGTCGGGGTGTGCCAGAAGACCTTGGGGTCGCGGAACTCGGCGGCGTGGAGGTCCAAGACGGGGTTGCCGGGGAACTTGGTCCAGGTGCGGCCGCGGTCTGTGCTGGATGCGAGGTTCTGGTGCTGAAGGTGGTTTTTCTCGTCGTGTCCCGTGTACACGGCGATGAGTGGGGGGTGGTCGGGCCTGCCGAGGCCTGAAGTGTTGGCGCGATCAAACACGGCGGTGCCGGAGAAGATCATGACGCCGTTTTCTTCGGGGATGGCGACGGG
>JBGAND010000051.1:0-28775 GCA_044222485.1 Phycisphaerales bacterium | reverse complement strand
TGGGGGGCCGGCATCCTGGAGGGCGATGGCCAGAGCGCTGCGATCGGCCAGTTCCTGGGCGCGGCTGTCACGCTGTTGAAGGAGGCGGCGGTCGGTGCTGGCGGCGGTGGCGTTGTTGCTGACGGCCCAGAAGGCGATGTTGGCGAGTTGGACCAGGCAGAAAAGGAAGACGAGTTTGGCCAGGGACATGATGATGAGCGAGAGCATGATCACCAAGCCCAGGAGGCCGACCGCGATGCCCTTGACGTGAAAGGCCTCGGCGACAGCACCGGTCACGACGAACAATCCTGTGATCGTCATCGTCGTTGCTGTGACTTTGAGTCTCTCGGAGAGCGTGGTGTCGCGGGCCCAATCGGCGAGGGCGGCCATTTGGAGTGCGAGGGTGATGAAGCCCAGGACGCCGACACCTTGGAGAAGCCCGGCGCCGGCGCGCCAGTAGTCATCGTTGGGTGGACCGACGTTTGCGGCGATGATCCAGCAACCGGCCGCGGCGATCCAAGCGGTGTGGACGATGCGGTTGATGGTGCGGAGCCAGAAGCTGTCCAGCAGCGGATCGCGGAGCGTGTGCTCGCCCCAGGAGCGTTGACCTGTGGCGATGAAGACACCCATCCACCAGATGATGGATGCGACACCGGAGGCGATGGCCCACTCGATGCGCCAGGTGTAGCTGGCGTAGAAGTTGGAGAGGGAGGTGCCGATGCCGGCGACGGCGAGCATCCAGGTGCCGATGGCGAGGGTCTTGAGATAGAAGAGGGGAGCGTCGGTCAGGTTGTCGGAAAAGCGACGGAAGCCGCGGCCGCGGCCGGCGATGTCTTTGCCGCACTCGGGGCACTTGCCGTTGGTGGGCAGGCCGCGGAGGTTGTAGCCGCACTGGCCGCACTGGCGATCGGATTCGATCACGTCGACGTAGGCGCGTTTGCCGCGGCGGAGTTGGGAGGGGTCGATGGGGGACATGGGCTGAGGATTGTTGTATCGGTCAGGGGAGGGGGGGGTTGCGGATTATGAGGACTGGGGATAGGCCTGCTGAGTGATGCGAACCAGGCGGGCCTGATCGCCGATTCCACCGAGCAGGGCGAGGTAGATGCCGTTCCAGATCAAACCAAGCAGAACCCAAAGGCATGCGGTGGCGCTACCGACGGCGCCTGCCACGCCGCCGTTGCCGATGGCTCCGACGATCACCCCTAGGAACAGAGAGACGGCGACGCCGCCGGCGAGCTGGAGAGCGAGCATGCGGCACATTTTGGCTCGCGAGGTGTCGGGGAAGCGGCGGCAGATGCCGCGGAGGTGGTAGAGGCCGAGGATGATTCGCGCGGGCCAAGCGGCCATCGCGACGAGCATGAGAATGGAGCCGAAGATGGCCAGCCACGAATCGTCGGAGTCGGGGTCGGAGATGACTCCTGTTGATACGAGCGTTGTCAGCGAGATGGCGACGAACTGGCTGGCCGATGAGGCGACGACGACACATCGCGTCGGAAACCGCAGGGGATCACGGCAAAGGCGGTCGGGGTCGGGCGAGGTGAGGAGCCACCAGCCCGCAAAGTTCACAGCGCAGACGAGGATGATCAACGACTGCCAGATCGGGGCAGCGCTCGAAGAGCGGTAGAAATCACTGAATTCCGCGAGGATTGCGCTGATGATGAGCGTTCCCGAAGCGAGCAGGGCGGTGGCCAGGAGCCGGACGCCGATGTGCATTCTGCGGACGAAGTTGGGGGAGGAGTGGATGAGGTAGTCGCCACGGAGCGTGCGGGTAATGGGAGTGCCGCACTCGGGGCATTGGGAGTCGGTGCGGAGGCCGCGGAGAGTGTATTTGCACCGAATGCAGGCGAGGTCGTGATCGACGACCTCTATTTGAAGGGCGGTTTTGCGGCGGCTACAAGCGGGGCAATAGTGGTCGAGTGGGTCGTGATCGTGGCCGCAGAAGAGGCAGCGCTCCGTAATGGGGGATGGGGAGTCCACTCGAAACAGAGTTTAACGGAGGAACTCAGACCGGCATCCGAGCGACGGCCTCGACGGCGTTCTTGAACATCTTCAGGCCGATGGTGTCGCCGCGCTTGATGGAGTCGGGGAGGCGCGTCCAGTAGGGGTGGCGGTTCCAGTCGAGGTAGCGCTCGGGGTGGGGCATGAGGGCGAAGATGAGGCCGGTGGAGTCGCAGATTCCTGCGATGGCGTTTTGCGAGCCGTTGTAGTTGTCGGCGTAGCGGAGGGCGATGCGGTTGGTGGCTTCGAGGTCGGCGATGACTTCGGGCGCGGCGACGAAACGGCCTTCGCCGTGGGCCACGGGCAGTTGGTGGGTGTCGAAGTGGGCGATGTCGTGCAGGCCGCGAGTCCAGATGCAGCGGGATTTCGGTTCGATGGTGATGGGGACCCAGCGGTCTACGAAGCGGCCGGCGACGTTGTCGGTGAGGGCCACGGTCTGCGTGGGAGGTTCTGTGGTGGGCCAGGGTTCGCCGTTGGCGGGCCCGGGGAGGAGGCCGACCTGGACCATGACCTGGAAGCCGTTGCAGGCGCCGATCATGGGGCAGCCTCGCTGGATGGCTTCGTGAAGGGCGGGGTAGAGGCGCTCGCGGACACGCATGGCGAAGATGCGGCCGGAGGCAATGTCATCGCCGTAGCTGAAACCGCCGGGGAAGCCGATGAGGTCGTAGGAGCCCAGCTGCGCGGGGTCGCGGATGAGCTGGTCGAGGTGGACGGTTTTGGCTTCAGCGCCGGCGAGCTGGAAGGCGCGGACCATTTCGCCGTCGCAGTTGGTGCCGGCAGCGCGGATGACGATGGCTCGGGGCATGGGCAAGGGTAGGAGCGAGACTTGGGAAAGAGGTATGCTTTCGCTCCTTCAATTCGGAGTTGCCTATGCCCGCCGTATTTCCGTTTTCGGCCGTTCAGTTCAAGCAGGGTGATGTGAGCGCGCTGGTGGCGCCGCCGTATGACGTGCTGGATGCTGCGGGGAAGAAGGCGCTGCTTGCGAAAGATGGGAACAACGTGGTGGGGATTGATCTGCCGCACACTCCGGCCAAGGAGCTGGGGCCGCCGGAGGCTTATGAAGGGGCGGGGAACGCGTATCGAGCGAACCTGAAGTCGGGCGTGTTGTCGCGGCGGGCGCAACCGGCGATGTTTGCGTATCGGCAGACGTTCAAGGGTGCGGATGGGAAGATGGTGCAGCGGTCGGGGATGGCGGCGACGGTGGAGACGGTGCCGTTTGGGCCGCGGGCGGGCGGGGGGATTCTGCCGCATGAGGAGACGTTTTCGGGGCCGAAGGAGGATCGCTTTGCGCTGATGAAGGCGACCAAGTGCCAGTTGTCGCCAATCTTTGGGTTGTTTGCTGATGAGAAGGGGCTGGGGACAAAGCTGGTTCAGTCGGTCATGGCGAAGGGCAAGCCGGATATGACGGCGACGACGGCGGAGGGAGTGCTGCACGAGGTGTGGACGATCTCGGACTCCTCCACCATCAAGGCGTATCAGGATGCGCTGGCGGGGCAGGACGTGTTCATTGCGGATGGCCACCATCGGTACAACACGGCGCTGAACTATCTGAAGCATCTGGAGGGGTCGGGGGCGGTGGCCGCTTCGCATCCGGCGCGGCGGTGCATGATGGTTTTGGTGGGGATGTCGGACCCGGGGCTGGTGATCTGGCCGACGCATCGCGTGCTTGGGGGGATGAAGGGGTATTCGATTGATGCGTTTCTGGCGGCGGCGAAGGGGTCGCTGAAGGCTGCGCCGGCGGGGAATGACTTGACGAAACTGGAAGGCCAAATGGAGGCCGCGGCCAAGACGAACAAGAACGTCTTGGGGCTGTATGACTTCGCGACCAAGAAATGCTTTGTGGCGACGCTGGAGACGACAGATCCGCTGAAGGCTCGATTTGCGGAGAAGCCGAAGGAATGGCGCGATCTGGATGTGGCCCTGATTCAGTACGTGGTTGTCGAGCAGATCTGCCAGCCAAAGCTGAATGGCGGCGAGCCCGTGAAGTGGGCGTTCCCGCACACGATTAAGGAAGTTCAGGACATCGGGTCCGGCGCCGAGACGGGAGCCGGCGGCGGGAAGGCGTTTGCGGCTCAGTTGGCGGTCATCGTGCGGCCGACGCCTCTGGAAGCAGTGCGAGCGGTAAGCCGGGCGAATCAGCTGATGCCGCAGAAGTCCACGTTCTTTTATCCGAAGCTGGCGACGGGGTTGTGGCTCAACCCTTTGGAGTAGCGGTTTTTTCGGTGAGCCACTTCAGAAGGTCGCGGGCGGAGAGCACTTCTTCGAGGCGGGCGAGCTCTTTGCCTTTTTTCATCAGCAGGACGGTGGGGAAGGCCTCGATTTCGTAGCGGGCTTTAAGGGCCGCGGCTTCGGCATCACCTGCGTCGAACTTGGTCATGTCTACATAGACCGCCTGGGCGTGGGACTTCATCCAGTCGATGATTCGGGAGTCGGACAGGGCGCCGCCTTTGAACTTGGCGCAGGGTTCGCACCAGTCGGCGGTGAAGAGGGCGAAGACGATGCGGTCGTTCTGGTCGGCCTGGGTGGTGGCATCCTCGAGTGTGACTCGCTTGTTGAAGTAGGGCGGGATCGCGTGGCCTTGGCAGCTGTACGTTCCCATGGCGATGAACGCGATCAAGATGACCGCCAGGACAGCGTAGAGAAAGTTGAGCTTGCCTTCCATGTGCGGTCGAGTTTACGCGTCATCGCCGCGGAGCAGGGGTTCCATGAGATCAGCCATGGAGACCAGGCCGATCGGTCGGCCGGCTTCTTCGACGATGCCGATGGGGGCCGCGGCCTGTGAGAGGCGGACGATCGCATCGCGCAGGCTCATGCGGGGTGGGAGACGGGCGGGTTCGAGCATGAGCCTGGAAACCGGCGCATCGGCGCGTATGAACAGGTCTTGGGAGCGGATGACGCCCAGCACGCGGCTGCGGCCGGCGGTGTCGCGCTCGACCATGGGAATGAAGGAGTGCGGTTCGCGGGCGAGCAACTTGACAAGCGTGGCCCGGCCCCAGCCCAGTTGAGCGGCCTTCACCCGGGACCAAGGGAGCATCTCATCGGCGACGCTGGTGCTGCCGAACTCCAAGGCGCGGTCTACGAGCCGCGCCTGAGTCTCGGAAATCGGCGCGGCCTCATCTCGCTCACCGGCGGAGTCCTTGAGCAGCGTTGCCAGACGCTCGCGCCCGGTGTAGTCCGTGCTTTCTTGATCGCTCTTGCCGATCAGGTTCAGGGCTGAGTTGGTGCCCAGGCGCACCAGCGGGAGCACGCCGGTCCATGTCAGCACGAACCGTGCGGCGGGGAGGACCCGGGCGAGGCGATACATGAGCCTGTCGGCCTCGAGTCGGAAGAACTCTTTAGGAACGGACTCAACGAACACAAAGAAGATCGGCGTCAAGAGCACCGCGTTGAGAAGCACTACCCGGCCATCGGAATACCCCACCGCGGACAAAAGCCGAGACGCCCCTTGGGCTGCAAGATCCCCGCAGAAAATGGTGGCGATCAACACGGTCGCCAGCGTGCGCTGGGGATCGCCGATCTCCCGACGCAGGATCAGGGCGGAAGCCTTAGAGGGACCCCGCTCGGCACGCACCTCCAGCTTGACCCGATTGAGGCGGTAGATACCGGTTTCCAGGCCACAGAAAAGCGCGGTGCCCAGGAGCCCGCCGATAAACGCGGCCCACCAGAGGATGTGGCCCCAGAGGCTCATGCCGGCACCCCCCCCACTCGCGACTCAAGCGAGACCGCTACGCGGTCCACAACGCGCCCTGACATGGCCTCTACGGTGAGGCGGACGTTTCCGAACAGCAGCGTGTCGCCGACTTGTGGCACCCGCCCAAGCCGCTGAAAGAAGAGCCCCGCGACCGTGCTGACCGTGCCGTAGGTCGAACCCTGTGCGCCGAGTTGACGGGCAAACTGGCGAGCCGGGAGGCGCCCGGGGACGACCCACACCGTCTCGGATCGGCGCTCGACGGCCGTTCCGGCATCGCCGCCCGCGCCCGGCACACCCGCGACCATCTCGCGCAGGACCTCGCTGATCGTGATCATGCCCACGACCGCACCGTACTCATCCACGCACAGGACGCTCTGCACCTGCTTGACGCGCATGAGTTCCAGCAACTGATCCAGGCGAGAGCGTTCCGGGATGAACACCACGGGCTCAAGTGAGGCCGCGAACGAGTCGCGGAGGATGGCGGCCTTTGCCGGGTCCGGCGCCAGCTCAAACGCGGCGAGGAACGCCCGCGTGTCCAGCATACCCAGCGGCTTGCCGTCCAGTGAGCCGCGGAACACCGGGACTTTCGCGAGCGGGGCCTTCCTCAGCACGCGGACAACCTCCGCGGCCGCGAACCGGTCTACAACACCCGGCATCGCGACACGGGGGATCATGACGTCGCGGATGCGTGTCGAACCCAGGCGGATCACATCCGCCAGCAGACGCTGTTCATCTTCCTCGATCACGCCTGACCGTGCGCTCAGGTCCAGCAACGTACCTAGTTCCTCCACGGTGACGGACCCGCCGAGGACTCCCCTCGATGGCCGCAATAGCCGCAGCGATGGATCGACCAGCCACAGTTCCAGGAAGCCTGTCAGCGGCCCCACCACCCGAAGGAGAACCGCCAGCGGGGCCGCGAGTACCCGGGCAAACACCACCCGTCGCGGCGCGGCCAGCAACTTGGGGAGCAGGTCCCCCACCACGATCATCACAACCAACAGAACCAGGTTGAACCCGATGCCGACCGCCTCGTTTGGCATGTGCCATTGAACGACCGACACCACTAGGAAAAAGGTGATGTTGGCGGCGTTGGTCACCAGCAGGATCGCCAGGATCAACGACCGAGGTTGGGAAAGGAGCCGCGAGGCGGCTACCGCGGCAATCGGGCTCAGGCGTCTGAGGCGAAGCCGATCGGTTCTGGAGAGGCTGAAGAGAGCGGTTTCCGCGGCACCGCAGAGCGCGATGACAGCGAGCAGGAACGGGAGCAGGGCCAGCATCAGGGCGGTTGAAAGGTGCATGGGGGAGCGGGGGCATGGTAGCGGAACGGGTGGTTTGTCTCTGCGCACCCGCGTGCGACAGTGGGCCGGATGACCGGGACTACATGCCCGCGCGGGCGTTGAAGTTGGGATCGAGTTGTTCGATCAACCGTTCGACGTACCGCCACGCGTTGAGCCTGATGCGAATCTGTTTCAGCGGCCCCGTTCGACTGGCTGCCTCCGCCGGAACGGACCGGAACATCTCTGAGACTTCACGAGTCGCTCTCTGCCTCTCTGCCCGGGCCCACGATTCCCAATGCCTTCGGTGCTGCTGCCGCTTGCCTGGATCTATTTGGCCGAGCGCGTCCTCAATTTGCTCGCGAACCGACATCATCTCCGCCAGAAACTGGGGAGGCAGGCCCTTTTCCTGCTCCGCCGCCGGCCCGCCCAGACGTTTGAGCAGCAGATCCGCCCTCATTTCCGGGTTTGCCAGGGCGCGGCGGGCTTGGTTCACCTCCGCCATCCGGTGCGGGGCGGTTTCGGACCCCGCCGCCAAGTCAGGGTGGATGGCCGCTGCCGCGATCAGATATGCCTGATTGAGCCTTTCCGGGTCGAGGTCAAACGCGGGCGGAACCCCGAGGATGTCAAAGGCGTCGATGGGCAACTTGCGGATCCCTTGGGCAGGCGGTACCAGAACTCTCTACTCTAAGTGACCGTGACCAAGCACATCGGCATCGTGGCCGTGAGTCCCGAAGGCGCTGCCCTGTGCTACCGGCAGATCTTTCGCCAGGCCTCTCACCTTCTCAAACCGGGCCAGCACCCGCGGGTCACGCTGTACGGCGAACGGCTACAGAATTACATCGACGCTCTCAGGGCCAATGACTGGCATACGGTGGGCGACTTGCTGCGCACATCCGCCAAGTACCTCGCCTCGTGCGGTGCCGAGTTCTGTTTTTCGCCTGACAATGCGGTGCAGTTTGGGGTTCACCTGGCTGAGGCGGGATCACCCATTCCGTGGCTGCACATGCCCGAAATGGTCGCCAAAACGGTCGTGGAGGATGGCCGCAAAGTCGTTGGACTGATCGGCACGAAGATGGTGACGACGGCGTCGACCTACCAGACCCACCTGGGACTCAAAGGGGTCCACGTCCTGGCCCCGGACCCCGACGAGGCCGACGAGTTGGATCGGATCATCTTCCAGGAACTGATCTACGGCGAAATCAAGCCCCGGTCGCAGCAACTGGTGCTCGGGATCATCCGTCGGCTCCAAGCCAACAAGTGCGAAGCGGTAATTCTCGCCTCCAGCGAAGCACCGCTCTTGGTCACCCCCGAACTATCCCCTGTCCCGCTCTACGACGCCGCGGACATCCTGGCGAGGGGCGCTGTGGTCCGGGCGATGGCCACGTAGGCCAGTTTCTAAGGGTCGAACCGAGAACTTGCGATCCCTGTCGGCTGGTGGGAACCCCCACCCGCCAAAGGGCGAACCGAAACCCGAACGAGCGCCCGGAACCGGGTCTACTCTCCGATCCCGGGGAGGGGTCTGGACGGGAGTGGTTGATTTCGGGTATCGTGTTGCGGATCGGGAGAACCACCTCCCGTGCCACCAAGGCGCCCGAGCAGGAGCAACGACCGCTCCAGAGTTGGGATGCCTCAATGCACAGATGACTGTGCCGCGGAGATGCTCGTTGCTCGACGTACGACCGGACCAATCGATCGGAATCGAGCAACCGCCACGAACCCGCGATAAGTGTGACTCAGCGAATGGGACAGAAGTTTGGAGCCCGCCATGAGCCGATGGGATATTCGTAACGACCAGTCAACCTCCCCCTTCTCGCGCCGTTCGATCCGCGCGTTGCTTCGGCGCTCCGGAAGCGCGGGACGTGTCGGCCCTGCGCACGCGGGGCACCGCGACCTTCTCGAGGCGCTCGAGAATCGCGTGCTGTTGGCGGGCGATGAGCCCAACTTCACGCAGGTGTTCAACACACCAACACCGCTGACCCCGCCGGAGATCGTGCTGGACGGGCAGGGTGTCGGCGTGTCGGTCACCGGCGCCGGCTCTTCGGCCATCAACCCTGGCGGCGATGACGACGTGTTCCGGTTCACCGCACCCGCCAACGACTTCGTGCGCATCTGGGGCGATGCGCTCTCGACCCTTAGCCCGCTTGACTCTCGCGTCGAGGTGTACACCGGCATCGTCGGCGGGGCCGCGACGCTCATCGCCTCGGGCTCCAACCAGGGCACGCTCACGACCGGCAGCCTGATCGACGGCTGGGCCGGTTTCAAGGCCGTCCAAGGCCAGGAGTACTTCATTGTCGTCAAGAGCGACCAGCTCTCGGGCGCGGGCTCCATCGGCGACTACACGCTCCGCATCTCCGCCAAGTCGCTGGCATTCCCCACGCCGGCCACCCCCAGCGGCCAATCCACAACCACCGGCACGCTCACGCGTCCGGGCAGCGACGTGATGTACAAACTCATCCTTCCCTCCGACACGCTCTTCAACGGCCTCATGATCGTTCAGGCCACGGCCATTCCCGCCGACTTTGACACACGCATTGATGTCTACGACAGCTTCGGAACGCTCATCCGCGGCGACAGCGACTCGGGCAGCCAGACCGATTCTTACATGCGGATGGTAATTCAGCCTAATGCGCTCTACTACATCCGCGTCCGATCCGACGAGTTCGGCGACCCATTGCTACGGCCTTCGACTGGCGCGTTCACGGTGCTGGTGGACGGCATTCCCGACGTCATCCCGGTCGACCCGGTAACGCGCCTGAGTCCGCGTGTCGGCGGCGCGGTGGCCGATGCCAAAGAAATGCACTTGTATAGCTTCACCGCCCAGGGAACCGGGCTGAGCTTCATCTCCCTGGCACCCGCGGGCCTGCCCCCGATCCCCGACTCCTTCCTCCACCTCTATAACGAAGCCGGAGTCGAAGTCGGCACCAACGAACTCCCAGGCGCCACATCCCGGATGCTCATCCAGCTCACCGGCGGCGTGCGCTACTTCCTCGTCGTTGAGTGCTTTGACGCCATCGGCGGCGGTGGAGGCGGTTACGTGGTCCAGGTTGAGGCCCACCACAACTACGACCAGGCCGAAACCATCCCGATGGATGACCACATCAATCTGCCTGCCAACGGTCCGGGCGCGCAGGCTCAGTTCGAACTGGCGACACCCGTCGTCTGGGGCCCACCCGTCGATGCCACGGTCGGCATCACCGGCCTGAACCCCCCGCCTCCCGATCCGGCTGCGGATCACGTCAAGGTCGTCGTCGGCAAGGCTACGGGGCGCATCCACACGGCGGGCGACTCAGACCTGTTCCAGTTCGTCCCGCCGGTGGACATGCTGGGCATGTTCGGGGGCCACGACAACCTGGTTGCTCCGCCCGGTCAGTCCAACTGGCAGCTCAAGAACCGACCCGCAACCCGCCTGCAGGTTATCGCGGTCTCGGAAGGCGCGTTCCTCACCGACGCCACCATCCGCATTTACGACTCCAATCTCCAGCTCATTTACGGCCCCAACGATCGGCTCATCACCACCGCCCAGGGCAACAACATCTCCGGTGGTCTTGACCCCGCCTCGTGGCCCCCGACCCTCCCGGTTCCGTTCTACGGATATACCTTCTCCGGTGGCCAGCCCATTGCCCTTTCTCTGGATTTCTGGGGCGGTGAGGTGTATTACCTGGCCGTCACCAGCGGCGGCGGCAGCGGTCGCTACACCATCACGATGCAGGCCGATGCCCCGGTAGATACCACCGGCATCGCCCAGTTCCTTCCCACGATCACCAACAGCGGACAGTTCTCCACGGCGTGGGAAGTCCGCCTTGACGCCAATACCGGCGAGGGTCGCAACTTCAACAACTCCGCCGGTGGCGCCATCATTGACAACGGCGACGGCACCTTCACGGCCGCGGCCGGAGCCGCGCCGATTCTCCTGGGCCAGGCATTCGCCATGAACCTGCTGCTCCCGGCCCCGGCCGGCGCGGGCGCAGTGTTCAACAACTTCAACGTGAACCCCGGCACCAAGGGCCGCGGGCTGCTGCGCCTGTCCGACTTTGGCAACTTGACCTCACCGACCGACTCCGACCTCTACCAGGTTCGTGCGATTTATTCGGGCACGATGGAGGTCCGCCTCAACACCACCCAGATCACCGATGGGTTCTTCGAAGGCAGCGTGGATACCGAAGACGGCGATCCGCTGACGCCCCCGGCCCAAACCGTGCTGGCGGCGAAGACCAAGACTTACAACAGCCCGCTGGATGGCGCGCTGCGCATCTTCGACAACGACCAGACGCAGATTTACTACAACAACGACAACGGCGTCACCGCCGGCGAGTCGGACGTGACCAACGTCGGCGCTCTGGCCGGCTATACGTTCCAGCGCCGCGACCCGCGTGCGGTCTTCACCGTCGAGGCCGGCAAGACCTACTACATCCAGGTCGAGAGCGGCCAGCGCAGCAACTTCAGCCTCACATTCCCGAAGGTTGATTGGCGCCACGCCACCGGCAGCTACGAGCTGCTGGTCAACTCGATGTCGAACCTGAACTTCGCCGACGATCACCTCAACGCGCCCCAAACACAGCAAGCCACGCCCATCCCGGTCAATCTGAACACGACCTCTACGACGGCCGCGCTGGGCTCGGTCAACGGCGAGATCCTCAACGTCGCGATCGCCAATCCGAACGACACCGACGTGTTCACCTTCATCTCTCCTGGCGATGGCATCGCCACGTTTACGCTCGCTCTTCGCAGCGCCAACCCGCCCGCGGCACCGATTCCCTTTGCCCGGATCATCCAGGTGTTCCCGGTCACCGGCGGCATCCCGATCGGCCAGGCAACCGGCTCCGGCACGGGCGACCTCTCCGTCAGCGTCGCCGCCCGCCAGGGCGACCGCTTCTTCGTGGTCATCGATGGCGACGAGACCGCCGGCGGTGCGTTCCAGGGCCTTTACACCGTGAGCGTCAGCGGCGTTCCGTTCAAGGATGACTACGCCAGCGAAAATGACTACCTCAACGCCCACGTGATCGACAAGGACCTGTACGACTACGACGGCACCGAGACTCTCAACGGCCTGATCGACACCGTCGGCGATACTGATCTGTTTACGTTCCAGTCTCTGGCGTTCGATATCGCGACCGTGACGGTGACTGGCGTGGTCGGCATGGCGCCCTCCATCAAGATCTACGAGATCTCGATTGATCCGGCGGGCAACCCGATTCGCCTGCTCATCGCCAACAACACCGCCGGCATCGGCCAGCCCACGGCGACTATTTCCTTCTCGGTCACCGCGCCGCCCCGCACCACGGGGACTGAGTCCTATCCCAACTACTTCATTGTGGTGGGCGGACGCAGTTCCGATGTGGACCGTGGCGCCTACACGCTCACGCTCTCGATCAACAACACCACCGACGACCACCCGGATGGCCCGAACCCACCGCCGCCGGGAACGCCCTCGGTCGCGGGGCAGTTCTCTCTGGCCACGCCCATCGTCCCCGGCCCCACAGGAAACGGCGGGTCCAGCGGCGTCATCGAGCTGCAGGGCGACACCGACCTGTTCACGTTCACCGCGCCCGCGCAGGGCACGGTGTTCGTGTCGCTGGTCTCACCCACCTCCAGCCACCTGCTCCCGCGCATTCGCATCATTGATGCGAACTTCAACGCGGTCACGGACATCGGCACCAGCCAGGTCTTCGTCACCGGCGGGGACATCCCCAACTCCGTCGCCACGTTTACCTTCACCGCCGCCCGCAACGCCGTGTTCTACATCATGGTCGAGGGCGTCAACGGGTCGGGCAACACCTTCAAGACCGACGATGTGGGCTCTTACTTCCTGACGCTCTCGGTCCCGGTGCCCGACGATCACGCCAACGTCGGCGAGTTCAACATCGCCACGGTGATCACGCTGTCGCAGTTCTCCGGCGGCGGGTCCGACACGGGCCTCATCAGCCCAGCGACGGACACCGATCTCTTCACCTTCACCGCGATCTTGTCCGGCAACATGGTGGTCACCGTCTCCACCCCCGGCAGCGCGGTCAACCCCGGCTTGCGGCTCTATGCTCCGAATCAGTCGGAACTGGGCACACTGGTGCTCGACGGCGGAGTGGGTGACGATGACGGCCAGGTCAACGGCTCGGTGACCCGCCACTTCGCAATCGTCCAAGGCAGCCAGTACTGGGTGCTGGTCTCCTCCGATCAGACCGGCATTCAGACCACCGGTTCCTACCTCATCTCCCTGGCCGGTCCCTCCCCCACCGTTCTGCCCGATGACCATGCCAACGCGGGCGACTACGCCAACGCCACCCAGATCGTCCTGGATCAGACCACCGGCGACGGGAACGCCACTGGCAACATCGAGATCCCGCTCGACACCGACCTGTTCTACTTCGTCAGCCTGGCCGGCAGCCCGACGCGGCCGCTGACCGCCTTCATCCAGATTGTCACGCCCGCCGGACAGTTGCTCGACGTCGGCGTGCGGATCATCCGCGATGATCAGACCACGATCGTCACCACCGACACCGGCGGCGGCCCCGGGTACAACGCCGGCGTGAACTTCGGCATCACCGCAACCGGTGAGCGTTACTACATCGAAGTGGACGGCCTGGGCAACCTCTCCGGCTCCTACACCGTCCGCGTGGACACTTCCCCCGAAAGCTACTTCCTGTATTACCCCGACGGGTACGCCACGACCGGCACCCGCGAGTTCATCTCGATCGGCAACACCAACGGGTACGACGTCAACTACACGATGACCCTCAAGTACGAGGACATCTCCGTACCGACGCTCGTGATCGCGGGTGTGGCCACCGCCAACAAGCGCACCGGCGTTACCCTGGCCGACGGCTCCTCTATCCAGGTCGCCCTGAACAAGCACTACGCCATCATCATCGAGGCCGACGGCTTCCTGGCCGCCAACTTCTCGCATTACGACACCAACGCCTCGCTGGGTGAGGCCTTCTCTCGCCAGCCCTCCACCGTCTGGAGCTTCGCCAAGGGTGAGAAGTTCGCCGGCGCGATTAACGATGAGCTGATCACGTACAACCCCAACGCCGGCGCTGCCAGCGTTACGCTCACCACCTATCAGCTCGACGGCACGGCCGCCACGACCACGCGGACCGTTCCGGGCTTCAGCCGCCTGACCTGGGCCTTCAACTCTCTGTCCAACGTCCCGGTCGGGCAGTTCGCGTTCACCGTCACATCCCAGGCCCTCACCAGCGGCTCGCCGCACATCGGCATCGTCGCCAGCCTCAGCCACTACGACATCTCCAACGCCGACGGATACGCCGTCATGGGAGACAACCACGGCGGGGCCACCACGGGCGTTCTCCCCGGGCTCGTGGACAGCGGAAACCTGGCCCCCAGCCAGTTCTCCGAGATCACCCTGTTCAACTCGTCCAACGCGGTCGCCAACATCAACCTCCTGGGCCGCTACCAGAGTTCCAACATCCCCGACCTCATCCGCCCCATCACCCTCAACCCCCACGAGTCCATCACGCTCACGGGCATCCAGCTCGGCCTCGTGGCCAACCAGACCGTCGGCCTCCGTTACGACTCCAACGTCAACGTCACGGTCCTGGAATCCACACGCCGCTTCGGCGACTCTGACGCCACCCAGGCCCAGAGCGACGCGGGCAACAAGTGGTACTTCGGCGATGCGTTCATCAACCGCCTCCGCGCCGGGCAGCTCTACTTCGAAAACATGTACTTCTACAACCCGGCCTCGACGGACATCGCGGTCACCCTCAACTTCATCTTCAACACGGGCGCACCGTCCAGCTACACGTTCAACCTCCCGGCCCGCAACTTCGGGGCTGTCGCGCTGCACCAGCTCACCGCGGTCCTCTCTCATGCCGTGATGAACTTCTTCTCGATCGAGGCCACCTCGACCGCGCCGTTCATCGTCTCCATGACCCACTACGACCTGGTCCTGGCCGGTGGCTGGGGCTCCGCGGGCGCACCTTTGGGCCTCACCAACCCGATCATCTCGATCCCCTGATCGACGCGATCCCCTGCTGAAATCCTGCCGCGGAGCGGTCTTCACCGCTCCGCGGCTTTCTTTTTGCCCCGCGCCTATTCTCGCCCATGCCCACCGCCACCCAAACCCCCGGCCGCTTCGGCCGCTTCGGCGGGGCCTACGTCCCCGAAACCCTCGTCGCCGCGCTCCAGCAGCTCGAATCCGAATACCAGCGTGCCCGCGCCGACAAGTCCTTCTGGTCCGAGCTCAATGGCATGCTCAAGACTCTCGTCGGCCGCGAGACTCCCCTCTACCCCGCCCACCGTCTCACCGCCCACGCCCGAACTCTCTCCTCTCGAAATCAGTCCGCACAGATCTGGCTCAAGCGCGAGGACCTTGCCCACACCGGCGCTCACAAGATCAACAACACCCTGGGCCAGGCTCTCCTAACGCGCCGCATGGGCAAGAAGCGCATCATCGCCGAGACCGGCGCCGGCCAGCACGGCGTCGCCTCCGCGACCGCGGCCGCGCACCTGGGCCTTTCCTGCGATGTCTACATGGGCTCGGAAGATGTCCGCCGCCAGAAGCTCAACGTGATCCGCATGCGCATCCTGGGCGCCCGCGTCATCGAGGTCGATTCTGGATCGCGCACGCTCAAGGATGCCACCAACGAAGCCATGCGCGACTGGATGGGCTCGGTCGAGGGCACGCACTACATCATCGGCTCGGTCGTCGGCCCCCACCCCTTCCCCACCATCGTCCGCGACTTCCAATCCGTCATCGGCGCCGAAACCCGCCGCCAATCCATCGCCGCGTTCGGCCGGCTGCCCGATGCCATCATCGCCTGCGTCGGCGGCGGCTCTAACGCCGCGGGCATGTTCCACCCGTTCATCGAAGACCAAACCGTACAGCTCATCGGCGTCGAGGCCGGCGGCCGCTCCGATGCCCCCGGCGATCACGCGGCCTCTCTCTCCAAGGGCTCCCCGGGCGTCCTCCACGGCTCCATGAGCTACGTCCTGCAAGACCCCTTCGGCCAGACGGCCGACGTCCACTCCTGCTCCGCGGGCCTGGACTATCCCGGCGTCGGCCCCGAGCACGCGTTCTGGAAGGACTCCGGCCGCGTGTCCTACTGCTCCATCACCGACGAACAGGCCCTCGCCGCGTTCACGCTGCTAGCCCGCTGCGAAGGCATTATCCCGGCGCTGGAGTCCTCGCACGCTGTGGCCGAAGCCACCACCCGCGCGTCTCGCATGAACCCCGACCAGCACCTGGTTATCAACCTCTCAGGCCGCGGCGATAAGGATGTGGAGGAAGCCGCACGGCTGCTCAAGATTCGCGGCTGAACTCGGTGTGAACGCAGGAGAGTTTGCCGCGGATGAACGCCGACGATCACGGACCAATGCAGAAGAGTGGACAGTGACATTCCTGTCCGTGTCCATCCGCGTTTGTCCGCGCCTGATTGTCTTCTACCGCGGCCGCCGCCGAATGAAAATCCGCAGCACCCAATCGCCGACTTCTGCCACCGTGTGCAGCTTGAGCATCAGCGACAACCGCCGCAGCGATGAGTCGTCCGGGTCCACACGCCGCGCCTGACGCAGCCAGTAGCGGGCCCGCCTCCACTGCCGATCTTGGATGCACCCGACCGCCAGGTTGTGCATCGCGGGGACGTACTTGGATTCCAGCCGCAGCACTTGCCGGGCGACTTCCATGCCCTCTTCGCGCCGCCCCGAACGCAGCAACGCCACGCTCAAGAGGTGATATGCGATCGCTTCATCGGGAATCCGGGCCTGCAAGTCGCGGAGCACCTTCACGGCATCCCCCGCCATCCCCGCATCCAGCAGCAGTTCGCCCAGATCCCGCACTTCTTCAGATTCAAAGACTTCCGGATGATCGCGATACACGGCCAGGTCACGGCGCAGCAGCGATTCGGCCGCGCCACGGTCATCCGGCCGCCCGCGCTGGTTCATCAACCGGGCCATCCGCCGCCGAGCCCCCGGGAACTCCGGGTCCAGCCGCAGCACAACGTCAAACTGTGTGATAGCCTCGGCCGTCAGACCCTGACGATCTGCAAGATCTGCCAGATCAAAGTGCGCCTCGGCGTGGTCGGGCTGAACCTCCAGCACGCGCCGGAACTTCTCGCCCGCCTCAACAAACCTGTTCATCCCTACAAGCAAGCGTCCCAGCCGCAGCAGCGTGTCGCAATCCCCTGGGTCACGCCGCAGCTCGCGAAGATACAACTGCCGCGCCCGCTCTTGCCGGCCCGTCGCCGCATAGGCATCCGCCAGCCGCCGCTGAACACCCGGCAACTCCGGATCCAATCGCGCGGCCTCGCGCAGGCACCAAACCGCCCGTTCCCACTGACGACGATCCAGCAGTGAATCCGACAACGCCAGGTACGCATCGGGCGCCGACGCATCCACCTGCTGGGCCATATAGAACATCAACTCAGCCTGATCGTGCTGGCCGAGCTGCGCGTAAGCCTCAATCCGGTGAACAAACGAAGCAACACCCGCGGGCTCAAGCTTCTGAGCCTTCTCAAACCACTCAATCGACTGCTCCGCCTGCCCGGCCCGCATCTTGCTCACGCCCGTCATAATCGCGGCGTTCGGATCTTCACCCGCCTCAAACGCACTCTGGAACGCATCCGCCGCATCGGCCGCACGGCCCGCGGCGTTCAACGTCAGCCCAAGATTGAACAACCATTCCGCCTGGTGTGGGTTCAATGCCAGCGCACGGCGCAACTCGCTCTCGGCCTCATCCCAGCGGCCGGCCTCGTAGGCCTCATGGGCCCGTTCAACGTGCTGTTCGGCATCGTGCCAGTCGTTCATACCTATCGCCCCGAATCCGTCCTTGGCAAAGTCTACGGACCCTTCCCCATCAGCGTAACGCGTTGTGGCTTTTCTACCAAATCAAGAAGCGCCCAGCACTCGCCGGAACCGTCCCAGAACCGTGCGGACCGCACCGGGCCTCAGTTCAACCTCTCGCCGGATGCCCGGGAGGGCCGCCAGCGCATCCCCGGCAGTCATGAACCCCGCCATCGGGTCCAGCCCTTCGTTGAACCACTCATCCCAGCGGTGATCCAGCCGCGGCATCAGGCGGTCGGCCCGGATCCGCGGCTCGTCAGCGCTCAACCCGGTCAAGAGCCAATATCCGATCTCGACGATCGAGCGCACCTCGTCACGGGTCACCTCGACCGCCGGTGTCGGCACCGGACTGGTCAACAACCGCCCCAGCCCATAGAGCTCGACCGACAAGCTGCCCCGGCGGTCGACCATGATCTCTTCGGCGATCAGCGGCCCATGGTGGAAACCTGAGGCGTGCGCGTATTCCGCGGCCTCCAAGAGCTGCACCAAGGCTCGTTCGGTCTCCGATGGCGACATCTGGCCGCCCTTCTCTTCCCGCAGATTCGCCAGAGTCACAAGCCCCTCGAGGTTCCCGGTATACGGGGTGACGATCCACGCCGAGCCATCGTGCCCCAAGGTGAACTTTTCGATTGGGAGGATGTGCGGGTGGGACAGAGGAGCCAGTTTCTCGATGCCGTCGATCAGTTTCCGTTGCTCAAACCGTCCATTCCCCGTCCGGAACCGGTGAGCCAAGTGCGTCGATTCTGATTCTTCGTTCAGTGCCAGCCACCGCTCAGCCATCCGGCCCGGTTCGAGCTGCTGAACTAGTCGATACGGACCGACCCGGAGCCTTTGGACTCGTGATTCCATCACGGATTCCTTACTGAGCCGGCGGGCAACAACGCCCAACGCACCGCCCGGATCGGGGGAACTCCGCTGCTCCAAACTCCCACGAGCAAACACGGCCCCGAAGTCGGACATGATAGTCAACTCATGAATCGGCGGGGGCCCCTGTCCAGCCGTACAAACGACCCGGACCCAAGCACATACCAAACTTCTGTGAACTCCGCTCCCGTTGAGGTATACTTACCAAGTAGCGAACATCGGCTGTCATTTCGCCGCTCGAATCGGGAGATCAAGATGACCACCGCCCCGTCCCGGCCCACCCATCCCGTTGCTTCATCGGCCTCAACCACCGACCCCTTGCAACTCATCGATGTTGACCACGTCCGGTTCTATTGCGGTAACGCCAAACAGGCCGCGTTTTTCTACGCCCATTGCTTCGGTTTCCAAATCGAGCAAGTGTCCGACCTCACCACTGGCAGCCGAGAGGCCTCCCACTACCTGCTTACCCAGGGCAACATCCGGTTCGTTCTCACCAGCGGCCTCTCCGCCGACCACCCGGCCGCGATGGATGTCGCGCTCTACGGCGATGGCGTGAAAGATGTCGCGTTCACCGTCTTCAACGCCGAGAAGGCGTGGGAACGCGCTATCAAAAACGGCGCTCTGAGCGCAGCTGAGCCCAAGACCATTACCGATGCGCACGGCACGATCACCACTGCCAGCATCAAAACCTACGGCCGCTGCGTGCACTCCTTCGTCTCACGCTCCGGCGGCTACGACCTGATCAATGTCAAAAAGGGCGGCACGTTCGCCCCCAAGTTCCGCAAGCTCGAGAACCTCTCCGTCAACGACTACAACAAAAAGAACCCGTGCGGCCTGAAGTTCGTTGACCATCTCGTGGGCAACGTCGAGCTGGGCAAAATGAACCACTGGGTCGCTTTCTACGAGAACGTGCTCGAGTTCACGATGTTCAAGCACTTCGACGATGCGGACATCTCGACCGAGTATTCCGCGCTCATGTCCAAGGTCATGGCCAGCGGCAACAACCTCATCAAGATGCCCATCAACGAGCCCGCGCCCGGCAAGAAAAAGAGCCAAATCGAGGAGTATCTCGACTGGCACCACAACACCCCCGGCGTCCAGCACCTGGCCCTCCGCACCGATGATGAGCTCTACTCGATCGCCGCCCTCCGCTCCCGCGGCGTCGACTTCCTCGGAATCCCCGACGCCTACTACAGCAAAGTCTGGGACCGCGTGAACACCATGCTCAAGTCACACGGGCACGAGGCCGTGAAAGAGGACCACACCAAGATCAAGGACCTGGGCATCCTCGTTGATTCGGATGATGAGGGCTACCTCCTCCAACTCTTCACCAAGCCCCTGCAAGACCGACCCACGCTCTTCTTTGAGATCATCTGTCGCCGCGGCAGCCAGAGCTTCGGCAAGGGCAACTTCAAGGCCCTCTTCGAGGCTCTCGAACTCGAGCAGGCCAAGCGCGGAAACCTCTAGCCGGAATCGCCCGTGAAGACCTCCGGCACCGCATCCCAAACCATCACCGGCGCGCAATCGGCTCTCAATGCGCTCGCGCAAAACCGCGCCGCCCTTGAACACATCGACCGGCTCGCGGCCCTGCTCGCGGAGCGCTTCTCCGCGGGCCGCAAGGTCATGATCTGCGGCAACGGCGGCTCCGCCTGCGATGCCATGCACTTCGCCGAAGAGCTCACCGGCCGCTTCCGCAAAGACCGTCCCGCGCTCCCCGCCCTCGCCTGCACCGATCCCGGCCACATCACCTGCACCGCCAACGACTACGGCTTTGAGCACATCTTCTCGCGCTGGGTCGAGGCCCTGGGCCAGAAGGGTGACGTCCTCATCCTGCTTTCTACCAGCGGCAACTCGGCCAACATCCTCAAGGCGGCGGAAGTCGGGCGTGCCCGCGGCCTCACCACCGTCTCCCTGCTGGGCATGGATGGCGGCAAGCTCAAGGCCCGCTGCGACCACGAGCTCATCGTCCCCGGCACCGGCTCGGATCGCATTCAGGAGCTGCACATGCTGATCCTGCACACGCTGGTCGAGGGTGTGGAACGCATCATGTTCGGCGCCTGATCACGTACGCCCCGATGCGCACACGCGTAACACGCTCAGTGCTTTTTAACTTCGGTGCTTGGCTTCTTGCCACTGGCCTGAGCCCGGCTGCCGCCAACCACCGACCCCACCCAGTCTGCGATCCAGCTCGCGCGCCGCGGCAGGAAATAGAACAAGAACTGGTGCCCGCCCAGCGCCATGTGAAGCCGATCCGGCTTCCCCAGGCGCTGAAACAGGATCTCCCCCAGATCCGACGGGACCCACGTATCCATGCCGGCATCGACCACCAGCACCGGGCAGTCCGCCAACAGCGGCGCCGTGTGATACGCATCCAGATGGCCGCGCTCCAGATACTCGCGCTCAAGCTCTTTGACCAGTTCTTCCTTCGGGGCCTTCCCGTCACAACTCAGGCGAATCCCACCCCTTGAAATCACACTCCGCATCGCCACTCCCAGCGCATTGGCCGCGCCACCGATGATCACCACCGCATCCACATCGGGCAAGAGCCGTGCGGCGACGGTCGGTGTGGACAACGCTCCCGCCGAGAACCCCATCACCACAACCGGCATGCCCCGCAGTTTCGGGTGCATCCGGCGAGCGGTCTCCAGGATTGCCTTTACCGCCGCCGCGTTTTGCGCAAAGCTCGTGTCGATCCGCTCCGCAAGCTGGGCCGCGGCCGGCGCCACATCTGACTTCTCGCACAGGGGGATCCTGGGATTCCGCAGATTCCCGATCTCCGTCTGAATCTCCACCCGCCGCTGATGCGCAGGAGACTCCGCCAAGCGGCGCTGATACTTCGACCACGGCTCTCCCGAGGTGGTCGGCGGGATCTGTTCGCTCAGTGCTGCGCTCTCCTGCTCTAAGACCATGACCCTCGCCAACGCTTCGGGCGTCAGATCCGGCATCGCGGTGTTCAGGGGCTTGATGTCGACCACCAGCCACCCGCGAGATGCCGTTTCCCTTACGACCGCTTGCTCGTAGTCGTTCCCACCAAGGGCCCAGAGGTGCAGCACAATCCCGCGGCAGTCTTGGGGCAGCTCCTCAGGGATGTGAAACGGAATGCCCGCATCAATCGCGACCTGCCCCCGAGTCGGGTCCGCATCCAGCCCCAGCGTGCCCCAGACCCCTTGCATGTCCGCGCTGTTCCGCTCCGCGTGCCACCGCGCCAGTTTCCAAGTGTTTCGCTGAACATCGACCGGACTGAGCGCTGCGCCCGACGGAACAAACCCCTTGAAGTACAAGTCCAGCCCCTGCCAGATTTCGGGGGCCCGCTTGTACATCCGAATCAGTTCTCCCTCAATCACTTCATTGCGCACGACGGTGTATTCGGGCGCCGTCACCAGCTTCCGCTGGTCCTCATTCTTGAGATCCTCGAGCTTCTTGCCCGGTTGCAGCCGGGCACGGTACAACTCCTTGGGTGTCGCCGATCGCAGCGGTTCCAGTGCCGCGGCATCCCAATCCGGCCATGGCAGCGGCGAGCCAACGCCCTCCACCGCCCGCGAACGTCCCTCGCGCGTCGGAGAGTACGAAAAACAGCCCGTGCAGAGCAGCCCCAAGACCAACACGGCAAACAAACGCCCGAATGTTCTTGGACTCATGCGTGCCCTCGGCCCCTCTTGGCTTTGGTGGCACTGGTCACTGCTCTGAGTGGCCAGTGTGCCTTCCGCCTTGTGCCTTCCGCCCAGCATTGCGTTGACCCTGAGAGTCTACCATTCCTGTCAAGATTGGAGCCCCCCTCATGCCCTATTACACCAAGCTCGGCCTCCTGCCCCGCAAACGCCACGTCCAGTTCCGCCGGCCGGACGGCTGCCTGTATTCCGAAGAGCTTTTCGGCACCGAGGGCTTCTCCGGCGCAACGTCCACGATGTACCACATACACCCGCCGACCCAGGTCTATGGGTGGACTCCGAAATACTCGACCACGGTCGAGTACGTCGAACGCGACATCATGCGGATGCGGCACTTGAAGTCCGCGCCACTTCCGCCCAAAGGCGACTCGGTGACCGGCCGCGTCGTTCTCTTCGGCAACGCCGACTGCGAAATGGCCGTCTGCAACCCCGCCGAGCAGATGCCCTACCACTTCAAGAACGGGCAGGGCGATGAGTGCCTCTTTATCCACTTCGGCTCCGGCGTCTGCCACACGATGATGGGCACGCTCAAGTTTGGACCCAAGGACTATCTGGTCATCCCCAAGGGTGTGATCTACACGATGATCTGGGACAAGCGGAAGAACGGCCCCGACGGCAAACCCGCCGATGGCGGCCCTTCAATTGACTCCCATCCCTTCGGCAAGTTCCTTCTCATCGAGACCTGCAACGGCTCTCACATCGGGCCACCGAAACGCTACGTCGCCAAAGACACCAGCCAATATCTCGAACACTCCCCCTTCTGCGAGCGCGACCTCAAAATCCCTGAGACGCCCCTCACCTGGGATGAAAAGGGAGATCACGAGGTCCGCATCAAGGCCCGCGACCTGATCCACTCCTACATCTACCACTACCACCCCCTCGACATCGTCGGCTGGGATGGCTGCTACTACCCCTTCATCTTCAACGCCGACGACTTTGCCCCCATCACCGGCAAGCTCCACATGCCCCCGCCAATCCACCAGACCTTCGAGGCCCACAACTTCGTGATCTGCACCTTCGCCCCGCGCATGCTCGACTACCACCCGCAGGCGATCAAGGTCCCGTACAACCACTCCAACCTCGACTCCGATGAAGTCCTCTACTACGTCGATGGCAACTTCGGCAGCCGCAAGGGCATCGAAATCGGCTCGTTGACCCTACATCCTCAAGGCATCCCCCACGGCCCGCACCCGGGCACTATTGAGGCCTCCCTCACCGCCACGTACACCCAGGAACTCGCCGTTATGTGCGACACGTTCCGGCCCCTGTTCCCCACCAAGGCCGCGATCGAGATCGACGACGCGAACTATCCCAAGAGCTGGCAGGGTGAGCACTTCCCGGGTCTGGCGAGCGGCAAGATTCACCTGAGCGGTGTGAATGGAACCGCAAACGGAGCTCCCCGCGTACCTGTCGATGAGCACAAGACCGTCAGCAACGTCTGGGCGCCGTGACCCGGACCTGACATTCTTCCGCGGACAACCACCATGAACGCGGCCTTAATCACAATCGCTCTGGCAAGCTGGTGGCTCGCCGCGTTTTCCCTGCACGCGCAGGATCACATCCCGCTGGTTCAACTTCCCGTCGTCGCCCCGGACTCGTATCCCCGTAATGCGACACTCGCCGAAGTTCATAAATGGCTCCACAAGGAGTACCTTCGGATCGCCGAGCTCCGCGATGAGGGCCCGCAGCCTGTACCACCGCGCTGGTCTGCCGGCACCTGCCACACTCTTTCATATGGTGCCACTTCAGAAGCACTCCCGTATCACGAATGGCGCGCACTGGCTCAGCGCACCAACACGGACCTCGCTTCACCCGATGTTGAGGTCCGGCGTGCAGCCGTCTATATGGCATCCACACTTCAAGAGGTCTCCGGCCGCCCATCCCTTAATGGCCTCGTGTCCACCGAACAGCTCGTCGCCCTGGCCGCCTGCGTCCATGATCCCGACGCGACGATCCGCGGGCACGCCGCGGGACTGATCGCATACGACCTCACTGCCTTTGACCCCGTTCCCACGTTGCTCGCGGCCATCGATGACCCCGACACCCCCGCTCGCCGCCAGATTGTGCAGGCCCTGACCACCATCGGCCTTGGCATCCAAACCGCGGGGCGCAACCGATTCAGCCCGCACACCGAAGCCGTTGTCGAGGCCCTTCTTGGCGTCGCCGATGACCCTGACCGAATGACCCGTCTGATCGCCATCCACGCCATTGGATACGCGGGCGACTCGGCGATCCCCGTGATCCCCAAGCTGATTGAATGGCTCGATTCCCCCGACGACATGCACGCGCGCGGCGCGGCCTGGGCCCTGGCCGAGCTGGGGCCGCTTGCCGCTATCTCCGTGCCCACGCTCGCCGAACACTTGCAGTCACCTGATGCACGCAAGAAAATGGCCGCTCTCAGCGCACTTCGCCCCATGAAGGATGCCGCGATCCCGGCGGTCCCCGCGATCGCCGAGCTTCTCAGCGACCCGGACCTCACCACCACTGATATCGCCACTTGGACGCTCGTTTCGATCGGGCAAGGGGCAAAGGCCGCGATTCCCCAGCTTCAGGCCCTCGCAGCCCGCAGCGATGCCCAGTACCAGCGGTCTACCAATGAAGCAATCGCCATCATTCGCGGGGAACGGGCGCTCGATGATTCGCCTCCGCGGCTCCCCAATCCCACCATTCGCTGACTACTTCTTCAGCCCAATCGCCAGCGGATGCTTCGGCTGATACAGCCCCATCTTCCCGCCCCCCGGGATCAACATCGTCACCAGCGACCCCCACCGCTGCTCGCTCACCTTCCCGTCAAACTCCACTCCCTTGGCCTTCAGTTCCTCCATCGTCTGCTTGATGTCATCGCACATGAAGTAGAGCTCGTGCTTCTGACGCGTGAGCGGGATACGTGGATGCGCGGCCAGTTCCGCCGGCGGGAGAGCGAAAATCAGCCACCCGCGCCCCGCATCGACCGACGGATACCCCAGCACATCCTTGAAGAACTTCCGCGTGGCCTCCGCATCCTTGGAGTGCATGATCGCGTGAACACCGGTAATCATGGCTTGTCTTTCCTGCTCGCCCTCTCTGAGGGAGGGGGCTGGGGGTGGGTTTGTCCGCCAGGCAGTCGGTCAATGTAACCGATCAACTGCCGCCCGTAAACGGCAACTGCGCCACCACCCGCCGTGTCATTTCGTTGGTGCTCTGAATCAACTCCCGAGCCTCCGTCGCCAGCGACTCATCCGCCGACACCGTCAGCATGCGAAACGCCGGCGCCAGCAGCGGCGAGGGGTCCAGCCGCCCCACCGAGACGCCCTGATCTACACGCGTCCCGCGTCCGTTCACCATGACGACCGTCACCACACCCGTCAACACAATCAACGCCGCGGCGGCGAACCAGCGCACGCGAATCGTCCCGCTCGAAGAAATGGCTTCTGCCCGCGGCGATAGCGCCGCCAGTGTCCGCACCCTGAGCCCCGTGCCCGGCTCAAGCCAGGGAACGCCGGCTTTGTCGCCCAGCAACGCGTCCACTTTCAACAACCGTGCTTCTCGTGTCATCGCACCGCTCCGGCAATCGGCCGCGTCATCGCGGCCCGCACTTCAACCTTTGATTCACTCTCCGATGCGTCCGGCTTCAGATGCTCCGCCAGCTCACCGCGAGCCCGGAACAACATCACCCGCACCGACACCTGAGACTTATCCATCACCATCGCGATCTCACCGATCGCCATGTCTTCCACATACCGCAACCAAACCGCCGTCCGCTGCTCGGGTGTCAGGACATCATCCACAACCCGCCAGATCCAGCCGCGGCCTTGTTCCGGCTCTCCGGTCACCGGGCTCATCGGCTCGGCCTCATCCTCACCCAGCTTGGCCAGCTTCACCCGATCCCGCCCATGGCTGATCGCCAGCCGCGTCGCGATCGTGTACAGCCACGTCGAGAACTTCCAACGCCCGTTGTAGTTGGCAATCTTCTGCCACGCCCGCAGGAAAGCCTCCTGCGTCAGGTCCTCGGCATCCTGCCGCTTCCCAACGCGCCGGAAAACAAAGTTAAACAACCGCCCCTCAAAGATCTCCACCAGGCGCGCGAACGCCTCCAGCGACCCCTTCTGCGCCCGCAGCGCGAGGTCCTCCGGCGTCAATCCATCCAATCTCTGATTGGAACTCACGCTCACTTCTTGGGATTCTCCGGGGCCTTCTTGTCGCTCACCGGCACCACCGCCGGTCCTTTCATCCGTTCAGCCTTCACCTCTTCAACCAACGCCGTCAACTGCTCCCGCTTCACCCGGAACTTTGCGGTCAGCTCGTTCTCATGGGCCGCGAACGACACCGAATCCATCATCTCCGACAACTGCTTGGTTTCAGGATCCCCACCCACGATCATCTTTCCAAACGCCAGCATCCCCTGCAGGTAGTCCGCCGTCGTCTTGGCATCCTTCGCAGTCGCGGCCTTCAACTTCATGTCCCCGTACATCCCTTCCGAATCCTCCCCAATGTCCGCATTGAACTCCCGCGCCGTCCGGAGCATCTTCGGTCCCTTGGTCGCCGCGCCCGTGCCGCTCTCATCCAACCCACGAACCGCAACAAACACCATCGACCCCGTGCGAGGCTTCACCGCCAGTGACCCCTCCGCAATCTTCTCCGCCGTGTCCGTCTTCCCCTCCACCACCGCGATCGCCAAATCCAGCTCCGGCTGCGTGCCGCACACGATCAACATCCGATCGCTCTCCCCCACGGTCCGCAGACTTCCGAACTTCTCGACGCCGCGCTCGCTCCAGCGATACACCACCCGCCCGTCCTTCTCGACAACCTTGTGCATCGTCTTGTCTTGCGCCGCCAACCGGTTCACGCATTCCTCTATCTTGGCGGTCCCCACGGCGACAACAACTCCCCCGTCAGCCTCGATCGACTGGCTGTACAGCGTGATCCCCTTGATGTCCTTAAACGCGTCCAGCCCCGTGTACTTGTTGAACTGGTTCAGGGGCTCAAGGTCCAGGTCCTTCTGATGCTCAACCACGCACTTGCCGACCGTGGAACCCATCGCAGTCTCGACATCGACATGCACGACCCACTTGGCATCCTTGGGCACCCAGGCCTTGTTCAGCGGCCCGGCCAACGCCACCGCCGCCGTCCCGGCCAGACCTCCCGCAACACCCAGTACCCAAGCCGCGATTCGCATCACCAGTCTCCTGCACGCGGGTCCAACCCCACGCGACAGCATCTGGTACGCAGCCTACCACCGATGTGTTACCCGGCAAGCAAAACTCGCCAAGTGAGCCCGGCCCTTGCCAGTCTGAGCAAATCCCCCAGCACTTACCGGCCTTCCACCGCCTTCTTCCTTACCGCCTCCAGCCGCCGCTTATGAATCTCCCGATTCGGCTCCAGGTTCGTCAGCGCGACAATCTGCCGCTCCGCCGCCACATAGTCCTTCCGCGTCAACGCAATCGTCGCCGCCAGTTCCCTCAGCCCCGCATCAAACGGCGCCACCGTACACGCCCGTTCCGCCTTGGCCGCGGCCTTCTCACTCTCCCCCAACAACAAGTACGCCCGCGCCAACTCCGCCGCATACGTCGGCGATCCCTGCTCCCTCGCATCCAGATACTCAAGCTCCGGCACCGCCTTAGCAGCTCGCTCCGCCGGCCACGCATCGCCCGCACCGCGCTCGGTGTACATCCTCACCATCAGCTTGTGCGGCAGCGGATCCACCGGCCTCGCCTTTGCATAACGCTCCAACAACGGCACCATGTCCTCCGTGGGCTTCCCGTCATTAGCCATCAACGTCAACTTCACCAGCACCTGCAGCAAGTCCGGTCGATCAGGAAACCGCTCCAACCATCCATTCACCATTTCAATGGTGGGTTCGATTTCCTTCGGCTTCGCCTTTCCGATGTCCACCTGCGGCGCATCAGGCTGATCACCCTGCTCAACCTCTCCCTCTTCCCCTTTCGCCTTGCGCCCCTCGCCTTTCGCCTCTTCCTCCTTCAACAACTCCTCGATCGTCGGCTTCCGCTCCCCCATCCCCCACGAATGCAACTGCTCCACCGCCCACCCCTTGAACTCCTCCAGAAACTCTTCCTGCCCCATCCCCAGCACCGTCTTCATCGCCGCTTCCTGCCGGTCTCCGGCGGCATACCGATCCATCAAATCCAGCACCGACCGATCCCCCCACTTCTTCACCATGTACTCATACATCCACTGACCCTGCGCATACGCCTGCTGCCGATCCGTCGGCTTCTTGGGCCGCACAAACGCCAGGTTGATCTCCTCCATATCCAGCAGCGTCGCGGTGTCCAGCGCCCGCTCCAGCAGTTCCACCGTCGGATAGTCCCGCGGCGCATCCTCCATATTCACCGCCGACGCCTCCGTAAACCAGATCGGGATCCGGTTCTTCGTCCGCGCCAGCGTCACCGTGTGCGTGAACTCGTGCCGCACCACGCGCAACCAGTCATACGACCCGACCTTGTGCCCCGGCCCCTCACGCGGCGCCTCCATCGCGATTGTCGGCCCCGTCGAGGCCGCCATCGTGTGAAT
>JBGAND010000050.1:0-28970 GCA_044222485.1 Phycisphaerales bacterium | reverse complement strand
GAAGGGCGCTGCGGCCTGAGTAGGGCCAGCAGGAGCAGGGCGGGGCTGGGGGCGGGGATTACTACAAAATTCAAGACGTAGTCGGTGGGGTCATCCATTTGCTGGCCCCAGAAGCTGTACGTCCCGGCGGGGAGGGGGGGGAGGAAGCCTTGGCCGTTTTGGCCGATGGCGGGGAGGATGTCGTTTCCGACGTCGGCGATGTTGAGGTGGTGCCAGCCGAGGAGGTCGCCGGGTTCGACGGTGGTGGGGTCGTTGGGGAAGGTGGGGCCGGGCTGGATGGCGATGAACGAGAAGAAGTCGATTGAGAAGTAGGCTTCGCAGTTGATTTGGGCTAACTGCATTCCGGGGGGGATGGTGAGGCTGTAATAGTCGCGGTCGAAGGTGCCTGTGCCGGTGCCGTCATCGCCGGCGTAGAAGCCGATGAGCTGGTTGTCGCCCAGGGTCAGGTTGAAGTGGGTGGGGTTGAAGCGGTCGTTGGAGAGGTCACCCTGGGAGGGCTCGTTCCAGAAGACGTCGGCCCGGCAGGGGGCCGCGGCGAGGAGGAGCAGGAGGGGGGTTAGATAGGGGCGCACTGGGAGAATGGTGCCTCGGGAATGGGGTGCGGGCAAGGAGTGGGGGGCAAATAACGCTTGCGGGAGGGTCTGAGAACGAACAGCAGTCTCCTATGTGTGGCATGCCTGTGCGCCAGCACGGGCATGCGGAGACGCCCCCTGAGTCCAGATCACTGGGCCTTTGCCTGAGATGCGTCCGGTGAGCGCTCTTTCCATTGGGCTGCAGATCGCGCATTTTGCCCAGAAAGGTTGGCGCGTGGACTTTCACCCAGGCTACAGCCTTTTTGGAGACGGAGGTCTTGACGGACTCCAGGAACGCGGAGATGCTGGGATGATCGCCGCGTGGAAAGACCAGGAGATGGATGTGGGTCGGCATGAAGCAGTACGCCCAAAGGTCAATCTCGTGCTTGGTCAGGCCTACGGACAGGGAGTCGGCGAGCCATTGGCAGGAACGGTCGGCCGCGAGGAAACGTTGGCTGCGGAAGCAGGCACAGTTCAGCGAGCGAGCGCGGCGTGGGGTTTCGTATCGCTTCAGGCGTTTGCGGGGTGTTTCGGGCACGGCTCTAGCGTACCTTCACGCTCGGGTGGTTGTGAGTCTCACCATGCCCGTGCGGACGCACAGGCATGCCACACGGGGAAGACAGACAAGCCTGGGAGGTTCGGGAACGCGTGGGGCGTACCCTCACGCTCGGGTAGTTGTGAGTCTCACCATGCCCGTGCTGGCGCACAGGCATGCCACACGGAGGAAGCGCGATGGATGCGTCGCACCTTTTCGGGAACAGGCAGGCCACCCGCCGGTATTCGGCGGGACAGGAACTTTCTTCGCCCCCATGGCGCTCCTTGTCACGGCGGGAGTGTCTTGGGGACTTGGAACCGTCTCAGCTGGCGTCAAGGTATATTCACCTCCTCCATTTACACCAATTCCCCTCGATCCAGCTTTAGTTAAGTGTCGATCGCTAATGGCAAAGGTTTCGGTATCTGCGCTCGTTTGGCATGTTTCAAACCTTATTGGGCCGGGTTCGTGGGGTGTAAGCTCGACAGCGGCAGACAATCTGTCGTGGCAAAGCGAAATTGAAATAGGCACATGGTGCTGCGAAACATGCATAGAAGTCATTCGATAATACGGTCATGTGGCCGCCAACTGATATTGGGATTCGTTATTTCCATAGCAGTTGCTTTGATGGGGCGCAGTGTTGGTTATCACCACCCTCCAAAACTAATTCGACACGCGGTCCCATATCAAGATCAGGTTGTGCATGTGCCTACTTTGACTTGGTCGAATTTGGTTTGTCGGACGCGATGGGTATACTTATCGAATACCTATTTGCAGCGCGTCTTGGGCCTTCGTCCTTTCGATCAGCACCCGAGGCTGATATTCAAATGGGGCACCCTTGAAAATGGTGTCGACCAAACGTTGTTAAGCTCCGTCGTACAGAGCAACATGAGCGGATCTGACTCCATTGACAACATGTCGATGAATCCAATGTTGTCGTATGAAGAAGCGACTGGCTTTCCGCTTCCTGCATTACAACTATCGTGTTATTGTAGTCCATCTGGAACGCGAATACATGGCGGCCTCTGGCTTGATGACGCTAGCCTTAACTGGTTGCAACCTAGCACATTGCCGGGTACGGATACTCTTGGTCCGGGATTTCGAGTCCACGGCCTGGTAGTACCCTTTGATCCGTGTGGTCCGGGGTTGTTAGTAGATTCTCTATTTTGGGCTTTTGTTTCATCCTGTACTTTGTGGGTAGCGCGTTCGTTGCGCCGGTCACTTAGGCGTAGGAGTCAGCGATGCGAGCACTGTGGCTATTCGCTGATCGGCATTTCTGCTATCATTTGTCCTGAGTGCGGCAATACTAAGTCGGAATCGTTTCGCTCTGTTCTGATCGGTCCTCCTGGGCGTGGATCGCCCTAAGCATACCCACGACCTCGTCCTATCCAAATACTCATCCCTCTTCTCGGTAGGCTACTGCGATGTCGATGAGATTTCAACCGTGGCAGCTGCTGAGCGTGATCCTTGCTGGCATTCTGAACGAGCGGCAGCAACGGAGCATCGAGTATCTGCGCGAGGAGAACCGCGTCCTTCGCCAGCAGCTGGGAAAGAAACGGATCCGACTCACGGACGACCAGAGACGGCGGCTGGCCGCGAAGGGCAAGGCGCTCGGGCGGAAGCTCGTCCTGCCCAAATACTCGATCATGCAGCTGATCGGCGGTAGGATCGCAGCAGGTCGCCAAGGAGATCGCAGCGATGAACTGGGCCCTCTCGGGGCTGCCCTTGGGCAGCAGGGTCCGTGATCATCCGATTCCGCAACCCCAGGCAGGCCACCCCAGGCAGGCCACCCGCCGGCACACCACCAGCGTACCATCACACTCTGGTGGTTGCAGGTCTCACCATGCCCGTGCTGGCGCACAGGCATGCCACACGGAGGAAGCGCGATGGATGCGTCGCACCTTTTCGGGAACAGGCAGGCCACCCGCCGGGGTTCCCTACACGATAATAGCACATTGGGGGGACACGATCAGCGGAGAAAAGACGTTCCCAAATCGCGAAAGAGGATGTATCGGTGGGGTGTAATAATGAAAAGAAGCAAAGACAACACGCGAACGCTATGGATTGTTGGTGTCATATCTATCATTATTGTTTCATCGATAACATTGTTAAATGTATTAGTACCTGTGATGTCGCCATTAGTTCTTCCCTCGGGCTATCAACTCATAAGGCGAGCGGATAAGTCTATTGTCCTTATTGGGCCAAGAGGCCAAGAGGCAATTGAAGGACCTCCATTTTGGATCATTGACAAAATTGCGATTGGAGATTCCTGTTTTGCGGCGAAGCGACTTCGAATCGGCAGTGGTGTATTACAAATAACAGTTGTTAACATAATCCAAGGAACATCCACAGACCTTGACACCGAGCAGGATCTGAATTTGATTTGGGAAACCACGGAACAAAAGCCAATAATATGGAATGATGTCCTTGCATTCTTGTGACCAATCGTATCCAAATGCTCGTCTGCTGTCGACTTATAGGCTGCGCGGCATTGGCGTCCTGTCCAAATACTCGGTTATGCGGCGGCTCGGCGGTAGGAACGCAGCAGGCCGCCAAGGCGATCGAAGCAGTAAACCGGGCCATGCCCGTGCTGGCGCACAGGCATGCCACACGGACTCATTAGGTTTCGGGTGTTCAGGCATGCCACCCGCCGCCGTAACACTTTAGAGCTGAAGCGGTCTATAAGAGACGCGAAAGCGGTCGCGCGGAACCACGGATGGATGCTGGCCTCTGCGTGGTGTGGGCGTCGCGTCCTGTCCAAATACTCATCCGCCTTCCCCGGTAGCCTATCGCAATGCCGATTCTGTTCCAACCCTGGCAACTGTTGAGCGTGATCATCGCCGGCATGCTGAACGAGCAGCAGCAACGAAGCATCGAGTACCTACGTGAAGAGAATCGCGTGCTTCGCCAGCAGTTGGGCAAGAAGCGGATCCGACTCACGGACGACCAGAGACGGCGGCTGGCCGCGAAGGGCAAGGCGCTTGGGCGGAAGCTACTCGCCGAGGTCTGCACCATCGTTTCGCCTGAGACGGTACTGCGTTGGCACCACACGCTCATCGCCCGGAAGTACGACGGCAGTGGGAAGCGGATCGCTGCCGTCGCAGGTGCCGCTGACGTTGGCGTCATAATGCCATCCAATGCGGTAATTGAGGCCGTTGTAGGTGTATTCTGAGACCAGGGGGGTGCCCCCGGCCTTGCTGGTCACCTTCCGCAGCCGGCCCCAGGCGTCGTAGATGTAGGTGTAGTCCCGGGCGTCGTCGGTCAGGTTGCCGGCCGCGTCGTAGGCCGTGGAGGTCCCGCTCCGCACCGTCAACTCGTTGACCACGTTGAAGGTGTCGCTGACGTTGAGCTCGCTGGTGTCGCTGAAGTCCAGGTCACCGTTGAGATCCAGCTTGTGGGTGGCCCAGTTGCCGGTGTGGCTGAGGGTCCACTCCTCATCGCGCTTGTGGGTGGTGATGGCGCCGGTGACCAGCTTGCCCTCATCGGCCTTGATCAGCCGGCCCAGGTCATCGCTGCCGTAGAGCACATCGCAGACGTGATTGCCGCCGATGCCGTCCAGCCTCAGGTTGTCCACCACGCTGGTGATCACGCCCGACTTGTCCCAGGCGATGTCGATGTCGTAGAAGTTGGTGGCGCGGTGGCGTCGCCGTGGCGCGACGCGCTGGTCGGACTCCGCCTACGGCCCTGGCCCTGGCGGGCTCAGGCCTCCGGCTCCGTCCGACCAGCGCGTGAGACCTTCCCAAGGAGATGCTCATTGGCAATGTGCGCAAGTTGACGGACGCTTCCGCTTGCTGGTCGCCCGTTTCTAATTTGTCTTACCGCAACGCCCTGACGCACGTGCCTCAGCATCGACATTTGTCGCCACCATTGATCCATTCATCCTCGGTTGCGATCCGCATTCAGGGCATCGCGCACCAGCCGACAATCCCATCCTGTCGTACCTGCATACAGCGCAGTCGACACTGTGCGATTGATCGCGACGCATGCCAATCGCTCGAAATACCGCGAAACATGCTATCGGGACCCAAACACAAAACAACGGAACTGCTAATGATCGAGTGCTGGTCGCGAGGCCCGGCAAAATTGGCTCGAACCACCAAGAGCCAGATGCCCCAACTTCAGTTACATGCCACCCTGTCCGATAAACAATACTAGCATTTTGCTGTGTGACCTGTGTAAATCTTAAATATCCGATTCCTAGACTCATGTACGACCCATGCGATCGGACATATCCAAGGCAGTACCAACGCGACGCGATATCGAACGCAATTGTCACAATCAGTAGGATAAACGCAATTTGGAGCGTCCTTGCGCGAGATGAGTGCATGATTACATCCATGCAATAGTCTTACATATCTGTTGATTTTCCAGATAGTACCTGTTGAGGCCCTGTTGTCTGTCGTTGATGGCGTCTCGGCAGCGTCGCGACTTGCATTTTTGCCAAGCCTTCGCGAGACATTCTATTTCTTTTTGAGTTGGCGTCAGCTCGCAACATGCGCCCATTGCCTGATTGGATATGCACCAAGGCTGTTGATCACGGTGCCATTTTTCGTGATCCTCGACACAAGATACTGCGAGTGGTTGGGCTTCTGGATTCGACCATGGGAGCTCGTCTGTGTTGTTAATATTTTTGTCGCACACACAACATACCTTTTCTATTCCGCTAGGAGTTTGTCCGCAACCATTTGTTGCGGACTTTTGATTACCACATAAGAACTTGCAGATTGCAGAACTTGACTGTCTGTGACACGGGCTTCCGGGAGTGCTCGGTACCGTTGGAACTGGATCAGTATTCAACTGCGAGCATCGTTCCGGATTAAGACCCAGTGGATCTGTTGTCGAAAGGTCCGCTGCGTACCCATACAACGTCATGCCATCGACATACCCCAGCGGATCCCTCTTGGTCCACCTTCCCAGTTCGCCATCCAGCACTCTGTTTCTGACGTGGAACTTGGAGCCGGTAAGGTTGGGTTCAAGTTCATAGCCTGCGTAGCCCTTGCGGTTCTCAACGATGGAGATGGTGCCCAGGGGAGTGGAGGTGTACCCGCCAAAGGCGTTGGCCTGGGTGATGTCGTTGGAGTCCACATCACCGTCCATGTCCGCATCCTTGAGCACGTCGTACCCGCCGCCTCCCCCGATGGTGGCCGAGTCGGTGGCGTCCCAATCCCCATCGCCGTCGGTGTCACCCACCGCGAAGCGGTTGCCCACACCGTTGGAGTAGTACTTGACGTTCTCGATGAGCTTGCCGGTGTCGGTGGCGAGCATGGCGGTGTCGCTGCGCCAGCCCCCCCTCTTCTGGCCGTAGGAGCGGCGTTTCTCGAGGGTGCCGTCGGCGGCCGCGGTGAAGGCGGCGGTTTCATCCCGTTCAGCCAGGATCATGGCATCAATATAGCTCCCCCCGCCCGATCCTCCAAGGCCCGCGTTGTGGTAAACGAACCTTTCCTTGGGATCCGAGTCCGAGCCCCGGAACGTCGCGATGATCCGCCAGCGGTCATCGTGGCAGAAGTAGTAGGTGGGATCGCTGCCGTCGGCGGTCCCGCTGGTTTTGGAGTCGTAATGCCGGCTGATGCGGAACGCTGGGTGTGACGGAGGACACTGGCCATACAAAGCATGACCAGTGCCACAAGGGCCCGGAGGACGATGCAGTTGGTTGGAGGGAGTCAGAAGACACCGAGCGGAAGCTCGGTGCCACGGGTTATGGGCAGCCGACGGCGTAGGCGTTGAGGAAACACTGGAAGTCATTGGCGGTGAGGATGGGTGTGGCGGTGCTGTTGTCGCAGTTGGCGTAGGAGTCGGCCGCGGCGAACTTGTTGAGGAAGCATTGGAAGTCGTTGGCGGTGAGGGTGGGGGTGCTGGTGGAGTTGTCGCAGTTGGCGTAGCAGGGGGTGGATCCGCAATCGCGGAGGAATGTCGCGGCGGTGAAGACCGTGGCCAGGCCGCCGCCGAAGCGGACTATGCGCTGGCGAGCGGCGTCGTAGGTCATGGCGGCATCCCAGTTGGCGGGGCCTTGGTCGGACTGGAGAGTCCATTGCGTGCCGGACCATTCGAAGGTGGCGCCGGAGGTGGCGCTGGCGGTGAGTCCGCCTTGGATGACGAGCTTGCCGCGGCTGGAGTCGTAGGCGATGCCGTGTGAGGACCGCGCGGGGCCGGCGGTGGAGAGCAGGGTCCAGGCGGTGCCGTTCCAGGCCCACGTGTCGGAGAGCGGGATGAAGGTGTCATCCATGCCGCCGTGGAGGATGATGCGCGAGCCGGCGGGGTCGTAGGCCATGACGTGCGAGGCGCGGGGAGAGGGTTGTGTGGCCGTCAGGCTCTGGGTCCACGCGGTGCCGTTCCATTCCCAGGTTTGTCCGATGGCGGTGAAGTCGACGTAGCCGCCGAAGAGAACGATGCGCTGGCGGGTTGGGTCGTAGGCCATGGCCGCGCCGGAGCGTGCGGAGGGGCCGGTGGCGGCGACCTGGGACCATGAATTTCCGTCGTAGGTCCAGGTGTCGCCGTACCGGGTGAAGTTTTGGTAGCCGCCAAAGACCGTTGTGAGGTTGCGGGCAGCGTCGAAGGCCATGGCGGGTGAGGCGCGGTTGGGGCCGAAAGCGGTGAAGGCCCAGTTGGAGCCGTCCCATTCCCAGGTGTCGGAGTAGTACTCGGCGGCGTTTCCGTAGCCGCCGAACAGGATGGCGCGGCCGCGGACGGGGTCGAAGACCATGACGGCGATGGAGCGGGCCGGGGGTCCGGAGGCGGGGGATTGTGTCCACTGGCAGGTTTGGGCCAGGAGGGGGGAGGCGGCGAGAAGGGAGAGGGTGGTGAGGAGGGTTTTCACAGGGGACAGCGTACAGGAAGGTGGGGTTGGAGCAAGGGAATTTGGAGGGGAATGGGACTGATGCGACAGATGGGACGGATGCGACCTATGGGTGTGGATTCGCTGGCGCGATTGCGGCGTGGCCGCATTCGGGGCAGAGGGCGTCAGGGGAAAGGCCGGCGCGGTTGTAGCCGCAGGTCTTTCGAATTCACACGGTCCACGACGTTGTGCCACTCTTGAATGCGCAGGCCCCAAGCTGACTTTGTCATGACATCTCTTGGATTTGGCCAATCAGTAGGCGTGGATGCTGGCCATTTCGTCGTACTCGCGAAGGTGCCGCCCATCTTCGCCCACTCAACCGGAACGAACGCGGCCCACGCGATGAAGTAGTTCACGAGAATGGAGATGGTGAGCGCGGCGGAGAGTTTGGGGAGCCGGGAGTTCATGGCGGCGAGGGGCCGCGAGTTGGCTCTGGCGCCTGAAGCGGCGAGCTCTAGAGCTTCTTCTTGTCCTCGTCATCTTCATCCAGGAAGTCGAAGTCCAGGTCGCTGACGCTGCTGTCGCCGCTTTTGGCCGCGCCTTTGCCTGGCTTGCGGAGGTCCATGTCGTCATCATCGTCATCCATGAGCGACTTGGGCTTGGCGGCGGGTTTGGCTCCGGAGGGAGGCTTGGCGGGTGGGGGTGAGATGGCCCGGGTTTGGGCTGTGGGGGAGGCGGGGCGGGATGCAGGCCCGGAGGCGGAGGCCGCGGGTTGCGGTGCGGAGCCGGCGTTGAAGGCTTTGGTGGCGTCGATGGTGGCGGGGTTGCCCTCGATCTGGGCGACGAAGACGGCGGGTCCGACGGAGATCAGGTCGCCCGCGGAGACCTGCTGCTCCTGGATGCGTTGTTTATTAATGTAGGTGCCGTTGCTGGAGCCCATGTCGCGAGCGATGAGCTTGCCATCTTCGACGCGGAGCTCGCAGTGCTCACGGGAGACGCTGGCGACGGGGATGCGGATGTCGCAGCCTTCGCGTCTGCCGATGAGGAGGCGGGCCCGCTTCATAACGGCATCACGGGCTTTGCCATCGGAATCGACTGCGACAAGAGTGACGTTCACGCGAGGCGTATCCTTTCCGGGTCCGCGGGAGGGCATGGTCCGCATCGCGGCCTGTCTGGCCGCGGCCCTTCCGAATGGGTCACGATACCGCTATTCCGGTGTTTCGGCAACGGCTGGAGTCGGCTGGGGGGCCACTTGGGCTGGGGGGGGCGGACCTCTCAACGGCGGGAACGGCGGCGATCGGGCCGGGCCGCGGGACCGTCAAATCGCTCTATATCCACGTGCCGTTTTGCTTTCACAAGTGCCATTACTGTGATTTTTACAGCATCGTGGATACGCGGGATCGGCAAGGGGTTTTTACGGAGAGGTTGGGGCGGGAGTTGGCGGCGATGGCTCCCCTGGCAGGACGGCTTGAAACGATCTTTGTGGGAGGCGGGACGCCCAGCCTGCTCCGCGTAGGCCTGTGGCGAGAGCTGTTGGGGGTGATGGGGCAGGTGTTCGACATGTCTGCCATGAAGCAGGGTGGGGAGTTCACGGTTGAGTGCAACCCCGAGACGGTGACCCCGGAGTTGATGGATGTGCTGGCGGCGGGGGGTGTGAACCGCGTGAGCGTGGGGGCGCAGTCGTTTGAGTCCAAGCACTTGAAGACGCTGGAGCGGTGGCACTCGCCGGAGAACGTCGCCAAGGCGCTGGAGATGGCGCGGGCGGCGGGGATCACGCGGCAGAATGTGGATCTGATTTTCGGTGTGCCGGGGCAGACGGTGGGGGAGTGGGAATCGGATTTGCGGACTGCGCTCGATCTGGGGACCAGTCACCTTTCGTGTTACAACCTGACGTATGAGCCGAACACGGCGATGACGGCGCGGATGAAGCGTGGGGAGTTTGTGGTGGCGGAAGAGGATGTTGAGGTGGAGATGTATGAGGCGACGCTGAGGATGGTGCGATCGCGCGGGATGGAGCGGTATGAGGTGAGCAACTATGCGGTGCCGGGGCAGGAGTGTCGGCACAACCTGGCGTATTGGAGGCAGGAGGATTGGTTGGCGGCGGGGCCTTCAGCGTCGGGGCATTTCGCGGGGAATCGGTGGAAGAACTCGCCGCGGCTGGATGATTACTTGACGTTTGATGATCGTGGATTTGCGGGGGTGGTGGACTGGGAGAGGCCGGATGCGAGGCGCAACTTGAGCGAGAGGATCATGACGGGGTTGCGGATTTCTGAGGGGCTGGATGAGGCGTGGTTGATGGGGGAGGTTTTGCGTGTGGGGGTGGATGGGGCGCGGGTGCGCGAGGAGTTGGATGGGATGGTGGCGAAGGGGCTGGGGGAGAGGGTGGGGGGGAGATTTCGGTTGACGGATGCGGGGGTTTTGTTGGCGGATGGGTTGGCGGGGGCAGTGATGGAGTTGGTGGATCCGTGAGGGGTTGGGCAGAGCGGCTATTCTGGCTGCATGCGTGATTGGATGACGCTTTCGCTTGTTGAGTCGCGGGAAAACGCGAGTGTTGCCGTGCCGGTTGTCATTTCCGGCGGCCGGTTGCCGCGTGCGGATGACGCCGAGGCTCTTGCGACGCTGATGTACGACGCGTATCGCGGCACGATCGATGACACCGGTGAGACGCGAGAAGACACTTGTGTCGAGGTGGAAAAGCTCTTCCGCGGCGACTTCGGGGCGTTGGATATTCCCGCATCCCTGGTCGTTGAGCGTGACGGCAAGCTCGCTTCGGCGACGATCGTGACGCGTGATCGGACGAAGTATGCCACGGGAGAGGCGTTTGTTGCGTTTTCCATGACGGCACCGGAATGGAAGCGGCAGGGGTTGGCACGCCTGGGGCTGTTGCATGTCATTTCGTTGCTGCGCGGCCGCGGCGAGCCTCGCGTTCACCTTCTGGTCACGTGCGAGAATACGCCTGCGGTGCGGCTGTACGAGAGCCTTGGGTTTGTGGTGAAGATGCGGAAGTAGGGACATTGGAACAAACCCGAGGTCATCCGTAGCCGGTATCTTCGTAGTTGAATCGGGTTACGTTTGAAGCGAGCCGTGCCGAGTCGGCACGGCTCGCTGTCGCAAACGCTCTGCTTGAGACGAGCTAGATCTGCTTGGCCCCGCACTCGCCACAGAACTTCGTCCCCGGCTCGATCTTGGCGTTGCACTGGCCGCAGTTGGTCTTGGCGGCCTGCATGGGCTTGCCGCACTCGCCGCAGAACTTGGCTCCGGTGGACTTGGCGCCGCAGCTTGGGCATTGGGCGGTTTGGGCGCTGGTGACATCCAGGCCCGCGGTCTGGTCGGTGGTGCTGGCCTTCTCCCAGATCTGGTTCTTGGCAGCGGTGGCCTGCGCGGCCGCGGCCTCTTCCTGTAGGTCCGGAGCGCATGTCTCGCACTGTCCTCGTTTGGCATTCCAGCAGTTTTCGGGGCAGACCCACTTGCCGCAGCGCGAGCACTGTTTGAACTTGGTCTTGCCTTCTTCGACGGCGGCGCGGAAGGCGGCATCCCACGCGGGGCCGCGGAGGGCATCTTTCAGGTGTTCGCTGGCGTTGGCGAGTTGATTGAGGCGTCCGCCGAAGAGGCCGCCGGCAGCGCGGAGGAAGCCGCCGGCCATTCCGGCCTTGCTGGCTTGGAAGGTGGAGAGGTGGCCGCTGCCGCACTTGTCGCAGTGGAACTCGAACTGGTAGCCGGTGTTGTTGGAGCGGTCGGTGTAGTTGGAGGTGAAGGCGATGAGGGCCATGGGGGTCTCCGGAAGATGTCTCGGAGAAATGATACAACGGCAGGGGACTGATCGCCGCTCGCTTATTCGACCGTGTCGTCCAACGCCTCATCCGCGGCCACCGTCACCCGTTCCCCTGGCAACAGTCCCATCGCCCCAACCGTCGTCTCCGGCTTCGTAAACCCAAGCCTCTTGAGCAGCGATCCCAAGTCCCGCGGCCACGGCGACTGGATATCAATCGACTCGCCGGTTGTGGGCTGATTGAAGATGATCCGGTGAGCGTGCAGGGCCAGACGCGCCGAGACAAAGAGCTTGGACTTGGGGGCGTAGATCTCATCGCCGAGGATCGGGCATCCGATCGAGTGCAGGTGGATGCGAACCTGGTGGAGACGGCCGGTAACAGGGCGGCACTCAATCAGGGCCGCGCGGCCTTCGCCGACTCGCGAAGTCTGGAGCGTGCGGTAGGCGGTGAGCGCGGGCTTGCCGGCGCTAGAGATCTTGGAAGTCTTCATCTGATCCGTGACTTCGAGGATGGGACGTTTGATCGTGCCGGTAGGTTTGTTGGGCGCCTTGGCGGCGACGGCCCAGTAGAACTTCTTGATCAGTCGCTTGCCGAAGTCTTCCCGCAGCTTGTCGTACGCGCGAGGCTTGAGCCCGACGATGAGCAGGCCGCTGGTCTGGCGGTCGAGGCGGTGGAGGAGGCCGTAGTCGCGGTTCTTACCCAGGTTCTGGAGTTGCTGTCCGAAGGTCGCGAAGAGGCCGTTGAGGAGCGTGTCATCCTCGTGGCCCAGGCCGGGCTGGGTGACGAGCCGCGCGGGTTTTTCGACGACGAGGAGGTCCTCATCCTGGTAGCGGATTTTGTAGGCGACGTTGGGGTTGGGGATGATGGAGAGGTTCATGAGGATGAAGAGTACGCGGAGTCTACAAGGCAAACCGTTTATCGTCGTTTCTTCCACCGCAGCCATTTCAGGCGAAGCCGCTGGCGCCAGGGCAACCAGCTCGGTGGGTTATCTAGCAGGGTCTCACTTCCCACGGGGGAGACGGAAACACGGAATCCCAGCGATTGGAGCGCCTCGCGAGTCGCGTCAAGTATGACTGCGGCTTCGGATTCTTCGACGCGTTCGCCTGTGCTCCACTTCGTGTTGGGGTCCCACCACAGACCTAGCTTGACGACACCTTCTGTGATATCAGAGCCCATCTCGGCCGGCACCACCAGAAACTTGCTGCCAGTTTGATAGCGAGCTCCGTAGTTGTATCCCAGGTATTCGACGACAACTCCGTCTGAGATGGCAGTGTGCTTGTCCAATCGGCCCCACATGTGCGTGCTCCACAAGCAGCAGGGTGCCCGATTAAATCGGCACGGCTGCGGCGTCGAGATACCACCGCAGTTCGCCCCCGATGGGGTTGATTCCGGTAATCGGGAGATCAGCGGCACTGGGGTTCTTCGTCGTCGCGATCCTGTGGACCATGTCACGTTTCTTCTCGCCCGTGATCATCACCGCGATAAAGCGGGACGCGTTGAGCAGGTCAAACGTCATCGTCACCCGATCCGGTGGCGTCACGGTCGGCCCCGAGTTCGCCAGGATCAGCCGCCCGGCCGAGGTCAGCGCCGGAGAATGGGGAAACAAACTCGCCGTGTGCCCATCCGCACCCATACCCAGCAGCGTGTAGTCCAGTCGATCATGCCCCTTCTCGCGCCACGCCAGCGTCTCTTTCAACTCCGTCTCGTAATCAGCATCCGCCGTCGGCGACAGCGCCTTGATCGGATGAACCTGGTTCTCCGGGATGTCGGAGTGAACCACCAGCGTGTCGCGGATCATCTTAAAGTTGCTGCGGTCATCTTCCGGGTCGACACACCGTTCATCCACGATCCACAGGTGCGTGCGCTTCCAGGGAAGCTCGCGGTAGTTGGGATCATACATCAATCGGCGGTAGAGCGGCTCGGGCGTCGCCCCGCCCGACAGCGCCAAGTGAAAGTCCCCAAACGTCCGCACGCAGTTCTTGGAGTGAAAGTACAAGTCCGCGGCCATCGCATCAATGAGTTCTTCAGGAGTCGCCCGGAGAACCACCGACCCCGGCAGCCGCGGCTTGGGCGGAAGCGGGTCCACTATTTCAAGTGGGGCAGAGGGGATCGGGTTGGGGTCAGGAGCGGTCACGGGGTATTAAAGGCTACACACAAGTGGGCCGGCGCGTTCTCGCCCCGGTCGGGCCACCCATGCCGTCGAACCCGCCGTGGACCTCCGGATCACTGGAGCTTGTGCAGCCCCCGCTCAACTCGCAGCCGATTCAAGTGTTCCATGGCCGCGGGATGGTCTTTCAGGAACTTGATGAGCTGCGAATGGGAGCATTCCAGGCGGATCGCGGCCTTCTGCGTGTCGAGCTGGCAGGCCTCGATCATGTCCATGGCCTCGGCCAGGAGAGACGGGAAGTCATGGTGCTCGGAGTTGCATGAGATGCGGCCCTGCGCGGAGCAACGGAGCTTCCAGAGTGGCGACCGCGCATCGCCGATCGGAACCGGGCACCGGATCTGAATCGCAAGGGCCAGCCGCAGCCGAAACAACGCCACGGACTTGTTCTGCTCGGCGCTGCGGCGTTCGGACGCATGGGCCTCCACACCACTAGGCGTGTGGTGCAGCGTCACTTTCGTCTCAACCTTGTTCCGATGCTGTCCGCCGGGACCACCCGAGCGGCCCTTGGTCAGGTCGCACTGCTTGAGAAGCTCGGTGTCGGAGAGGGTGGCGGGGTGCATGGCTTTCAATGCTCTCGCTTCGCCCGAGCCGCATCAATCTCTTCCGCAGACAGACGCCACAGCTTGTCCACTACGCTCGCGCCTTCGGGATCAAACGCCAACAACTCATCATGCGTGAACGGCTCAAAGTCATTCCGCCCGAACCACGCCTCAGTCAACTCGGCGAAGTACTCCTTGGAGTTGTTCATCGCGTAGGCGGGCTTGGTCTTGTCCGGTGCCAGCAGCACGTGGTGAACCGCGTCGTACTTCTTCCGCTTCTTGGCCGCGGCGTACGCCTGCTTCACATCCTCACGTTCCATCCCAATCATCGCGTGATACGCGTGGGCCATCTCGTGGAGCAGCATCATGGGCTGTTCCGCACGCCACGCCAGGAAGTCATCCATATTCAGTATCTCAACAACACCCTCGCGGGCCGCGTCGTACCCGTTTGCGGTCAACCAGCCCGCCGACTCGTGATAACACATCCCGTGGCCAGAAAGCCCTTCGCGGGCCGCGGTAGTAGGGGTGATGACGATCCGTACCGAGTGCAGCGCCGTCAACGCATCCGCCGGCACCAGCCGATCAATCAGATGAATATCAAACTCAAGCGCGGCCAGCACCCGCCGGAGCCGCATCTCATTCTTGTCGGCATCTTTCCGCACCAGCGCGGTAAACGTTCCGACAGGTTGCGAGCGATACTCAGAAAGCGGCACATCCCGTGGCATCTCACCCGCCGGTTGAGACTGGAACATTAACAACGCAGCGATTAGTGCAATGAGTTTCAGCATGATGTCGTCGGTGTCGCCTGAAGTGCAAGATCGCTGACGCGCCCGGCCGCGTACAGGTGAAACGCCAGTCCCGCAATCATCGCGGCGTTGTCCACGCACAGGTTCATCGGCGGAACAAACAGCGGCAGGCCACGCTTGGCCGCGAACGCTGCCAGATCCCGCCGCAAACGCGAGTTCGCCGAGACCCCGCCCCCGATCATGATCGAGCGGTACTCGCCCCGCGTGAGCGCCCGATCCAGCTTGAGCAACACCGCATTCACCGCGGCCCTCTGAAAACTCGCCGCCAGGTCCGCGCGGCTTGCGTCACTCAACCACGTGTGATCCCGCTCAAACGCCCCACCCCGCAGCGGCACACCCCGCACCGCATACAGCAGCGATGTCTTCAGCCCGCTGAACGATAAATCCAAAGACTCCGGCGACAACCGGCTGATCGGAAACTCATGAGCCCGATCATCCGCTCCTGGTGTCTGCGCCAGCTTGTCCAGATTCGGACCACCCGGATAGGGCAGCCCCAGGATCGTGGCTCCCTTGTCAAACGCCTCGCCGATTGCATCGTCGATGGTCGAACCCAGCCGCCGCAGGTCGATCGGAGAGTCGCAGTGATACAGCGATGTGTGACCGCCAGAGATCACCATCCCCAGCGCCGGATACTCCGCCACCCTCGCGTCTGATTCACGCTCCCCCAACATCCCCGCATACAAGTGAGCTTGCACGTGATCGACCCCGATCAGCGGCTTCCCCAGCGACCACGCCAGCGCCTTGGCCGCGGCCACGCCAACCAGTAGTGATCCGATCAATCCTGGTCGGTGTCCAACCGCAACCGCATCAATCTCTGTTAGCGAAGTTCCCGCGTCGGAAACGGCCCCACGCACGATCGGCAGAATCCGCTCCGCGTGCGCCCGGCTCGCCAACTCCGGCACCACACCGCCATACTCCGCGTGCAGATCGTGCTGCGAAGCGATCACGTTGGACAGAATCACCCGCCCATCCCGAACCATGGCCGCGGCCGTTTCATCGCAGGAAGTTTCAATACCGAGAATGACCATATTGAACGGGGATTACTTCGGCACCTCAGCCGGCTTCTTGTCCGCCGCCTTGTCGCCCTCTTCCTTCTTCACCCCGGCATCAATCAACCACCGCTCCAAGTCGTTGCTGGGCACCTTGAACTTCCCCACCAACTTCCCATCCTTATCAAACACATCCACGTGCCCGTTGGCGACATCCACCGTCTCCGGCCACAGGTCCAGAGGAACATCCTTGTCTGCGGCCGCGGCCTCCAGTCCATCAATCTTCCGGTCAATCCTGATCAACTCGTGTTCCAGGCGGTCGCGCAGGATGCGGGCCTTAGCAAGGTCCTGAGATGCGGCTGCCCCGATCTCCGGGAGCGGCTGGCCCGTGGGTTTCCACTCGCCGGTATCCAGCTTGGTCTGAATCGCCTGCAGGGCCGCGGATAGTTGTTTGTCTTTCAAGTGCTCGCTGATCCAGCCGGCATCCGACCACTTGGCATCCGCATCGTTGTGCTGGCTGTTGCTGATCGCCTCTTCAGCCCGCCGCACCTTGAACATCTCAATCAACTCGGCATCCGTGACCGGTACGTAAAACCCCGGCGTCGGGTCCACACCCCATTCCTTGGAATCATCGCTCCGGTGCAGAGACCGCCCCGAGGGCAGGTAATACCGCTGCTCGGTCACCTTCAGTTGACCGCGCCCGCTCGGCAGCGAGTGCACCGTCTGCACCAGCCCCTTGCCAAAGGTCCGCGTCCCCACCGTGATCGCCCGCTTGTTGTCCACCAGCGCCCCCGACAGCACCTCGCTCGCCGAGGCGCTGGACCCATTGATCAGCATCACCATCGGGAAGTCCGGCAGCGTCCCCTCCTTGGTTGCCCGCACGATGCTCTCCCTCACCGCGCGGCCCTTGGTCGAGACAATCACACCCTCGCTCAGGAACAAGTCCGCGATCTCTTCCGCATCCTGCAACACTCCCCCCGGATTCCCGCGGAGATCAAAGATCAACCCCTTGATGTCGCCCTTGTCTGCTCCCAGAGACTTCAGAGTCTCGGTGACTTCGGCCGCGCTGGTCGGTGTGAACTGCGTCAACCGTATGAACGCGACCTTCCGCGCCGGGTCGATCATGTATTGCCATGATCCAGACTCCCCGCTCCCTTTTTCCCAGTGGAAGCCCTTCACCGTCTTAGTCACAATCCGCTCGCGCGTGATCGTCATGGGCATCTTCTGGCCTTTCCGCTCGATCACCAGATTCGCCTTGGTCCCCGGCTCCCCGGTCAGCATCCCCACCGAGTCGTCCGACGTGAGCCCGAACGTGGACTTCCCGTTAATCTCGACCACCCGGTCATCCGGCAAGATCCCCGCCTTGAACGCCGGCGAATCCTCCAGCGGCGTCACGATCGTCAACCAACCATCGCGCACCTGCACCTGCGCCCCGATGCCAACGTAGTCACCCGTCAACTCCTTGGTAAACGTCTTGCTCTCCGTCGGTGGCACGTACACCGTGTACGGATCGTTCAGCGACTCCACCATCCCGTTGATTGCGGCCAGTTGCATCGCCTTCTCATCCGGCGCGGTCACATACTGCGACGAAATGATCGCCTTGATATCCAGAAGCGGGTCAAAGAACGAGTAGTCCGGCCGCGATACGACCAGCGTCGAGCCCAGCACCGCGACACCGAGGATTCCGACAAGAGAGGCCTGGAAGAAGAAGCGAGATTTGGGCACGGGAGGACTCCGTTCTATGGCGTACAGCAATAGTAGGGGGCGGACCTCAGAGAGGTTCGCCCCATGCCCACGCCATGCCCAGCCGAGTGCCCGCCTATTCCTCAACGATGCGAACATTCCCTTTCAGATGCTCGGGGACCATGGGCCAAACCTGCCCGAAATATCGTGAACCACACCCTGCGCAAACCAGGCTCCGGGCACCCGGGACTTGCTGGACGGCGATCGGAAGTGGCATCCGGCAATCCACGCACTCCAAGGGCTCAGGTTCCTGCTCGGTCATGCAGCCACCTGCTCAAGAGCGACGCGTAGTTCAGCTTCACGATTCAGAGTTGTTGGCATGTTTCGACTCGCGAAACCAGCAGCGAAGTCTGGAAAAATGAAGGTGAAGGTAGGAAACGGCGTTAAGCCCCGACAAGAGAGAAAGTATGCTCTATTGGTTAAACGCCGGTGTCCGGCCTCGTCATGCACGCCCTCCTGTTGGCACAGGCCGCGCGCCAGCGTTGCCAATGATGAGTCCCCCAACCATCCGCGCGCCCACCACCGTACTAACTACCATCCCGGCCCCAATGCCCAACCCTCACGCCCAGTTCCACCCCAACCTCCGCTGGGCCTCCCTGTCTCTCCTGTGGGCCCCGATGTGGTACTTCGCCTTTCACCACCCCAGCCCCTACGCGCCCGCATCCGCAATGGCATCATCCATGGTGCTCTTGTTCGTCGCGGGCCACCTGGTGATGAGGCCCACGCACAACGCAATGCGGCGGCTCAACAAACTGCGCGGCGTCATGTGTACCGCCTGCGGGTTCGACCTCCTTGGGCTCGCCGTCACCGGCAACTGCCCAGAATGCGGAGCGGCCTATCACATCGAGGCGCGGGCCGCGCGAGAGTCCGCGCCCAAGATGTGACTTGGGTAGCCCTCGAGTCGGCACAGATCCCGTCACAGGCTTCGGCGCTTCGCCAGTGCCCGTTGGGAACCACCGAGCGACGCCACCAAACCACGGCTTTCTGATGCAGCCCCCGCGGCTCCAAGCGCCGCAATGGGGCACATCTGCTCTCTGGCGGGTCCGCGGATTCGCGACATGATCTCTCCGTGGCGATTTGAGTTCGGTTCGGCCGCCGGCCCTTCTGCTCAGACACAAGAGTCAGAGTGGCGGACGAAGCACGCAACCGCACTCTGGAATCGGCCTTACGCACTGAACCGCTGTGTTCAAGATTGAAAGGATTCAACCATGATCATCCGCAACGAGGCGCTTCAGTCTCCTATCGCACAGGACAGCATGCTTCCAGACCCTGGGATCCGGATCCGCGAGGCTGGACACCTTCAGCCCCGCGCGGTCAAACCGCGGCTCACCGCGGCCGCCGAGAAAGAACTCGTTCTGAAGATGATTGACGATCGCTGCCCGGTCAGCCGGGAACATCTGATCGCGGCCAATCTTCCTCTTGTATCCGCAATCGCCTGGATGTACTCCGGGCGCGGCATCCCGATGACGCAACTCATCGAGCAAGGCCGGATCGGTCTGATCGAGGCCTTGGACTCCTTCGACCCGACACACGGAGGTCGATTCAGCACCTACGCCAGTTGGGGAATCAAGCAAGTTCTAAAGCAGGTCGTCAACCAAGGGCAAAGGCGAGCAGTGCTCGAAAATGGCGTGAAGGCATGACTGAATGCGTTGGCCCCGACCGACAGGTGCGGGACTCCGGAGTGCGGCTATTTGCGTGGGTGACTCTGGCCGTCGCATGCATCTTCGTCGGCGGCGCCGTGTTCATCGCCTGGTTTCTCACAGTAAAAGAGTCCTTTCCTCCACCGGCCGCCCGCAGCATCCCGTCCGCCCCCGGCCCGGACAACACAGTTCAGCGCTTGACGCGGCCTGCAGAAGACCCGCCGTCGAGAGCGAGCCCCAAGCCAACCAAATGAAGCACCCAATCACCATCTGTGTCATGTTGGCCCCGCTCCTCTCCGGGTGCATCTCTACAACCCCGCCATCGCAGGGCGGTGTCCGCATCGGCGAAGAAACCCTTAACCAGTTCAAGGCGGGTGTGACCACCGAGTCCTGGCTCCTGGCCGTGCTCGGAGAACCTACATCCACCTCGATTGTGCAAGGCGTAGAAAGCACGCGCGTACTCCGCTACTCGACAGGCGAGAGCTCCGGAGGGTTGAGTTCCTTGCTGTCGGGCAGCGGATCCAGAAACACCGCGGTTGTCTACTTCATCGTCACCGACGGACTGGTCACGCGGTTCTGGGCGGACCGGGCGGTGGACCACGACCTCATGGGCAAACCGGTGGAACTCCCTGCATGGGAAAAACAAAAATGAGCCATCGATGACTCCTTCGACCCGAATGGTCGTACCTGCTGAAGGCAATCGGCGTATTGCCGAGGGTTCACCAGCCCTCACACGCGGTCCTCAATGGAGCAGGTATCCGCTCTGTTCCCAGGGTCACGATAAGGGCATCATCTGTTGATCGGTTCGTCGCTGCATGTGACGCTGAACCGGGACGCAGGCACAGGCCCGACATGTAGTGACCAGTTGTAACACACTTTGGCCGCGCACTAGACACGGCAGAATCGAGATCCCATGAACGTCAATCGCATCACGTCATCCCTGCTGCTCGCGAGTCTCCTTTCAATCGCCTCCTGCGAGAAGAAGTCCGACCCCGCTCCAACCAGCAGCAGCACAATCCCGCCCGCGACCCGTTCGAACAGCCCCGCGCCCGACAATACCGCGCGGAACAAGCCCGACGGAACCAATGAAACCAAAACTCCGCTCGATCAGTCTCAGGCCGGAGTCGATGTCCGGGTCACCGCCGACATTCGCCGCGCGATCATGACCGACAGCAATATGTCCATGAACGCCCAGAACTGCAAGATCATCACCGACAAGTCAGGCCTGGTCACCCTCCGTGGGCCCGTCAACAGCCAGTCCGAGAAGGATGCAATCGAAGCCAAGGCCAAGGCCATCGCGGGCGTGACCAAGGTCGACAACCAGCTGGAAGTCAAACCCAACTGACATTCGGCCACCACCGTTTCTCTTACCACCTCAGGAGTTTCCACATGAGTACCTCAGTTTTCTGTATCGCCCCCAACGAGATGATCGCCAACGACATCGTCTCTCGCCTCAAGGCCGCCGGCTTTGCGAATAATGACATCTCGGCTCTGTTCCCCGACAAGTCCAGCACCCGCGACTTTGCCCATGAAACCCACACCAAGGCTCCCGAAGGCGCCACGGTCGGGGCGGGCGCAGGCGGCATCGTCGGCGGCGCTTTGGGATTGCTCGCCGGCATCGGCCTGCTTGCCATTCCCGGCGTTGGACCTTTCATCGCCGCCGGTCCCATCATGGCGGCGCTCAGCGGAGCCGGCATCGGTGCGGCCGTCGGAGGTGTCGCCGGAGCGCTCATCGGCATGGGCATCCCCGAGCTCGAGGCTAAGCGTTACGAAGGCAAAGTGAAGGGTGGCAATATCCTCATCTCAGCTCACGCCGACACTTCCGAAAAAGTGACAAGCGCCAAACGCATCTTTGAGGAAGCCCGCGCAACAGACATCTCCTCGAGCTCCGAGTCCACACCGCCTGGTGCAAAGGCGCCTAGCAACAAGCCCGAGGTCCACACCATTCCGCGGCAGGTACCGACCACAACCGACCGTCCCACGTACTAGCCGCAAGTCCGCCAGAACCAGTCCGCATCCCCCGCCAAGCGGGATCGGTATCCCGCGCACACGCGTCCCCAAATCTCAGACTCAGCAACGAGTACCCGCCGGCGCTCCCCGCGTCGGCTCCAAGGAAGGATCGATCATGGTTCAGAAGAAGTCGTCCTACAGGAGCGGGTCGTCGCGAAATGGCCGAAGCTCCGGCCACCGCGCCACCTCGCTCAGATCCGAAGCACGCCACCGTGGCGATGATGCCGCCGACGGCATGCACGAAGGCGTCGCAGCCCTTCGCCGCGGCGCCAATCAGGTTGCCGATGCGGCCAGGGGCAGACTGGATGACGCTAAGGATGCCGTCCAGGACAAGTATGACGACGCCAAAGATGCGGCCACGCACGCCGCCAAGTCGGTCAAAGGCGTGATCGCACGCAACCCCGTCGCAAGCATCGGTATCGCCGCCGGCGTCGTGATCGCCACCGGCTTGATTCTCCGTCAGCTCAGGTCCCGCTCGTAGCGCCATTCCTCCGTTCGCAATCGTGCAGAACTGACTCTAGACCCCCGATGGCCCGTCCATTGCGACCGTCCGAGTCAATGCGCACCCTGTTCATTACCTCAAGTAGGAGTTCACATGTTGAAGTTGAATCACTGTGTCGGAAGTTTGTTGGTCCTGGCTGGAATGGTCGGAGCAGTCTCCGCTCAGCCACCAAAGGATCGTCCGCAAACCGACAACCGTCCGCAACCAGAAACCCGTCGTTCCACCGACGAAACCCGCCGCGACTACAAGCAGCACTCAGAAGCCGATGACCTGAACTCCCAAGGCGTCATCCTGATCCCCTCGACACGCGCTGAGGGTGTCACCGTCACCGGAAACGACGGCGTCCGTCTCGGAAACGTGCGAGATGTCGTCGCCCGCGGCCGCAGCGGCAAGGTCGTCTACATCCTCGTCAGCAAAGGGATCAGAACCGGCGCCCAAGAGCCCGATCGCGTCGCCGCCGTCCCCTACGGCGCCTTCCGATGGAACGATGACCGCAAGACGCTCAACCTCCCGGTGACCGAAGAGCAGTTCAAGGCCGCGGCCAGCTTCGACGCCGATCAATGGCGCGACATCGGCGACCCAATCGCCGCCGAAACCTCCTACAAGTACTTCAACGTTCCCGAAGAACGCGCCGCGCAGGATCGCAAGGTGTACCGTGTCGGCAAGTCAACGGAAGTACGCCAGGGTGACGGTCGCGATGACCCCTCCCGCCGCGATGATCCGACTCGGCGTGATGACAAAGACCGCCGCGATGAAAAAGACCGCCGCGACGTGAAGGAACCCCGCACTCCCGAAGGACGGGATCAAGATCGAAACGATCCCGCCCACCAGCCGGCCAACAAGGAAGACCGCCGCCACGATTACAACGATAAGGAACTCAGCCGCGCCGATCAGGAAGGCTCCCTCTTCCGCGTCAGTGAGATCCGCAACAAGCCGCTTACCACGCAGGACGGCCGCGGCCTGGGCAATGTCAACGATGTCATCTTCGATGCAAACTCCGGACGCATCGCCTTCTTGGTCATCACTCCCGCGTCCAGCCTGCAAGCCGGAGACGGCCGCATCGGCGTCCCCTGGCCGTCCTTCAATGTCGATCAAAGCGGCCGCCTGGTCGCACTCGACCTGGACAAAGAAACGCTTCGGGCCGCGCCGCGTCTGACCCAGGATGAATGGGCCGAACTCCAGATCAACGGCTACACCGAAGACATGTACAAACGCTACGGGTACGACACCACCGGCTGGGGCAAGTCCACGGCCTCTTCGCGTGATGGCCAATCGCGAAACAAGTACCGGACGGCCATGAAGTCCGGCGAACCCTGCACCGTCCGCGGCAAGGTCGAATCTATCGAACAGGGTGCCGCTATGAACGGGACCGACCGCGTGGTCATCCTCAACGTGCGGACCGATGATGGCGAACTGGTGCCCGTCCACACCGCACCCCAGGCCTACCTCGACCAGAACAAGCTGGCCGTCCGCAAGGGTGACGCGGTGACCATCACCGCCACCAAGTTCGACAAGGACGGAAAGAAGTGCGTCTGCGCCACCGAAATGACCTCGCCTGACGGCAAACGAGTCGTCATGCAGTCCGATGACGAATCGAAGTAATCCGTGAAGGTTGGGTAGAGAAGAGGAGCTCCGGTATGAGAGTGCCGGAGCTCCATTGTTCAGAAGTGCATCGCACCCCCACGCCGACCCTCTAGGAGTTCCACACATGCTCGACTCACTCAAGACACTGCTTCAGGATCAGGTGCGCGACCTCTACAGCGCCGAAGCTCAACTCGTCAAGGCGATTCCCAAGATGGCTAAGGCCGCCACCAGTGAGAATCTCCGCAACGCTTTCATCGCTCACCTCGAACAAACCCGCGAACACGTTCAGCGGCTCGACAAGGTCGCCGAAATGCTGGAAACCAAGCCCGGCGGCAAAAAGTGCAAAGCCGCCGAAGGCCTGGTCGCGGAGGCCGGCGAAGTACTTGATGAAGACGGTGAGGATGCGGTCATCGATGCCGCACTGATCGCGGCCGCCCGTCGGGTAGAGCACTACGAGATCTCCGCATACGGCAGCGCCATCGAACTGTCCGAACAGTTGGGCGAAGATGACATCACCAGAATGCTTCAGAAAACCCTTGACGAGGAAATCGCGGCAGACAAGAAGCTGACCGGCATCGCAATCGATGAGGTTCTCCCGGCGGCAAGCGAAACAAACAGCGATTCCACAGACCCGGAAGTCACAACGGTCAAACGCAGAACGCTCAAGCCCCGTTGATTTACCCGCGGCCGAGCGCCCCATCGCACGCTTGCCGCTGCGGTCCTGCGGCGCCAGCCCCTTGCGGAGCCACAGATGGCACTTGGTGAGTTGTGGGCATACCTCAGCCAGCTGTTCCCGGGTACGGCAGCCCTGACGCAAACCGTCGCTCTCGCGGGCGTCGCGGCCCTGGTTCTCACACCGGCTGAACGTATGGCGCCCGCATATTCCCAGCGTCTCATGCTCCGCAAGGGCTTCTTTCTCGACCTCGCGTATTGGTTCATGACTCCCCTTCTCACCCGTTGTCTGACCGGCATCATTCTGGCGATCGTCCTGTTCGCGGCCGCGTTCTGCATCGGCTTTGACAACATTCCCCGCGACCTATTGCTTCACGGGTTCGGGCCGCTCTCGCATCAACCCATTTGGCTGCAGTGCATCGAAGTCCTGATTCTCTCCGACTTCGTCGACTATTGGACCCACCGCAGCCTGCATCTTGGACGGCTGTGGAGAATCCATGCCATCCATCACACCCCCGAAGAGATGAGCTGGCTTTCTTCATCCAGGGTTCATCCTCTCAACGATTTGATCACCCGTTCCTGTCAGTTGCTGCCCATCATCTTCCTGGGCTTCTCCGCCGTGGCCATTCTCAGCGTGGTTCCGCTCGTGTCGTTCTATGTGATGTTCCTGCACTCAAACGTCAAGTGGGGCTTCGGACCGCTCCGCTGGGTCTTGGTGAGTCCCGCTTTCCATCGCTGGCACCACACCTCCGATGAAGCGGGCATCGACAAAAACTTCGCGGGCATCTTCCCCGTGTGGGATGTCCTGTTCAAAACCGCCTACTTCCCACGCGCACTTCCCAAAAAGTACGGACTCAAGGGGAGCCAACTCCCCGAATCGCTCGCCGCACATCTGATGTTTCCCTTTACGCGCGCGAGTGACTTAGCCCCTCAGCGCCTCAGCCGCGGCGATGACATCCGCCCGGGAATCGCGGATCGGATTGCAGCACCAGAATCACGGCCACGAGATCGAGCCTCCGATGAACGCGCAGAATCACCCGGCCCGTGGCGAACCCAAATCCAGAACCGCCTGCGAACATGAGCCAACCCCTCCTGATACACCGAGTGCAACTATGAACTACTGGCTTCTGGCCCTTGCGCTCACCATCTACACCTTCGGCGGCATGTACATCGTGGACCGCTACATCCGCCCGAAAAAACTCAAGTAACGGTTTCGTCCGCGTGCCACGGAACTCCAAGCCGTCCTCCAAGACCGCTCGAACTTCCCAACGCAGGCTTGGAGATCCGTGCCGCAGTGCAATCGGTTCGCCCGCCGTTTCAGGGAAAGCTTCTCTGCGGACACCACATGCGATAAGACCTACGTTCATCAATGTGTGCGGCCTCCAGCGTCAGAGGCCGCGAATTGGGAAAGGAGTGTCCCATGGGTCTGATCATTCTCATCCTCGTCGTGTTGTTGCTGGTCGGTGGCCTTCCCACCTGGGGCTACAGCCGCAAGTGGGGTTACGGTCCCAGCGGTGTCCTTGGCTTGGTGCTCCTGATCCTTCTGATCCTGGTGCTGCTCAACTACATCCCGCGCGGCTTCTGAAGTCAGTAACTTCAATCTAGAACACGTCGCGCTCGCTGACCCCAATCCAGCGCGACATGCTCGCTACCAACCAGGGAGAAGCGCCATGAAGGGTTTCGTGCAAGACATTGAAAGCCTCGCCGTCAAGAACGTCGAGTTCCGCCGAGTGCTCTACACCGCCAAGAACTGCCAGCTCGTCGTGATGGCCCTGAAGCCCAAGGAAGAAATCGGAGCCGAAGTCCACACCCTTGACCAGTTCTTTCGAGTAGAACAAGGCACCGGCGTGGCCGTCCTGGACGGTGTTCGAACGCCAATCAAACCCGGCTTCGCCGTGATCGTCCCCGCCGGAGCCAATCACAACATCATCAACACCGGCAGCGAACCCCTGAAGCTCTACACGCTTTACGCCCCACCCAATCACCGCGACGCCGTCGTGCACCACACCCGCAAAGATGCGGAAGCCGACAACGAACACTTCGACGGCAAGACGACGGAATAAGCCACCACCGTGGCCATGTGACGATGCCGCCGCTCTTGGTGGCACAGGTCACGCGCACGCGTGGCCTGTGGTGAGACCACCAACCACCCGCCTGCTGTTCCCCGTCCCACACGCACGCCAGCCCCTCCTCGCCCGCAGGGCGCACGAACGTTGCCTGGGGTCGCGAGCCCCTGCGAGCGCACCCCAAGTCGCGCTCCCTTTGATCCCCGCACCCGGAAGGGTGCACGAACCTCCAACTCACAAGGTGACCAAGCGACTCCCCTGTGGCACGGGCCTCGGCACCAGCCCACACCCGTGTTCTTATGGCGACCCGCCAGAAGGTGCGCCGCTGACGCAGAAGGGGCTGCCGCCCCCTCTGCAACTCCCCCGCTCAGGAAAAGAACGTGCCACGGAACTCCGGGCCGTCGTTCACGAGAATCGTTCGGACTTCCCAAACAAGGCCCGGAGATCCGTGGCGATTCACGCGGGTTCCCCGCGGATCTCCAAGCCTGGCAATTGAAGTTCCTTGGTTACGGGCAATCCACGGCTTGGAGTTCCGTGCCAGGCGGAGGTCCCGACCACCCATCGACTAACGCGAAACCGGTGATTCAGCGGCACGCGCGTTCGCGGGTTCCTCTCCGCACTCCGGGCAAGCACCCGCTCCCAGCCCCGCGCGTTCATATCCGCACCCCGGGCAACGGCCCGCCCGCACCCTCCGTTCCCGTCGCGCCCGCCGCCAAAGTTTCCACACACACCACCAGACCCCGCCATACACCGCGACATCGACAAGCAACCCCCACCGCGGCATCACGGGGAGTCGCGCCACTCGAGTGGACCCAGTCAGACCGCCGCGCGGCCAGTCAATCTTTACAACAACGCTCGGACCGGCTCCCGGGCCGTGGGAATACCCGTACTCCATAGAGACCGCCCGGAGCGGAAAGCCTGCATGCAGCGTTCCCGCCAAGTAATACTCCGCAGAACTCAGTGAATACGCGAACTTCCTTTCGCTGAGCACCCATAGGCCTCCGTCCCGCGTCACTTCTGGATAAAAAGACTTGCTCTGCTCGAGCGACTCCCACGATGGCCAGGTGCGTGGCGCCCACTCCGGCCAAGCTCCACCCGCCACTTTGATCGGAGCCACAGGCATCCCCATCTGTGCATAGAGATTCGCAGCCGCCCACGCGACCACGACCGTGGTCACCAGCCCCAGCCCCGCAAAAAGCACAATGCATCTCAGCGAGCAGCGACGCATCTTGCCAGCATATCTCACTCCGCGGCTTGCTAGGGCATCCAATCAAGTATAAAGCGGCGGGTGGCCTGCCCATGTGCCCACACCCGCATGCTGAGACGCACTCCAACCGAAGAGCGACGTCTTTTCGCAACTCCGAGCGGGGGTGCGGGGGCGGCAGCCCCTGCATCTGCGATCAAACAATTGCGCACGTTATGACGACACCACCAGACGAAGGTTTCCATCCACCTCCGCACCTGCATAGTCATTCACGTACGGGCCGTAACCTGCGTCTGCCCACACTCGGGGCACGCGCTCGTCGTGAGCCCCGTGAGGTCGTATCCGCACTTGGCGCAGAATCCATCTCTTCTGCGTACGCCCTTGAACCACATCCACATCGCCACCATCCCGAGGATGAGCATGGGAACCCAAAGCACGATGGTGACTTCGTCTCCGGCCCATCCTGATGGCAAGAAACGCTTGTGCTTGAAAAGCGGCCGCCAAATATCCAGACCAAACGTGTGACTCTTGCCGAAACTCAATCCGAATCCCGGAGTCGCCTTATCCGCAGGCGAGGCCTCAACCAACCATCAGATCCTGAGACAACCGCGCTCAATGCACACATACGTGTAGCCGCGAAACCACCAAACCACATCGCACCGGGCTGATACCAGGTACCCCACCAGCATTGCGGCCGTAGCGGTCGTCACGATCCACTTTGCAGTGCGCAAGCGTGTTCGAGCCATTCTCAACATGGTATCGAGCATCCCCAGCTGGCTTGATTCTCAGCACCTTCGGCGCTTCTGCGGTGATCCTCTTCCAGCACGGCCACGCAACCCCAACCACCTTCAATCAGGGCCAACCTCCCACCTCTAAAACACCACCGCCAAAAACCGCCAAACCTCCCAATTGCAAAAATCTTCACCCCCACCCCCTCTGGCGCGATTTCCCAGTGACAACGTCATGTCACCCAATCCCTCCATTTTCCGTTAGGGTCCCTTGCACTCCCCTCCCCACCCGCTAATTTCCAATCCATGAACACCCTCGACCACCAACTCCTCCTCGACTTCCTCTCCAACCTCTCCCTCCAAGACCTCGCCACCCGCCACAACATGCAACTGCACGACCTGGTCGCATGGGCCGACCGCCCCGACATCAAACAAGCCCTCGCCGACATCGTCCGAATCTCCAATCTCCGCACCGAAGCGATCGCCGCCACCAGCGCCCCCCAGGTTCTCACCACCCTCACCGCGCTCGCCGACCCCACGCCCCAACCCACCCCAATCCGACTATTCCGAGATTCCACCCGCAAAGCTTGCGCGGCCATCCTCCGCCACACTCCCAAGTCCCGGGCCCCATCCAAACGCGCCCCCAAACAACCCCAATCCCTCACCCACCCACC
>JBGAND010000011.1:0-134167 GCA_044222485.1 Phycisphaerales bacterium | reverse complement strand
CGATTGAGCTCGCGCCGACCCGTCGCGCTGTCATAGACCGCCTGCTCGATCGCGTGGCAGTTGCCGCACCAGTTCGCGGTGAACTTCACCACCACAAACTTCCGTGCGGCCTTTGCTTCATCAATGGCCTTCTGAATTCCACCATCGGCCGTCGCGTAGATCTTCCAAGGAATGCCGCTGGGACGTGTCATGAGGTAGCCCAGGCCCACAGAGGCTCCGATACCCACAACGGAGATCGCGCACACGATCGCTTTGCCGCGGCTTGTGCGAAGAACGCGAACGCCACCGATGATCGCCCAAAGGAACGACGCGACGGCGATCCCGGAGATCACGAGCCACGGCCAGTGACCGTGGACGAGATTGCTGAACAGAAATGCCGACACCGCGATCATCAGCCCACCCATAACCTGCTTGAGCAACTCACCACCGGGCCCGGATCGCGGCATCTTGTCAATCAGTTTGGGAAACGCAATGAGCAACGCGTACGGAAATGCCATTCCCGCGCCGACGATGATCAGCGTTGTGGGTCCAACCCACGTCGGCTGCGTCGCGGCCCAAGCCAACGCAGCGCCGAAGAACGGACCCGTGCAGGGAGTCGAGAGAATGGCCGTGAGAATCCCCATCAGGAAGTTGCCCTGAATCGTGTCGCCGGCGGGATTCACCATATAGACGGCCTGGGGCAGGCGGATCGTGAAAGCCCCCATCATTCCGATGCCCAGAACGACGACGATCAAACCCATGAGCGCCGAGAACCAGGGGTATGAAAACAACTGGCCCCATTGGTGATGGGCAAACGCGATCATCAACCCCAGGACCGCGAACATCGCGACGATTCCCAGGCAGTAAACCACTCCGTACACCAGCAACTTGGTCGGATTCCCGGCCTGCTTCTGCAGGCTCATGACCTTGATGGGAATCACGGGCAATACGCACGGAGTGAAGTTCAAAAGGATCCCGGCGATGAAGGCGATCACGAAAATGATCGCGTATTGATTCGCGCCGACGGAAAATGAGTAACCGAAGAAGTCGAAAGCCTGTTGCGCATCGCCGGGCGCCTTCCCAGGCACCTCAGGCTTCTCCGAAGAGGCCGTCGCCAGAACCGTCGCGAACACCGACGCGTCAAATTTCTTGAAGAGGTCTGTGTCTGGACCGACCACCGCCGGCTGGTCCTTGGACACGACCTCCCAGGACACTGAAAACGCCGCCGAGTTGGGCTGGTAGCACTGCCTCTCATCGCAGGGCTGGTAGCCCTGAGCCCAGTCCAGTGTCATCTTCCCGAGCGGCGCATCCTCCCCCAAGACGACCGGGATAAACGCAACGCCCCGGCCCTCGTACGCGGGAACCATGCCATTGGACGTCTGGACCTGCTTGGGCTTGGGCCACTGCGTGCTCCCGATGTAGGCCTTGAATCCAGTTCCTGTGACCACCGCGGGCGGCGGCTCCTCTTGATCCGCTAACACCAAGTCCGGAGGTCCGATGACCGTCCACCACGCTTCTCCCTTTGGAACCGTCGCCGTGCCGCGGCCGGGCCACATGTGCAAACCTGCCCCGAGCTCAAATGTGACGGCAATGGCGAACTGATCGCCCGGGTGAACCTGCCTCATCTGTGAGGTGGCGCTGACGTTGAGTGAATCCTGGGGTTGCGCGACCAACGGATGGACAGCAACCAGGGAAAGCAGAGTCAGTGCCCAGCCGATCAGTCGAGTTCGCATGGTTGTATTAAACGCCGCCGCCCCTCCCAAGTTCTCCCATCCGGTTCCTGTTCGGATGGTTTCAAGCCCACCCTCCACCCCGTCCGATAGTCCATACGCCCCATGGCCGACATCCTTGACCAATCTGAAGTAGACGCATTGCTCGCCGCGGTGGATTCCGGGACGATCGAGGAGGAGCACCGCGAGTCCAGGGTGTTCAGCCGCCACCGCCGCGAGGGTGAAAACGCCGAAGTCCGCAGCTACGACTTCAAACGCCCCGAACGCGTCTCCAAAGACCAGATGCGGGCCCTCCAGACCCTCCACGAAACCTTCGCCCGAAACTTCGGCGCCTCCCTCTCCGGATTCCTCCGCACCATCATCGAGGTCAAAGTCGCCACCTGCGAGCAGATGACCTACTCCGAGTTCATCTCCAGCCTCCCCAACCCCACATCCTTCAACCTCATCCAGTCCGACAAGCTCGAAGGCCAGATGTGCCTTGAGATCTCCCCACTCATCATCTACCCCATCATCGACCGCCTGCTGGGCGGCACATCCACCGACCTCTTCATCCCCCAGCGCCCGATGACGCTCATCGAAACCCGCCTCATCGGAAACGTCACCAACCGCGGCCTCTCAGCCCTGTCCGAAGCCTGGGCCAGCGTTAAGGCCATGGTCTTCTCCATCTCCGCCACCGAGAGCAACCCGCAGCTGGTCCAGATCGTCCCCCCCAACGAAGTCGTCGTCGTCCTGGGCTTCGAGCTCAAAATGAGCAACCGCGCCGGCACGATGAACCTCTGCATCCCCTACAACGTCATGGAGCCGGTCATCGAAGACCTCTCCGCCCAGAGCTGGTTCAGCTCCATGAAGAACACCAAGTCCAAGGCCATCGAAGGCCAGATCACCCGCGGCTTGGGACGAGCCGGTCTCTCCGTCATCGGCATGCTCGCCGAAACCTCCATCACCCTCGACGATCTGATCAACATGGCCCCCGGCGACCTGATCATGTCCGACAAGCCCGCGAACCAGCCCGTGGTCTTGTGCGTCGAAGGCGAACGAAAGTTCCTGGCCCAAATTGGCCAGTTCAAGGGCAAGCGAGCCCTGCGTGTTACTCGGGCGATCTCGCCCAATGACCGGGTGATCTAGCCGCGGCTGTCTGAGACCAACCCCATTCCTCCGGGTTGACCCTCCCCACCCGTGCCCCTAATGTTCCCCGGACATTTTGACACCGTTGACCGGCTAGGAAAAGCACATGCTCATGGTCTTCGATTATGTTCGGTAAGGCGCTCAAGCCTGCTCCGGATCGACCTCAGGTCGATCGTCGGCTGGCATCGGGCCCGGCCGCCCTTTGGGCGAGCAAGGGGTCTCCGATGACCTGACGGCGAACGACACGGGTCGTTCCCTCCGCCCCGATCAGGGTGCGGACGGAAGATCGATGGCCACGAGCAGCCGGAAGGCGCCCGTGGCCTTGTGCGTTTTGGACCTGAAGGATGAAAGACTGACCCGTTCTGCTCGACATCCTGACAACTTGAACGTTTGGAGACAATCCCGATGAACAAACCAGAAATGATGCGGATCCTCGACTCGATTGCCCGTGATCGAAACATCGACAAGCAACTCCTCCTCAAAGACCTCGAGCAGGCCATGGTGTCTGCCGCCCGTAAGTACTTCAACACGCTCGACACCGAAGAGTTCACCTGCACCGTCGATCCCCTCACCGGCGACATGAACCTCCTTCGCCACGGCGAACCCCTGGTCATGCCCCCCGAGGCCTTCGGCCGCATTGCCGCGCAAACCTTCAAACAGGTCATGATCCAGAAGTTCCGCGATGATGAACGCTCAAGCATCTTCGAAGACTTCTCCAAGCGCATCGGCGAAATCGCCACCGGCGCGGCCCAGCGCTACGAGGGCGGCGCCCTGGTCGTCACCGTCGATCGCGCCGAAGCCTTCATGCCACGCTCCGAGCAGATCCCCGGCGAGCAGTTCCAACCCAGCGACCGCGTCCGCTGCCTGATCCTCGACGTCCGCGATGCCGGCTCCCAGGTCAAGATCGTCCTGAGCCGCGCGCACCCGGACTTCATCAAGCGCCTCTTCGAGGTCGAAGTCCCCGAAGTCGCCGAACGCATCATCGAAATCAAAGCCATGGCCCGCGAAGCCGGCTACCGCACCAAGCTGGCCGTCGCCTCCATCGACTCGAAGGTCGACGCCGTCGGCGCCTGCGTCGGTGTCCGCGGCAGCCGCATCAAGAACATCGTCGATGAACTCAACGGCGAAAAGATCGACATCGTCCGCTGGAACGAGTCTTCGCAGATTCTCATCCAGAACTCCCTGAAGCCCGCCGAGGTCGCCGAAATCTCCCTCTGCTTCGAACTCGGCCGCGCCACCGTGGTCGTCCGCGAAGACCAGCTCTCCCTGGCCATCGGCAAGCGCGGCCAAAACGTCCGCCTCGCCGCCCGCCTCACCGGCTGGGACATCGACATCCTCACGCCTGAAGAGTTCACCAAGGGTGCCGAGACCATGGCCGCGACGATCCAGGAGGTCGAGGGCATCACCGAGGCCATGGCCGACAAGCTCGCGGCCCTCGGAATGGTCAGCGTCTTCGACATCGAGGAAGTCGGCGTCGAGGTGCTCATCAACGAACTGGGCATCACCGAAGAGATCGCCAACACGATCGTCGAGAAGGCCTCCGCCAAGGCCAAGATCGTCGCCGAGCAGCAGCAGAAGGACAAAGAAGAAGCCGAGGCCAAACGCCGCGCCGACGAAGATGCCGCCAAGCGCATGCTCGCCGGCGAGCAGCCCTCCGGCCCCATCGATGCAGAAACCGCCGCCGCGGCCATCCTCGGCGGTGGAGCACCCCCAGCACCACCCAAGCCCACGGCAAATGACGACGCCCGGGCCGCAGACATTCTCGGTCAGGGTTGACAGCAACCCGCCCCGGGCCACCCGATGCCCAGGGCGTAGTTCAGAAAAGTCGGGACCATCGGCCGCGGTGTGCGGCTGGCCCGCACGTGCGGGGACTCGGACGGATCCCGGAGATCGATTTGGCCACCAAGCGCATTCACAACATCGCAAAAGAGCTCGGAATCGATTCCAAGGAAATCCTCGCCAAGTGCAAGGCGGAGGGAATCCCCGAGACCACGATCAAGACCCACATGTCCCCCGTCGGGGCCGGTCTGGAAGCCACCATCAAAGAGTGGTTCAGCGCCGGTGCGCACACAACCTCGATCGAAACCGCCGAGAAGGTAGACCTCGAAAAGGTAAAGACCGCCCGGCCCCGCAAGGCCAAGTCCAAGTCCGGCGAAGATTCACCCACCGATGAGGCGGACCACGGCGGGACCGCAATCGCCGAGCCCCCGTCGGCTCCCGCCACACCATCGCCCGCACGCCGTCCGGTAACGCGTCCGGAGCCCGAAACTGCACCCGTTGAGGTCAAGACCGCACCCGCACCGATCGTCGACCCTCCCAAACGCGAGGTTGCCACGCCACCCCTGGCTCCGATGGCTCCCATCGCCCGCACGGTGATCAAGCCCGTTCCCGTTGAGCCCGTGCAACCCGCACCGGTCCACGTCGAGACGCCCTTGGCCCCCGCCGCCAGCATCATCGCTCCACCAGAGCCGCCCCCGGAAGTTCCAACAAAGGCCACCGCCGCCCCTCACAAACCAACCCCGCCTCCCCCACCGCCCGCGACCTACTCGCCCGCCCCCATGAACGTCCCCACGCGCCCCAAGTCGGTCGCGCCCGCCGGACCCAAGCTTCACGTCCAGACCCCCGTCAAGCTTTCCGGCCCCAAGGTCGTCCGAGTCGAGGCCCCCGAAGTCATCGCCGCCCCGCGCCCTCGTCGCGCCCCTTCCGAAGGCAGCGGCATCACCACTTCCCGCGGTCCCCGCGGCGGCTCCGGCGTCCAATCCACCAGCGGCGGTGCCAGCACCGAGGATGACTCAAATCGCAGCCCACGCCGCGGCGGCGCCAACAAGCGCCGCACCACCGGACCCACTCCCACCACCGGCGTCCCGGATCGTCGCAAGGGCCGCTCCGCATCCGACACCTGGGTCGGCAACCCCACGGGCGTCTTCAGCGAGCAGGATCTCATCGAGCGCGAGGCTCGTCTCCTTCGCGCCGGCGGATTCCTCAAGAAGCGCCGCCAAGACCTCAAGAAGGCCGAAGGGTCCCCCGCCGAGCGGCTCGCATCCCCCGCCGAAGTCGGCGGCAAGGTCAAGATCGCGGCCCCCTTCACCATCAAAGACCTCTCCGCCGCCACCGGCGTCAAGGGTGCCGACATCGTCAAGGCTCTCTTCCTCGAAGGCATCGTCTCCACGATCAACTCGGGCATCGAAACTGAGAAGGCCCAGGAGATCATGATCGAGTACGACATCGAGCTCGAAATCGTCCAGGCCAAGACCGCCGAAGAAGCTGTGAGCGCCGAGTTCGCCGGCCGAACCGCCGTAGACCTCCGTCCCCGCGGCCCCGTGGTCACCATCCTCGGCCACGTCGACCATGGCAAGACCTCTCTCCTCGACAAGATCCGCAACGCCAACGTCGCCGCGGGCGAGGCCGGCGGCATCACCCAGCGCACCAGCGCCTTCCGCGTCCCGATCGAGGTCGCCGGCGAAAAGAAAGAAGTCGTCTTCTTCGATACGCCCGGCCACCAGGCCTTCACCTCCATGCGTTCCCGCGGTGCGAATATCACCGACGTGGTCGTCCTCGTTGTGTCCCCCGCCGACGGCGGCGTGATGCCCCAGACCATCGAGTCCATCAACCACGCCAAGGCCGCCAAGGTCCCGATCGTGGTCGCCCTGAACAAGATCGACCGCCCCGAGGCAACGGAAGGCGCCGTCCAGAAAACCCTCGGCCAACTCGCCGAACACGGCCTCAATCCCGTCGAGTGGGGTGGCGACACCGAAGTCGTCCGCACCAGCGCCATCTCCGGAGTCGGCATCAAGGAACTCCTCGAAACCCTGGACTACCAGGCCCAGCTCAAAGAGCTCAAGGCCGACTTCGGCGGCCACGCCCGAGGCACGGTCATCGAAGCCAAAATGGAAGAAGGCCGCGGCGTCGTTGCCAACGTCCTCCTTCAGGATGGCAGCCTGAAGGTCGGAGACTTCATCGTCGCCGGCCGCGGCTACGGCCGCATCCGCGACATCACCGACGATCGCGGGGCAAAGCTCAAGGTGGCCCTGCCGCCCATCCCCGTCCAGCTCTCGGGCATCGACGAAGTCCCCGACGCGGGCGACAAGTTCTTCGTCGTCGACTCCCTCAAGAAGGCCCAGGAATCCGCTGAGCAGCGACGCTCCCGCGAACGCGAAGCCCAGCTCGCCCAGCCCAAGGCCACCCTCGACCGCCTCTTCAGCCAGATGGCCGCGACCGACGCCAAGGAAATCCTGGTCGTCGTCAAGGCCGCTGAACAGGGCACGGTCGATGTGCTCAAGGGCGAAATCGAGAAGGTCACAACCCCCGAGGTCAAGGTCCGCGTCCTCCACGCCGCCGTGGGCGGCATCACCGAGAGCGACGTCATCCTGGCCGATGCCAGCCGTGCCGTCATCATCGGCTTCAATGTCATCGCCTCCGGCAAGGCCCGCCAGCTCGCCGAAATCAAGGGCATCCAGATCCGCCCCTATCAGGTCATCTACCACATCACCGACGACCTCAAGAAGGCCGCCGAAGGCATGCTCGCTCCGGAGCTCCGCCAGGAGGTCCTGGGCCATGCCGAGGTCCGCAAGGTCTTCAAGGTTTCCAAGGTGGGCGCCATCGCCGGCTGCTACGTCATGGATGGCATCGTCCAGCGCGACGCCCTCATCCGCGTCACCCGAAACGATGTGGTCATCGAGAACGACCGCAAGCTCGAACAGCTCAAGCGTGTCAAGGATGACGCCAAGGAAGTCCGGGCCGGTATGGAGTGCGGCATGAAGATCGCCGGCTACGACGACATCAAGGAAGGCGACATCCTCGAGTGCTACAAGAACGTGGAGGTCAAGAGGACGCTCTGATCAGTTCTAGGTTCCGGGTCCCGAGTGCCAAGTGGTGTCACGCACTCGCTACTCGGGACCGGGGACTCGGAACTCAGCACTTCATGGTCTTAGGTCTCCTCCAATTCGAACTCCTCATCCGCGGCTCTGAGTCCCTCAAAGACAAGCGTCGCGTCATCAACTCCGTCAAAGACCGCCTCCACCGCGAGCACCAGGTCTCCGTCGCCGAGGTCGCCGGCCACGACAACCTGTCCCACGCCCGCCTGGGCCTCGCTCTGGTCGCCACCGACGGCAAACGCGCCGGCGAAGTCCTCGACCACATCACTGAAAAGCTCCGTGCCCTCCCCGACGCCGAGCTCGGAAACACCAACCGCAAAGTCCTCCAGTTCAAAGACCTCCCCGAATCCGATGAAGCCGGCCCCGACCACGACGCCATCGCCGGTGAACTCCTCAAGTACTTCGACTCTCCGGATGAACCCCCGGATAAAGGGGACATCAGCCCATGACACGCCGCGCCGAACAGTTCGCCGCCTCCCTCCAGGGCGCCCTCCAGGAAACCCTCAGCCGCGGCATGCAAGACCCCCGCATTTCCGGCTTGATCACCGTCATGTCCGTCAAGCTCACCGATGACCTTAAGACCGCCTTCGTCCACGTCTCGATCCTGCCCGCCGACCGCCAAGAACTGACCATGCACGGCCTCAAGAGCGCCTCCCGCCACATCCGTCACCAGGTTGGCGACCTCCTGGACTCACGCCAAGTCCCCGAACTGGTCTTCAAGCTCGACGGCAGCCTCAAGAAGCAGGCCGGCGTCATGGAAGCCCTCGCCAAGGCCCGCGCCGAGCAGGAATCCCGTCCGCCCATCCCCCCAACTCATCCCCCCGCCGCGGACCCCGCCAAGGGGGTTGACGCCTACGCTCCTCCTGCGAATCCCGAGAAGGAAAGACCCGCGTGAGCGCCCCCGATCCAGCCAAAAAGCTCAGCGCCCTGCTCAAGAAACTGCGCTCGACGTACGGCGAGGCCGCCACCGACCCCGGCATGGAGGGCATGCCCGAAACCGCCGACCCGCTCCTCTGGCAACTGGTCTTCAGCTTCCTCGCCTGGGAATCCTCCACCTCTCGCGCCGCCACCGCCAACAAAAAGCTCCACACGGCTGTCGTTGATTACAACGAGCTCCGCGTCTGCCTCATCGATGAACTCGTCGGCATGATCGGCGACCGCTACCCCCGCGCCGTCGAGCGCGTCACCCGCCTCCGCTCCACCCTCAACGACCTCTACCGCCGCGAGCACGCCGTCCGACTCTCCAAGCTCATCGACACCCCCAAGCGCGACGCCCGCCAGATCCTCGATTCCCTCGAAGGCCTTCCCCCCTTCGTCTCCGCCCGCATGATGCTCCTGGCCTTCGGCGGCCACAGCTTCCCCCTGGATGAGCGCATCCACCAGGCCCTCCTCTCCGAAGAAGCCGCCCCGGCCGACTTCGCCGAGGCTGCCGGGTGGATCGAACGCCAGTTTCGAGCCGGCGAGGCCCAGCCCGCCTACAACCTCATCGAAGCCTGGATGAACGACCGGCCGCTCCCCAAGGCCCCCACACGCCAGCCCAAACGCACCTCCGCCGCCAAGCCCGCCGCCGAAGCCCCCAAGCGGCCCCCCGAAAAGCCCCGCCCCAAAAAAACCGCCAAGTCCTGACGCCATGCACACAAACCGCTCGAAGGCCCGCCGCCTCCTGTTAGCACCCGCGGCCGCCGCGTGCCTTGTTGCCGTTGCCGGTTGCGCCACACCCCGAGCGAGCACGCCGACAAAGCCTGACGCCCCAACCGCTCCTTCCCTGCCGGCCCCCATCGCCGAGTTGATCGACGCCGGTCAACGCGAAGCCCGCCACCCCTCGACCGCCGCCTCCACCGCCCCTCCACCCGACGGCATCGATGCCTCCCTCGGCTTGCCTCTCACGGGCGACGCCACCAAAGCCCGCCAAGGCCTCGCGCAAACTCTCGCCGACATCTCCAAGCCCGCGAGCAACCCGCCACCGCCCGACATCGACCCCGAGCGCCGCGATGAGGCCCTCCACCACTACATCCAAGGCCGTCAAATGCTGCTCGCCGGCGAGCCCGCCCGCGCCGCCGCGGAACTCCGCATCGCCACCGACCTGGACCCTTCAGCCGGCGAACCCTGGCGCGAACTCGGCGAGGCCCAACTCGCCCAGGGCCTCACCGGCGAAGCCATTTCCTCCTTCCGCGCCTCGGTCGCGACCGGCCTCCGCGAGCCGCGCACTCTGGAACTGCTCGGCCGCTCCGCCCTCGAACGCGCCGACCACGCCGAAGCCACCCCCTTCCTCGCCGCCGCTCTTGAAGCCCAACCCGACAAGGCCGACCCCGCCCTCGCCCGCCTGATCCTCGTCGAGCTGTCCCGCGCTCTGGCCCCCCAGGGCTACATCGTCGCCGCCAAAGAAGCCATCGAGCGAGCCCTCACCAGCCCCGCCCAACTCTCCGCATCCACTCGCTATAGCGCCGAACTCGGCGCCATCTTCCGCCGTCAAGGCGAACTCTGGCGAGATGTCGGCGATGCCATGTGCCGTCTAGGCAAGTACCCGGACGCCGTCGCCGCATACGAGCATTCCGCCGAACTCCCGACCGTCGATGGCAAGCCCATCCTCCCCCGCATCGTCTTCGCCTGGATGCGCGCCGGCCGCCCCTCCTCCGCCGCCGCCTCCGTCCTCGAAGCCATCGCACTCGACCGCGGCAGCATTGACCAGTCCAGTGTCATTCTCCTTCGCTACATCACTCAGCACGGAGGTGATTCTTCACGCATCGCCGACGCCCTCGATGCGCTCAAGTCCGCCGGACCAGGCTCCGCATTCCCCTCCGTTCAGCGTGCGCTCACGCTCGCCCAAGCGGCCATCCTCTCGACGCAGGATGCCGTGCCCGTGCTCCGCCGCCACGTGGAGTCCCACCCCAGCGATGTCCGCGCTTCCGTACTGCTCCTCAACTCCCTCTCCAGCCCAGAAGCCGCGGCCGCCGAAGCCGCACGCCTCGCAAGCCACGAACCCAAAGCCGCCAAGACCGTCGCTGAAGCGCTGCTTCAATCTCGATTCGACCTCCCCCTGCTGCTCGAAGCCCTGAAAGGCCGCGACCTGATTCTGGCCTACCTCTCCGCGAAGCAAGGCCGCTTCGGTGAAGCGCTGGCCATTGTGCAACAGATCTCTGAACCTTCAACAACCAGCCTCTTCGCCCAAGCCGAAATCGCCACGGTCCTGGGTGACCCGGAAGTCGTGAACCGCGTCATCGGCCAGCTCAAGACTTCACCCGATCCCGACGCTCCAAGGGCCTTGGCCCATTGCCACATCCTCGCCCAGCACTATCGCGCGGCCCTCGAAACGCTCCGCCCCTTGCTCGATGATCCTTCCAATCCCGACCGAATCAGCGACCTCACGACCGCTGGCGATATGGCCGTCCGCCTCAACAGAGCCGATGAGGCCGAACAGTGGATCAGCCAGGCCGCGCAGCTGGACCCCTTCGATGATCGCCCGGCCTCTCTGCTTCTGGTCCTGTACAGCTCCGGCGGGCCACGCGCCGATGTCGCCAAGCTCACACGAATCGTCCGCGAGCTCCGCCAGAACATCCCCGACAGCCGCACCCTCCGCCTGGTCCGCGCCCGCGAGACCATGCGCCGCGCCCAGTGGGCACAAACCGAAGCCGAGCTTCGCCAACTCTGCCAGGAAGACCCCGACGATCAATCCTCGATGGAGCTGCTCGCCGCAACCTGGACCGAGCGCATCAAAGCCGATCCCGCCACCGCCGATTCCGCCCGCACGTGGCTCGATTCCATGCTCGCCCGACGCCCCCAGTCTGCAGTCCTCCTCTCCGGATCGGCCACCCTCGACATCGCCCGCGGCCGCGCCTTGGATGCCGTGGCCCCGCTCAAGGCCGCCCTCGCCGCAGGTGCGGGCCCCGACGTTTCTCGCCGACTCGAACGCCTGCTGCGCGAGCCCCTTGGCAAAATGACCGAGGCCGACGACCTCACTCGCGCTCGCCTGGCCAGGCGACCCCTGAACTTCGCCGATTCCATCGAGGCCGCAGGGTTCAAACAAAGTTCCAAGCTCGCCGAAGAAGCCATAGGCACCCTGCACTCTGCCCTGACACCCGAAATCGACCTCACTCGGGAACAGGTCGCCACGCTGCTGACCCTCGTCGGCCGCTGCGTCAACGAAGTCAAAGACCCCCGAAACACGGTCGCGATGTCCGCCGCCGTATCGCTGTTTGATCGCCTCGTCGCCCTCCACCCCGAAATGCCCGTCGAGCTCCACCTTCGCCGCCTAGACGCCATGACGTGCAGCCTTGACACCGGCGCGGCCGCGATGGTCAGCGCCGTCAAGCTGTGCGTCGACCAAAATCCATCCCTTCAAGCCCGCCCTTACGTACTGGTCAGCAACCGCCTCCGCGGCCTGAACCGCGCCGCCGTCGCCAACGAGTTCATCGCCAAAGCCGTAGCAGCGGTGCCTTCAGATGCCGACCTCCTCGAAGAGTGGTTCCTCGTCGTCTTCGCCTGCGGCACCGCCGAAGATGCCCGCCCCATGATCGAGGCCATCAACAACACCGGAAAGCTCCGGACCGTGCTCGACCGCATCTCCCAGCGGGCCGGCGTGCTCTCTCGCATCTCCGAAGCCAGCGATCTCAAAGCCGAAGCCGCCTATCTGCTCGGCACGTTCTTCTCTTCTTCACGCAAGACCGCTCAGGCCGAAGCCGCCTACGAACTCGCCCTGTCCTACGACCCCAAGCACCCCTGGGCCAGCAACGATCTTGGCTACGCACTCGCCGACCGAGGGGTAGACATCGCCCGCGCATCACAGCTCTTGGAGCAAGCCGCGGCCAATCCCAAGCTGCGCGAAGAGGCCTCCGTCATCGACTCCCTCGCATGGCTCCGGTACAAGCAGGGCATCATCCTCGACGAGAACGACCCCCAAACCGGACTCGTCAAGCGCCGCGGCGCACTCTCACTCCTCGAGAATGCAGTGCGCCTCCCCAGAGGCCAAGCGGACTTCACCATCCTGGATCACGCCGGAGATGCCCGCTGGCTCGCAGGCCAAAAAGATGCGGCCATCCTCGCCTGGCGTTCCGCCCGCGCCCTGTGCGAAGAGACACTCAGACAGGCCGACTTGTTGCGCCAAGCACGCCCCCAGGCCCCAGACGAACCAGGCCCACCCGAACCCGTAGAAGACAACGCCAACGTCGCCGAAGCTCGCGTACTCGACGCCTCAACCCGAGCCAAAATCGAAGCCGCCACCAAGGGTGACATCGTCCACGTCGCCCCCCAACTCGCCAACCCAGACCCCCAGCCTCTACCCCCGGCCGCCCCCAAGAACCCGGGCAACTGAAGGCTACCCTTCGCTCCCCCTTTCGGAGACCTCCCTTGGCCGGGCACAGCAAGTGGCACAACATCAAGCACCGCAAAGCCGCGGTCGATAAGAAGCGCGGCAAGATCTGGACCAAGTGCGCCAAGGCCATCATCGTCGCGGCCAAGGTCGGCGGCCCGGATATCGCCACCAACCTCAACCTCCGCTACGCCATCGACGAAGCCCGCTACGCCAACATGCCCCGCGACACCATCGAGCGGGCGGTCAAGAAGGGCTCCGGCGAACTGGGCGATGAAACCTACGAGACCATTCGCTACGAGGGCTACGGCCCCGCCGGCGTCGCCATGATCATCGAAGCCCTGACCAACAACCGCACCCGCACCGTCGGCGACCTGCGCCTTGCCTTCAGCAAGTACAGCAGCAACCTGGGCAACGCCGGTTGCGTCGCCTACATGTTCGAGCCCAAAGGCCAGATCGTCATCTCCACGATCCAGCACGATGAGTCCGACAAGCGAGCCAAGCCCGTTCCCCGCGACTTGCTTTCCGAGAAGATCATGGAAGCCGCCATCAACGCCGGCGCGGATGACATCGAAGAACCGGACGCTACCGAAGATGAGAGCCAGTGGACGATCCTGACCCCCGTCCCCGCCTTCCAGCCCGTCAAAGATGCCATCGAGGCCGCCAAGATCAAGATCGCCGAAGCCCAGCTCGCGATGATCCCCAACATGAGGACTCAGATTAAGGGTGAGGATGCCAAGAAGCTCCTGGCCCTCATCGACGCCGTCGAAGACCTCGACGATGTCCAAAAGGTCTGGACCAACATGGACATCCCCGACAGCGAAATGGCCAATCTGCAATAGCTACAACTTACTGGCCGTAAACGCCGACCCCACCTTCTTCTTCTCCCAAGTCCAGCTCTTCCCCGCCTTGGACTCGTAGAACTCCCACAGCTCAAACCAATAGCTGCGAAACGCGTGCTTCCCAAACGGCGCAAAGTGCGCCCCCACACGCTTCATCACCTGCTTGTCGCTGCCCTTGAGCCCCATCACCTTCTTGCCGTGCCGCACACTCTCCGAATCCAGCGGCAACCGGTGATACCTCCCCAAAAGCTGCATCACATTGGCCGCCGCATACGGCCCAATCCCCGGCAAACTCAACAGCTTCTCAACCAGAGCCTCATCCGACGTCGCCGGATCCTCCATCCAATCCTGGTCAATCCCACCCTTGGCCGGACTCGTCAAGAACATCTCCGCCAGCTCAATCATCCTCGCATCGCGATACCCCACCCGGCACCGCGCCCGCAGCGTCGCCGCCCGCGTCCGCGCAAGCTTCTTCGCCGAAGGAAACGCCCCACCCCGCCCCACCACCTCGCACAGCCGGATATTCATCACCACCGTGCTCGGCCAGGTCACATTGCAGCTCGTCACCGTCTTGATCACATCTTCAAACAGCGTCGGCGACCTCATCAACCGCCCGCGCCCCGACTTCTTCCACCGCGGATCAAGCTTGTGAAACTCCCGGATGTGCTCGTGATCCTCATCCAGCCGCAGCATCCGCGAAAGCAACCTCTGCGCCTCCGCCCGCTCCGGCTTAGACAATCCCCGATCCGCCCGGATCGCCAGCGGCTTGCCAACCCCATCATCCTGCAGCACATCCAGCCGCGCCGGCCCATCCGCCAGATCCAGAATCCGCGACAGCATCCTCGTCCGCGGCTCCCAATGGTTGGGCTCCAACAGAAAGTACCCATACGAGCAATAGTCTCGCGACAGGTTGTAATCGCGCGGAACCGGTATGGAAAACCGCGACCCCACGTTACACCGCCAGCTTCTGCTTAAGCGGGAACATGTACGCGACCAGGTTCACGCACAGCCGATCCGAGTACCGCGCGTAATCCGCATACAACCGGTCCGTCGCCGCCGCCACATCCGTCGCCGATGTCCCCGCGGCCGCCATATCTCCCTGGCTCGCACCCATCAGCGAGTCCACATACGGCCGGTCACACTCAAAGTGCGCCAACGAAGCAAACGTCCGCATCCCCACCTTAAACACCGCAACCTTCGTCGTCGGCGTGCTCGCCAAAACCGTCGCCCCCGGCGGTGCTTCCTTCACTTCCTGCCCACAACTAAACAGCTGCGGCGAACTCCACGCAATCCCCGACACCAGCGTCTCCGTCTGACCCGCAATCGTCAGGTTCATCTTCTCAAACCCAACCGAAGGCTTCTCCCGCGGCAGCACCTTCCCACCCAGCGCATGTGCAATCAGCTGCGCCCCAAGGCAAATCCCAATCACCGGCACATCCGCCGCATGACACTTGCGGATCAACTCCGCCTCCGCCTGCATCCACGGATACTTCTCAATATCCGTCACATTCTGCGGCCCACCCATGATCACCAGCCCATGGACATTGCCCAAGTCCGCCGGCACACCCTTGGCACTCCCCACCGGATGCAAGTCCGGCCGCCGCGTATCCAGCTTGAACCCGTGATCGCGCAGCGTCATCCCAAGACGACCGGGTCCACCAAGATCAAAGTGCTGAAGAACAATAATGCTCATGCCGAAGAGTAGGGCAGTTGGGAATGGGCAGTGGGCAGATGGGGATCAAGACGCTTCAAGAGCTCGAATGAGGCCACGGAGCATTCGACCAAGTCGATCTGCGGTGGCCAGGCATTCATCCGAAACTCCGCCAGCCAGAAGATCAATTCTCGTAGCCAACATCAAGTGCGTTTCCAGTTCCTTGAGGCTTCCTTGTGCTATTCGCAAGCCTCGAATGTAGTCGCCGCGACTCTCTCTCCCGTACCCCTCCGCGATATTGGCGGGAATTGACACGGATGCCCGACGGATCTGAGACGTCAAGCCGAACATTTCTTCCCTTGGGAAGTTGCGCGTGATCTGATAGCACCGTTGAGCCAAGTCCATTCCAATGCGCCACACATCCAAGTCCCGATACGACTTGATCTCTTCCCCACTGCCCTACACCCGGACCATCGCGACGTATTCAGCGTACCGCTTATCCAACTCCCCGCGGGTCAACTTGCTCAACCGCTCCAAACTAAAGCTCTCGATGTTGAAGCTCGCGATCACCGTCCCATGCGCCAGCGACTCCCGCAGCGTATTGAAACTCGTCACCTGCGAAGTCCGGAGGCCATGCGCCGCGATATGCCCCATCATCCCACCCGCAAAGCTATCCCCCGCACCCGTCGGATCAATCACCGTCTCCGTCGGATACGCCGGCAGCGCCGCAATCCCATCCCGATGCACCAGCAGACACCCGTGCTCCCCCTTCTTCACCACCACAAACTTCGGCCCCATCTTCAAAATCTGCCGAGCCGCGGCCACGGTATTCGACTTCCCCGTCAACAGCTCCGCCTCGTCATAGTTCAACACCAACCCATCAATCTTCGTCATGAGCAGGTCCAACTCCGCCCGCGCGATGTTGATCCACAAGTCCATCGTGTCCGCCACCGCCAGCTTCCGCTTCGGCAAGCTCTCCAGCATCCCCAACTGCACGCCAGGGTGCGAGTTCGCAAGGAACACGTAGTGGCTGTCCTGAAAACCCGCAGGAACCGCCGGCGGCCGCTCCGCCAGCACCCCTAACTCCGTAAACAGCGTCTCGCGGCTGTTCATGTTCGCCAGATACTTCCCGCCCCACGCAAACGTCTTAGACCCCTTCCGGATCTCCAGCCCCGTCGCATCCACTCCCTTAAACCCCTTCAGGGTCTCATGGAACGCCGGAGGAAGGTCATCCCCCGCCGCGGCCACGATCCGCACCGGCCCGTAAAACGAAGCCGCCGCGGCGAAGTAAGTACACGACCCTCCCAGCACCTTCTCGCGGTGTCCATGAGGGGTGTAAACGGTATCGATACCAATGGTGCCGGTGACAATGAGTGACATAGGGGGCAAGTGTAAGCCACCTGCCTCCCACAGTTCTTACTGCGGCCCTACTGCAGAACCAGCGCCTGGATCAGTTGATCCCCAATCCCCGTGAGCGCCGTACCCGCAATCAACCCCGCACAAATCGGCTCCTGCGTATCCACCCACAGCCGCTTCCCAAAGCCCGACTTGGCCGCACCATAAACCTTCCCCATCGCCCAGAAAAACAACGCCCCCAGGAACATCCAAATCGTCGAATCAGGCGGCAGCACAAACCCCAGCCCAAACGCCACCGGCGCAAACGGGCTCTTCCCCCTGCTGAACACCCGCACCAATTCAAACACCACACCCACCACCGCCGCCATCGCCATCGCCTTCAACGCCGACGGATGGATGATGCTCGTCAATCCCCCACCACCGGTAATCCCCCCGATGAACTCACTGATCCCCTTCCACTGAACCGCGGCCGTAAACGAGAACTTCTCGCTCACCAAAACCTCTGTAATCGTCTTCCCCGCCACCGCCGCGTTCGGACTCGTGAACGGATTGTCCTGGTGCCCCGACAAAAACAGGATGTAAAACAGCGGCGTGCTCGCCAGCGCCCCCGCCAAGATCCCGATGCAGTGCCCAATCGCCTGCTGCCGCGGCTTGGCCCCCAGCATGTACCCCGGCTTGATATCCATCAGCAGGTTACTGGCATTGCTCGCCACCTCCGTCGTAATCGTCGCCGTCATCAGGTTCGTCGCTGGATGCTTGGGCGCCATCACGCCAAACGTGAACTGCGTGATCTTCGACAATGACCCCGTCGGCGTAATGCTCGTCAGCGCCGTCGCGTTCGCCGCGATCAGCGTCAGCGCCGCGGTCAACGCCACCGCCAGCGCCCCCAGCAGGTAATCCACGCCAAACCAGTGGTGCGTCAAGATCACGCCAATCGCCCCAACGATCGGCACACCCACCCAACTGATCCACAGCGGCACCTCGATATGGCTCAGCACATCGGTCCCCTGCTGCTTCTTCCCAAACACGCCCGCAAACGCCGAAATAATCACCTTCGGCTTGGCCAGAAACGATGCCATGCTCGCGCACACCAGCATCGCCACACCCGGCCACAGGATCCACCCCGTCAGCACATCGCGATACGTGAACTTGTCGGCTACCGCCAGCACCACACCCTTCTTCATCACCCAGCCTTCACCCACCGCCCACGGCGCCAGGGCCGACCACGCCAGCACCATCCCCAAAAACATGTTCAGGGCATACTTGATGTTCATCAACCCGCCCGCGCCAAACATCGCCAAATCCAGCGTCGGTGAGAATCCGACATTCCGAATATCCACACCGTTGATCCGCAGCACATTCGCCTTCCCCGCGGCCACCAACTTGTAGTACCACGCGTCCAGGTGCTCCGCCATGTGGTAAAACTTCGCCTGTCCAAACAGCTTGCACTGGATGAGCGTCTGATACGCCTCTCCAGAAATGAACTTCAGAAACGCCGCGATCAGCGCGGTATACGCCAACGCCTTGGCCTTGAACACCCCGACCGCCGCATCGCTGGTATACAGCGTGTCCAGCACCACCCCGCACGCACGCCCCTCCGGAAACGGCGCCTGCTCATCATTGATAAACCGCCGCTTCATCGGAAACGCGATCAGCACGCCCAGGATCGAAAGCACGACGTTGAAGATCAGCATCTTCCACCACGTCATGACCGAGTTGGTCACCATCATGTACGCCGCGATCCCCGAAATCAGCGGCCCCGTCATATACCCCGCCGATGTCGCGATCGATTGCATCGCGTTGTTCTCAAGAATCGTGAAGTCCTTGGCCCACCCCGCGGCCGACATCGCCTTAAACATCGCAAACGCCAGAATCACCGACGTCAGCCCCACCCCGAGCGTCCACCCCGTCTTGGCCCCCACGTAAAGGTTGGTAGCCGAAAGGATGCCCCCGAGCAGAAACCCGGTAATGGCTGAGCGGATGGTGAGCTGGGCCATGTCGCCGCGGAAGACTTTCTCAAGCCACCAACGATCCTTCTGCTCGCGTGTCCAGGTACGGATTTCTTCGTCGCTCAGATGCAGAAGGGCCATGCTTCGCTCCAGTCGCTGGGCGAGAGGATACGCGGAAAGCGGAGCCACGGCACGTAGCAGAAGCGAGCCGTGGCGTGTCGCCACGGCGGAGGTACCCCTTCCCGGCGGCCAACCTCTATTTCAGGCAGATGGCACCGAGCCACCGACTCACCCGGTCCTCCGGGTTAGTCGGTGCCGACCACCTCGCGCCCACTTCTCCGGCCTCGTGGTCCGGGCAACTGCTGCAACCGTGCCACGAAACTCCAAGCCGCCAACCACCACTACCGACCACACACACCCAGGCTTGGAGATCCGTGGCAACCGCGCCCCTTAGCGCAACAACCGTCCCCACACTCCTCACGGATCTCCAAGCCTGGTTTCTGAAGTTCCAACGGTCTCGGCGGCTTGGAGTTCCGTGGCACGCTCACCTCCCGGCCACCCGCGCACCACCCCCATCGGACCTATACGCCCTATAAGACCTATCCGACGTATTCCTCCGCCCCAACCCTATCCGCCCGTCACGCCGCGCTCGCGTTCTTCGAACCTCCCCCGCACTCCGGACAGATCGCTGACGGCGCCCCGGTCAGGTCATAACCGCAATCGCACACACCCGCCCTTCTCCTGCGCCGCCTGAAGATGACCGGCATCCACATGACCAGCGCTCCCGCAAGAGACGGCCCCACCAGCAACCACGCCGGTATCCAAACTTCGCTCCCGACCCCATGCAGGATCGGTTTCGACCAAAGCTGCCCCGCATATACATCATGCTCCCGGATCCACCTCCAATGAACTCCGATCACGTTGTACGGGCTGTCAGGCCTTGCGTGAGTCATGCCCTGACCCGCGGAATAGAGAAACCCTCCGGTCATCATGGTGTAGGTGTTCCAGTTGGGAGCGAACTGTCCACCGGGGTACGGCGTGGTCCTAATGACCCCGAACTTGTACAACAGCGAAAGACCGGAGGCGGTCCCCACGATGAACGTGATGAGCGTCAGGCCCCACCGCAGGATTCGGATTGCTACGCGAAGCCGGCGCATAGTTTCAGTTTATCAGCTTGCTGTCAGGCCGCCTGATACCAAGGCCGCAAACCGTGCCACGATACTTCACCCCGGGCGATTGGCACGACCGATCCGTGCGACTACCTTTCGGTTCTCCGCGAGATAGCGCTGAGCCGGGTAGCCTGAGCCTTGATCCGGTCAAACTCTTCCGCAAACCGTTCCACATAACGCTTCTTGCATCGCGGGCATGCCCAAATAGGACGTCGAGGGCCCGGGAGAGCGGACAACCATGCCGTGCCAGATCCGCATTTCTTGCAGGGAAAGTCTTCACACACCTCATACGGTCGAAACAACTCGCATTCCACATCTGGCCTGCGCCCGGCCAGCGTGGCCACATCGGTGAGCGAATACCACGCCGAGAGTTGCAGACGTTCGAGCGCCTTCAACCGAACCAATGAGCCTATCCCATCATCGATGTGTGCCCCGGAGATCCGGAGCTTCCACAACCGGGGAAGTCCACAGATGGGTTTGAGCGACTTGAAGTGATTGGCTTTCTTCACAGAGGATGACAAGGTCTCCAAGTACAGTTCCTCAAGTTCTTGAAGCGAGCGAAGCGGGCTCAAGTCCTGAACTTTCGGAAGGCTCGCTATTTTGAGCGCCTTAAGCCCCCTGACCCGCCGGATATCTCGCAGCGTCGGCGCAAGCCAATCTGCAACTTGAAGCACCTCAAGCCGCGGAAACCCCTGGAGAAATGAGAAGTCCTTGATTCCGCAGTACCAGAGGAGCATCGATGTTGCCGCGGGATCGGCGGCACCCAGACGTTCGAATGCCACACCTTGCCGAACCCACTTGATCTCCACATCGAACACAGGTTTTCGACCGGAACGCTCAAGGATCGACTCTCGCATCATGTCATGCTAACGGCGGGTGGCTTGTCTGTCCCCGTGAGGCATATTGACGCGTGCATCCCAGAGCACGCCGGCAAGTGCCCCCGCACACGCGCTTTCAAAACCTCCCCTCCCCACCTCCCCAACCCACCCCCCCTTCACCCCCCACCCCCGGTCCCGGGACAACCCGGTGACAACGTCATGTCACCCGCGCCACGATTCTCACTTGCCAACGTAACTCCGCAAGCTAACTTCCCTACATGGTCGCAACCGACGGGTCGCACGACCATCGCGCCACAAACTTACGGTCCTCAGTAACGTGGTGCTTCGTGCCCCCAAACGCTCTTCCCACTTTCACACCAACCTCACCGATGCTCCAATTTGTCCCTTTGACCACATTCTGTCAGCAGGATTTGTGTCAAACTCCCTTTCCCCCTTGCACTCCTCCGCGGCCGCGTTATGTTCCGCTCCATGGTCGCACCCGCCACCACAACCCCCCTCCCCGCGCTCTCCAAGGCCGACAAACTGCGCCTGACGCTCTACTTCTCCCTGGGCCAAAGCGTCGAAGCCCTCGCCCTCGAACTCCTCGACATCCACCGCGACCAACAAGCCCGCGTCAAAAACAACAACCCCGAACCCGCCACCTTCCACGAAGCCCTACCCACCGAAAACACCGCCCTCGCCCCAATCCTCAGCAACCAAAACTCCGGGACCAGGGACTCGGCACTCAGCACTTCTCCCCTCCCCACTCCCAACTCCTCACCCCCCTCCCCCTCCCCCCGACGCCTACGACCTAGCCACCTGGACCCTCTCCGCCCCCATCGCCCCCCACATCGCCTACCGCCGAGCCGAACACCTCGAACACCGAAAGCAACGCGCCCTGGCCGAACTCGACACCATCCTCTCCAACTCCGACTCCCCCATAGAAAAACGCCGCGCCGCCACCACCCTGCTGCGCATGCTCTCCACCCAGCTCCACCGAAACCGCACGCCAGATCCGTCTCCTCCCTCTCCCGCCGCCGGCGGGAGAGGTGCCCGCGCAGCGGGCGGTGAGGGCTCCGTCCCTTCCCCTTCTACCCCCGCTCCGTCCCACAACACGCCCACGCCTTCACCACTCGCGCACGAGGCCGACTCTCCTCCCTCTCCCGCCGCCGGCGGGAGAGGTGCCCGCGCAGCGGGCGGTGAGGGCTCCGTCCCTACCCACTCTCCATCCCACAGCAAGCGCCCAACTTCGCCAATCAACCTCGACACCAACTCTTCCCCTCCTGATTCCCATCCGCATCCCCCCGCGTCATCCGCGGCCAACTCCGCCTTTGATCTGGGTCCATCTGTGGCTTCTTCTCCTGACTCCGTAACTGCGCCACTAAGTCACTCCGTCACTTCTATTCCGGCCCTCTACGCCACCGGCGAAATCCCAACCCCTCCCAACTCCCCCCTCCCCGATCCCGCCCGTTCCCCCGAACAACTCATCAACCTCACCCTCGCGGCCATCCAAAACCCCGACTCTCCCTCCCCCGACGCCGCCCGCACCATCCTCTACAACCTCCACGGCAACTCCAAACGTCGCTCCCTCTCCGACCTCAACGACTTCAACAAACACTGCCTCAACCCCATCAATCCCGCCTGGCACTTCCGCTCCGCCGCCGGCGCGGCCCCCCTCAAGCCCACCCCCGCAGGCCTCACCACCCGAATCCCCATCACCCTCACCAACAACACCATCCGCAACCTCGACATCGGCCTGAAACAACCCACCGCCGGCCCCCTCAAAGACTGCTGGCTCCTGGACTACATCATCCTCCTCCTCCCCCGCCCCAACACCAGCTAGAACAATCGCCGCCCCTGCAAAAGTGAGCCGTTGCGTGTCGCAACAGCGGAGGTGCCCTCTCGCCGCGAGCGCCCGCAATATCAGCGTGCCACTTCGGCTTCGTGATATGCTGTGAGCCCCTCTCTTTCTTGGAATCTCCTCATGCTCGAGAAGTACCGCCCCTCCGGCAAACTCTCCCCCACCACGCTGTTCATGGCCGTCCCCGGCGTGCTCGGTGCGGTGTTGCTCGGTGTCGTGTATGTGGCGGTGATGGCGGCCGTTCCGTACGTCAAAATGTGCATTTTGATGTGCGTATTGGCCGCGGTGTTGGTGGGCGGGGGCGCGATGGTGATCGTCAAGCTGGGCAAGTGCCGGAACCCCGTGACGGCGGCGTTGATCGGCGGAACGATGGGCTTTGCGACGTGGATCACGAGCTTTGCTGCGATGTGGCAGTACACCGCGCCGCAAATGGGATTCATCTCGTACGTGAAATGGCGGGCCGAAACCGGATTCACGACGAACAACTCAAACCAGCATTCGGGGATTGAGCTGTACATCCTGTGGGGCATCGAAGGCGCCTGCTTCATCGGAACGGGCATGGTGGTGGCCGCGCGTCGGGCCCGGACACCGTTCTGTGAGCAGTGCCTGCGCTGGGCCGAGAGCGGGAAGCTGAACTTCGCGATTGAGCGGCCGGGCAAGGCCGCGGTGGAGGCGGTGAAGAAGGCCCAGGGGGTTGCGGACCTGGTGCCGGATCCGGCGCTGGATGCGGAGCCAGGGCCGGAGAACTCGCGGTTGATCTACACGGTGTTGGGGTGCCAGACCTGCCCGTCGGTCGATCACGTGATCATCCGGCACAGTCAGATCATCACCAGCAAGAAGAAGGTTGAAGAACGGTCCAAGAAGCTCCACCAGTCGGTGCTGATCGGGTCGGATGAACTGGAGGCGCTGAAGGCGTATGCGGAGCCGGCGCCTTAGCCTCCCGCGGCCTTGGCCCAACTGTCTTTGAGCGTCACTGTGCGGTTGAAGATGGGTTTCCCCGGGGCACCATCCTTGTCGGTGCAGAAGTACCCAAGGCGTTCAAACTGAAAGGTCTGGCCCAGCGCAGCATCGGCAAGGCTGGGTTCGAGCTGGGCGGTAATGACCTCAAGGGAGTTAGGGTTCAGGTCATCCAGGTGATTGCCAGTCCGCTTGCCCGGTTCCTCCGCACTGAAAAGGCGATCAAAGAGACGAACTTCAGCGCGGACCGCGTGGGCCGCGGAAACCCAGTGAATGGTGCCCTTGACCTTGCGGCCATCGGGCGAGTCGCCACCCTTGGTAGCGGGGTCGTACGTGCAGCGGACTTCGGTGACTTTGCCCGAAGCATCTTTGGTGATGCCGGTGCACTTGATGAAGTAGGCCCAACGGAAGCGGACTTCATTGCCGACGGCGAGGCGGAAGAACTTCTTAGGTGGCACCTCCATGAAATCATCCTGCTCGATGTAAAGGACTTTGGAGAAGGGAACCTTCCGCGTGCCCGCGGCGGGGTCTTCGGGATTGTTCAGCGCGTCAAAGTACTCGACCTGGCCTTCGGGGTAGTTTTCGATGATGACCTTGAGGGGACGCAAGACGGCCATGCGGCGGTGGGCGGTGCGGTTGAGGTCATCGCGAAGGGCGTTTTCCAGACGCACCACGTCGATCCAGCTTTCCATCTTCGTGATGCCGACATCTTCGCAGAAGGCGCGGATGGCCGCGGGTGTATAGCCGCGGCGGCGGAGGCCGGAGATGGTGGGCATGCGGGGGTCATCCCAGCTTTTGACGATGCCATCCTTGACCATGTTCAGAAGGTTGCGCTTGCTCAGGACCATGTAGGTTGGGCGGAGCTTGGCGAACTCGATCTGCTGGGGGTGGTGGATTTTCGCACCCCACTTACTGCCATCGCCGCGGCCTTCGTTGATGGCGTTGATGAACCAGTCGTAGAGGGGACGGTGGTTCTCGAACTCGAGGGTACAGATGGAGTGGGTGATGCCCTCAAGGGAGTCTTCCAGGCCGTGGGCCCAGTCGTACATGGGATAGATGCACCACTTGGTGCCGGTATTGTGGTGCGGCTCGTTGAGGATGCGGTACATCACGGGGTCGCGGAGATTGAAGTTGGGGGAGGCCAGGTCGATCTTGGCGCGGACGGACTTGGCGCCGTTGGGGTGCTTGCCTTCACGCATTTCTGCCAGGAGGCGGAGAGATTCTTCGATGGGGCGATCGCGGAAGGGACTGGTGGCGGGGACGCTGGGGTTGCCGCGGCGCTTGGCGACTTCATCGGCGGGGAGGTCGCAGACGTAGGCCTTGCCCTTGGTGATGAGCTCGACGGTGTAGTCGTACATCTTTTCGAAGTAGTGGGAAGCGAAGTAGAGGCCGCCGGCGTTTGGACCGGTGTCGAAGTCACCGCCGAGCCACTTGACGTCGGCCTTGATGGCGTCGACGTATTCCTGCTCTTCTTTGGCGGGGTTGGTGTCGTCGAAGCGGAGGTTGAACCTGCCGCCGTACTTCTGGGCGAGCCCAAAGTTCAGGCAAATGCTCTTGGCGTGGCCGATGTGGAGGTAGCCGTTGGGCTCGGGTGGGAAGCGGGTCTGGACCTTGCCCCCCCACTTGTCGGAGGCGATGTCGGCATCGATGATCTGCTCGATGAAGTTGGGGGGACGTTCAGGGGACGACATGACGGGTGCTCCAGAAGGGTGAATCCTAGTGAGGAACACCCGGGCGAGCGCGTTTGTACACTGGCGGTTCGCATCCCTTTTTCGGAGTTATGCCTTGAGCCATCTGAATCGTGCTTTGATTGCGGCGGTCGGTTTGAATGTCGGTTTGATGGGGTGTTGGGCCCAGGATGTCCCAGCGCCGCAGCCGAGTCCGCTGGCGGGGCTGGACTACAAGGACGAGTTTTTCCCGGGAGCGAAGTACGACTCGAATGTGCCGACGCCGAGTTCGGTGCTGGGGTTTGCGGTGGGGTCCAAGCCGGCGAATCATGGGCAGATTGAGGCGGTGATCAAGGCGATCGCGGCCAAGAGCCCGCGGTGCAAGCTGATTGAGTATGGCAAGACGCACGAGGGGCGGACTCTGTATTACCTGGTGATCGCTTCAGAGGCGAACATCAAGAGGCTGGATTCGCTGAAGGCGGATTACGCGAAGTTGAGCGATCCGCGGAAGGTGTCGAAGGGGGACGGGGATCGGCTGGCTTCGGACCTGCCTGCGCTGGCGTGGATGGCGTACTGCATTCACGGGGATGAGATGTCGGGGTCGGATGCTTCGCTGGCGGTGATTCACCACTTGGCCGCGGGGACGGATTCGAGCGTGACGAAGATGCTGGATGACATGGTGGTGATCATCGATCCCTTGATGAATCCGGACGGGCGGGATCGGAACCTGAGCATGCTGGCGCAGAACCGGACGATCCAGCCGAGCGTGGATGATCAATCGCTGCTGCACAACGGATATTGGCCTGCGGGGCGGATGAATCACTATTTGTTTGATATGAACCGGGATTGGATCTTTGCGACGCAGCCGGAGACGCGGGGGCGGATCACCGCGATCAATCAGTGGAACCCGCACTACTTCATGGAGAGCCACGAGATGGGCTCTCAGGACACGTTCTTGTTCATGCCGGGTCGGGAGGCGCTAAACCCGAACCTGCCGGAGAACATCAAGAAGTGGGAGACGCGGTTTGCGGCGGACATGGGCGCCGCGTTTGATGCTCATGGGTGGCGGTACTACACGGGGGAATGGAACGACAATTGGTATCCCGGATACTCATCATCGTGGGCCGCGCTTCGGGGGTCGGTTGAAAACTTGTATGAGCAGGCGGCGATCTCGACAGATGCGGTGCGGCGGCCGGAGGGGACGTTGGAGACGTATCGCGAGGCGGTGCATCATCAGTTGGTGGCTTCGATGGCGAACCTGGGGTCACTGGCGAAGAACCGGAAGGAAGTGGTTGCGGACTATCTGAAAGAGAAACGGGAATGTGCGGGGGCGGACGCGACGATCGCGCACCGCACGTTTGCGATCCTGCCGTCGGCGAATGCGGCGCGGATGCGACAGTTCCGCGATCTGATGGCGATTCAGGGTTTTGAGGTGTTGAGCGCTGGGAAAGCGTTTAAGGCGAGCGGGAAGGACCGGATTGGGCGGGAAGTCAGAGACCGCGAGATGCCGGCGGGCACGCTGTTGCTCTCGGCGCGGCAGCCTTTGGCTCGGTTGCTGCTGGCGATGCTGGAGTTTGACCCGCGGATGACGCCGCAGTTTCTGAAAGATGAGCGGCGCGAGCTCTTGCGGTTTGGGCGGTCACTCATCTACGACACCACGGGGTGGAGCCTGCCGATGCTGTTTGACGTTGAAGCATTTGAGATCGCGGGCGATGTGCCGGCGGATGCGGATGCCAAGGCCGCCGCGGCGCCGGCGGCAGCGGCCTCGGCCGTGACGAACGCCGAATCGACGGTTGCGTTTGTGATTGATGGGGCGGATGACGCCTCGGTTTCCGCGGCGGGCCGGCTCATGGAACGCGGGGTGTGGGCGCGGGTGGCGGACAAGCCGTTTGCGTTTGATGGGCGAGAGTTCCCTCGCGGCAGCGTGCTCATCGCACGAAAGGACAACACTGCTTTCACCGGCGATCTGGTTGCGGTGCTGAAGGAAGTGTGCTCGGAGCTCAAGGTCGTGGCGACGGGGGTCAAGACGGGGCTGGGTCAGGGCGATCTGCCCGACCTTGGTGGCGAGCATTTTGTGCTGTTGCAGCCGCCACGGATTGCGATCTTAGGGCGTGATCCGGTTGGACCTTATGGATATGGTGAGGCGTGGTACTTCATTGATCATGTGCTTGGCGTCCGGGCGACGTATCTGGAAGCTCGGAACCTGGGCGGGGCGGACCTGCGGCGGTACAACGTGCTGGTGATTCCGGAGGGTGGCGGATCGGTCGTGAAGGACCACATCGCGGAGCTGAAAGCCTGGGCGACGGCGGGCGGGACGATCATCGCGATGGGCGGATCGGCCGCAGCGTTTGCGAAGGACAAAGAAGGGCTGGGCGACACGCGGCTCATTCAGGATGTGTTGCCGAAGATGGATGAGTATCGGCAGGCGATTGTCCGTGAATGGGAAGGGCGGCAGACCATTCCGGAGGCGGACAAGATCTGGTCATTCTCACCGCCGGAGTCGGTGGTTTATCCGTGGATGATTGGAGAGGATGACAAGGCGTCGGATGATGAACTCAAACGGCGCGACGCGTGGCGGGAGTTGTTCATGCCGGCGGGCGCGCTGGTGGCGGGACGGGTGGATGATCGCAGTTGGTTGACCGGTGGACTCGGCGAGTACGTGCCGGTTATCTATTCCGGGGAGCGTGTGTTTGCATCACCCTCATCGGTGCAGACTCCGATTCGCATCGGGTTTTTCACACCCGCGCCACCTGCACCTAAGAAGGAAGAAGCCAAAGCCGACGAGCGGCCCGACACCAAGAGCGACAAGGCGGGCGATGGCAAAGCGGATGACAAGTCTGGCGACAAGAAGTCTGAAAAGAAGGATGACAAGAAAGAAGACAAGAAGCCTGCGCCCGGGTGGACGACCGCTCCGCCGGGTTATGAGATGCGGCTGCGGATGAGCGGTTTGGTTTGGCCCGAGGCCGCGGACAGGCTGGCCAATGCCGCGTACTTGACGCGGGAGTCGGTTGGTTCGGGTCAGTTGATACTGTTTGCGTCAAACCCCACATTCCGGGCTGCGGCGTTGGGAACGTCGCGGGTGTTCTCGAATGCCGTGATTCTGGGCCCAGGAATGGGTGCGTCTCAGCCTATTAAGCCCTGAGGGTTGGAGTTTTGGCCGTTTCTGATAGCATGAATGGACCCACGAAAGGAACCCCATGTTGACCGCCGCGTCCCTTGTTTTGATTTGCGCTACGGCCTCTGGATTTGATGATTCGATTCACTTGACGCTGATGCCTAAAGGCGCGTCGGCCAAGGCCGGCTATTTCGCGCCTCAGAAGGCCACCTTGTCTGATGAGAAACCGGCATCGCTCAAGAAGGCGCCGGCAGGGCTCAAGGGTGCGAAGTACGCGGAGCTTGCCATCGGAAAGGGTGGAGCCAAGACGCTGGTGGTCCTGGATGAGACCGAGGGCAATCCGTCCAAGCTGTTTGTTGATACCAACGGCAACGGCGACCTGACGGATGACCAGCCCGCGGAATGGACCGGCAAAGAAACCAAGGGCAAGGAAGAGGGCCAGAAGTTCACGATGTACAACGGCGGGGCGATGGTCAGCATCGGCGAGAGCGCCAAGGCGACCGAAGTTCACCTGATGATGTACCGCTTTGATCCAACAGACCCGGCTCGGGCCGCAAACAAAGACGTGCTGCTGTTTTATCGCGACTACGGGTACGAGGGTGAGGTTAAGCTGGGCGACAAGTCTTACAAGGCCCTGCTGCTGGATGACGCGGCCTCAGGCGACTTCCGCGGCAACGCCGACAAAGATGCGAAGACCTCCGGCGTCAAGCTGCTTGTGGACACCAACGCGGACGGCAAGTTTGACAACCGCCGCGAATCGTTTGATTCCAGGAAGCCGTTCAACGTCGGCGGGACGACGTACGAGTTAGCCGACGTGACGCGCTCCGGCGATTCCTTCAAGATCGTCAAGTCGAAAGAGACTGTTGCCGAAGTCCTGCCCGGCCCGGACCACAGCGTCGGCAAGAAGATCACCGCGTTTGAGGCCAAAGGCTTTGACGGCAAGCAAGTGAAGTTCCCGGGCGACTATAAGGGCAAGGTTGTGCTGCTGGACTTCTGGGCGACGTGGTGCGGCCCCTGCATGAGGGAGATGCCCAACGTCGTTGAGACATACAAGAAGCTCCACGGCAAGGGATTTGAGATCCAGGGTGTGTCACTGGATAACGACAAGTCGATCGCCAAGATGCCTGATGTGATGGAAAAGTCAGGCATGACCTGGGCCCAGATCGCTGATGGAAAGTACTGGCAGGCGGAGATCGCGGTGAAGTATGACATTCACTCGATTCCCGCCACGCTGCTGGTGGATGGTGACACGGGTGTGATCCTTGGGGTCAACCTCCGCGGCAAGGCGCTTGGCGAGGCTGTTGAGAAGGCACTGTCGGAAAAGAAGGGCAAGTCGTAAGACGCTCAGTTTGATTGATCTGCGAAGGGCGGGCCGGAGGGCCCGCCCTTTGTTCATTTGGCGCGGGCTCGATTCAACTCGGACGGGAGCCGCGGCGAGAAGTTGCGTCCGCCGTGGCGACACGCCACGGCTCGCTGGCGTGAACGTACGTTTGAACTGAGGTCGCTAGTTCACGCGACCAACAACGAGCACGATCCAGTCGTCGCCGAGCGTGCTCGGGTCTGATACTGGTTCGGGGGCTTGACCGGGCGCGATGTTGATGTCTTTGTAGACCCGGGTCGACACGAATCCCGCTTCGGCCATCGCATCGCGGAGTTCGGGGATGCTCCAGAGACGCCAGTGATAAACGAAGGCCCGTGGCCACTCTTGCGTGACTTCGCCATCGACCTCGACCCGGAACGAGATCGAGTTCACCACCATACTGGTGAGCGGGTCGGCGCTTTCGTGAAGCCACGAATAGCGGATGACTTCACCCTTGCGCCCCGGGTGCTTGCGTTCGAAGCCGCCGAGCTTGAAGGCGGTGGCCCCGCCGTAGGTGTCGCAGACGAAGATGCCCCCGCCAAAGCCCGCGTTGCCCCTCTGAAGGCGCTGGTGGCAGAGGCGCAGATACGCCACGAGCGAGGGGCGATCGTGGAGGTAGCCGATAGAGAAGTTGCCCACGAAGACAACATCAGCGCCGGCATCCGGCCGTGTCCGCGTGGAATCGGCGCAGGTGACGGTCACTCGCTCCGTCACGTTTGCCGCGAGAAGTCGCCTTTGTGCGCGATCGGACGCTTCAGAATCCAGGTCAACCGCCACGGCCCTTGCGGCATCGCCGCGTTTGATGGCTTCTTGGGCCCAGCGGCAGGAAATGGCCGCGGAACCGGCGAAGTCTTCCCAGAGGACCAGGGGCTCGTTGCCGTGCACGCCGCGGAGGAACGCGACCACGTGGCGCGGCGATTGAACGCACAGTTCGTAGCACTCAAAGCGGTCGAGCATTGGGGGATTGTGTCAGGGCACACCCGCGATATCTACCTCGAGGGGATCGCCGCACTCCGGGCATCGTTCTGATCGCAGTCCGCTGGTGTCATACCCGCATCCGCGGCACCGACCCGTCCGCCGGCCCCCGATCCACCCCCAGCGGAACGTCATCCACCATGCACCCATGGCAGTCAGGGAGACCATCCAGAGCGGCACCTGCACTACCCACTGATGAAACCCCGGCGCTGCGTAGTACGCCGGCGGCCCGTTGAGGTGCAGCATGGGCGCCCAGAACCACATGTCTTCGTGGTTGTCGCCGAAGCTGAGTCCCGGGGGATACTCGATGCGGTAGAAGGATGTGTCCCATACATGGATGAGGAACACCCCGTGGGCGATTTCCGTGGCGACACCGTCACGCAGCCGCAAGTAGGCCTTGTGGTTCACGGTCCAGGCCATCAGCCCGAGCGCGGCGGTGGCGATGACGATCAGGCCGATCGAGATTCCGAGGCGCAGTTTCCGGGAACGCATAGGCCCTCCGCGGAAGGCAGGACGCACCTGGGGTGGCGGGTGTTAGCGGGTTATTGAATGCTGGCCAGGCACCTATCGATTCGTCGCAGCGTAGAGGCCTTTCCCAGCACGGCGAGCGTTTCTCCCAGGCCGGGGCTGACGCTGCTTCCGGTTACGGCGACACGCACGGGTTGAGCGATGGGTCCGGGGTTGGGGAGGTTGTGGTCTTTCACGAACTGCTCGATGGCGCTGTGGATCGTTTCGGGGTCGAACGCGGGGAGCTTGTCGAGCACGGTGCGGAACTCTTGGAGGAGTTTGGCTCCCGCCTTGTCGTTGGCCGTGAGGTTCTTCTCTACCGCGGCTTCGTCGAACTCGTACCCGTCATCGGTCGTGAATACGAACGCGATGGGCTTCATGGCATCGCGGAGCGTTTTGGCGCGCGGCTTCACGGCCTTGGCGAGGATCTGGAGCTTTTCCTTCCCGAGTGCTGCGAGCTTCGCTCCCGCTTCGGGCTCGTAGTGCTTCAGCCATTCGACCCAGCGCTCGGCAAACCGCTCATCCGACAGCGCGGCGATGGCGTCGGCGTTGAACGAGAGCAGCTTCACGCGGTCAAACTTGGCTCCGCCGCGGCCGATGCGGTCGATCGAGAAGTTCTGGCCCACGAAGGCGATGTCGAACTTCTCGAGGTCCTTACCGTCGGCCATTTTCATGCCGGGATTCCAACCGAGCAGGGCGAGGAAGTTGATGATGGCTTCGGGGAGGTACCCCGCGCGGCGGTAGTCATCGACCTCGATTTCCGGCAGGGCGATCTTGAAGTAGCGGCCCAGGGCCTCGGCGGTTTCGAGTGAGTCGTTGTCCGCTGTCAAGAACCCCGAGAGGTCATTGCCATTGATGCCGGTTGCGGCGGCAAGTTTTTCTGCGGTCAGCGTCTTGTCCTTGGCCATGGCATCCTTGGCGGCTTTCCGGGCGGCCTTGGCCTTGTCACGCTTGCTCATCTTGGAGTTGTCCATGTTGTTGATGAGCGGCATGTGGCCGTAGACCGGCGTGCGGAAGCCCAGGGCCTTTTGCATCGCGACGTGGCGGGGCGTGTTGGCCAGGTGCTCCTGGGCGCGGAGGACGTGCGTCACACCCATCGTTTCATCGTCGACAACGACGGCGAAGTGGTAGGTCGGGAAGCCGTCGGCCTTGCGGATGACGATGTCATCCAGCTCGCCGGGGGCGTTCTTGACATCGCCCAGGACCTGATCGTGAACCACGATCTCCTCGTGCGGCGCGGCGAAGCGGATGACGTGGGTCTCACCTTTGCAGGCACGATCCCAGCGGGCGGCGTTGAACTCGCCGAGTTTGACATCGGCGGGACGCTCGTAGCGGTAGGTTCGCTTTTCGGCGACGGCGGCTTTGCGTTTGAGCTCGAGCTCTTCGGTGGTTTCGAACGCGGGGTAAGCGCGGCCCATCTTGACCAGGCGCTCGATCTGTTCGTTGTAGATCTTCATCCGCTGGGCCTGGAAGTAGGGCCCGACGGGGCGCGAGTTGGCGCCGATGACGCGGTCCCCCACGGTCAGTTTGGGGCCGTCATCCCACTCGATGCCGAGCCAGGCGAGGTCTTCGAGGATGCCGCGGGCGGATTCGTCGCTGGAGCGGGCTTGATCCGTGTCTTCGATGCGGATCATGAAGCGGCCGCCGTTCTTGCGGGCAAAGGCCCAGCAGAAGAGCGCGGTGCGGGCGCCACCCACGTGGAGGTGGCCGGTCGGGGAGGGTGCAAAGCGAGTGACGAGCGGAGTGGACATGGTGGGAGTGTAGAGGCCTCGCTACTTCGCCTCAGACTTCTGCATCTGGTCGATAAAGGTGTTGGCCTCGGCGATCGAGGCTTCCATGTCCTTGATGAGGCTTCCGACCTCGGACTTGATTTCGGCGACGGTGCCTTGAAGCGAGGCGATGGCGCGGGCGTTGAGGTTGTGCTTCAGGTATAGAACTTGGTCCTTGAAGGCGTTCAGGACCGGCTGCATCTTGGATTCCGCGGCCTTCATGGCCGCGAGAAGCGTGTTGTACTTGGCGCGGGTGGCGTCAAGCTCCTTTTGACTGGCTTGGCGGAGGGTGTCGCTTGAGTATTGGGAAAGCTCACCCTTCCACTCTTTGAAGAGGGCTTCGGCGACGCGCTCAACATCGGTGATTCGGCTGTGGACCGTGTCGGCACGGCTGACGGAGCGGTCGTACTCCTTCTGGAGCTTGTTGTACTTGGCTTCCAGGTCTCCGCCGTTGACGCCGGTGACCGCGAGGAACTCCTGAAGGGCGGAAGAGAACTGCTGCTTGGCCTGCTCTTGGCCGTCGCGGGCATCTTTGACTCGGGCGACGAGTTGGTCGCGCTTGGGATAGCCGAGCTTTTCCTTGATGGCAATTGTGGCGGAGGAACATCCCTGCATGGCTAGAACGGCCAGGAGGGTGAGGAGGATCGTTGGCTTCAGCATGCGTTGCTCCGGCTAGTGGCCCGGAGTGTACCGCAGAAAGAACGCGATGTACGCGGTTCGCTCCGACTTCTCGTGGATGGGGATCCACATCGCGTCATTCCCGGAGTTCGTGGCCCGCATCGCCGGGTCGCCGCCGAAGGTGCCCAGGCGGTTGTTGTACATGGGGCGATCCACGATGTGGTCGGTCATGCCCAGGCTGTGGCTGGACCAGACGATGAGGTCGGCGCCGACCCTTTCTGCCAGAGTCGCCAGCTCGCCGCGGCCGGATTCGGTGTTGGGGCGAACGGATTCGGTGGTGGCAAACTCGGAGCGGCCCAGCACTTCAACATCGCGGGGGTCGAGCTGGAGTTGGAGACCTCGGATGAGCTTGGCGTGGGCGTCGGCCTTGCGTTCGGGCGGCCAGTCGGCGGGTGGAATGTCACTTCTGGCTGTTTCGGTGTCAAGTTCCTGGAGCACCGCATCGAGGCGATTCCAGGGCACGGTCTGAATCCGCAGCGGCTCGCGTGAATCTGACTGAGGGAAACGCGAGCCGACGTAGGAAGACTCCCAGTGCGAGGTTGCGCAGCCGCCCAGGAGACAGGCCGCGAGCAGGAGGAGCAGGGACTTCATGTTCACCTTTCGGTGAGTTCAGGCCTTGGCGGAAACCTTGGCGGGGGCGTGCTCGGCCTTGGCGTCGGGCGCCGGGCCGATCGCCTTGGTGATGATCTGTTCCTGCTGGACCTTGTGAGCGTGCTTGGAACCGACCGCCGGGCTGGCCGAGGCGTCGCGGCCGATGTACTCGAGCTTGGGCATGCCGAGGTTGTTGCGGATGACGTCATCCATGTAGAGATAGCCCCCGGCGTTTCGGGGCTCTTCCTGGGCCCAGATCAGGTCGGCCTTGGGGTACTTGGCGAGCGTTTTGACGAGCAGATCGCGATGGAGCGGATAGAACTGCTCGACTCGGACCAGCGCGGTGTCCTTGCGGGCGAGCTTGTCGCGACGGTCGGCGAGTTCGTGATAGAACTTGCCCGAGCAGAGGATGACGCGCTTGACGCCGGCGCGGGGGATCTGGCCCGATTCGCACGCGGGGTCATCGATCATTTCCTGGAAGCGGCCGGTGACCAGTTCATCGATGGTGCTGGTGTTGGTGCGGAGCATGCTCTTGGGCGTGAGCACCACCAGCGGCTTCCGGAAGTTCCGCTTCACCTGGCGACGCAGGAGGTGGAACATCTGGGCGCCGGTGCTGGGGTGGACGACCTGCATGTTGTCGTTGGCGCAGAGGAGCAGGAAGCGTTCGAGGCGGGCGGAGGAGTGCTCGGGGCCGGCGCCTTCGTAGCCGTGCGGCAGGAGCAGAACCAGGCCGCTCCAGCGGTCCCACTTGGCCTCGCCCGCGGCCAGATACTGGTCCACCATGATCTGGGCGCCGTTGTAGAAGTCGCCGAACTGGCCCTCCCACAGGACGAGCATGTTGGGGTCGGCCAGCGAGTAGCCATACTCAAAGCCCATGACGCTATACTCAGAAATCGGGCTGTCGTGGACGCAGAACATGGATTGACGCGTGCGGCCGTCGAGGCCGACGCTCATGGGCGGGGCATCGGTGCCGGGGCGGCCGAGTTCGCGCATGTGATTCAGAGAGATGTAGGGGTCGCCGGTCTGCATGTCGCGCAGCACGGCGTGGCGGTGGCTGAACGTGCCGCGGCGGACATCCTGGCCGGAGAGGCGGACGGCGGTGCCCTCGAGGAGCAGCGTGCCGTACGCGAGGGTTTCACAATCCGCGTAGCTGACGGCCTTGGTCTGGGGCAGGTTGCCGCGGCCGGAGAGCAGGCCCTTGAGCTTGGGGTGGAGATTGAAGCCGTCGGGAACTTTGCTGAGGGCTGCGCAGACCTCGTTAAGCACATCCATGGACACGGCAGTCTTCGCGGGCTCGTGAGAGTACTGGTTGCCCATTCCGCCCCAGCGGGCGCTACCGGGGTCGATGGTGGGGTCGTAAGGCGTTTTCTGGGCCGCGGCCTGAGCCTGGTTGAGAGCGTCATCCAAGCGCCGACGGATCTCGTTCATGTCGGCTTCGACGATGTCGCCCTGGGCGAGTAACTTCTCGGCGTAGACCTTGAGGACGCTGGCCTTCTTCTTGATCAGGGCGTACAGGATGGGCTGGGTGAACGTCGCCTCATCCTGCTCGTTGTGCCCGTACTTGCGGTAGCAGTACAGATCGATGAAGACGTCGCGCTCGAACTTCTGGCGATATTCGACGGCGATCTGAGCCGTGGCGATGACGGCCTCGGGGTCCTCACCGTTCACGTGCATGACCGGGGAGGCGATCATCTTGGCGATGTCGGTGCAGTACGGCGTTGAGCGGCCATCTTCGGGACTGGTGGTGAACGCGACCAGGTTGTTGATCACAACGTGCAGGCTGCCGCCCACCGTGTAGCCGTCGAGGTAGGAAAGGTTGAGGACTTCGGCGACTACACCCTGGCCCGGAAGGGCACCATCGCCGTGAATGAGAACCGGGATGACGCGTTTGCGTTCCAGATCGCCGCGGAGTCGCTGCTTGGCACGGCAGCGGCCGGCGACCACGGCGTTCACGCTTTCCAAGTGGCTGGGATTGCTGGCCATCGCCAGGTGCACAACCTTGCCGGACGGCGTGGTTCGCGTGCCTGAATAACCGCGATGGTACTTCACATCGCCACCGTCATTGGACTCTTCGTTGTCCTCAAACTCGGTGAAGACCTGCTCGTAGGTCTTGCCCATGATGCCGTTAAGGACGTTGAGCCGGCCGCGGTGGGCCATGCCCAGGACGATCTCTTCGACGCCCAGTTCGGCGGCCGCGCTGATCATGTGATCGAGAAGTGGGATCGTGGACTCCGACCCTTCGAGGCTGAACCGTTTCTGATCGGCGTATCGCTTCTGGAGGAAGTTCTCGAACTCTTCGGCACAGAGTAGTTGCTCCAGAATGTGGCGCTTCTGATCGCGGGTGAGGGGAATGCGGCCACGCATCGACTCGATGCGGGAAAGGAGCCACTGCCGCTCTTCCTCGCTTTCGACGTGCATGACCTCGTAGCCGATGCTGCCGCAATACGTCTCCTCCAGCATCTGCACGACGGTGCCCAGCGTCGCCGTATCGGGCAGCTTCAAGTCGCCTGTGTGAACGGACTTCCCAAGGTCCGCCTCAGACAAGCCATGATGCCCCAGCGAAAGCTCCGGGGGCCGTTGCCGCGGCCGGCCGAATGGGTCCAACTTGGCCGCCATGTGCCCAGACTCGCGGTACGCATCGATCAAGTTGTCCACGGAGGACTGAAGTCGAGCCGCGGCGTCATCAACCGGGACGCCCTGGGCCGCCGGGGAAGCGACCGCCAGATCAAACCCGTGAAAGAAAGCCGCCATGTCGGGAGCGACCGCGGCCGGATCAGCCTTGAACCGCTGATATTCGGCATCCAGAAACTCGGCGTTCCAGCCGTTGACGGAAGGGATGATGGATCGAGGAGCGTTTGGAGGGGTGGACACTGAAAACCTCGGATGTTGGCCGCGGGAGAAGGGCTCCGGCGGCAGTTGGTGTCGTGAACCGGGATGGTAGGTAGGTATCGGCGAAAGGCGTGACAAAGGGCGCTATCTGGCGGTGGCCGCCGGATACGACGATCCAATGAAAAACCCGACGACGAGAAGCGACCAGGCCGCCAAGGCCCAGGAGCGCGAAGCTCGCGGGGGACGGGATCTGGGCGAGGCTGAGGTTGTCGTAGAAGATGCCGCCCGTGCCGGCGTTGGCGAACAGGTCAACGGCCTGCAGTTCGGCCAGAGAGGTTGCGCTGGTCTTCCAGGAACCGCTGGAAACCACGGCGCCGTTGTAGAAGGTGATCATCTGGTTCGTGGCCGGGTTGAAGTCAACGCGGATCTGAGTCCAAGCGTTGCGAATCAGAGCCAGGTTGCTGCCCGTGCGACCGTTGCCAGCGCCGCTCACCGTCGCGGTGCCGTTGGTGTAGTCGTCGGAGAACGTGTTATTCGTGCCGTTGAGCTGGTACTCAATGCTCCAGTTCCACGGTCCGGCGTTGGAGTACTGATTGAGCAGGATGAAGTACGAGTCGCCCGTGAAAGCGGTGGGCACGTACACGTTGGCAGTGTATTCCCACCAGCCAGTCGTGACGCCCGTGTACAGGTGAACGTTGTCGCTGCCGTTGGCAACGGACACGTTGATGGAGTTGGGGCCGCTGATGAACTGAGCGGTCGAGGTGACGGGAGCCGCGGCAGCCGTGCCGCCCCAGCCCTGCCAGCCACCCTGGCCGTTGATGTTCACGTTGCTGGCGTACGAGTCGAAGTTGTCAGACCACTGAGCAGACGCCACGCTGGTAGCGAGAGCCACGCCGGCCAAAGCACAAAGCACGCGAGTCATTGTCATCTCCCTTTCGGACCCAGGGCACACACGAACGTGTGCAGCGCGTTTCCGCTAAACGCTCTTCGTACCTCTCAGACACGCATGAGGCACGAATCCTGAATCTTGAGAATAGCGGAAAATCCCTGGCTCGCAACTGTTATTTGTGAGGATTGGGTTGATTTTCCGCAAAGTCTAACTTTGTCCGGTTTTCGGCTTTCCCAAACCCCCACGAGTGGCCTCCTGTGGCCATTTTTCTACCTGCCAGCCCATGCCCGATTGTCGATCAGGCGGGTCTTGCCCGCCCGAGCCGCGATCAGGACCCTTCCCGGCCTGCCAGCGACGACCTGTCCCAAAGTGCTGGAGTCCCGGGCGACGGCGTATTCGACCAGCAATCCTGAGCCTTGGAGTTCGCGGATCATCGCGGCTTGGGCTCCGGCCACATCGGCGTGGGCCTGTGCAGCCCGAAGTGCCCTTGGAATCGCCAGGGCCGCGGCCCGCTCTTCCACGGAAAGGAACCGGTTGCGGCTGCTCATCGCAAGACCATCGGGGTCACGGAGAGTTTGGTGCGGATCAATCCGAATGGCCATTTCAGCATCCCGCACCATCGCGGTGACAACCTGGAGCTGCTGCCAGTCTTTTTCTCCGAAGACGGCCGCGTCGGGCTCCAGCAACTTGAAGAGCCGCATCACGACCTGGCAGACGCCCGCGAAGTGCCCGGGACGGAAACGGTCTTCCAAGCCGGGATCGGTCGCGACACTGGGAAGCGGCGGGACCGGGGCTGCTTCTGGCGTCGGGTACATCGCGTTCATATCCGGCGCGAATATGCAGTCCGCACCGGCCGCTTCACACAAGGCGGTGTCAGCCTCAAGGGTTCGCGGGTAGCGGTCAAAGTCCGCGTGCTCGGTGAACTGCGTTGGATTCACGAAGATGCTGACGATGCAGCCCGCGCCCCGGCGGCCGGATGCCCGCACCAACTCAGCGCCGCGTGTGATCAGTGCCGCGTGGCCGGCGTGGAGAGCACCCATGGTGGGAACCAGGACGCCGCCCAAGCCCACTGGACGACCAAGGGCCTGACTGGCCGCGCGGAGTTCTTCAAGGTTACGAATCACCCTCATCCCAAAGGCTCAGGCGGCCACAGGTGGATGTCAAGGGGATGGGCAGATAGATCGGATCAGTTCCGCGACCGCGCGGTGACCCAGGCGCCGATCTCGGGGCGCTCGGGCGCTCGCTGGAGTTCAAGCTCGACGCGATAAAGGCCGTCCCCGTCGTAGTCACAGACCAGGACCTTGCCAAACAAGGGCACCGGGACATCATCAATCAGGTGCACTGCCGCGAGGATTCGGCGTCCGGGGTAGCACATCTTCCGCGACCGGAACGACATGCTGGACTTGCTCAGTTCGCGGCCTTTGCCGGTCCAGGTCGGTCCGGGGCGATCGCGTTCGTCGAGTTCCGTCAGGTCCAGCTCCGCATCAAAGCGGAGGCCGGTCGGCTTGCGGGCGACGGGGCGAGGCGCCTGCTCGGGATCTTCATCAAGGAATGACGAAGCCGTCCCGGGAGGTGGCGGCGGAGGGGAGCCGCTGCTTCTCTTTCCCCCTCCTGAGTTATCGGAAAACAATGGACTCACCGGTGGCCCCCTGGAACACCGGTCTCATCGGCGGAGATGCGTCGCGGCTTTGGGAATGCCAGAACCACGGGCGTGATAACTCGGCCCTGGGCCTGTCCATTCCTCCCACTCACGCACCGGACCTTCGCGGGTCGCCGGCGCGGGAGATACCCTTGGCGCATGACGGTGAACGCTCTTAGATTCTGGCCGTGGGCGGCGACTCTGCTGCTGGTGTGCGCACCAGGTCTGGGACAACCGGTCACACTTCGCGTGGCGACCTTCAACGTCGAAGATGTTCGAACGGCCGACTTGCTGACGCCCGACCATCCGCGGCTCAAAAAGCTGGCCTCCGTTATTCAGCATCTGCGGCCCAACATCATTCTCCTCAACGAAATCGCCTACGACGCCGCGGGGGGACCGGATGTGCCCGCGGGGTCTAAGCCGGGCTCCAATGCTCAGCGGTTCGCGGACAAGTACCTGGCCGTGAGACAGTCGGATGATGTCGAGCCGATGGAGTTCGCCACGTTCATGGGGGCGACCAATACCGGAATGCCCAGCGGACTGGACCTGGACAAGAACGGGAAGGTGGTGACCACCTATCCCCCGCCCGGGAAGAGTCCCGCCCATGGAGTTGCGCCGGAACCGTCAACCGAGGCTACCGAGTACGCCAGAGATTGCTGGGGTTTCGGGACCTTTCCCGGGCAGTACGGAATGGCCTTGCTCGTCGATACCCGGCTCACCATTCAAGTCGATCAAGTCCGGACGTTTCGGCTGCTGCCGTGGGACTACATGCCCGCGGCCGCGTTTCCAACGGGCGACGATGGCAAGGACTGGTATTCACCCGAAGTGAAAAAGAGGGTGCGCTTCAGTTCCAAGAGTCACTGGGATGTGCCGGTCAAACTGCCGGGCGGCAACGTGCTGCACCTCTTGTGCAGCCACCCGACCCCGCCCGTGTTCGACGGCCCCGAGAAACGAAACGCCAAGCGAAACCACGACGAGATCCGATTCTGGTCGGACTACATCGATGGCGAAAGCTACATCGTTGATGATGCCAACAAGGGCGGCGGGCTGGAGGAGGGCGCGACGTTTGTCATCCTCGGCGACTTGAACGCCGACCCCAAGAACGGGGACTCCTACAAGAGTCCCATCGCGTCATACCTGTTCGCCAATCGGCGGGTGAACAGCCTGGTCACGCCCCAAGCTGACGTTGATGTGGCCGGATTGGATGCCACGGATACGGCGAGTTTCAAACTCAGGGTGGACTACGTCCTGCCTTCCAAAGACATCGCCATCCTGGATGCTGGAGTGTGGCGGCGAGCCACCGGCCCATTTCCTTCCGATCACTTTCCGGTCTGGATGGAAATCCGGGTCGGGTCGGCCGCGGCCAGCCCCAAGCCTCCACCCCAGCCGGAAGCACCCCCTTCGGCTCCGGAGCCCCACCGGTAGGGGCTTGTGAGTGTTCAGAGACTGTTTGCTGGGTATACTTCGATTCCTGTTAGACAGGAGCCGTTGCTCTCCTCCAAGACTTTTGGGCCTTTGAGCCCTTGGGAGCGGACCGTTGAGTCGATCAGTGCCCGTTGTCGGGCTTCAGACCGAGCCCAAGCCGGGGGTCTTTGCATCCATCGTCGAAGCGACAAAGCCGCGAATTACGCGGCTCGTGGCGATTACGTCCGGGGTCGGGTTCATGGCCGCGGCCCTCGAGCACAAGTGGGATGCGAGTGGCCTGATCGTGACGGGTTTGGGCGCCTTGGTCGGAACTGTCTTGTCCGCGGGCGGGGCCAATGCACTGAATCAGTGGGTTGAGCGCGACCGCGATGCCCGCATGGCTCGGACCTGTGCGCGGCCGTTGCCGCAGAAGCGGCTGGAACCGACGACGGTGTTGGCCGCGGGGTTGATTCTCGGATTGGTCGGAGTGGGAATGCTCTGGGCCCTGTGCGGGGTCGTTCCCGCGCTGGTGTCGCTGAGCACGATCCTGATTTATGTCCTGCTCTACACGCCCTTGAAGCCCATCACGCCAATGGCGACCCTCGTTGGGGCGATCCCCGGGGCGTTGCCGCCGTTGATCGGATACACGGCCGCGGCGACCGACGGCTGGGTTGCCTTGCAACAGCCCGGCGCCTGGGTGCTGTTTGGAATCATGTTCATCTGGCAGATCCCCCACTTCCTGGCGATCGCGTGGATGTACCGGGATGACTATGCCGCGGGTGGGTACAAGGTGCTGCCGGTTGTGGACCCGTCGGGAAGGCGCACGGCCCGGTCGATTGCGATCTGGGGGGTGCTGTTGATACCGGCGGCCCTGTCGCCAGTCATTCTGATGAAGCCGATCCCGGCAGGGGTGTACGGCGTACTGGCCGGGGCGATGGGGATTGGGTTCCTGCTGCTGTGCCTCAAGCTGACCAGGACACTCACGCGAGTGGATGCACGCCGGACGTTTATCGCTTCGATCATCCATCTGCCGCTGCTGCTCGTGACGATGGTTGTTTGTTGTGCGTTGTCGGCATTGGTGTAACCCGTGGCATCGCGCTTCCGGGCGATGTTGGGAAACATCGAGCAGAAGCTCGATGGCACCTTGAACTAGAGTTCATCATGCGACGGCTGATCGTCCCACTGTTCATCTTGTGTGTCGCGGGGCTGACATTCTCCGTCGCATCGCTGCTGCGCGGGCCGCGGCGGGTGGAGGTGCCCAGCGGGAAGGGTGTGACGGTGCTTGAGCCCGAGCCAGCGAGCCTGGGGCTGTCGGTGCCGGAGTTCAAGCTGGTGGATCAGGATGGGAGGCCGGTGGACCAGTCGATCTTCGACGGAAAGGTCACCATCCTGGACTTCTTCTTCACGCACTGCGTACTGATTTGCCCGACGCTGACGCTGGCGATGCAGGACCTGAACAAGGAGTTGGCGGGCACTTCGGTGAGGTTCGTGAGCATGAGCGTGGATACGGCTCATGACACGCCTGCTCGACTGCGGGAATACGCGTCGGAGAAAGAGATCGACTTTACGCGTTGGCGGTTTTTGACGGGTGAGCAGAAGACGGTCGAACGGATTGCGCTGGGGGCGTTGCAGTTTGAGGTCGGGCCTGACAAAAACCCCAAGAACGTGATTGAGTTGGCGGGGGGCGCGAAGATCACGAACGTGATCCACCCGAGCAAGCTGATCCTCGTGGGGCCGGACCGGCGGGTTTTGGGGTTCTATGAAGCGAACAGCCTTGAAGACTGTCAGACGTTGGTGATCAAGGCGCGGGCGGTGGCGAAGGGGTTGGGGAGTTCGGGGAAGTAGAGCCGCATTCGGGGCAGGGAGCTCCCACCGCAAGCCCCGCAAGGCTGTATCCGCAACTGGTGCAGGTGTTTGGGGCCCGGCGGCGACTGCGGGCCCAAAGGTACGCGGTGGGAACGGCCGTGATCAGGAACGGAAACCAGATGGGCACCGCGTAGGGACTCGCGCGAACCGTGCGGTCGTTGCCCCACTGGAATCCCCAGTGCCATGTTTCCGGCACGTGACGCTCATCGTTGGTTTCAAACTCCGGCACGTGACGCTCATCGTTGGTTTCAAACTCGGTGCTCACACCCCATGATGTACTGGCATCGTTGGGGCCGTAATCGAATCGATAGAGAAACACCTGACCTTGGGCGGCCACGATGAACTCTGACTTTGGCCCGTGTCTCACCATGAGCGCGGGCCGCCACCACCGAGTGGCGAACCACAGGCTGAACATCAGCAGGCAGAGGGACGCACCGATCCACCTGAGCACGGGTGTGAATCGGTTATCGCGGCGGCGAGGCATGGATGAAGTCTACGTGGACGGGATTATCTGCGGCGTTTCAGCCCGTTATGCTTCGCCGCGTGAGTACGGATGGAGTCCCATCTCGTTGGTACGAGGAGCCTGCGGGGGCGTATGTCGCCGCGACGCATCCAGAGCTGGCGGCTCTTGATCCACTGGACCGCATCCAGAAGGCCGCGGCCGCGGGTGTTCGCCTCTATCGCTACAAGCGGAAGCCGGCGCTGCCGCGGGTGCAGAAAGTGATTGGCTTCCTGCGTGGGATTGGCCCCGAGTCGGTCCTGGATATCGGAAGCGGACGCGGAGCGGCGCTGTGGCCGATGATGGATGCCTTGTCAGAGACTCCATTCACGTGCATCGATGCCTCGCCGCAGCGAGCGTTGCAACTGAAGGCCGTGGCGCAGGGGTGGAGTCGACTTTCCGCCTTTGAGGGGAGCGTGACGAAGCTCCCGTTTGCGGATGCGGCGTTTGACGTTGTGACCGCGCTGGAAGTGCTGGAACACCTTGAGAACCCCGGGGCAGGCGCGGCCGAGATTGCCCGGGTCTGCAAGCGATTCGTGGTGGTCAGCGTGCCTAGCAAGGCTGATGACAACCCTGAGCACATCCAGCTCTTCACGCGAGAGTCCATGACCCGGTTGCTGATCGATGCCGGCTTCCGCAACCCCAAGTTCGATGCCGTTCTCAATCACATGCTCGTGGTGGCACAGCGATGAACACCCCCACCATGGTCAAGTATCCGCGCACTCGCCACGTCGAGGGCTCCAAGCTCCAGCCGGGAGATGAAGACCTGACGCAGGTTCCGCTCGCGGAACTCCGCGGGCTGCACCTGGTGATCGAAGAAAAGGTCGACGGGTCCAATGCGGGGATCAGCTTTGATCGCAACGGTCAGTTGCTCATCCAAAGCCGTGGGCACTACCTGAGAGGAGGCGCGTCCGAGCGCCAGTTTGATCTGCTCAAGTCGTGGGCAATGACCAATCGTGACGCCTTCTGGAACACCTTGAGCGATCGATATGTCCTCTATGGCGAGTGGCTCTACGCCCACCACACGATCTATTACGACGCTCTGCCCCACTACTTCCTCGAGTTTGATGTCCTGGAACGCGAAAGCAACCAGTTCCTCGACACGCCCAGCCGCGGTGAACTGCTGCGATCCTTGACGTTCGTGCGCTCAGTTCCGGTCGTGCGCACCGGCACGTTGCCGCACGGCTTTGACCTCGCTTCGCTTGTGAAGCCGTCCCTTTATCGCACTAAGGCCTGGGCAGAACAGATGGCCGCGGCCGCAGTGAGCTCTGGTGCTGATCCTGAACGTGCGATCGCGACCGCAGACCGCTCTCTGCTCGCCGAAGGCCTTTATATCAAGCACGAGCAAGACGGCCAGGTCCGCGGCCGGTACAAGTTCATTCGGCCCAGCTTTCTCCAAACAGTGGTCGCTTCCGGTGATCACTGGAAAGATCGCCCACTGGTTCCCAATGGCCTGGCCGGCGGCCCGGAGTCTGTGTGGACATGAACTCCGACATCCTTCAACGCTACTGCCCGCAGCCGCCTGCGTGGGCATTGGACTGGGATCCCGAGGGCAATGTGTGGATCCACACGCGCATGGTGTGCGAGGAACTCATCAGGACCGATGCGTGGCGGGAGTTGCCGACCTCCGACCGCGAAATCACATTCATGGCCTCGCTTCTGCACGATTGCGGCAAGCCCTTGGCGAGCAAGGCGGATGAACTTGGTCGCATCACTACCGTTGGGCACGCCGCTCGCGGCGAACAACTTGCACGCCGCTTCCTGTGGGAAGCCGGCGCTCCCTTCCACGCCCGCGAGCAGGTCACCGCCATTATCCGCGACCACGGGCGGCCACTCTTCTGGAACTCAAGGGCGGACCCCAAGCGCAGCGCTATCGAATCATCCTGCCGCCTGAAGTGCTCCCTTCTTGCGATGGTCGCCGAAGCGGACTCTCGCGGGCGGATTTGCGCCGATCCCCAGGACCTGGCCGACCGCATCGCTCTGTATCGCGAACTGATCGCTGATCTCGGAATCACCGATCAACCCTTCCCCTTCGCCAACGACCGCAGCCGCGCGGAGTACTTCCGCAAGGAGGGCCGCGACCCGCATTACGCGGCCTACGACGACACCTGGGGCGAGGTCGTGGTGATGTCGGGACTTCCTGCGTCTGGAAAGTCGACGCTGATCTCCCGGACTTTTCCCGGGCTCGAAGTGCTCTGTCTGGATGACCTCCGCGAGTCCCTCGACGTCCAACCCGGCGAGTCGCAAGGAGAAGTTGTTCGGGCCGCGCAAGAGCGAGCCAAGGAACTTCTGCGCAAGCACACTCCGTTCGTATGGGATGCCACGCACCTGAGCCGCGACTTGCGTTCCGGCGTCGTCAGCCTCATTGCCAACTACGGAGCCCGGGTTCGCATTGAGTACGTTGAAACCTCCGCGGCGACGCTCCGAGCGCGAAACGCAAGGCGGCCCGCACCGATCCCCGCCGAAGCCCTGGAGCGCATGCTCCGGCGGTGGGATGTGCCGCGGCCATCGGAAGCTGAATCCGTGGGCTACACCATCGCGTGACTGCGTGTCGCGGACTTAGGACCTATGCGACCTGTAGCCACCATTGGGATCCCCCACAAACAACGTCGCGATAGAGTTGGTCGCCTTCACTTCTCCCAGGGGCTTGCCCGCCAGAAGCACGATCGGGTCCCCATGCTTCACCCAGCCGCGGGCCAGCATGTCGCGCTCAACCATGTCGGTGAAGTCGCGGAGAAGTCCTGACGAAGGCGGATCGGCCCGAAGCGGCGTGACGCCCCGCAACAGGGCCATCCGGCGCGTCGCCAGTGCGCTCGATGAATACGCCACGATGGGGACGCGGAAATCGTTCTGACTTAGATATCGAGCCGTGCCGCCAGCCTGCGACCAGCACACGACTAACTTGGCCCCGATGTCCTTGGCCACGTGCCAGGCACCGTGAGCCAACGCCGCGGTTGCGTACCGCGATTCGATGAACTTGGCCGGTGGAGAGTCCGTAAACGGCGACTCGGCGATCTTCGCCTCGGCCGCGGCCACGATTCTCCGCATCGTTTCAACCACCAGCGAAGGATGCTTCCCCACCGCCGTCTCTCCCGAGAGCATCACCGCATCCGCCCCGTCAAAGATCGCATTGGCTACATCGCTGGCCTCCGCCCGCGTCGGCATCGCGCTGGTAATCATGGATTCGAGCATCTGCGTCGCCACGATGCACGGCCGGCCCCAGTTCTGGCACTTGGCCAGGATGTCCTTCTGAACGATGGGCACCTGGGCAATGTCCATTTCAACACCCAGATCGCCGCGGGCGACCATGATGGCGTCGGAAGCTTCGATGATGGCGTCAAGGTCAGCTACTGCCTGCGGCTTTTCGATCTTGGAAATGATGGGAATCGTCGAGCCATCCTGCGGGCCATAGTTGAGCGCATCCGGACGGACGGCCGGGCACATGTCTTTCAGCTTCCGCCGCAGTTCCTGCACCTCATCCGCGCGGCGGACAAAGGACAGGGCCAGGAAGTCCAGGTTGTTCTCAACGGCCCACGCGACACAAGTCCAGTCCACCTCCGTGATCGCCGGCGCGCCGATCTTGCTATCCGGCAGGTTGATTCCCTTGCCGCTGGAAACCGGCCCACCGACTGTGACGCGGCAGCGAAGCTGGCGACCATCCGCCGATCGCTCCACCGCCAGCATGCGAATCGCCCCATCATTGATCAACACCCGCTGCCCCGGCTCCACCTCATCAATCATCGCCTGATACGTGACGGGTAGCACGGGTGTCATCGCATCATGCGCACCCGAATCCCGTTCGATGCACGCCTCCGCCAGATCACGCCGCAGCAACACATCCTGACCCGCCACCAGTTCAATCGCCCCACCACCCTGATTCGACGCCACCTTCGGCGCAAAGGACCGCGGCACCGAACCCACGCGAATCTTTGGCCCGCACAAGTCCCCCATCACCGCCACCGGCCGGTCCAACTCCTTCGCCACCGCCCGCACCACCAACAACCGCTTCTTGTGCGCATCAAACACGCCGTGCGAGAAGTTGAACCGGAAGACCGACACCCCCGCCTCGATCAGCTTGCGAACCATGTCCGGCGAATCGCTCCCCGGCCCAATGGTCGCGACGATCTTGGCACGGGTAGGCAGCGGCATCACGTTCATGCGGCCCTTATCGGCTGGATTCCGCCATTTCAACGATCCGCCGGTAGTTCTCTCTGAAGAATCGCGTGTACGAGATCTTGCACGCCGACGCGATGTCAGGGTTTTTCCAGGCCGCTTGGATCATCTTGATATTCGCGGTGTTGAACTCAAGGACTTCTGGACCGGCAGACGCAAGCCCCGACAACGGGCCATCCGCCGACGGCTCGTACGTCTGGGCGTATTCCTTCAAAACGCTGAAGTTGAATAGCTTCTGGTCCTGCAGGATCTTCTTCCCCTTGTCATCCAGCTTCGCAAAAAGCGGGTGCAGCCGCGGGTCATCCACCGTGGTTTTCGGCCACGAATAGAACAACCCTTCCATCTCTGGAACCCGCGGCGATCCTGCCGCCCGCGCTCGCGTTAATGCCCCCCACGCCTCGCGCTGATCATCCGCAATATCAATCGAGAACGCACCCATCATCATCAGGATCGCCGACCGCCACCCCTTCACCGGTGTCTTGGACGCGATCTCAAACGGATTCACCCGATCAATAAACGCCCCGAAGTACCGCGGGGTGTACATCACCGGCCGCACCGGCAACCGCCGCAACTCATACTTCTGCGGCCCCAGCTTCTCGCCTCGATCCCCTATCGGATTGGCCGCCGACCCCGCATCCGACATCGCCCGAAACTGCCACAGCGCCTGCCCCTCATCCGTCAGACAAAACTCAATAAACCGCTTGGCCAACTCCGGATTCGGCCCACCCCGCAACAACGAAATGGGGTCCGCATCGATGTACACCGACCCCGTCGGATCTGAATACCCAACCCGGCTAGTCTCCGGCGTCTCACCGGCTTTCATCACCGCCTGTGCCTGCCCGCGCCCATAAAAATCAATCGCCAACCCCGCCGCGGCCTCGCCGGCGCTCACATCAATCGGCGTCTTGGGCGACGAGTTCGTGAAGTAACGCGTGTTCGCGCACATCTCGCGAAGCACCCTCCAGCCCTTGTCCCAGCCATAGTTGTTCAGCACAGAGTCCAGGCTCGTCGCAACCGACCCCGACTGCCGCGGGTCCGCCAGTGCAATCCATCCGGCATACCGAGGATCGCCCAAGTCCTCAAAGCTCTTGGGCTCCGCAAGCCCCAGCCGCTTGAGCACATCGCGGTTGTACACGATGCCGAAGCTGGACAGCGCGGTCCCGATCCAGAACTGATCAGGGTCATACATGGGCTGAATGCCCACGATGTTGTCCGGCCCGAACCACTCCTTCATCTGCGCTTCGGAAAACCCCGCCCCGATCGACATCGGCACCTTGATCTGCCGCATCCCATCCTTGGCATCCTTGTCGGCGATCGTGTGCGATACGCCCGACTTCAGCCGCCCGTGATCAAACGTCCCCCCGCCAAACATCAGGTCATAGCCAATGAGTCCCGGCGCGCACTTGGGGTTTTTCAGGTCCGTCAGATCAAACTGCCCACCCTTCAGCGCGGCCCCGTACTGAGCCTCAAGTTGCTTCAGAATTTCCGACGTCCCCGCATACCGCCAGTCCACCCGAACCCGCTTGCCAAACTTCGCGAAGTACCAGCGATCAAACGCAATCCCAAACTCATGGTGAATCTGCGGCACGTGCGGCGTGATCACCACCAGCACGGGCGAGTCCTTCGTCGCAGGGTCTCGTTCCGCGGCCGGGCGCAGCGCAAAGGGAATGCCCAGCACCACCACAAACGCCAGAAAGATCAGGACTCGGGGAAGGTTCATGAGCCGGGAGTGTACCGTACACTCCCGCATGGATCAGGTCGCCATCGTCACAGGGGCCGGCACCGGCATCGGCCGCGCCACCGCCCTCATGCTCGCGGATCGCGGCTTCCGCCTCACACTGGTCGGCCGCCGGCCCGACCCGCTTTTAGAAGTCTCTCGAACCGTCGGCGAGAAGCGCTGCCTGGTTATCCCCGCCGACATCGGCGAAGCCACCGCCTGCGAACAAATCGTGGGTCGGACCCAGCGACAGTTCGGCCGTCTTGATGTCCTCATCAATAACGCCGGCTTTGCCCCACTCATGGCCATCGACCACACCACGCCCGCGATCATCGACGAGATCTTCCGCGTCAACGCCCTGGGCCCGGCCTACCTCATTCACTACGCCTGGCACATCTTCCTGGATCAGGGCCGCGGCTGCATCGTCAACATTTCGACCAAGGGCACCGTGGACCCCTTCTCCGGCTTCTTCGGCTACGCCGCGGCCAAAGCCTCCGTAAACCTCATGGCCAGGTCCTGCGCCAAAGAAGGCCGCGCGATTGACATCAAGTCCTTCGCCATCGCCCCCGGCGCGGTGGAAACAGAAATGCTTCGAGCTCTCTTTTCCGAAGAGAAGCTACCCAAAAACGAAACCATGCCGCCCGAGCGAATCGCCTCGGTGGTCATCGAGTGCATCGAAGGTAAGCGTGATTCAGAAAATGGTCAGACGATCGTCGTCAGCGACTAGCTCAGGCAGCCGTCGCCGCCATCGTCCCCGCCTGCTGCGTCCAAGACCGCCCCCGCGGCGTGATCTCCGGATGCTCAACACCATCAACCATCTTGACGACCACCAACTGGTGCGATACCAAGTCCGCCAGAATGGACCGCCACTGGTCCCCAAACCCCAGCCACAACAGATCAAAGAACTTCGCGCCCTCGCCGAAGGTCAAGTTCTGCATCGCCTTAATGAGATACCGCCGATCATCCATTTGATTCTGCCCTGCCATAGCTTCCTCCCCCAATTCCCTGGTCCCCGAGCAGAACGCCAAGGAATCGGGCGGATTGCACCCCTTCTCTATAGGAAAGAGATGCGGCGGATTGCACATGTGCGCACGCGCCGGCTACTTTTTTGTTATCCGGCCAGCCCTCACGGCAGCGGCGTAGGTGGCGTCCAAGTACTCCGGATATGAAGCTCCTCAAGCTGTTCCTTGGTTACAGGGCTTGGGGCACTGGTCATAAGGTCTGCGCCGATCTGCGTCTTGGGGAACGCCATCACATCGCGGATGTTGTCCGTGCCGGCGAAGTTCATCACCAGTCGATCCAGACCAAACGCAATACCTCCGTGCGGCGGCGCGCCATACGCCAAGGCTTCCAGCAAGAAGCTGAACTTCTCCTTGGCCTGCTCCGGCGACATTCCCAAGAGCTTGAAGACCTTGCCCTGCACCGCCGGATCATGGATGCGAATCGAACCGCCCGCGATCTCCTGGCCGTTCAGGACGATGTCATAGCCCGCGGAAACAATCGACTCGATCGTGACTTCATCTTCCGCATTCACAAACGCCTCAACCTGGTCATCGTTCGGCGCTGTGAAAGGATGGTGCATCGCGATCCAGCGATCGCTCTCTTTGTCCTTCTCGAACATCGGGAAGTCCAGCACGATCAGGAAGTTCCACGGTCCACCCTCCGCACCCGGCTTGGGAACGATGCCGATGTCGCGGGCCACCTTCTGCCGCAGCTCTCCCAGCGACTTGGTGCAGACGTTGTACGTGTCGGCCACGAACAGCACCGTGTCCCCCGGCTGGAGCCCCAGCGCCGCCGTCAACTCCGCCTTATGTGGCTCCAGGAACTTGGCAATCCCCGTCTCAAACACGCCCGCCGCGTTCATCTTGACAACAGCACACCCGCCCGCGCCAAAGCCACGGACAAACTCGTTGTAGCCGTCCGTGAGCTTGCGAGTCAACTTCTCAGCTCCGCCGGGAACGCGAATGGCCTTCACGACGCCGCGCTGCGAGTTGAACTTGGGCCGATCCGCACCCTTGGCCAGCGTCTCCTTGAAGAAGCCCAGCTCCGTCTTGGCCGCGATCTCGGAGATGTCCTTGATCTCCAGCCCGTACCGCGTGTCCGGCCGGTCGATGCCAAACCGCTCCATCGCCTCGCGATACACCATCCGCTGAATCGGCGGCACATCCACACCCGCCACTTCCTTCCAGAGCTTGCGCACAAACCCCTCCATCATCTCTACGACGTGGTCGCGCCGCACAAAGCTCATCTCAAGGTCGATCTGCGTGAACTCCGCCTGCCGGTCCGCACGCGGGTCCTCATCGCGGAAGCACCGGCAGATCTGCATGTACCGATCGCACCCCGCCACCATCAGAATCTGCTTGAAGAGTTGCGGGCTCTGCGGGAGCGCGTACCACTGTCCCGGCGAACTGCGGCTGGGAACGATGAACTCCCGCGCACCTTCCGGCGTGCTCTTATAAAGAATCGGCGTCTCGATCTCCAGGAACCCGTTCTCGTCAAAGTACCGGCGCGTCACCTGATACACCTTGTGACGCAACCCCAGAATCTGCTGCATCCGCGGCCGCCGCAAGTCGACATACCGATGCTTCAGCCGCATCTCTTCATTGGGAAGCTTGCCCAGGTCGTCCGGCAGAAACGGTGGGTTCAGCGTCTTGTTGAGGACCTCGAGAGCCTGGACCACCACCTCCACCTTGCCCGTGGCCAGCTTGGGGTTGGGTCCGCCCGTGCGCATCCGCACGACGCCGGTCGCGGCGATCACGTCCTCGTTGCGAAGTTTGTCCGCCCCCGCGAGCAGGGCCGCGTTCCCACCCTTTTCCTCTTTATCGAAAACCAACTGCGTAATGCCGAAGCGGTCCCGCACATCGATAAAGATCAGGTTGCCGTGATCGCGGTAAGAATTCACCCAACCATTCAGGGAAATAGTCTGGCCGATGTGCTCTTCGCGGGGTTGGCCACAGGTATGCGTGCGTCGAATCATGGGAGCTCCGGTCCTTGGAAATGGCCGCAAGTATAGGGAACAGGGTTTCGCGATCCGCAGAACCCCACGCCAGACCCAAACCGATCGCATCTCCGCTACGCTCCTGAGCGAATAATCAGCCGATGGAGATTGAAATGACCAGCCGTCGCCAAAACGCGATTCTCTCGCTGCTCGCGTCCTTGGCGATGCTCGCCAGCGGCTGCGGCGGCCCATCCGTGCAGCACACCGGCCGCTCCGCCGGCAACATCTCCCTCCCCCTCGACGGCGTCTACCGCGCCACCATCATCCCACCCTTCGACTTCATCGGCCCCATCTCCGGCCGCATCAGCGCCAAGCCCGCCAAGTCCGGGACCGGCTTCATCGCCAGCACCCGCCCCGACATCGCCTGGGACATGATCGGCGGCGTCCAAGGAATCCTCGGTTCATTCTTCGTCCCCTTCATCTTCCCCGGCGGCACGATCGGCACCTGGACCAGCGGCATCCCCGACGGCGACAAACCCGGCGAAGGCTGGTTCGGCGTCGGCGGCATCAAAAGCGCAGGCGTCAAAACCAGAATCGTCTCCGCCGACAAGCCCGCCGAACTGGTCACCGACAACGGCCGCCGCGTCGGCCTCCTCAAGATCGAACCCGAATCCCCCGACTCGCCCCCCATCAACAACTATCCCCCTCTGGCCGATGCGATCGAGAAAGCCATCGGCGAACGCCTCTACGACTCAGCCCTTATGTCCAAGCCCGCGATGCACGCCTACACAGAGCAGGTCAAGTACAACGCCCGCATGGCCAAGGATGATGTCGAGTTCATTTTCGGCACCGTCGCGGCCGCCCGAAACCACATCAAGTTCACCATGCCCCTGGTCTTCCCCAAGGGTGATGCCCGCTCCCGCGCCGCCATGGCCGACTGGAGCGCCTCCGAGCTCGCCCCCATCCGCGCCACATTCGACGAAAAAACCGGACTCGCAACAGTTCGCATGGATGCCTTCCTCCACGCTGAAGATGTTGACCGCGTCTTCCGCCAAACGCTCGACTGGAAGCCCAAGGGCATCATCATCGACGTCCGCGCCGCCCCCGGTGTCACGCTGGCCTCCCTCCGCACGTTGAGCTGGGTCATCGCCGAACCCATCGACACCGGCGTGTGGTTCGGCCCCCGCCAGCGCGCCGAAGCCCTCGAAGGCAAGTTCGACAACATTCCCCGCGCCGAGATCTCCTCCGCAGCCTCCGTCGAAGAAGCCGAAGCCATCCTCGACACCCAGGGCGCTGTCCACATCACCGTCCGCCCCGATCCCGAACGCTTCACCGGCCCCGTCGCCATCCTCACTTCAAAGCGTTCCTCCGCCTCAGTCGAACCTCTCGTCTGGGCCTTCAAGGCCTCCAAACGCGCCGACTCTTACGGCCAGGCCACCGCCGGCAAGCCACTGCTTTCTCGCCCCATCGACATCGGCTCAGGCTGGATCCTCTGGCTCGCCGCGGCCGATTACCGCACACCCACCAACGAACGCCTCACCGATCGTGGCATCAAGCCCAACTTTGAATTCTCATCTCGGGAGGCCGCCCAAGCCGCCGCCGAGCGACGCCTCCTGAAAGATGCCGGAGTCGAGCCGCCCGTCGCTATCGCATCGCCTCGGGCCCTTAACGGCACCAGTGCTCCCGATCGCCGCTGAACGCTCAGCTTACCACGGCAGCACCGCACCATCGAACTGGCGAAACGTGCCGTTGTCCCGCGGCAACAAGTCGTCGATGACTTTGATCATCGACTGCACCGCATCAGGAATCTCCAGCGGCGCCCCCGCACCACCCATGTCTGTCTTCACCCATCCCGGATGCATGACCACGCTGATGAACCCCTCACCCTTGAACTCCTGAGCCAGCGACACCATCAGCATGTTCAGCCCGGCCTTGCTCGCGCGATAGCCATACGACGACCCGCCCGTGTTGTGCGCGATCGACCCCAGCTTGCTCGAGATGCTCACGACAACCCGGCGCGTCCCCGCGCGCAGGTTCGGAATCAACGCCCGAGTCACCAGCAAAGGACCAATGCTGTTCACCAAAAAGTCCCTCTGCAGCCCCTCAGTCGTGCACAACGCCAGCGACTTGGTCTCGGAACTGATCCCCGCGTTATTGATCAGCACATCGATCGCCCGCCCCTTGAGAGCCTCCCCAAGGTTGTGAATTGATCCCGAATCCGAAACTTCCAGAGGCAGCAGCGTCGCCCCCGTCCCCTTGAGCGCACTGGCCTCCTCAAGGTTCCGCGCCGTCGCGATGACACGCTCTCCCCGCGCCGACAGCTGCCGGACAAACTCCAGCCCGATGCCCCGGTTGGCACCCGTGATGAGATACGTGTCCGACATGTGCTGGAATCCTGTGTAAAAGGGTAACTACTTCCCCGGCTTGGTCCCCGTGCAGAACCCGCGGCATAACCCGATGCTCCGCGGATTCTCCGTCAACTTCCACACCGAGAGCTTCTGTGTAAATCCCGCGGCGAAGGTCAGGCCCGCCAAACACGTCAGCGTCGGCGCCCACCAGTTGGTGACGTTGCCCGCAAGCTCATTGGTCGGAAAGAACTCCGCCACCATCTGTTTGCCCGGATACCCCCTCCCCAGCCCGCCACGATACGCGCTGAAGTCGTCGCACGTCTGCGATTCCACGATGATCTGCCCGTCACATACCGAGCTCAGCTTGTCCAGCCCCAGCAGCGGATGCCGCAGGTGATACAGCGTGCCAAAGCAAAACACCAGATCAAATCGGCCGCCCAGCTTCTCTTCGGTAATGTCGTACAGCGAAATCTCAATCCGCTTGCACCGCTCCTCAGAATACCCAAGCGCCTCGCGGCACAAGTCAAAGCTCTTCCACGCGTGTCGGTCTTCCGGCTTCAGGTGCCCCAGGTAATCCGAAAAATCATCAATCGCAACCGCCTCACGCGCCCCACGCTTCAACGCCTCGAACGTCCAATATCCGTCCCACGCCCCAACATCCAGCACTCGCAAACCCGTCAGGTCCGCGGGCACCCGATACGCCGCCGCATCCACCGGATTCTCGCCCGATGTCACCACGCCTCCGGGCAACTCGATCCTGTGGTACCAGAACCCGATCTCGGCAACACGCCTGCGAATTGTCTCTGTGTCCATGTCGCATCCTCAAAGTCGCTGACTATACCCCCACTCACCAGTAGTGCGAGATCGACCGACTCACCCGCCCGTTCTCATCGAACACAAAGATCTCCGCGGCCAGGTCCCCGTTCATCCTCCGATACACCAGAATCACACTCTCCATCCCCACCGTCACATGCATCGGAATGAACTTCAGATCCGGATTCCGCTCCAGCGCCCGGGCAAAATACGCTCCCACCCCCGCCTTCCCCTTGATCGACTTCGGCGGCGTCTGCCCCTCCGGCGTGTACCTCACGATGAACGGTGAGGTGTGCTCAATCCCCTCCGCATACAACGCCATGATCCCATCCACATCATGCGCATTCCAAGCCGCAAACCACGCGTCCGCAAACGCCGCCGCTGATTCTTTCGTCACCATGCCCGGAATGTAGGGATGCCAAATGGCCAAGGGCCAAGTGACCAGGCCAAGCGCCATGCCTGTTCAGAATTTTGGCCCTTCGCCATTTGGCCCCTTGGCCATTTCCCCTTACCATCCGCCCCAACCCTCAGGACCTGCACCATGACCACCTCCGCCTTCCGCGACCTCCCCTTCATGGGCGTCATCCGCGTCAACAACGAAGCCATGAAGGTCGGCTGGACGATGGGTGATCTCAATTGGACCAACCTCGGCCAGGGTCAGCCCGAGATCGGCCTCATCCCCAACTGCCCGCCGCGTTTCGACTCCCTCAAGATCGAAACCGCCGACCACGGCTACGGCCCCGTCGAAGGCATCCCCGAATATCGCCAGGCCGTTGCCGACCACTACAACCGCCTCTTCCGCAAGGGCAAGTCCTCCCAATACACCATCGACAACGTCTGCATCGCCCCCGGCGGCCGCGCCGCCCTCACACGCATCGGCGCCGCGCTCAACAACATCCGCCTGGGCTACTTCACCCCCGACTACACCGCCTACGAAGACCTCCTCACCACCTTCCAGCGCATCGAACCCGTCCACATCGAGCTCAAGGCCGAGAACGGCTTCAAGATCTCCCCCACCGCCCTCGAAGACCTCGTCGTCTCCCAAAAGCTCGGCGCCCTGCTGATCTCCAACCCCTGCAACCCCACCGGCCACGTCATCCAAGGCCCCGACCTCGCCGCCTGGGTCGCCATGTCCCGCAAACGCAACTGCACCCTGCTGATGGATGAGTTCTACTCCCACTACATCTTCAACAACGGCAAGGCCGGCCCCGGCCCCGTCTCCTCCGCGGCCTTTGTCGACGACGTCAACACCGACCCCGTCCTCATCATCGACGGCCTCACCAAGTGCTACCGCTACCCCGGCTGGCGCTCCGGCTGGATCCTGGGCCCCAAGTCCATCATCCAGAAACTCACCGCCGCCGGATCCTTCCTTGATGGCGGCCCCTCCCGCCCCATCCAGCGAGCCGCCATCGAAGTCCTCAAGCCCGCCCGCGCCGACCAGGAAACCAACGCCGTCCGCGCCGAGTTCGCCCTCAAGCAGCAACTCACCATCAACACGCTCACCAAACTCGGCATCGAGTTTCCCTGCCAGGCCCTCTCCACCTTCTACGTCTTCGGCTCCATCGCCAAACTCCCCGCCCCGCTCAACGACGGCCTCTCCTTCATGCACGCGGCCTTCAAACACAAAGTCCTCACCGTCCCCGGCGAGTTCTTCGACGTCAACCCGCAACGCAAGCGCAGCGCCAAATCCCCCCTCTCCAGCTTCGTCCGCTTCAGCTTCGGCCCCCCACGCACCAACCTCGAACCCGGCTTGAGCCGCCTCACCGAAATGCTCAAGTCCGCCCGTTGAATCCGTGCCATCGAAGTCGGTTCCTCCGACTTCGATGCTCCCTCGCGCCGGAATGGCTCCAGATCTAATCCGCCGACCAACGCAATTCCCTTGCGTCCCCCCACCACATCTCTCGCATGAACTCTCAGAGCCCTCCTGCGCGCTCAGCTCGCACCACCTAATCCCTCTCAGGTAGACTCCCCCCATGGCCACGAACAACCGCCGCCGCAACACCATCATCGCGATCATCCTCATCATCATCGCGCTCCTGCTTCTCCTCCTCCGCTGCTCCAGCAAAACTCCCCCGCCCCCCGCGCCCATCACCAAAGCTCCCGCGGCCACGCCAACCCCCGCCACTCCCTCCCCAACAACGCCCCCCGCCAAAGAACCGGACGAGATCCTCACCCCCGCCACCCTCAAAGCCCCCGACAAAACTCCCGCCGGCTCCGCCTTCTCCACCTCCTGGACCGGCCCCGACAACCGCGGCGACTACATCACCATCGTCCGCCTCGACGCCGCAAACTCCGTCGTCGGCAACTACCAGGAAACCAAACTCGGCCCCACGCTCCAACTCACCGCGCCACTCGGGCCCGGCCCCCACGAACTGCGCTACGTCACCGGCCGCTCCCACACCATCCTCGGCCGCGCCCCCATCGAAGTCACACCCGTCACCGTCACCCTCGACGGCCCCGCCGAAGTAGTTCTGGGCACAACCTTCTCCCTCTCCTGGACCGGCCCCAACAACAAAGGCGACTTTGTCACCATCGTCGCCAAGGATGCCCTCGACGCCCACTACGGCAGCTTCGCCGACGCCGAAAAGCCCTCCCCGCAAACCCTGACCGCCCCCACCACCCCCGGCGACCACGAACTCCGCTACGTCACCCGCCAAGGCAACAAAGTCCTCGCCCGCCGCCCCATCAAAGTCCTCAACGCCGAAGTCACCATCACCGCGCCAGCCGAAGCCCTCGCCGGCGCCACCATCGACATCACCTGGACCGGCCCCAACAACACCGGTGACTACATCACCGTCGTCGAAAAGTCTCTCCCCGACGGCCGCTACGGCAACCACACCTACACCACCAAAGGCTCCCCACTCTCCATCCTCATCCCCGTCACCCCCGGCGATGCCGAACTGCGCTACATGACCGGCCAGGGCGGCCGCGTCATCGGCCGCCGCGCCATCAAAATCACCGAGCCCAAAGTCACCATCACCGCCCCCGCCGACGCCATCGCCGGCTCCACACTCGAAGTCACCTGGACCGGCCCCAACAACCCCGGCGACTACATCACCATCGTCCCCGCCGACCTCCCCGAAGGCCGCTACGGAAACTACACCGTCACCTCCGCCGGCTCACCGCTCAAACTGCTCCTCCCCATCATGGAAGGCAACGCCGAACTCCGCTACCTCTCCGGCCAAGGCGGCCGCACGCTCGCCCGCCGCCCCATCAAAATCACCGCCGCCCCCATCACCCTCTCAGCCGCCCCCGAATCTAAACCCGCCACCGACATCTCCATCACCTGGACCGGACCCAACAACTCCGGCGACTACATCACCGTCGTCACCAAATCGACCCCCGACGGCCAATACGCGGCCTACACCGCCACCACCAGCGGCTCCCCCCTCACCGTCAAATCCCCCAAAGACCCCGGCGAAGCCGAAATCCGCTACATGTCCGGCCAAGGCGGCAAAGTCCTCGCCCGAATCCCAATCAAGATCGTTCCCTAGCGCGCAACCCGTGAGCCGGGGCGGGTCGCCCCGGTCCCACCACCCGAGACGCCCGACTCGTCTTCTCCCCACTCCCCACTGCCAACTCCCCACGCTCCCCTCACTCCGACACCACCACCTGCTGCGGCGAATCCTCCAACTGCTTCACAAAGCTCTTCCCAAACCCCGCCTCCTTCATCATGCTCTCCAACTCCCTAAACGTGTAAGCATCCCCCGCCGCCGTCGTCGCCAGCATCACCAGCGAAAACCCCGCCGACATCGGCGGCGTCACCCGATCCTCATTCGGCACGAACTCCAACGTCACCAACTTCCCACCCGGCCTGAGCGCCGCGCGCAGCCTCTTCAAAAGCGCCACACACCGCCCCCGATCAAAGTGGTGCAGCAAATTCGTCAGCAGCACCGCGTCATACGGCCCCTTCAAATCAACCGTAAACGCATCCCCCGTGATCGCCGAGTACCGATCCCCAACCCCCATCCCCGCCGCGTTCCGCTTCGCCACCTCCATCACCCGCGGCCAATCCAGCCCCACCACATCCAGCCCCGGGTTCTTCTGCGCCAGCACAATCCCAAACAACCCATGCCCCGCCGCCACATCCAAAACCTTCCCCTTCACCGGCCCCAAAACCCCCGCAATCCCCTGCGCCGCCGGGAACATCATCGCCCCCATCTGCTCCGCAAACGCAACCCACCCCGAATAGTCCGCCTCCACCGTCCCCTCACCCACAGCCCCACCCCGCCGCACCGCCTCCGTCATCTTTGAGAAGAACGGCACAATCGGCCCATTCAAAAAGCCAAGCACTCCCCCCAGATACGCCGGCGACTTCTTATCCAAAAACATCGCCGCCTCAGCAGTCAACTTGTACGTCGCCGCATCCCCACTCCCCGACTTCGTCAGTAACCCATTGATCGTCCAATAGTCACAAAGCACCCGCATCCCCTTCACCGACGCCTGGCAAACCTTCGCCGCCCCAGCCGCCGTCGAATGCCCCGCCGCAATCGCCGAAAACAACCCCACATCCACCGCCGCCTGCATCGCCGCGGTCTTCTGATATGCCGAGAAACACTCAAAGATGGGAGCTGGGTTCAAGGTGAGTTCCTTTGCAAGAGGAGTGGATGAAAACCATATTCCCCCACACCCCGACCCGAACTCCCTCAGACATCCGTCGCCTTCAGGCCGAAGGCCTTGACCGCCAGTAGCCGGGGGTAGTGCGCCTCGCACACCCCCGGAACCCGCGGACCTCAATCCGCACCCATGCGGGGTGCTCGTAGATGTCCGGAAATATCCCCCAGCTCGAACACCCCGTGTCCGCGCACCCAACCTGGAGCAAATTGGGCCACTTTGAAAATTAGTGATCTAACCAAACAAAATCCTATTGACAAATTTTAGAATACCAAGTATATTCCAAACACCATGATCGCCTCCCCCGCCCAACTCACCCCTCAAACCCCCGCTGAAAACCACCCCAATTCCCCCGAAAAACCCACCCTTTCCCCCCACGAATCCACCCTCCTCGCCACCCTCCAATCCCTCCGCTTCGACCCCTTCGCCTTCGCCGAAAAAGCCACACCCGAAGACCTCCTCCTCTTCCTCACCTCCCCCGCCATCCACGCCCACCTCGCCCTCTTCCAGGCCTTCGCCCAGCAAGCCCTCTCCCTCCGCATCCTCCAAGCCCAGGCCGCGGCCATCTCCCACCTCGAACAAGTCGCCAGCACCACCCCCAGCCCCATCGAAAAACGCCGAGCCGCCTCCACCCCCTCCTCCGCGGCCTAGCGCCCAACGCAGTCCGTCGCAACGCGACGGTCCTCCTCTCCCGCCGCCGGCGGGAGAGGTGCCCGCGCAGCGGGCGGTGAGGGCTCCGTCCCTACCTGCCTTTCTACCCACGCTCCGCAAACCCACAGCGCCCACTCGCGTACACCCTCCTCACACCAACTCCTCTCTCTCCCCACTCCTCACTCCCTACTTCCCCTCCCCTCCCTCCCCCCTCGCCACCCCCTTCCCCACCATCACCGACGAAAACGTCGCCAACCTCCTCCTCCCCATCCTCCGCGAACCAAAAAAGCCCACCAGCATCGCCACCCTCCGCGCCTTCTGCATGCCGACCACCACCTTCGCCGGCATCCCAATCCCCCAAAACCCCGAAATCTTCTCCCTCCGCGCCCAAGACATCCTCATCGATCCCCAACACCCCTACATCGAAAGCATCACCGTCGACCGCGCCCACTCCCCCTCTCCCACCCACCCTCGTTTCCTCTTCGAAGCCAAGGCCAAAAACGGCCCCATCAAACGCTTCGCCCTCGAACTCGCCCGCGACCACCCCGACCAACCCTGGCTGATCAACTGCCTCAACCCCGGTTACTCCTTCGACCAACAAAATCCTTCTCCCCCCCATTGCGTCGCCACCCCCAATCTCTCGCATGGACTCCAAAATCCCCTCGAAGGAGTCCCCATGCGCACCGCCCTCCGCCTCTCCCCCCTGCTCCTTGCCGCCGCCTCCGCCCACGGCCAGGCCTGGACCGTCACCAACCTCCACCCCGCCGGAACCCTCTCCTCCTACAGCTACGGTGGCTCCCCTGGCGAGCAGGTCGGAATGTCCCAGGCCTCAGCCCAAGGACCCCACGCCCGACTCTGGAACGGAACCGTACCCGGAATCGACCTCAACCCCGCCGGCTCATCCATCTCCCTCGCCTTCGCCAGCTCCGGCGGAACCCAAGGCGGATACGTCACCACCGACCGCCGCCGCGCATGCATCTGGACCGGCTCGGCAGCATCCTGGATCGACCTCGCGCCCGCCAACGCTTCTTCATCAGAGGTCCGCGCCCTCGATGGCGGCACCCAGGTCGGCGTCGCAACCATCGGACAAGTCCACGCCAGCGCCTGGTTCGGATCCCCCGGCTCCCGGATTGACCTCAATCCCGCGATCGCCAACTTCTCCGAAGCCCGCGGCGTAAAGAACGGCCAAGTCGTCGGTTACTACTACGACCCCAACACCTCGTTCCGCGCATGCCTCTGGACCGCGCTGTCCCCGACGTCTTACGTCGACCTGCACCCGGGCTCCGCGTACGGATACTCCGACGCCTGGGCCACCGACGGAATCCAGCACGTCGGCTACGCAGCGTACACACAGGGTGGTAACCACGCCATCCTCTGGACCGGCTCCACGGGTTCATACGTAGACCTCGCGCCGACAGGCTCCTTTAACTCCGAGTGCTACGGCGTCGCCAACGGCATGCAGGTCGGTCTGGTCGACAACCACGCGACCGTCTGGACCGGCACCGCGGCCAGCGCCATCGACATCAATCCCGCCGGCTACAGCAGTTCCTTCGCCCGCGCCATCTGGACCTCGGGCGGCTACACCTACATCTCCGGCTACGGCGTCTCCGGTGGCCAGAACCGCGCCCTGCTCTGGCAGCGCGCCCTCCCCTGCCCCGCCAACTGCGATGCCAGCACCTCCGCCCCCATCCTCACCGCCAATGACTTCCAGTGCTTCCTCAACAAGTTCGCGCAAGCCGACCCCTCCGCCAACTGCGACGGCAGCACCACCAACCCCACCCTCACCGCCAACGACTTCCAGTGTTTCCTGAACCAGTTCGCCGCCGGATGCCCATGAATAGCGAAAGAGTGCCGAGCATCCAGGGATGAATCACGTCTCAACGGAGTTTCATAATCACAATCCAACACCCTTAGGCATCTCAAATGAACCCCTCGCCACCCAGCGAGCGAAGTACCTAGTGAACATCCCATTCACAAAGGAGAACTTCCATGAGATCACTCGTCCTCGCTCTCGCGCTCGCTTCTGTCGTCCCGCTCGGCTGTTCCACCAGTCCCAAGACTGAAGAGAGCCGGGCCACCATGTCCGCCGATAGCAGCAGCGCTCTCAGCGACTTCCGCCAAGACTCCGGCATCGCCGCAGAGCTCGAAAGCGCTGCCGGCTACGCCATCCTCCCCGTAGTCCGCAAGGGCGCGGCCATCGCCGGCGCCACCTGGGGCCGCGGCGAGGTCTATGAGCACGGCAAGATGATCGGCTACTGCCGGCTCTCTGAGGGCAGCATCGGCGCCCAGGTCGGCGGCGAAAGCTACAGCGAGCTCATCATCTTCAAGGACCAGGCCGCCCTGAACAAGTTCAAGACCGGCAACTACACCTTCGCCTCCAACGCCTCCGCTGTCGCCATCAATAAGGGTGTCAATTACCCCGGCAACTACCGCGACGGTGTCGCCGTATTCATCCACACAACCGGCGGCCTGATGGCCGATGCCTCCGTCGGCGGCCAGAGAATCAGGTACGAGGCGATCTAACGCCCCGCACCGCAAAACAGCCCGTGCGACGCGATTCTGCCGAATCGCGTCGCACCCGGTTTGATTCCCCGCCCCCAACCCTCAATGATCGCCCAACCACTCCGGAGAGGTGCCAGAGCGGTTGAATGGACCGGTTTCGAAAACCGGCAGTGGACGTAAGTCTACTCGGGAGTTCGAATCTCCCCCTCTCCGCTTACGCCGGGATTCCACGTGCGGCCAGCCATTTTCCTCGACCGCGACGACACACTGATGGAAGCCAACTCGCTTCCACCACCCCCTCACCCCGCCGCGCCCGGCGACGTCATCGACCCCACCCTCGTCCGCCTCCTCCCCGGCGCCCGCGAAGCCTGCATCAAACTCAAAGCAGCCGGCTTCACCCTCATTGTCATCAGCAACCAAGGCGTAGTCGCCCGCGGCGGCGCCACGCTCGCCCAAGTCCACACCATCAATGCTCGCCTCCACCAACTCCTCCCCGAGCTCGACGCCTTCTACTTCTGCCCCTACCACCCCAAGGGCAACATCCCCGAGTTCACCAAAACGCATCCCTGGCAAAAGCCCGCCCCCGGCATGCTCTTGGCCGCGGCCGCTGAGCTCGATCTCGACCTCAAGTCCTCTTGGCTCGTGGGTGATGCCCAACGAGATATTGATGCTGGCTTGGCCGCGGGCCTTCCCAAGTCACGTTGCATTCTGTTGGATCAAAGTTCCACGCTCCTTTCTGCCGCTGCTCTCATTTGCAAGTAGATGCCTGCTCCACCGCCCATTCCGTTGCGACTTCTGGTCATCTGCCCTTCATGGGTCGGTGATGCCGTCATGGCGACACCGACACTTCGCTTGCTTCGCGATCGCCTGCCGGGGTGCTTCATCGGAGGACTTGTTCGGCCTGGCATTGACCAGATTTTGGGCGGGGGCAATCTGCTTGATGAGTTCCACGTGCACCACGCGGCAGGTGTCATGGGGCCCAAGTTCGCGGCGGCGAAAGTGCGGCCGCGGCGGTATGACACGGCGTTGTTGCTCACGAACTCGCTCTCGACAGCGCTGATTGCGCGGATTGCGGGGATTCCGCGGCGCATCGGGTACAACCGTGATGCGCGTGCGCTGCTGCTGACGCAGCGGCTGGAAGTGCCGCGCAAGGCCAACGGGGATCGGTATCCGATTCCCGCGGTGACGTACTACTGGAATGCGGCGGTGTCGATGTTGCAGGCGCTGCCGGATGCGAAGTTCGGCGCGGGTTTGAAACTTGTTGAACCCAATGCGATCCCCGATACTCGCATGGAGTTGGGTGTCACGCCGCAGGACAGGGCCGAGGCTGATGCGGTTCTCGTGAAGGCCAACATCTCGCCTGAGCAGACCTACGCGATTCTGAATCCTGGCGGCAACAACCCGGCGAAGCGTTGGCCGGAGGAACGGTTCGCGGCGCTTGCGGATCATCTTTATGAGACGCGCGGCATTCCGAGTTTAGTCAACGGCTCACCGGGCGAGGTGGAGTTGATCAATCGGATCAAGGCCGGGGCGAAGAGACCGGTGCAATCGTTGCCTGAACTGGGCAATACGCTGGGGTCGCTCAAGGGGATCATGGCGGATGGGCGTTGCAAGCTGATGGTGACCAACGACACCGGGCCGCGGCACATTGCCGCGGCGTTTGGAGTGCCCTTGGTTTCGCTCTTTGGGCCAACCGATCCGCGGTGGACGACGATTCGGGCTGCGGGCGGTGAGCGGATTATCGTGGCGGATCCGACGCTGCCGGAGTCTGAAATCAGCGACGATCACGCGGAACAGTGCCGGATTGAGCGGATCACCCTTGAGTCGGTGGTGGCCGCGGCCGATGAACTGCTCTCTTTGGACCGGATCCCTCCTTGACCGGGAGGCCATGACCCGTACACTTGCGACTCGTCCGCCGCGGGAACGCGTCGGCCGTACAACCTGGGGGCATAGCTCAGTTTTGGTAGAGCGCATCCATGGCATGGATGAGGTCAGGGGTTCGAGTCCCCTTGCCTCCACTTCAGAAATCACGCGAATCGCGGCGGCAGGTAATTCCAGCACCGTGATGCCCGACCCTCGCTCTCGCATCGCGCCGACCGAAGGACCCGCAGTGGTGGATCGGGACGGGGGCAAGCGGCGTGTGATCATGCAAATGAACTTCCGCGGCCGCGACCTTGGGGGTTCGCCAGGGAAGCCCGAAGTCGGATCGCGCAGGATGTCAAGATGCCCGCGGGCTACTGCTCCACCTTTGGCGGACAGTTTGAGCACCGGATCGCGGCCGGCGTCGGAGCGAACGAAGCGATTGAGCAGACCCGGCTCATCCGACTGCGGCCGATCCTGATTGCGGCGATGGTTGCGGCGCTGGGGTTCATTCCGATGGCCCTGAATACGGGTGTGGGCGCGGAGGTGCAATGACCGCTCGCGACCGTGGTCATCGCGGACATCTTCACGGACTACCTGTCGACGCTCTTCGTGCTGCCGGCCACCTATTCGTTGTGGGGAGGCCGCGACAATCTCGCCAGAGGCCGCATGCAAGCACCCACCTCGCCCGATCAACCACATGCCGGATGCGCGGCGATCCGACCCTTCAAGCCTATTCCGCACAATGTTGTCCGCTTCCTACTGACGTGCTGGCCGCGCAATTGAGCGTTCTGACCATCAACGATTCAAAGAAGGGTCTTCAGTGGGGAATATGGTCGCGCCGATGAAGAACCTGTTCTGCGCTGGGTGGCTTTTACGATGACCAAGTCAGCGCCTATCGTCTCAAGAGCTCCATGAATCGACACTTACTGCATCGCGTCATTGCGGTCATCTGCATGCTGGCCACCGGTTTCCAAAGCGTGGCTGGTGGGCTGCTGGTCCACTGCAAGGAAGCGAATGGAACCTCGCACCTGGAATGGGGTGGCTGCGGCCGGGATGAGTTGGGCCGATGCGCGAAGCCTTGCTCGCCGGAACATTCGGATGATCCAGAGTCAAGTACGACGAATCCTTGTCAGGACGAGCCGGTCAAGTCCAGTTTGGGCGCATCGCCTGTAAGGGCCGCGGCTTGGACCATCACCGCTGAACTGCCGCAGCCGGAGTTGGCCGCGGTTTTCTTTCCGGCCGATCGCCCGTCGCAAGGCGTATCTGTGCGATGTGCGGGCACTCGGGCCACGGCAGCACCGCCCACCATCGCGTGCATCCGGTCCATCGTTATGTTGGTGTAGGGCACCTGCGCGCTCGCCTTGCTCATGAAAGAGCAGCTGCGGGCCAAGCTCATCGTGCGCGCTTGGTCTTGGTTGACCAACTTCCCGGCCTGTATCGGCGGGGGCGCGTTCTGGGTGTGCTCCTTCACCACGCGATGGATCAATGTCCATGTACATTCGAGCCGACCGAGTTGACTTCAGGGCTGTCCGATCGCTCTTGCCACCAACGCTAACTGCGCTTGGCACCGGCGTGCTGGTGATCATTTCGTTGACAGGTTGCCACTCAATGCGGCCGCCGGAGGTGAAAACCGAAACCGTCGCCGGCGCGGCCGCTGGGCTTTCTGAAGCCATCACATTTCACGTTGAAGGCGCACCGAACGATGAGGAAGGTGACCCCGGTACGTTGACGTTTGCTGAGGCTGTCAGGTTATCCGTTAGCACGGACCCTGCCATACAGGCCGCGCTGGCCCGAGTGCGGATCGCGCTTGCCGATTCAAAGCAGGCCCGGCTGCTTCCCAACCCAATCCTCAATCTGGCCATCCGGTTTCCGGAAGGTGGCGGCCAGCCCATGGTCGAGGCGTCGATTGCCCAGGACTTGATTTCGATCCTCCGGATTCCCAGGCGATCCAGCCTTGCCGACCATCGGCTCAGGCAGGCATCGGCGGCGGCCGTTGGCATCACCATCGACGCCGTCGCCCAGGTGCAGGAGCGATACGTCTCGGTGCAGGCGTTGGAGCAGCTGCTGCCGGTGTTTGAGCAGCGTCGGGCCTTGGTTGGGAAAGCGGTGGAGTTGGCGAATGCGAGGCTCGCGGTCGGCGAGGGAATCCGTGAGGATGTCGCGGTCCTGAACACGCAGCGGGTCGAACTGGAAGTTGACATCGCGGAGACGACACAGGAGCTTCGAGATGAACGGCTTCGGTTGGCGCGGCTGATCGGGCGGCCGTCGAGCGGTGCCGCATGGAAGCTGGAACCGTGGATTCCTCCGACGTTGACCGATGTCGCGGAGGCCGCGTGGATCGATGCCGGACTCGGGTCTCGGCCGGAGATTCAGGAGCGGTGCTGGGCGCTGGCAGCGCTGGGGGATGATCTGGCGTTGGCCCGCCTCCTGCCCCTGGATGGCGCCGGTGCAGGACTGCAAGCCCAACATGATGGACAATGGCAAACCGGACCCGAAGTCTCCGTTCCTATCCCGATCTTCGACATGGGCCAAGCTCGCTCCGAGCGGGTCACGGCGGAGCAGATCGAGGCCCGCCACGAACTGGTGCTGGCCAAGCGGCAGGTTATCGAAGATGTGCGTCGATCGTGGGAGTCGCTCGCTCACACCCGTGAGAATCTTCGGCGTGTGCGGCAAGAACTTGTCCCGTTGCTCGAGCAGCGCCGGTCGCTGGCCGACGCTTCATTCCGGGCGGGCCAGAGCGACGCGACGGCGCTCCTGCTTGCGGAACAGGACTTGCGGGCGGCCCAGGCCAGGTCCGTTGAGCTTGACCGCAAGGCGGCTATCGCGGCGATCCGCTTGCAACGCTCCGTGGGCGGTCCCGGCCCATCCGCAGCACTCAAGGTCACCGTCAACACCGATACCGCCGTGCCGGGTCCCGGCAAGTGATCCTTTGCCACAACGCTGGTTGGCGTCAACTCCAACCACCTGAAAGCAGACCTCATGCCACATGACAACCACATCCAAGCCGGGAATATCCTGCGACCAATGACGATGCCCGCGATTGCGGTGGTGATTTCGCTTGCCGCGATACTCGCCGCTTCCGGGTGCAAGGAGCGTTCTGGCGGTGATAGCCATGGTGCGGCAAAGGCTGTGCACGCCGAAGGTGATGGGCACGATCACGGCAAGGGTGGCGAAGCAGACCACGTCGATGAAGTCAAGCTGACCGCCGACGCTGTTGAGCGGTATGGCGTAAAGGTTGAGGCAGCGCAGTTGTGGGCGCTGCGGCCCACCATCGTGACCCCGGCTCGCGTCGCATTCAACGCAGAAGCCATGGCCCACGTTGGCTCACCGCTTCGGGGCCGAGTGGTAGAGATCAAGGTCCGTCTGGGCCAAGAGGTGAAGAAGGGCGATGAGCTGTGCATCATTGAGAGCCCGGAGCTTGGCGAAGCACAGGCCGATCTGCTTCAGAAGCGGGTGGCCAAGGATTCGGCCGGGCCGGTGGTTGACCTGGCCAAGGCGTCTTGGGACCGCGCCAAGGGTCTGTACGAGCAGACACAGGGGACAACTCTCACCGAAGTTCAGCGTCGCGAGGCCGAGTACAAGGCCGCGGTCGCGGCCCAACGTTCGGCGGACGCCGCCGTCACCGCCTCCGAAAACCGGCTTCACCTGCTGGGCATGGGTCAGGCGGCCGTGGATGAGTTTCTCAAGACGGGCGAGGTCGCCCCGAGATACGTGATCCACGCGATTATCGATGGCCAAGTCGTACAGCGTGAGGTGACACTGGGTGAACTGGTGAGCCCCGACCGCGAGGCCATCATGGTGCTGGCGAATCTTGCCAATGTTTGGGTGCTGGCGGATGTGCCCGAGGCCAAGCTGGCCGAGATAACCATTGGTGCCAAGGCGTGGATCAAGATTGGGTCCGCCGATTCCAGGCTGGAGGGCACAGTGGCGTACATCTCTCCCATGGTGGATATGACGACGCGAACCGCGCAGGTTCGTATCGAGGTCGCCACCAAGGACCTTCCGGTCAAGCCGGGCATGTTCGCGCAGGTCGAGATCGTGACCAGTGCCACACTGGGGGCAGACCCGGTCCCCGTCGTGGCGGTGCCTGACGTTGCGGTGCAAACCGTCGAGGGCGGCCCGGCGGTCTTCGTGCCCGTCGAGGGTGAACCCAACACGTTCGCCAAGCGGTCCGTCACCATCGGCAAGACGGTGGGCGAGCTGGTCCCGATCTACTCGGGCCTGGTCGAAGGGGAGAAGTTCGTCGCGGCCGGAACGTTCATTCTCAAGGCGGACCTGGGCAAGGGCTCTGCGGCGCACGCGCACTAAGAAAGGAGGATCACTCGAATGCTTGAAGCCATCCTCCACTTCTCTGTCAAGAACCGGTGGTTTGTCCTCGTCATTACCGCGCTGGTCGCGGCGTTCGGGGCGTACTCCCTCAAGAACCTGCCGATCGACGCGGTACCCGACATCACCAACAACCAGGTGCAGATCAACGCCGTGGCCGCTTCGCTCTCGCCCTTCGAGGTGGAGAAGCAGGTCACGTTCACGATGGAAAACGCGCTGGCGGGCATTCCGGGTTTGCTGTCGACGCGTTCCATCTCGCGCAACGGATTCGCCCAGGTCACGGCCGTCTTCAATGATGATGTGAGCGTGTACTTTGCCCGGCAGCAGGTGAGCGAGCGATTGGGTGAGGCCAGAGAGTCGCTCCCGCCCGGCGTCGAGCCGCTCATGGGGCCGATCGCGACGGGTCTGGGCGAGATTTACATGTACACCGTCGAATACGAGCACCCGCACGGCACGGGCGCGCCGGTCAGCGACGGCAAGCCGGGATGGCAGAAGGGCGGCTCGTACCTCACGCCGGAGGGGCGGCTGCTGACGACGGAGCTAGAGCAGGTCGCGTATCTCAGAGAAGTGCAGGACTGGATCATCCGGCCGCAACTTAAGGGCGTGAAGGACATCGCGGGTGTGGATGCCATCGGCGGGTACGTCAAGCAGTACCACGTCCAGCCCGACCCCATGAAGCTGGTGTCGTACGGGCTCACATTCCACAACGTCATCGAAGCCCTGGAACGCAACAACGCCTCCACCGGCGCGGGGTATGTCGAGCACAAGGGCGAGAGTTACGTCGTGCGAGCCACGGGCCGCATAGAGAAAGCCGGTGAGATCGAGAGCATCGTGGTGGGCACACGCAACGGGGTGCCGATCCGGATGCGGGACATCGCGGCCAGGGACGTCGACGGCGCGCCGGCGATTGGCGTCGGACGCGAGATGCGGACCGGATCGGCGAGCGAGAACGGCGAGGAGGTCGTCGTTGGAACGGCGATCATGCTCTTGGGCGGCAACAGCCGGACGGTGGCCCAAAGCGTCGATGCCAAGATGAACGAAGTTCAGAAGTCGCTCCCGCCGGGCATCCATGCCAAGACGGTGCTCAACCGGACGAAGCTGGTCGACGCCACCATCGCCACGGTGCAGAAGAACCTGCTTGAGGGCGCGGTCCTGGTCATCATCGTGCTGCTCCTGCTCCTGGGCAACATCCGCGCGGCGGTCATCTGTGCGCTGGCCATCCCACTCTCCATGCTGATGACCGCGACCGGGATGGTGCAGAACAAGGTGAGCGGAAACCTGATGTCGCTGGGTGCCATCGACTTTGGCCTGATCGTGGATGGGGCGGTCATCATTGTGGAGAACTGCCTCCGACGGTTGGCTGAGAAGCAGCATCAACTTGCTCTGGCGGGAGGCCCGGGAGGCCGCGGGCTGACGCGGCAGGAACGCCTGCACGAGGTGATGGTCGCGGCAAAGGAAATGATCCAGCCGTCCGTCTACGGGCAGGCGATCATCATCACGGTTTACTTCCCCATCCTCGCGCTGTCGGGCGTTGAGGGGAAGATGTTTCACCCGATGGCCATGACGGTCATCTTCGCGCTCATCGCGGCGTTCATCCTGTCGCTGACGTTCATCCCGGCGATGGTGGCCATCGTCATCCGGGGAAAGGTGAGCGAGAAGGACATCTTTGTCGTCGGCTGGGCCAAGACGGTGTACGAGCCGGTGCTGAGGTGGGCGCTCACACTCCGCTGGCCTGTCGCGGGAGGCGCGGTAGTCGCGTTCGCGGCATCCGTGCTGCTTTTCGGAACGCTCGGACAGGAGTTTGCTCCAACGCTGGATGAGAAAGACATCGCGATGCACGCGATGCGCATACCTGCGACCAGCCTCACCCAGTCGCAGTTGATGCAGAAGGATGTGGAACGTACATTGGCGACGGTGCCGGAGGTGGCCTTCGTATACTCAAAGACGGGCACCGCCGAACTCGCGTCGGATCCGATGCCGCCAAACGTGTCGGATACGTTCATCGTCCTCAAGTCAACACACGAGTGGCGCAGCGAGGCAGAACTCGACACACTCATCGCGGCAAAGACGGCGGAGATCGCAAGGCTTGGTGGGGGAGGACATGACGAGCACGGACACAGCGCAGGAGCCGAGCCAGAGCACGCCGAACTCAAGATCGAAGGCCACAAGGGCAAGCTCATCCAGTTGATCCAGTTGACTGTCGCGACGGTGCCCGGCAACAACTACGAGTTCACCCAGCCCATTCAGATGCGCTTCAACGAACTCATCGCGGGGGTACGCGGTGATGTGGCAATCAAGGTGTACGGCGACGACTTCGCGAAGATGCAGGCCACGGCCCAGCAGATTCTGACCGTTCTGCAAGACATCCCCGGCGCGGCCGATGCCAAGGTTGAGCAAACCGAGGGTTTGCCGATGATGACCGTGGACATAGACCGCGAGGCAATCTCGCGATATGGGCTGTCCATCGCCGACGTGCAGGATGTGGTGGCGGTGGCGATGGGCGGCAAAGAGGCTGGAATCGTCTATGAGGGCGATCGCCGCTTCGACCTGGTCGTCCGGCTCCCCGATTCGATTCGCGCGCAAATCGATGCGCTAGAGCGCCTTCCGATTCCCTTGCCGCTGGGTGAGGGCGAAGCCAAGTCCGCGATTACACTGGCATCGGCGGACCGCGGCGCGGGGCTGGTGCCCTCACCCAAGGACATGGGGTTCATTCCGCTGGGGCAACTCGCGAAGATTGACGTTGCCGAGGGCCTCAACCAGATCAGCCGGGAGAATGGCAAACGGCGGATCGTCGTGCAGGCCAATGTGCGAGGCCGCGATCTGGGCTCGTTCGTCCGAGAGGCCCAGGAGAAGGTGGCTTCGGTAACGCTGCCCCCGGGAGGTTGGCTTGTCTGGGGGGGCACCTATGAGCACCTGGTCGCCGCCAAGGAACGCCTGAGGATCGTCGTGCCGATGTGCTTTTTGCTCATTTTCCTGCTCTTATTCAGCACCTTCAAGAGTGTGAAGTACTCTCTGCTTGTGTTCAGCGCCGTTCCTCTGGGGCTCACCGGCGGTATCGTGGCCCTCTGGCTCCGTGGCATGCCGTTCTCGATTTCCGCCGCCGTCGGGTTCATCGCGCTCTCGGGCGTAGCGGTACTGAATGGCCTGGTGATGGTCTCGTTCATCAATCAACTTCGACGAGAAGGGCTTGACCGCGACATGGCGATCATCCGCGGGTGTCTGACGCGACTGCGGCCGGTGCTGATGACGGCAATGGTTGCCTCGCTGGGTTTTGTGCCGATGGCCATCGCCACCGGCACAGGATCGGAGGTGCAACGACCGCTGGCGACTGTCGTCATCGGCGGGCTGGTTTCGAGCACGCTTCTAACGCTCATCGTGCTCCCGGCCATCTACCGCATCATCACGGGGCGCGACCGTAATCGGCAACCGGTCCCTGTGGCGGAGGGTTGGGAGTTGCCTGAAACCGGCCCGCTTGAGGTCAGGACCGAGGGTGCGGCGGGTTCCTCGATCGTCAGCGCGACATCAGCGAGCAAGGTCGAGACCACACTGACCTCCCCGCCAGGTCCCGCTTCGGTTCCGACCTCGCCGCCGCCGGCTCCGAAGCTGCCGGAGCAACCTTCCCAGTCGTCCAATATCCCACCCAAGGGCTCAAGCTGAGCCCGCATTGCAAGGAGTGTTCGCATGATTCAGTCGCGTTCCAGGGGCCTTCTGGTTGGTCTTTCCGGCGGTGTCACGTTGACCGCACTTGCGGCCATCCTCATGGGGCAGGGTGCCAACCAGCCGGTGAGAAGCGAGCCGCAGTACTTTGTCACCGCCGACGGCGATGAAGCGCATCTTTGGGTCCGTGAAGGCACCGCGATCCGCGTAGTAGGTCACGGCGCGTGCAAGGAATGCGCCGAGAAAGGCCACGATCACAAGGAAGGAGAGCACAAGGAAGGCGATGGACACGATCATGGCAAGCCAGCCCCTAAGAAGTAAGCGGCATCGGAGGAGCTTGCGCGATCGTGAATCCTTGAATCGGGTCGACCGGCAACGGGCGGGGCAGGCCTAGCCTCGCCCGTTATGCCGTCGCGGCAGTCGTGACACCGGCCGCCGCGCTACGTGGCACGGACAAGGTCCGCGGCTCACGTCCTTGCCACCATTACCCGTGGGGAAACAGGTCCGGGCTCGAAACCGCGAACGGCGCCGTTAGGCTGCCGCCCGCAGTCGTGTGCAGTCAGTTCACTGGCAGCCCACCGCGAACTTGTTCAGGAAGCACTGGAAGTCGTTGACGTTGAGGACGGGTGTCGCCGTGCTGCCGTCGCAGTTGGCGTAGACCGCGCCCAGGGCGAACTGGTTCAAGAAGCATTGGAAGTCGTTGATGTTGAGCGTTGGTGCGGCGGTGGAGTTGTCGCAGTTGACGTAGCAGGGGCATTCGGCGGCCGCGAGGAAGGGGGAGTAGACATCGCCGACGAAGCTAAAGGTGCCGCCGGTCCAGAGTTTGCCGCCGGCGGAGGAGAGGGCCTGGACGGTGCCGTTGGGTTCGCTGATCAGGGCTTCCCAAGAACCGCCATCCCAGCGGGCCAGGGTGGTGGCGTTGCCCAGGGTGTTCACGAAGTAGCCTCCGGCGTAGAGCTTGCCCTCATGGACGGCCAGGGATGTGACTGCACCGGAGGCGGTGGGCGTGGCCGAGTCCATGCGGAACCAGGATGACCCGTTCCAACGGGCGATATTGATCATGGTTGTGCCGTTTACGGTGGTGAAGTCGCCGGCGATGATCAGGTCGCCGTTGAAGACCGCCATCGCATTGACCGCGCCGTTGAGGACGGTGTTGTTGAACTTGCTCCAGTTGGTACCGTTCCACTGGGCGATGTTGGTGGTGGCGATGCCGCCGGCGGTGGTGAAGAGGCCGCCGACCAGGAGGTTGCCGCCGTAGTTGAGGAGGCAGTAGCCCGGGCCGTTCAAGCCGGAGCCCAGGTTCTTGGAGACTGCGCCGGGGCCGAACCGGACGATGTTGTTGACGGCGTCGGTGCCGGACGCGGTGAAGGAGCCGACGGCGATGGTGCCGCAGGTCTGGTTGATGGTGCCGGTGCAGCCGTAAGTGGCGATTCCGTAGACGGGGCCGTTGACGCCGTCGCTGACCTGGGCCCAGTCAAAGCCGTTCCAGACGGCAAGATTGGACGCGGGATTGCCGCCCGCGGTGGTGAAGCTGCCGCCAGCATAGAGCGAGGGAAGCTGTGGGCCGTTGCTCTTGAGGTTAAGGGCGTTGACGCGGCCGTTGAGCCCGTTGAAGCCGCCGATGTTCTGGTAGGCGGTGTATCCGGAGGCCCCATAGCGGACGATATTGTGCGCGGACGTTCCGTTGTTGGTCCGCATGTCGAAGCTGCCGCCGATGATGAGGTTGACTCCATCGGTGATCATCGACAGCACCTTGCCGGTGGGTGTGGCGTGAGGCGCGGACCAGTGGGTCTGGTCCCACATGGCCAGCCGGGACACGGTTGCCGATCCGGCGGAGATGAACTGACCCCCGACGTAGAGGGCGCCGCGGAAGGGGGTACACGTGTAGGCGGCGCTGTCGAGGCCGGTCTCCATGGGCTGCCAGGACTGGCCGTTCCATTGGGCGGCGCGGTTGGCGACGGCGCCTCGCCCGGTGAGTTGAAACGCGCCGACCACGGTGAGTTGGCCGCGGTATTCGGAAAGGCTGTAGGCCCAGCCGGCGACGCCGCGGTCCATGGGGGACATGTTTCCGTTCTCGTCGATCTGGGCGATGCTGTTGAAGGTGACGCCGTTGATGGCGCCGAAGCTTCCGCCGACGGCCATCTTGTTGACGCCGCCCTCGTTGAACCGGGCGAAGGAGTAGACGCCGCCGCCGGGGCAGCCGGCGTTGACTCCGAACAACTGGAGCCCGAGGATGTTGAGCCGAACCAGATTTGGAGAACCGGGGACAGCGTCGAACTGGCCGCCGATGTAGAGGTCGCGGTTGGTGGGTTCATACCCGAAGGCCAGGATGGTTCCCGGGAAGTTGCCGACGACGGTCGAATAGGTGGTGCCGTGAATGCGAGCGAGGGCGCCGGTGTTGGCGCCGCCGGCGGAAACGTAGTTGCCGCCGATGTAGATGTCATCGCGGAGGGAGTCGTAGTGGATGCAGTTGATCTGGGCGGTTCCCGAGACTCCGCTGCCGATGGCGGTCCAGCGTTGGGTGGTGTTGCTGTACCGGGCGATCTTGTTGGCCGCGACGCCGCCGGCGGTGGTGAACTTGCCACCTGCCAACAGTGTGTTGTCGCTGGTGTCGATCGCCAGGCAGAGAACATCGCCGTTCATACCGGTCCACAGGGGCTCCCAGGCGGTGCCGTTGAACATCGCGATGTGGTTGAACGACCCGCCCTCGGCGTTGGTGAAGGTGCCGCCGACGACCAGGCGGGTGGCCATTGGACCGCTTACGCCGTCGGGGTCCCATTCGAGGGAGCAGAGGATGTTGCCGTTGACTCCCCCGCTGAATGTGTAGCTGGTTGGGGCGGGCTTGAGATCGGGATTGCACTGGGCGTGGGCCGATCCGGCGACAAGGACGGTTGCGAGCAGCGTGGTGATCTTCTTCATGACTGGGTCTCCGTGTACTTGGGTTTGGTGTTGAAGCAGGTAACGACGCCCTCCTAGGCGAGGTCCGCGGCGGGATAGCCCCCCCTTGAGAGAGGTTTTTTTTCAGATTGGGACGCGAAACCCTGCTGAGAGGCTCAAAACCTTGCAGTTGCGGCGGTTTTCGCTACCCTCGTGCCTCCGGCCCCCCTGCTACCCCCTCCGCCCCCGGCCCTGACTGCCAGAGGAGAGACTTCGATGTGTTCAGATTTGGAATCCGTAAACAAGCCACGGGTGAGTGTTGAGTTTTCCGGAACGGTGTATGAGCACCTGCGGGCGATCGCGCAGCGGAAGCTGTCGGAGGAGCGGCCCGGACACACGCTTCAGGCGACAGCGCTGGTGCACGAGGTGTATATGAAGATGGACCCGGGGGTGGCTATGGGTCCGAACGGGCGGGCGGGGTTTTACTGGGCGGCCGCAGAGGCGATGCGGCGGATCCTGATTGACCACGCGAAGGGGAAGAAGGCGATCAAGCGGGGTGGCGGGGCGGCGAAGCTGGACTGGACGGAAGCGATCAGCGATGCGGCGGATTTGGCGTGTTTGTCAGATCCGGCGGAATTTGAGGCACTCGATGGCGCGATTCTTCGCCTTCAGGAGAAGGACCCCAGGGCCGGAGACGTTGTGCGTCTGCGATTCTTTGCGGGCCTGACCCTAGAAGAGGTTGCCGAGGCGTTAGGCATTTCGCCACGCTCGGCGAAGAGGGACTGGGAATATGCGCGGGCCTGGCTGCTGGGTGAGTTGGGCGGCGCGAAAGCATCGGGAACGCCATGAACGAGGACTCGGTCAAAGACATTTTCGCAGACGCACTGGAAGTTGATGAGCGGGATCGGGAGGCGCTGATCCGGCGGGCGTGCGGGGAGGACAAGGAAAAGCTCGCTGAGGTGCTGCGGTTGGTACACAACCATGCGCACGCCCGGAACTTTTTGCGGACGCCGACGGCACTGGGAGAGATCCGCGCTGGGACCGTGCCGGGAGAGGGCCCGGGGTCGGTCATTGGGCGGTACACGATCGTCCGGCAACTGGGTGAGGGCGGGTTCGGGACGGTGTTCCTGGCCGAGCAGCGGGACCCGATGGTCCGGCAGGTGGCGCTCAAGATCATCAAGCCTGGGATGGACACGGTGCAGGTGATCGCGCGGTTTGAGGCCGAGCGCCAGGCGCTGGCCATGATGGACCACGCGAACATCGCGAAGGTGCTGGATGCGGGGGCTACGGAGCGCGGGCGGCCGTACTTTGTGATGGAGCTGGTAAACGGGCTGCCTATCACGGCCTATTGCGACGAGCACGGGGTAAACATCGCGGGGAGGCTGGACTTGTTTTCGCAGGTGTGCCGCGCGGTGCAGCACGCGCACACCAAGGGAATCATTCACCGGGATATCAAGCCCAACAACGTGCTGGTGAGCGTGCAGGATGGGGCCGCGGTGGCGCGGGTCATTGACTTTGGGATTGCGCGGGCAACGGACCAGCAGGCCGCGGAGAAGGCGGCGTTCACAGAGCTGCGGCAACTGATCGGGACTCCGGAGTACATGAGCCCGGAGCAGGCGGCGGGCGGCCGGGACATCGACACTCGGACGGATGTGTACTCGCTGGGTGTTTTGCTCTATGAGCTATTAACGGGCACGACTCCGTTTGATTCCAAGAGCCTGCGGTCGATGGCGTATGGGGAGATGCAGCGGATTATCCGCGAGGTTGAGCCTCCGCGGCCGAGCACGCGATTGTCGACCGTGGATGACACGGTGAGGACGGTCGCGACCAACCGGGTAATGGAGCCGCGGCGGCTGGGGACGCTGCTGCGCGGCGAGCTGGACTGGATCGTGATGAAGGCGATGGAGAAAGACCGCGGGCGGAGGTACGAGTCGCCGGGCGGGTTGGCGGATGACGTGTGGCGCTACTTGCGTGGGGATGCGGTGGAGGCGGCGCCGCCGAGCCGGGCGTATCGCGCGCGGACGTTTGTGCGACGCAACCGCGTCGCCGTGACGGTTGCGGGCGTGATCGTCGTGTCGCTCGCGGGCGGACTTGGTGCGGCGTTGTATGGATTGAGCGAGGCCAAGCAGCAGCGGGATGCAGCGCGGGCAGCGGAGCAAGAGCAGGAGAAGGAGAAGATCGCCGCGGAGCGGGTGACGGAGTTCATGCAGAACATGTTCTCGGCGGTGGACCCTGAGCTGGCCCAGAGCCGCGACACGACGCTGCTGCGGGAAGTGCTGGATGGGGCGGCGGAGAGGATCGAGAAGGGAGAGCTTGCGGATTCGCCAGCTTCGGAGGCGGAACTGCGGATCCGTGTGGCGGCGGTCTACCGGACGATCGCGGACAACACAAGGGCTGCGACACTCCTCGCTCCCGCTTCGGCCATGATGGAACGTGCCAAGCCCAACGACCTGGCCGCTCGAGACCGCTTGCTGGAAGGGCTGGCCGGACAAGCCAATGCCGAGGGTCGGTTCGATGATGCGCTGAAGCTCAACCGCGAACTGATGGATGTGAGGACAAAGTACCTCGGGCCAGACCATGACAAGGTGGCGTTGGCCGTCGTGACGGCCGCGGCAAACCTCTTTTCATTGGGCAAGTTCAAAGAAGCGGAAGCCATGGAGCTCGAGGCGTTGCGGGTGGCGGAGATCCAAGGCCGAGACGTGACCAAGGCGGTTATTCACAGCCGGCGCGCGGCGACGCTGCAGGCATTGGGCCAGCTCAAGGAAGCGCTGGAGCATGCAACCAAGTCCATTGCGTTGTTCAGAAAGGTGAAACCGGGCGATGCACCCAATGTCGCTCTCATGATGACTTCTATGGTGACGTATCAGGCCCTCCTGGGCGTCAAGCCTGCGGAACTTGAGGCACAGCAACGCGAGTCGATCGACATGTTTCATCGGCTGTTTCCTTCAGGCCATCCCAACCTGGGACTGGCCCTGAACAACATGGCCTGGCTTCTTCGCGAGCAGGGCAAGCTGGATGAGGCCGAACCGGTGTTTATCGAGGCCCTGGCATCGCACAGGCGGTTTGGCACCGATGCAGGGGTGGGTGAGGCTCAGACGCTCATCAACCTTGCGCAACTGGCACGCGCCAAGAGCGACCTGACGCTGGCGGAATCACGGGCCCGCGAGGCCGTCGACACTCTGTCCAAGTCCTTTCCGGATGGGCACATGGTAACGGCAACCGCGCTTTCGGACATCGGAGTCACGCTGCGCGAACGAGGTCGGTTTGAACAAGCGGCCGAGTCGTATCACCAAGCCGCGCAGTTGCAGCGGAGGTTGGTCGGGCCATCGCATGCATACCTGATCATTTCGCTGGGTGGAGAGGGCGAGTGCCTGGCGGCCGTGGGGCGAGCGGCGGAGGCCGTGGCGCTTCTGCGAGAGGCGCTGCGCATTGCGGTGGGCCAGAAACCAGAGAATGTTGCCAAGGTGATGGCATCACGATTGGTTCTGGCGGCGGCGCTGGCGGATGCGGGCACACCGGAGCTGGCACGTGAGGCAACGGACCTTGCCCGTGAGTGCCTGGACTACTACGTCGCCAATCTCAAGCCGGACCACTGGAGGTTGCCGGTCACTCGCGGCTTGGCGGCGTATTCAACCGCGATGGCGTCAGCGCTGATCGCTGATCCGCAGGAGCGGCGGGCGATATTTGCCGAGAGCAGTGCCGGCGCGCTGCAAGCCGCCCACGAGGTGTGGGCGCTTGGTGATCGCCTGCCCAAAGACTCACGCCGGGTCATTGTCGCTTCGACGATCAGGCGGATGCTGCGGCTTTGCCAGACGGCCAACGAGCGGGATCCATCCGCGGCCAACGCGGAGGCGTTGGAAGTGTGGAGCGGCAGGCAGCGCGACTTCAACAACACATTGCGATAAGCACACCGGTTAGCGGTTCCGAGCGTTCCACGCGTTCCGTAAGGAATCGCGGAAGTCAGGGTGGGCCAGCCTGATCAACGCATCGGCGCGCTCGCTCAGCGTCAGTCCGTGCAGGTTCGTCGCGCCATATTCGGTGACCACCCAGTGCACGTGGCCGCGGGTGGTGACGACTCCGGCTCCGGGAGATAGTTCCGGGACGATGCGGCTGATCTTGCCGCCGGCGGCGGTGGATTGGAGGGCGATGATGGCTTTGCCGCCGCGGCTCAGGGCGGCGCCGCGGATGAAGTCCATCTGGCCTCCGATGCCGGAGTAGATGCGGTGGCCCAGCGAATCGGCGCAGACCTGGCCGCTGAGGTCTACCTGCAGCGCGGAGTTGATGGCGATGACGCCCGCGTTCTTGCGGATGAGGGACGTGTCGTTGGTGCGGTCGCAGGCGTGGAACTCGACCAGGGGGTTGTCATCGACGAAGTCGAAGACGCGTTTGGAGCCGACGACGAAGCTGGTGACGATGCGACCGGCGTGGATGGACTTGTAGCGGTTGGTGATGGCGCCGGACTCGAAGAGGTCCACCAGGCGGTCGGAGAACATCTCGGTGTGGACGCCGAGATCTTTTTTGTGTTTGAGGCGAACCAGGACGGCGTCGGGGATCGCGCCGATACCCATCTGGAGGCACGCCCGATCTTCGACCAGGTCGGCGATTATTTCACCCATCCGCGCGATGGTGGGCGTTTCGGGCTCGACATCGTGGGCGTGGAGAGGGCGGTTGGTGTGCGTCCAGGCTTGCAAGGAGTGTACAGCCACGACGCTGTGCCCGTGAGTGCGGGGCATCTGGTCGTTCACCTCGGCAAGTACGATCGGCGCGTTGTCTACAGCGCTGCGGGCTGTGTCGACGGAGACTCCGAGCGTGCACAGGCCGTGGCGGTCGGCGGGGGAGAGTTGAACCAGGGCCGCATCCAGGCGAATAGCTTTGCTGTTGAACAGGGAGGGGATATCGGAGAGAAAGACGGGCATGTACTCGGCGCGCCCTTGCGAGATCGGGTCGCGCAGACCCTGGCCGGTGAAGAGCGAGATGGAGTTAAACCGGCCCTGATGTTCCGGAGCGGCGAAAGGGACCGGACCGTTCAGGTGCAGGTGATAGAGCTTGACATCTCTCAGGTCCTTGCGACGGCAGAGTGCCTCGATCAGCGTCGTGGGCGTCGCAGAACCGCCTTGAAGAAAGACGTTCATGCCGCTGCGGATGTGGGAGACCACTTCGTCTGCGGTAACGGCTGGTGAGTGTTGGATACCGGCGGGGCGTGCATGTGACATCGGAGGGAGTCTTGCTTTGCAGAAAGATGGGGATCAGAAGGTGACGCAAACATGGGCATGCTATGCGAACGGCGGCCGAATCTGGGAGGATGTACGCCCCGACGCCGTTGATGACGCGAACGAACAACGGCCCTTGCGGGCCGTTGCGTGAGTCATGGTTTCATTGACCCCCGGCGCGGTCAGCCCCCGCCCGCCGGACGCGCGGGCGGTCTGCCGGGATTAGCTGGTGCCCCAGGCTGGCCTCCGTCGCGGCGCCGGCCGCCACCGCCGCCGCCGCCTCGCTGCGGCCATTCATCCTCGGATGGGCGTGGTAGCATTTCGGGCGCACAGGCGAGGTTGTACGCGGTCACCGCGGCGCACGTCGCGGATTGCTGGAGGTACTCGGGGATTGCCTGGTCCAGTTTGTCGTGCTGGGTGTGGTGGGTGTGGTTGTAGTCGGCGCGGCCCACCTCATCCCAGAAGAAGCCGGGAATGTGCTCGCGCATGAATGAGTTGTGGTCGCTGCCCTGCACCTGCGTGAAGGTCTTTTCGGCGTGGATGTTGACATCCAGGACTTTGTTGTCCGTCTCGCTGCGGAAGTGGCCGTTTACGGGGGCGGTGGCCGCGGCGAGGTAGGGGACTTCGGAGGCCACGCAGGGCAGGCCGCCTTCGTAGTTGGTGCCGCCGTCATCGACCAGCACGGCGGAGACCTTTTCGAGCTGGTTGTGGTCTTTGAGATACTTCACATAGGCAACGGAGCCGAGCAGGCCCTGCTCTTCGCCGGTCCAGAGGATGAAGCGGATGGTGCGCTTGGGCTTGGCGTGGACGGCAGAGAGGATGCGGGCGGCCTCGAGAGTTACCGCGCTGCCGGTGCCGTTGTCGGTGGTTCCCTGGCTGCCGGGGCCGTTCCAGGAATCGAGGTGGCCGGAGACGATGATCACTTCGTCAGGCTTTTCGGTGCCCTTGATTTCGGCGATGGTGTCGTAGACCGGGATGGGGCCCTTGGTGAACTTGTGTTGGAGGTCGAACTCGGCTTCGACGGGGGAGCCGTCGGTGATGTTGGAGTTCATGCAGTCGTAGTCGGACTTGCGGACCGTCACGATGACGTCGGGTGTGAGGTTGTCCAAGTCGAGCTTGTCCCAGCCCGAAGCGCCGCCGGTGATGACCAGCTCGTTACTCGAAGGAACGATCCAGCCGGCGGGGCCTTGCTTGAGCACCTTCTCTTCGAGGGACGGGCCCTTCCGCGGGGCTTCGGCGGCGACCTTCTTGCCTGAATAGGTGATCTTGCCCGCGTTGTCGGGGAGCTCCGTCAAGCCTTTGAGCGTGTCACCGTCGAGGGTGAGGACGTATTCGCGCGTGCCGCGGGGGGATTCGGTTTTGAACTTGAGCTCGTGAGAGTCGGGGTTGTAGGTGCCATCCTTGAACTCGGTGGTGCGGAAGCCACCGCCGATGACGACCGTGCCTGTGACGGCCTTGGGATCCGTGAGTTTGACGTCCAGCGAGAAGGGCATTCCGTCGGGGGCTTGGCCGCCGATCATGGTGCCCTCGTAGTGCATGAGGTCTTTGTCCACCGGCTTGGCTTCCGCGGCTTCACCGGTCTTCCAGCGTTTGCGGATGTCGGCGAACACGGACAGGCGTGCGCCGGAGCCTCCGATGACGCCGCGGCGTCCTGCGGTGTTGGGCTTGTTGAGGATCCAGGCGCCCTTGAACTTGTCCTTCATGGCTTCAAACTGTTCATCGTTTTCGGGCATGCGGACGACGGGGCCGCGGATGGAGCCGTTGGTGCCGGCGGTCCAAGCGGGGGCGGTGAACTCCATGTCGCGTACGGTGCGGTATTCGGAAGTCTCGCTTTCGGGGTTGCGTTTGGCGACGATCTTGCCGGAGCAGGGGCCGCGATCGAAACGGACGGCGATGGAACTCCATTGCCAGAGGCCGCGGAGGTCGCGATCGGTGGAGGTCTGCGAATCCGCGCCGCCGAAGGGCGGGATGCTGAGGCCCCATTTTTCGAACTGATCGCGTGCCCACTTGTTGGCGTTCTCTGCGTTGGTCGAACCTGTAAGGCGCGGGCCAATCTTGGTGGAGATGTGGGTGATGTGATCCATCACTCGGTTTCGCTTGGTGCCTTCTTCGATGATCCGCGTCACGGTGGCCGGATCTCCCATCTTGATGTTGGGGATGGGGGCGTGCTTGCCGTCGATGACGGCATAGGAGCCGGGCTTGTCGGCGCTGTCGGGCGCTGTAGCGGGCGCGTAACCAATTCGCACCCAGCCTTCAGCCGGTTCGGTCTTGGCCTCGCCGGCACATCCGGCCAGCGCGATCAACATCAATGTTGTGAACGGAACGGCGATCTTGGCCACGCTCATACGCGATTGAACGGACATTCAGCTCTCCAGATGGGTGACTCCGAGCGACCTCATGCTATCAGATCGGGCGCAAACGCCCAACCGTCCGTCGCTGCGCTACTCTGAAACCGGCCCCCCCCCCCCACCCTAGCCCGAATCCGGAGGAACCCATGGGTCAGTTCGAACAACAGATCGTCAGTGCCGCCAAGATCAGGCGCTCCTACGCCGAACGTCTTGGTCGGCTTTAAACCCCAGCAGTTCGCCCGGACGCCGGTATCCAACGGGAAGCTGGTTCAAACCAACCATCCGGCAGGGCGCGTTTTTCAGGGCTCACGATTCCCTATTTGAGGTGCTCGGCGGGGTTGACGATGCCAAGCTGATGGCCCCGACAATCGACGAAAAGGCCCGGGCTCGGTTCCCGTCAAGTAGGTGGGCGCATCCTGTTCATATGTAATAACCACGTCGCGATGCATCTGGGTCAGATCAGCGCGTGGCGGCGGTTTATGGGCCTGCCGCCGGCATGATGGTGCGGTGCGCCGGCCCGATTATGACTGCATCTCCGGTCCAAACCGCTTGCGTATCACGGCAAAGGCGATACTTGGGTCCGGTTGCGTCAGGATCCGAGCACGTCCCGCTCGAACTTACATAAGTTCTGGGTCGTGGTTCATACTCAACTCTCAGCATCGAGTTGGCCGATCCTAAACCGAGTCGGAAAGCGGGCCACGAGTTGAAGGAGACAATATGTCCAAGGCAAACGGCCCGACGGTGACAACCGCCAAGCTGTCGGAGCAAGAACTCGCCGCCATCGCCACGGCGATGCAACGGCACGGCGGGGTGGAGCGGCGGCAACACTCCCGGTTGCCGCTGTCACAGGAGTTTCCGCTGGTGGTGCGGTTGGGCGGGGGCGAAGAATCGCCGTACCTGAATGTCACGCCACGGGACATATCTTCGTCGGGCCTTGGGTTCTTCCACGTGGCTTACGTCCATCCCGGGACTGCCGTTCAAATGATCATGAAGAACAGGGCGTCCGATGCCGTGTGCATCAAGGGCGTGGTGGCCCGGTGTCGGCACGTCAGCGGCCGCCTGCATGAGGTGGGTGTGACGTTTGACACAGCGATCCAGGTTGAAGTTTTCGTGAATGCGCCGTCCGGAGCTGCGATCCCCTCTTCAATGGCAACGCCCGCGGAGGTCTACAAACGCGTCACCGCGGTAAGTGACCAGTTGAAGGCCCTGGCGGCGCGATCCGCATCGTTTGATTCGATTCTGGAACGGGTGGGCGAGCTTGCCGTGCTGCTGGCCCCGTTTGATGCGGGACATCTGGAGCGGCTGGTTCCCAGGCCGGAACCTGAAGCGGGGAATGCTGCACACGCGGCGTCGGAACCGCGTTCCAAACCCAATGCTGCTGCAAAGGGAAAGCCCGGCACACACAAACAGTAGTGATCTCGGTGCGGGCACCGTCAGGGACAGCCCGATGCGAAACGATTCAGGAAGCACTGAAAGTCGTTGGCGTTCAAAACTGGCACCGTGGTGCTGCCATCGCAGTTGGCGGCCGGGTCTGCGGCTGCGTATTGGTTCAGGAAACATTGAAAGTCGTTGGCGGTGAGCGTCGGCTCAAGCGTGGTGCCGTCGCAGTTGGCCGCGCACAGCTCCAATGCGCCGATGCTTGGGGGCGAGGAATAGCAGTGGCCGGATAGGTCTCCCGGGGCCGCGGGCGGGGGAGTTCCGGCTCCCGCGGCGGGGCTTGTGGCCCGTATCCCGAAGTTTCCGCCGGGGACATCGAAGAACCGCGGATCCGCGCCAACCACCCCGCCGGTTTCGGGCACGGGAAGAGCGGGCGCTGAGGCGGCCGGATTGTCGTAGGCATACCAGAGGTTGTTCGCAAAGGAGAACGTCTGCGGCGCTGTGTTGGCGCCGACGTTGACGAACGTTGAGAGGTCGGAGCGGTCAAAGTAGACCAGATTGTTTACGAACCGACCGCCCGAGCAGGGGATGAACGTGTAGGGCGCTTGCGAACTGGTTTCCTGAAGGATCCGCACAACCCAGTTGTGGGGCGTCACGATCGTGTTTCCTGACGCGAGGCAGTCAACGCACCCAACGAAGGCGATGGGCGCCTGGGATCCGATGATGAGATTGGAGACGACCCGGATGTCCCTGGCCTCAAAGTTCGCCTCGGTCTGGGAAACCGGCGGCCTGAAGAACTCCAGGCCCGTCGAACCGCCCATGTTGACGGCGCGCTGGCCCGTTTCGGTCATGCGGCACCAGCGGATTTCAAGGTCATCGGATCCGCCCTTGCATTGCACGGCGTTGGCGGAAAGATCGTTGAACGTGCACCGGGCGACGAGGCCGCGGTGGCAGCCGACGTGGTCGATGCCGCTTCCGGAGCTTGCGCCGCCGCAGCGGGCGAAAGCGCTGTCCACGACGACAAAGTCGTTGATGCCTGACAGCTTCAGGCCATCCTGGTTGCCGGTGCCGCCGATGTCGTGGATTGACAGGTTGCGGAAGACCACAAAACGGGCGGCGTCGGGGTTGGCGTAGTCACCGCCGTCATCGCAGTTGATGCCATTGTTGGCAGCACCAGTGACTTCAAGATCGTGCACGACCAGGTAGCGGGGCTTGGTGAGGTGCAGACCTTCACCGCCACCTTGGAGCGTTGGGCGAGGCTCTCCCGGTGCGCCGCCAACCCAGATGGGGGCGACGGCTGTGCCGCTCAGGCCGGTGATGAATCCGCCGCCCGCGTAAGAACCGGCATGAACCACAATGGAGGTGCCGGGGGTGGCGAGTGTGGCAGCAAACGCGACGGTCGCGAATGGACTGGCCGCGGCTCCGGTGCCTGTGGCGTTGCTTCCCGTCGTGGAGACGTGCAGGAATCGCGTGGGTGTGAAGCCTTGATCGAACGTGGGAATCTGCGCGCACGACTGAGCCGCGGCGTGCCCGGCGAGGCAGAATAAGAGCATCACGGACAGTGAAGCGGAGGCGGGCATTGGAAAAACTGTAGACGTCGCCACTCGGATCGGGGAGGAGCCACACGCCAAAAAGAAAGCCGCGGACCAGGTCGGTCCGCGGCCGTTGGCAGTCTTGATAAGTGATCAGGTCTACTTCTTCGCAGGGATCGTCGGCTTCATGTCGAGGCTCTTGACGAGGAAGGACCAGACATCCGCGGCCTCTTCGATCCGCTTGGATGTCGGCTTGCCGGCCCCGTGCCCGGCGCGGGTTTCGATGCGGATCAGGACGGGGTTGTCGCAACCTTGGGCTTCCTGGAGGGCCGCGGCGAACTTGAAGCTGTGGGCGGGGTAGACGCGGTCATCGTGGTCGGCCGTGGTGACCAGCGTGGGCGGGTAGCAGGTGCCCTGCTTGAGGTTGTGATAGGGCGAGTAGGACCGGAGAACCTTGAACTCTTCGGCATTCTTGGAAGAGCCGTAATCGGCGATCCAGCCAGCGCCGACGGTGAACTCCTGGAAGCGGAGCATGTCCATGACGCCGACGGCGGGGAGGCAGGCTCCGAAGAGCTCGGGGCGCTGCGTCATACAGGCGCCGACGAGCAGGCCGCCGTTGGACCCGCCCTGGATGGCGAGCTTCTTGGGGCTGGTGTACTTCTCTTTGATAAGGTACTCGGCCGCGGCGATGAAGTCGTTGAAAACGTTCTGCTTCTTGAGCTTCATGCCGCCGGTGTGCCAGTCGGTGCCGTATTCACCACCGCCGCGGATGTTGGCGACCGCGTAGATGCCGCCCATCTCGAGCCACTGGGCGTTGGCGGGAGAGAAGCCCGGTGTGATGTTGATGTTGAAACCGCCGTAGCCGTAGAGGAGCGTGGCGTTGGAGCCGTCGAGCTTCACACCCTTCTTGTGGGTGATGAACATCGGGACCTGGGTGCCATCCTTGCTGCTAAAGAACACCTGCTTGGTTTCGAATGCGGATGAGTCGAAGTCAACCTTGGCCTGCTTGAAGATCGTGCTCTTGCCGGAGGCGATGTCGTAGTGGAAGATGGTCGGGGGCGTGATGTAGTTGGTGAAGGAGTAGAAGGTTTCCTTGTCGGAGTTCTTGCCACCAAAGCCGCCCGCGGTGCCGATGCCGGGGAAGGTGACCTCGCCCTGGAGCTTTCCATCCATGCCGAAGATCTTGACCACGGAGTGGGCATCTTTCAGGTATTGAGCGAAGAACTTGCCGCCGACGAGGCTTGCGCCCTCAAGCGATTCCGCGGCCTGAGGGATGACCTCCTTGGGATTCACCAGAACGCCACCCTTGCACTCGTTGATGTCTACAGAGACGACCTTGTAGCGCGGAGCGCCCATGTCGGTCTTGAAGTAGAACGTGGAGCCGACGTTGTCGATGAACGCGTACTGCTGGTCGAACTTGTTCAGGAGCTCGACGACGGGGGCATCGGGCTTGCTGAGGTCTTTGTAGAACACCGCATCGTTAATCGTGTTGTTGTCGCTGGCGCCGATGATGGCGTACTTGCCATCGTCAGTAACGCCCGCGACCAGATACCACTTGGCGTGGTCGGGGCGCTCATAGATGAGCTTGTCCGCGGATTGCGGCGTGCCGAGGGTGTGGTAGTAGATTTTCTGGAACTCGTTGGCGGCCTTGAGTCCCTCGCCCGGCTTGGGCTCGGCGTAGCGGCTGTAGAAAAAGCCCTTGCTGTCCTTGGTCCAGGAGGCGCCGCCGAACTTGATCCACTTGACCTCATCGGCGGTGTCTTTGCCGGAGGCGATCTCGCGGACCTTCCAGGTGTTCCAGTCGCTGCCGGCTTCGGCGATGCCGTAGGCGAGATACTTGCCATCATCGCTGGGTGAGGCGCCCGCCAGGGCGACCGTGCCGTCAGCGCGATAGGTGTTGGGATCGATCAGCGGCCGCGGCTCATCGGTGAGCTTGTCTACAACGCAAAGGACGGACTGATTCTGAAGGCCGTTGTTGCGGCTGAAGAAGTAGTGGCCACCCTCGTGGCTGGGGGCGGTGAACTTCTCGTAGTTCCAGAGACCCGTGAGGCGGTCCTTGATGGCGCCGCGCTGCGGGACGGATTCCAGGTAACCAAACGTGATCTTGTTCTCGGCCTCAATCCAGGAAGACACCTTCGGCCAGATCTTCGAGCCGGGCTCATCGGCCTCTTCCATCCAGCGGTAGGGGTCGGCCACTTTGGTGCCGTGGTAGTCATCGACCACGGTGCCCTTGTCGGGCTTGGGATAGGTGAACTTGGGCTGGGCCAGCGACATGGTGCTGCACACCAGCGGCATGGCAACGGACAGGGCGATGAGTCGGCGGATCGACATGCGGACAACTCCTTGATGGATGGAAGCAGTTAGTTTACCGCTTAACCCCATTGCAGATTCGCGAGAGGCCGCGATCCGTCACAAACCGTGCTCAAACCGCTGCAATCCGGCAGTCCGGCAACCCAATCTCCCATCAATCCAGTATGCTGGTCGCTCGCTCTGGAGCCTCCATGGACGCCCCCACCTCACAGGCACCACCCACCGAACAAGGCGACTTTGTGCCATGGAAGGCGCCAGCGACCTGGCCGACCGCAGTGGGTGTCATTTCGATCGTGCTGGGGTCGCTCGGGGCACTGGTTTGGGCTTGGTCGGCCTTGTCCCCACTCTTTATGGGCACCTTTGCCACGTTCGCCAGCGCAAACCACCCGGAATTGAACACGACTATTCAGGCACAGAAGGATACGGCGGTGTGGACCGTGAGCTCAGGGTCCCTGAACACGATCACCTCGCTGCTTCTGATGATCAGCGGTATCGGCCTGGCCAACCGCAGCCCGTGGAGCCCTGGAGCGGCCAGGCTCTGGGCCATCGCCAAAATGCCCGTCGCCATTTTCGCGGTCATCGCCACCGGCATCACACAACGCGCGATCTACGAGGCGATGGCGAAGCAGCCCAACGGTCCTTCCGCCGCGGTGGCGGGTATGGGGTCGGCCCTGACCGTGTTCACCGGGGCCCTGTCGCTGGCCTGGGCCTGGGCGTTTCCGATATTCATGCTCATCTGGTTGTCTCGCCCAAAAGTCCGCGCTGAGATCGCCGGCTGGAAGAAGTCATGAACTGCCGCAAGTGCAACTATCCGTTGTGGAACCTCCCGGATCGCCGCTGCCCGGAGTGCGGCCAGGAGTTCGTTCCCAGCGACTTTGACTTCGTCCCCCGCTCCGTTCGCTTTCTCTGCCCCCACTGCCAGCAGCAGTACTTCGGAACCGATGAACGCGGCCATCTGGTTCCTCGGTCCTTCAACTGCGTCAAGTGCCAGAACTTCATCGACATCGATGAGATGATCCTGGTGCCGGCCGAGAACACGTCGGAACACCAGACCCAGCAGGATGTCAACCCTTGGACTGATCCATTCGCCGGCGGCCCGATCAAACGCTGGTGGATCACACTGGGCCGCTCCTTTGTCAACCCCACGCGGCTGATCACGTCCACACCTCTGGAAAGCACCTCGCGCCGCGCGCTGGGCTTTGCCTTAGCGAACGTCATGTTGCCGTGGCTGCTGAGCATTGGCGTGGTGATGGTTTTTGCCGCCCTACCGATGGCCGGCGGCCGCGGCGGCGGGGCGGGGGCGATTGGGTTCCTGTTGGTCATGCTCGCGCTTTGGATACTGGGCCCTTTGATCTTCCTGTTGCTGTGGGCGGGCATTTCTCACTTCATCCTGGCGATCACCGGACCGTCCGAATCCTTCCGGCGGACGGCGCACAGCTTGTGGTACTCCAGCGGCCCCTACGTGATGTGTGCCGTGCCATGCCTGGGCGCTTACCTAGCCCCCGTGGCGATCATCTGGTGGGGCGTTTGCGCGACGCTCATGATGACGCGCGCCCATGGAGCCGGCGGGTTCCGGAGCACGATTGCCATTTTCACCCCCGTCGTCATCCTCCTTGGTGGGATCGCGGCCCTGATTGCGTGGTTCTTCTGGTGGGCCTCCACCATGGCCATGTCCGCGGCCGCGCTCGCCGCTTCGACCTACACCATCCAGAATCAGCGAGCGACCTCGGTCGTCTCCGCGCTCAATACCTACGGGAACACCAACAGCGGCTATCCCAAACACGCGATCGAGTTGCTCTCGTCCGGTTCTGTCGGCATTGGCGAACTCTCGTTTTCTACCGACCCGCTGGCCGCCGACAACATCCCCATCGCCGGCACGACGCTGGGCAAGTTTGAGATGGCAAAGCCCGACGGCAAGGTTCAGATTGCCGCAAACGCCGTTGCCAGCTTGCCGCCGAGCGTCATCGCCCACCGCTTGGGCGATTACGTGTTCACCTATCACGGCATCACGCCAAGCACCGCGGACGCCGGACTCTGGTTGTTCATCGCGGAGATTCCCAGTCCGCCGCCGCCCGCGAATGGCACTACGACTCCGGGTCAGAACGGCATACAGCCGGCGGTCCCACCGCTCAACCCCCCTCCATCCGGCCCCCAGCCACGCTTCGCACAGGGTGTTGTGGTGTCCCCCGGGACCAACATGCCTTCATTCATCGTCGGCTTGGCCAGCGGCCGCACCCAGACTATCCCCAAGGTCATCATGCCTCAGATGCTGTTACAACAAAACCAACTGCGGGCCACATTCAGCCTGCCCCCACTTCCCGACCCCACCACCGTCACGATTTCCGCACCCGCCATTGGGCCGAAGTGATCGCGCTCTATCCCCAAGCCCCGCCGTAGAAATACCTGCCAAGTCCCACGGTGAACATCAGGCAACCGTAGAGAGCGTGCTCCATCGCTACGGCCGCGACCGATCGCGTTCTCGAATACGTCCACGCGAACAGCACACCGCCAATCAGCGTCGCCCCAATAGCCAGCCAGTTGGCCAGCACGATGTGTGCGCACCCAAAGGCCGCGGCACTCACAACAATCAAACCCCACTCGCCGCGCCTCCCAAACAGCAGGCGGTATCGGTGGAACATGAACGTACGGAAGATCACTTCCTGCGGATAGACGCTCGCCAGCGGGTAGGCCAGCATGATGAGGAGCCACAACCACGGCCGTTGCCTCACCAGCCCGAGGAAGATGTCGGGTTCAAGCGCCAGTACCAGTCCCGATACGCAAGCGGCTGCCGCGGCCCACAAAGCGGCGATCCGCGGCAACTCCTTCTTCACGCGCCCGCCGTTCCACAACTCTCGTCTATCGAACGAGGGATCACGCATCAGCAGCGTCAGGCACAGCGAGAAGAACATCAGGATCGAAGGAATGATCAGCCGCTTGGGCATGACTTCCGCGACCATCAGAGGGGCCAATCCGAACAGGATGATGAACTCCAGGAGCAGCCACCACCGCCCGGAATCGAACGCCGGTCCAGTCCGCATTGCTTCAGCTTGCTGAACCATGAACCTCCCAAACCACTGATCGTTTTCCTGGCCTATTCATGGCCCGCGGCGGACGCAATTCCCGGATTCCTCGCCTAAACTTCAGTAATTAACCGGAGCTCGATTCTCATGGCCAATCCCGTCATCCTCGCCGCCAAGCGCACCCCCATCGGCCGTTTCTTCGGCGGTCTCACCAAGGTCCCGTCACCGGTCATCGGCTCCTACGCCGTCAAGGCCCTGTTCGATGAGAACCCCTCCATCGCCGCGGCCGCCAAGTCCGGCAAACTCGATGAAGTCATCATGGGTTGCGTGCTTCAGGCGGGCCTGGGCCAGAACCCTGCTCGCCAGGCCGCGCTCAAGGGCGGCTGCCCCGACACGCAGTCTGCCAAGACGATCAACAAAGTCTGCGGCTCCGGGCTCGAGGCCGTCATGATGGCCGCGCAGTCGATCAAAGCCGGTGACAACAGCCTCGTCATCGCCGGCGGTTTCGAGAACATGACCGCGGCCCCCCACTTCGCCCGCGTTCGCGAGGGTGTGAAGTACGGCCCCGCGACGATGGAAGACCACATGGCATACGACGGCCTCCGCTGCGCCTTCGAAGGCTGGCCCATGGGTAACGCGGCGGATCACATCGCCAAGAAGTTCGAGATCTCCCGCGCCGAGCAAGACCGCTTCTCCGTCCAGTCACATCAGCGGGCCGCGGAAGCCACCAAAGCGGGACACTTCAAGGCGGAGATGATCGCCCTCACCGGCGAGCAGTGCATGGACAAGAAGTCCCCCGGCGTGAGCGCGGATGAAGGCATCCGCGCCGACTCGACTCTCGAATCCGTCGGCAAGCTCCGCCCCGTGTTCGAGAAGGATGGCACGGTTACCGCCGCCAACGCGTCTCAAATCTCCGACGGTGCCGCGGCCCTCGCGGTTGCCTCCTCAACCCGCGCCGAGGAACTTGGCATCAAGCCGATCGCCAAAATCATCGCCTACCACACCGCGGGCGTCGCTCCCAAGGACATCTTCGCCGCGCCAATCGACGGCATCGGCGGCGTCCTGAAGAAGGCGAACCTGTCGGTCAAGGACATTGATCTCTTTGAGATCAACGAAGCCTTCGCCGCCCAGGTCCTCTGCAACATCAAGGCCCTTTCGATCCCCGAGAACAAGCTCAACATCTGCGGCGGCGGTGTGGCCCTGGGGCACCCGATCGGTGCCTCCGGTGCCCGCATCCTCACCACGCTCATCCACCAGCTCCGCCGCACGGGCGGGAAGCGCGGTGTCGCGGCGTTGTGTTTGGGTGGTGGAAATGCGGTGGCGATGGTGATTGAAGTGTGATGATGCGCCGGTGTTGGCTTCGGTCCTTGACGACGAGTCACTACCGGCGGGCTGAAAGCGAGCGTGACGTGCAAGCAAAGATCACGCTACCGGGTGCCTCAGTCGAAGCTGGTCGGAAGTACGCAAAGATCGCGGCCGATGAACTCGTGCGCATGCTCGGCCGCCCCGGCCCTCCTCTTGATGTCACAAATACCAGCTTCTGCCGCTACCATCTCGAAGCGCCCAATCAGCCGCGGCCACTGCGCATACAACGCGCGGATCGCAAGCACCTACTTGCTCCAATGAACATCAGCTTCTGCGTTGATGGGCACACCGGTCACGCATCCGTGCACATTGCCGGCTGCGCAGTCCGGTGGCAGACAAGCCTGACGGCGTTCGACGTGGCCCAATGGGCTACAGGCGTCATTCTGCCGGTGCTTGAAGATCATGTCGGGATCCTCAGAGTCGTGCGGCGCCAGCCCGGCTGGTGCTGCTACGACGGCCTTCCGAGTCACATAGCCAGCGACCACATGGTTGACGTAGGAGATCCCAAGCCCCCGGCGTCGCACCCCGACAGCCCGGGGAACTTATGCGAGGCAATTCTGTGGACTTGGAGCGGAAGAGGCGACCGGCACGTGGTGCTGCCTCAATACGCTGAGTGACATCGTCGCTGAATCCGTGATTGAACGCGTAACGGGTCCCGCGCGGCGTTACTGGATCGTGTTTGGGTGACGGGAGGGCAATGGCGGCGGAAGTCTGCTCTCGCGTGCCACTAAGTTCCCCATTTTCACACAGCCGCCAACTCAATCCATATCGGTTCACACTCGGGGTAACACCCGTGGAAGGCTGCGCGTATACCTTTCACCAACGACCCCACCTCCCAGCGGAGACCCCCATGTCCACCCACCTTCGCGGCCTGTGTTTCACCCTCGCCTCTCTCGCCGCCACGGCCGCGACAAATGCCGATGTCTACACCTTCACCGTCAACTCCCAAGCCAGCAGCCTGCACGACACGATCAACGTGAGCACACCCCTCACGGGCTCCCTGATCGGCAGCTACGACGCGACCACCAACCCGACAGGCACGCAGACTCGCGCCGGCCTGTTCGGCGGCAGCGGCAACAACGCCATCCCCACCACCGGCTCTCTCGCCGCGGTTGATGACTCGACCACGCATCCTGCGGGCGGATTCACGCTGGACGTAAATACGGGCCGCGGCCTGGCCTCAATCAGCGGCCTCCACCTGGACTACCTCAACGGCCAGCACCCGGACATCCTGCTCAACATCGCCTTCCAGTTTGCCACGTTCCACACCGTCGCGCCGACGGCTCTGTTCATCGGCAACTTCCCCATCACGCTCCCTCTGGCTGAGATTGCGCACGTCGACACGTTCTCCATCGAGCAAACCGGCCTCTCCGTGCTCGGTCAACTCAAGCCTACCGGCACCGCAGGCCAATACACCTTCTCGACACTCATCCCCGTCCGCATGACCTTGGCAGGCTCCGTGCTGAACAACCCACTGCCGACCCAGCCGATCACCATCCTTCTGCCCTTCACGACCACGATCGCGCTCAGCAGCAACGGCACGGCGACCTCAACCTGGTCCTCCCAGTCCGCCTACAACCACGTCATCCCCGGCCCGCTCTTCAGCGTCACCGATCAGGTGCTGGATATCCCCACGATCATTCCGCCGGGCGGCACCGCTCACCTGCTCCTCAACGGCGACTTCGGCGATCTCACCATCGATCTTGCCGCCACGGGCACGATCGTCTCCAACGGGGTGCGCCAAACCACGCCGTGCCCGGCCGACTTCAACGGCGACGGACACCTCAACGTCCTGGACTTCATCTCGTTCCTTAACGCCTACGCCTCCGGCGACCCCCGCGGCGACTTCAACGGCGATGGACAGCGCAATGCGCTGGACTTCATCGCGTTCCTCAACGCCTTCGCCGTCGGATGCTGATTCCCCGGTGCGATTCACCTCGGCGAATGTCGCCTATTTAGAGAATGCTTCCTACAGGCGCGGCGAACCCAGGCTTTGGTGCGCCCCGGTCGCGCTATAGTGCCCCGATCTCTCTCGAACTCCGATCCCCCTCTGGGACGGGTTCCCCGATCGCCGACGCTTCCTCTCGCCCGAGTTCAAGCACCGGATTCAAACTCCAGGGCAGATGGAAGAATCGTATGAAACTGTACGTAGGTAATCTCTCTTTTAACACCTCCGAGTCACAGCTCCGCGCCGCTTTCGAGCTCCACGGCGAGGTCGCTTCCGCATCCCTGGTCATGGAGCGCGAGACCGGTCGCCCCCGCGGCTTCGGCTTCGTCGAAATGAACAACGATGAGCAGGCCAAGGCCGCCATGGCCGCCCTCAACGGCAAGGACTTCGACGGCCGCAGCCTCACCGTCAACGAGGCCAAGCCCCGCGAGGGCGGCGGCGGTCGTTCCAGCGGCGGCGGCGGTGGTGGCGGCCGTGGCGGCTGGTAATCCCGTTCTGATCTAAGCACCTTGAACCACTCCACCGGCGCCGCGAGGCGCCGGTTTTTGATTGGAACGCACGCAGTGGAGCCAATCGCGGCTCTGAGTTAGACTGCCGGCATGACCACATCCACCACCCGCCTTTCCGCCGCCATCCTTTTCTTCGCCCTCTTCACCCTCCCGGGCTGCATTGTCTGGGACATCCGCGATGAGATGAAGAACGTCAACGGTCAGTTGACCGAAGTCCGCGCGGGCCTGACCAAGCTCGACGATACCAACCACCGCCTTGACCAGACCATCGCCAATCTGGAACGCACCAACGCATTGGTGGAAAGCGTCGAGAAACAGCTCGCCGTCCTCAACACCATCAACACGTCCCTTTCCCGGCTGGACCAGCACCTGGCCGCGCTCCGACGAACCCTGGGCAAGCTCGACTCGGTCATTCCTTTCCTCGACCTTGGCACGGAACCGGTCGCGGACGAGCCGCCCGTAGCCACCGCGCCCCCCACCACCCCCGCCACGCCGAACACCAACCCGCCCACCCCCGACGCCTTGTCCGAACCCGCGCAGGCAACCTCCAAGGCCCCCGCGCGTGATTCCCTGGTCGGAATCTGGACCAGCCGCTGGCCCGACAGCGAAATCGCCCTGGTCATCCTGGAAGACAATACCTTCATCTTCACGACCGCCGCCCGCGAAGATGCCGGTACGTGGAAGCGAGACGGCAAGAAGATCTCACTGAAAAACTCGCAGCCCGAAAAGCGCCTCAACGCTCAAGGCAAGCCCGAAGATGGACCCCCGCGCGAGCGGGTCCTTGAAATCATCTCTTCCGCCGGCCGGTCCATGGCGGCAAAGGTGGACGGCAAGACCATCATTTTCGCGCGGCCCTAACGTCGATTACAGCCTGCCAATGCGGTATCCAGCCTCCGCCACCCCTAACACACTCGCCGGTCCGTTTAGGAATCTTCCCCGGCCGGGGGTTTAGTAGCTATACTCTGGCCTCTTCCGCGGGCTCGACCCTCTAGGGGCCGATCGCGGGAGTCGCCGAAGCTTCCTCTCGCCCGAGTTCAAGCCCCGGTTCACCTTTCCTCGGGCACAGATGGAAGTATCATGAAGCTGTACGTAGGTAATCTCTCTTTCAACACGTCCGAAGACCAGCTCCGTCAGGCCTTTGAGGCCCACGGTGCGGTCGCCTCCGCAACCCTCGTCATGGACCGCGAGACGGGCCGCCCCCGCGGCTTCGGTTTCGTCGAAATGAACGATGACAACGAGGCCAAGGCTGCCATGGCTGCTCTCCACGGACAGGCCCTCGATGGCCGTAACCTCACCGTCAACGAAGCCAAGCCCCGCGAGGCCGGTGGCGGCGGCGGCGGTCGTGGTGGCCGCGGCGGGTTCGGTGGCGGCGGCGGTGGCGGCGGCGGTCGCTCCGGCGGCGGCGGCGGCGGTGGCCGCGGCGGCTGGTAATCAGCCCCGATAGTTCGTTCAACACAAGCCGGGCCCCTAGGGCCCGGTTTTTTATTTGGCATATGTAGACCTCTGCGGACTTCGTCGCGGGTTACGCATCTCCGGGTAGCAGACCACGTCCTGTCTATCCACCGGAGGTCCCCATGCGCCCCATTCGTCCAGTCCTCTTTGTCCTGACCGCGTCCGCCGTGCTGGCTGGCTGCGGCGGCAGCCCGCCATCGAGCAAGGCCCAGGAAGAGATCGTCAAAGCCGTCTTCGTCGCCAACACGGCGATGTATGAGCCCACCAAGGAAACGGCGGAAGTCGTTTCCATCAAGATGGGCGACTGGGAGAAGCAGACTCTCGGACAGGGCGTGACGCTCTACAACACCCACTGGACCGCCAAGCTCCGCTTCAAGGAACCCATCGCGTGCATCCTTGCCGAGGTCGAAGGCAAGAACATCGTCAAGATCGTCGCCGACAAGGGCGATGAACTCGCCTTTGAAGGACAGTGCGGCGGCGGAAAGAACGGCGATAAGTGGGACCTCATGGCCAACGCTCAGAGCAAGAACGGCGGAGACTTCATGGGCGCGGGCGCCTGGAAGCCCATCTACGACAAGGTGGAGGGCCTGACCATGGGGTACCAGGTCATCAATAACGGCATGCGGGTGCAGGGCAAGTTCCGCCGCACCAACTTCGATGCACTGTCCAAGCTGAAGCCCTACATCATCGAGGGCTCCGACGAAGACAAGAAGATGCAGGCCGAAGCGGCAGAACGCTACAAAAAGCAGCAGGACCTGGCGATCGAACAGCAACGCCAGCGCCAGGAAGCCCAGCTTGCCGAGCAGAAGAAGCTCCAGGAAGAAGCCGCGGAGCGCCAGCGCAAGTACCAGGAAGAACAAGCCCGTATCCAGGCCGAGAACGCCGAGAAGCAGCGTCTGGCCATCGAAGAGCAGAACCGCATCCGCGCCGAGAATGCTGAGAAGCAGCGCCTCGCAGCGGAGGAAGCCAAGAAGAAGGCTGAAGAGGCCAAGCACGCCCGCCTGCTGGCCGTCATGAAGCCCTTCCAGTCCAAGTCCGGCGCCGTGATGACCGCCGATGCCGGGCCCACGATGAGCTCCGTGATTACCGACTGCGCCATCGATGAAGAAAAGCTCACCGTCACCGGGCACGCCATCGATCTCCGCGAGATTCCCTTCCGCGAGTTCTCCTTCGACGGCGCTGTCGATGACAAGGGCGCCTTCACCCTCAAGCCCTCCACCGGCGACCCCATCATCTTCGGAGCCGCGGGAGAGAAACTCACCAGCCGAACCGGGCAGACGATCGCCGCGCTGAATGAGGCCGACCGCGCCAAGGTTGACGCCGCGGCCGCCCTGGGCAAGCGTCTCTCTTCCGCCGCACCCGCCGAACTCAAGGTCGAAGTCCTCGACGCGGCCCTCGCCAAGACTCGTGAACCCCAAATCTACCTCTCACCCCTCGCCGGCATCGTCCAGTATCGCGGCAAGGTCAACCCCGCCGTCGCCCCACTCTTCTCCGGCGACATGGCCGCCGCCAAGGCCTACGGCTGGAAGGGGCACGAAATCGTCTCCATCCGCCTGGCCGACGGGGCCAAGTCCCCCGGCCTCTACATCCGCGGCGGCGGCGTTCCTTCTGACAACCTCAACATCACCATCAATGGTGTCCACAAGGTCTCGATCCCCAGCATCCCCAAGCTGGGCGGCGTAATCGTGGCGTTCCCGGCCGGTCTGGAGGTCTTCGACATCAAGCTTGAGGCCGCAGGAACGGTTCAGTCTCGAACGATTGGGCTGATCAAATAAACATGGATTCCGGCTTGCGTTCGAATGCGACCCCACCACTTTGGTGGGGTCTTTCTTTTGGGGGCTTGACCTCGCGTGCATGCCACTATGAGCCCCGATTCATGAACTCATCACGGAACGTTCACCCGGCCGGAAGAAACCTCTTCAGCAAACGTGCGCAAAGGAACACGCCCATGAAAATGCCAATAGGTCTCGCCCTTGCCGCGATTGGTATCGTCCTCTTGATCATCGGAATCAGCGCATCTGATTCCGTTGCTTCCGATGTCTCTCGATTCTTCACCGGTGAACCGACCGATCGCGCCATTTGGTTCACGCTGGGCGGGGTCGCGGCTCTCGTCGTTGGGCTGGGCATTTCGCTCTTCCCCAACGGCAAACGCGCCTAAGCCAGAAAGGACGAATCATGCTGGGGACTATTCTGCTCATCGTCCTGATCCTGTTGCTTGTCGGTGCTCTGCCGGCCTATCCGTACAGCCGAAAGTGGGGATATGCGCCGACGGGCATTCTCGGCACCGTGCTCGTTGTAGTTCTGATCCTGCTTTTGCTAGGCGCCATCCCCGGCCCCTTCTGACCGGGTCCCTCCTGCGCCCGCCGCGCCTACTTCCGCTGTTTCATCATGTACCGAGCGGCGGACCACACGCCCGCAAATCGAAACCGCGGATCGATCCATCTTTCAATGACGTAGAACATGAAGTAGTACACGCGGCTGAACGCCCACACCGCGATCGCCAGGAACGCCGCGATTCGCCACGATGGCGCTTCAATCAATACCCCCGCAACCGCCATCATTCCCGCGATCGCCAGCAGCAGCGCCTTCGCGTACATCAACCGCGGACTCTTCAGGTCGCCCATGGCGCGCCTCCGTATATTTCCATACGCTGGCGGCGGCGTCTTGATCCAATACGACGGACATGAACCCGGAACTTGGTGTCGCCCCGGGCGTCCATCCTGACAAGGAGTCACCCATGAACCCTCGACCCGTTCTCGTCGCATTAGTTGGTCTCTGCCCCTTCCTGCTGGCCGCATCTCAACCGGACGCCGTCACCCTCGAAAACCGAACCGCCCACCGCCGCCTCGACGGGCTCAAGTACGCCGCGTGGATCCCGCCGGGCAAGTACACCGCCATCGTCCTGAACTCCAGCGGCAACGAACGCCGTTGGGCCGTCTCCCTTATGACCAAGTCAACCAACGTCCCCATCGTCGTCCCACCGGGAGACAACATCGTCATCGAGTTCAAGGATGGCTGGACCCTGGGCCCCGATGATGAGGCCCGCCTGGTCTCAAGCCTGGTCCCCTTCGACGACTCGGCCCTGTACAACAAAGTCGGCGAACAACCCAAGTACGTCCTCTCCGCCTGGGGCATCACCGCCCGCGGCCCGGTTCAGTTCACCTACCGCGAGTTGAAGGACTGAATCGCCCGAGCACCGATCTACACGGTTTGGACAAGTTTCGTCCGCACGGTTGTGCTTGGGCACGACACGATTTCTGCGAATTCCACACATCAAAGCCGCGCCCTATTTCAAGCACTTTCTGAACAACCACCACATTTTTCGACACGGTTTTTGCGCGCAAAGCGTGTCTTTGGCCCATAGGTAGAGGGGCTGCTCAAACAACCCCGGATTGATGCGGCCGCGGATTCGGGGCGGAAACCCCGTGTAGGCTCCGACGCTTCATATTCCGGGAAAGTCTGAGCGAACCTCTACCGCAAGTGAGGTGTCGAAAGACCCCCCACCCTCGGTCGCATCGACGTGGACCGCCCGATCTCGGCGCAGCTCAAGCCCACAAGGCCCAACTGCGCAGGCAGCCTACCGGCCCACGCACGAGCGGAAGACAATTTGAAGTAGAAACGATCCCGTGCCATCGAAGTCGGTTCCTCCGACTTCGATGCTCCGACTCCCCACGCGCAAAGATACATCCCGGACCCCTCGCGCCCGCATCGCTTCAATTCCCGACCGCACCCCGCTCCTTGCCACGGGCTCCATGTAAGTGTATACTAACACGCACCGAGGAGCCCGCCATGCCCCTTCAACGCGCACTGCTCCGCTTGATGCTCGCCTTCCTCGCTGCCGCCGCCTTCGCGGCCGTCATCGCCGTCATCTCCGGAAGCACCACCGTCCTCTGGCGAATCGTCTTCACGTGCATCGAAGCCGCCTTGGCCTCCGCCGTCGTTGTGCGCCTGTCACGCTTCACCGAAAAGGAAGAACTCCGCCCCGCCGCAATCACCGGCTTCGCAAGCCTGCTCGCCTGCTTCGGCTTCCTCCTCATGGCGACCTGGCTCGACCTCCTGGGCACCTTGCAGCAGGGCCGCCTCCTGGGCAGCGGCTTTGCAACCGGCGGCCTCGGCGCCGTCGCAACCGCGGCCCTTGCGATGCGCGCTCGCGACCAGTGGTCCGTCGCCGCTCGCGCCATCGCCATCGCCTCCGCAGCCACACTCACCGCCACGCTGCTGGCAACCTGGACAGACCAACCCAAACTCGGCGCCGCCACTCTGGCCGCCGGCCCACTCCTCCACATCGCTGGCGCAGGACTCGTCGGACGCAGTCGAACCGATCGGCCTTGGCGATTCTTGGGCGTCGCACTCGCGCTGGCCGCCGCAGGTCTCGGCGCTGTCGAAGCCTTCAACCCGCGCCCGAACTCCAACCACTGGGATTGGTACGCCAGCCTGACCGCCGCATCCCTGGCCGTCATCCACGCCAACCTGCTCATGCTTCTCCAAGTCCCCCGCCCATGGAACCTGGTCCGGATGGCCACCATCGGGGCCGCTGCCGGCTGCACAATGGGTGTTGCGTTCTCCGCATTCGAATCCGCCAACCTCGGCCGCATTCTCTTGGAGAGCGCCTTGGGACGAGTCACCGCCGCCGCCGGCATCCTCGCCGCCTGCGGCACCCTGGGCCTTGTCGCTCGCCAGAGACTCGGCCGACGCACTGGCCCGGATTCGGTCAAGTCGGTGTTCACAACCATGGAGGTGGTCTGCCCCCGGTGCTGCACCCGGCAAACAGCCCCATCCGGCGATTCGCCCTGCATCGGTTGCCGCATGGTCTTGAGCGTACAAGTGCGCGAACCACGCTGCCCCGCGTGCGGATATTGCCTGCTGGACCTTGAAGAAGACACCTGCCCCGAATGCGGCCACAGCATCCCAACGCGCGGGCAACCTCTGGCCATCGCAACAAGTTGACTCACCAGGCCCGCTTCACTCCCCCACCATCCACCCAATGCGGCGCCCAAGCCAACACCACCGCCCGCACCGCGATGCTCGTCTTCTTGGGCTTGATCGAAACGGTCTCGAATTCTTCCGTACTCGGATCCACCCGCGCCGCCGCGGCCGCCACCTCAGCCTGAAACTGCGATTCCAGTTCGGACATCGCCTGCTTCACGGCCTCCGCACTCTCCTCCGCTCGCCCGACATCCCCCGCCTCTCGCGCGCTGCGGCTGACCCCGCGCGCCGCCGTCGCCGCCTTGCTCACGGTCCCTGCGCTGAACGTCTTCTTCCCGAGAAACGCCCCGAGAATCGCCGACCCAAACGACATGGCCGTAGAGACCTTCGCATCCCGGGCCTGCGCCTTCTGCACCTCAACGGCCTGCTCCGCACGGCGCAACCGCTCCTGCATGGCCGCGACTTTCGGGGCGTACTTGAGCCGCAGTTTCTCCGCGATCCGATCCCGCTCCTCGCGCGACGCTTGCGTCAACCGAACCCGGAAGTCCCGCTCCGATTCATTGGGCCGCGACAACTCACCCATCGCATCGCTCTTGAACAACTCGAGCCGCGACATCCGGTACAGCATGTCAGCAAAGCTCTTCTTCCAGTCCTCGTACGACTTGGCCTTTCCCGCGCCGCCCGGCAGCGAATCAAACGCCGCCCCGGCCGCGGCATCCTTTTCTAGATCGGTCTCTGACACGGCGATTGACTCGGCCCCATCCCAGTCCACCGCGACCGGCCCGCTGCCCACCGCCGCGAGATACGACACTTGCAGATCCAGGTCCACCTCGGCCTTGGCATCGTTGAAGTACACCTTCGCCGACCCCAGCACCATCGGCTTGTACAGGATCTTCCCGCCGGGAACCAGTGCCCCCCGCATCGGCAAGAAGTATTGCGGAATATCCGGCGACAGCACCGGCCGCTGCGGCTGGTCTTTGGCGCTACTGCTCGCCGGTGCCTTCACCGGCGCAGCAACGCCGACTGCCCCTGAAGACACTGCTGCGCTCGAAGACTCGCGAGGAGTGGCACCCGCCGCCTTCCTCTCATCCATCAGTTTCTTGATCTGCCCCCGCGTCAGCGGCCCGCGCAAGTACGACATCGCCCAACGCGACTCAATCACCCGCGGCGTGTCATCGTGCACGTTGTTCATCAGGAACACGCGGTTTCCAAGGGCCGAGAGCATCTTCTCCATCCCGCCGCGATCGAACTTGGCCGAGGCCGCGGCTGCCGCACCCTCGAGTCCATCCAACACCCGCGCCTTGTCGCGTTCCGTTTGGAGCCGCCCCAGAAACCACGTTCCCGCGTTCGCCAAACCCTTGTAGTCAATATCCACCGGATTCTGAGTCGCCAGCACCATGCCCACACCAAACGCGCGAGCCTGCTTCATCAGCGTCAGCATCGGCTGCTTGCTCGGCGGATTGGCAACCGGCGGGAAGTACCCCGCGATTTCATCCATGTACACGATCGCGCGCAGGCTCGTCGTGCCCGATTGCATCCGCGTCCAGCCGAGGATCTGGTTCATCAATAGCGACACGAAGAACATCCGCTCCGCATCACCCAGGTGGGCGATCGAGAAGATCGCCACCCGCGGCTTGCCCTGCGGCGTGTACAGGATCGAACCGATGTCTAGCGGCTCTCCCTCCATCCACGCCGAGAACCCGGGCGCTGCCAGCAGGTTGTTGATCTGCATCGCCAGCGAAAAACGGTCCGAGGCGGGGAAGAACCCTTCCAGATCCATCACGCCGATTCGCGACACCGGAGGATGCTGGATTTGCTGAATAATCGAGCCCAGATCCAGATCCGTACCCGCCGACCAAGCGCTGTTGATGATGGTCGACAGCAGGATGTGCTCGCGGCTCTTAATCGGATCCGCATCCACACCCAGCAACCCGAGCAGGCTCGTCGCCGTGGTCCCGATCCGCTCCCGAAGAAGTTCTCCATCCTCCATGATCGCGGCACCCGGCGCGGCAAACGACTTCATGATCGAAATCGGCAATCCCGCACTGGATCCCGGCGTGTAAATCGCAAAGTCCGCGGCATCTTTCAGCCTCTGAATCCGTGCCCCATCCTGCTGCCAATCCGCCAGGCCCTTGCCCCACATCTCCGCCTGCTGTTGCGCGAACTGGTCCGGTGTGATGCCCTTCTTGGTCGCATCATCCTCGTTGATCCAGGGACGGAAGTCCTCGGGCCGCAACTGCGGGAACGTCAGCAACAGGTTCGACAGGTCGCCTTTGGGGTCGATCACGATGGCCGGTATCCCGTCCATCGCGGCCTCTTCCAGGATGTCGATGCACAGGCCGGTCTTGCCGCTGCCGGTCATCCCCACGCACACCGCGTGCGTCACCAGGTCCTTGGAGTCGTACAGAACCAAGTCATCCAACCGCTTCCGCCCGGCCAGGTCGTATTCCTTACCCAGGTAGAACACACCGAGTTTCTCGTAGTCAGCCATGACCTCTCCTGCCTATCTGAATGCCTTGTCGCCCAGCTTGATCCACCCGTCCACGTGTTTCATGTCCGGGTCGTGATGCGTCCAGTGAATCACGCCGCCCTGTTCGTTCCACTGATATTCGCCGCGGAACTCGAACAGGTCCGCGAGCTTGAGTGGAACGCGCGGGGCAATATCGATGTTGTGGGCAAACAGCAGCGTTTGCCCGGTCTCGAGCGCCGCGATGAACTTCTGGTGCTTGCCGCCTTCAACATCGTCGGGCAGGATCGTCTTCACCGCCGCGAACCCTTGCACAATCGCCCCGGACTTCTTTTCCTTCACCGCGTCGAGAATTGCCACCACGCCCGACCCGGAAGGGATAGAAGACTTCTGGAAGTTCTGCGGCCTGAAGAATCGCTGGTATCCCAGAATCAGCACGAGCCCGAACAACACCCCCACCGCCTTGAAGATCGCCCCTCGCGAACCGCCTTTGGTCTTCTTTTCTTCAAACATGGTCATCGCCGCGGCCCCTTGCGAAACTCCACCGTGCCCCACCGATCAGGCAGATGCATGTCGATCAGCCCCATGGGAGACCACACCCAGTTGTGCTCCGGGCGGTTGGGAATCTTCCGGTACTGGCCTTCAACGATCTCAACATCCCATTCCACGCGCGAGAAGTTCACTTTCCAGATCTGCCCATCCGCGGGCGGGCCCGGCTTCTCCGTATGCACATTGAACGCGGCCCACGGCATCGCGATCTCCACATCCCAGCCCCTGTCCTTATCGGAAGGATCGTTGAGTGTCCCATGAACCTTCACCGCCGTTTTCAATCCGATGATGTCGTACGAGTTCTCTCCTTTGCCACCTTCGCGATACGGCTTGCGGAGCAGAAGGTCCCACACCGTGTTCAGCGCGTTCACCTCGAGTTCGTAGTAGTTTTTGGTATCACAACTGGGATTCAGGAATACCTCAAAGTCGTTGTCGTGAAAGATCACCGAGTCACGCTCGGTCAGGGTGCCCCAGACGTGCGGTTCTTCCATGGCCGCGGCCACATAAAGGCACCGATCATCCCACATCATCTTCACCCGCGTCCGCAACGGCGGCCTGGGTTTGAGATCGCCCTGGATGTCCACGAAGTCGTCGGTCCAAGGTGCGACCTCCCACACCGGCTTGGTGATATCGCCATCGATCACCACCGGCCCGCTAGCGCGTGGACAGATGTAGTGTCGCACGGGCGGGGCTGGAGGAAGGGACGTCATTGGGGGGAGGGTAGCGGCCCGCGGCCAAACGCGGATACGCTGGGAGGCGTGTTCAAGCAGGATCTCTCAGAAGCCGGTTGGATGGTGTCGCCCGTGGGCGATCTCGCGGAGGTTCCGGCCGCGGCCGTACGCCCGATCGCGGCGATTGTGCCGGGGTGCGTTCACCTGGACCTGATCCGTGCGGGCGTCATCAAGCACCCCAAAGAGGGCTTTGCAGAACTTGAGCAGTTCTGGGTGGGGAAGACGGACTGGCGGTATGAGTGCGAGTTTGAAGCGTCGGGCCTGTTGTTCGACTACGAGCGGCTTGATCTGGTAATCGACGGCCTGGACACGATTGCGACGGTGGAGTTGAACGGCGTCTACGTCGGGGCCGCGGCGAACATGTTCCATCCGCATCGGTTCGATGCGCGGCCCGCACTCAAGCGCGGAACCAACCGCCTTTCGATCACGTTCAAGTCCCCGCTGAAGCACATCCGCGAGGAGGAAGCCCGCCTCGGGGCGCGCCCGGTGAACGGCGACTGGGACCCGTACATCTTCATCCGCAAGGCCGCGTGCAATTTTGGATGGGATTGGGCTCCGAAGGTGCCGACCTGCGGGGTGTGGAAACCAATCCGCCTGGAAGCATGGAGCGGCGTGCGGATCGCCGGCGTGCGGCCGCGGATCTCGCGAAGCCGCGGCGATGTGTGGCGGGTTTCGATCCAGACCGACCTGGAATGGACGGATCGCGTGCCACCGGGATTGCTGCTCGGAGCGTCACTTGAAGAGCACGGCCTAGATGCTTGGGCCTCCACGGTACCGGAAGCAGGCAAGCCGACGACGACCATCTCATTCGACGTGGAGAACCCGCGCGTGTGGTGGCCGCGCGGGCATGGCGAACAGCCCTTGTACTACTTGAAGCTCTCGCTGCATGCAGACGGTGAAGTGGATGGCGTCGCGGATGGGTGGGTTGGAGATATTGGATTCCGCGAGGCTCGGCTTCATACGGAGCCTGATGAACACGGGTCGCGGTTTGAGATTCACGTCAACGGCAAGCCCATCTTCTGCAAGGGGGCCAACTGGGTGCCGGACACGTTGTTTCCGACCGAGTGCACGCGGGAGCGGTATCGCGAGCGCGTGAAGCAGGCCGCGGATGCGAACATGAACATGCTGCGGGTGTGGGGCGGGGGGTTCTATGAGGATGACGAGTTCTACCGCGCGTGCGATGAGCTGGGGATCCTGGTGTGGCAGGACTTCATGTTCGCGTGCGCGATGTATCCGGAGGAAGCGCCGTTTCCGGAGTTGATCGAGGACGAGGCGCGGCACCAGATCACGCGGCTTTCATCGCACGCGAGTGTGGCGCTGTGGTGTGGGGGGAATGAGTGCGTTTGGGGATATGAAGCATGGGGGAATGCACCGGGGGAGAGGCCGTGGAAGGAGCGGCTGGCGGGGAAGACTTGGGGTGCGGGGTATTACTTTGATTTGCTGCCGCGGCTGATGGAGGAGCTTGATCCGACGCGGCCGTATTGGGCGAACTCGCCGTGGTCGGGGTCGCAGGCGATACCGACGAACGGGGAGAAGCATGGGGATCGGCATACGTGGGATGTACGGGTGGAGGGATTCCGAAAGATTGTGCCCAGGTTCTGTAGTGAGTTGGGTCATCAGTCGCCACCGTTCGAGTTCGGAGTTACAGGCTTTGAATGGGAGCACACCGACAGTCCATTGACTCCGGCCGAGATGGACCACCGGCAACGCGCAACGGGTGGCACGGAACGGCACATCAATGACTCACTCCGCGAGTGGTTTCCTGAGCCCCGCGGCGTGGTCGAGTGGAACGAGTTCGCGCGGGCGATGCAGGCCCACGCGTTGCGTCTTGCGATCGAGTGGATGCGTTGCCAGCAACCTCGGTGCATGGGGGCTCTGATCTGGCAACTCAACGACGTGTGGCCGGGCATCAGCTGGTCTTTGATCGAATCCGGCGGGATGAAGAAGCCCGCGTGGGACGCGGTCCGACGAGCGTTTCGTCCCCGCATGCTGTCCATTCAACCTGTAGACGGACGGCTTGTCGTGTTCGGAGTGAACGACACCGACGAACCGTGGGATGAGCGGTTCCGGCTTATGCGAATGAGCACGGACGGGCCATTGCTAAGTGAGATGGTGTTCCACGATGTGAGCGTGCCGCCGCGGAATGTCGCGGTTCTTGCGGAGGTGGTCGCATCCGTCGGCACGCCAACCGACCCCTCCCGCGAATACGTGACCGCCCGCACGGAAAATGAACACGCGAGTTGGTACTACGTGAAGTTCAAGGACCTTCTGCCACAATCGGTCTGGTTCTATCGAACGGCCGAACTGTAACGCAGCGCCCTACTCCTTCAACCCCTGCGTCGCCACACCCTCAATCAACGCCCGCTGCGTGAACAGGAACAACACCAACACCGGCGCCATCGTGATGAAGCTCGCGGCCATGACGTGGTTCCACGGCGTTCCCCCGTGCTGTCGCTCATAGAGCTGCAACCCCATCATCAGCGTGTACTGGTGCTTCTGGTTAATGAACATGAGCGGGGCGAGGAAGTCATTCCAGCTCGCGATGAACTGGAGCAGTGCGGCCACCGCCAACGCAGGCTTCGATAGCGGCACGATGATCCGCCAGAATGACCCCCAGTGCGAGCACCCGTCGAGTTGGGCCGCTTCATCCAGCTCCTTGGGAATGCCCATGAAAAACTGCCGCAGCAGGAACACCGTGAACGCTCCGCCGAACCACGCGGGTGCCCACAGGGGAAGGAACGTGCCGATCCAGTGCATGTGTTTGTAGAGCAGATACTGCGGGGCCATGATGACGGTGAAGGGGATCATCATGGTGGCGAGCACGAGCAGGAAGAGCGAGTCGCGCCCTCGCCAGCGGATGCGTGAGAAGCCGTACGCCGCGATCGCGCTGGAAAGAACCATGCCCACCACGCTCAGCGTCGAGACGAACACCGAGTTGCGGATGTAGAGGCGGAAGTCCGTCACCGGATTGTCGAACGCGGCCTGATAGTTGGCTTGCGTCTGCTCGGCGACTCGGGCCCAGTACTCGGTGGAGAGCTTGCTGGGCGGCGCGGTTTCCGGGTGCTTGGGATCGGCGAAGCTCGGGAGGACTCCGACCTGACGGGAGAGCGTCTCATTCGCGGGCTTGAGCGAAGTTGACAGCATCCACAGGAGCGGGAGCACGAATGCCAGTCCCACGAGCCACAGCAGAGCGGTTAGCGCGATGCGCATTGGCCGCGATGCGCGGCGGGCGGGCGAGAGATGTCGCGACGACTTCTTCATGCGGATCGGTAATGCGTGAACCGGCGGGAAATGGTGAGGGCGATGAGCGTCAGGGCGATTGCGAGCAGTAGTTGAACCCAAGCCAGGGCGCTGGCGTATCCCATGCGCCCATATTCGAAGGCGTTTCGGTAGACATACAGCGAGAAGCTGAGGGTCGCGTTGTCGGGACCGCCCTTGGTCATCAGCAGCGGCGCGGCGAAGATCTGCATGGACCAGATCGTGGACATCACGGTGTTGAAGAGCACCGCGGGCGAGATCGACGGAAGCGTAACGCTGACGAAGCGGCGGATCGGGCCCAAGCCATCCAGGGCCGCGGCCTCGTAGAGCGAAACCGGCACCTCACGCAGGGCCGCGGTGTAGATGACCACGGCGCTCCCGCAGAACCAGAGGCCCATGAGCATGAGCGAGAAGAGTGCCACGTGCGGGTCGCCGATCCAATCCAGCGCGGGCAGGTGCAGGGTCGTGAGGATGTTGTTGAGCAAGCCGTTGTCGGCGGTGAACAGGTATCGCCAGCCGATGGCCGCGGCGACGATGGGGACGAGCGTCGGAAAGAAGACCAGCGCGCGAACGATGGCGGTGCCGCGGAGTCGTTGTTCCAGCAGCACGGCTAGAGCGAGTGAGAGGGCACCGCCGAGAATGACGGAGATGACCGTGTAAAGCCCTGTGTTCCGGGCCGCGGCCCAGAAGAGGCGGTCGCCGAGCATCTCCTTGTAGTTGCCCAGGCCGATGCCGACGGGTCGCTCGAGGAGCGAGTAGTCGGTGAAGCTGTAATAGAGGCTCATTGCCGCGGGGATGGCGAGGAACCAGAGGAACCCGACGAGCCACGGCGAGATCCAGATCAGCCCGATCGCGAAGGGCGACACACGGCGACGAGCTTTCGTGGCGGTCGGCGCGGTCATGCGTTGCCCCGACGTTGGCGGAGGCGGGCCGCGGAGTCGTCTATGACTGACTGGATGCGGGATTGGACGGTCGTGAGCTGCCGCTTGACATCGTCACCCTTCCAGATCGCATCGAACGCGCCGTTGATGAGGTCGCTGTACTCCTTCCACGTTCGCGTGCGCGGCTGGATTCGGGCCCGCGGGCTTTGCATCAGGTCGTTGTGGACCTTGATGAACGGATGCGGGTGCTTGGCGACAAATTCGGGCGACACGCTGCGCAGGCCCGAGGGCTTGAAGTGCTCGGCGGCGAGCTTCTCGTGAACATCGCGTCTCTGCGTGAAGAGCAGGAACTCGAAGGCCTCCTCGGGATGCGGGCAGCCCTTGGGAATCATCAGCACATCGGCTTCGATCATGGTGATCGGCTGGGCGGGGTCGTAGACCGCGTCATCGACTGGCAGCGGTGCCACCCCGAAGTCGAGGCCGGGCTTGTACGTGCGGGCAAAGTTGGCGATCCACGGCCCTTGCATGATCATCGCGACTCGAGCGTTGAAGAACGGGTCATCCGCGGAGTCGATGGACCGATTGAACGAGGAGGCGAACGCGCGGCCCTCTTCGCGGCCCAGACGTGCGGCGCAATCAGAGACCCACTGGAATGCGCGGATGCACTCGGGCGAGTCCATCGTGGCGCGGTTGTTCGCCTGGTCATAGATGTCGCCGCCGAACAGGAACGGCCAGAAGAAGAGCCACCAATCGGGGATGGGTTGGCAGAACGATGTGGTCTTGATCCCGCCCTTGACGTCACGCTCGGTGAAGCGGTCCATCAGGGTATCGAGCTCGGCGATCGTCTTGGGTGGCTCAGCGATGTTTGCATCACGGAAGCGGGCGCGGTTGTAGTAGAACGCCAGGGAGTGGCACGCGCTCACACCGCCCCACTGCTTGCCCTCGTGAGAGAGAAGCCGCCAGAGGGCGGGTGTGTAGATAGATTCCCCGAGAACCTCGGAACCCTTGAAGCTCTCGATCGGGATGACGGCCGCGGCCTCGGCGTATTGGGGAATGTTGTAGTTGAAGAGGCCGACGAGATCGGGCGGGTCGTTGCCGCCGATCGCGACCATTGCCTTGGCGGCGATGTCGGCGATGGTGACTTTGTTGACCCAGATGCGGGACTGGGACTGGTTGAACCAGTCCACGACGTTCTGCATCGCCTGGCCTTCGAGGTCGGTCCACTTCTCCCAGTAGATCAGTTCGACGCGGCCGGGCGGGCAGGTCGCGAACCGCGACTTGCGAGGCCACATCGTCCACGTGAGACCACCGGCACCCATTAGGGTTAAGGCAGCGCGGCGGGTAAGTGCGTGACGTTCCGACATCCGCGCCGAGTATACTCGGCTCTGATGCAGACCAAGGGACAGGAAGCGGCGTCGCGGTTCAAGGCGTTTGTCGAAGAGACGCTCGCGGCGGCGGTGTGCCGGATATCGGAGCCGCTGACGGCCGAGGTGTTTCAGACGCCGGATCGGATCACGGTCGCAGAGGCGCTGCGGGGTGCGTACCGACCGGTGCAGGTGGGTTGGCGATGGGGACCTCTCTGGTCGAGCGCGTGGTTTCGCGTGAAGGGGCGAGTGCCAGAAGCGATGGCGGGGAAGCGTGTGTGCCTGCGATTCAGCAGCGGGACCGAGGCGCTGTTGTGGAACGATGGCGTACCGCATCACGGGTTTGATGCGAACCGCGACACGGTTTTGCTGCATGATCCGGCCGCGGGCGGGGAGGCGGTGGATCTGCTGATCGAGGCGGCGTGCAACCACGTGCTGGGGACGACGCAGTTGTGGTGGGAGCCGCCGGAGAAGCAGGCCAAGTGGAAAGAGGCGGAGCCGGGCCGGCTTGAGGCGTGCGAGCTGGTGACAGTGGATCGGGATGCGTGGCGGTTGATGCGGACGTTTGAGTTTGCGCGGTTGTTGGTGGAGCAGTTGCCGGATGATTCGACGCGGCTGACCGCGTTGGTAGGCGCGCTTGAACGCGCGATGGCTGACGAGCGTCGCGGCTCAACACCGGCGTGCGAGATGACCGAAGAGCTGGAAGCCGCCCTTGCCGGCCGCGGGGTGGCCAGCGCTACGCAGTGCTTCGCCGTCGGGCACGCTCACCTGGATACGGCCTGGCTCTGGCCGATCGCGGAAACCAAGCGAAAAGCACTGCGCACATTCGCGAACTCGCTCCGACTCATGGAGCGTTTTCCGCACTACCGCTTCTTGTGCAGCCAGCCACAGCAATACGCGTGGGTGAAGGAGCGATCGCCGGAGCTGTTCGCGCAGATCAAAGCCCGCGTGAAAGAGAGACGCTGGGAGCCCATGGGCGCGATGTGGATCGAGCCCGACGGGAACTTGCCTTCCGGCGAGTCCTTCGTACGGCAGATCATCCACGGCGTGCGGTTCTGGAAGGACGAGTTCGGCGATGCTGCGCCGCAGCGGTTGGCTTATCTGCCGGACACTTTCGGTTTCGCCGCCAGCTTGCCGCAGATCTTCAGGCTCGCGGGCCTGGACACCTTCATCACCAACAAACTTTGGTGGAACCAGACCAACGAGTTTCCCTACACGCACTTCCGCTGGCGCGGCATTGACGAGACGGAGATCCTGTCGCACCTCACGCCCGGACACGAATACAACGCAACCAATACGCCCAAGGAGCTTTTGCTGGGGCAGCGGTTTGCGGAGTCGAAGGACCCTGCGGGGGTGCACGTTTGGCTCCAACCGTTCGGGTTCGGGGATGGCGGGGGCGGACCGACGGATTGGAACATCTTGTACGCCGGTATCTCGGCCCACGTTGAAGGATTGCCGAACACGAATCCTTCAGGGGCCGCGGTGTTTTGTGAGCGGCTGCACCATCGCACCGCCGCGTGTGAACAGTCGGGGGCAGCGACACCTGTGTGGGATGGCGAGTTGTATCTGGAACGGCACCGCGGCACATACACCACGCAGGCCGCGGTCAAGAAGGGCAACGCGGTGGCCGAGGCTTCGCTCCGAATCGCGGAGTGGCTCGCGTTCGCAGGCCCGGGAGGGATAGAAGCTGCCGAGCGGATTCGCCTTTCACAAGAGTTGGACGCGGCGTGGCAAACGACGCTGCTCAACCAGTTCCACGACATTTTGCCGGGCTCCTCGATCGGGCAGGTGTATCGGGATGCCGGCGCCGACCACGCCGGCGTTCGAGCGGTGTGCGACGCAATCGAGCATCGCGCGATGGAGAATTGGGCCGCAGTCGCGAATACAGAAGGAATGCAAGAACCGATCATGGTCTTGAATCCCAGTTCCGAAGCGGCGGATGGCTGGGTTAGTTGGACGGACTTCAAGGGCAACATCCGGCATGCAAAGGTCGCCAAAGTGCCCGCTATGGGGTTCCGGGTCGTCGAAGCGACAGACCAACCGGTGCGGCGGGGGCACGACGGCCTGCTTCAGAATCACTCGGTCCGGGCCCAGATCGATCGACGCGGTCGCATCACATTACTGGAAGCACTCGGCGGTCCAAACATCGCGGGGCGTCGAGGGCTCAACGAGCTCGTGCTCTACGCGGATGGACCCGGAAACTGGGATGCCTGGGATATCGAAGAGTCGTACCTGCAATCCGCAAAGCCTGTTGAGGAGGAGGCGTCGGGTTGGGAAGTCGTCGATCGCGGCCCGAACATGCCGCTGGAAGTGCGTGTGGAACGAAGCATCGGAAAGAGGAGTTGGATTGCGCAGACGTTTCGGCTTGATCCGACCTCACCGCGGCTGGACATTCACACCCGCGTGAAGTGGCATGAGGACCACACGCTTCTCCGCGCACTTTTCAATACGGACATTACCGCCACTCACGCAACCTACGAGATTCCCTTCGGCCACATCTCGCGGCCGACGACCCGGAACAACGCGCACGACAGGGCGATGTTCGAAGTGCCGGCTCATCGCTGGATGGACCTGTCCGAACCCGCGCGCGGCCTGGCCGTCCTGAACGACTGCAAGTACGGCCATTCATGCGATGGCGGAGTGTTGGGCCTCTCGCTTCTGAGGAGCCCCAAGTGGCCCGATCCGGATGCGGACATGGGCGCGCACGAGTTCACCTACAGCCTCATGCCGCATAACGGCGATTGGCGTGCCGCGGGGGTGGATCGCCAGGCCGAGTTGATGGTCCGCCCGATGTGGGCCGTTCCGCTTCGCCCTGGGCGACAGGGATCGTGCGGACGGTCATGGGCCCCGTTCCGCATTTCAGGCACCGCTGCGGTCCGGATCGCCGCGATCAAGCCCGCTGAATCTGGTGACGCCCGCACGCTCATCGTCCGGATCGTTGAATCCCACGGCCGCGCGGGCTCTTGCCGACTGGATTGGGCCTTGCCCGTTACAACTGTCCAATCGGTCGATCTCCTCGAACGGCCGCTCAGTCTCCCGATCTCGCACGATCCAGGTTCGCGTGCAACGATGTTCGACATCAAGCCCTTTCAGATTGTCACCCTCGCCGTCACACTCGCATCCTGAACAATGGGTCGGGCAGGATTCGAACCTGCGTCGTTCACCGTCATGGGTCACCGGTTTACAGCCGGCGTCCTTCAACCGCTTGGATACCGACCCTTAAGTTCCGCTGCCAAGCCCCCGGTCGGAGTCGAACCGACCCAGCCGGGCTCCGGCCCTTACACCCGTCAGGCACAGGGGCGTCTTCTTTCACCTCCCTTTCAATGGTCCCGGTGGGATTCGAACCCACACTTCGCGGCATCTCGGGCCGCGGCCTCTGCCAGTTGGGCTACGGAACCTTCGTTCACTACCAAACGACCCCGGCAGGATTCGAACCTGCAACCTCCGCGTTCGGAGCGCGGTGCGCTGTCCAGTTGGGCCACGGGGTCACTGCTTTGAGTGGCCAATGTTCTTCAAGCGACCCCGGCAGGATTCGAACCTGCAACCTCCGCGTTCGTAGCGCGGCGCGCTGTCCAGTTGGGCCACGGGGTCGTGACTCTTCAATGACTCCGGCAGGATTCGAACCTGCACAAGGTGGCTTCTGAGACCACCGCCTCTGCCAGTTGGGCTACGGAGCCTTGTCTTTGTGGCACTGGTCACTGCTTTGAGTGGCCAGTGTTCTGCAAACTGCCCCGGCAGGACTTGAACCTGCAACAACCTCGTTCAAAGCGAGGTGCTCTGCCGCTTGAGCTACGGGGCACCCACTACAGGATCAAGATCAGGTGGCTCCGGCGGGAGTCGAACCCGCACTCCGCGGTTCTTAAGACCGCTGCCCCTGCCGTTGGGCTACGGAGCCGATGTGTGCGGGATCGGGCGCCGCTCCACTGGCCACTCAAAGCAGTGACCAGTGCCACGAAGACAACAGAGCTACGGAGCCGGCGCGCACAAACTCCCTTCCGGTGCGCACCTGCGAACAGCGCGCACCATACCTGGCCGCGGATGCGGCGTGAACATAACACTCCCAAACGCAGTGACACCCGCGGGTGATTAACGAGCCGTTGTGTTACGAAGGAGTTTGGTCCTGCGTCGGCCCGGGAATACCCGCTGCCGACGCCGCGTCAGGAGACGCTAGCGACCCGGCAGCGCCTGCGTAAGCAGGCTCTGTCGATAGGCCCGACGGCTGAAATACAGCCGGAATAGGCCCAAACGACAGCGGACAAGCACTTGGGCTTGCCGGCGGGTCACGGGTAACTGGAACGATGCGAAACTCATGGTTCGGGTGCAGTATCGGCTATGAATGTAAGAAAGTCAAGATGTTTTGCGCAGAAAGTTGGCGCGTGCCGCAGCACTGTTGACGCAATCTCACAGCCGCTCAATGCCGCATGCTGCTCATTTCTCTTCGCCCGGATCTCGGCAGAACACCGTCCACGGAATCTCCTTCCGCTCAATCCCCGGCCCCTCATAGAACACCTGCAACTCCTGCCCACCCGTCTTCTCAAACATCCCGCACGTGAACTGGTGCAGCCCCGCGGCCAGCGCAATCACGCCCGACTTCTCGGCCGCGCTGTGCAGGCCGTCGTTGTCCACCACCAACTCATCCGCGATCCACAACCTGCTGCCGTCATCTGAGTTCGTCGTGAATCGGTACAGCCCATCCTTGGGAACCGTGATGTACCCCCGATACTGGAACGCCCACTTATCCTCGCGATCCCGCGGCTTGCGATCAAACGCCGACGCCACAGCCCGCCGCTTGGGTTCCAGCTTCGAGAAGTCCGGCAGCTTGTCCCAGTCCCCTTCGTAATACTCCGCCCACAGCCCCGGCTTGGACGTGAAGATGTTGATCCCCTGCCGGCACTCCACCTTCTTGAACGCGCGGCTGCCGACCGGGCTCACCGACTTCTCGCCCCGGAACGCCCGCACCTTCACCGTGCACGACTGAGTAATCGTCGCGCCAGTACCAATCTCCTTCGACTTCGCGGTCGGCTCACTCCCATCTGTCGTGTATCGCAGCGTGATGTTCTCCCGATCCGACACCGCCATCACCTGAGCGGACCCGACGAAGATATCCGCGAAGCTCTTGATCTCCGGCGGGAACGCCACATCCGCCTTGCCCACGATATCCAGAACCACCACCGAATCGTTCGGATCCGGCGCGACCTGCGGAAGCGCGATCACCAGGTTGTCCCCCTGCCGCGACGTATTCAGCCGCGGCCCACCCATGTTCGCCAGCAACCGACAATCCGCCACCTCGTTGTACAACCCATCAAGCACCAGCTTGCCATTCGCCGGCCAGTCAAACACGTGCAGATACAGCCGCGTTTTGCCATCACCGCCGCGGACGTGCAAATGCTTCTGCGTAGCCCTTCCCCACTTGGGCAACCCCAGCGGCCCCGCTTTGGTGCCGTAGATCGATTCCCCATTCACTTTCATCCAGTCACCGATCTCAATCAGCCGCTGCACGCTCGTCGGCGGAATCTCCCCCTCCGGCGTCGGCCCGACATTCAGAAGAAAGTTCCCACCCTTGCTCGCGATATCCGCCAGCTTCCGAATCAGGTCCTGCGTGGTCTTGAAGTTCTGGTCCGCCTTGTTGTACCCCCAGTGCCCGTTCATCGTCATGCAGGTTTCCCAATCCAGGTTGGGAAGCCCTGTGGGCGGAATCTCCTGCTCCGGCGTACCAAAGTCACCCAGATACCCCGCCCGCGTGATGCCCAGCGAATCACCACCTTTGTCCACGCGGTTGTTGATGATGATCTTGGGCTGCAGCGACCGCACGTACTTGTACAGATCCGTCCCACGCTCGTGTGTCCAGGTCCCCTCCCATTGCCCGTCAAACCACAGCACGCCGATCTCCCCGTAGTTCGTCAGCAGCTCCTTCAACTGAGCTTTCATGTACGCCACGTACCGATCGAAATTGGCATTTTCCGTCGGCCGATCCTTCTCCCAATCCCGCCGGGGCGTGTAATCCGGGTGGTGCCAGTCCATGATCGAGTGATACCAGCAGATCTTGATCCCTTCGCGATGGCACACATCCGCCAGCTCTTTCATGATGTCGCGCTTGAACGGCGTCTCCATCACGTCAAAGTCGCTGACTTTGGAATCAAACAGCGCAAAGCCATCGTGGTGCTTGCTGGTGATCACGATGTACTTCATACCCGCGGCCTTGGCGGTCCGCACGATCTTCTCCGCATCAAACTTCACGGGGTTGAACTTCCCCATCAGCTTGTCGTACTCCGCAACCGGGATCTGCGCTTCGGTCCGAATCCACTCGCCATAACTGGTCTTCCCGTTCCACTCACCCTGCGGCACCGCATAGAGCCCCCAGTGGATGAACATCCCAAACCGCGCATCTCGCCACCAATCCAGGCGCGGGTCTCGCGTCGTTTCATCCGCCGCGGCCGCGACAGGCTCCGCGGTGGTCGTCGCGCAACCGGTGAGGGCAAGCAAGAGAGCGAACAGGGCAAGGGTGCGGATCATGCGTGGCTCCGTGGGTGCCCCCAATGTACAGGACTTTGGGGTGGCGCGGGTGGCGAGGGCGGCCCCTACCCTTGACCATGCGCGTGAGCCCGCTTCGCAAGTTGTACCAGTTGGCCGAAGCATCCCTGATTCCTTACGGACCGGCCGAGGAAAACTGCCTGGTCGCCGAGACCTTCGGCGATATCGAGCTGGAATACGCCGCGATCCGGAAGTCCTGCATCCTGCTCGATTTGCCCCAGCGCGGCGTCCTGGAAATCACCGGCAACGACCGCATCGGCTTCCTCAACCGCATGGTGACGCAGGAGCTCAAGGGCCTCTCTGAGTTCCACACCGCCAAAGCCTTCTGGCTCAATCGCAAGGGCCGCATCGATGCCGACCTCCGGCTGATCGAAATGGGCACCCGCATGCTCGCCGATGTCGATGTCCTCGCCGCCGACCGGGCCCTCAAGGGCCTCGCCTCTTTCGCGGTCATGGATGATGTCGCCTTCAAGGACATCAGCGAGACCACACACCGCCTCGCGCTTCACGGTCCGACCGGACCCGCCCTCATCCAAGCCGTCTCAAAGATGGTCTCCGGCCCCGCCGTCATCGACCTACCCCAGGGCTCCGCCACCATCGTCTCCATCCGCGGCCACGAGGTCATCATCGCCCGCGACGACTCCACGGGCGAGATCGGCCTCGAACTCACCATGCCCGCCGCGAGCGCCACCGAGATCTTCGAGCATCTGGTCGAAGTCGGCCAAGTCCACGATGATGGCAACGGAGGGGGGGAACCCGCCTCCAAGTACCGCCTGCGCCCCGCCGGCTGGCACGCCTACAACATCGCCCGCATCGAAGCCGGCCGCCCGCTGTACAACCTGGACTTCGGGCCCAACTCGCTCCCGCACGAAACCGGCATCCTCCGCGACCGCGTCTCTTTCACCAAGGGTTGCTACCTCGGCCAGGAAGTCGTCGCCCGAATGGAATCCCGCGGCCACTCCAAGCAGATGCTGCTGGCCATCAAGTGCGACGCTTCGCGCCCGATCCACCCGGCCGAATCTCAAGAAACGATCCCGCCGCGGCTACCGGTCACCGGCTCGCACATCTGGCAGGCCGACAAGCCCGACTCCGACCCCATCGGCGCGGTAACCAGCAGCACGCTCTCACCCATGCTCGGTTCAACACCCGTGTGCTTCGCGATGCTCAAACACGAGTTCGCCAAGCCGGGGCTGGACCTGCTGGTCGAAGCGGACGGCGAGCGCATCGGAGGGAAAACACAAGACTCGCTGGCATTCTGGAAGAAGTCCTGAAACCTACTTTGGCGGCTTCCCCGGCGGCGCTGCGGCGGCCGGCGGCGTCTTCGCGGGGTCCGCGGACTCCGGTGTGATCAGAGGACCGGGGCTCATCGCCGGCACCACGGCTTTCACCCGATCGTACTGCGCCGGCCGATGGCATCCCGGCGCGCACGACCCGCCCGACACCGTCTTGTTGTAGTTGATCGGCAGCGTCCACTCACCGAAAGTTACCTTGTCGGCAATCATCGTCTCAAAGCGGCTCGCGTGCACCGTGTGGCACGCCCGGCAGCTTCGCCCCTGGCTGGTCTTGTTCACGTGGACCGCGTGCAGGTTCTTGCTGCCGTTGCGGAAGCTGGTTTCCTTGTCCGGCGCCACGCTCGTGACCAGAGCCCGGTCATGGCACTTGAAGCACAGGGCGTAGGCGGTGTCTGAATACGGCTGGTAGAACGACTTCTCGTACACCTGCGCGAGAAGGCTGTCGTTCTTGCCGCCGTGCACATCGTGGCAACCGGCGCAGTCACCCTTCTCAATCGGCCCGTGCTTGTGAAAGGCCGCGACCGTGAGCTCCCGCGTCGCCGCGATCGTCTTGGTCTTGCTCACCACGATCGGCTTGTCGTGGCACGTCATGCACGTATCCACCGGTTCCTTGATCAACTGTTTCACGTGCTCGCTGCCGTGTGGCGTGTGGCAGTTCAGGCACGACCGAGGATCCGTCGCCGCCCCGTGCGGGTGCGTCGCCGCGGCCATGGTTTCGCCAATGGGCTTGTGGCAGGACGTGCACAGGTCCTTGGGATTGGCCTTTAGAATCTTGACTTCATCCGAGGCGTGCGGCTTGTGGCACTGGAGGCAGTCCCCTTCCATCGGCTTGTGCTGATGCGGCGCGCCCGCGACAACCTTGGCCACATCTTGATGGCAACTCAGGCACAAATGGCGGCTGGGCAGCTTCAGCAGCTTCTGATGGTCCGCCGTGTGCGACTTGTGGCACGAGGTGCAGTCTTCGGCCGCGGGCTTGTGGGCGTGCGAGCCGTTCAACGCGTCTTTGTGGCAGGAAGTGCAGAGCTCTGGAATCGTCGCTTTCTTGAGCATCCGGCGCGTCTCTGAGCCGTGCGGATCGTGGCAGGATGCACATTCTCCTTTGGCAAACGGCTGATGGGAGACCGGTCCCTCGGTCCCTGTCTTGTCGATGTGGCAGAAGTCGCAGAGCTGCCGCCCCGGCCGCTTCATGACAAACGAGTGCTTCACCGGGTCCTGATATTCATGGCACGCATCGCACGCCGACACCGCCGTCGGCCCGTGCAAGAACGTGTGGCTGACTTGTTTGCTGTGGCATCCGGAGTTCAGACAGTCCACAACCTTGGTCGTTGGCGGCGCCTGAGCAACCACCCGCCCCGCGAACCCCGCGAGAATCAGCGCCGCCACCCAACGCCTCACGACTTATCCCCCTTCTTGGCCTTGGCCGCGGCTACGGCGTCCCGGGCCTGCTCCAGCAGCAGTTGCGTGTACCTCGGATTGTGAACGCCCCAGCTCCCGTCCGTCTTGACCAGGTTCAGGAGCTCTTTGACGCGCTTGAGCATCTCCGCATCCAGGCCCGCGGCCTCCGCTTCCTGCAGTTGCTTCTCGACCTGGTCATACAGCCCGTGCGTGGTGTTCTGCCACAAGGGGATCATCTTCTCACCGAACCCGGGCTGATGGCACCTGTTGCATGAAGCCGGCTCCGCGGCCATTACGCTCGCACCACTATCCGGCTTCACGCTCACCGCCCGCTGCTTGGTGTGACAACCCGTACAGTCCACGTGAGCCAGGAACATCGGGCTCACCGGACGGGCCGCATCCGGCCCGTGCGGGCTCTTGCCCAGGTTGAAGTACGTGTCCTGCTGCACTTTGTGCTGGTCCAGGTGGCAGCGCGTGCAGTCGAACCGCTCCAGAGACACCGTCTGCGACGCCAACCCATGCCGGATCGTCCCGTGGCAACTGGAGCACTCGATCTTGTGCCGCCCCAGCGTGTGAATCTTGTGCATCTCCCGGGGCTCAACCGACGCTTCCATACCGAAGCTGTGGCATTCCAGGCACCGACCATCCTCGATCGGAGGCGGCGTGGCGGTCACGCCCTGGTGGCATGACTCGCACTTGGCCCCGAACGCCAGGAACTGGGCGTGGTCGATCTTGAGCCCCTGGAACTGGATCTCACCCTTGGGCGCATCGTGGCATGCCGTGCAGTCCGACGGCGGCGACTTTTCACCTTCGGCCAGGGGAAGGTGCTTGCCCGCATCTGCGCCCCCATTCCTCGCGGCCAGATAAATCACCCGTGTCTGTTTGCCGCTGATGGTCTCCGTCTTCTTCGCCGCCCCATCTACCAGATGGCACGTGATGCAAACCTGGGTATTGACCTCAAAGTGCTCATCGCCCTTCACGTGCGAGTGGCAGGTCGAGCACGAAATCTCGACGCCCAGGTGCTTGGCCCCCAGGTGCTTGCCGTGATCAAACTTGAACTTCCCGGTGGTTAGGGTCTTGCTGAGCTTCTCCGGCGTGTGGCACCCCGACCGCGTGCAGGAGAACTGGCTCACCGATGCCGAAGGCTTGGATGTTCTGTGCAGGAGGTCATCCACCACCTGGGCCAGGCCATTGAGCTTGGCCTCGACGAAGTTATCCACGCCCGGGGCGATGTGGCACTCGATGCAATCGACGTTCTTGTGGGCCCCCAGCTTCCAGCTGTTGTAGTACGGGCCCATGATGTGACAGGAGTTGCAGAACGAGTTCTGCGAGGTCGCCTCCACCGAGCCGACCGTGAGCACCACGCCGGCCACCGCGCCGATGATGATCCACTTGCCCCAGCGGCGGAACCGGAATCGATCCAAAAAACGACGCATGCGAGTTCCAATCAGAAGACCCAGACCAACCCCCTCCGCCCAAGACTAGTGGCAAACAGCGCGCCTGACAGGCTCGGAAAATTCCCTGATCACTGCCTCCGCCGCGAATATCGCTCTGGGGCAATGACCTCAAAGACCCGCGCGGTACCTCTCGATCATATCTGATACAAAAACAAACGCGCGGGCAGTTGGCCCGCGCGTCTGATATTCAGCCACTTCAGTTGCCGATCACTTGCCCAGAATCATCGGAACCAGGTTGCTATTGGGCAGATTCAGCGACCCGACCAGGGCGGCCGCGGCCGTTGCTTCCTTGTCCGTCGCCTTTGCCGCCAGTTCCATCGCCCGCTCAACCTGGCGCGGCTCAAGCTGGTTTCCAAACCGCTTGGCCGAATCCGAGACCTTGTTCAGCAGGGCGATCTTCTCATCCCCGGTGGCGTTCAGGGCGCTATCCATGACGGCGACCTGCGTGCGCTTCTGGTTGATCCGGGCCAGCACCTCGGCCACATCAAGGCGCGTCTTGCCGGCGCTCTCCGGCAGAGCGGCGATCAGCGGCAGAGCCGCATCGCCCACGTTGAACACCGGGCTAGATGAGATCGCCAGATCGCGGAGCACCGCCAGGCAGCGGGCCGAGTAATCCCGGGCCTCTTCAGGCTTGATCGGGCCGCCCGACGCCGCATCGACCAACTGAGATACCGCCTCGGTCATCTGCGCTTCGTTGATGCCGCTCTGGCGGATCGCTACCAGCGGGTCTCGCTCGAACTTGCTCTTGAGCTCAATGGACTCCTGGGCCGTCGTGACCGCCAGCATCGGCGTCGCGGCCAGCTTGGGAGTCGAACGAGCTTCAGAGATGAGGTTGTTGGTCCGGTCTCCCGTCAGGTTGGACACGATCAGGTCGATGCCCGGAGCCTCGGCGATGGCGTCGGCCACTTCCGAAAGCTGCGTGCCGACCGGCAACACCGTGTACCCGGATTTCTCAAGAGTCTTGCGGATCGTGGCACCTAGTTCCTTGTCGCCCGCGATGACGACCGCAAAGCGGGTTCCCGCATCGCGAATCGCGCTGGCCAGGATCGGCACCACGCGCTCAGCGCTGCCGAACGTCTCGGTCGGCTGCGCCTTGCCCAGGCTCAACGCCGCCTCATACTGCACGCGACGATTGGGATACCGCAAGGCCTCGATCAACGGCTTGCGATCGGTCTTGGTGGACCACAAGGCCGTGCCACCCGCCGTCTGCTCAATGGCCGCAATCGCCCGCCGGGCCAACTGCGTGTCCTTGGCGTCAAGAGCCCGGCCCAGCACATCCTGATTGTGAAGCGGACCCGAGTTCACCGCAAAGAACATCGCATCGCGCTTGCCCTTGGGCCACGCGGGATTCTCGTACTCAGCCGGGGTCTGGATCTCCCGCCGGAAGTTGGAGGCCAGCCACAACGAAATGCTCTGATCGTTGCCATCCGGATGGAACGTCAGCGACTTCTCGGCCATCCGCATCGCCATCGCTTCGTGATACACCTCTGTCCGGATCGCTGTCGGGTTCAGCCCGATCGCGGGAGTAAACGTCCACAGAAGCTGGAACTGCTCCCCGGGGAAGCTTGTCAGTTCAGGCCGCTGGGCGTAGTAGCCCTCGCCAAGGTCCCGATACAGCGTGCCCGCATCCGTCGGCAGCCCCGCGGCCCCGATACGGCTGATCGCCCGCTCGCAAGCCGTCCGCACACTTATACCCGATCACCCCCAGGATGTCCGCCACCTGCTCCTGTCCGTTCACATCCAACTGCAACAGCGCCGTCCCCAGCGGGATGATCGCCTGCGGCCCCATGTTGTTGATCAGCAGGCTCTGCACCTCGGCCTGCAACTGCGCATCGGCGCGATTGAGCAGCGCCTTCAACAGTTGCGGCAACGCGTACTCGCCCGCCGCCACCAGGCGCTCACGCCCGTAAATCTTGTTCGACTGCACACCCTTCAGGAGCGCGATGTTGTGCTCGATTTCCTCCGGGTTACGCACCCGTTCCAACTTTCCCTGGTCATACAGCTTGAGCAGCTGCGCCGCGACCGCCTCCAGTTGCGGAACCTTCAGCGCCCGGAAGATCGTGTCCGGGAATCGCCCTTCCTCTCCTGACGTCTCAATCAGGTCCACGAACTGCGGGCCGGTCTTGCCGAGCTTGATCAACTCGCGTCCCTTACCCGCGGCCACCTCGTTCTGGTTGATCCTGATGTAGTGAATGAAGTCGCGAAGCAGCTCGGTTTGCCGCTGGGCCTCTCTCTTCTCTTCCATCGTCTGGGGTTGGCCAGCCTTGGCCGCGGGTGCCGCCGCCGGAGCGTTCTGCGCCGTTGCAGTCGCCACCGTGCTCCCGACCACCAGAGCCAACATCCAAGCCTTCACGCCACACTTGTCGAGGTATCGCACGATCAACTCCTGCAAGGCCTGCCTGGCCTGCCCAACTGAGAAGAAATAACCGGGACCGGTCCATACGCCCCGCCCGGGCGCGCGGATGCCGCCTGTCTCCCGAACTCCCCCAATCTACAGGGTGGGAAGGATAAGTGTCAATACGCCCCGAAGCCAGCGGCCCATTTCCGCCGCTTTGGTGGCACTGGTCAGCACCCGCTTGGGGTGCTGGCCCGTGGCGAGCACCCTCGACCTGCCCGAGCCCTGGTTTATCCGGACGGCCGTTATTCAGGCCGAATCCCAGCAAGCTCTCCCTCCACAGCGTCCCAAAACCGAAACTTCACTCGGATAGCCGCTCGAAGCGTCAAGGCCCGCCCCGGATGCACCGAAACATGTCTGCCCGGAGCTTGCGTGCGCCGTGGCCGCGACCCCCCACCCCTGTGTTTCCGCGAGGTGAGATGATGCCGATTGAGAAGGATGTCTTGACAACGGGTGAGGTCGCCAAGATCTGCAATGTCGCCCCGCGCACGGTTTCCAAGTGGTTCGATTCAGGGTCCCTCCGGGGTTATCGGATCCCGGGCTCCAAGGACCGACGAATCCCCGTGACCGAGCTGATTAAGTTCATGCGGGCCCACGGGATCCCCATGGACGGCATGACCTCCGGCCGCACCCGCGTCCTGATCGTCGATGACGAAACCGAAATCACCGGGGTCCTGCACAAGGTCCTGGGTGAGCAGACCAACTACGAAGTCAAAGTCGCCGCGTCGGCCTTCGAGGCCGGCATGGAATGCGAGCGCTTCAAGCCCCATGTGGTCCTCCTGGATATCCACCTGGGTGATGGCGGCGCTGGCGATGCCCGCAGCGTCGCCAAGGTAGTCCGCGAAAACGACAGCCTCCAGATGACCCGGATCGTCGCCATGAGCGGCAAGCTCACCGACGGCCAGGCCCAGGGTCTCAAGGGCATGGGCTTTGATAGCTTCCTGAAAAAGCCGTTCCAGGTCCGGCAGGTGGTTGAGGCGATCGAAGCCGCGACTAATCTGGTTCACTGAGGCGAAGCCAGTTCAACCACTCGCGAAGGTGAGCCGTGGCGTGTCGCCACGATCGATGTCCTTTCGTAGTCGCATCCGCGTCAATCAACGCCGCGCAAGCTCCCCGGTCTTATTGCGGGGCCCCCATATCCTCCCTCAACCTTTCCGCCCCGCGGCGGTAACGTGTATCGCATGAGAACCCTCTGCGCATCCGTCGGCTTGGCCCTATTCGTGATGATCAGCACCGGCTGTGAGCCGCACGCCGGCCCCCTCGAACGCATCGTCCAAAAAGCGTCCGCCCCCGGCGGCCGAGCCGCCGTCGCAACCGACATCATCAAGGCCGTCAAAGACAAGCAGTTCGCCGTCGGTGACATGATCGATCTCGCCTACGACAAGGTCGAAAAGGCCGCCGCCGGCTCCACCGGCGCCTCACCCGACCAGACCAAAAGCCTCGCCGCCACCGCCCTGGCCGGTGGCGTCCTCGACGCCATCGCGGGCCTCAAAAACGAGCTCCCCCAAGGGGCCGAACACGAGATCTTCTGGATGAAGGTTGGCCGCCTGGCCTTCAAGGCCGGCGAAGAAGCCTTCGTGAACCAGCGCCTCCCCGAAGCCCACTCCCTCTCCTTGGGCGGCAGCCCCCGCTGGCAAAACGAAGCCTATTGGCTCCGCTACTCCGACCACGACGCCCTGGTCAGTGCCATAATGGCCGCGCAAGGAGACCGCGGCGGTGCTATTCAGCGCCTGCAATCTCGAACCAACTTGGATGGACCGGCCCTGGAGGTCTTCCAGAAGCTCACCGGCCGCGGCGGAAACTAGCCGCGGATGCTGCGAACCCGCCGCACCCGCTGCACGATCCCCATGGATGCGATCAGGGTTCCACCCACCAACGCTGCCACCGGCACGGAAGTGATGTGCGGATCAACATCGCCGGGCCGCGTTGGCGTCCCCAGTTGCGCAGGGACGCTCGGGTTGGCTTCCGAGCACAACGTCACCGGACCGGGCTTGGTCGCTGCCGGAATCGGTAACTCAGCACACAGGTTGAGTTTGAACACTTCACACGTCTTGACTTCCGCGGCGGGAGCCGAAGCCACGACACTGGGGAACGGTACCACGTCACAATAGTCAGCTTGGGCAAGCTGAGGTACAGTTCCCACTAACCAAACGAGCGCAAAGGCAGCCCTCAACAGGGGCGAACGCGCACACATTGCTACTTCCCTCTCTAGCAGACCTCTTCCGGCACGTGTTTAGAACCACACAAACGGCATGGTGGTCCCGAACTATGCCAACTCTCTTTCTGGCGGAAGTAGGGTACTCGCCGCACTGCGCAGATCAAGCGCCCCGCGCAAAGAGAACGCTAAGTCACGCAAAAATAGACGTTTACGCTCTGAGAGCAACTTCCGGACGAACGCTCAAAGCTCGGGTGCAAATCCGCGTCGGAGCGTATTTTCAGCCGACGCTCGGGGCTCGACAAATTGGAGCAGATAGTCCATTCCACCAGCCTTCGAGCCAACCCCGGACATGCCAAAGCCTCCAAACGGCTGGCGGCCGACCAGAGCCCCGGTGATCCCCCGATTGAGATAGAGGTTCCCGACCCTGAACTCCCGTTTGGCCTGCTCGAGGTTCGATGGCTTTCGCGAATACACGCCGCCGGTGAGCTTGTAGGCCGAGCTGTTGGCGATCTTGAGTGCCTCATCAAACGACTTGGCGTGCATCACCGCGACCACGGGCCCGAAGATCTCCTCCCGGGCGATGGTGTGCGTGGGCTTCACGTGCGAGAAAACGGTGGGCGGAACCAGCGATGCGTGACGAGGACCGGGAGCCAGGAGGGGCATCTGGAGTTCCAGCTTGCAGCCCTCGGACTTGGCCTTCTCGATATACGAGTTGATCTTGGCCCTGGCCTCCTCATCGATGACCGGACCCACATCCGTGCCGGGAAGGAGCGGGTCGCCAATCGACAAGGACCGCGTCGCTTCGACAAATCGCCGCAAGAAGTTGGTGATTGCCGGGCCATCTTCACCCGCTGGATCCACCACGATGATGCGGGAGCAAGCCGAGCACTTCTGGCCCTGGAACCCGAACGCCGAATGCCGCACCGCGAGCACCGCCTCATCCAGATCCGCGGACGTATCGATGATGACGGCGTTTTTGCCGCCCATTTCGCAGATGACTTTCTTGACGTGGGACAACGAAGAGGCCGCGGATCCGCCCGAGAACGGCGAAGGCGGAGAAGAGGCATGGAGGATGTCCAAGCCAACATCGCGCGAGCCCGTGAATGCAATGACGGCGACCTTGGGATCTCGCACCAGCGCTGCGCCGGTAGTTTCCCCCGGCGCCGGGCAGAAGTGCAGCACATCCTTTGGCGCGCCGACCGAGTTCAGGGCCTCCTGCAAGATGTCGAACATGATCCGGGCGATGCCGGGCGTCTGCTCGGCGGGCTTCACAATGACCGTATTTCCAGTGACCAGGGCCGCGGTCGTCATTCCGCAGCAGATCGCCAACGGGAAGTTCCACGGGCTGATGATGACCGCGACACCCCGAGGCTGATACCACTGCTCATCCAGCTCGCCGATGAACTTGCCCAGCCGCTGACGCTCAAACATCGGCACCGCCTGCCGCGCGTAATACTCGCAGAAGTCGATCGCCTCGCAGATGTCCGCATCCGCCTCACGCCAGGTTTTGCCCGATTCCTTGATCATCACGCCCGAGAGGGCATCACGCTGGGCCCGCAACGTCGCCGCGGCCTTGACCAGCACCGACGCCCGCTGACGCGGGTCAAAGTCACGCCACGCCGGGAACGCCGCATCGGCCTTGGCCACCATTTCCGCAGCCTGCGCGGGAGTGCGGTCGTTGGCAATCTTCGGAACGGTGGCCTTATTGATCGCCGCGGCAAAGGTTTCTCGAACCTGCGACCGCGAGAAGTCGCGATACGCCTCGGTGAAGAACGGCCGCCCATTGCCCACACCCTCGGGCGCGTGGCTGAGCTTGTGCCGCTCCGGGCCAACCTCGGCCAGGTCCGCCTTCGGAGATGGTCCGCTCGGGGCAGCCAGCAACTTGTCGGCATCGGCGTTATCGAGGAATCCGGCCTTCAGCCAGGACTCGTTGCTGGTGTTCTCAAGCAAACGGCGTACAAGATACGCCATCCCCGGGATCATCTCTCCCACGGGCACGTACTCGCGAATCCGCAGCCCCATCTCCACCGCGGCGTGCTTGAGCTGGTCTGCCATGCCGTGGAGCATCTGAAGCTCCAGCGCGTTCCGCGGCAACCCACGCGATTCGAGCCCCGCAATAGCGGCCGCAATGGAACGAGCGTTGTGCGAGCCCAGAGCCAGCTTGACCCCACCACCACCCGCGGCACGCGGGCAAGCATCCAGGAACACCTCGACCATCCGCTCATAGCAGGCATCCGTCTGCCACTTGGCGCCCCAGACCGGGCAGGGCCAGCCGTTCATCTCGGCCTTTATGGTCTCGTAGTCCCAGTAGGCGCCCTTCACCAGACGCACGGAAACCAGTCGGTTTTTGGCCCGAGCCCAATCGCAGACGCGCTTGGCATCCTCCACGCCGGACTTCAGGTAAGCCTGCATCGCCAGACCCGCATCGAACTTGATCTTCTCGCAGCACCGTTGGAAGAGTTCAATGGTCAAGTCTTTGAAGGCGAACTGCTCCATATCGAAGTTAACGAACACACCCTTGTCGCGCGCGGTCTCGAGAATCGGCTCGATCCGTCGCATCAGATCGCGGATCGATCCTTCCGTATCGATCGGGTCGCAGCGAGCCGAGAGCGAACTGATCTTGATCGAAACGTTGACACGCGGAATCGCACCAAGATGGTCTGTTTCCAGCCGCGGCTGGCCCTTCCACGCCGCGACCTGCTCGGGAAGATTCGTGATCAAGTCCAGGTACTTGCGCTGGTACTCATCCGCTTCCGCATCTGACAGGCAAGCCTCGCCAAGCAGGTCCACCGAGAACGCAATCCCGTCTCCCCACAAATCCTTCAACCCAGGAAGCGCCGACGCGGCATCGTGCCCGGCGATGAACTTGCTGGCCATGCCCTCGATTTGGCTGGACACGATCTTGGCTGTCATGCCTTTGGCCAGCGCGCCCGCCTTGAGCGCTGTCCCGATCACCGGCGGCACCGAAACACCGGGCTGATTCAGGTAATCCGTTAGGTGCGTGTAGATCTGCTCGCCATCCTTGAGCATCGGGAACGCATCCACGAAGCGGAACATCTGAACCTTGAAGCCCGGGTCCTTCATGGACCATTCCATCAGCCAGTCCGAGTAAAACTTGGCCGAGAGCAGCCCGGTCTTGTGCCCGCGAGCCCGCTCCAGCAGTTCCTTCCCAACCTCAATGATGCGAGGATTGCCCGACCCCGCCGCGGCCTGCGGCGACAGGGCGGGGATCACGACCGGCGGCTCGGGCTTGCGAGACGATTTGCGCGGGAACAACGGCATGGTGTGGCTCGGGAAGGGTGAGGCAGCAGTATAGGGAAATGGACGGACTACAGGGAGGGGGAACACCCACGCTCGGGCCTAAAGTCCCCCCTTCTATGAAGACCGGCCGAACCGTGGTGACCATCGGGAACTTTGACGGAGTGCACGTAGGGCACGCAGCGTTGGTACGGGCCGCCCGCCAGATCGCCGACGCCGCTCCCGAACCGACCCGAGTGGTCGCCATGTGCTTTGACCCTCACCCCCTCACCGTGCTCAAGCCCGATGCGGCGCCCTTGCGGCTCACTACCTTTGCCCGCCGCGCCGAACTGCTGGGCTGCGCGGGAGCGGATGAAGTCGTTCGATTGGAACCGACCGGGCAACTTCTGGCAATGTTCCCCGAAGAGTTTCTGGACCACATTGCCCAGGAGCTCAACCCCATCGCCATCATTGAAGGTCCGGACTTCCGATTCGGCCGCGGCCGCGCGGGGGATGTGTCGATCCTGACTTCCCTCGGCAAAGAGCGCGGCATCGAAGTCCGCGTGCTCAAGCCGGTCGAAGTGGCGATGTCGGACAACACGATCGCCCAGGCCTCGAGTTCACTGGCCCGCTGGCTGATCGCAAGAGGCCGACCCCGCGATGCCGCTGCTGTGCTTGGGAGAGACTTCGATCTTGATGGCACCGTTGAGAGGGGTGCCCAGCAAGGCCGCCGGCTCGGGTTCCCCACGGCCAACGTGAAGACCCAATGCCTGTTGCCTGGCGACGGCGTATACGCGGGAGTGTCGATACTGCCCGACGGCCGCGAACTGGCGTCGGCCCTCAGCGTCGGCACCAAACCGACGTTTGGCGGCACGGTGCGCCTCTTGGAATCGCACTTCCTGGGCCGTCCGGACTTGTCCGGCATGGCCGAGTACGGATGGGACATCCGCGTGCGATTCACGCATTGGCTGCGCGACCAAGTGAAGTTTGGTTCTCTGGAAGACTTGAAACGCCAGCTCGTGGATGACTGTTCACGCGCTGCGGAGTTGACGCCGGGCTCCCGGCAGGGAGCGGTGCACGCGTGAGTGATACCTGGGCGTCCAATACGGACCTGGCATCGATTGCGGCATGGATCAAAGACCTGAAGCGAATCGTCGTGCTCACGCATGTGAAACCGGATGGGGATGCCGTCGGCTCGACGGTCGCGGTGACCCGAGCGATCAACCTGGCGGCCAAACGGGAGGTCGCGATCCCGTGGTACTGGGGGCCGCTGCCGGACTGGATGCCGGACGTGCTTCAAGGGCTCAAACACCGCGTCGTGGATGAGCAGAATCGTGCCGAGCATGATGAACGAGAAGACCCCGATGGCGTCTTGATCCTCGACACGGGAAGCTGGACCCAGCTTCACGAGGTCAAGGAGTGGCTGCTGCCGCGGACAGACATCACAGCCGTGGTTGATCACCACCAGCAGGGGGACCCGGAGGTCGCGGCCAAACGGTTCATCCAGACCAACTCCGCGGCGGCTTGCGAAATCGCCGTCGACCTGTGTTGCAAACTCCTGGGTGTCCCATCCGCAAGCAAACTGCCCCTCGAAGTGGCGACGCCACTATTCCTGGGAATAGCGACGGACACCGGATGGTTCCGGCACTCGAACGTGGCGCCTGCGACCATGCGGGCCGCGGCGGGATTGATCGAGGCGGGCGTCAACCATCCCAAGCTGTACGAGATCATTGAGCAGCGCGATCGGGTTTCGCGGATCAAGCTGATGGCCAGGGCGCTCAACTCGCTTGAGCTGTTCGATAACGACCGCGTTGCAATGATGACGTTGACCTTGCAGGATTTTCACGACTGCCACGCATCCTCGAACGATTCGGGCGGGTTTGCGGATATCGCGCTCAAGGCGGAGAAGATCCAGGTGTGCGCGGTGGTGACGGAGGCGTTTGTGCATTCAGGGGATGGGAATATCACGAAGGTGAGCTTTCGTGCGAAAGATGGGCCGACGTCGATGGATGTGAACGCCGTTGCCAAGAAATTGGGTGGGGGCGGGCATGTTCGGGCCGCGGGGGCGAAGGTCTCGGCGGGGCTGGCTGAGACAAAGAAGAGGGTGATCGCGGCGATGGGCTTGAAGGGTTGAGCATGCGGCAGCAGGGCAATAGAGGCGGCCCTCGGGGACCGCGGTTCGAGAAACCTCCGCTGCGGGTGTTTACGACCACGCTTTGGGAATATCCGAGCCAGCACTACGGCGAGGGGATGCAGGGAGATAAGGACTACGTCGGGGCCACACCCAGTTGGGTGATCTGGCAGCTCTTGCAGCGGTATACGCGTGAGAACGACCTGGTTGTTGATCCGATGTGCGGGAGCGGGACGACGATCGACGTCGCGCGGGACCTGAAACGGCGAGCACTGGGGTATGACCTGACACCGTCGCGCGAAGACATCTTTCGTGCCGATGCGCGGAAGATCCCGCTTGAGGATGGCAAGGCGGACTTTGTGTTTGTTGATCCGCCGTATTCGACGCATGTGGAATACTCGGAAGACAAGCGGGACATCGGCAAGCTGGATGCGGCGGGTGAGGGTGAGTACTACGACGCGATGGAGAAGGTGATTTCCGAGATCCACCGCGTGCTCAAAGACCGGCGGTACATGGGGCTGTATGTCAGCGACTCATGGAAGAAGCGCAAGGGTGGCGAGCCGGGGAGCGGGAACGGGACCTTCATGCCGATCGGCTTTGAACTTTTCGCGATGATGCGGAAGCTGTTCAAACCGGTGGACATCGTTTGTGTTGTGCGGCACAACCAGAAGCTGCAACGGGGGAACTGGAACAAGGCCGCGGAAGAGGGGAACTTTTTCATGAGGGGGTTTAACTACCTTTTTATTATGAAGAAGGAAGGGAAATAGCCGGACCGCGGTGGCGGAGGGATTCGGCAGAGTTCATTCGACCCGAGCCGTGTCGCCGCGCGAAGCACATCCGCCGTGGTGACACACCACGGCCCACTGTTTCAGGATGACGATTCGATCCAGCCGCCGCCGAGGACGATGTCGGGTTGCTCTGCGTCGTAGACGACTAGCGCTTGGCCTGGGGCGACTGCGAACTGAGGAGCGTCGAAGTCGATTCGAAACCGGCCGGCGCGGCCGGAAGGTGTGGCCGCTTGGGAGGGGTCGAGATGGGAGATGCGGGCGGGGACGGGGGTGCTGTTGTAGCGGTACATCGCGAGGCAGGGGGTGTTGTATTGTAGTTGGTGATCGGGGACGAGCCAGTTGGCTTCGCCGACATTGCAGCCGGCGGTAGTGAGGTCTTCGCGGGTGCCGACTTTGACCGTGTTGGTTGCGGCATCTTTGCCGGTGACGTAGATGGGGTAACCGAGGGCGACCCCGACGCCGCGGCGTTGGCCGATGGTGTAGCGGTGCTGGCCGGAGTGGTCCCCCACTTGTGCGCCGGATTGGTCGATGACCTTGCCGCCGCCGCGGGAAACGAGATCGGGGCGGCGGCGCTCGACCAGGCCCGCGTAGTCGTTGTCGGGGACGAAGCAGATTTCCTGGGAGTCGGGTTTGTTGAAGACGGGGAGGCCGAGTTTCTGGGCCAGGCCGCGGACTTCGGTCTTTTGCATGGCGCCGATGGGCAGGAGCATTTCGCCCAGGCGATCGCGCGGGACGCCGAAGAGGACGTAGGACTGGTCTTTGGTGTGATCGAGGCCACGGAGAAGTTGGTTGTTTTGGACGCGGGCGTAATGACCGGAGGCGACGAAGTCGGCGCCGATCTGCTTGGCGTAGTCGTGGAGCTTGCCGAACTTCAGCCAATCATTGCAGCGGACGCAAGGGTTGGGTGTACGGCCGCTGGCGTACTCATCGACGAAGTAGTCGATGATTCGGCCGAAGTCCTTTTTGAAGTTGCAGACGTAGAAGGGGATGTTGAGTTCGGCGGCGACGAGGCGCGCATCGGCGGCATCATTGATGGAGCAGCAGCCTTGGTGGCCGATTTTGAGGGGGCGTTTGGGCGATGCGGAGGCGACATCGCACGTGTCATCGGCGGGGAGGAGTTCGTCGAGAGTTTCGCCAGGGGAGCCCAGGCGCAGGAAGCAGCCGACGACTTCATAGCCGTCTTGCCGCAGCAAGGCCGCGGCGACGGAGGAATCGACGCCGCCGGACATGGCGACCAGGACTTTTTTTCCGGCGGGCATGGGGGGATCTTAGAAGGTTGATTGAGTGGCTGAAGCCGTGATTTGGGTAAGCCCGTTGAAACGGGCTGGGAAAATACAACTCGTTGCGGCCGCGGTTCATGGCGACGAACCACGGCTGAAGCCGTGGCCTACAAGCGAGCAAGGCCGTTGAAACGGCCTGAAGGCAGGCGCCGCGGGTTCTGCTGAAGTATTGCCGTTGTGCTGGTGAAGCCGCCGGTGATGTACGGATTGGCGAGGAGCGGTGGAGTTATGGGGCCGCATCGCGCGGCGGGGGGTCGGGTTCGAGGGCGTAGGGATTGGAGTCGTCGGGGCGGTCGATGACGTTGGATTCGAAGGCGGTTTGGGCGGGGGCATCGCTCGTGAGTTCCATTGGGGGGCCGGCATCCTGGAGGGC
>JBGAND010000010.1:86351-137289 GCA_044222485.1 Phycisphaerales bacterium | reverse complement strand
TGGGGAGGGGCGGACGCGGAGACTCCGGGTCTCTCCGCAGCCGGGGCGAGGGCGAGCCTTGTCCGAGCCCGCGGGCGGGGAGCACCGGCGGAGGTGTCCCGCGGAGCGGGAACTCCGCCGGTGCGAGGAGCTCCCGCGGCGGTCTCCTGACCGCGCAGCGGTCGGGAACCGACGCGGGAGCGCGGGGCGACCGCATTTACGATCCTTCTCGTGATCAATCCGAATCAACACGCGGAGGGTCAGCTCGTCAGCGGCAGTCACGCGGATGACCAGCCTCGTCGCGGCCGACACAGGGAGAGAGTGGGAGGAGGGCGCGAGGGTGGTGAGGTCATCCGACAGCCGGTCGGCTGTCTACCGTGACGGGCTCCGGCTTGGAGGGATGGAGCCGAAGGGTGGCGCTCATGGCTCCGTGAACGCTGTGAATCGAACCTGTCTACGCGGCCTGCTGCTCGGGGTCCCGGTCTCTGCTCTGCCGCTGCTCGTGAATCCACGAGTGCGCGGCATCCAGGGCCTTGGCGAGACTGAGCAGGTCGTCGGCCCCGAAGGATGAACTCTCCTGCCAGTCTCCCTGGTCGTCCTTGTACGATCTGGAGACGGTAACGTTGTGCATGACGCCGTGCTGGGTTTGGTTCTCCCAGACGGCGGCCTTGACGGCTCCAAAGCGGACCGTGTGCACCGGGGGATTGGCCTTTGCCTTTCCGCCGTTGCCGTTCTTGCTGTTGCTAGACATACGCGAAACTCCTTTCTGAACGAGTGGAGCGCCACCCCACCGGCTACACCCGTTATGCACAGGCGGCGGCACCGCGTTGCCTATGCGGCCACTGGTCCCGCCACTGCGAGAGTGAGTTCGCATACTTGCCGGCTCGGGCATCGTCGTCGGGGTCACCCCGCTGCGCCCCGATGACGATGGACGAGCGGCACGGACGAATGGGCTATGCCTGACGGTTCAGTCCTCTCGCCGGACGGGTCTGAGTCCGAGGGGTCTACGTCTTGAGTCTCCGACCGCCGATGCCCCGGCGGTCGGTTTCCTTCGGCTCACCGCACGCTGTCAGAGGATCGGATCGCCCGCGCCACCGCGGCCGACAGGGTGCGCTCCAGAGCATCGCGCGCCACCTCGTTGCCCCTGGCGTTGCTGGGCAGACGCATCGGGCCGAGTGCCCGCAGCTCCTCTTCCAGCCGAGGCCAGACGGGACTGAGGGCAAGGAGCAGGCACCGCACCGCGTGGCTGGCGCTCACCCGGGCGCCGGTGGTGCGGCGGACCATCTCGGTCAGACGGGTCAGGGCTTCATCCGCCGGTTGGGTCAGGACGCACTCGCGCTTGATGAGCGTGGCGAGGACGGCGACCGTATGCCGCGGCACCGGATGCGCCAGCGGGGGAGCGGCCGACCATGTCTCGCTCACGGAATCGGGTTGGATGGGGGGTCGGACAGCTCGGTCGGCGGCGCTCGCATCGAGCAATCGGGTCAAGGAACTCGTCGGGGGATGCTGGGTGAGTGGCCTGGGCATGTCCGGGCCTCACACGGGTGCGAGGACGGTTTCGCCCAAGGCCACCGCCTTCCCCTCCCGCAGCCGCTGCCTCCGAAGAGTCCGGTGCAAGCGCTCCATTGCGAGGTGCTCGACATCCAGGGGCATGAGGGTGCCATCAAGGAACTCGGCTCGGTGTTGGACACGCCGCTCGATCTCGGCGGCGAGACAGAGATACTGGAGCGTCGATCGGTGCTCGTGGTGCTTGGGCATCTGGAAGAGCGTGCGTCCACGCCCGGAACATTCGGGGATCACGATGGCCTGCGTGATCACCGTCTCAAACTGCCTGCCTGGCAAGGCTTCCCCCACCACGAACTCCAGTTCGGCTCGGAGCCGTGTGGCCCGCGGGTCCACGTTGGAGAACACGACCCCGAGCACTTCGAGCTGAGGATTGCGATGCTTGCGGACCTCGGCGATATCTCCGAGCGCCTCGGAGAGGCCGCCCAGCGAGAGCGGGTGTGGGAACGCGGAGATGAGGAACCACTCCACGCTGGCGTACGCCGCCACGGTGGTGGTCGCGGCCGCGGACGGGCAGGTGTCGATGAGCACGAAGTCGAACTTCTGACGGGCCTCCGCCAGCGGTCGTTCGAGGATGCGGGTTCGGTCCACAAACTTGGAGAGGACCGAATCCAGTTCCGCCAGTTGCGGTCGCGCCGGGATGAGCGAGACCCCTTGAGGCATGTCATCCGTGATGGCCAGCGCCTCCACCCGTTCATCGGAGGTGAGCAACTCCAGCGAGCCCGCGTAGCTGCCCGTGGGCAGACCGAGGTGTTTGGTGGCCCCCGCCGCGGGGTCCAGGTCGATGAGGAGCACGCGGTAGCCGCCGTATCCGAGCGCCGCCGCGAGGTGCACGGCGTTGGTGGTCTTGCCCACCCCACCCTTCTGGTTCCCAACGGCGATGGCGATGCCGAGCGGTTGTTCTGTGGTCATGGTCCTCCAGTGATTGCGAGTGCCGGACTTCCCGAATGGCGGAATGTCAGGGGCCCGGACTTCCGGACTTCTCGCATTGCCCCCGACTTGTGCCTGCCGCCGCACATCACTGCGATACCTCACAACGTCGCGTGCTGGCAAGCGGATTCATCATCGGACCCCTGAGCCGCGCCCGGTCCGGATGCGGGAGGTCGCGAACACCGAACCGCCGGCCCGCGGGCAGGCCCGAAGGCCTGAAGGTGCTCGTGGTCACGAAGTGCTTGCCGGAGGATGGCCGTACGCGGTAATGGGCGGGAGGAACGACCGGGCTCCGCTGCGGTGTCTGCGGAATACGCGACAGAGCCCGGTCATCGGAACAACACACGCGAGGAGCGTCCGGCTGCGGTTGGCCTTGAGAGCGAACCGTGACGGCGAGCTGTCCGGCGGGGTGAGTCCGTGGACGAAATCAACAGTCTCGACCTACCCCTCTTTGCCGCCCACCGTCAAGGCCCGACCGTCATTCATTGACGGTGGGGCACCGTGCGCCCTGAACGTGACCACTCGGGGAGCACACGACATGACACCGGAACGGCACCGCAAACCGGCGGGGGGCTACATCCTGATTCAGGCAGGCCAGCTTCTGAGCGCTTGGGAGGCGCACAGAACGAAGATCATCCGCCTGGTGGACCTCCGGGTGTGGCTGGCGTGCCACGAGCTCGTGGCGAGGCGCCAGAGCGTTCCCAAGGGCTGTCGTGTGAACTACCAGCTCGCTGAGCTTGGGCTCCTGGTGGGCGTCCCGTCTGTTCGGACGCTTCGCAGTTCGCTGCAGCGTTTGGAACGGGCGGAATTGGTGCAATGGTCCGATGCGGCAATCACATTCCCCGATCGCCCGGCAAGGGCAGAGAGCGATTCCACCCCTTGGTCCAGGCGTTTGGTCCCCATGCCGCGACGGGTCGGGCGATTCCTTGCAGTCGGAACCACACGCGCGATGACCGCCACGATGCTGGGGCTCCTGGTTCGCTGCGTGTTCTACCGCCGCGGCCTGTGTACCTCCGTGGGTACATGCAAGGCGAGCTGGGTGGCGGAGACGTTCGGGGTGAATGAGCGGAGCGTGAAGCGAGCCCGGGCCAAGTTGGTCGCCCTCGGCTGGCTCGAATCGGTGGCCGCAGCGCAGTGGCGACTGAACCGATGGGGTGGCGTTTACCGGGTGAATCTCGGATGGGATGGTGGATCCCGGCCGCGATCCCGTTTGTCACCCCCAGCCAGGCGAACTGCACCGCGTTTGTCACCCCCTGATTCAGACAAGCAACCCCTCTGGGAGTACATCCACCAGAATCCCGCCAGCCGCGGGTCGGCTGGGTTCAGGAACGGGCCGCGCGCGAGTTCGGGGCCGACGCTGCGACGAGTCGAGCTGGAGGACCTTCGGCAGACCACCAGTCTGCTTTCGCTGCACGCGGAGGCGTGCGCTCGTGGATTAGCTCGTCCGAGTGAAGCGGGTCGCTTGCAATTCGTCGCCCTGGCGGAACGCGCCCGGAGGTGCGCTACGCGGAGTCCCGGAGGGCTCTTCGTCTGGTTGCTGAGGTGCGGCAAGTGGGAGTATCCCACGCAAGCTGACGAGGACGCGGCGCGGGCGGCATTGCGCGAGTGGCAACACGGCCAGTTCGGCGCGTCGGCATGTCGGAAAGCGAGTGGTCGAGAGCTCACGTCGGTGCCGACACCGGTCCACGCGCTCTGCGGCGAGTGGCTGCGACGCCTCAGCGGTACCGGTGGGGAGGGGTCGGGTCATGCTCTGTGTGAATCAAGGAGCCCGCCTGGCGTCGGCGGGCATTGCTTTGAGTGTAAGGCCAATCCGTTCGTGCGTGCGCGGAGCCCGGGATACCGAGATCGGACCGGTCGCGGGAGCGGCGGCACGACGCTCCCCGGGGGGCTGCTAACTCACATCGGGACGCGGCCGTACACCCCGACCACCGGGGGCTCGGCGAGAAATTGTCGCCAGCGCTCCAAGTAGGTCTTCATGGTGGCGTCGTTGGCCACGCGGGACTGGTCCTGCTCGTACACGGCCTGGTCCCGGTACTCCACAACCTCGATGAAGCGATGCTCGTCTTGGACATCCTGGAGCAACCGAATGGTGATCCCGCCCGGCGATTCGTAAAAAAGAACCGCTTCGCGCAAGAAGGCCAGAAACTCGTCGCGGCGGGCGGGGCTTACGCGGCACTTCAGATGGAGCTCGATGGTGTGAGCCATTATGGTTCCCTCTAGGACCTCGGCTTGCCGAAATCATGCGCGAGGCGAAGCGTACCAGGGCGATGCGGGAAGAGGTCAAAGCAGGCCCCCTAACCGGATCGACGCGCCGACGATGAGCATGAGGACGGCCAGGATCGTGGTCGACCATGCGTGCAGCGTGAAGGACCGCAGCGGTCTGTTCACCTCGCTGCTTGTGCTGTTCTCGACCGCTTTGAGTCGTGGCAGAAGTCGGTGATAGGCATACCCCGCCTGGGCCAGGGTCGCGCCGAGCAGCGCAAGCTTGGCGAGGACAAGGTGTGACGAGGGCACCGAGAAGTTGAAAATGTTGCTCCAACGCCCGAGCCAGGTGCTGGCCAGCCACGCGCCCGAGGCTGTCTGGAGTGCCAGCGCGGCGAGGCCCAACCTGCCGTAGCCGCGCTCAAAGTCCAGGATGGCTTTGGGGTCGCGGGCCTTCAGGGCGCCCGGGAGTACGGCCAGTACCAGGACCAGGTGGCCGCCGATCCAGGTCGCAGCTCCAAGCAAGTGAAGGATCACGAGTGCCTTATGCAGCATGAGCCCACTCCGATCGGTGCACGCGTGGAGGCTTCCAGCGCAAGCGCTCGCGGGAACAGGATATTGTTCTCCTTGTGGACATGGAGGTGCATGTCGGCCTCAATGTCGGCAAGCCCGGAGAGCATGACCCGGTAGCTGCCGCAAGCGTTGTTGGGTGGAACATACCCGTGGGTGAGCTCGCGCATCTTCGCGAGCGCGAGGCCGGCATCGTCATGCTCCCGCATCATGCGGCGGACCGGTTCGTCGAGCGGACCGGCGGGAGCAGGATTCTGCGTCGCTCCGGATTCCAGGGCCCGGATCCACGGGAACAGCGAAGTCTCTTCAGTGGACATGTGCGCCAGCAGCTCGCGTGAGAACTCGGCGAAGACCTCCTGCAGTCGGGTCAACTCGGGGTGGCTGCCCGAGTGGACGCCCGCCACCTTTCGCACGAGTGCGCCCACGCGGGGCAGTTCACGTGCCATGAATCCGTGATGCACCGCCTGGATGTGGTCCGCGAGGCTCGTCAGCGTCGCCGTGGTCCAATCGGGCTCGCCGCCCTCCCGCGGCGCGGCGTCGGCGTCCGCCAGTTGCGAACGGACCATGGATAGGTCCAGGCCGCGCTCGGCGCAGGCCGCGGCGAGAGACTTGCGGCCACCGCAGCAATAGTCGATGCCGAGTCGCTCAAAGATGCGGCCACGCTCGGGCCGTTCGGCGACCAACTGGCCGACCGTGGGGGTGGGTGAGGGAACTTGGCTTGTCATGTGGTTCTCCTTGAGGGGTTCGGGTGGTCGTTTTCTCTAAACGCGTTCGGGCTTCGATGAGGCCGACCCGGTCCCGCCGCTGGTCAGGTGCGCCCAGCCATCGGACGGGTGGCCGAGCATCTGAGCGATCACCTGGGCTGCTTCAAGCTCGAGACGGACAGTCACAGGAGCGGCATCGGCCGAGACGTTGTTGGGGTTGTAGAGCATCGCGGCCAGGTAGCCGGCGATGGCGGGCAGTGACTGCTCGGCGATCATGTGTCCCGCGTAGCGAGGGCTGTAGAACGGCACGTCGTGCTTCAGGCGCGCCAACAGTTCTGTGAGCCTGTCGTCGAAGTGGTCGCGGAATGCTTCTGCTTCGCGGCGGGCGGTCGAGTCCACCGCCACCCCGTCCTCGGGGAAGTAGTTGCGCCGCCACGCGTGGTAGTCCCCGACGATCCGTTGCACCACTGCGGCGAACCAGTCCCCATTCTCCGCCTCGGGCCCCGCCAACCATGCGGAGATGGGCGCCGAATGCTGAACCGGGTTGCGGGGCTTGGGATCGGTCATGGGAACAATCGGGTTGAGGTCCAGAGCGGAGGGAGGCTCGACCCCACTCGCGTCCAGAGAGCACGGTCGTGCAGCCGCCCCGCCCCGGCGGCCCAGAGTTCGATCCGGTCAAGCAACACGCGGAAGCCTCCCCACGATGGCGGGCGGCGGCCGGCAGCGCCGGGTGTGAGCGCCGTCCCCGCAACGCGCGCGGCAAGCGCCGTGCGGGAGGGAAGGGGCTCGCTCTGCCGGCTGGCGATGGCCCCGAGCCGGGAAAGCAGCGGCCTGCTGCGGAAATACTCGTCGCTCTCGGCACCGGTGGTGCGGACCACGGCTCCCTCGATCCGCGCTTGCCGCTTGAGCGCGGGCCAGTAGAACACGCCGGCGGCGCGGGGGTTGGCCTCCAGCTCCCGTCCTTTCCGGCTTTCGTAGTTGGTGTAGAAGACGACCGCCGGCGGCGCTTGCTCTATCTGTTTGCACAAGACGACCCGTGCCGATGGAGCCCCCGTCGCGGACGCGGTCGCCAGCACCATGACGTTCAAGTCCCCTTCGACGACCTCGGCCGCGTCGTCGAGCCAGCGGCTGAGAAGGGCGACGGGGTCGTCTGGGAGCGGGTCGGGGAGTGCGGGAGCACGCCTGACTCGCCGCGGACCGGTCGCCACGGAACTCTGGGGGGGCCTGGCGGGCGTCATGATGCCCCTCCGGCTGTGGGACACGAGCACCGCGCTGGCGGTGCCGCTACCGCTTGGCGCCGCGGACCGTGGGAGTGACCAGTGTCCGACACTGACCCCCGGCCTTGGCACTGGTCTCGAGGATCTCGGCCAGGCTCGTTTGCTTGAACTCCCGTTCGATCATGGCGATGGCATCGTCCAGCCGGCGATGGAGCGGGCAGAGCTGGATGTGCGCCGGATTCCCGAGCGGGCACTTTCTGATGCGGGGAATGGGGTCGACCGCGTTGACCACATCGAGCATGGAAATCCTGTCGGGCGAGCGACCGAGGGCAAAGCCACCGTTGGGCCCGCGCTGCGACACGATCAGTTCCGCCACCACCAGGTCCCGCAGGAGTTTGGACAGGTAGCCCTTGGGTACCTTGGTGCGCTCCGCGATCGTCTCGCTGTTGAACGACGCATCGCCACCGATCGACGCGAGAAACGTCATCGCCCGCAGCGCGTACTCGATGGACTGTGAAAGCATGAGTTAGACTCTCCGGAAGCAGCGTCGCGGAACTCGGACAGTGCCCGATAAGGATACCCGGATATCCGCGGTTGCGCGATGGGTCAGAGTGGAACGGGCTCATGGACGCTCTCCGCCGGCCGGATGTTTGTTCGCGTACTCGACCATCCCCAGATACTGGTACGGCCGCGCTTTGACCACGCGGGCGCAGCGGCCGCAGCACACGCGGACCATGCGGTTGGCGACCACGATGTCGATGGGCTCATCATTCGGGAGAATGTCGCCCTGCACCGGGCACTTGTTGGGCATGCCGTAGTTTGGCGCTTGGGCGGCGATTACCGCCCGGTTGAGCAGCGTCACATAACGAACCGGGTCGATAAGGATCAGGTCACGCTCGGCCTGCTCGGACGCCCGAAAGAGCCGGTTCCCCCAGATGAACTCCACCGGATGCGGGCCGAGCGGCCGCCCCGACACCAGCGACACCGTGAGCGGGTAGTGAGGACGCTGGTCCGCGATCATGACGGCGTCGACCCTCTCGCAGCATGCTTGCGGTGCGCGGTTGAAAGCCTCGGCGCATACGATGGAGCACACCCGGAAACGCCGACCATGGTGAACAACCTCTGGCGAGTCGCCTTTGGCACCCAGCAGACCGCCACACTGGGCGCACGCGCTGAGGTAGTACGCATCCATGGATGCCGCTTCGTCGTCCATCGCGACCCCGTGGGCTGTGGTGGCCCCTGGCCGGGCAGTGCTCGAAGCAGGGAGGCGTTCACGGGAACACGCGCCCAGCAGGGCGCCGGCGGCAGCGCAGATCCACAACCAGGGGTGGTGGGGCAACGCGATTCTCATGCGGACCTCTCCATGCGTCGTGGTACCGGCGGAGTCATCAGGGTGCAGCGGTTTCGCACTCCATCCGTGCCCGAGAGCACGCTCCCCAGGGAGGTGCTCCGGAGTCGCTCCTCCATATGGGCCACCACTTCATCCAGGCAGCGGTGCAGCGGGCACAGTTCGGTGTGGCTTTGGTCTTCGTAGGGACAGCCGCTGGCCCGGCGGATTGGGTCCACCGCGTTGACGATGTCCAGAAGGGTGATGGCGTCGGCTTCACGGGCCAAGAGGAAGCCCCCATGGGGGCCTCGGAAGGACCTGACCAGATCGGCCCGGACCAGGTCGCGCATGACCTTTGACAGGTACGCCTGAGGGATGTGCGTCGCGGTCGCGATGGCTTCGCTGGTGCTCGCGATTCCCTTCAGGGAAGCCAGGCTGCTCATGGCTCGCAGGGCGTATTCGATGGTCTGAGAGATCATGTGTTGTCTCCGGTCCGGTGCGCTCACCCTCCCGGTCTGCCGCGGCGCTGCTCCACCTGCTGCCGTCGCCACTCGGCCAGGCCGTTGAAGTCCAGCATCTCGCCCCCATACTGTCGCTGTCCGTTTCCAGCACCGGTTCGGTCGGCATACGCGGCCAGGCCTGAAGCCATCGGCGTATGAAGTTTCGAGCCGTCCGTGGCTAGAAATACCGCGTCGTCTCCGCGGACCCAGTCGCTGCCCGCCTGGTCATGCACGAAGCGAGCGACAACCTTGAGCTCATTCCCTTTGGAGCGCTCGGTGTCCAGCAGGCATCCGATGTCGTCGAAGAGCAGATAGTCGCTCCGGCCGTTCCGGTCGACGAGGATGGCGGCCGCACTCCGCTCCTCGTGGATGGTCATTCCGCACTCGGCGCACTCATCGCGGCCCAGTCGCAACGTCGGAGGCCCGGTGCGGTCGTCTCGATGGCACGCCACAATCACGGGCAATCCCGCACATAGAAGGGTCTGAAAAAAAAGTCTCATAGCGGGGACCTCCGGGAGAGCAGCGCCGCGGCCACGGACAGGGGCAACACCACCCAGGCAAGCAGGCACGCGGCAAAAATGACATGCAGCTTGGCCCCGTACTCCTCGCTGGCATACAGGCCCGCGGGGCCCAGGACGTCGAGCGTCGCATCGACGGCGTGCAGGGTCCACATCTTGAAGACCTGCAGCGGGTTCAGCAGGGACAGCGCGAACAGCTCCTCGATGCGCAGCCGCAGGGCTACCGTCCCGGCCATCAGGGCAAGGTCTGAAACGAAGACCAGGGTCAGCCAGACGAAGATCGCGGTGCCGACGGCGACCGACGCCTTGCGAGCGAGGGTGGAAATCAGCATGCCCACGCTCAGCATGCCCAGCGAGAGCGCGAACGACAGGCCTGTCAGCCATGCGATGCTGGCCGGTCGGGTGGCGATTCCCTTCCACGCCAGGATCACCGCGCAGGCGCCGAGGCCCAGGCAGAGACACGCCAAGAGCGACGCCGCCAGTCCGATGTACTTCCCGAGCAATACCTCCAAACGCGACACCGGCTGGGCGAAGACATACGACAACATGCCGCGCTCGCGGTCGGAGGCGATCGACGCCGCGCCCGAAGTGAGCGCCATCAGCGGAACGACCAGCAGAACTATGTTGACCAGGCCCGCTGTGGTCCGGCCGAAACCGGACAGACCCGAGCCCCCACTGCCGGATGCCGACACGAACGACACCGCCAAGCCCAGCACCGCGAACGCCAGCGTGTACAGCAAGAACCCACGGCTGCGCACCGCCTCGCGGAGTTCCCGGTGCGCGATCGTCAGGGTGTTCCGGAGAGCTGATGGTGGCGTCCGCTCGGCGCTCACGGTCATGGGAATTCCGATAGCGCTCATGTGCGGATCTCCTCCCGGCCCGTTCCGCGCCGGGCCGACTGCTCGGGCGATACCAGCTCAAAGTCGTCAACGGGAATGTGCGCGTCCGCGAGGATTCGGAACGGGAGCGCCTTGTGCTCGGGTGTGACGGGGACCAGGAGGCCGGCCCCATTGAGCTGGGGCGCCAGACCCTCCGCCCTGAGCATGTCGACGGCTCGGTTCCGGATGGGAGCCGCAATCCAGAGGTGGAGCACCGCGTTCCTCGCGACTTCCGCCGCAAAGTCGCCGCACGGCACAACCCGCTGGAGACGCCCTTGGTCGAGCACGGCAACCCGCTTGGCAAGGGATGCCACCTCCTCGATGCGGTGAGAGGCGAAGAGGAGCGTTCGTCCCATGCCCGACAACTGTTCCAGGAGCGCGAGGAACTCGCCGCGGCCCACGGCGTCGAGACTGGCGGTCACCTCGTCGAGCACCAGCACGGCGGGGTCGCCAAGGAGCGCGATCGCGAGCGCGAGCCGCTGCTTCATCCCGCCCGAGAGCTCGCGGATACGTTTATCCTCATGCCCCTGGAGCCCAACCTTGCCGAGCGTCGCCCCCGCATCGGCGTGGCCGAGCCCCTTGAGCCGACCGAAGAACCGCACGGCCTCGGCCACGCCCAAGTCGTCATAGAACCCGATCTCCTGCGGCACGTAGCCCACGAGCAGCCGCGCCCGTTTGCCGTGGCGGAGGACGTCGTGGCCTCCCACCGTGATGCGGCCCCGGAACCGCAGGAGCCCCAGCACGCAGCGGATGAGCGTCGTCTTGCCAGCGCCGTTGGCGCCCCACAGGGCCACGCTATCCCCGGGGCCGAGGTCCAGCGAGACCCCGTCCACCGCGGCGGTCCGTCCGAATCGCATGCCGACGTTCTCGATGTGGATCATGCCATGCCTCCCGCACGCTGGACCACGCTGGCGTGCCGGCCGTCCCGATTCCGCTCCCTGTCGCGCGCGGACGCGAGGATGCCGCCGCCCAACCCGAGCAGGCCCACGCCGCCGGCCAGGAGCACCAGACCTGTCCCGCGCCCCTCACCGTGCCCCGGGACGAAGACGATGGGCACCGGGCGCATGAGCGGCACCTCGTCGGTGAACTTGGCCTCCGGCCGGACGGCGGGCAGGGCGCGACCGACAAACTCGATGGCCTGCTGGGCCGGGCTGAACAGGAACAGCCGCAGCGCGGGCTCGCGGTCCATCAAATTCTCGAACAGGGTCTGTGATTCGTGGACGAAGTCCCCCACGCCGTCGCGGTTCTGGTCGTAGCCGGTGTAGTCGCTCCAGAAGTTGCCGCGCTCACCCTTCCAGAAACGGTTGGCCTCCAGAGACCCACGCCCGGCGATAGACACCTGGTCAATGTTGTCGATGAAGTTGTTGTCGGTCAGCTCGTTGCCCCGGGCCGATGGCAGGAAGGTGATGCCGATGTCGTTGTAGGCCAGCGTGTTGCGAGCGAACTCGCCGGGCTTCTTGTCGGTGAAGGGTGAGCCATCGATGTACACGCCCGCACGGTTCCCCACGATGAGGTTTTCGCGAACGGAGAACTGGTCCGCCTCCTTCAGGCCGATCCCGTAGCCGCTGGGGCCGCGGTTGCCGATGAGCCGGTTCTGGCACAGCTCCACGCGGGCGCTGTACATGAGGTAGATCCCGACCGAGTTCCGTGAGAACTCGTTCTCGGTGATCGTGACCTGGTCGCTGAACATCAGGTGAAGGCCGTAGCGACACTCGTACGCGTAGTTGTTCCGCACCTCGACACCGGTGGAGTACCAGACGATGGCGTCGCGTCCGTTGTGGATGGTGTTGTGCTCGATGACCGTTTCGCGCAGGTCGATGCCGAAGAGGATGTCCTCCAGGGTGTTGTCCTCGATGGTCGTTCGGGGGGCGAGGACCCGGACCGCCGCGTTCTCCTTGTCCAGATCGATGCCGGTGTTGCGGATGGTGAAGCCCCGCAGCGTGACGCCGGGCGCTGTGATCTCGACAATGTCCCCGCTTCCGCCTCCGTCGAGGATGGCCAGCCCCCGGGCGATGACCGTGACCGGCTTGTCGATGCGGATGTGCTCGGGGTACACCCCCCCCGTTACTTCGATTGTGTCTCCGGCGGCGGCCGCGGCGATGCGCCTCCCGAGCACGCCCATTTCGGCAGGCGCCGACCGCGCCTGCGCCGCGGGAGCGGCGTGGTCAGCGGCCCCAGGCTGGGCACCACTTCGCGACACGAGCATCAGGCCCAGAGCCGGGGCGAAAAGAAGATGGAGGCGGCGCGGCATCACGAGTGGGAACGCCTTTCCCGGTCCATCCGCTCGACCAGCGGCTTGTACGCGTGGCGGTGGAACACAAAGCCGATGATCGTCAGCACCGCGCCCGCGACCGCCAGCCAGTAACCGAATCCGAGTTCAGCGAACGTCTTGAACTGCCCGATCCCGCCCTCGCCGAGCACGGTCGGAACAAAGGGCTTCACTGCGGCGGACAATGGTGCATCTGGGTTCAGGTTCAGACCGAATGTCCGCATCCAGTAGTGAAGGTCCACGAGGAAACCCGCAGGGAATGTCACCGCGGGCAGCGCGAGGAGGACGGCCCATCGGCTGTGGATGACCGCCGCTCCCTCGACTAGGAGGAACATCGCGATAATCATCCAGACGGAAGCGGCCCGCTCGAACGCCGCGGCCTCTCCGAGCGGCCGCATGCCGATGTAGTGGTTCAACCCGTCGATCTCCTTGACGTCGCCGGACAGGTGGTTCACGTAGGCGGTCAGGTACAGGCCGTTGGGATATTGCGGCGCGTCCAGGTCCATGTGCCAGTAGGGAAAGAAGATGGAGACCAAGAGCAGGACCCGCGCCAGCATGAAGACCAGCGTGGGCGCCAGGTAACGCCCCCGATGCGAGTCCAGCTCTTCCAAGGGCACGCGTGGACCGATGAGCGATCGAATCAGGTTCGCCATCACTGAACTCCGGGGACAGAAGGCACCGCGCGGCGCGCGAACGCCGCGCGGGCTTGAGGAAGAGGGGTTACTTGCTGGAGCTGCTGGTCCCGTCAGCGGGGGATGCGGCGGCGTTGCCCGCCTTGGGCTTGACGTGGAGGTAGCCCATCATCTCCAGGTGAAGTGCCGAACAAAACTCAGTGCAGTAGAACGGGTAGGTACCGGGCTTGTCGGCGACAAACCGGACCTCGGAGTACTCGCCGGGCTCGAGGGATAGGTTGATGTTGTACGCCCCGATGCAGAAGCCGTGGGTCGCGTCCTGCGCGGTCTCCAGAGCGGTGATCCGCCACGTTATCTCATCGCCCTCGTTCACCTGGACGTGCTCAGGGAGGAAGTGGCTGCGTACTGCCGTCATTTTGACCAGGACCTTGTTGCCCTCGCGGGTGACGCCCTCCTGGCCCTGCTTCGGAGCGTTGGGGTCGAGCTGCTGGGTGTGCGGGTTCCAGCCGACCTCGGGATAGACCTTCCAGGTCTGGAGTTTGTCGGCCTTGATCATCTGGCAGTAGTGGGGCTCACCGACGCCGATGGGCAGGTCGTAGATCACGGGCATCGTCGTGCCCGTCTGGGAGATGTCCAGCAGTTGGAAGTTCTGAGGCAGGAGCGGACCGGTCGGTAGGAACCGGTCGACCGACCACTTGGACATTGAGATGAGGAACTTGCCGTCCGGGCTAACGGTGTCGCCCTCGGCCGCGCAGAGGTGCCCGATGTTGTACTGCACGGGGGTCTTCTGCACGAGCTTCCACGGTTGTTCGGGATGCATCGTTGCGTACTCGCCACCGAGGCTCCAGCGGGCGACGGCGGAGTCGAGGAAGAGCGAGGTATAGGCATACCCCTTGTCGTCGAACTGCGTGTGCAGCGGCCCAAGGCCCAGCTCGACCTGGACCTCCTTCACGGAGTCGAAGTCCAACACCGGCACTCCGAACTCGTCGCTGCCATTGAACTTCTTCGCGGCGATCGCAGCCTTCACCTTCTCGATCGAGTAGACGGTGACGTGTGGGTCCAGCTTTCCCGCGACGACCATGTACTGCCCGTTCGGTGTGACATCCACACCGTGCGGACTCTTGGGTTCCGGCGCAAAATAGAGCAGCCCTTCTGCGATGCTCGTTTCGAGCATGATCACGGGGAAGCCGTTGATTTTCTTGACTTTCCCGGCTTTGAATGCCGCCTCAGCCTTGCGCCAATCGATGATGTGCAGGTAGTCCATGTCTCGCTTGCTGGCGCCCGCCTCGAAGGGGGGATTGCCCTTCTCAGCGCCTCCGGTTGCCATCTCGACGTTGAACGAGTTGATGAAGAAGAAGCCGTCGCTGGCACCCTTTCCGGCGTCCGCGAGGTCCTGCCAGTAGGGCGGAAGTTCCAGGGCGAAGGAGTTCGCCACGTCGATCCGGCCCTTCGCCCGGTCGAACTTCCACATCGTGACCATTCCTCGGTACGACTTTTTGTACTCCTCCGGAGGGGCGTAGCCATAGCCCAAGACCGTGGCGTACTGGCCGCCCTCGATGACGTAGTCGGTGTTGGGTGTGACGAAGGCGGCCCCGTGGTCGCTGATGGTGAGGGGATTCTTGACGATCTGCTTGGTGTCCCAGTCCCTCAGGTCGATGACGCCGAGCCGGGCGTTGGCCTTGTCGCCGATGAACAGAAACTGGCCGTCGTAATCGCCCTTGGTCTCGGAGAGCGCGGGATGGTGCGTATCGCCCCAGAGCACCGGCGTGCCGTTGACCTTGAGGGATTCAATCACATGGTCGTCCTTCCCACCGAAGCCGTACCCCTGCCACGACTCCGGCGTGAACACGGCGATCGAGCGGAGCAGACGCATGCTTGGCACGCCGATGGCGAACACCTGGCCGCTCTGTCCTCCAGAGGAGAACAGCACATACTCGTCGTGCCTCCCGCTGGGGGTAAACGTCTTCGCCGCGGCCATCAGGTCGTCGACGTTGAGCTTGCGCTCGTTGGCGATCTTCGTCAGGGCCGCCACCTGCTCCGGAAGAAGCTCAACGGGCTTGGCCTCCTGCCCGGCCCGACGCCGCCTTCCTTCTTGTGCGTTCGCCTCACCCGCGAACAACGAGAACAGCAGACCCGCGGTGGCGGCAATCAGAACGGCGGGGGAAGCCTTGATGGTCCGAATGGGATTCTTCATGATCAGCTCTCCGGGTTGAGCAGCGGCGGGCGACTCGGACGCGAGTGTCCGCCCCGCGAGGTGCGGACTACTTGGCAGCGCCCGCGGCCTCCGGCTTTGCGGGCTGCAGGGTGCGAAGGAACGAGATGATGTCGAGAACGTCGTCATCCGACAGGGCCGGATTGCCACCCTTGGGCGGCATCTGGATGCCAGTGGTGTTCTTCGGGTCCGATGGCGAGCGTCCCTGCTTCACGAATGCAAGCAGAGCGTCATCGTTCAGGCTCTGGATGAAGGAGTTGTTGACCAGAGCCTTGCCATTGCCCTGGATCCCCACGCCGCCCTTGCCATGGCAGGCGATGCACGTCGAGTGGAACAGTTTGTCACCGCTGGCAATGAACGCGGCCAGCTCCGCATCCCCGCCCGCCGCCTTGAGCGCGGACGCCTTCTGCTCTTCAGTCGGCGCGGCCGCGACGACAGCCGGCAGCTCCGGCATGCGGCGGGGGTCTTGGAGACCACGCACGAACGTCACGATGTGGCGCAGGTCATCGTCCGTGAAGTCCTCACGGCCACCCTTGGGAGGCATCCCCACCGGGCGCGCGTTCGGCCGGCCCGTCACCAGAAACTGACGGAGCTCATCATCGTCGCGCCCCGCGACGAAGTCGCTCTCAACGAGGTTCTTGCCAAGGCCCTCAACGCCAGTCCCCTGAGGGCCGTGACAGGCGATGCACACCGACATGAACAACTCGCGCCCGTGTACGGCATCGGACAGCGAGACCATACCAGCAGGAGGAGCGGCGACAAGACGCTCGTAGGCCTGCGCCGCCCAGATTGCGGCAAGTCGGGCATCCTCCCGTTCGCGCCAGTCACTGTACATCATCCAGCCGCCAATCCCCAGGATCGGAGCGATGATCAGGCAGGCCCACAAGAACGCGATGCCGACCTCACGAAGACCGCTGTCTGTGGGCGGATGCCATTCGTCCCGGTGGTTGGTCTTGACGGGCGTTGGCGTGCCGTTCTGGGCCGCGGGGGTTGCCTCCGGCACCTTGATTCGCGAGCCCTCGGTCTTCCGCGTCCGCCGAACTTCCACTTGGCCTGGCATGCGAACCTCCGTAATGACCCTGATGGTCAATATCTAGAGTTGTATGTAGATATATCGACTGCTAGGACCTGAAGTCAAACTGTCGCACAAGATTTTCTCTCGGCTCTGCATCGGAAGGCGAACAAAAAGCGAAAGAGTTGTCCAATTTCGGCCTGGTACTGGCACACGCGGTGCCGCTAGCGCAACGGACCTGGGGCCGTTACGCGTTCGCGTCGCGTGAAGGCGGGCATTTGCGGGTTGCGGTATCGGTCGGCTACCAGGGTCTTCGCAGGTAGGCTTGCGCCGCGAGGACTCGGCTCGCGCTTACCCCCGAGACTCGCATTTGCAGCGCTAACCCCCACGACCCGTGGCGGGCATGCGTTTGTTTCCAATAAGCGTGCCGGCCCCGGGCCGCTAACACAAGCCCGGGGCCACACGAGGACTCTGAGCGAATCGGCCCGTTAGTGCGTCGCGCGTCAGCCTTTCGGATCGCGCGCGATCCTCACGTATGCCTTCAGCTGTGATGGGACCTTCTCCTAAATCTTCCCGAGATACCGAGCACCGCAGGTGGCGCACACGAGGGACCCATCGCGTCGGGCGGGCCGTGTCTCGCGCCGAACTGGAAGAGCACCTGTACGACGAGGCTCGGAGGAGGGGGCAACGTGCCGCACGGCCCTTGGCGTTCCAATGCGCGCCAAATTGCGCGCTGACTAGGCCATGAGTGGGGGGAGACTGGCACCAAACTGGTCGGCACAATCCCGCTTGGCGGGGCCACCAACGCAGTTTTCAGAGGCCCACGAGGGGGTCTTCAGACCCGTGAATATGACTGTCGATCCGGTGGTTGCGGGTTCGAGTCCCGTCCGCCTCGTTGCATAAGGCCCTGCAATGCAGGGCTTTGTGCATTTTGGACCGGCGGAGGCTTCTGCGGAGTGGGGGTGGGCCCGGTTTCCAGGTAGCGCGCAATGAGCGCGCATTCACGACATCTGTTCGCCCGTGGTTGGGCCAAAAGCTGTGATGGCAGTATGCGAATGCGGTTCGACCACCGGAGGAACGATCCGGTGGTTGCAATCGGTTCTACTTGGGACCGCGAGGGAGTCCGAGTGGGTGAGGGTGCGAGCAGCGAGGATTGGGGAACTGGTTTGGGATCCGCCGAGTGCGGACACGGGGGCCAGGCTGGAGGGAGTGAAGATGGCACAACGCCCTGCGCGGTAGGCTGGCGCGGGCGTTGAATGACTCGTGCTTCCGGCTCTACGGGCAACCTTGGGCGTACTTATTGAGAAAGCACTGAAAGTCGTTGACGTTGAGCACCGGCGCAGTGGACGAGCCGTCGCAGTTGGCATATGCGTTTCCCGCGGCGAACTGATTCAGGAAGCACTGAAAGTCGTTCACGTTGAGAATGGGCGGGACGATCGAAGAGTCGCAGTTGGCGTAGCACACCTGCGGCGTTCCAGCGATCCAGAAACCGGTACTCACGGTGATCGTGGCTGAGGCGAACACGCCCGACCATGTCTGTCCGATTGTGGAGGTGACAGCGTGATTGGCGGCTGAAACAGACCCACCGCCCGACGCGATGACGTACCGCGAGATGACTGACTGAGCATCGGCGGTGCTGCCAACACTGAGGACGATGGTTGCGATCAACGCGACTCGACCGAAGTTCGAGCTGTTCATGGTGTATCTCCTCTGAAGTGCTGCCGTGAGGGGTGAAAGCAGGATATGGAGCGGAAGTTGAACATCAATGCTTGCCGCTGTTGCAGGTACCTTCTGACCAGTCGAGTCCGGCGAACGGTTTGAGTTTGTTCACGTCGGATATTGTGCGCCCCTCCCAGATCAGCGTGGGGCTTTTGTCCGTGATCCCGCAGGAACCAGCGACATAGGCGAACTCTTGGTCGAGCATCGATCGGGAGTGTTTGGCGATGGTCTCTTTGACAAAGGTGATGGCTTCCGGGTTGAGGCCGGAGTGTCGGGCCAGTTCTTCCCAGGGAGCATCATTCTCGGCTCGAGCGAGAAGGTAGTTGAAGAATGTGTCTTCCGTAAAGTTGTCGCGGATGGCGATTTGCACCAGGTCTTCGGCAACTTCCGAATCACCGTGCATCGAGATGAAGGAGTCGGCGCCGTCCTTGACCATCTTGCGCAGGATGTAACGAACCGTGATCTTCGGCGGCGCCGCATCTGCGAGGGATGGGTTGGTGGCCAGCGCCCGGAGGCGCTTGATCAAGCCAACCTCCGCCCTCTTCCCATACGGACACTGGCTCATGACAATAAGCTCCAGTGTGTTCTCCTTGAGCTCGGTGAACCTCAAAACCTCAAGGCTGCCTTGGCTTTGCTCGTATCCGGTAACAACCGCAGAGGAGCCGACCATCCCTTTGAGGGCCATGGCTTGTACTCCGAGCAGCGTCCGAGCTCCGGTGTTATCCCGAATCACGAACCGACCATTGTTCTCGACGATGGGGCCGCTGAGCGTGATCTCTTCCCAAATCGGTTTGCCCCGCGCATCCAGGAGTTTGGAGTTCAGAGACTTGACCGTCCGGAACATCGCAAGAGATTGTTCGTCAGGCCTTTCCAGATCGGTCACGTTCACCAGTTCAGCGGTCCGCTCGAGGACCCAGACACTCCACACCGAGAGCAGGGTTGGCTCGGGAATGCCGATGGTCCAGGTTGGCCCGTCCGTTCCCGCGGCCATCCGGACGCGGAAGTCGATGACCCCGCCGTACTTGCGGATTCCGGCCTCGGCAGCGCTGTGCAAGACGCTGAACTCTTCGAGCGTCAGGGAGAGCTCATGCCGAGGCGGAGGCGGTGGGGGTGGGGCAACACTTCGAGGTTCCTCGCCGGCAAGCGCGGGGACGACGAACAAGAGGGAACGGAGTGACAGAAGAACGCGACTCACGAGGCACCTCCGGTTTGAGTCTTGTTGCATCGTGACGATCAGTGGCACAGCACGATGTTCCGAACGCAGGTGTCCGTGGCCGGCCCCCATGCGCCATTGACGCCGCAGGTAAAGACGACGTCCGGCCTCTGGTTGTCGATGCAGAATGGCGAAGTGTTGTTGACGCCGCTTCTGCACTGGGCGCCAGCGGTGTATTGCGTGCCACCCCACAAGCAAAAGGCGCTGGCGGTTTGCGGGTTGAACGCGACCGTCTGCACGGAGCCGTTGCCAAAGATGATCCCCTGAGTAGGGGATGACAATCGGATGTCCCCGTTCACGGTGAGTTTCGAGGCCGCGGTGGATGTGCCAATCCCGACATTCCCGCCGTTGTAGAATGCGACGGTTCCGCTAAGAGACCACGGTGAGGCAGGACCTGCAGGACCGGTCGGTCCCGCAGGACCTGGTGAGCCCTGACCTGTTTGGCCCTGGGGCCCGGTCGGTCCGATCGGTCCCTGAGGGCCCTGATTGCCTTGGCTCCCGGTTGGTCCTGTCGGGCCTTGAACTCCTGCGACCTGTGCGGACAACTGGGTCGTGCCGTCGGGGAAGCGAATGCCGCCGGTGGTGCTCTGGATGATGCCAGCAACTTGGAGTTTGGTGGAAGGTGATGCCAGCCCTATGCCGACGTTTCCGCCTTGTTGAACCACGAACCGCGTACTGAGCCCACCAACGGATTGATGCGTGACCGAAAGGGCTCCCCCGTGCACGTTCGCGTTGCCGCTTCCATCATCAAGGAGATTGCGGTAGGCAGGCTCGCCGGTGGTGTTCGTAAGAGAGCCGACCCGCCCATCGGCGCTCATCCCGAAGAATGCGCGAGCCGTGTTGGGTGGTACGACGCCAAAGGGGGTGGTCGCATCTGGGTTGTAGATGCCCAAGTGAAGCGTGCTGTAGCTGTTGAGGAGGAAGCCACCGCCACCGTCGGCAACGTTCCTGAGGCGGAACTGCGGATCGCCGGCAGCGACCTCGAGCCGGCTGGTTGGTGTTGTGGTACCGATGCCGACGTTGTCCGATACGGACAGGTTGTCCCAGAGCCGCAGGCTCCGATTGCCGGGGATGTCCAGAGTGACCCAATCCGCGTTGACGCTTCCGTCCAACTCCCCAGGGTGGACCTGGAACTCTTGACCGTTCGCCGCGATGACCAACTTAGAGGTCGGCGTTGACGTGCCCACACCCACATTGCCCGCGTTGTAATACGCGGATGAGCCAGAGGATGACCACAGCCCGCCGCCGCCTCCGGGGCCGGTTGGGCCTTGGGCGCCCGTCGGTCCAGTGGCACCATTTTGTCCGGCGGGGCCGGTGCCTCCGGCCGTTCCAGTCGGACCGGTCGCGCCGTTCTGGCCCGCTGGGCCGGTCGGGCCGGCGAGTGCCGCCGATGTTTGAAGTGAGTTGTCCGGGAAGCGAATACCCCCGGAGGTGCTGTGGATGGTTCCCGCAACTTGCAGCTTTGAGGTCGGGTTGGTCACGCCGATGCCGACGTTGGTTCCGTTGTCCAGGATCAGGCTGCTCACGAGCTTGGACCCATCCCAGACGGGGATTCGGTTCAGGGTGAGCGTGCCGACCTGCTCGGTCGTGTTGCTCTTGAGGGCCGCGGCTGAAAAGAGCACTGGTTGATCTGGCAGTTGTTCAACGCCAGCCCCTGTGTTGACCCAGACGCGCAATAGCGCGTTGTTTACCCCAACCAGGGCGTTGGCGGCGATCGGAGACATCCCCGCTCCTCCCAGAGGCGTGGAAAAGATGCCCGCATTGACGAGAACGGGCACAGAGCCGACCGGCTGGCTTCCGTTCACGCTTGTGTTGTCGTTGGACCAGATTGTGGCTGCACCGTTTATCAGCACGAACTTGAACTGGGCCGTGCCCGTGAACAGAGTTCCATTCTTCTTGAGCTCGCCCTGGTAGCCGATGGGCTGAGCCAGAACTGGATTCACACCTCCCGCGGCCAGAAAAAATGCAGCCGCCAGAAAGCATGTACGGCCCAGGGCGCCACGATCCTTGGAACGGGGCAGACTCATGATGGTTCCTTTCGTTTGGGCGAAACCCGCTTTGGCGAGGTGTGGTGCTGGTTTCTTCAAGGCTTACAGATGAGCAATGCGAGAATTGAGTTCCGATTGGCTCACCCGAATCTTGGACGAACGGGCGGCAGCTCGTCCGGAACCACGTTGTTGACGAGAAGAGGTTGCTGTAGACTGCAGGCCGCCTCCGCTCAGGCGGCGGAGGAGCAGGCCGTCCGGCCGTGACACGTGGAGCCTGAACACGAGTCTCAACATCCGCCCCCAAAGCCAGACTTTGCGCGGATGTCGTCAGCTCAGTTGCTCCCAATCGTGTACGAAGAGCTTCGGCACCTCGCGGCTACGACGCTCGCTCAAGATGGTCAACGACAGTTCATGCAGCCCACGTCATTGGCGCACGCGGCGTATGTTCGCTTGGTCGGCTCGGCCGATTCGGGCCAACCGGCCTGGGACAACAAGGGTCATGTTTTCGCGGTCGCCGCGACCGCGATGCGTCGCATACTGGTTGATCAAGCCCGGAGGGGCAACCGCGTCAAACACGGGGGCGGACGGAAGCGCGCCTCTGCGGCGGAGTGGCTGCAATCCCTGGATGAGGGCCAGGATGACATTGTTGAGCTTGACGCGGCACTTTCAAAGCTCGAGTCGTTTGACCCGGATCTGTTCCAGGTGGTCATGCTCAGGTACTTTGCCGGATTATCGATCGAAAGTACGGCTCTGGTCCTCGGCGTCGCGCCGGTCACCATAAAAAGGCGGTGGACGGTGGCCCGACTGTGGCTGCTTGAACGCATTGAAGAGCGGACGAGACGGCAAACGGATTCACTCGATGAGCGACAGCACCCCAAAAAGCCTGGTTGATGCGGTGATAGAGGCGTTGGAGCTTGCCCCGCAGGAGCGGGCGGCTTTCATCGCGGGGCTGCGCGCGAGGGAACCGGAACTCGCCGCGGAGGTCTCCCGGCTGGTGGCCCGGCACGAGGTCGATGCCGGAGAGCGGCTGAACCCACGTGAGGAGCCGGAAGGGTCTTTAATGCCCGGCGCCCAGGCCACCGTTCGCGTAAGGCCCGAGGGGGCCGCGGCCGCGGTCACGGAACGGCCGGGGACCATGTTGGGCAACTACAAGCTCCTCCAGAAGATTGGGGAGGGCGGGTTTGGAATGGTGTTTGTGGCCGAGCAGCAGAGCCCGGTGCGTCGCACCGTTGCGCTCAAGATCATCAAGCTCGGGATGGACACACATCAGGTGATCGCGCGGTTCGAGGCCGAACGCCAGGCGCTGGCCATCATGGACCACGCGAACATCGCCCGGGTCTTCGACGCCGGGGCGACCCAAACCGGGCGGCCGTATTTCGTGATGGAACTGGTCACCGGCGCGCCCATCACGACCTATTGCGACAAGAACAACCTCAGCGTCCCGGACCGACTTGAATTATTCGAACAGGTGTGCAACGCGGTCCAGCACGCGCACCAGAAGGGGATCATCCATAGGGACATCAAGCCCAGCAACATCCTGGTCGGAACTCAGGACCTACGGCCGCTTGTCAAGGTCATCGACTTTGGGATCGCCAAGGCGACGGGCGGTCGGCTGACGGAGATGACCGTCTTTACCGAGCAACGAGCCCTCATCGGCACGCCCGAGTACATGAGCCCGGAACAGGCAGAAGGCTCCCTCGACATCGACACCCGCACGGATGTGTACTCGCTGGGCGTGCTGCTGTTTGAACTGCTGACCGGGAGCACCCCGTTTGAATCCAGCAAACTCAGGGGCGCGGCCTACGCCGAGATTGAACGGATCATCAGGGAGACGGAGCCTCCCAAGCCCAGCACACGCCTCAGTGAGGCTTCGGACACGCTTGCCGGCGTGGCCGCACACCGGCGCACGGAACCGAAGAAGCTGGGTTCGCTGGTGCGGGGAGAACTCGACTGGATTGTCATGAAGGCCCTCGAAAAGGACCCGTCCCGCCGGTACGACACGGCCGCGGGGCTCGGGGCGGATGTGCGGCGGTACTCGTCCGGAGAGGGTGTGGCGGCCGCACCCCCGAGTCGGGCGTATCGGTTGCGGAAGTTCGCGAGGCGGAACCGAGCCGGGGTGCTGACGGCATCGATGGTGAGCGCGGCTCTGGTGGCGGGGCTGGGCGCGGCGCTGTGGCAGGCGGGTGTCGCGAAGGCAGCGGAAACCAGGGCCGAGGCTCAAGCCAAGAAAGCGACCGAGGCAAAGGACAAGGCAGAGGCCAGCGAGAAGGAAACAGCCGCCATTGCGGCGTTTCAGGAATCGCAGTTGAGCGGGATAGACCTGGATGCAATGGGAAGGCTCATTCGCGAAGACCTTCTCGCGGACGCCAAAGCGGAAATAGAGCGTGCGACGGGGGCGGGAAGAGTAACGCCGGAACAGGCCGCGGCAGAGCGAGCGCAGTTCGAGTCGTTTCTGTTCAGAGTGAACCTGACGAACATCGCACGCCGGACGATGGACCGATCCATCTTTGAACGAGCGTTGAAGACCATCGACGAGAGATTTGAGGATCAGCCGCTTACCAAAGCGCGATTGCTTCAGACAACGGCCAACACGTTGAAGGAACTTGGGCTATTCGAACGCGCATCCGCGCCGCTAGCTGAAGCGATAGAGCTCCTGATCGCCCGGTGGGGGGCCGAGAGCGTGCCGGTCCTCATTGCCCGAAGGCACTCCGGCGGTTTGCTCAATCTTCAAGGGAGGTTGCCGGAAGCGGAGGTCGAGCTGAGGGCCGCGATGGAGGGACTCCGGCTCATCTTGGGCGAGGATAATTACGAATCGCTTGCGGCGGCGATTTCGCTGGCCGGTGTGTTGGGTAACCAAAGCAAGATGGGGGAAGCCCAGACGCTGATCAAGGAAACGCTCGATCGTTGCGAACGCGTTCTTGGGAGCGATGACCCGCTGACACTGGTGTGCGTGAACACCCTGGCAAGACAAAACAGGACTCTGGGAGAGCTCGAGGAGGCGGAGTCCGGTTATCGGCGAGCAGCCGAGGGATTTCGCAGGGTGTTTGGGAGCGACTACTCGGAAACGATGACCACCCTTTCAAACCTGGGCGCGGTACTCAGAGCCCGTGGCAAGTTGGCGGAAGCTGAACCCCTTTTGCGAGAAGTGTTGGAGCGGCGTCGGCGTGTTCTTGGCGATGATCATCCCGACACCTTAGTGTCGAAAAGCAACATGGGGCCTTTGCTCAGGGCGCGGGGAAAGCCCGCAGACGCTGAGAGATACCTGCGGGAATCGATAGCGGGTTGCGTGCGGGTTCTGGGTGAGGAGCACTTGACCACACTTAGGGCGAGGGAGAACCTTGCTGAGCTTGAAGCGTCGCGGCAAGGGTTTGCCAAAGCCGAGGAACTGTTGCGAACGGTGCTGACCATCAGGCGGCGTGTGCAAGGAAACGATGATTTTGACACGCTGGCCACACTCAGAAGTCTTGCATCCGTTGTTCTCTCGCTTGATAAGCTTGATGAGGCTGAGGCGCTCAATCGAGAGGCGGTGGACGGTTACACCAGGTTAGGCGGCCCGGATCACATCGAGACTCTTCGAAGCGTGCGGGACCTAGCGTCTGTGTTGAGAGTCAAGGGGAAGCCCGGCGAGGCCGAGCCGCTCTACCGAGTGGCCTTAGACGGCTGGACGCGAACCTTGGGACCCAACCATTTGGATACCCTCTCCGCGCTGCAAAGTATGGGAAAAGTCATGACCGACCTAAATCGGCTTCCCGAAGCCGAGGGGTATTATCGGCGGGCCCTGGAGGGTCGGCGGCGGGGCAACGGCAATGATGACACCAACACCCTGATCGCGATCTCCAACCTGTCGCTGTCTCTCGAGAAGCAAGGGAAACTCGACGAGGCCGAGAAGCTTGGACAAGAGGCCTTGGACCGATTTCGAGCCGTGCGTGGCCGAGATCACCGCGACACGCTGAGTTGCGCGTACAACTTGGGCGTCATCCGACTGAAACAAGGAGATGCGGCCAGGGCCGAGGTTCTGTTCCGAGAGTCCGTCACCGGGCTAGCGCCCAAGGTCGCGAAGGATGACACGACGCTGGGGCGATCGCGAATGAGTTTGGGACAGGCGCTCTTCGATCTGAGGCGGTTTGCGGAGGCCGAGGCGGAGCTCGTCGAAGCCGAGCGGGTGTTTGGGTTAGCGAGGCCGTCCAAGGCACCGAGGGATGAGTACCCCAACTGCCTCCGAAAACTGGTCGCCCTTTACGAGGCGTGGGACAAGGATGAGCCGGGCAAGGGCATGGACGCGAAGGCCGCGATGTGGAGAGATCGGCTATCGGAGCCGCCCAAGTCTGAGCCGGCGCCGGTACCGTCCCCTGGCGACCACTAGTCGCCCCGCGACCGTGCATCACGCGAGATTCGGCTGGTCCGAGGTCTTCGCCGAAGCCTCGAAAGAACCTGACATTGTCTCAAGAACACGCCGCCGCGTACGAGTTCAGGAAGCACTGGAAGTCATTGGCCGTAAGAACCGGCAGGGTTGTCGAGGCGTCGCAGTTGGCGTATGCCTGGCTGGCGGCGAAAGCGTTCAGGAAACACTGGAAGTCGTTGGCGGTCAGAACCGGGACGGAGGTTGAGCCGTCGCAGTTGGCGTAGCAAACGGCGGGGGCCAACCCGATCCAGAACCCTGTTCGTATCGTGTGAGTGGCGGCAGAGGTTTGGCCGCACAGGCTCTGCCCAATAGTGCCGCTGAGGGTGTGCGTCGCGGAAGTGGAGTTGATAGCGCCGCCCGAGGCCATGACGTGCCTGGTGATGGCGGACTGCGCGAGCGCCGCCTGGCCCAGCCCAGTGAGAGAAAAACCTGCTAAGACGATCCGGGAGAGAGTGTGCATGTTGGATTCCTCCGCATGGTGAGTTGAGTTGCGAGATCAGGGAACCAAGTTAACCGGACCAATCGGGCGCGAATGGGGCACTCTTCGAGAGTGCTGGTGACCCGTACGGCGGTTTTCGGCGGAGGGCTCCATGAGTCGGAGTTCAGTCGCATCACGAAAGGCCGCGGCATGTCCGCGACAATCGTGTCGATGCCGTCTCGGCTTGCTCCGTTGTTCACCAGCGGGGCCACCGTCTTGTTGACAGGCCAGGCCGTCTCGATCGCAGGCGGTGGGTGAAAATACCTGGGCGACGCTGTGCCCGGTCAAGCTGAGAACAGAAGCGGTGCCCGCGAATCCCCTCAGCAATGCGTTCATAGCTCGGGACCTCCACACAGCGGCGTTATGGGTGAGACGTGATCGTTACGGGGCCATAAGTTGCCCGTATGGTGATGGGCAAGCTCTGCGGGGCGCCCACCACGGGGATGTTGTACGTCCCCGGGTCGACGAACAACGTGCCTCCGGTGGGCATGGCCGCGTACATGGAGATGATCGAGGTGTAGGGACTAAAGAACGTCCCCTGCTCGAAGCCACCGGCACCAGCTCGAAGCCACCGATCGCCCGGCTTGGGGTAGATGCCGCGGCAGGAGAGCTCGTCGAGATGGCTGAAGTGGTCGATCTGGCCGATGGAGTTCTGCCACTGGGCGGTATTCGGCTCGCGCACCGTGATCGTGTCTTGGCCGTTGCACGAAAAGTCCGCACGACCGTAGTGCATGAAGGAGTCAAAGTCATAAGGACCCCACCAGGCTGCGTTTGCATGAACTTCGAAGTTGAAAGCGCACGACACACAGGATCCCTGTGAGTTGGTGCAACCGCAGCACCCCGTTGGAGAGGGCGTGCACGAAGCGCCCTGGGATGACCCGCAGATGTTCGCCAAGTTGATGATCACTGATTCATCGCGGTCTGGACGGCTCTGTTCATGCCAGTACCCCAGAGAGTGGTAGAGCTCATGGCAGACGATGATGGGTAGGGTCCAGTTGAAAATATTGACGATCTGCGTGCCGCCCTGGCGACCGACCGGTGAGTTGTTGAAGTTGCTGTTCTGGAACCTGATGCGACTCGTGTCCGAGCCTGTTGCGGGCCGGAAGTCAACGCCGGTTCGTTGCTCGATCATCGCCATCGCGGTCGCTGCGTGGACCTGACGTGCGGCGGATACTGCGCCGGGGCCGGAAGTGACAAAGTCGAATGGGACCACCCCGCCCGGCCAATACTCTACATCGCCGAACGTAGCGTCGTTGCTGCCGCCGTGAATCATGGCGAGGTACTGGTCCAGTCGGACTTGAATGTCGTGTTCTATCACGACGTACCCGGGGGTGAGGTCGGGCAGGAAAGGCGTGTTCGGGTGGGGGACATCGGAACGATTCGCGGGCTGCGCAATGGCCGTCGCGGAAAGGGCCGCGACGAGGGAAATGATCCGCTGTGTGATGTTCATGGCGGCGGCTCCTCACGTTACTGGAGTGTGACGAGGATCAGGACGAGGCCTTTGCCTTCCTTGAGCGGTGTCATCGCCTTGCCGATGATCGCGCCCGATGCTCGGGAAGAGTCCGACACCCTCATCGCGTGTCCCGGGGTCGCCGAAGTGGTGAGCAGGTCACCCGGCTCGATTCGGGCCGCCGAGGCGTCGCACAGGCAATACACACGCCCGGTCAGGGCGACCGGCTGATCGCCGCAGGCCGCAGTGCCAGTCTGCCCCATGCGCATTCCAGGGTTGACGCCGCCGGCACCGCTGACAACGCCCGCCACCCGTGAGTCGTAGGGGCGGTCGGCGATGCGGAGTTCGCCGGGGTGGTACGGATCGATGGACACGACCATCCCCGGTTCGGGCTTGTCTGCAACGACAAAGCCCTCGGCCAGATCCGCTCCGCCGTCGATGACCAGGACGTCAACGCGGCAAGTGCCCGCGACGTCGAGGAGAGTGGCTGGCGTTTCGGTACCAATGCCGATGTTACCGTTAAAACCAATACTCATGCGCTTGGTCGCGTTGGTGTAGAAGTCCAAGCCATACAAGTTGTTGCCCTGCGGGAATCCGGTGGTTGAGCGTTGTGACCCAATCGCTTCCCCGGAGCCGCCGCCCCCGAAACGAAGGACGTTTCCGGTAGTCGGGAGCGTGCTCGCTCCGTTCCAAGTATCCGAGTCGTCGATGTTCGCTCCGCCCCTAACACCTAGGGTGGTTGAAGGCGCGCTGGTTCCAACTCCAACGCGGCCGTCGGTGCCCGCCCAGAACAGGGTGGGGGAACCAAAGGCATTGTTGTTGATCACTTTGAACCCACCAAGGCTGGGTCCGTCCAGATGCACCGTTGCGATGTTGCTGGTGCCGTCGATCGAAGCGACTCCCGTGACATTCGTGCCCGGGAACGCGACCGAGTTGGCTTTGAAACCTCCATTGACGTGAAACGTTGCCTGCGGGCTCGAAGTACCGATGCCGACACTTCCGGCGTTGTAATACGCCGTAGTTCCGTTCAGAAGCCAGGGCGAAACCCCGGTCGCACCCTGTGGACCGGTTGGGCCAACAGAGCCCGCCGCGCCCGTGAGGCCTTGCGGGCCGGTCGGACCGACCGCACCAGCGGTGCCGGTGACGCCCTGGGGGCCCGTCGGACCGGCCACACCCGGCGCTCCCTGCGAGCCGGTCGCACCGTTCGCGCCGACGGCACCGACGGCGCCCGTTGGGCCCGTGGGACCGATCGGGCCCGTGGTCGCGGCGGTGGTCTGCAGCGTGCCATCGCCGAAGCGAAAGCCGCTGGTAGCCCGAACCTCACCGGCGACGTGCAGCTTGCTGGTGGGGCTGGACTGACCGATTCCGACATTGGTGCCAGTGTCTGTGATCATCCCGCTGATGAGCGCCGAGCCGTTCCAGAAGGGAACACGGTTGAGTGTCTGAAGCGAGATTTGTTCGGTCGTATTGCTCTTCATGGCCATCGCGGTGAAGAGCACCGGTTGGTCCTGTATTTGTTCAAAGCCGCTGCCGGTGTTGACCCAGATTCGCACCGCCGGGCCGGCGGCGGCAGGGACTCCCGCAAGGAGATTGGCGGGAATGGGGGTCATGGGGGTGCCGCCGAGTTGGGCGGTGAAGATGCCGTTGGAGACCGCTATGGGCACCGACGCGGCGGGCTCGCTGAGATTGACGCTCGTGCCGTCATTGGACCACAGTGATGTGGTGCCCAGACGAAGCACAAACTTGAACTGCGCGGTGCCGGTGAACGCGGCCCCGTTCTTCTTCAGTTCGCCCTGATAACTGAGCGGTTGAGCCAATGCCGCGGAGCCACTCCACAGCGTCCCCGCACAGGCGATGAGGATTGAGGCGACTCGACCTAAGCGGAAACGTGGCTTTGGCATGGCGTATTCCCTTTGTGCCGACCCGGCGGGTAACCGGGTACACAGGCAATGCGATAATCGGGGCGGGGGTGGATCAGTGAATTTCACAGCCATCTATCGCGTGGTATGCTGTTTGTCCTGGTCGAAAAGGGAAGAGCGTGCCGAGCGAGGATCCGCCGAATCCGAGTGCGAATCTGGAGCGCATGTCCGCCGCGGAGTTGCTGCCGCTGGTGTATGACGAACTCCGCCGTTTGGCCGCTGTACGGATCAGGCGAGAAGGTGGGGCGATGGGGTCCGTTCAGCCCACATCGTTGGTACACGCGGCCTACTTGCGTCTGGTCAATGACGCGGCTCACGAGCAACGTGCCTGGGACAGCCGCGGACATTTTTTCGGAGCGGCGGCCCTGGCGATGCGGCGGATCTTGGTGGAGCGTGCGCGTCGTCGCGGGCAACTGAAGCGAGGAGGAACCTGGAAGCGTGTCAGCGAGGATGGGCTCAGCACAGAAATGGATGAAGACACGGTGGACATGGTCGCCTTGGATTCGGCCTTGAATGATCTGGAAGCGCAAAGCCCCGACATGTATCAAGTGGTCATGCTGAGGTACTTCGCAGGGCTTTCCATCGCCGAAGTCGGCGTGATGCTGACGATCTCTGCCGCGACGGTCAAGCGCCGATGGACAGTCGCGCGGCTGTGGCTCCTAGACCGCGTCCAAGGGACCGAGCCAAACGTGTAGGCACCACCCATGGATGAGCTTTCACGACTGGAGCAGGTGGTTGGTGACTTGTTGGATCGCTCTGAGACTGAGCGCATCGAAGCGCTGCGAGTCCTTGAACTCCAGAATCCGAAGCTGGCGCGGCTTGCTCGAAGGCTGCTGCCGCATCAGAGCCGGTTCGGCGAGCTTCAGACACCGCCGGAGCAGGGGCGTCTATCCCGGGGGTGCGACAGCGAAGACCAGGACCCGCTGATCGGCGCAACGCTGGGCGACTTCACTTTGCTGCGGATGGTCGGAGCGGGCGGTATGGGGCGCGTGTACGAAGCGCGACAAGGGGCGCCTGAACGCATCGTCGCGGTGAAAGTGCTTTCGCAGAGGTTGATGCGGACATCAACCATCCGCCGCTTTGTGCAGGAGGGGCAGGTGCTCGCGTCTCTTGAGCACGCCGGGATCTGCCGGGTTATCGCGGCGGGGTCAGCAGTTGTGCGGCGTGAGCCGGTTCCTTTCATCGCGATGGAGTATGTGGATGGAAGGCCGCTCACGCTGGGCGCGGCCAGCTTAAGCGTTCAGGAACGCTTGTCGCTCATGTGTGAGGTGTGCGACGCGGTGGAACACGCCCACCGCAAGGGCGTGATCCATCGCGACCTGAAGCCGGCAAACATCCTCGTAGCCCCGGACAGCCAAGGGCGGTTGCGGGCCCGGGTCGTGGACTTCGGCTTGGCTCGTTTTGTCGACAATGACCCCCAGTCGCTTACTGGAGAGGCCGGCGCTGTGCTGGGCACGCCGGACTACATGAGCCCGGAGCAACTTGCGGCGCCAGGCGGGAGCGTCAACGGGAGGTCGGACGTTTTTGCGTTGGGCGTAACGATGTTTGAGTTGCTCTCGGGACGTCGGCCGTTTGCTCGTGGCAGTGGGCCTGCCGCCGCGCGCCACGAGCAACGGGCTCTGCGGGATGTGGCCCCGGGCGTGCACAAAGAACTTGGGCTGATCGTCGCCAAAGCTATGGCCGCGGAGCCGCACCTTCGTTACGCCTCACCTTGCGAGATTGCCAATGACATTCGCGCGCATCTCGAACACCGACCTATTTCGGCTCACGCCCCGACAGCGTTGTACCGCGCTCAAAAGTTGGTTCGCCGCCGCCTGGGCTGGGCCGCGGGAGTGACACTGTGCTGCGGCGCGGTCGGCCTGGGTCTGGCCGGGGCCCTCTCTGGAGTCCGGGGGAGCAGCCCGCGCGATGCCTCGGGAGCGATCCTGCGATCTCAAGCGTATGTGTCCGCGATTCAAGGAGCCCAGTTGGCGATCCGCGACAACGACGTCTCGTTGGCGCGGGAGAGGCTACACGGGGCCCCCGCCGAACTCCGAGGTTGGGAGTGGCGATACATTTGTGCCTTGACTGTCCCCGTTCACGATGGAGGCGAGAAGGATGCGGGCGTGCGGACGTTCGATTGGGAGTTGATGCTGGGGATGTATGGCCCGATGCGGCAGGACAGGGACCTCGGGCGGGTGCAACGGCTTGACCCGGCCACTCTTGAACTTGACCAAGGGATTCCGGGTTTCGGCAATGAGAATATCTGGAGGGGGACGTTCACACCGGGCGGGCGCTACTTTGTGGCCGCGGGACTACCTCACCCGGAACCGGGCGTGTACGTGTTTGATCGGGAATCCGGGGCGCGCTTGAACGGACGGGTCGGATATCAGCAAGAGGACCGAGGATTTGCAGTGAGCCGTTCGGGAGACAGAGTCGCCATCGGCGGCGAGTCCGGACGCGTCCGGATCTTCTCGGTGCCGGACTTGAAACCTCTGCTGGAGTTCCAGGATGTTGGCCCCATCGTCAACTGTCCGTTCTCCGCTGACGGCTCCATGATCGTGGTAACCTCGCCGCCAAACCACATTACCTTCAGGAGCACCCTTGACGGCGTGGTGATTGCAAAGGTGTCCACCTTAGCCACCCAACTCGATTGGCCTCAGTTCGGGCCCGAATCGCTCTACGGACTCTCGTACGCAGACAGTTCGCTCATTGAACTGGATCCTCGGAGCGGCCAGATCATCCGGCGCACCATCGTGCAAGGCGTGCCGCATGTGTTGGCGGTCTTTCCCGACGGTTCGCGTGTGGTAGTCGGGTGCGCCGACGGAACGGTCCTGGTCTATCCGACCTCCATTCCGGAAGGATGTGCCTGGGCCCCGGTACTGTCGCTCCACGAGCGAAACAGCACCATCAACTCCCTCTACGTGTCCCCCGACTGCCAGCGCATTTTCGTCGACCACTCGACAGCTTCGGACCTTTGCTGGGATGCCGGGGGGAAAGAGTGACGATTCTCTGATCCCCGCTTGGAAAGAGCGGCCCACCCCGCCGCATGGGGCCGCTTCATTTATGACCTCGCGCGGGGCCTTGGCCTTGCCAACTTGAGTGTCCCCCTGAGCTTAACAGCCAGATGGTTCTCTGGTAGAAATTGACCCTTTGGCCTCAGAGCGTAACGGCGGGCAAACGCCTTCAACCCCATGCGTCATCGAGAGGCTCAGCCGGCCGGGCGAAAGTCCATGGCGTCCTGACTGGGAGCGGAACCAGGTTGGAGTGGCGGGTGACTCGGGGCATAGAACAGCGTTGTCGGCCAGAAAGACTCCTTTCCCGCCACGTTGGAGGGCGCATTTCCTTGTCCACCGAGTCTGTCGAACTGGTGGTCAGCTGGCAATGAGTGTGGCGACATCGATCCGAATGTGCCGCGGCAGGCTGGACCAAGTGGCGAGGACCTTGCCGAGTTCAGATTCATAGACGTCGAGCAGGACGCCGAGCTGCTCCCAGTCCCTCTTCCTGACGGTCTCCAGAATCATCGCATCTCCCGTAGAATCAGCCTGATGGGCCCCGTGGCGGAACGGCAGACGCAGCGGAATTAAAAGCCGCGGAACAACGGGACGTCGGTCAAAGGTGCATCGGCCGGGGAGTGGGGGAGCGACGTCAAACACAAAGGCGACTGCGCGCTGAATTGCGCGCTGACTGGGCCGTAACTGGGGTGTGACTGGCACCAGACTGGGCGGGCCCGATCGGCCTGCGCGGGGCCGAAAACGCGGTTTCTAGAGCCCCACGAGGGGGTCTTCGGACCCGTGAACGTGACTGTCGATTCCGGTGGTTGCGGGTTCGAGTCCCGTCCGCCTCGGTCTTTGAAGCCGGGCGTTGCAGGGCTTTTTCAACTGCACGGATCTGGGCCCACTGGAGTGCCGATTGGGTCGCCGCTGAGTCAAGTGACGCGATCAGGTGGCTGGAGATCAGATTCGGCCATGCCAACGCCGCGGTCGCCGCGATCAAACAGCCGGAGGAATGACGACAAACCTCACCGGTCCACGGGTTGCCTAGTTCCCTGACTGTGACCGGAGCGCTACGAGCAGCCGGCTGCAAAGCTGATCAAGAAGCACTGGAAGTCGTTGGCGGTGAGAAGGGGGACGGCCGAGGAGCCGTCGCAGTTGGCGTAGGGATCTGACGCTGCGAAGGCGTTGAGGAAGCACTGGAAGTCATTGGCGGTCAGGATTGGGGGTATGGAACTGTTGTCGCAGTTGGGGTAGCAGGCCGTTGCGGTCCCGCCAAAGGCGGCCCAGAACCCGCCATTGCATTGGAAGGGTCCGCCTGCGCTGGCGGCGGCGTCATGTTGGCCGATGGTGCCGGCGAGGGTGAAGGCGCCTCCGGAGGAGGTTCCGCCGCCGCTGTCGATCGTGTACCAGTCGATCTGGAACTGGGCTCGGGCGGCGGCGGGGAAGAGCGCAAGGGTTGCGGTGAGCGCGGCGTGCATGGGATATCGCATGTGCTTCCTTTCTTGGTGGGAGACGATTACTGGGCCTGGAGGGTGACGGGGACGAGCCACTGGTGGGCATCTGTGGTTTCGCCGTGGAGGGTGCTGACGGCGACGGCGACGGCGGTGGCTGGGCCGGGCTCGAAAGTGGCATCGCCGCGGGTGGTGGCGAGGACTTGCCACTGTTGGGAAGTGGTTGAGCCGAGGCGGAGGGCATAGCCCTCGGCGAGAGCGCCTGTGGTTCGCTGGGTGATGGTGACGCGGAAGGCGACCCATTCGACCTGGGTGCAGGTGAACGGGCCGGTGAGGGTGATGCGGTTGCCTCCGGCGTTGAGGGTAGCGGTCGGGTTGATGGTGTTGGCGGCGAGCTTGCGGGGCATTGCAGCGCTGGCGATGGTGAGGCTGAGGAGGAGGAGGCCGACCGGGACGAAGCGCTTCAGGGTCATGGCATTCATTGACGTCCTTTCGAAACATGGGCGGGGACACACTTGACGAACAGACGGGGCTAACGCGGCCCGATGGCGATGAAGCTGAAGCGACTCACCCTGGCTCCGTCGCTGTCGCGAGTCCACACGTCTGCGGAGGTAGGCGAGACAGACTGAGATTGCGCGACAGTGCTGGCGCTCGAGCTGGGGGGCGGCAAGTATTCAGTGGTCACGGTAAACGCGGGACGTCCTGCAAACGGAGTGTTAAAGGTGATCGTGTATTGGTTGGAGCCGGTGGGAGGATGGGCAACGGTGAATCCGGTTCCGCTGAGAATGGCGCCGTTGTGCTCAACAACGCCCCGTATGATGCGCAGGTTTTCTTCTCCGGCCGTCGCTCGAAACTGCCCGCTCGGTCCCAATCGGATGTCCCCGCGCACGTCCAGCTTCGCGGCCGGCGTCACTGTTCCAATCCCGAAGTTGCCCGTATTGGTCAGTATCGCGTCGCCGCCCTGCGAAGTCAGTTTCACTGCGCCGGAGAAGGTCCGGACGACGAGATCGCCACCGGCCCGGGCGTTCAGGATCGAGAAGTCGGGGTCGCCAACGGACCCGTAGCCGACCCAGGCCTGCTCGACGTTCCCGCTGTCGCGAAAGCTGATGTAACCGATCTGTTGAGTGGTTGAGTCCGAGTCCTGAATCGCGATCGAGGGTACGGTGCCGACAATGTGCAGCAGGTGGGCCGGATTCGTTGTGCCGATCCCGACGAGGCCCATGAACGAGTTAATGGTGTTGCCGAAAGCGTTGGAGGTGTCGAGGCGGGGGATGTTGGTCGACAGGCGAGCGTCGGCGACCGTGCCAGTCGTCAGGTTTGCGGCACTCAGATTGATCAGGCCGGCGCCGGAACCAGAGAAGGAGTTGGTTGCGTTCGACAGGGTCAACGCCCCTCCGTATGTGCCGCTCAGGGTGCTCGTGGGAAGAGTGCCAGTGAGGTTGGCCGCGTTGGTGTAGAAGGATGCAGCTTGACCGTTGAGCTGCGCGGTGTGCGCCGCGGCGAGAGCGAAAGTCGCGTGGGGTGCGGCCGTCATCTCCACCCGCGGCGAGAGAATGGTGAAGCCGGTGGTGTTGGCGCAGTCGGCCCCCGTGTCTTGCCGTACCTGAATCTCCAGGTACTTCTGCTGTGCGAACGACGGGCCGAAGTCCAGCCGCGCACTGAACCGGCCGTCGGTCACGGCGACATTGTCGACGCATACGGGGCCGAGACCAAGTGTCGAGCCGCCCGTCGGGGCGTTGTACAGGAGGAATCGGAAGTCATGCGCGCCGGTTGCGGGCGAGCCACCGTTCTTGAGTTCGCCTTGGTAGGTGAACGCCGTGGTGAGGGGCTGTGCGGTGGCGGGCGGGGCCAACGCGAGTTGGGAAGCGATCGCGAGCACTAGCGGAACAACGATGAGAGTGTGTTTCATGGTCTAGCTCCCTCGATGAGTGATCGGTTACCGAGGTCCAATTACGCAGAAGTCAAACTGCGTGTCGAGCGAAGACCCGTTGTCGGGGTGATAGGCGGCGATGAGCACGCTGGAGGCGGTGCTGCTGAGTATCATCATGAAACGCCTGGCATCCCCGCCGATGTGGAACGATGTGGCTGTCACGCACGGGGTGGAAGTGAACGGCGTGTCGTATGTGACGAGGTACTTTCCGGCGCTTTGCTGGATCGCGGCAAACCCGCTTCCCCGGACGATGCCCCCGGTCACATTGATCGTTCCCCTCAGCATCCGAAGGCTCTCCTCGCCGCCGACGGCACGCAGCTGCCCCGTGGACCCGAGGCGGATGTCGCCACGCACGTCGAGTGCCGCCGCGGGCGACCCTGTACCGATGCCAACGTTCCCGCCACCGAGCGTGGACAGCACAATGTCTCCACTGGGCCGGGCGTTGACGATCGAGAAGTCGGGGTCGCCCGAGGAGCCGAACCCAACCCAACCCTGCGAGACGTTCGCGCTGTCGCGGTAATCCACGTAACCGACTTGCTGCGTCGTGGAGTCCGTATCTTGAATGGCCAGCGTTGGCGCGGTCGAAGCGATGTGGATGGTGTGGGTCGGCGCCGTCGTGCCCACGCCCACCTTGCCGTCGTTGTCGACGAACACGGCGTTGGCCGGCAAGCCGTCCGCCGCGGCAAGGGAGAAGGCGGTCTTGGCATGCGTGGCGATGGGCGCGGCGGTCAATGGCTGGCGGGGCGCCAGCGTCGTGAAGCCGGTTACGTTGGCGCAGGCGAGCCCCGTGTCGGCACGCACTTCGATCAGGAGGAAGCGATCGCCAGTCGTAACAAACTGAGGGCCGAAGTCGAGGGTCGTGGTGAAAAGGCCCTCGGTGACGAGGATGTTGTCCACGCATTGCGGGGCACCGATCGCGACTCCGCCGGAGGCCGCGTTGAAGAGGGTGAAGCGGAAGTCGTGGAGGCCGGCGGCGAGGGCGGCGCCGTTCTTGAGCCGGCCCTGGTAGGTGAAGGCGGTGGATTGGGCGGATGCGGCGAAGCCCAAGGCGAGGGTGAGCAGCATATAGAGAATGTGCTTTTTCATCCGTGGTCTCCTGTGGCCTGGGGGGCCCAATGTCAATGCCCGATGCGGACAATCCCGCCCTGTGCGGCCAGTCGGACTCGTTTGGAGATGGTGATGGGGCCGCTGTACGTGTTTGAGCGGATGCGGATTTCCGATCCGTCCCAAGCGAGGTTGGCGGCGGCGGTAACGGTGCGGAAGGGGCAGGTGGGCGTTCCCGATTGGCACGTGCTTGTGGCGTCGACGTGGATGGCGAAGGTGTAGTGCTTGAGGTCGATGTCGCCGGTGATGGCATCGTTGTCGCTCACCATGGCGTGGAGCTGGCCGCGGATGCCCGGGGCTCGGCCGTCATCGAGGTCCCAGATCGTGAGGCCCTCGGGCTCTTCGTAGGTGGGGAAGCCGGGATCGTAGTAGAAGTCGAAGTGGCCACCGGTGCCGCGGGTCGAGTGGCCGACGCGGCGCCAGGTCACAGCGCCGCCGGGATGAACTTCTCTTTGCAGGATGTGGATTCCTTCGCGCTCTTCGAGGCCGCCGCTGTCGTCGTAGAAACCGCTGATGAGATAGAGGAGCTGGCCACCGGGGGCGAACTCGCCACCTTGCATGGTGACGAGGTCGAGGGGGGCGCCGAACTCGTCAAACATTGCCTCGGGAATGCGCGCGGTTATGGAGAGGAGCCCGCTCGACTGGAGCAGCGGCCAGTTAATGTCGTAGTTCTTGAGAAACGAGGCGTGCTGAATGGAGGAATACAGCACTCCGGAGCTGTCCACAGCGCACCAGCCGGCATCGCCGGCCTGGTTGTGCAGCTCGGCGTGGGTGATGTAGTTGAGCGTGGCGCAGTCGAAGACGGCGATGGTGCCCAGGAAGCCGAGACCTTCGAGGGGCACGAGCAAGTAGTCCACACCGTTGTGTCGGTGAACGACCGGGTCGCCGGTGTGGTGATACCCCGCGAGGGCCGCGTGGCTGCCGAGCGTGCGGCGGAGGACGCCGGGGGATGATGCAGTGACGGTCCGAAGGTCGAGCTGCACGGGGATTTTCCAGAGGACCTCCGTCTGGGTGATGAACCAGTTGTTGTCATCATGGGCAATGCCCTGGCAGTCGTTGCTCCAGGGAGTCTCGGCGATGGGGTAGCCGCCGAGGTACATCTGGTAGCCGTCGTTGAAGGTCTGTGCGGCCGCGGGGGCCGTGATGCAGGCGAAGAAGGCACAGGCGTAGAGAACAGCGAGGCGTGACATTAGATTCTCCTGCGAAAGCGTGGTTCGGGTCATCCGACCGGACGGTGCCAGCTGATCGACGCCGGCCGATGGGCGAGCGATCAGTTTCCGAGTCTCGCACCAAACGGCGCGCGGATGGTCATGGCCTTGGCGTAGGTGCCTACCGCCGGATATGTGGCGGAGTCCTTGACAAAGAACTGCGCGCCGGCCGGCGCTGCGTTGTACGCCGCGGCAAAAGTGGAATGCTGCAACGGATTGACGAGGTTGCCGAATCCGGTGCCCCCGGCGCCGGGCTTCCACCAGCGGTCGAGCGGGAACCGGTAGATGCCCCGCCCGGTGAGTTCATCCAGCACGCTGAAGTGTGTCCGCTGACCGATGAGGCTCTGCCACTGCGCGTTCCATGGGGGGTTCACGGTGATGGTGTCCAGCCCGTTGACGGTGAAGCCCGCGCGAGGGTAGTGCATGAAAGAGTCGAAGTCGTAAGGGCCGTATGTGCTTGCATCGGCGACCATCTCGAAGTTGTGATCCTCCCCGGATTCAATATTGGCCCAGTTGATCGTCACGAACGTGTCTCGGTCGTGCCGAGTCTGCTCGTGCCAGAACCCCAGCGAGTGGTAAAGTTCGTGGCAGATGACAATCTGAAAGTCCCAGTTGAAGAGGTTGACGACGTTGACGAAGGGCTGCATGCCGATCGGCGAGCTGTTGCCCGAGCTGTCGCGGAACAGAATGCGGTTCGACGGGAAGGGGAAGGAGACGATGGGCACGAAGGTCACGCCGATGCGAGCACTGATCTCATTCATTGCATCGATCGCTAGTTGCTGCTTCGTTGCGTTGATACCCGAGTCAAACGAGTAGGGGACCGGCTGGGGCCAGTAGCTCACCGTCCCGAAGGTGCTGTCTGCCCCGGCGCGAAAGGCCCGGTACTCGTCCAGCTTCACCTGGATGTCCCCTTGGATCAGGACATACCCCTCCGGGACATCGGGATGGGTTCTCGCGCCGGGCAGGTCGGGCACGGGCCTGGAGTCCGGCGGGAAGCCCTCAAAGCAGCAGTTACCGATGTGCCGGTGCACCGTCACGCCAGGCTGCGCCATCGCCCCGCCTGCAAACATCCCCGCAACGACCAAAGTCACAATGAGCTTCATGTGTCGTTTCCTTTCCGGCGTGGACTACTGCAGGTTCACGAGCACGAGGACCAGGCCCTTGCCTTCCTTCAACTCCGTCATCGCCTTTCCGATGACGGTGCCGTGCGAGCGATCGCGGTCGGTTGCCTTCATGGCGTGGCCCGGCGTGTCGGATGTGGTGAGAAGATCCCCAGGCTCGATCGCGCCGGCGGAGGCGTCGCAGCGAACGTACACGCGCCCTGAGAGCGCGATCGCCGGTGCATCGTCTTGGCCCGGCAGGTTGCCGAGAACCGCGCCGACGGAGAAGTTATTCGCGCCGCTGACGACACCGGCCACGCAGCGGTTGTAGGCACCGCGGGAGATGCAGAGTTTGCCCGCGTGCTCGCGGTCGATGGCTACGACTGTGCCAGGTTCCATCTCTTCGCTGGCCGGGAACTTCTCGGCCAGGTCGGCGCCGGTGATTTCCAGGACCGGAACCTGCACCACGCCGCCGCCCAGGGGGCTGAGCACGATGTTGCCGCCGCTCCGAGCATTGACGATCGAGAAGTGAGGGCTGCCGGGAGTGCCGTAGCCGACCCAGGCTCGCGAGATGTTCGCGTTGTCGCGGTAATCCACGTAGCCGGCCTGCTGCGAGTTGATGGCCGTGTCCTGGAGCGCGATGGTGGGCCCGATCGCGGCGATGTGGACCGAGTGGGTCGGCGAAGAGGTGCCCACCCCGACTTTGCCGCCGTTTCCGGCCAGGAGCACGTTGCCGGCGAAGGGGGTGAGCACGACGTCTCCGCCTGTCCGGGCATTGACGATCGAGAAGTCGGGATCGCCCACCGTGCCGTATCCGACCCAGGCACGCTCGATGTTGGCGCTGTCACGGTAACTGACATATCCGACCTGCTGCGTCGAGGAGTCGGTGTCTTGCAGGGCGATCGTCGGTGCCGTGTTGGCGATCGTCACCGAGTGGCCCGGCGTGGTCGTGCCGATCCCGATGTTCCCGTTGTTGTCCACGATCAAGGCGTTGGCGGGCGAGCCGTCGGCGGCGTCGAGGGCAAAGGCAGACTTGGCGTGGTTGGCCAGAGGGGCGGCCGTGAGAGACTGTCGCTGGGCCAGGAGTGTGTATCCGGTGCTGTTGGCACAGTTCAACCCTGTGTCGACGCGAACTTCGATCTCCAGGAATCGGGCAGCGGGCGCGGCGAACTGCTGCCCAAAGTCGATGGTGGCCACGAAGAGCCCGTTGGTAACGCTGACATTGTCCACGCACTGGGTTGTGCCGACTTGCGTGCCGCCGGAAGCGGCGTCAAAGAGCTTGAAGCGGAAGTCGTGAAGACCGGTGGCAGTCGCGGCCCCGTTTTTGAGTTGGCCCTGGTACGTGAAGGCGGTGGACTGGGCTTGTGCGGCCGCGGACATGGCGGCGATGAGGGTTACGGCGGCGAGGGACTTGAGCATGGCGTGATCTCCTTTGGTGACTTCTGCACGTCAAGCGGAGTCGGGAAAAGAGAGCGCCAGAAATCTTGTGCGGCGCCTCCCGGTCAGCGAGCGCCGACGGGGCGCGTGAGAGAGCAGGGTGAGATGTCAGGGATTCGACTTGGGAGAGGGCGAGGCAAAGGAGTGCGCGAGCCCCTTCGCGGGCGATTGGCCGTAGAACTCGGGGTGCTGGAAGGTGCCGATCTCCGTGCCGGGCTTGTCGGCTTCCACCGGCGCTGCGCACCGTTTCATCCACTCGTCGTTGCGGACCGCGTCGATGCGCCAGGACACCTTGCCGCCCGGAACTCCGCCGGAAATCGAGAACCGGCACCTCGGGATCGCGGCGCCCGGGCGAGCCGCCGCCGCGGCGGAGAGAGCACCGTCGTCGATTTCGGTGGCGATGTGGAGCAAGGGCATGGGCGCGCCGAGCGCTGTCAGCGTGTAACGCGGATCGCGGTTGATCGCGGCGAAGTACGAGGGAAGCTCGACGACCGCTTCGCCGTTCTCGTTCAGGGTTGCCTTGCCGGAGTAGAAGTTGATGACCTCATCGCTCTCGGCGCAGTAATGGAAGAGGTACTTGTTGGCGGGGTCGGCGGGGTGGTCGATTCGAAAGGACTTGGTGCCCGTGGCAGTCAGGCGGCCCTGGGCGTACAGAGCATTCGCGGACGGGTTCGCGCTCGTGGTGTTGCCGAACACGGCGTACACGCCACCGGTTCCTGAAAGGGCAGCGCCGAAGAGACCGATGCCCCCCGTGCCGTTCGAGGTTGCGGAAATGGCCAGTGCCCCTCCGCTCGAGGCCAGGTTGATCGCTTGCAGCGTGGATGTGATGTCGGAGATGGATTGGAAGTGGGCGCAGTTGTTCGTTCCGCTGTCCACCGTCAGCAGCCTCTGGCCGACGACCTCGGTTGTGCCGATGGTCACCTTTCCCGCGAGCGGGAGCAGGTTGATGTTTCCCCCCGGTCGAGCGTTCACCAATGAAAAGTCCGGACTCCCGGCGGTGCCGAACCCGACCCAGGCGCGTTCGGCGTTGGCGCTGTCGCGGTAGCTGATGTAGCCAACCTGTTGAGACGTGGAGTCGGTGTCGTGAATGGCGATCGTGGGCAGGGGGTTGGCGATGTGCAGAGTGTGAGTCGGGCTGGCCGTGCCGATGCCAAGGGCGCCCATGAAGGCGTTGGTGGAGTTGCTGAAGATGTTGGCGGCGTTGAGGCGAGGGATGTTGCCGGAGAGCCGGGCATCGGCCAGCGTCCCGCTCGAAATGGCGGCGGCGTTCAGATTGATCAGGCCAGCGCCCGAGCCGGCGAAGGTATTGGCGGGATTGGTGATGTTGACGGCCGCGGGGTAGGAGCCGGAGAGCGAGACGCCAGGGAGGGCTCCGGTGAGGTTCGCAGCGCTGGTGTAATGGGAAGGCGGCTGACCGCCGAGCTGTGTTGCATTGGTGCTCGACGCCGCCGCGAGGGCGAACGCGGCGTTGGGGGCGGCGGTCAGTTCCTGGCGAGGGAAGAGCAGGACAAAGCCGCCGACGTTGGAGCAGTCAAGGCCGGTATCGGCACGGGTCTGGATCTCCAGGAACCGCTTCTGGCCGGCGAACTGAGCTCCGAAGTCGAGGAGGATCGAGAAGCGGCCGTTGGTCACGCTGACGTTGTCGGCGCACAGGACCTGGCCTTGGGGCGTCCCGCCGGCGAGGGAGTCGTAGAGCCGGAAGCGGAAGTCGTGCAGGCCGGTGGCGAGAGAGGCGCCATTCCGGAGTTCACCCTGATACGTGAACTCGGTGGAAAGTGGCTGGGCCGTCGCGGCCGCGGAGAAGACGAGGAACGGGGCGAGGATGATGAGCAAACGGGCCATGGGACGTCCCTTCGTTGGAGGAGTTACCGCGGACCGGCGGCGATGAAGTGGAACGACTGCGCAGTCCGACCAGTGGGAAAGCCGCTCGACGAGTGCCCGCGGGTTCGCACCCGCACGGATGCACGGCGCTCGCGGGCGAGCCGTCCGCGGCATCGAGCGAGAAGGCAGCGTTGGCATGATTCGCGTGACTGGCCAGCGGCGCCGCCGTGAGCAGCTGCCGCGGCGCAAGCGCCACGAACCCCGACGTGTTGGCACAGTTGAGCCCGGAGTCGGCCCGCACCTCGATGTCGAGGAACCGGGCCGACGTCGAAACATATTGCTGCCCAAAGTCGATGGTCGCGGTGAACAACCCTTCGCTGATGAGGATGTTGTCCAGGCACTGCGTCGAACCGAACTGAGTACCGCCCGACGCGGCGTCGAAGAGCCGGAATCGGAAGTCGTGAAGCCCGGCCGTCGCGGCGGCCCCGTCCTTGAGCCGGCCCTGATAGGTGAAAGCGGTGGATTGGGCGGCGGCCGAACTTGCCGCGGCCAGAATTGCGAGGACGAGTTGCTGGAAGAGGCGAATGTGAGTGCTCCCTACGGCCTGCACCCTTCAAGCGAGGGCGATGGGGAGCGACGCCACGATTTTCTGAGAGAGTCGAGGATCCAGGCGCGGCGCGATTACTTGGCTGGCTTGGCGGCCTCGAGCTTGGCCCGCCACTGGTCGCGCTGCTGGTCATACCCCCGATCGGGCCACTTGCGATGACGCGATTCGTTGAGTTCGACGAGCGCCTGGAGCGAGGCGGCGGGGCCGACTGTGGTCTCACGCATGGCTTCGTAGGCGCTGGTCAAGGCGGCTTCGGCGCCGTCGTAGTCTTCCGTTTCCAGGCGGGCCCGCCCGAGGCTGCACAGGAAGTCCGAAAGGCGTTCGACCAGATCGTTGACGAACACGCGCCGGGCCGCGGGCTCGACCGGGGCCAGCAGTTCCACGGCCTGCGCGGGGCGTTTGGTGAATCGGAGCACTCTGGACAGTCCGATTTTCGCGTACATGGTGGTGGGGTAGTCCTCTCCCATCAGGAGGGTCAGGCCCTCGATGGCCTCGCGGAAGAGCGGTTCGGCCTCCGTGAACCTGCTTTCGAGCATGAGCAGAAAGGCCATGTTCGAAATCGAGGTCAGGGTGTTGGAGTGGCGCGACCCGAGGACCCGACGCTGGGCCGCGATCGCATCCTTGCAGTACGGCTCGGCCTCGGTGCGGCGGCCCTGGGCGAGGAGCACGAGGCCGACGTTGTTGAGCGCGATGAGCGTGTCGGGGTGGTCATCTCCCATCAGTCGGCGGGAGGCGTCCAATGCCTCGCGAAAGTAGGGCTCGGCTTCCTTGAGGCGGCCTTGGGCCTGGAGGATGAGCCCGAAGTTGCCGAGAGATTCGATCGTCTGTTCGTTCTCGGTTCCGAGCACCTGCTTGCGTTTCGCGAGAACCTCTCGGAAGAACTTCTCCGCCTGAACGTTCTTACCCTGCATCATCAGCACAGCGCCCATGGCCGCGATGGACTCCAGGGTGTCCGGATCAGAATCGCCGAGGTCGCGCCGTCGCGCCTCCAGAACTTTGCTGAAGCACTCCTCGGCGCGCTGAAGGTTGCCGCGTGTGCGGTACAGGGCGCCGAGCTCCTGCACGGCCTTGAGCGTCATGGCGTCGGACTCGCCCAGCTTGCGGGCCCGACGGTCCCGGGCCTCGGTCAGGAGGTGTTCCGCCTCGTCAAACTCGTGCATCTTGAGGCGGAGGATCCCGGCTCCGAGGATGGAAATCAGTGTGTCTACATCATCGTCGCCGAGCAGCCGCCGGCGGATGGCCAGGGCCTCTTCCTGCGGCGCCTTGGCCGCGTCGAAGATGCCGATGATGACCAGTTTTTCGGAGAGCACCTGCAGCAGGCTGGCCTTGACCAGTGGCTGGTCTGCGAACTTCTCCGCGATCGCCGTCAGGGACGGGCGGAAGACGTTGTCTTCCAGCGTCCTGCGTGCCATCCCGGTGAAGTCGCTCCCGTCGATGAGCGTCTCGAGCTCCGACAGCCGCTTATCGATGTCGGCCGCGGGCACTTTCGAACGCGCCATCGCGGTCCGAGCTTTCGCGAGCAGGTCTGCACGCAGCTGAACGCCCATCTTGGCGACATCGATGCCGTGGAGCTGGGTTTCCTGGAATCGCACGATCTGCTCGAGCTGGTCCGCGCGAGTCTTGGACGCTTCTTCGGCCTTCGTGGCCCGATCCTTTGCCGCGATAGCCTGGCGCCGCTGGTCGGCCGCTCGCAGCCCCAGCGTGATGGAGACCGCGGCACCGGCGAGGAGTGCCGCGGCGACAGCGCCGGCTCCGGTGACCGGTCCGCGGTTGCGCCGGACGAACTTGCCGAGGCGGTACCCGACCGAGGGCGGCGCAGCCTGGACGGGCTCGCTCGCAAGGTGGCGCTGGATGTCGCTCGCCAGGGCGCTGGCGGTGTCGTAGCGCCTCCCGCGGTCCTTCTCGAGCGCCTTCATGACAATCCAGTCGAGGTCGCCGGAGAGCTGGGCGCTCAGTCTGGCCGGTTCGGTCCGGCGGAACGCCGCGACGCTCGGCAGGGCGGCAAGTCGCGAGAGCCGCGTCGAAGGCTTGGGGGGCTCGACCTCGCGGATGATGCGCTGGATTTCGTCGTACGCGGCGCCTCGCAGCGTGGTGGGATCAAATGGAGTGGCCCCGGTCAGCAGTTCGTAAAGCAGGACCCCGAGGCTGTAGACATCGGACCGGGTGTCCACATCCGGAGCGCCGCCGGCCTGCTCGGGGGACATGTACTCGGGGGTGCCGACGAGCTGACGAAACTCGGTGAAGTGCGTTCGTTCGGTGAGGCGATGGTCGGTGGCCTTGGCGATCCCGAAGTCGATGATCTTGGCGTGCGGTCGGCCGTCCTGGGTCGTGACCAGGATGTTCCCCGGTTTGAGGTCGCGGTGGATGACGCCCTTGGAGTGTGCGTGCTGGACGGCGTGGCAGGCCTGGATAAAGAGGTTGAGGCGATCGTCGATGCTGAGGTTGTTCTTGTCGCAGTAAGCGGTAATGGGCTCGCCGCGCACGAGTTCCATAACGAAGTAGGGGCGGCCGGATTCGGTGGCGCCGCCGTCGAAGACGCGGGCGATGTTGGCGTGGTCCATCAGGGCCAGGGCCTGGCGCTCGGCCTCGAATCGGGCGATGACGGCGCGGGTGTCCATGCCGAGCTTGATGATCTTGAGCGCGACTCGACGGTGGACGGGGCTGTCCTGCTCGGCCATGTAGACGGTGCCGAAGCCGCCCTGGCCGATTTCCTGGAGGAGGCGGTAGGGGCCGATTCGTGTTCCCGGTATCTCGGCTGGCATCGCCGCGGCCGAAACCGTCGGCGATTGGAGAAACGCCGGTCGGCGTGCCGCGGATGCGAGCAGCGATTCGACTTCCGCGCGGAGGGCGGCATCACCCGCGCAGGCACGGTCCAGGAACTCGGGTTGCTGGTCGCCGGGAAGCTCCGCGGCTTCCAAGTACACCTCCCGCACTCTGGCACGATCGAGCATGGGTCATTCCGTCGGACGAACCTCGCGCGACAGCCATGCGCGGGCGTAGGCCCAGAGCCGATCGACCTGGCGCGGGGACATCGCCAGGGCCTCGGCGGTGTCATCCACGCTCAGGCCGGCGAAGAAACGGAGGCGTACGACCGCCGCGACTTCGGGCTCTGCCTTCTCCAAGCGTTCCAGGGCGCTGTCGAGCGCCAGGATTTGGTCGGAATCGGGTTGGTCGGCCAGATCGACGACGGAAAGCAACTCTGGTTTCGAAACGGCGGGGGGCTGACGTTTGGCAGCGCCCTTGGCCCGGGCGTGGTCGATCAGGATTCGGCGCATCGCTTCCGCCGCGGTGGCGAAGAAGTGGGCGCGGTTCTGAAAGGGATGATCGCGGCCTTGGCCGATACGGAGAAAAGCCTCGTGAACAAGAGCAGTGGCCTGGAGCGTGTGGCCGGGGGACTCAGCGCTCAAACGCTGCTGAGCGATCGCTCGGAGGTGCTCGTAGACGAGCGGAAGCAGTTGATCGGAACCAACCTCGCCCGACGGTTGGATCTTGGGCGAAGCCGTCCCCTCCGGTTTTGAAGAAGAATGCGGCACTCTGCAATATTATCCCATGTCGTGGGGGTCCCGCACACGGGCCTCAGGCTTCAGCGAAGCCCTCGCGGATCGCGAACCGCATAAGGTCGGCGCGAGAATCGATGCCGAGCTTTTTCATAATGCGTTCCTGGTGGCCGTCGATCGTTTTGGCGCTGCGTGAAAGCTCTTTGGCGATCTCTACGCGGGACAGCCCCTTCCCGATGAGGCGCAGAACTTCCACTTCGCGGGATGTCAGGGCATCAAGTGGAGTTGTGGGCTTGCCGCCATCGTTGCTGGCGGAGTGGGGGTGGTCGGTCTTCACGGCGCCACAGCGTTCGCGGACCTTGGGGCTCATGACGAAGGTGCCGCCGGAGGTATGCGCCAATTGCATGATTCCCGCAACGATGTCCTCCAGTTCGTCACCCTTGGTGAAGTAGCCCCACGCCCCGCATTTGTAAGCCGCGGCGAGGTAGCCGTCGCGGATGTGGGCGCTAAGGAACACGAACCGCAGGGTTGGATGCATGTGTCGAAGGCGGTCGGCCATCTCAAAGACGTCGGGGCCGGGCATTTCGATATCAAGGATGACAATGTCGGGCTTGAGGCGAGCGACCTCTTCGAGGAGCTTCTCTGCGGACGGCAGACGGCCCACGACTTGGATAGCGCCATCGATCGCGAACTGCGCCTTGAGGCCTTCGATCAGGACGGCGTGGTCATCCACACAGAGCACTCGCACGCCGGCGCTGGCAACGGGCGCGCGGCCCTTGGCGGGACGGGTGACTTCTTCGGCCTTGGGAGGATTGTGGGCAGCTCTGGGGGGCGGCTTGGGCACGGTCGGGAACCTCCTGCGAAATCAGGCACTTAGCGCACGCCCGAAGGCCATGCGTACCGCCTCGAAGTCGTCGGTCTGCTCAATGATAACGGGTTCCAACGCCTGCCACTGCGCGGTGGCCTGGGAGCTGGGCTTTCCAAACAGGACCAGTTGGCCCTTTGGCTTGATGGATCGCCAGCGTTTGGCGGTCTTTAGAGGTGTGGAGGCGGGGTCCACAATCCAGATGCTTGCGAGTTTGGGATCGGAACCCAAGCGAGCACCGGAGACTTCGAGCACGTGTCGAATGATGTTGGCGGCCCGGCCATCAGCGATAGAGATAACCGCGATCGGTGTGCTGGCCCCTTCTCTTTCCGGCTCGCAGGACCCAGCGATTGGGAGGAACATCGCAACTGTCGTACCCTTGCCGACCTCGGACTCAATGTCGACGCGTCCGCGGGCTCGCTCGACGACCTTGCGAACAAGGGCCAGCCCCAAGCCGGTGCCCATGCCGCGGGGTTTGGTGGTGAAGAACATTTCAAAAGCGCGGCGTTTGACGTCTTCAGACATACCTGAGCCGTTGTCGGTGACGCTCAGGCGTACCCAGGACCCAGCGCTGTCGTGCATCGGGGCGGCACGAACGCTTACCAGACCCTGGTGCCGTTTCCGTTTGTTCGGGCCGGGTATTGCCTCGCCAGCATTGACGACGAGATTGAGAATGGCCTGGGTCAGGCCGTGAGCGGCCACGGCCGCCTTCGGAAGGTCTGCGGGAATGGAGGCGGACACCCGCACATGCTTAGGAACGGCCTTGGAGAGCAGGGCCCCCGTTTGCGACCACCAGGTTCGCAGATTTGTGGAAGCGCCGCCACTGAGGGTATCCTCCCCGATCTCGGGGTCCAAGGCCAGGAAGTGCAGGCCGTCGGCCAGCTGTTGCAGGTAGGCGACACTTTTGCGGATTTCATCGATGTGCTTGCGATGCGCGGCGGGGAGCTTAATCAGCTCACTGGCAGCCCTGAGTGCGTTGAGGCGTGCCCGCACCGGCAGCAGCACGTTGTTCATGTCGTGACCCAGGCCCGCGGCCAAAGTGCCGATGGACGCCATGCGATCGGCCATGCGGAGGCGCAGGTTGGCCTGTTGAAGCGCTGCGGTCTGCACCGCGAGTTGATTCTGCGCTTGCACCCGTTCCTCATCGCGGCTGCGTTCTGCGGCGGCAAAGGCGCTCATGTCGCGGATGATCCCGACGAACAGCGGGGAAGCGCCCTGGGGCATGGTCGCCTGCGACACACAAAGTTCGATTGGAATCAATGACCCGTCCTTGCGCAGCGCTTCAAAGCGTCTGGGGCGGTTCATGATGTTGGTCTGGCCCGTCCGGTGGTAGTTGGCGAGATAGCCGTTGTGGGCCGAATGATGCGGTTCGGGCATCAAGATGCTGACATTGCGGCCGATGATCTCCTCGGAAGTCCAGCCCAGTACGCGATGCACCGAGTCGCTCGCGGACAGGACGGTTCCGCGTATATCGATCGTAATGATCGGATCCAGGGCCGCGGCCAGCGCTGCGCGGTCGCGTGCGGCGGGGGCGTCGGTGCGGTGCATGGGTTCGTCGGGCGAAGGGCGGTTTCCAGAAGGTCCGGGGGTCATCGATCGACTGAGTGTACGGGCAGGTGGCACCTGCCCGGTCGCACTCGGTTGAACTGCCGCCGCGGACGGAGTTGATTCCCGGGATGGTCGTTTAGTGCCGATCGCCGGAGTATACGGTCCGAAGATGCGCGTCTGAAGTGTCCAAGCGGGCTAACGACGGATCAACGTGAGGTGCCGCAGTGTGACCAGATCCGCCGGCGCTACGTGTGGTGGCCGCGGAGCCAGAACGGCCGCTTGATAAGGGAATTTTCCGGGTAGAGCCCCGCGTGAATACGGCTGATGATGATCTCGTCGGTTCAGGGGAATCATGATGGAAGGGCTTGTCGTGAAGACCATCGTTGGACCACGGACCGGAAAGGCGAGATCAACATGGGTGATGGCTTGATCTCGGCACTTGCGGAAGAAGTGTAATGGCCGAAGCGGGACTCGGAGACAGAGGGGTTGAGGTGTCAGTGAAAGACGTCAAAGTGATAAGGACTGTCATGAGCATCACCGGGATGAGGGACAGCCGGTGCCGGGAAGCAGTATCCGAAGTTTTGGGATCGGTTCGTGGAGTTCAGGATGTGGATGTCAACCTCTTTCGAGCGTACGCGACGGTCGTGCACGACGCCAAGTGCACGCCGGCGGAGTTGATTCGGGCGGTTGTAGAGAAGGGGTACGGAGCTAGGCTCGCAGACGAATCTGACCGAGCGAAGCACTGAACGACCATACTGGAAGGGAATTACAAGTGCCACTCACCAAGACCAATCTCAAAGCCAAAGACGTGATGTCAACCGACCCGGTGTGCGTTTCGCCATCAACCCGGATTCGAGAGCTCGCCCGCCTCTTTGAAGAGCACGAGATCTCCGGGGCCCCGGTGGTGGATCAGGAGGGCAAAGTGGTTGGTATCGTGACAAAGACCGACTTGATCCGGCGGTGTTCTGAAGGCACCGATGAGTTGCCGCCGGCGTACCTGTTCGAAATTCTGGGTGAACAGGGAGAAGCAGAGGACGTAAGCGAGGTCATTCCTGAGCCGCTTGTGTGCGTTGAGGACTTCATGACAGAAGACCCGCTGATGGTCAACTCGAGCACCCCCGCCTCGACTGTGGCGAGGTTGATGTACGAACGCGGAGTGCATCGCGTCATCGTGTCCGACGATGAGACGTTTCCCATTGGCATCATCACCAGCATGGACTTGCTTGGGGTCTTTCCGCAGCCGAACTAAGCAGGACGAAGCGGTCGCGTCGTTGATCGAATCACGAATCGTGAAAGGAGCATCACATGAACGCGCACACAGTCCGAGTTCCAGCAAGCAAGAAGGTCAACTTCATTCCCGCCCACAAGATCCAGCGAGTGCCCCCCGGGGCACCATCGGCGGAAGCCTTGCATGATCGCATTCGGGCCCGGGCGTATGAGCTCTACGAGGTGCGCACGGCCAATGGAGGTGCGATGGATCCTGCCTCCGACTGGCTGCAGGCGGAGCAGGAAATCAGGGGCGCCACGCCTGGGCCGAATGGAGCGGGCGACATGGAGGTCAAGTCGCAGTTCCGTGGGGAGCAGCCGCTCGGAGATGCCGATTGACGGCATTTCGGAAGCCCGATGCTTGAGCGTCCAGGGCGCGGGTTTGTCTGTAGCCCAAGACGGTAGCCGGTTGTGAGAGCCAGGAAGGACCTGGGTCTTCTCTCGCCA
>JBGAND010000010.1:0-86328 GCA_044222485.1 Phycisphaerales bacterium | reverse complement strand
GAACATCGAATAAGGAAAGCACCAATGGTCCCGTACTGGATCGTTACTGCAGATGCGCGTCAGGCCCACCTGTTTTCATGCAAGCACACACCCGGTGGGGACTTGCACTTGGACCTTGTTCGATCTCTTCAGAATGGGCACGAGAACGAGCACGAACATCACAGGCCATCTCTGCTCGGGGGCGGTGAACGCCGCGGCGGAGTTGGGCATGCGTCGGCCGGTGCATCGCCTCATTCGGTGTCGGTCGGACATGAGGTTGAGGAAGAGCATCGTCGGTTCGTGCGGGAGGTCAAAGGTTGGTTGCATCACGCCGAACGGGAGCTCGGTGTTGAGCAGGTGACCGTGTTTGCCGCTTCCAAAATGCTGGGCATGCTCAGAGAGATGGTGGGGGATCTGAGTGCCGGCGTACAACTCCGCGAGGGCGAGTTGACACGGCTGACTGCTCAAGAACTCTCAAAGCACCCCGCAGTTCGCAAGGTGGTGGAAGGAAGCATGCAGCGGAAGTAGTGAAGTGTGCGGAGTGTCTTTGGCACGGCGAGGGCCGCGAGGTCATCAGTCGTCATCGTGCGCGATTCGCATCGGAGGTCCATCCAGGTCATCCAACTGTCCGTGGCGTGCACACCAGATGAAGGCGAGGACCGCGGTCCCCGCCAGGATAATCGCGGCCGGCAGGGCGATGTAAATCACGGACATGACTTGCCTCCAAATGTGCGGGCCTTGAAGGACAGAGTGAGTACGGTGAGGGAACTTACTGGCATGAGAATCGCCGCGATCAGCGGCGTTATTGTTCCGGTGATCGCCAGAGTAGCCGCGAGTGCATTGTAAAACAGGGATGCGGCAAGGTTGGTGCGTATCACCGAGAGCGTTCGCCGGGAGGCGTGCACGAGATCAACGATGAGTGTGAGACCGGGTTTGGACAGGTAGGCGTCGGCCGCGGCAAGGCTGGCCTCCGCGCCACCCCGAACTGCGATGCCGACGGTCGCGGCGGCCAGGGCGGCGGCATCGTTGACGCCATCCCCAACCATGGCGACCGGGCCGACCGATGCCGCCTGTGTCACGCGGTGTAGCTTTTCTTCGGGGGTCGCTCCGCCAATGGCATGGTCGGCGGGTATGCCCAGGGCATGGGCCGCAGCCGCGACCACCGCGGGATGGTCGCCGGAAAGAATGCGGATATCCCAGCCGGACTTGCTCAGGGCGTGAACGGCTGAGACTGCATCTTCTCGGAGCGGGTCACCCATGCCCGCGACGGCGACAACGCAGTCATCCACCGCGATGAGCACCGGTGTGAGGCCCTGGCTGAGACACGTTGACTCCGCCTCAGCGATGTAGGTTGCTTCGCGGCTGATGCGGCCGCGGGCGAAGGACACTGAGCCGATGACCAGGGCGTGATCGCCGACACTGCCGGAGATTCCGCCACCAGTCACCTGTGTGACGTCCGAGGCCTTCGCAACGACGGTCTGTCCCAAGTCGCGTACGAGTGCCTGGGCGATCGGATGCGAGGATTCGGATTCAAGAGAGGCAACGGAGGACTTCCAACCATCGGGCCCGAACCAGCGGACCATGGACATGCGGCCCTGCGTGAGCGTGCCTGTCTTGTCTAGGAACATCGTGCCGCGGCCGGAGAGGACTTGGACGGCATCGCCGCCCTTGATGAGGATTCCGCGACGGGCGGCTCGTCCTATCGCGACGGTGACGGCGAGCGGAGTGGCCAACCCCAAGGCGCAGGGGCAGGTGACGATGAGAAGCGCTGCGGCGTTGTCGATCGCGCGGGATGGATCGATGAATGACCAGGCAATGGCGGTGATAGCCGCCAGGGAGAGCATGGCGACGACAAACCGTGAGGCGATGCGGTCGGCGAGGCGGACGATCGGGGCACGGCGGCGAGTGCCTTCTTCCACCATCTTCATCAGCCGGCCAACCCGGGTTGCCTCTCCGGTGGCTGAGACGCGGATGCGGATGGCGCTGGAGAGATTGACGGCACCGGCGCTGACCAGGGCACCCGTGGACATCGCGACTGGCACGGATTCACCGGTCAGAAGCGACTGATCGATGCTGGAGGTCCCGACCTCGATCATTCCGTCCGCGGGAATCGAGTCTCCCGCCAGAACTTCGACCAGGTCGTTCTCATGGATTGATTCGATCGGCACTTCGATCACGTCGTCCGCCTCGACCTTGCGTACGGAAGACGGCGTCAGGGAGAAGAGAAGTTCAACGGCGTCGGCGGACCAACGCTGCTGGCGGTGCTGGATGGCGCGTCCGACCAGCAGGGCGAATACCAGGACCGAGAGCGAATCGAAGTAGACTTCGCCTGTGCCACGTACGGTGTTCACGACCCCCCAGACGGCCCCGGCGCCCAGCCCGATCGCAATCGGGAGGTCCAGGTGCGCCGTTCGGGTGCGGATCGCGGCCATTGCGCCGCGGAAGAAGACGCTCCCCGGCCAGGCGACCGAGACCAGGCTGATAAGCATGCTGACCCAGCGGAAGAGCTGCTGGTATTGGGCTTCCATCGAATCGAACGCGCCCGAATACAGCGACAAGGCCAGAAGCATCACGTTGCCGGCGCAGGCGCCGGCGACACCAAGGCGGATGAGGGCTCGCCGGTCGTCGATTCGTCGAAGGGTTCTGGCGCTGGCTTCGCGGGCCGCGTGCGGGGCGTAGCCAAGGGAATCTAGCGTGCGCGCGATACGCGAGAGCGGCACGCGCGAGGGTTCCCAGGTGATACGGATCAGCGCACGGCGGGGGTCCAGTCTCGACTCGACCACTCCAGGGACGACCGCTGGCAGGCGCTCAACAAGCCAGACGCAGGCGGCGCAGTGAACACCCTCGAGGTACAACTCGACCGATGCGGTCCCTTCGGCACCGCCTTTGACGTAGAGGGACGCAAACAGCGGATCGTCGAACTCGCTGTACCGCTTGCCCGTGGCTTTGACGGAAGTGGGGGACGTAGATGCTTGATCTCGGACGTGGTAGTACCGCTCCAGTCCGCAGCCGCGGATGATCTGGTAGGCAGCGGTGCATCCGTGGCAGCAGAACTGCTCGGACGAGGTTTCGTCGATCAATCCGGTGGGCACCGGCAGGCCGCAGTGTGAACACGCGACATCCACATGTTGTGTTGTGCCGGAGAGACTCGGAATGGGAATCGCGCTAGTGCTCATCGGTGCAGCAGGGGGGGTTGGTGGTTTCCAGAGACTTGACCTGTTGGATCGCGGCTTCGGTGTTCGTGGGCTGGAGCGGGGCGTGGGCCATCGCCGGCATGGTGATGCGCCCGAAGATCGTCCAGAGGCCGACACCGACGATCAGGAGCGAGGTTGCAAGGGGGAGATGGCGTCGCAGTGAGCCGGTAAGAGACTGCAATCCAACTCCAAGGCCAATCATCACCGGCAGCGTGCCGAGCCAGAAGACGGCCATCGTGATCGCACCGGTGAAGGGGCTGCCCGTGCCGGCGGCCGTGATGACGAAGGCGTACAGCCACCCGCAGGGGAGAAGTGTCGTCAGGAGACCCACAGCGCCGGCACGGTAGACAGGGGGTAGGTTGGCCGCGGTTCGGTGGCCCTTCAGAGCCAGTTTCTGGAGAAAGGACGGGACGGGAAGGCGCTGCAGGCGGACTCCCGAAGCACGAAGCACCGCGGCCAACCCGAACACGATCATCATCGCCCCGGCAAGGGCCGCGGCGGATCGTTGCAGGCCGATGGCGGAGCCGCCGAAGTCCAGGGCTGCACCCAGCAGGCCGGCGATAGCTCCGAGGGCAACGTAAGTGACCAGGCGCCCGCCGTTGTAGGCGGCGTGCAGTGCGGTCTTGCTCGCGGCCTTCTCCTGGTCGCTCGCGACGGCGAACGCGAGGAAGGCCCCGCACATCCCGGCGCAGTGCATGCTGCCCACGAGGCTGGCAATGAAGACGGCGCTGATCAACGCGGTCATGATGCAACCCCCGGTTCCGGTGCGACCAATCGCGTCAATGACTGCGTGAAGGTGTCAGGGCTGCGGTTGACCGTGAAGCGGAACTCCCACAGGCCGGACGTGTCGATCGACGTGGGAGTCGAGTATTGGCCGGGGCCCGCCGCGGAAAGGGTCGCGACGATTTTGGAGCGAGCATGGGCGTGATGGAAGGCCTCGACGCTCACCGTTGCGCCCTCAAGCGGATGGCCCTGTGTATCACTCAGCGAAACTCGGAGCTGTCCCTTGTTTGTTGAGTCAATCTGCAGCCGCCAACCGAGCTCCGAGTTGTGCCGAAGCTGCCGGGCCGTGTCTTCCCAGTGCAGAGCTTTGCGGTCGTAGTCGGTTTCGACCACGAATGAGCTGTGCCTGAAGTTGGCGGCGTACACGGTCACGCCGACGATGCAAAAGTTGATTCCGATGAGCGCGAACACCATGCCCGGGAAGAGCTTGAGCTTGATGCGAGGCATGGTCAATGCTCCTCTTTATGGTCGTCGTGTTCGGAGTGATGGCTGGGCCCCATCATGCGGAAGCGGACGGTCTTTTGGAATACAGGCTCGGAGACGCCGGAGATGATGACCTGAATCGCGGGGTCCTGACGACCAAGAAGCGAGGCTGGGGCGGCGATCATGGCGGGGAAGGACTTGGATTGTCCGGCCGCAATGTGAATGGGATTCTCCTCTATCGTGAGGTGGAGCCCATCCGCCCCCGAGAGGTCGATGCGGAAGTCGCCGGGTACATCGGTGCGGTTGACGATTTTGATTCGGACGGGATTGCCGATCTCGCCGCTGGGCAACTCCACGAAGGGGCGGCCAACGCCGCGGAGTACGGTCACATCCGCCGGTCCCTTGGTTGCCAAGACGATCAGAAAGGCGGTGATAATCACCAGCAAGATGGCCGGGTAGATGATGACCCGGGGTCGCAGCAGGCGCGGCTTCTCCCCGGCCATGGCTGACTGCGAGCTGTAGCGGATTAGCCCGCGTGGCCGCTTGAGCTTGCTCATGACCGCATCGCACGCGTCGATGCACTGCGTGCAGTTGATGCACTCCATTTGCAGGCCTTCGCGAATGTCGATGCCGGTGGGGCAGGTGGTGACGCAGAGCCCGCAATCTACGCAGTCGCCGGTTCGCGAAGGGGCAGAAGCGGACGAATCGACGATCCGCAGGGAGATGTCACCCTCGGCACGTTTGGACTTGCCGCGGGGCTCGCCGCGGGTGCGGTCGTAGCTGACGACCAGAGAGTTGCGGTCCAGAAGAGCGGATTGAAATCGCCCGTACGGGCAAACGATGATGCAGACCTGCTCCCGAAAGAACCCGAAGTCAAAGAGCATCAGGGCGGTCACGACGAGCATGACGATGAAGGGTGTGGGGTGCTGGAGGGGCGATCTGGTGATCCAGTGTCGCAGATTCTCTACCCCCACGAAGTAGGCCAGAAAGGTGTGGGCGAGGTACATGGAGATCAGGAGAAAGACAGCGATCTTGAGGGGCTTGCTGAAGGGCTTGCCCGCCAAGATTCCCTTCTTGGCGTGGCCGGGCGAACCATCGAAAAGCCTTTCCAGGGGCCGGAACAGGAACTCCATGTAGACGGTTTGCGGGCACGCCCAACCGCACCAGACGCGCCCGAAGAGAGCCGTGAGCAGGAAGATGGTGACAAAGCAGCCGACAAAGAGGAGTGCCAGAAGCAGCGTGTCCGTGGGGAGGAACGTTCGTCCGAAGAGCGTGAAGTGGCGGGTTGTGAGGTCCAGCAGGATAAGCGGCTTGCCGTTGAGCTTGAGGTAGGGGATGGCGGTGAAGAGCAGAATAAGCACGTAGGCGACGATGCGACGACGGGTCAGGAATCGGCCGCTGGACAGCCGCGGCCGTATCCACCGGCGCGAACCGTCATCGTTCAGCGTGCTGAGCACTCGCTGCTTCTCGACGGGGCGTTGGGCTGTGGCTGCGGTCATGGACATCCCTGGGGCTTACTTGACCGGTGCTTTGGGCGTGGCGGGTGCTGGGGGGGGAATCGGCGGCCAAGGTGCGATCTTGTCCCCCTCGGGGGCGCGGCCCGGAACATTCTTTCCTCGCAGTGTCGCTACATACGCCGCCAGGATCACGCGTTCGTTCTTGGAGAGTTTCTGCTCCCAAGACGGCATGGCGCCAAGGTTGGCACCCTTGGTGATCGTGGTAAATACGTCTTCGATCTTCTTGACGTTCTTGTATGACTCGTCGGTAAGGTTGACGCCGTTGATGCCGCCGGCATCCTTGCCGTGGCACACGGCGCAGTTGCCGATGAACAGGCTCTGCGCAACTCCCAGCATTTTCTGATCGCCCATCATCGAGAGAATGGTCGCCTCGTCGGGCTTGAGGTCGCCGACGGTTCCGAACAGACGCTTGTAATCAGCGACTTGGTCCTTGTCCCACGCGTCTTGGATGGACCAGGCGAGCGGGGAAAAGTGCCAAAAGGTGATGTAGAAGAAGGCGAACATGACGGTGGTGAGGAAGATGGCGTGCCACCAGCCCGGGGTCGGATTGTCGTATTCTCGGATGCCGTCGTACTCGTGGTCCAGGATGGCGGGTTCTCTTTGCTTGCTCACGGCTTGCTCCCGTTCAGGCGGAAGTGTTGATGGGCGGAGGTGGGTGCATCGTCCTCAAGCGGGAGCGACGCGGCGCGATTGAGCTCGGCAGCCCGTGATCGCGAAAAGGCTCGGAACATCACGCACACGAAGACCACCAGGAAAATGACCAAAGCAATCTGGGGATAGATGGAAAGGTCCAGACGGCCCATGATGTCGCTCAGACGCATGGCTTAGTTCCCCTTTCCGGCAGGTGGTGGGGTAGTTGCACCCGCTGCGGGGGCCGCGGCAGGAGCCGGCGTCTTGGGCGCAAACTCGCCATAGGGGTCCCATTCCGGAGGTTGCTTGATGTCGGTGCCCAGGCGCTGCAAGTAGGCGACCAGGGCGACGATCTTCTTGTCAGCAATTCCCTCATAGCCGCCTTGCTTGACCAGATCGTCGGCGATCTTCTGGGCTTGCAGATGGGCAAGGCGTTCGGGCTCGCCAGACTTGACGACCTGGCCGTAGGGCACTCCGAGCATGGCCATGGCGTTTACGCGTGCCGCGATGGCTCCGTATTCGAGCTTCTGTGTGAGCAGGTGCTTGTACGCAGGCATGATCGACTGCACGACCAGCTGCCTGGGGTCTTCCAGGTGGCGGACCTGCCAGTCGTGCGAGTACTTGCCGCCCTCGCGAGCCAGGTCCGGCCCGATGCGACGGCTGCCCCATTGGAAGGGATGGTCGTAGACGAACTCGCCGGGCTTGCTGTAGTCACCGTATCGCTTGGTCTCGGCCCATATCGGCCGGATCATCTGCGAGTGGCAGTTGTAGCATCCCTCGGAGATGTAGATGTCGCGGCCCGCCAGTTCGAGCGGCGAATAGGGCTTGACCGACAGGATGGTCGGGACGTTGGACCGAATGAGGAATGTAGGGATGATCTCAAAGAGCGATGCCACCGCGATCGCGATGATGACCCAGACCGTGAACTTGAACGGACGGCCTTCCCAGCGCCGGTGCCAGGCGCCCTGCAGGAACACGTCTCCCTTGTGTCCGATCTGGATGTTTGCTCCCAGACGCGAGGTCGGCAAGGGCGGATCGACGTAACCACGGGTAAGCGCGGGTGCGGAATGCACGGGCTCGGCATAGACCGCGGGGCGTGATTGCCACGTCTTGTAGAAGTTGATCGCTGCCAAGACAGCGCCCGAGATATAGAGCACGCCACCGAGGATGCGGATCCAGTACATCGGGATGAGGGCGGTGACGGTTTCGACAAAGTCGGGGAACTGCAGTGTGCCCGTGTCGTCAAAGGCTCGCCACATCAGGCCTTGAGTGACGCCGGCGGTATAGATCGCACCGACGTACATCAGGATGCCGACCGTGCCCAGCCAAAAGTGGGCGGTCGCGAGCTTGGGGCTCCAGAGCTTGGTCTGGAAGAGCCGCGGCAGCAGCCAGTACATCATGCCGAAGGTCAGGAACCCGTTCCATCCCAGGGCTCCACCGTGAACGTGAGCGATGACCCAATCCGTGTAGTGCGTCAGGGCGTTGATGCTCTTGATCGAGAGCATGGGCCCCTCAAATGTGGACATGCCATAAAACGTGACACCCACAACGAAGAACTTGAGCACCGGATCAGACGAGACCTTGTGCCAAGCCCCACGCAGGGTGAGAAGCCCGTTGATCATGCCGCCCCATGAGGGCATCCACAGCATCAGCGAAAGCAGCATCCCCAGCGAGCTCGCCCAAGCCGGCAGGGCCGTGTAGTGGAGGTGGTGGGGGCCCGCCCAGATGTAAATGAACACCAGAGACCAGAAGTGCACGATGGACAACCGGTAGCTGTACACCGGCCGCTCCGCGGCCTTGGGCATGAAGTAGTACATCAGCCCCAGGAACGGAGTGGTCAGGAAGAACGCCACAGCGTTGTGCCCGTACCACCACTGCATGAAGGCATCCTGCACGCCCGCGTACACCGGGTAGCTCTTGAGCATGGCTTCGGCAGAAAGAAGATGACCCGTCTTGAAGAAGTGGACCAGGCCGACAGGGATCCAGAGGTTGTTGAAGACGTGCAGTACGGCGACGGTAACGATCGTCGCGATGTAGAACCAAAGGGCCACGTACATGTGCCGTTCGCGGCGGCGAGCCAGGGTCCCGAAGAAGTTGACGCCGAAGAAGCCAACCCAGACGACCGCGATCAAAAGGTCGATGGGCCATTCGAGCTCGGCGTACTCCTTGGACTGGGTGATGCCCAAGGGCAACGTGAGGGCCGCGGAGACGATGATGAGCTGCCAGCCCCAGAAGTGGAGCTTGCTCAGCTTGTCGCTGAACATGCGAGCCTTGCACAGACGCTGCGTGGAATAGTAGATCGCGGCGAAGATCGAGTTGCCGCCGAACGCGAAGATCGCGGCGTTCGTGTGTAGCGGACGGAGCCGACCAAACGTGAGCCAGGGTGTCTGGAGATGCTCACCGCTTCCGAACAGGTAGGCCATCCAGGCAAACGGGCGGAACCCGGAGACCTCCCATTGCGCGGCCCGGGGAGCGACCAGCTCGATCGCAACCAACAAACCGGCAAGGAACGCGACAAGACCCCACACCATCGTTGCGGCCAGGAACTTGCGGACTATGGCATCGTCGTACGTGAAACGTTCGAGTGGGCCAGTCGCGGCCCCGTGATCGGTGCGGGTGGCGAGGGGCGCCTCGGAGCTGGCAACGGGCATGACGGGAACTCCTGGAAGCGGGTACGCGGGAAATGTGCCAACAAAACGATACAAGGATCGGCTTGTCCGATTATCGTTCTGAAAATAGGAGTTGTCAATCCGTAGAACCGCTCCGGCAACGAGTCAGGGAAACTTCCCTGTTCGTTCTAGAAGATGTTTGATCTGAGTGGCCGTACGCCCCTTTGCAGTCTACAAAACTTACGGACAACAAGAGCCGATATTCCACATTCCGGGTAAGATCCGGTACTTCGGAGCTTCACTATGCTGAGCCAAGCCGTTGGATATGCGGCGACTGCGTTGGGGCACATCGCGGCCGCGGGGGGTAAGCCCGTGCTGGTCAAGGAGATCGCGGACGCGGCCAATCTGCCCGCGCCCTACTTGGCCAAGATCATTCAAGTGCTCGCACGCAAAGGCATGGTTGCAACACAGCGAGGGATCGGGGGCGGAGTGACGCTGGCGCGGTCGCCGGGCGAGATCACGATGTTCGACCTGTGCGTGGGTTTGGACGATCCGGCCGTGCTTCCGCAGTGCATGCTCGGGACCGCCGCGTGTTCGGACGAACGTGCTTGCCCCGCCCACAAGTTCTGGACAGTGCAACGCGGGAAGATCCACGACTATCTCAGGTCAATGACCATCGCCGATGTGGCGGCGTTCGAGACACGCCGCAGATGGCGGTCAGATGCGAAGTTGCCGCCGGCGGCGGGTCACGCGGACTGATCGCCTCGGGCCAGCTGGCCAAGGCCTCGGTGAAGCAACAGGAAGAGCAGCATCAGTCCCGCGGCGACAATCCGCGTCCACCAGGAACTCAGGTTTCCCTGGAACGAGATGATCGTTTGAATCAGGCCCAGGATCAGGACACCCGCGAAGAGGCCGGATCACCTGACTGCTGATAGAGCGTGAAGAATATCCCGGCGAGCGCGGACAGCGCGCCCGAGAGGGCGTAGATGCGCACCCGGGTGCCGCGGACCCGAAGGCCCATGAGTGTTGCGGCCGAAGCGTCATCGCCCACGGCGTATACGGCTCGACCGAAGCGCATGTGACGGAGCAGGACCCAAGCGACAAGTTCCAGAGCTAACAAGCCCGAAAGTGTGATCGGCAGAACCACCGCATCGGGGCCAGTCCATAGCTGGATCGAGAGCGAGTCGTTGAGCGTCGACGCGATGAAGGGGTGCGAGATCCCCAGCGACTGAGGGTGAACCGCGAACGCCGCCCCTCGTGCAATGAACAGCCCGGCGAGAGTGACCATGAACGGTGGCAACTCGAAGGCGGTGATGAGAATCCCTTGAATGGCCCCAAAACCGGTGCCCATCACCATCGCGGCGACGAACGCCGCCAACGGATGGACATGCCAGCGCTCCACCATGGTCGCGATGAGAATGCTCGTGAACGCCATGACGGAACTTACGGAAAGATCGATGCCGCCGGACAGAATGACGAATGTCGCACCGATCGCGGCGACGGCGAGAAAGGCGTTGTCTACGAGAAGATTGCGGATCACCGAGATCGAAGCGAAGTGGGGGTAGGCCAGCGATCCAAACACAAAGAGTGCAACGAGCAAGCCAATCGTGAGCACAAGGGGCGATTGGGCGAGCCATCGCGGGCGCGTCAAGCGGCACCTCCGAGGTTGCCACGAAACACGCGACGTCGAAACTCGGGGGATTGCAGGAGGCACACGAGAATCACAGCGAGCGCCTTGGGCGCTGGGGCGATATCCGCCGGGACATCCTGCATGTACAGCGTCTTGGTGAGGCACTGCATGAGCAGCGCTCCGATAATGGTCCCTGCTAGCGCAAAGCGGCCTCCCTTAAGCGCTGTGCCACCGATGACAACCGCGAGGATCGCATCCAACTCCAACAGGTCTCCCGCGTTATTGGCGTCCGCGGCCTTGATGTAGGAACACTCAATCACGCCGTCCAGACCCGCCAGCAACCCACACACCCCATACGCAAGGAGCTTTACGGCGCGATCCGGAACGCCTGCCAGGCGTGAGGCGACTTGGTTGTCGCCGACCGACTCGATAAACAGCCCTAGCGAAGTTCGGCGTGTAGCCAGGCCCACCAGAATGGACACGACCAGAAGCAGGCTCACCGGAGCGGGCAATCCCAGCATCGAGCCGTTGCCGATGGCGGTCACGGACGGGCTTTGAAAGGTGATGATGAGCCCGTCGGTGATGAGTTGGGCGATTCCGCGGCCTGCAACCATGAGAATCAACGTCCCCACAATCGGTTGAAGGCGAAACGTCGACACGAGTAACCCGTTCCAGAGGCCGCAGATCAGCCCGGCCACAAGGGATGCCAGCAGCGCGACCGGCCAGGGAATGTGGGTCTCCACGATCAATGACGCGGTAATGGCACCGGATATTGCCGCGACGGCGCCGACGGAGAGGTCCACCCCGCCCGTCGCGATCACCAGGGTCATTCCCAGGGCAACGATGGCGATCCTCGAGCCGTGGTTCAAGATATCGATCAGTACGCCATAGACGCGGCCCCCGCGGAGTTCAATCGAGAAGAACCCCGGTGTGAACACCGCGTTGAAAGTCAGGAGGATCACAAACGCAACCAGGGGCCACAAGAGCGGCCTGAGCGAACGACGGAGTGAGGATGTCACTTCACTCATGTTGCTCAGCCACCGCGGCGAGGACGGCATCCTCTGTGAGCTGACCGCCCTGGAGTTCGGCAACCGATCGACGATCTCGCATCACGACGACGCGAGTGCAAGTGCGGACGACTTCTTCGAGCTCGGAGCTGATGAACAGGACAGCCATTCCACCTTGGCGCATGCGTTCGACCGCGTTCAGGACGTCGGCCTTGGCGGCGATGTCGATGCCCCGGGTGGGTTCGTCGAGGATGAGCAGGCTGGGATCCGTCGCAAACCAACGGGCAAGCAGGGCTTTTTGTTGATTGCCTCCAGAAAGTCGTGAGATCGGCGTGTGGGCATCCGGCGTCTTGATTCCTAGCGCGGCGATTGCATCGTTGGCGGTTCGAAGCTGGTCCGCCCGCGACAGTCGAGCGAACATTCCACGGTTGGCCTGCAAAGCCAGCACCACATTCTCCAGCACGGAAAGGGACGGGAAGACCCCTTCGGCCTTGCGGTCCTCAGGGGTCATCGCGAGCCCGGCGGCGATGGCGGCCCGAGGGGAGTGGAATCTCACCGGCCGTTGGTTTACGCGGAGACTTCCGCCTGTCGGGGTATCTGCGCCAAAGAGAAGCCTCGCCGTTTCCGTTCTCCCTGAACCGAGAAGGCCGGCTAGGCCGACGGCTTCACCGGGAGCGACATCAAGATCGACGTGCTCCAGAGCGCCCTTGCGGCTCAAGCCACGCGTGCTCAAGAAGGCTGCTTGCGGTTGCCTGACGTCGTCTACCGCTTTCTTGTCTGGCCCGGCATCAAACTCGCGCCCAACCATCAGCGAAACCAGCCTGGCGCGAGACAGCGCTTGAGCCTCGAGAGTCCCCACCAGCTTGCCGTCGCGCAGCACGGTGATTCGATCGGCGAGAGCCTCCACCTGATCCAGGAAGTGGGAAATAAAGACGATTCCCATTCCTTGGACGCGGAGGTGGCGAAGGACTTGGAACAGGCTGGCACATTCCTGGCGGTCCAGGCTTGAGGTCGGCTCATCGAGGATCAGGACGCGGGCGTTCACATCCAGCGCGCGGGCGATCGCCACGAGTTGTTGAATAGCGACGGAACAGGTCCCAAGATCGCGGCGGATGTCGAGTTCCGACAGACCCAGGCGAGCTAAAACACTCTTGGCCCGGGAACGCACGGTTCCCCAATCAACCAGCCGCGGCCAGAAACGCCTCAAGGGCTCGCGCCCCAGGCAGATGTTCTCCGCAACGGAGAGGTGGGGAATGAGTCCGACCTCCTGAAAAACCGCGGCGATGCCGAGGGCCTCGGCATCATGCGGCGACTCGGGGCGGATTCGCTGACCTGAGAGATGAATCTCTCCGGTTGAGGGTGTTACCACTCCCGTCAAGCACTTGATGAGAGTGCTCTTACCTGCGCCATTTTCTCCCATGAGGGCGTGAATCTCGCCGCTCCGAAGGCTGAAGTCGACGCTTTGAAGTGCCCGAACCGGTCCATAGTGAACGCACAAACCCGAGGTGCTGAGCAGCTCGGGTGACAAGTTCCGACCGTCCGGAGGGGTGTGCGTCACTTCAATACTTGCGCGTGGGGAGGTCTTTGGCGGCCGTGGCCTGCTCAAACACCGCGGCCTCGGTTTTGATGCGATGCTCAACCGGCTTCTTGGCCATCAGGGCCTGAACCACATCGCAGAGCTTGGGCCCCAGGAGCGGGGTGCATTCGACGGTGCAGTTGAGCTTGCCGGCAACCATGGCTTCGAACGCGGCTTTGACGCCGTCGATCGAGACAATCTTGATGTCTACTCCGGGCTTCAGGCCGGCTTCCTCTATGGCTTGGATCGCGCCGAGGGCCATGTCGTCGTTGTGGGCATAGAGAGCCGTGATCTGCTTGCCCTCGGGGCTCTTGAGGAACGATTCCATCACCTCACGCCCCTTGGCTCGGCTGAACTCACCAGTCTGGCTTTTGATGATCTTGATGCCGGGGAAAGCCTTGATGCCTTCTTCGAAACCCTTCTTGCGATCGATCGCGGGAGCCGCGCCGGGGGACCCCTGGAGTTCCGCGACCAGGGCCTTGCCATTGGTTGCCTTGCCCAGCCACTGAGCCGCGCGGCGACCTTCCTCGACAAAGTCGGCGCCGATGAACGTCACGAAGAGATCGGGATTGGAGACATCAACACTGCGGTCGGTCAGGATCACCGGAATGCCGGCCTGCCTGACTTCCTTGAGCACAGGCTCCCAGCCGGTTTCAACCTTGGGCGCCAGAGCGATCACGTCAACTTTCTGAGCAACGAAGCTCCGCAGGGCCTTGATCTGGTTCTCCTGCTTCTGTTGGGCATCTACGAAGACCAGCTCGATTCCGCGAGCGGCCGCTTCGGACTTGATGGATTCCGTGTTGGCCCGGCGCCAATCACTCTCGGCACCCACTTGGGCAAAGCCCACGCGGATCTTCTTGGCCGGGATGGTCGGCTGGGCGGCGGCAGGCTTGGCGTTGCTCAACGCGATCACCGACAGGGCGGCGGTGGCGAGGAGCAGAGAGCGAAAGGGGGCTTTCATGGCATTGAGTCCTGACGGGTTTGCGGGGGCAATCCTGCTGGGACCAGAAGAGTATCTGCTTTTGCGAACGAGTGTGGGGCGGGGAGTCTGAATCTCAGACGGGATTCGGGTACATTCAGGCGGTGTTGCCGCGACCCGAAGCTGTCTGGTGAGAACTCTGATGGGCGATTCCACGAAATATTCGATCGGGGCGGACTTCGGGACCAACTCAGTCCGCGCGCTGATTGTGGACACCGCGACCGGCGAGGAAGTTGCGACGTCTGTCTACGCCTACAGGAGTGGCGTTGAAGGTATCATTCTTGATGGCCGTGACCCGAACTTGGCCAGGCAAGATCCTGCCGACTACCTAGCGGGCTTCGAAGCGAGCATACTCGGTGCCCTGAACCAAGCGAAAGCTCGGCCGGGATTCGACTCGAGCCGGATTGTGGGGCTGGGTGTTGACACCACGGGCTCAACTCCACTTCCCGTGGATCAGGCGGGGGTGGCTCTGGGTTTGCACGACGAGTTCAGAAATGAGCCCGCGGCCATGGCGTGGCTTTGGAAGGACCACACTTCACACGCCGAGGCCGCAGAGATCACGGAGAAAGCTCGCAAGTCCGGGTTTCCCTATCTCGCCAAGTGCGGTGGCACGTATTCGTCGGAGTGGTTCTGGTCCAAAGCTTTGCGGTGCGAGCGAACGAGCCCCGAGGTGGCGAAAGCTGTCTATACCTGGGTTGAACTGTGCGACTTCATCGTCGGCGCGGTGACAGGCAAGAAAGACCCGCGCACGATGAGCCGCGGCGCCTGCGCGGCCGGGCACAAGGGCATGTACCACGCTTCGTGGGGAGGCCTGCCCGCGGCGAGCTTCCTGGACTCGCTCGCTCCGGGATTCTCCAGATTCCGCGAGCGATTCGCGCCTCTGGCGGTGCCTTCAGATCGGAAGGCCGGTGAATTGCTGCCCGAGATCGCCACCCGCCTGGGATTGCCAGCGCGGATACCAGTGGCGGTGGGTGCCCTCGATGCTCACATGGGCGCTGTCGGGGCAGGCATCAAACCCGGAACCCTCGTCAAGATCATCGGCACCAGCACGTGCGACTGCATGGTCTGGCCGCTCGATCGGCCGCTGGTTGACATTCCGGGTGTCTGTGGGATCGCGGCCGAGAGCATCGTGCCGGGCATGTATGGGATCGAGGCAGGGCAATCCGCCGTGGGGGACATCTTTAACTGGTTCGTCAATCGCATCGGGCCATCCGGGTTTGGCTCAGCGGACGAAATGCACCGAAGACTCGCAGAAGCAGCGGCCAAGCTCAAGCCCGGCGAGAGCGGGCTTGTTGCACTGGATTGGCACAACGGGAACCGGACTGTTCTGGTTGATCCACTGCTCACGGGGCTCCTGATCGGCGAGACTCTCGCGACAACGCCGCCAGAGTTGTACAGAGCCTACATCGAGGCCACGGCCTTCGGAGCGCTCAAGATCATCGATCGCATCGAGCAGTATGGCGTCACGATCGAAGACGTGGTCAACTGCGGGGGAATCGCGGAGAAAAGCCCGCTCGCGATGCAGATCTACGCGGATGTCACGGGCCGGCCGATGAAGGTCAGCCGCTCCGGGCAGACCTGTGCACTGGGCGCGGCCATTTTCGGAAGCGTCGTCGGCGGCGCGCGCCGATCAGTGCCCGACGCCCAACAGGCCATGTGCGGCGAGAAACCACACGTGTATCGGCCGATTCCTGCGCACGTGGAAACGTACAAACGGTTATACCGCGTTTATTCAGCCCTTCACGACGCTTTCGGCGTGCGGGGCAGCGGTATCGCTCTAGACGGAGTAATGAAAGAACTCATTTCGATTCGACAGACTGCACGGGCAATGTGAGGAGCTAGAGCGAATGACCCGGGGCGTGATCTTCGACATGGACGGCGTGCTTGTGCTGACCGAGAATGCCCATTGGCTGGCTTGGAGGGCCGCAGCGCAGAAATTCGGGATTGACCTGGCGCACAAGACATTTCTCTCCTGTTTTGGACGAGTCAACCCGGACTGCATCCGCATCATGTTTGGAGAGAATGTGCCGCCAGCTGAGGCGATTCGCATCGCGGACGAAAAGGAAGCGGCCTTCCGCGAGTTCATTCGGACGGATGTGCCCCTAGCCCCGGGGCTGGTCGCGCTGCTCGATGGTCTTCGCGGAGAGCGGATCGGGTTGGGCGTCGGGTCATCCGCGCCGCCCGAGAATGTAAATCTGATTCTGGATGTCGGCCAAATCAGGGGCTACTTCGGTGCCGTGGTCGATGGCTCGCAAGTGAAGCGCGGCAAGCCAGCCCCGGACGTGTTCTTGCGGGCCGCGGAGTTGCTCGGGTTACGCCCTGAACGTTGTGCCGTGATCGAAGATGCCCCTGCTGGGATCCTCGCGGCCAAGGCCGCGGGCATGGTCGGCGTCGGGGTGGCGACCACGCACACAGCCAGTGAACTCTCAGCTGCCGGGGCTGATGTGGTCTATCCGACCATCGCCGAACTGACCGCTGCGAAGTTGCTCGCCCAGCTATGAGTTCAACCAGCCTGATTCAAGACACCCGCGACCTGTTTGCCCGCCTCATCGGTGCGAGACTTGGCCCGGTCCAAGGCGCTCTTGCCATCCTTCGACTTGCCCGCGGGGGAGGCCCCGTAGTTCATGAGCATCACCACCTGCTCGGCATCAGACCGCTCCGCGGCCCGCATCAGTGGGGTGACCCCCTGAGCATCCGCCACATCCGGATCTGCTCCGGCTTCGATCAGCATCTTGGCGATGGACGAGTTACCCGGCACGGCAACGGCGTATCCCAGAGCGGTAATGCCCGTGCCGTCGGCCACATTGTGGGCCGCGCCCGCAGCGAGCAGGGTCTGAACCGCGTCGGGCTTGGCGGCGGCGGCGGCCATCATCAGGGCCGTCCTTCCCTGAGCATCCGGCTTGTCAACCGATGCGTTGGCGGTGATCAGGTCGTTCAGGCAGGGGATCAGCCCCAACTGAGCCGCCATCCACACGGGAGTTTTTCCATCGGGCGTCTGGGCATCCGGCGATGCTCCGGCGGCGACCAGGGCTGCGATCGCCCCTGGGACGATTCGGGCGCTCACTACGTGCAGGGGCGTCCATCCAGTATTCGGGGCCGCGGTCAACGGAGCCGAAGGGCTGGAACCCGCCTGCAGGGCCTTTTTGATGGCTTCGGCATCGCCGGTAGCCAACGTGGTAGCCCAAGCCGCTTCAACGGAGGCCGCCGTGGGGGCGACTGGCGGGGTGATGGGTTGGCCCGAGTTCGACTGTTTGGTTCCGCTGGGCCGGAACAGGTACATCAGCAGGAACCCCGCGGCCACCAGCATGATGGCGATGTAGGCGAGTTTGGCCGTTGGTTTGTTGGCGGGCATATGCACTCCTGGGAAGGGAACAGGGTACCACCGCCAAGTAGCTTGGGAAGTCGAGGTCCTTCCTTGCCCAGTTTGCCACTACCGCCCGGCTTGGGCGAGAAAGGCGGCGCACTTCTCACCCGCTTCATCGGCGCGTTGCTTGGCCCAGTCGTAGGCCGTCCAGCTATTGCTGTCCTTCAGGGACACTTTGGCGCCGGCATCCAGGAGCATCACGCATTTCTCCAGATCGCCGAGCTTGGCGGCCTGCATAAGCGGGGTGACTCCGTCTTTGTTCGCAACGTCAACCTCGCCCTTGGCGTCCAGGAGCATCTTGACGATGATGGCTGGAGAATCGCTCCCCGCCGCCGCTGACAGGGCAGTGTTGCCTTCGTTGTCCGCCTTCACCACAGTCGCTCCGGCATCGATGAGGGCCTTAACCTTCTCGGGAGTGCCGAACCTCGCGGCGAGGATGAGTGCCGTCTCTCCCCACTTGTTGCGATCCTCGACCTTAGCCCCGGCCTTCAGCAACTCGTTGAGTGACGCAAGGTCTCCCTTGGCCGCGGCCATCATCAAAGGGGTGCCCCAGTCGTCTGAAGCGTTTTCGAGTTTGGCTCCGGCCGCGAGCAGGCCGGCAATGAGCTTCGCATCTCCCTGCATGGCGGCGTAGGTCAATAGCGAGATTTGACGACGACCCGATTCCAGGAGCGGGAACTGGCCGTTAATTCCCCCAGCCTTGTCGGTCGCGGACTTGATGGCCGCGATGTCGCTTTTCGCAACGGCGGCCTTGAGCGCCTCAACCGAAGCGGCCTTGGCGGATGATCCGGGCGAGCCGTGGGCGGACCTGGGGACCGGTGTGATCTCCTTGGTCAGGCTGTCGATCGCGTAATAAAACACGCCGCCGAATACGAGCAGGAGCACCACGACGATGATGAGGGAGAAGTGCTTGTGTTCGCGCATTCGGGAGACTCCCTTCCTTGGGGAACGACACCCATTGGATCAAGGAAGGGGGATGAGTGCAAGGGTAGGGTTCAATCCTCATCCGCCTTGGGCTTAAAGGCGGCTACGACTTCGGCTTGAATGTGGGACGGGGCGTGCTCATCGTGGCTGTAGTCCATGGCGTAGGTTCCGGTGCCGGCGGTCATGCTTTTGAGCTCGTTGGCGTAGTTCTGGAGTTCCCCCAGGGGGGCGATGGCCCGAACGATGCAGGAATCGGCTCCGATCATGTTGGTGTCCTGAACGCGGCCACGCTTCGTGGACATGTGCCCCGCAATGTCGCCCAGGTACTTGCTGGGGGCCGTGATTTCCACGACAACGTAGGGCTCCAAAAGCTTGGGCCGGGCCTTCTGAACGGCGTCAATGAACGCTTTCCGACCCGCCGTCACGAAGGCGATTTCCTTGCTGTCCACATCGTGATACTTGCCGTCGTAGAGGGCAACGCGAACGCCGGTCAGGGGGTAGCCCGCGATGGCGCCGTCGCCCAGGACCTGACGAATGCCCTTTTCGACGGCCGGCCAGTATTGCCGGGGAACGGTCCCGCCCACGACCTCTGACACAAACTCAAAGCCGTCGGATTGGTCTGGTGCGATGGGCTCAATCCGAAGGTAGACCTCACCGAACTGGCCCGAGCCGCCGGTCTGCTTCTTGTGGCGGTGGTGCCCGTCGGCCTTGGTCGTGATTGTCTCTTTGTAAGCGGTTTTGGGCGTGCTGGTGATGACTTCGATGTTGTATCCCTGCTTGAGCCGCTCCAGGACGACGCGGAGATGCAGCTCGCCAAGGCCACGAAGCACGGTCTGCTTGGTCGCGGCCACCCGGTCCACCTTGAAACAGGGGTCATCTTCCTGAAGCTTGGCGCACGCCGTCGCGAACTTGGTTTCATCCGCATGGTTCTTGAGCTCGACCGCCTGCCCGAACATGGGCTTGGGAATGGCCAGGGGTGTCAGGTGGACGCTGTCGTGCTCGTGGCTGTCGTGGAGCACGCCATTGAAGTGGAGTTCATCGATCTTGGCGACCGCCCCGATGTCCCCCGGCCCCACTTCGTGGACCTCGATGTGGTCCTTCCCGTGGAGTTTGAATAGGTGCCCGATACGCAAAGGCTTTTTTTGATCATTCAGGAACAGGTCAGCCTTGTGCCGCACCACGCCAGAGTGAACGCGGAAGTACGCAAGCTTTCCGACAAAGGGGTCCGCGGTGACCTTGAACACGTGGGCGATCGTCTTGGCGCTGGGGTCCGGCGCGGGGTTGAACTCGATTTCCTCTTCAGCGGGTTCGCCAGAGGGCGCGATGGGGCGGTACTGGAACTCGGACGGGCGAACCTCGGTAGGAGCCGGGCAGAGGTCCGCCATGATGTGAAGCAGGTCATCGGCGCCAACGCCGGACCGGGCCGACACAAAGCAAATCGGAACCAGGTGCCCTTCACCGAGGCATTTTTCAAAGGCCGCGTGCAGGTCCGCGGGGTCGAACGCCTCACCCTTCTCGAGGTACGTCTCCATCAGCTTCTCTTCAACCTCGACGATCTGCTCGATGATCGCTTTGTGAGCCTGGCGAACGGATGAGAAGTCCGTCGTATCGCCCTCATCGTCAGATCCATCGTGGTCGAATACGTTGATGATCTTCTTTCCGCCCTCGGCCGGGAGGTTGATCGGGAGGCAGATGGACCCGAACTGGTCACGGATGCGCTCGACAAGGAGTTCCAGATCGGCATCGTGCGAATCGATCTTGTTGATGATGACGATGCGGGGGATCTTGCGGTCCGCGGCGATGTTCATAAGGCGACGCGTGCTGCTCTCGATCCCGCGGATGGCATCCACCACCACGGCGACGGTTTCGACAGCGGGCATCGCCGCGACGGCGTGTCCCACGAAGTCGGCAAGGCCGGGCGTGTCGATGAGGTTGATCAGGCGTCCGTGGAACTTGAAGTGAAAGAGCTTGGCGGTCAACGAGTGCTTGTGATGCCGCTCCGCATCCGAGAAGTCGCTCACGGTCGTTCCCTCTTCGACCGTGCCCATCTTCTTCATGTGAAGGCCCGACTCGGGATTCTGACTTGCCGTAAACAAGAGCCTTTCGATGAGCGTGGTCTTGCCGGCGTACCCGTGCCCGACCAGGGCGATATTGCGGATGTCGGAGGGGTTGGTTGCAGACATATGGGGGCCTCCCGGATAGAAGGTTGTGCCTCCGGGTTTCCGGGGGCATGGATTGAACTACCTAGGCCAGTGTACGGGGTTTGAAGCCAAAGAGGGAACGGGGAAATGTCCCGGAACTCCCGGGACGCCAACGGCATCCAAACGGAAATGCAGTATGCTGAAACAACGCTTATGTCAGTGATCACCATCATCCTGCTTGGCTTGGCCGTTTACGCCGCCATCGGCATTGGATTTGCCATCGCTTTCGTGGTCTGGGGTGTTGAACGAGTGGACGTGGCCGTCCGGAATTCGGGACCGGGCTTTCGGCTTCTCATCATGCCCGGTGTGGCCGCGCTCTGGCCATTGATGTTGCGGCGGTGGTTGAACTCTCCGGGAACCTCCACGTGAACAGCGCTCAACGGAGATGGCATTGTCGTATTTGGGTTGTGCTGGGCCCGCTCCTGTTGGCGGGATTGACGGTTGCCTGGATGTACCGTCCAGCTCCAGCTCCGCCGTCCGCGAGGGGCAAGCCGTGAGCGCCGGCTACCGACTCGTACAATGGAACCACCACAAGCGCATGTACGACGCCGTGATGCTCGGGGCGGTCGCGGCTTACCTCGCCGTATTCCTGATCTTGGGAACGCTGCTCTTCGCGGGGCGCGAAGCGATCAGCGTTCCTGTCCTCCTCATCCGGGCTTTGGGCACTTGCGCCATCCTGATGCTGCACATCACCCTTTGCATTGGTCCCCTCGCGAGGCTCAGCCGCCGATTCGCGGCCCTTCTCTACAACCGGCGGCATTTGGGAGTTTGCACTTTTATGGTCGCGCTGGGCCACGGTGGCTTGACGCTCGCGTATTACGGCGGGTTTGGCGTGCGGAATCCGTTGTCCGCGGTTGTGAATGGATACAGGTCGTACGGCTCGCTGAACGGGTTCCCGTTTGAAATCCTCGGATTCTTTTCGCTCGCGATCCTCTTTGTGATGGCCGCGACGAGCCACGACTTCTGGCTCAAAAACCTGACGGCACGGGTTTGGAAGAACCTGCACATGCTGGTGTATCCGGCGTATGCATTGCTCGTGGGTCATGTTGCTCTGGGCGCGATTCAGGTGGAGGCCAGTCCGGTGTATCCGGCGTTGCTCGGGCTGGGAATCACGGTGGTCGGGGGGTTGCATCTTGTCGCTGGACGGATTGAAGTGCGAAAGGATGCGAAGGAACTCGGAGCGTCTTCAGCGCCGGATACGCGTTGGATCGACGTCGGCTCTGTCGATGAGATCCGCCCGGATCGGGCCAAGGTCGTGTGCCTGAAAGGCAGGGAGCGCATCGCGGTCTTCAAGAACGGCAACGCGATTTCGGCGGTTTCCAACGTGTGCGTTCACCAGGGCGGGCCGTTGGGAGAAGGCAAGATTGTGGACGGGTGTATCACCTGTCCGTGGCATGGGTATCAGTACCTTCCGCACAACGGTCAGTCGCCGCCGCCATTCACCGAGAAGATTCCTACCTATCAGGTCCGAGTTGAGGGGCGTCGAATACTGATCGATCCCAAACCGCTGCCGCCGGGGACCGCTGTCGAAGCGGCCAAGTTCGAACCGGGAGCGATTGATGGCTGAGACTCGCGATGAGTTCTACGTCGGATACCTGCCCATGCCCGCGGGCCACCTGCGATTCGTGCGGATCGCCATCCCTTTGACGCTGTGGATCCTGGTCGCATGCGGCGCGGTCATCGCGTACTTCCAGCGCTCTCCCGGCGATGCGGTGTGGGACCAGGGTACGACGATCCAGCGGACGGGTGTGTTGCGCGAGCGGCCCTACCCCCACCTGGTGTTTGAGTCGGAAACCACGACGCCCGTGTTTCTTGTGGAGCAGGGCAAGAGGGGCAGCGCCCCACGCTGCAAAGGGCTGGATGGCACGCTGGTGCGGGTGACGGGCTGGAAGCTTGATCGGGACGGACGCGAGATCGTCGAGCTCGCTCCGGAGCCCACGGCGATCGAAAGAACTCCGGGCGAGGTTCCGGCTCTGTCAGCGGATCGAGACTTGGGTTCGGTGTATATCGACGGCGAGGTCGTGGACTACAAGTGCTACCTCGGCGCGATGAAACCTGGGGATGGCAAGACACACAAAGCGTGCGCGGCCCTCTGTCTCACGGGAGGGATTCCGCCCATGCTCGTGACGCTGGACGCCAACGTAGGGCGTCAATACGTCCTGCTCGCCCACGAGAGCGGGGGGCCCATGCCGGGGTGGATCAGCGAGCTTGCCGGGGAGCCCGTGCGGGTATCCGGACACCTTCATGAACGGGGCAACCTTCGCATCCTCTACGTTGAGTCGGTCGCCCGATCTCGCTGATCGTCATCCCGATTGATCTGGCGTGACTGGCTCGCGCCGATTACACTGCGAATGGATGATGGGACGACTTTCGAACACCGATGCAGCGCCGAAGCAGTGGCTTCGGGTGTCGGCGTATGCCCTGGCGATTGGGCTTTACGTATCGATGCCATGCTCGGCCCAAGAGTCAGCGGTACAGCCGCCCATCCGAAGCGAGCCCGGGCGATTGACCGACATCGCGTTTCCCGTGGACGGCCGCATCCAGTTCGACCGCCACGTCCGACCAATCTTCACTTCGTCTGGATGTTCGTGCCGCGGCCGTCAACGGGGGCAGGTCCGGCCCACTCTTCGTTGCGGGCAAACCTGATGAGAGCATGATCATCGATCGGGTGCTGGGGCGAGGCGACGAGGAACGAATGCCCTTGGATCGCGAACCGCTGCCCGAAGCATGCATCAAGATTCTTACTGCGTGGGTTGAGCAAGGTGCGGTCTGGCCGGATGACGGTTTAACGAACGAGCACGGTGTGGAGGAGAAGCACTGGGCGTATGTGTCACCGGTCCGGCAGCAACCACCGGCCTCCGTCACATCGTTGGAGAAATGGCCACGGAACCCGATTGACAATTTTGTTCTTGAGGCGATGACGAAGAAGGGCCTGGTTCCGGGTGCTGAGTCCGAGAGGGCCCAACTTCTGCGCCGGTTGACCCTTGACTTAGTCGGGCTGCCGCCTTCGGTTGAAGAGGCGGACGCTTTTCTGGCGGACACACGCCACGATGCGTACGAGCGGCTCGTGGATCGGCTGCTCGCTTCGCCGCGCTACGGGGAGCGCTGGGCTCGTCCGTGGCTGGACATCGCGAGGTATGCGGACAGTCATGGTTACGAGAAGGATGGCGGACGGTCGGTCTGGCCGTACCGCGATTGGGTGGTTGACGCTCTGAACTCTGACGTGCCCTTTGACCAGTTCACCATCGAGCAACTTGCTGGTGACCTGCTCCCCCATCCCACCCGCTCGCAGTTGATCGCCACCGGCTTTCACCGCAACTCCATGATCAATGAAGAGGGCGGTGTCGATGCGGAGGAGTACCGCGTCAACGCCGTGATTGATCGGGCCAACACGACGGCGACGGTTTGGCTTGGCGCGACGCTCGGTTGTGCCCAGTGCCATGACCACAAGTTTGATCCCTACACGCAGAAGGACTACTACCGGTTCTTTGCGTTCTTCAACACCACGAAGGCCGAGTCGAGGTTGGTCTCGGGGTCAGAGATGCAGGAGATCAGTCCGAAGCTCGACCTCTCAACGCGGGAAGCGATCGAGCAGCGGGAGGAGATTGCGCAGCTGGATTCGTTCATCAAGGCGGTGGGGGAGGGATCGCCCGAAGCCGCTCAGCCTCGTCGCGAGATCGAGGCTTTGCGAAAGAAGCAGAAGCCGTTGGTCTCGACGTTGGTAATGCAGGAAGAGTTGCCGACCCGAGAGTCCCACATCCTTAACCGCGGCAGCTTCATGAGCCCCGGGGACATCGTTGTGCCGGGTGTGCCAGCGGCTCTCGGTTCCCTGCCATCCGGCACTCCCGCGACTCGGGCCGATTTGGCGAGGTGGCTGGTCAGCGATTCCAATCCGGTCACCGCCCGCGTCACCGTGAATCGGCTCTGGGAATCGCACTTCGGGCGGGGCATCGTTGAAACCAGTGAGGACTTCGGCGCGCGGGGCTCTCCTCCAACACATCCCGAGTTGCTCGATTGGCTTGCAACTGAGTTGGTTGCGCGCCGGTGGAGTCTCAAGGCGATACACCGCCTGATCGTCACTTCCGCCACGTACCGGCAGGCGCCGCGGGTGACACCAGGCATGATCGAAGTGGACCCTGGAAACCTTTTGCTCGCCCGTGGGCCGCGGTTTCGGCTGGATGGGGAGACCATTCGCGACCAGGCACTGGCGATAGGCGGGCTGTTGTCAATGAAGATGGGCGGGCCGCCGGTGTTTCCCGTCCAACCGCCGGGAATCTGGGCAAGTCCGTATTCCGAAAATCGATGGACGACGAGCGAAGGAGAGGACCGGTACCGCCGTGCCATCTACACCTATTGGCGTCGATCTGCTCCGTACCCGCAGTTTGTGTCCTTTGACGCCCCGCCACGTCAGGTGGCCTGCACCCGCAGGTCTCGCACGAATACTCCTCTCCAGGCCTTGAACACGCTCAACGACCCCGTCTTCGTCGAGGCCGCGGCGGGGCTGGCACGCAAAGTTCTGGAGCGGCCGGAGTCGGATCGACTGGAGTTCGCAGTGCGAGCCTGCGTGTGCCGAGCTCCCACCCGAGAAGAAAGGGACCGATTGGCGGCACTGCTGCGACAGCAACTGGAGAACTTCCGGAACGACCCCCAAGCAGCCGCCAAGTTTGGCGGAGGATCGACCGTCGCGGAGCCTGAAGTACTGTCAGCGTGGACGGTCGTGTGCAACGTGCTTCTGAATCTGGATGAGGTCCTGACGAACGGTTCGTGAGTGTGAGGCGACGATGACAAACCCCATGGACCCGCAACGATTGCTCGGAATCACCCGGCGGCAGTTCTTTTGCCGGTGTTCGACGGGTGTGGGCGTGATTGCGCTCGCATCGCTTCTGCAGGACAGTGTCCTGGCCGGAGAACCGGGCGGTTCCGCCGCGGACCCGCTGGCACCGCGGCTCGCGCACTTCGCGGCCAAGGCCAAGCGGATCATATTTCTCCACATGGCCGGGGCTCCGTCCCAACTGGACCTCTTTGACCCCAAGCCCAAGCTGATCGAGCTTGAGGGCAAGCCGATCCCCGAAGAGCTTGTCAAAAACGAACGCTTCGCCTTCATTCGGGGCACGCCGCGGGTGCTGGCATCTCCATACAAGTTCGCTCCACGCGGCAAGAGCGGGGGGGTGATCTCCGAGCTCCTCCCGCACCTTTCTGAAATTGCCGACGACATCACCATCATCCGGTCCATGAAGACCGACCACTTCAACCACGCTCCTGCCCAGTTGTTCGTCCATACGGGCTCGCAGCTTCCCGGCCGCCCCAGCATGGGATCGTGGATGACTTACGGGTTGGGCAGCGAGAACCGCGATCTGCCCGGGTTTGTGGTGCTCACGTCTGGCCCTAATGGGCCGGATGCCGGCAACACGCTTTGGAGCAGTGGCTTCCTGCCGACCGTGCATCAGGGCGTGCAGTTTCGCTCGCAGGGAGATCCGGTGTTGTACGTTTCTAATCCGCCGGGAGTGAGTGATGCTGTTCGTCGCCAGTCGCTCGATGCCGTGCGCGACCTGAACCGGATCAACCTGGGCCGGGTCGGCGATCCGGAGATCGCGACGCGGATATCCCAATACGAGCTCGCTTACCGCATGCAGTCCAGCGTCCCTGAACTGATGGACATCGCCAAAGAGCCGAAGGAAATCCACGAGCTCTACGGCACCAATCCCGGCCAGACTTCCTTCGCGAACAACTGCCTCCTCGCCCGCCGCCTCATCGAGCGCGGCGTCCGGTTCGTCCAGCTCTATCACTGGGGGTGGGATAGCCACGGGACCAGCAGCGGCGATGACATCATGACCTCGCTCCCGAATCGCTGCAAGGAAACCGACCGGGGCGCGGCTGCACTTATTAAGGACCTCAAGCAGCGAGGGCTGCTGGACGACACCCTGGTCATCTGGGGCGGTGAGTTCGGCCGCACTCCCATGAACGAGGCTCGCAACAACTCCAAGTTTCTCGGCCGTGACCACCATCCCCACGCCTTCACCATGTGGATGGCCGGTGGCGGCGTAAAGCGGGGCTTTTCCCTGGGCTCAACCGATGAACTGGGCTACAACGTCGTCGAGGATCCCGTTCATGTCCACGACCTGCAGGCCACGATCCTGCACCTGATGGGCCTGGACCACACCAAACTGACCTACCGCTTCCAGGGCCGCAACTTCCGCTTGACGGATGTGCACGGGAAGGTGGTTTCGAAGATACTGGCCTGACCCGTCCCTCTCAGGAGCATCGCATGAGCCGTCTTTCCCGCCGCGCGTTTGTCAGAGCCTCCGCCCTCGCGACAGCTGCGCTGGCCGCGCCCCGCATCTTGCTGGGCTCCAACAAGTCAGGCCTGGACCCGATCATCGTCGGCGAAGGTGAGCACAAGTACGAGGTAATTCACGACTGGGGCACGCCGCCCGGCGACATCGCCTGGGGCAACACGCACGGCGTGGCCGAAGACTCCCAAGGCAACATCTACATCAAGCACACGGTTCACTCGACCAGCCCCAAGGCCGACGCGATTGTCGTCTTTGACTCCTCCGGCAAGTTCATCCGCTCCTGGGGCGCGGAATACAAGGGTGGCGCCCACGGCCTGCACCTATCTCGCGAGGCCGATGGCGAGTTCTTGTACCTCTGCGATTCTGCCCGCGGCGTGGTGGACAAGACGACTCTTAAGGGCGAGAAGGTCTGGTCCAAGGCCGCGCCGATGGAATCGGGCGTGTACAACAACCAATCCGAGTATCACGCCACCAACGTCGCCGTGGTGCCCCAAGGACTCCCGGGCGCCGGGAGCCTCTTCATCGCAGACGGCTATGGAAAGTCCTGGATCCACCGCTATAACGCCAAGGGAGACTACGTGGGCACTTTCGGTGGCCCCGGCAAAGAGCGCGGGCAGATGGCCTGTCCGCACGGCCTCATGATCGACTCGCGCGGTGCGGGGCATGACACCCCACCTCGCCTGGTGGTGGCTGACCGGTCCAACCGCCGTCTGCAATACTTCGATCTCGAAGGTCACCACCAGGGGTTCGTGACCGATGAACTCCGCTCCCCGTGCCACTTCTCAGAGCGCCACGGCGTGCTGCTGATCCCCGACTTGGAAGCCCGGGTGACTCTGTTCGACAAGTCCAACAAACTCATCACCCACCTGGGAGACGGAACCAACTTCGGCCTTCGCGACAAGCCGCGCGACAAGTTCATCCCGGGCAAGTTCATCGCCCCGCACTCGGCCATCTTCGATCACTCGGGTAACATCTTCGTCGTCGAATGGGTTGAAGTGGGGCGGGTCACCAAGCTGCGCAAGGTGGACTAAGACTGGCTGCCGGGCCGCCACTTCACAAAGCCCTCAATCGCTTCATACTCAGCTAGTCCCAGGGCGTCGTACAGCCGCGCTGTGTGGCGGTTGCGCTCCTCCGCACGCTGCCAGAACTCGCGGGCGTCGCTGGGCCCGGGGAACAGCGCCATGTCCTTCTGGCTCTCGTGCTTGAAGATCGCCATCCGCTTCCGCAGCACCTCATCCGGCGACAGCGGCACCGCCATCTCGATTTCCTCGGGTCCCCATTCCTGCCACGCCCCGCGATACTGCCACACCGCGCACGACGCCATCCACGGGCGGTCCTTCAACCGCTCGATCGCAGCGATAATCGCGGCCAGACACACGCGGTGCGTTCCGTGCGGGTCCGACAGGTCTCCAGCCGCGTACACCTGATGCGGCTTGACCCGTTCCAGCAGTTCCATGGTGATCCGCACATCCTCCGGCCCGAGCGGTTTTTTTCGTACGCGGCCCGTTTCGTAGAACGGCATAGCGAGGAAGTGAATCCGCTCCGCATCGACGCCGGCAAAAACCGCGGCCGCCCGCGCTTCGGTGCGGCGAATCAGCGACTTGATGCGCTGCAACTCGGGCGTATCGATCTCCCCCGGCTGCTTGCGGCCGACAAACGACTGCACTTGCCGCTCGATTCGCTCGGCCTCAGCGCCAAAGACGCCGAACGCCCGGCTGAACTCGGTCACAAAGTCGGTAAAACGTACGGCCTCGTCGTCAAACACCGCGATGTTGCCCGAGGTCTGGTACGCGACGTGCACCTCGTGCCCCTGCTCGCACAGGCGGATAAAGGTCCCGCCCATGCTGATGACGTCGTCATCCGGATGCGGGCTGAACACGACAATGCGCTTCGCGGATTCGGGCTTCGCATCGCTCTCCGGCTTTCCGGCCGGCCATCCCGTGATCGTTCCTTGCAGAGCCTTGAACACCTCAATGTTGATGTCGTACGCCCCGCCGTGCTTGGCCCCCTGTCCGCCGCGCGTCGTGAGCAGTTCCTGCAATCCGTGCTCGTTGTAGTCCTCATCACGCAGTTTCAAGATCGGCTTCTTGACCAGCCCCGCCAGCCAGATCACCGCCTTACGCGTGGTCTTGGCATCCCATTTAAGCCCGAACTGCTCCACCGCCCCCAGCAGCCAAGGCGTCTTGATCCGCGTCAACTCCGCCGCGGCCGCGGGATCCAGCATGAGTTGCACGCTCGGGTGCTGTTGCAGGAAGCTCGCGGCGACCGAAGGGTTGATCTCGCCCTCAACTGCCCGCCGGATGATCGCCGCCTTGTGCTCACCAAACGCCAGCAGAAAGATCCGCCGCGCCTCCATGATCGTCCCGACGCCCATCGTCAGCGCATGCCGCGGCACATGCCGCTCGCCAAAAAAATCACTCGCCGCATCCATCCGGGTCACACGGTCCAGCGTAATAAGCCGCGTCCGGCTGTCTTTGGGCGATCCCGGCTCATTGAACCCGATATGCCCGGTCTTGCCCACACCCAGCAACTGGATGTCAATTCCGCCCGCGGCTGCGATCTGCCTCTCGTACTCCTCGCACGAAGCCGCGAGTTGGTCCCGGGCCACCGTCCCGTTGGGCACGTGCGTGTTCTCGCGCGAGATATCCACGTGGTCAAAGAGATACTCATTCATGAACCGCCGGTAGCTCTGCAACTCTTCCGGCTTCATCGGCCAGTATTCATCCAGGTTAAACGTCACCACGTTTCGGAACGACAGCTTCTCCTGTTTGTGGAGTCGCACAAGCTCTTCATAGACGCCCTGCGGCGTCGATCCCGTTGCCAGCCCAAGCACCGCCGTCTTGGCCTGAGAAGCCCGCGACCGGATCAGCGATGCGATCTCCGCTGCCACCGCACGGCTCGCCGCGCTACTAGATGCGTGAACAGTCACCGGAATCCGCTCAACCGAATGTGGGTTCATGCTGTTCCCTTTACGCCGCGTGCCCGGAGTCCTTCACGCACGCCGAGCACTGACCATACAGCACCAGCTCATGAGCCCGCAAGGTGAACCCGCTGGGCACCAGCCCGCCCAGCCCCTTGGGGCACCCCGACACATCAAACACCTTGTCGCACGAATCGCAATGAAAGTGGTGATGATGGTGCGAAGCCGCCTCATGCAGCTCATACCGCGGCGGCTCCCCCGGCAACTGCACCGGATGAATCAACTCATCCGCCGCCATCGCCTTGAGATTCCGATACACCGTCGCCAGACTCAAAGACTTCACATGCTTCCCCGCCGCCTTCAAAATCTCATGCGGACTCATCGGGCGCGCCGCCTTCGAGAGCGCCTGCCGAATCGCCTCCCGCTGTCTGGTCATCCGGTGCATCGCGTGGCTCCCAAACACTCGCTTAGTCTAAGCAAGTAAGCACGATATTCCGCCACCGGATCTTGAGTTCATCCTTCCGATCGCCCACCCCATGCACCTGCAGCCCGATGAACCCGTTGGGCGTCATGGAATCACGCAGGTCGGCCGCGGGAAGGCCATTCAACCAAGTCTGAATGTGATCCCCCTTGGCCTCAATTCGAAAATGATTCCACTCCCCCTGCCTGAACGCCGCCCTCGCATCAGGGTTCTTTTCCAGATTCACCAGCCACCCGCGCCGCGACTCATCATAAATGCCCCCCGTCCACGCCCGAGCCGCGGGATCGATCTCAACCTGGTACCCATGCACCACACCGCTCTTGTAGTCCGCCTTGCTCTCACTCCGAATCTGCACCCCGGAGTTCAAAGCCGGGTCCACCTGGAAATCGAGCTCAAGCACGAAGTCTCCGTACTCCGCCTCCGTGCAAAGAAAACTGTTCGCCTGATTCGGCCGCGTCGCACCGACAATGCACCCATCCTCCACCGTGTAAGAAGCCTTCCCCCCGCGCTGCACCCAACCCGTCAGCGTCTTACCGTCAAAGATCGGCCGCGCTGACCCCTTGGACCCCTGCGCCGACCCCGACGCACAAGCCGCCATCAGCAAACCACTCGCGACAGCACACCACAGTCTCCACAACCTCGCGATCTTCACTTGATCGTCTCCAGTTCCTCAGCCCGCCAAGGCCGATTCCTCTTCGAAGTCAACATCCGCACCTGCTTCACCATCTCCTCCGTCACCGGATCCGCCCCATTCCCCCAAGCCCTTCTTACGTAAGTCATCAGCGCCGCCAAATCCGCATCATTCGACCGCGGCGCCGGTGCCATCACCCCATCGTACTTCACACCCTCCCGATCAATCGGCCCCTCAAACCCGTGCAACAGAATCCGCGCTAGCTGCGTCGCCGGCCCCTGCACCCGCGCCGACCCAGCCAGCGGCGGCGCCTGCCCCGGCACTCCCTTCCCCTCCGCCCCATGACACGCCACGCAATCCGAAAACAAAAACTCCCCTCGCCCAAACTGCCCCTGTTCCGCTTCCGTCAACGCCCGAATCTTCCGAGGCGGATTCATCGCCGCCCGCCCCGGCCAAGTCAGATACCAGTTGCTCTCCACCACAGTCTTGCTCAGCGGCAACTCCGTCATCCCCACCAACTTCATCCACCCCACCGGCTCACTCCCCAGCGAAACTGTCCGCGGCGACTGCGACTCCAGCCGCTGCGCACGCGTCACCGCCCCAAAAAGCAGCGGCCCCCGCGCATCCTTCTCAATCACCATCGCCGCAACCCGCTCCACAAGCTTGGCCCTCGCCGCGCCATCCTCTCCCCGCAAGACACAATCTGCCAGGAGCGAAAGCTGATCCTTCTCCTGCTGAGTCGCGGGCCACATCGCATTCGCAAACCGCGCCTCAAGAAACGCCCACTCGCGCCCCTTGAGCCCCGACACCACCGCCGACCGGATGTACGCATCCCCACCATTCCGCTGCAAAACTGCTCCAAGCAACTTCGACGCCCCCGCCCACTCCCCCGCCGAAAGCGTCCCCTGCACCCGCACCAGGCGATTCGCATCCTTAGTCAAAAGCTCCCACGCCGCCTGCACATCAGCCCGCTCCGGCCACCGCTCCGCAATCCGCGCCCCAGCACACCGCAGCCACGGATCCCCATCCTTCATCGCATTGATCGCATCCTCCGCCGTCGCAAGCCCCAATCCATCCAGCGTCCACAGCGCCCGCAGCCGAACCGACGCTTCATCCGCACGCCCAGACACTTCCCTCAACTTCGACTCCAGACTCACCTCATGCCGCTCGACAATCAACCGCTGCGCAGACTCGCACCACCACGCGTTGTGCATCCGCAGCGCCCAGAGCAACTCCTCGCTGGTCGCCCCCGACATCCGCAGCCTGTTGAACCCGCCAACTCCACCCTTCGGCACAATCCGATAAATCCGCCCCTGAGAAATCGGTCGCTCGAGCTTCCCCTTCCGCGTCTCCCTTCTCAAGTAATCCGTCACAAAGTTCTTGTGCTGCAAAACCCCCCGATACATATCCGCAATGTAAATCGCCCCCTCCGGCCCCTCGCACAAACTCACCGGCCGAAACCGCGGATCCTTCGAAGTCAAAAAGTCCCGATCCGCATACGCCGGCTTCGCCGAAACCACCCCATCTTTCTCGCTCATCACCATTCGCTTGACAAGGTTCCCCGCAGGTTCGCAAACAAAAGCGTTCCCGTACGCTTCTTCGCCAAAAAGCGTCCCCCGATAAATCAACGGCGAACACGCCGCCGTGTGCGTCGCCAGCGTCCCATCCTTCCGCAGCACCTTTTCCTGATACCCCCGGTTCACAGCAGTGGGGTGGCTCGGCCACACCGTCAAGTCCGAACAAATCTTCTCCCCCATCCCCGCCGCGCCCCCAAGTGCCGGATTCCGCGACGCATAGTGCTTCGGATACCGATCCCCAATCAGCGCATCCGAGTTCGGCGCGTAATACAACCGCCCCGCATCATCCTGCGTCACACCCCATTGCCCATGCTCCGGCGTGCGCTGAGTCGTCAGCGTCTTCCCATCAAACTTCAGCCGCAACGGATGCTGCGAAAAGTAAATCCAGTTATCCATCCCCCGCAGCAACCCATTCCCCGCATGCTCCGGACTCTCAATCCCACCAAACCCACCCAGCAGCGCAAGCTTCTCATCCGCCCTCCCATCCCCATCCCGATCCGGACACCAATAGAGCGTCGGCGGCTCCAAAACCAGCGCCCCCCCAAACGTCGGCATCACCGCCCGCGGCAGCACAAGCCCATCCAAAAACACCGCGCTCTTATCCATCACCCCATCGCCATCGGTGTCCTCCAAAATCACAATCCGATTCACCGGCGCCCGCTCCCCCGTCCCCTCCAGATGATTCATGAAGCTCGACATCTCCACCACCCACAACCGCCCATCCTCATCAAACGACATCGCCACCGGCGCCTGCACCATCGGCTCACAAGCCACCAGCTCAATCCTGAACCCCTCCGCCACCCGAAACCCGCTCAAGTCCCCGGCCTCAACAACCGCTCCTATGGGAGGCTCGTTCTGCGCGGGCGTCGTGCTTCGACCCACCAGAGCAACGAGCACCGCGGCCGCAACCAGTGCGATCAGCCACATCAACCGAGATTTCCGCCAAATTCCGCTCACACCCGATCATAACGCTTTCTCCCCCCTCCCTGAGGGAGGGGGCCGGGGGGTGGGTGTTCTCCCGCCTCGCTCTCCCCCTTTCCTCTTTCTCCGCATCCTCCGCGTTCCTCCGCGCCTCCGCGTACCCGCCTTTCCCTCCCACCAAGACTTCGTGTAAACTCCCCTCCCAACGGAGATACCAGGAGACCCTGCTCGTGAACATCGATCTGCTCAAGCGTCTGTGCGAAACCCCCGGCGTCCCAGGCCGCGAAGAACGCGTCCGCGCCCTGATCCAGAAGGAAGTCAAAGGCCTCTTCGACTCATCCACAGTCGACGCCATGGGCAACCTCATCTGCCGCCGCAGCCCCCGCGGAGCTAAGGGCAAGCCCGCCAAGAAGTCCGGCAAGCCCACCGTCGTCATGCTCCTCTGCCACATGGATGAGATCGGCTTCTACGTCAGCCACGTCGACGCCAAGGGGTGGATCTGGTGCAACCCCGCGGGTGGCTTTGACGCTCGCAACCTCTTCTCCCGCCGCGTCCTGGTCTGCACGAACGATGGCGACTTCAAGGGCGTCATGAACCCCGGCGGCCGTCCGATTCACATTTCATCTCCTGACGAGCGCACCAAGGTCCCCGAGACCAAACAGTTCTTCATCGACATCGGCCTTCCACCAGACAAGGTCAAGAAGGCCGTCAAGGTCGGCGACTACATCGTCATGGATGAGCCCGCTCTCTCCATGGGTACCAAGGTCGTCTCCAAGGCCCTGGACAACCGCGTCGCTTGCTGGCTGGGCATCGAGTCCATCCGCAAGCTCGACGAGTCCGGCGCGGCCCACAACTGCGAGGTTGTCGTCGCCTTTACGACCCAAGAAGAGGTTGGACTCCGCGGCGCCAAAACCGCTTCCCACGCCGTCGCCCCCGACATCGGCATCGGCATCGACGTCACTCTCGCGTGCGACACCCCCGGCGTGCCCGAGGAAGAGTCCGTCACCACCCACGGAAAGGGCTTTGGCCTCCACATCAAGGACGGCTCCTTCATCTCTGACCACAAGCTGGTGGATGAGTTCGAGGCTGTCGCCAAGAAGGGGCGCATCCCGTATCAGCGGACCATTCTCGCCGCAGGCGGCCAGGACGGTGCCGCGGCCCAGCAGGCCGCCGCCGGAGCCCGGGCCATCGGCATCGTGGTCGGCACGCGGTACATCCACACCGTCACCGAAATGATCGACACCCGCGACCTGGGCGCGGCCCGAGACGTCATCGCGGCGTACATCCCGACGGTGCAGTAAGGCTCAGTCCGGCATTTCACCAATGTCGATGATCGAGCAGGCGACAATCGGATTCAGGCCCAGCTCCCGGGCCTGATCGACCAGTTCAGGCGATTCGGACCCGGGGTTGAACCAAACCTCGGCGACATCGCCGCGCTGAGCGAGCTGCCGAAGAATGGGGCCACCGACGGCCGGGGGAACGTACAACGTCGCACGATCAATGGGGCCCGAAGGCGATGCGACGTCGGGATACACCGCGATCCCCTCGATGGTCGGCTCGTGCGGATTGACCGGGATCACCTCATGCCCTTGACGAACATACGCCCGAACGGCCTTGTTGCCGAACTTGGCAGGGTTCGCCGACGCTCCGATCACCATGACTCGCATGGGATATTAAAGCCGTCACGGTGCCGTCATGATGCGGCCGCGGACCTTGGTATTCTCTGAGCCTTATTCAGGAGCCCGCCATGAAGACTGGACCGACCGCTCTTTGCATCCTCACCGCCCTCGTGGGAACCGCCTGCCAAAGCTCCCGACCCGCCGCGAACCAGCCGACCGCCTCATCCGACGGTTTCCGCAATGCCTTCACGGTCGAGAAGTCCAACCTTGGCCCCACGGGGGCCAGCCAGTTCTTCATCCTCAAGCCCGGCACCCTCCTGAAGTACAAAGACGATGAGGGTACCACGTTGGCGATCACAGTCCTCGACGAGACCCGAACCGTCGATGGCGTGACCACTCGTGTCATTGAGGAGCACGAAGAGGAAGGCGGAGAGGTCAAGGAGATTTCACGGAACTTCTTTGCCATCGATCGCGCGACCAACGATGTGTACTACTTCGGCGAGGAGGTGGACATCTACAAGAACGGCAAAGTCGATAGCCACGGTGGCGCCTGGCAGTCCGGCGTTGGCGGTACCCGATTCGGCCTGGCCCTGCCCGCCAAGCCCGCGGTGGGGGACAAGTACTACCAGGAAGTCGCCCCCGGAATCGCCATGGACCGCGGCGAGGTCGTCAGCATCGATGAGCGCGTGGTGACCCCCGCGGGCACCTTTGAGCACTGCGTCCACGTGAAAGAGACCACGCCCATCGAAAAGGACACGGGGCACAAGTGGTACGCCCCTGGCATCGGCCTGGTGCGCGACGATGAACTTGTGCTCGTATCACACTCGATTCCGAAGTAACCGCTAGCGGTCCTTCTCCGGAATGCCCATCTCCTTGCGATCCGGATACGCCGGCTTCTTGGGCGGCGTGTACGGGTGCTGAGCGACCTCTTCGAGCATGTGCTTGATGGCCGCATCCAGTTGCGGATCTGAGCCGCCCGATCCGTCGCGGTACATCGTCATGAGGGCCGGGTCATCGATCACCAGCATGTCCGGGTCCACGCCGTGACCCTCGACACCCCAGGTCCCATCCTTCTTGTAGAACCCAAAGGTGGGCACGGTAACGCCGCTGCCGTCGATCATGCCCGGGTTGCCGGAAATGCCCACCAGCCCGCCCCAGGTCCGCATCCCGATCAGCTTGCCCAACTTGTTAAACCGGAAGAGCCAGGGGAACATGTCGCCACCCGAGCCCGCCAGGCCGTTGATGAGCATGCACTTGGGGCCCTGCGCCGAATCCGGCGGCCATTGCCAATCTTCCCCATCCCGCCGCGCCCAGTAGTTGGTCACCGGACGATTGAGCAACTCGATGAACCGAGTCGGAATCTGCCCGCCGCCGTTCCACCGGTCGTCGATGATCAGGGCCTGCTTGTGAGCCTGCCCGTAGAACTGCCGGAACAGGTTGTTCTGGCCATCCACACCCGTGTCCGGCACGTAGATGTACCCAACCTTGCCCTCGGTCTTCTTCTCGACGTACGCCCGCTTGGATTCAACCCAGGACCGGAACCGCAGCCCATCCTCGGAACCCAGTGTCGTCACGACGACATCGCGCAGGTCCTTCGGCGGCTCGATCTTGCGGGGTTCCTTCTTTGCCTCATCCTTCTTCTCATCCTTCTTGGGCTCATCTTTCTTAGCGGGCCGTTCGAGAGACGGCTTGTCGTTCACAGTCAGTGTGATGGTCTTGCCCGCTAGTCCAACAAACGCGGCCCAGATGTCCTGCGATGCATCCACGGGCACGCCATTGACCGCCATCACATAGTCACCCACCTTGACCTTCACCCCAGGCTGGCTCAGCGGGCCGCGGGCGTCCGAATCCCATGGACCACCGGCGATGATCCGCTTGATCCGGTACGCGGCGGGCACCCCGTTCGCCGCGGGAACCAACTCAAAGTCGCACCCCAGCATGCCAACCGAGACGCTCGGGCCGCCGTCCGCCTCACCTTCACGGTAATACGCGTGCCCGACATTCAACTCCGAAATCATCTCGCTGATGACGTACGACACATCCTCGCGGCTCGCGCAGTCATCCAGCATCTTGGCGTACTGCTCCCGCACCGCGTTCCAGTTCACCTGGTGCATGTTCGGGTCATAGAAGAAGTCGCGCTGCAGGCGCCAGGCATCCGTAAACACCTGCTTCCACTCCAGCCGCGGCTCAATTTTCGCGGACATCCCCGATGTGACCACGTTCTTGGCCGTAGCGCCGGCCGATGCGTCAAGAATCACCGCGGAGTTCCCGCGTGGCACAAGCATCTTCTTGCCATCGGGCGTTAGTTCGAACCCACCGCCGGAGGTAACCGATTTCTCTTCCTTCTTTTCATCGCTCAGGTCAAAGAGCTTGATCCCACTCTCCCCGTCGCCCGCCACGGGTTGCCGGACGAAGATCAACTGGTTCTTGTCGTTAACCGCCAGACCGCCAAACGCCCCGGCCCTGATCGGCAGCGCCATCGCCCTTCCTTCGAGACCTTCCAGGTCGAGGACCACATCCTTCTTGGCATCATCCTTCTTCGAGTCATCCTTTTTGCCGTCTTCCTTTTTCGCATCCCCCGACGCTTGGGCCGTGCGTTTAGCCGAGACCGCGAAGTTGGCATTGTTCACGGATACCGAACCCTTGAGGGACTCGCCGTCGACCGTCAACGTGAACTGAGCAATCGCATCGTTCACCGCGAGTTGGAACGTCAGGGTCTTGCTCCCCGCATCCCACTTTCCGTGCGAAATGCTCCCCTCGTGCAGCGGAGAAGTGAGCGTGCCCGTCACCGTTCCGTCTTTGGCCAGAGTGAGCCTAAGCGTGATCGGCAGTCCCTCCGGAGGCAGCGGCTCACCGCCGGCAGCCTTGCCTTCCCACGTCCCGCTCAACCCATCATCCGCGCCCTTGGCTTCATCCGGCTTCTTCTCCCCGGGCTTGGCCTCATCCTTCTTGTCGTCTTTCTTGTCATCCTTCTTGGCCGCGGCCTTGAAGTCCTCCTCATCGCTCTTGGGCGCCCACGGCGATTCCATATCCGCCCGCAAGGGAACCGCCAGAATCACCTGCGATCCGTTGTAGATGAAGGACAGGTCAATGTCCGAGTACGTCGGGTTAAACGTTCGGCTGCTGACGTAGAACAGATAGTCTCCCTTGCGATCAAACACAGGCGACCCGTCGGCGAACATGCCGCTGGTCACCTGGTGCCGCTCCCCCTTCTCAACGTTGTACAGGAAAACGGCCGACTGCTGGCGCGCATGAAGCTGGTACGAATAGGTGATCCACTTGCTGTCGCCGGACCAACTGATCCCCGGCTGGCCCGCCGCGGGGTCGGTGTCGACCAACTTGGTCGTTCCCTCGGCCCCCTCCTTGTCATCTGCCGCCAGCGTGTGCAGGAAGATCCGCCCCGCCTTGTCCGTGAACGTGATGTGCTTGGAGTCCGGCGACCACGTCGGGTTGTACCGAAACGCGGCGGGCGCCGAGTCTGCCTTCGTCAGTTGCTTTGTAACTCCCAACCCGTCGGACTGAGTCATGTAGAGCTCGTATTCCCCCGTGGCATCACTGAAGAACGCGATCCACTTTCCGTCCGAACTCCAAGACGGTGACCGCTCCGCCACACCGCTGGTCCGCGTCAGTGCGCGGGGTGTGCCATTCTCGGCCGGAAGCGACCAGATATCACCGCGAGCCTCTGCCGCGACGCGTTTGCCCGACGGGGAAATGCTCCATCCGGAAAGCAGGTTGGCGGCATCCACCGTTCGCGACCGCACGGTCGGCCGGTCTCCAGGGATCGTGATCGTGACCTGAGTCGCCCTCTCCGACGCCAGATCAAGCAGGAAAAGCCCCGACCCGTACTGGTAAACGATTTCGCCCTTGCCGCTGGGCCCCGGCCCCATCGACGGCCACTTGACGTCAAAGTCCTTGAACGTCGTCACCTGCCGGCCTTTGCCACCTTCGTACACCCAGATGTTCAGCCGGTGCTCCGGCCCCTGGTCGGACAGGTAATAGACCTTGTCCCCGCTCCACATCGGGAGCGTGTCAGTTCCCTCCCAAGTCGTGATCTGCTTGGATGTGCTGTCCTTGAGGTTGAAGAGCCACACATCCGTGGCCATTCCGCCGCGGTACCGCTTCCAAGTCCTGTTGTCGGTCGAGTGGGGGGTATAGGCGAGCGAGTTGCCGTCCGCGCTTATTGACCCATTGGCGCCATAGGGTACCGGCAACGTCGCCGGCATCCCGCCAGTCGCCGGAACCGCATAGAGCTCAGACTGCCGCCTCAACCCGGCCAAGCCCGACAGTGAGAACGTGAGCCGTCCGTCATTGGTCCAGTCGCACAGAATCTCCGTCCCCGGATGGTGCGTCACCCGAAACGCCACGCCACCCGCGGTTGGGATCGTGTAGATATCCCGATTGCCCTCGTAGTTACCCAAGAACGCCACCGTCTGGTCATCGGGACTGAACTTCGGGAAGGCCTCCGAACCCGGGGCCGTCGTCAGCCGCGTCGCCTGCCCGCCTGCTCGCGGAGCCAGCCAGATATCCCCCGCGTACGCAAACGCGATCTGCGTTTTGCCGACATCCGGATACCGGAGCATTCCCGCGTGCGGTTCGACTTGGGCGTGAGCGGTTCCGGCCAGGAGAGCGATGAGGAGCGGACGGTGGAACATGCGGTATCCCTCGGGGACTGTGAAGTGGGGGGCATAGCGTACCCGCGGAAGGGTCAGCAGGTGCATTCGGGAACCCGAGCCCTGTTTTTCAACGTCCAAACCGGATCCCAGAGCACGCGGCATCACCGGCCAAGACTGGACTTGCTCTCAAACTCCTCAACGCGTGGAGTTTTGCGTTTGGTCGAAATGCGGTGCCCTTCCCCCTTCAAGAGTCGGGCTTGGGCCTCAACTCCACCCGGGAACTTGTCCACCAAATCCCCATTGTCACGAATCGTCCGCCAGTACGGCGTGATCCGCTTGGACCCAGCCGCGCCCGCTTCTTCCGCGGCCTCCGCCGCCAGACGCGCGAATATGCCCGTCGTCAACGGACAGCATTGATCCACCTTCGCCGCCTTGGCCAGCTTTGTGCGAATCTGACCGAGCGTGATCAGCCGACCCTTCCGTGGCGTCTTCATCAACTTCTCAACATCACGCGGCCGCGGAACAATCATCGTGCCCGCGCCCAGGGACCTCCCCATGTTGCCTGGGATCGGGAACGCTCGCCCGTGGCTGGGATGGTCGATGTCGATCTTCTCGCGAGCGGTCTTTTTCTTGGCCATGCTCAACCCTTTCGCTTCGATTGGCGGGTCGCCGGCTTGGGTGTGTCGAGAGACTTCGCTAGCGTTTTAGGTGCGGCGTTTCGCCAAGCGATCAGGAGCATCCGCGTAAGCAATGCCTGTCCCGCCGCGCCCTTGCCGCGAAGGCTCACGAAGGTCGCCCCCTGCAGCCCCCATCCCCCGGGGACCGGCACAAATGCCCCGGGATTGGATTCGACGACGTCATCCTGCTGGTCCGGCGTCAGCTTGATCATCGCCTTGCCATCATCAGGCCAGAGCGTGGCGAAGATCCGCTTCCCGACGCGAAACGATGGACGCCCCCAGTGATCCTGCTCAGAACTCTCCGGCAGGGTAAGAGCCAATCGCCGAAATCGCTTGAGCCACGCTGGCTCATCACCGTCAGGAACTGAGGGCGGGAACTGACCCACATTCACCCCTGCTTGGCCGCCTGTTTTCCGAGCACCTTGGCGATATCAAAGTCGATGAAGTCAGCGTGGTGGAAGATCCAGCTCTCGATCGTCCGTTCCACCTTGTCCCCCTCATGGCTGTGGGTTGCGATGATGTGCATGACCTCCGGCGGAATGCCGTGCTTGAAGCAGAGCGCCACGCCGCTGAACGGGTGCCGTAGCATGTCGCCGTAAAAACCCTTGATCACCTTTCCGCTGGCATCCTTGTCAAACTCGAGCATCTTGCCGACATCCGCCAGCAGGCTGCCCGCGATCAGCGTGTCGAGGTTGATCGGAATCCGCGATCCGAACACCTCGTTAAGCACTTTCGTGATCGCGATGCACTGCTTGCAGCACGAGTTCAAGTGCTCCACAAACCGCAGGTCGATCTTCCCCGCCAGCAGCGTGAACGGAATCGCACGGATCTCATCAAACGTCCACCCGCGCCCGCCGCAGCCCGTGGTTAACGCCTCATTCCAGACCTTCGCGACATTGTCGCGAAGGCTGGCATTCTTGATGTCCATGAGATTGGGAAAGAGCTTCGCGATGTCTGCGGTTGAGTGTGCCATGTGGGCAGCAGTTTAGCCGCGGCCGCACCGATCTCGCCACATTGCCCGAAGGGCGGCCTGAAACCTCTTCGCGAACGCACCGGTATCGCAGAGCGGGCTGGCCATCATCTGCTTCCGCAGCCCCCCACGCAGCGAATCCAACCTCGCCCCATCCCCCGCCAGGCCCGCGGCGACCCTTACGTACTCATCCTCCGACCCCGAGATATGCTCCGCCATCCCGGCGTTGGTCAGCAGACTCACCCCCACACGCGACACATGCGAGTTCCCCGCCAGCGTCACCACCGGCACCCCCATGTACATCGCCTCGCACGTCGTCGTCGTACCGTGATACGGGAACGTGTCCAGGGCAACATCAATCTCCGAGTACATCGCCAAGTGCTCCGCCCGGGTCAGCGTCGGCGGCCGGATATCCACCCGCGAAGCCTCCGCGCCGGACGCGACGAACCGCTCCATCAACGAACCCCGCGTGTCGACGTGACTGAGCCCCTCTGCCTTGATCACCATCCGAGATCCGGGCACGGCATCCAACACCCGCACCCACAGCCGCAGCAAGGGGTCATTGATCTTCGGCAGGTGATTAAACGAGCCAAATGTAATCGGCCTCGCACGCGTTCTCGAAGGCTCCGGCGCCACCTCCGGCGGCACAAAGCACAAGAAACACGGGTCCAGCCGCACCAGCTTCTCAACGCTCAACCTCTCCGCACCCACCGGATCCGTGAGAGAATCCACAATCCGGTAGTCAATCGCCGCGATGCCCGTCGTGTTCGGATAGCCCGCGTACGTCACCTGAATCGGCGCCGGCTTGAGGTGCATCGACGGCAACCGATGGTGCGTCGTCATTCCGACCAAATCCATCAGAATGTCCAGCCGATCCTGCCTCAGCAGCGGGTCCAACTGCGCCTCGGTGTGCCAAGGCACCCGTCGCGCCGTGTGCGCCGCCATCCGCGGCCAATCCGGCTCAACCCGTTCGACCGGCGAGGTGTAATAGACGAACAACTCAAACCGATCATCCAACCGCTCCAGCAGTGGCCGGATGAACTGCGCCACCGCGTTGCTCACCAGATCGGGAATGATGATTCCCAGGCGCAGCACTCGCTCGGCATCAGAATCGCTGATCCCCTGCGGGGGTGCCGGTGGCAGAAACTTCGCCAGAATCTCCCCATATGCTTGGTGCGCTTGCCGAATCGCCAGCGGATCAAGCCCCGGAACATAGTTCAACATTGTCGCCAAATTGCCCACGGCATTGGGCTGATCCGGATACCACGACAACATCCCGCGCAGAGTCTTTGCAGCCAGATCCGCTCGCGCAAGCCCCACATACGAGCCCGCCAGATCCATAGACAACGCCGGATCCATCACAGCCCGATCAAGCCCTTCCTTTGCAACCTCCACTGCCTCGTTGTACCTCTTGGCGACGTTCAACGTCATCGCCAGTGCATGCCGCGCACGCGTTCCGACCCCCTCAAACGACACCGCACGCCGCAGCACATCCACAGCCTCATCCAGCCGTCCAAGGTTCATGAGCGCGCTGCCCAGGTTCGTAAGCACATGCGGATGCTCCGGAGCCACCGCCGCGGCCCGCTGTGCGAATGTCAGAGCCTCCTCCGTCCGCCCCACGTGCGCCAGCACAAAGCACATCAGGCTATTCAGGTCCGGGTCTTCCGCATGCTCCTTCAGAGCTTCTTCCAGGAGCTTCCCCGCCGGAGGGAACTCCAACTGAGAGAGCAACTCCCTGACCTGCCAAGCCGTTTCCGACGGTGTGCTCAATCGATTCTCCTACGCCGGCATCGGCCCGTCATACGCGTGGTTCACCGGATCAATCCGCCGCATCGGTTTCTCTCGCGTTTGCTCTTCGGTCACGTGCGCGACCAGTCCGGGCGTCCTCGCGATCATGAAGATCCCGTTGAACACCCGCGGGTTCATTCCAAGGTCCGCCAGAATCGCCCCAATCGCTCCATCCACATTGATCGGCAACGGCTTTCCAATCGCCGCAAACGCGCGCTCAATCGCTCTTGCGGCCCCGATGTGCGTCCCCGGCCCTTCACCCAGCCCCGCTTGCGCCGCAAGTTCAAACAGCTTCCCCGTCCTCGGGTCTTTCGTATGAACCCGATGCCCGAACCCGCTGATTCGATCTCCCGTCGACTTGATCCGCGCAACCTCCGCCGCCGCCAACTCATCCAACCCTTTTCCCTCGCCCTTCACTCGCGTGATTAGCCCTCCGAGGTACCGCGCACAATCCTCAATCGCCCCGCCATGGTGCTTGTTGATCGAGCTGATTCCCGCGGCCACCGACTGCGACAAACTCGCCCCCGTGCTCGCCACGGTCCTCGCCGCCAGGCACGAAGGCGGCGTCGCCCCGTGATCTATGCTCGACACCAGCACCGCATCCAGCAACTTTCCAACCCGCTCATCCGGCAGCTTGCCCGTCAAAATCAAGTACACCGCGGCGCCAAACGACACTTTCCCCATGAGCGAGGCAATGTCATGCCCCCGCACCGCCACCTTGTTCGGCTCGATCCGCGTAACCGCCGTCGTCCAAACCGCCTTCCGCTCCGCATCCGTCATGAGCGAACGAGATCCGCGCCCACGCAGCATTCCCACAGCGACCTCTGGCAACTCCCCGAACGAATCCGCCACCGCCGCCCCCGCGGCCTTCAACGCCGCAACCTTCCCCGCGTGCGTTCCCTTATTCCCCTCAATGATGGCACCCGCATGGCTGAATCGCGTCCCCGCCTTCGCCGCCTTCCCGCCGATGTACGCCGCCACAGGCTTGGTGATCTTCTTGGACGCGATCAACTCCGCAAGCTCTTCCTCCTGCGACCCGCCAATCTCTCCAAACACCACAATCGCGTCCGTGGCAGGATCATCCTGAAACATCTGCGCAATCTCAGGAATGCGCAGCCCCAACACCGCATCCCCACCAATGTGCACGATCGAACTGATCCGCACTCCCGCCTGCCCAAGGTAGTACGCAGTGCTGGATGACATTCCCCCCGACCGCGAGATGATCCCAACCCCCGTCCCACCCTGCAGCGGCGGCTTAAACCACTCGCGAGCCGACTCCGCCCGCCCTCCAATCATCCCGACAACGGCCTTCCCCGGACTCGCAATCCCCAACGTGTTTGGCCCAACGAAGTTCGATCCCTTCGCCTTCGCTGCGGCCGCGATCTCCATCGCATCCCACACCGGCACCCGATCCGCCACCAAAACCACCAGCTTCACACCCGCATTGATCGCATCCAAAGCCGCGGCCTTGATCCCCTGCGCCGGCACAAACAGCACCGAAATATCAATCCCCCCAAGCGCCTTCGCAGCATCTCCGCAAGAGTTGAACACCGGCAACCCAAAGACTTCAGTCCCGCCCTTCCCCGGCGTCACGCCCCCCACAACCTTGGTGCCGTAGTCCAGCATCAGCCGAGTGCGAGCCTGCCCCTCGCGCCCGGTAATCCCCTGCACAAGCACCTTCTTGGTTTCATCAATAAGGATGGCCATTACCGCGCTCCCTCCATCCCTGGGATGTCGAGCTCCACAAACACGCCATCAATCGCGTCGCGCCGACACTCCACCTCGCAGGCAATCATGTCGCTGTCCTTGCTCATGAAGTTTTCAGCTTTGCCGGTGAGCGCCGGCTTTCCCGCATCATCACGCAGCAGGCCGTTTGCTCGCGAAACAATGGCCGCCGCGTTCTTCTTCCAAGCCCCGTTGTCTATCCACACCCGCCCACCCTTCACCGCGAAGCTCGTCGCCCCCGCCCCACCAACAAATGAGGGCCTCCGCGCCGACCGCGGCTTCCAGGCGTCCGCACCCCGCTTCTGCGATTCCGCAATCAGCGCGGCAAACCGCGCCGCAATCTTCGCCGGCGGATCTGTCTTCTTGTACCCCTCAACCACCGCCGCCAACCCCGAGGCCTTGCAAGCCCCCTGCAAAATGTCCACCGCTCGATCTTCCGTGTTCCCCCCCAACCGAATAACCGTCGGAATGTTCAACTCCAACTCCCAGAACGCCTTAGCCAGCCCATACGCCGACCAGAACTGCTCCTGATTCGCCACACCCGACCCCGACCCGAAGTACCCAATCAATCCCGGTTGCGACAGAATAATCCGAGCCGCCCGATACACCTTTGCCGGCGACGGGTTCCCGCTCGTATCACAGAAGTTCGCAATCGTGAATCCTTCATTCGTGATCGCATCCATCGACATCATCGAGCCGCCGCCACCCGCGCCGTGGAATCCGATCAGCCCCTTGCTCCCAGCCGCAGCCTCCGTATTCATCTGCGCAAAGAAAAACGTCCCCCGATGATCATCCTGCTCAATCTGATATGCGATCCGCTCAAGCGCAGTGGGGGGGTGGTCCAACTCGCGGGCGATATCAATCCCCAGCTCCGGATGCCGCACCACCGCATAGTCATCCACCGTAATCCGACAATCCGCGGCCACAATCCGCCCATCCTTCAATATCGCCAGCGGATTGATCTCGACCGACCGCGCCTCCATCGACTTGGCTGTGGCAAACACAAGTCGGGCAACCTCCGCCAATCCACGCCCGTGAGTCGCATCAACCCCAAGCCCCTCAATCGCCCGCGACAACGCCACCGCATCCGGCCCCGAATGAACGTCGCACGGAATCTTCGCCACCTTCTCCGCCCGCTCCTCGATCCCCGTCCCCCCAGTCGCCGCCAGCAGCATTACCGGTGCCCGCGCCCGATCATCGACCGATAGCGACAGGAACAACTCCCGCGCAAACGCGAGCTTCTCTTCCACCAGCACGTGCGTCACCGGAAAAGAACCAACCTTCATCGCCAGCAATCGCTCCGCATGCTTCGCCGCCTCATCGGGTGTATCCGCAAACGCAATCCCACCCATCGCCGCTCGCCCCGTCGTCCACGCCTGAATCTTGATTACGACCGATCCGCCAAGCTCCGCCGCGGCCGCGCGTGCCTCCTGCGGACTCTGCACCGCCCGCCCCCGCGGCACCAACAGCCCCGCCTTCTGAAGGATCGCCTTACCTTGGTATTCGTGAAGTCTTGCCATGAGGGGATCAGGGTAGCCAAAAGAACCCAGCCCCGGCTGTCACCACGGCCACACGGTTCTCGCACTTTGTATCATGGAAACCACACTCACCCGAACCCCTCGCCCATCCGAAACCAAGACCATGTCAAACCACCCAACACCTGAAGCAATCCTTCAACTCGGCCTCGGATTCTGGGGCTCCAAAACCCTCCTGACCGCCATCGAGCTCGGCGTCTTCACCGAACTGGCCAAAGGTTCCGCCGACGCCGCAACGCTCCAAAAGCGACTCGGCCTCCACCCTCGCAGTGCCCGCGACTTCTTCGACACTCTGGTCTCCCTGGGAATGCTGGCCCGTCGCGACGGCAAGTACGCCAACACTCCCGAAACCGACCTCTTTCTCGACCGGGCCAAACCCTCCTACGCCGGCGGCATGCTCGAAATGGCCAACGCTCGCCTCTACCCCTTCTGGGGCCACCTCACCGAAGCCCTCCGCACCGGCAAGCCTCAGAACGAAGCCAAGGTCGGCGACAACTTCTTTGCCGTTCTCTACAGCGACCCCAATCGCCTCAAGCAGTTCCTCTCCGGCATGACCGGCATCAGCATGGGCGCGGCCATGGCCATCGCCCAAAAGTTTCCCTGGAAGAACTACAAGACGTTCATGGACATCGGCGGCGCCCAAGGCACGACGCCCGTTCAAGTCGCCAAGGCCCACCCGCACCTCAAGGGCGGCAACTTCGACCTCCCGCCCGTCGGTCCCATCTTCAACGACTTTGTGAAATCCGCCAACCTCCAGGACCGCCTCAAGTTCCACCCCGGCGACTTCTTCAAAGACCCCCTCCCCGTGGCGGATGTCTATATCATGGGCCACATCCTCCACGACTGGGACCTCAAGGAAAAAAAGCAACTCCTCGCTAAGGCCTACGCGGCTCTCCCCGCCGGCGGCTCCCTCATCGTCTACGAGGCCCTCATCGACGATGACCGCAGCAAGAACGCCTTCGGCCTCCTCATGAGTCTCAACATGCTCATCGAGACCCCGGGCGGCTTTGACTACACCGGTGCCGACTGCTCCGGCTGGATGAAGGAAGTCGGCTTCAAGTCCACCCGTGTCGAGCACCTCGTCGGCCCCGACTCCATGGTCGTCGGCGTCAAATGATCTGAATCACAAAGTGAGCCGGAGCGTCCTCGCCCCGGTCGCTTTGCTTCCGACCAACACAATCTCCCGAATCCGCGGAACCAAACCCACCCGCCGCGCATCGGACTCCTCAACCGCCCGCCACAGGCGAGGCGAAAACAGGAGCATTCCCATGCGGAGTCGGCCAATCACTACTGGTCTGGTTGTTGCATTGACAGCCGGTGTTTGCATCACTTCAACCGCGTCAGCCCAATCCCCCGGCCTGCTGCCCGCGGCCCAAAACCCAACCCAAACTAGCGACAACGCCTCCCGCCTGACCCGCCGAATCACAGTCTCCCTCCAGCAAAAGCGCCTCGAAGATGTTCTCGCCTTCATCAAGGCCGCGACGGGCGCCAAACTCGAACCTCTCTGGACCACCAATCGCGAAACCGATGGCCTCGACCGCGACGCGATCATCTCCCTCGAAGCCGAAAACCTCACCGCCCTGGAACTGATCGAGCAGGTGCTCGAGCAACTGCCCCACAACGGCAGCGCACCCACCTGGCAACCCGGCAAGTCCGACACGCTGCAGATCGGCCCCCGCTCCCGCCTCAACAAGTTCAAACGCCTCCACATCTACGACGTTAAAGACATCCTGAAAGAAGCCCCCGACCACACCAACGCGCCCACGATCGACCTTCAGCAAGCCCTTCAACCCGGCGGCGGCTCACCATTCCGAGGTGTCGATATTGACGACGGCACTGACCCCGCCGAAAAGAAGTACGAGAAAGCCAGGTCCATTGAAGATCTCGCCACCCTGATCCGCGAAATCGTCGAGCCCGAGCAATGGATCGAAAACGGCGGCGATGGCGCCTCCATCAAGCTCTTCCAAGGCTCTCTCATCATCACCGGCCCCGATTACATTCATCGCCAGGTCGCAGCGGTAGCTCGAACCAAACGCGGAACCAAGGAATAGCGCCGCACGCAATCACGCCACCATCCTCGCGGTCTCCGCCTCCGTCGCAAAGTGCGACCCATCCGCGATCGACCACACAAACCGCCAGTGCAGCCCCAGCCCGATCAACACGGCCACGTGAAACATCTCATGGGCCCGCACAATTCCCGCAATCAGCGGCGCCGGCTCCGCCCACTCAATCACCGCCCCGGCGGAATACACCAGCCCTCCCAACAAGAGGGGCAAAACCATGCGACCCCCAAACCGCTTCGTCAATCCCACCATCGACAACACGCCGAACCAGCCCATCCCCAGATACAGCGCAATCCCCAGCGTCGGCGGCATCGCGTTGAAGAACACCGACTTGAGCGTCACCCCCGTCACCGCGAACGTCCAAATGAAAACCAGCATCCCCCAACGCCACCGCCCCCGAAACACGATCGCATGGATTGGCGTGAACGTCCCCGCGATCAGCACGAAAATCGCCGCGTGATCCAGCCTTTGCAGCACATCCCGAGCCGGCCCCTGATGCCCGAGCAAGTGATACACCCCGCTCATCGACAGCAGCAACACCGCCGAAGCCGCGAACACCACCAGCGACAAAGCCCGCCCCCCGCGGCCCTCACACCCCGGCGACCCCTTCCACCCGCGCCTCACCAGCGGCACCGCCAGCAGCGCCGCCGACGCCGCACCCGCCAAGTGCGACAAACTGCTGAACGGATCAGTAAACCCGGGAATGGAAATGAGCGACGCGGCCGACATCAGTCTCGCACTTTACCCCCCTCGAATCGTCGTGGCTCAAGCGTCCACCAATCGCTGCCAAGCCCGCAGAGTCGCGCGGATTTCGAAATGGCCCCACCCGGATTCGAACCGGGGACCAAGCGATTATGAGTCGCCTGCTCTAACCGCTGAGCTATAGGGCCGCCGAAGCCGGAAAGCGTAGTCGACAGCCGCGCTTGGCGTTCGACCTTCGCACCAGGTGTTGGACCTGGCGATTCCAGACAAGCGTCGCCACGTCTGCACCCTCTAGAATCTCCACACCCGGGTCAAGCCCGGGAGCATCGCGCGGTGGGCCTCTGAGGTTGGTCTTGGCAAACACGTCCGAACAACTGATCCAGAACACACGCTCGCTCGTGAGGGCCGGACGGCTCGCAGATGCCGAATCTCTCCTCCGCCAGCACATGAAACGTGCTCCCGGCGATGCGGTTCTTCACGCCGAGCTCGCCCGCATCCTCGCCCAAGCCGGACGCCCCGATCAGGCCTTGTTCTTCGCCAAGTATGCGGCAACATCCAAGAGCATCGCCGCGGTCGAATCCGCGGCCATTGCTTTCACGATGCTCAACGACGCTGAAGCCTCGCTGGATGCGCTCCGCCGGGCGATTCTGATGGACCCTTCCCAAGCCTACTCGCACAACGCCCTGGGCAAACGCCTTATCGAACTGCGCCACCTCGATGACGCCCGCGAGTCGATCGAGCGCGCCTTTGCCCTAAGTCCCTCCGACCCCGCCATCGCCGCCAACATCGCCCTGATCTATTCCGAAACCTGGAGCCTGGAAGATGGCCTCTCCACGCTGCGGGTCGCTCGCGACCGCACCCCGAACCTGGCCATGCTTCAGCACCAGTTGCCCTACCTCTCCAACTACAGCGACCGTGTCACCCCCGCTGAGGTGTTTGCCGAGCACCGCCGCTTCGCCGACCTGATCTCCCGCGATTCCAAGGCGCTCGCCGATCCGCCGCTCCACCAGCCCGGGCCCGCCGATACGGAAAGGACTCTCAAGGTCGGCCTCATGTCCGCCGACTTCCGCGAACATTCGGTTTCACGATTTCTTGAACCCATCCTGGTGCACCACGATCCCGCCGTCGTTCGCTACACACTGTTCCCCGTCATCCCCGTCGAAGATGAAACCACCCGCAGATTCAAGTCCATGACTGAAGGCTGGAGCCGATCCGCCATGCTCCCCGAACGTGAGGCCGCCGCCGCAATCCGCCGCGAAGGCATCGACATCCTCGTAGACCTGTCCGGCCTTACCCGCGGCATGCGCGCCGGGATATTCATGTCGCGTGCCGCCCCCGTTCAGATCAACTACCTTGGCTACCCAAACACAACCGCGCTGCCCAACATGGATGTTCGGATCGTGGACTCAATCACCGACCCCCCCGGCGCGGACGCCTACGCCACCGAGCGTCTGTTCCGTCTGGACCCGAGCTTTCTCTGCTTCGCGCAACCGCCGATCGCCCGGGATATTCCTTCCCGCGGCTCCACCCTCAATGGCCCCGTGACCTTCGCTTCCTTCAACTACCTCACCAAGATCACCCCAACCACACTCGATCTGTGGACCACCATTCTGAAGCAGGTTCCAGATTCTCGCCTCGTGCTCAAGTCCGCATCCCTCTCCCACGCCGCGGTTCGAAGCCGGATCTCCGTCGCCCTCACCTCCCGCGGCATAGACGCGTCGCGTTTTGACCTCTCACCGTACCTCGATGACCTTGCAGCGCATTACCGCCTGTACCACCACGTGGACATTGCTCTGGACCCATTTCCCTACAACGGCACTACGACAACGTGCGAGGCCCTCTACATGGGTGTGCCCGTCATCACGCTCGAGGGTGATCATCACGCCGCGCGTGTCGGTGCTTCGCTCCTGACCAACGCAGGCGTGCCAGAACTGATCGCCCGGACTCCCGCCGAGTACATCCGCAAGGCGGTCGAACTCGCTGGTTCACCACGGCGACGAAGCCAGTATCACGCCGAACTCCGTACCAAGCTCGCGGCGTCCCCGCTCGGGGATGGACTCGCCTTCGCCCGTCGCTTTCAGGACGCCTTACGGCAAATGTGGCAAGCCTCATGTACGAAGAGACTCGATCATCCGCCCGATACTCACGGGCAACCGACGGCAAACGTATTCAAAAAGCACTGAAAATCGTTGGCCGTCAATAACGGAACCGCCGTACTCCCGTCGCAGTTTGCGTACGCCTCCGAGGCGGCAAAGCGGTTCAAAAAGCACTGGAAGTCGTTCGCCGTGAGCACCGGCATGGCCGTGGACTGGTCGCAGTTGGCATAGCAGCCCACGTTTAACGCCGCCGCGTTGCTCGCAATCTGCCCGCACGGTGACGAAAGGGCCACGTCATACAACCCGGCATCTTGTGGCGCCACCGGGTTGATCGTGAGCGTCGTCGTCGTTGCTCCCGACACCGTCGCGCTGTTGCCCAGGGCCACTCCGTCCTTCCTCCACTGGCAGGTGATCGGACCCGCTCCCGACGCTCCCACCGTGAACACTGCGGACTGTCCTGCCGAAACAGAAACGGGCACCGGCTGCAATGTGACGACTGGATCCAACTTCCCCGCCCAGCACGCCGCGCGATCAAGGATCTGATGCGCTGCGGCCGTCGCCGACAGATATCCGGTGTCCTCAAAGAAGAGAAACGCCCGGCGGGCCGGGGCGACATACCCGCTCAGCAGCGCTGCCCCCTGCTCAGCGACCAGAATCGCAACATCATTCGCGCCTGTGCGGCGGGCCAGCACCGTCGCCGCCGGCGAGATGTTCCCGAGCCCCACGCTGAGATTCGCACCCGCCTGATAAACGCTCAGGTTGCCCGCGGGCAATCCCGCGGTGATTGGGTGCGTCGTATTCACTACGTTAATCGCGGTCGTGCCCGCGATAGCGATCCCGTCATCCGCCATGGATTCGCGCCCCACTCGCAGAAGCCCCTGCTCCCAGAAGATCAGCGGCACGTTCACCGTCCGGAACTCACCACCGACGTTTGCCGACAGGATGGAGGACGACACAACCACCACCTCGTGATTCGCCGCGAGCAGGGCGGCCGACGGCCTGTTCGCCGGCTCATCGTCGTACACGTGAACCGTGAATCCCTTCTCCGTCCAATGGTCTGCAATCGCCTGATCTGCCGCGCTGGGCGGCATTGACCCGCCGATGAGCGCCACCCTCGCGATCTGCCCGACGCGTATGTACGAGTTCCGCTGCTTCACCACAGCGCCCGCCGAACCAACCACCGTGAGCCTCACGCTGTACAGGCCCTCCTGCGTGTAAACGTGCGTCGGGTTGCTGCTCGTGCTGGTGGACCCATCTCCAAAGTTCCAGAGCCAGGAAGTGGGGCCGGGTGCGCTGGAGAGATCCGTGAAGCTCACCGAGAGCGGCGCGGATCCGGACGTGAAGTCAGCCGAGAAGTCCGCAGCGCCCACAAACTTCACACGCAAAATGTTCGCCCCCGCATCGATCGGTGATTGATACCCCACATCTTTGTAAAGGTCGCTGAAGTACAGCCCATCCGGTCCCGCGGCCAATCCCACGCACGAAGCCTTTCCCGATCCGTTGTATTCGATCAGTGTCGTAGGCCCGCTGGTCACGTTCCCATTCGCATCCAGCACAAACTCCACAATCCGCTTTCCCAGGGGCTGCGGCCCCGTTCCCCACGTTGGACCAGATTCGCTGACAAACGCGTGCCCCTGGGCCGAAGGCGGGAACAAGCTTCCTCCCATCGTCCCCGGCTGCACAAACGCAATGTTCACCGGCGCGTGCGCTGGGTTCCAGTTGTACAGTGCGAAGTTCGCCATGCTCGCATCCGAACCATCCCACAGGTAGTTCTGACCCGCGTTCACCCTGCACATCCGGTCCACGCTCGGGCCGTTCTCCACCTCATAGTGCTTCCCATCCGCCGCCCGCCACGCCCCGCCGAACGGATTTCGAAACCCGTACGCGTATACATAGTCCCGCGCGTTGATGCCATTGGCCGCGGAATAGAACGGATTGTCTGTCGGTGCTGACCCATCCAGGTTCATCCGCAGAATCTTCCCGCGATACGAATCCAGATTCTGCGCCGTCGCTGTCGTGAACCCGTCCCCGACGTGAATGTACAACTTGCTATCCGGCCCCATGGTTGCATTCGAGATCTGGTGCGACTGCCCCTGACTCTCGCCGACCATGTCACGGATCGTCACCTGGGTCGCGGCCGTCTGTCCACCATCCACGCTGTGGAACCGGACCACCTTCGGATAGTGTGCGCCGTTCGGCGGCGCACTGTCGTACAGCATGGTCGCAAACACATCCCCGCTCACCGGGTCCACGGTAATGCCCGAGACACCCTGCTCACCCGAGCCCGGAAACGCCCCCGTCGGATTGAAGTTCAAAAGCCCTGAGGCATACGTTCCCACCGTCCCGTTCCGTCGGACTACCTTGATCGTCCCGTAGAGCTCCGTCACGTAGAACAACGGCGAAGTCGCCTTGAGCCCCGGGTTGGGCACAAACGCGATGTTGGTCGGCAGCTGAAATCCCGTCGCCACCACTTCCACCTTGTACCCCGACCGAAGCACCGACCAAGGCACCCCCGCCCCGCGTGCGAGCACCGAAAAATCAGGCTGGGTCTGCAGCGGCTGCGCCACATACGTGCTGCCGTTGGCCGCGATCCAGAACAGAGCGGTTCCTCCCGCCGCGAGATTCACCGAAGGCAGGTACACCGTCCGGTCGATCCCATTGTGATCCGTAAACGCCAGGTCCGAATCCGGCAAGACCATGCTCTGACCGCCCGCGATCAGTCGAATGCGAATCGGCACGTGCTCCGCGAGCGTCGGCGGATTCGTTATCTGATTCTGCCCGCCCGTTCCCGTGATCGTCAGCAGATTCTCCTGGTCCGCGGATTCCACATACAGAACTCCGGGCTGCGCCCCACCCGGCAGCGCGACGGGCGCGGCCGTCGTATCCACCCACGTCGGCACGGGTGATGATGCAACGTCATCCCCCTCCATCGGGAACACCGTCGAAAGCGTGCCGCTGGTGAACAGCCTCAGCGAATACGGGCTCCACTGCGTCGCCACATCTCCGCTGGAGTCCTTATGCCGTACCCGCAACTGATAGTTCGTCGACGCCACCAGCGAGACCCGCCCTGCGTGCGAACCCTCAAACATCCCGTCGGCCAGGTGGATGTGCACCATGCTCGCCCCCGTGACCCCCAGCGCTGCCCACACCCGCTGCGAAGGCGTGATCGTCCAAATCTCCCAATCCGAGGCCGCGTGAGTATCCGCCGGATCAGGATCCGAAAACGGAGCCGTCTCCATGTGCAGGTCTTCGGGATTGATGACCCGTCCGTCAAAGGACGGTTCCGTGACCACCGGCGTCGCCGGCGGCACATTGGCAAAGACGCACAGGATTGCACTGGCTGCAATGGAAACCAATCCGAGCATGATCAAATCTCCGGACCACGACGTCGCGCGGTCTTCTCAACACAGGCTAGCGGAGGTCTCTCAAAACGCCAGAGAAACCGCCTCCTTCCGCGCAATTCGCCACGAATTGGGGTCTCCCCTCCGCCAGCAAAAAGGCCCTCGACATGAGTCGAGGGCCTTGAGGTCTTTAACTATGGGATGCAAACTTCCCAGATTCACTTGATCGACAACATCTCCCGATACGTCGGCAGCGGCCACAGGTCCTCCGCTACCTCCGTCTCGAGCTCATCCACGCACACCCGCAGCTCATCCATCGCCGGAACCACGTGTTCCTTGATGTCCTTGGCGTGAGCAAACGGATCCGCATCGTGATGCGAAAGCGCCTTCTCAAGTGCCACGATCGCATCCCGGGTTTTGCCGACCCAGCCCACGAAGGACTCCAGGGCTTCGCGCAGCGATGGGTCCCCAACCTCGGCCTTCGCCGACTCGTTGATCGCCCGGGCAAGCTCCGTCTGGTGACGAACCGCCGCAGGCAGGATCTGCGTCTTGGCCATCGACACCATAGTCTCGGCCTCGATCGTCACCTGCTTCACGTACTTCTCAGCAAAGATGTACGCGCGGCTATCAACCTCCTGCTTGCTCAGGATCTTGAACTTCTTGAACAGGTCCACAGCCTTCTTGGTCTTCAAGAGCGGCAGGGCATCCGCCGTGTTCCGGAAGTTGGGAAGCCCACGCTTCTCAGCCTCCTCGTGCCACTTGGTCGTGTACCCGTCACCGTTGAAGATCACCCGTTTGTGCTGCTTGATGATCTTCTGGAGCAGTGTCGCGACCGCCGAATGCAGCTTGGCATCCGTCGGCGCTTTGCCCGCCGTCCGCTCCAGCTCCGTCGCAATGTAGTCCATCGAGTCGGCCACGATGGCGTTGACCACCGTCACCGGCCACGCCACCGCCGCGGATGAACCCACGGCCCGGAACTCGAACTTATTACCCGTGAACGCAAAGGGCGAGGTGCGGTTGCGATCGCCCGCGTGCCGCGGCAGTTGCGGCAGCACCTTTGAGCCTAGGTCGAGCTTCCCGCCCTTCATGGTGCTCTTCATCGCGCCCTTCTCGATTTGATCGACAATGTCGCTGAGCATGTCTCCCAGGAAGATCGAGATAATCGCCGGCGGGGCCTCGTTGGCGCCCAGTCGGTGGTCGTTCGCGGCCGAGGCAATCGACGCCCGCAGCACATCCGCGTAGATATCTACGCCGCGGATCACCGCGCACAAGAACACCAGGAACTGCATGTTCGTGTGCGTTTCTTCACGCGGGTCCAGCAGGTTGACGCCGGTATCGGTCGCGATCGACCAGTTGCAGTGCTTGCCCGAACCGTTGATGCCCTTGAACGGCTTCTCGTGCATGATGCACTGGAGGCTATACCGGGGCGCAACACGCTTCAATGTCTCCATCACCAGCATCTGGTGATCGCACGCCAGGTTCGCCAGCTCAAAGTGGGGGGCCAGTTCAAACTGTCCCGGAGCCACCTCGTTATGCCGCGTTTTCACCGGCACACCCAGGCGATACAGCTCGCGCTCGGCATCGCCCATGAAGCTCAGCACTCGTCCCGGGATCGACCCGAAGTAGTGATCTTCAAGCTGCTGTCCCTTGGGCGGCCGCGCGCCAAAGAGCGAGCGATCGCATGTGAGAAGGTCCGGCCGCTCAAAGTAGAACGCCCGGTCGATCAGGAAGTACTCCTGCTCGGCCCCCAGCGTGGACATCACACGCGACACGCCCTGGTCCGTTCCAAACAGCTTCAGAATCCGCATCGCCTGTTCAGACACAGCGTCGATCGACCGCAGCAGCGGCGTCTTCTTATCCAGCGCCTCACCGTTCCACGACACAAACGCCGTCGGGATACACAGCGTCACGTTGTTGCCCGCGCGGTTCAGGAACACCGGGCTGGTGCAGTCCCATGCCGTGTAACCCCGCGCCTCAAACGTCGTGCGCAATCCGCCCGACGGGAAGCTCGAAGCATCCGGCTCACCCTGCACGAGTGCAGAGCCCGTGAACTCGCTGATCGCCCCGCCGTGCCCATCTGGAACGATGAACGCGTCGTGCTTCTCAGCGGTCTGGCCCGTCAGTGGCTGGAACCAGTGCGTGTAGTGCGTGGCGCCGTTCTCGACGGACCAGTCCTTCATGGCCGCGGCCACGACATCGGCCACATCCACATCCATCCGCACACCAAGGCGGATCGTGCGGATGAGCTTCTTGAAAATGTCCTTGGGCAAGCGCTGCTGCATCACCCGCTCGGTGAAGACATCAGCACCAAAGGTCTTCTCAACATTGTCGCGAAGGTGAATTCCGTTCGAGGCGTGGGGGGAGGAGTGCATCTTTCCGTTCTCCTCTTTCCAATGCGCAGCGGCATCGTGGCGGGTGGTCACAGACATTTCAGTATTCTCCCAGCAAGAGTTCCATTCAGCCCGGGAACGTGGTCATTGTTGCGGTCTTGGGCCGCGTTGCAAGTTCCCGTCGGATAGGGTTCATTCCGGACTGTCGGTTGCGCGCAGAAGTCTTGAGCAGCGCTCCGCCCTCACGCTTGCAAAGGGCTGTCCGGCAACCCCTTGCGGCATACGTGCGGCGACAGCTTAGTGAGCGCTGCCCGCGGTGAGGCCACCGGACCGGCTTGGGTCTTCGGGGCCCGACGGAGTTGGAACCAGCGCCTGAGCGACATGACTACCCAGTATCCTACCGCAATACCCGGCCCGATGGCCAGAAAGTACCAGTTCTTTTCCAGCTTCGGGAACTTATGGCCCCAGGTTTCTTCCGCCCAGTACAGCAAACCCACAAACGCGGCATAACCCGCAACTCCCACCGCAATCTTCCACAGCTTGGGCGGCGGCGAGGTCGACGAACCCCCCGAAAGCATCTGGGCCTTGTCCCGCATCTTGGTCAAGAGCTTCCGGGCCCACAAAAACTCGGTCGCAAGCAACGCCAGCCCGCCGATGGCCACGAAGATCCCGCCCGGCCCCGGTAGCGCCCCGATCAGCGGAGCCATGATGAACACCACCGTCAGCCCGACGATCAGGATGACCACCCGCCGCGCCCGTTTCCACCCGCGTTCCGCGGCCCTGGTCAGGTCGTCAATCGGGCGATCTTGAGGCTGCGGAATCCCACCCGGAAACACGATCGAAGCCGCCAAACCAACCGCCAGCATCCCGCCAATGGTGAGCAGCGACATCGCCGGGGCCACGTGAAACCACCGGTCGGCGATCATCTTGATCCCGATGTACCCAAGGATGAACACCATGCTGACCTTGATGTACCGGAACCGCCGGATCAAGGCCGCGATCGCAAAGTAGATCGCCCGCAATCCCAGGATCGCAAAGCAGTTGGATGAGAACACCAGGAACGAGTCGTGGGTGATGCCGAAAATCGCTGGGATTGAGTCCACCGCGAAGATGACGTCCGCAACATCCACCACCAGCAGTGAGAGCATCAGGGGCGTGATGAAGAGGCGGCCGCCGGCCACGGCCCGGGTAAAGAACTTGTCCCCGTCGTACTGCGGGGACACATTAAACACCCGGCGTGCGGACCTGACGATCAGGCTCCGCTCCATATCGGCCTCATCTTCGCGCATCACCAGCATCTTGAAGGCCGAATACAGCAGAATGACACCGAACGCGGGGATGACGTACTTGCCCCAGCGGTGCACCAGCTCCGAGCCGATCAGGATCATCGCCCCGCGCAGGATCACCGCCCCGATGATGCCCCAGAAAAGCACCCGGTGCTGCAGCTTCGCCGGCACCCGGAAGTACCCCAGGATCATCGCGATCACCAGCATGTTGTCCATGCTGAGCATCTGCTCGACCAGATACCCCGTGAAGAACATCAGGGCCGCCTCCCAGCCCGAATGCGGCAGGAGAGACTTGGTCACCGCGGTGGCGGCCTCCGCGGCCTCGGCCGGATAGACGCCCAGCCCGAACACGTGGTGCTCGTACAGGAAATAGACCGCGACGTTAAAGCAGAGCGAAATGCACACCCACATCGCGGTGGTCAGCAGGGCCTCTTTAGCGCTGATGATGTGGGCCTTGCGGTTCAGGACAAACAGGTCCAGCCCCAGCAGCAGGAGAATCACCGCCAGGAAGCCGCCCCACACCGTCAGTGTCATATGGCCCGAATCTCCCGCCGCCGGTCGGTGTCGCCATCATGGCGAGTCGACCGAGGCTGCATCGAAGGATAGGCCGCCGCGGGAAATGAAAAAGCCCCGGCCAACAGAACAGCCGGGGCTCGGGTGGATAGAAACTTGTCACACCGGCGACCTTTCGGCCGCCTGTTCGATCACTTGCGGCGGCGACGGAAGGCCGCGAGGCCGCCCATGCCCAGGAGAGCTGCGGAGGCCGGGGCCGGGGCCGCGACTGCGTGGAACGTCACACCGTCATACATGTTGATCCAGGCACCGAGCGGGGCAAGCCCTTGCTGGCCGCGATGGCTCACGACGATCGAGTCGCCCAGGTTGAGCGTGATGCCGTGGAGGTTGATAGGGAGGAGAACCGAGTCGCCGATCGAGGGAATCGGGTTGGGCTTGGAAACCGTGGTAGAGAAGACCGGCACGGTCGTGTTAAGTTGGGAGTTGTACTTCGCGATCACCACATCGACATCGTCGGGGCGACCCAGCCCATTCAGGCCGTTCCAGTTCACAACCAACGAGCCGGTAATGTCCAGCGTGGTGTTGTCACCAAGGGGATTGCGCCAGCGGACGATCGGGACGTCAGCGAAGGCAGACGCGGCCACATTGTGAACCAGGCGCGAAGCCAAGATCGGAGGGTTGCCGTTGTCGCCCTTGGACCACACGCCCCAGCCGGTCGTATACCAGCCTGCATCCCATGTCATCAACTGACCCTGATTCGCGTACCAAGGGTTGGCGCTGTTCAGCCCGCCGCCCTGAACCGTTTCATATTGCCAGACAGCCTGGCCGCCCACGGTGCTCGGGTTGTTGACCGTGCCGCCCTGGCTTGTTCCGTTCACCCAGTTGAGTGACCGGACATAGTCGGGTCGGGCTTCGGCTCCGGCGGCTGCGATCAGCACCGGCGCGCAAAGCGTCACAAATTGTTTGTACCGCATCTTCATCTGAACCTCCAACGACGGACTGCGCCTCAAGCGAAATGTGCCACAGGCCACGGAGGAAGCCAGCAAAGCGAGCGGAATGTTTCACTTCGGGCCCCGAAATCCGCGATTCCACCGCCGAAGCGGCGTTCCTGGCCGTAGAACCCCTCGGGAAGAGGTTTGGCCGGCGAGTTATCCACCCCTGCGACTTGGTACCATGTCTTCATGGCCGTCTCGCTCATCGTCACGGATGGTGGTGTTTTGGGGCTCCTCGCCGTCGCCGCTGCGGCGGAGAGGTCCGTTCCCGACCAGGTCTGCATGTATTGGCACCCCGGAGCCAACCCGGAAAGAGTTGGGTTGGAGCGGGAAGCGTGCTTGGCCCAAAGCGGTTTGTATGGGCTTCCCCAGGCACCCGAACGGAACCCTGTCGAAATGACCCCGGGACGGGACCGGTTCGAATCGGACTGCCGCACCCTGTTGGAAGCGACCTTGCTGGTCCGGCACCTGGGGGGCGGTGAAGTGATATGGCCCGTTAACGCAACTGACGCCCCGGGCGGCGGGCCGGATGTGCCATCGATGTCGCGAACGGTCAACCAGGCCCTCTTAATGTCTGAACTCGTGTCGATGACGGCCCCCAGGGTCGGAGGGGAGCTGGTGCCGGTTCGCGTCCGCACGCCGTACGCCGATCTGACCGATCGCCGCATCGCGGATCTGGTCTTGGACATGGATCTGCCCATTTGGACGTGTTGGTTTTGGCACGACCCAGAGAACCCCGAGCGGGCGCGCTGGACCGCGCTGCTCCGGGACGCGGGATGGACTGGGTCCTTGGGCCCCCAGGTCGTGACTCTGCCCCAGGAAGTGAACTCGCCCGCCCCGCGGGCCAAGGGAGACTCTCGGTGAAACGCAGTTCTTCTATCCGCATCGGCGCCAGTGTTACGGCTGTTGCAGGGACTTTGGCCGCGGCCCAGCCGGCCACCGAGCCGATTCACGCTCTGATCCTCACCGGCGCGAACAACCACAACTGGTCGTACACCAGCCGCGTCCACCAGGAAACGCTGGAAGAGTCGGGCCGGTTCCAGGTCGATATCGCGGACTTACCGATCACGAGCCTGAAGGACCCGGCAAAGCTCAAGAAGTACCAGGTGTTCGTCATTGACTACAACGGGCCGCGGTGGGGGGATGCTGCGGAAGCGAACTTCCTGGCGGCCGTGAAAGAGGGAACGGGGGTGGTGATCATCCACGCCGCGAACAACGCCTTTGTAGGTTGGACCGAATACGAAAAGCTCTGCGGCATGATGTGGATTACCGGCACGACCGGGCACGGAGACTTCCACGCATTCGATGTGAAGTGGACCATGCCGGACCACCCGATCCTCAAGGGCTTGCCAGAGTTCAAGGCTCACCCCGATGAGCTCTATCACACGCTGGTCAACACGCAAAAATCGAACATCACCGTTCTTGGGGAAGCCTTTGACGACCCCAAGGTCAAGGGCACCGGGAAGAACGAGCCCATGGTGATGACGCTGGAATACGGCAAGGGGCGCGTCTTCCACACACCGCTGGGGCACGTGTGGACGGGATCGGACTCGGCGAAGGCCTCGATTTCTGATGCGCAGTTCCGCGTGCTGCTCGCGCGCGGGACCGAGTGGGCCGCGACCGGCAAAGTCACGATCGGCGCCGAGATCAAGGATCAGCGTCCCCACAACCAGTTGAGCGAAGCGGAGAAGCTCCTTGGCTGGAAGTTGTTGTTCGATGGCAAGACGACCGACAGCTTCCGGCTCTACAAGGGAGAGAAGTTCCCGGAGAAGGGCTGGGTCGTGAAGGATGGCGTGCTCTGGCGTCAGGCCGGGGAGAGCATCGGCGACATCGTGACCAAGGAAGAGTACAAGAACTTCGAGTTCGCCTGCGACTGGAAGGTCGACAAGGGCGGCAACAGCGGCATCATGTATCACGTGACTGAGGATCACAGCTACCCGTGGGAAACCGGCCCCGAAATGCAGATCCTTGATGACGGTGTGCACCAGGATGGCAAAAAGGACAAGACCCGGGCCGGGACCATGTACGACGTCGTCGCCTGCGCGTACGACGTATCGCGCCCTGCCGGACAGTGGAACCACGCCCGGATCATCGTCAGGGGCACGCAGATCGAGCACTGGCTCAACGGTTTCCCGGTCGTGAAGATCGACACCGGCAGCCAGGACTACAAGGCCGCGCTCGCCGCCAGCAAGTGGACCAAGTACCCCGACTACAACACCAAGCAAGCCGGACACATCGTCCTGCAGGACCACGGCGATGAAGTGATGTTCCGGGACATCAAGGTGAGGGAGTTGAAGTAGGGGGGAAGGGCCGCCTCGAGCCTCCCCGCGTTACCATCCGCCCATGCCCCCGCGTGCCCAACTCTTCCGCTTCCTTGAGCGCTTCGGCCCTCTCCTGGCCCTCCTCCTGCTCATCGCCGGCACCGCCATCATCGAAGCCGCCCGAGTCCCCGCCGATGAACGCGCCTTCCTCACTACTCGCAACTTCGCCAACATCCTCGGCCAATGGTCCTACGTCGGCATCGTCGCCATCGGCATGACTTTCGTCATCATCCTCGGCGGCATCGACCTCTCCGTCGGCTCCATGGTCGCCCTAACCGCCGGAGCCTCCATCTACGCCCTCAACGCCGCGGCCACCATGGGCGACTCCGCCGCCATCGCCATAGCCGCCGCCGTTTGCATCGCAGGCGGCACCGTCCTCGGCCTCATCAACGGCCTAGTCATCGCCAAAGGCCGCGTCGCCCCCTTCGTCGCAACCCTCGGCACCCTCGCCATCTATCGCTCCCTCATCCTCGCGCCCGCTGAAGGCAGCGAAATCCGCTCCAACATCTCGAAGTTTGGCGACCTCGGCGGCATCACCGTCGGCATCCCCGGCATCGGACCCGACGGCCACGCACTCCCGATCCGCCTGGGTGTCGTCCTCTTCCTCGCCATCGCCATCCTCGGCCACCTTCTCCTCGCCCGCACCGTCTTTGGCCGCCGCGTCTACTCCATCGGCGACAACGCCAAAGCCGCCCGCTACGCCGGAGTCCGAATCCCCACGGTCACCATCGCTGTCTACGCCATCGCCGGCCTCACCTGCGGCATCGCCGCCCTCCTCAACGCCAGCCGCCTCAACTCCGTCTCCAGCTCCAGCCTCGGCCTCCTCTACGAACTCGACGCTATCGCCGCGGTCGTCATCGGCGGCACACGCCTTCAGGGCGGCTCCGGCCGCATCTTCGGCACCGTCATCGGTGTGCTGATCATGGGTGTCGTCGGCAACATGCTCAACATGCTGGAAGTCTCCAACTTCTATCACGGCTTGGTCAAGGGCCTGATCATCATCGCGGCCGTACTCGTCCAACCGCGCAAAGCCGACACCTGATCGCCGTTCTTATCGGACAGCGCCCGCGCACTCGGCATTCGCCCCGGTCGCCGCCTCCGCCAACACACAAATACCTCCGATATGGATGTCTCACCGGTCCAGATGGGTTGGGCCTCGAGATAACCGTTCGGAGGCGATGGTGTCCAAGTGGCCGCAGTTCATCTCGATTGATCGCCGCGCCGCCCCTCGGCGGGTCGACGCCACGCTTGCGCTCGCCGGCCTAAGCGCGTTCCTGGCCGAGTACCTCGCCATGGTCATCCTGCCCGAGTTCGGGCACGGCCTTCTGGGTCAGTTCCTGGATGCCGGATTAGTTGGATTGGTCATCGCCCCGCTGCTGTCGGTGTTTGCCCTGCGCCGACATCGCTGCCCCGCCGAAGACACGCGGCCGCAACGCCGCCTGGGCCTCACCCTTCTGTTCGTGGCTACTTTGGCGTTCGCCAGCGAACTGGCGATGATGCAGGGCCTGGCACTGGTCGAGCACCTCTTGAGCAACACCCTGGCGAACCTGCTCGATGCCGGGCTCGTCGGCATCATCGTCGCACCCACCGTTGTTCGATTGACCCTGCGGCGTCACCCTCGACAGGTCACTCGCCCAGCCCAAGCCTTTATTGAGTGGGCCGGAACGGCTTACGGCATCTTGATTGCCGGCCTGTTTGTCTCCCTGGCCGTGATTGGCTCGGGTCCGTCCGAACGCGTCATCGCGCTACTCGATGTTGTTTCAGAACGTCGCCTCGACGTCATCGCGTTCGCCGTCGTCGTTTCCGTCGCATTCGCGGCAATGGTCTGGCGGTTCCGCACCGAGGGACGCCATGCAGCGCTCAAAACCGGCATCCTGATGCTCATGGCCCTCATCGGCGGCATCTCGCTCACCGAACGCGTCGGCGAGCGCGAACAAAGAAACCTCGCCGCCCGCGCCAGCGGCTTTGCGCCGCTGTATGCCAGCGAACTCAAGCGCATGGGTCACGCCGGCCTGGCCCTGGATGCCGGAGCGGAAGACCCCCTCTACTTGTCTCTCCTTGACGTCCAGAAGCAATGGCTCGCGTGCAACTCCGTGGTCTCCGACATTTACACCTGCCGCCGACTCCCGGACGGTCGCATCGTCTTTGTGGTTGACTCCGAAACCGACTACAACCGAGACGGTGTGTTCAGCGGCGAACGCGAGCAGCGCACCGCCATCGGCGAGGTGTTCGAGGACCCTTCCCCAACTTTCCTGAGCGCGTTCGACGGGGCCCACGCCTTCGACTCTCACCCCGTCACCGATCGATGGGGAACTTGGGTCTCCGCATACGAGCCGATCCTCGATGCCGCGGGCCGGGTCGAAGCTGTCGTGGGTGTGGACCTGCCCGCCCGAGACTGGGTCCTCGCCGTCGCCTGGTCGCGCTGGACCACACTGGGCGTGTTCGGCCTTGCGATCTCCATCTTGCTTGCCTGGCATGCCACCGCTTCCATGAGCAGGATCGAGCTCCGCAACCGCACCGAATCCGAAGCCCGGCTCAAGGAGTGGGCCAAGTCGCTCAACGATGCCCGCGCCGCCGCCGAGGCCGCGACCCACGCCAAAACCCGCTTCCTCGCCAACATGAGCCACGAGATCCGCACACCCCTCAACGGGATCATCGGGTTCGCGGATCTGCTCGCGCGCCACGCCGATGAAGGCGATGTCGCCCAGCGCGATGAGTGGATCGGCATCATCGAGGGCAGCGCCACACACCTGCTGGCCCTCATCAACGACATCCTCGATCTCTCCAAGATCGACTCCAAGCACATGACGGTCGAGCCTGTTCCCTGCCGAGTCCTGACCGTCGCCTCCGAAAGCGTCATGCTGCTCCAGGGCCGGGCCGTGGACAAGGGCGTATCTCTCAGCCTCCACATCAAGCCCGACTGCCCCGCCATCATCCGCACCGATCCCACGCGCCTCCGCCAGATCATGATGAACCTCGTCGGCAACGCCGTGAAGTTCACCGAACGCGGCGCGGTCATCGTCACCATGTACCGCGCCGGCACGCCCGATTCGCCCCGCATCCGCATCACCGTCGAGGACACCGGCATCGGCATGGACAACGACGCCATCCAGCGCCTCTTCACCCCCTTCACACAGGCGGATATGTCCATCACCCGGCGATTCGGCGGCACCGGGCTGGGCCTGGCGATCAGCCGCGACCTGGCCCGCAAGCTCGGTGGCGACATCACCGCGGCCAGCACGCCCGGCTCGGGAAGCACGTTCACTCTAGAGTTCGCCGCAACCTCTTTGCTGGATGGAGAGCAACCCCCATCTGCGACCGCCCTCTCGCCAGACCACGCCCGATCCGACTCCGCCAATCTCATTGGCCGGCGAATTCTGATCACCGACGACAACGAGGTCAACCGCAAACTGTTCGCGCTGACCCTCCGCAAGGCGGGCGCATCCATCAAACTCGCCTCCCACGGCCAGGATGCCATCGACGCCTGGCGCGAAGGATCGTTCGACGCCATCATTATGGACATTTCCATGCCCATAATGGACGGTCTCACCGCGACGATCCAACTCCGCTCGCTCGGCTGCGACGTCCCCATTCTCGCCCTTTCAGCGCATTCGTCGGCGGCCGACCGCGAACATTGCGTGAGCATCGGCTTTACCGAGTATCTATCTAAACCGGTCGATCTGGGTGTCCTCGTCGGCACGCTGGCCCGGCTCACCCGCAACGCCGCCACACATGATTCGGATGCCGGAGGCGCCGACATTCTCAGCGTCGATGATCCGGAGGTCCGCGCGGTCGCCGCCAGTTGGCTCAGCGAACTCCCGGCCCGGCTCTCCGAAATCCAGGATGCGCTCGTTCGAAAGGACCTCACCGAAGCGGCGCGCATTGCCCACATGCTCCGTGGCACATCCGGCACGCTCGGGTTGCCCGCCTTCGTCAAGCCCGCCGAAGAGCTGGAGGAAGCCGCTCTGAAAGGGCACCCAGCGGACTGCGCTTCCGCGTTGACCCGGTTGCAGGCGCTCGCCAACAAGGCCACGCACTTGGCCCGGGCCGCCTGACCGCGTCCCCGTGACACATTCGCCATCCGCTCGCTACCATTGTGCCCACCGCGCGGGTCTTGCCGCGACCATGGACATCTAGCCGGAGATTCCCCCTTGTTCAAGAAAGCCGCCGCCGTCCTCACCGCCGTTTCCATCCTCGCCTTCATCGGCGCTGCGGGTGTGCCATCAAAGCCGACTACCGAAACGGTCCAACCCGCCAAAGCCACCAAGAAGCCCAAAATCGGCGTCACCGTCCCCGCCGCCGACCACGGCTGGACCGCAGGCGTCGGCTGGTGGGCTAAGCAGGCCATGGCCCTTCACCCCGAGATCGACTGGGTCTACACCACCTCCGCCAATCCCGAAAAACAAATCGCCGACGTCGAAGACATGATGGTCAAGGGCATCGACGGCCTGGTCATCCTCTGCACCGAGTCCGCACCTCTCACCCCCATCGCCAAGAAGGCCCACGAAAAAGGCATCTTCATCGTCAACGTAGACCGCGGCTTCCTCCCTGAAGCCGGACAGATCGCCGACCTCTTCCTCGAGGGTGACAACAAAGCCTTCGGCCGCAAGTCCGCCGAGTTCATGGTCAAGAAGCTCAACGGCAAGGGCAACATCGTGATCCTCTCCGGCATCCCCTGCACGGTGGATACCGACCGCGTCAACGCCGCCAAGGAAGTCTTCGCCGCCAACCCCGGCATCAAAATTCTCGCCCAGCAGGCCGCGGACTGGAACCGCCAGAAGGGCCTGACGGTCATGGAGAACTTCCTCAACAAGCACAAGAAGATCGATGCGGTCTGGGCCCAGGATGACGACATCATGCTCGGCGCCATGCAAGCCATCAAAGAAGCGGGCCGCGAAAAGGAAATGTGGCTCTTCGGCGGCGCGGGCATGAAGGATGTGGTCAAGATGGTCATGGACAAGAACCCGCAGGTCCCCGCCGACATGACCTATCCCCCCAGCATGATCGCCGCCGGCATCCACGAAGCCGCCTCCGCCATGCGCGACGGCAACAAGGACAAGGTCCTCCAGTTCATGCCCAAGCACCTGATGATCGATGTCGAGCTCATCACCCCCGACAACGCCAAGAGCTACTACTTCCCCGAATCCGTCTACTAGAGCGAACGCAGTTCGACTATTCACACAAGCGAGCCGTGGTGTGTCGCCACGTCGGATGCATTGAGTCCCGGCACCATGAACTCAAAGGATCGCCGCGCCCACCTCGTCTTCGTGACCGAATCTTCCTGGGAGGCGATCCGCAAACGCGCCGCTGAGAAGCTCAAGCAAGGCGGCCAGGCCGCCCTCGAAGAGGCCGCAACCCTCGTCGGCGATGCCGACTTCCAAAACAAGGTTCCCGAGAACGACTCGTTCCCGCTCCATCTGTGGGATCACTTCCGTAAATGCTCCCATCCCCTGGGCTGGCTCCCACCTCGGCGCACGCCCGAAGAGCGAAGTGTTCCTGTGTGGGAACTTCGATCCAATGGCACCGGCGGCATGGGCCTTCCGGCACGCCCACGCAGCCAAGCCCTTTCCCAGGGCCCCGCCGCCGCGCTTATTCAGGATGCAACGGCCGATCCCGATTCCGGTGCCGCCTTTGAGTCGATCCTCCAGAACTCAAACGGTCGCTTCGAAGCCGCCTTGTTCCGCCCCACCGCACCCGCCGCCGCCAATCGATCCCTCGCCACCTCGCTCGCCCAGGCCTTCGCTCCCTTGACCCCCAAGCATCCCAACCAACCCGCCGCGAGCGGAACGGTCCCGCTCGAATCGGTCACCCTCGAACTCTTGAACATCGCCATCAACGGCGGCGCGTACGACAGCGGCCAAGGGGCGGCCCTGGGCCGCCTCCACGCGTGGCGAACCATCCGCTGGATGGTCACCGGACACAGGGATGCCCCCTTCAAGGAAGTGCTGGACCTTGCCCGAAGCACCCAGTGGATCAGGTTCGATCCCCAAGCCCTCCCCTGGTTCGAGGATGTCGCCTGGGACGGCTGCTGCGCCGCCTGCACCCCTCATCGCGTCAGCATCGTCGCCTGGACCGACACCGACTGACCACGCCATGAGTCCATCAATCTCTGGCCGGCCCGATCAACCAAAACGACACAGATTGTGCGCACGAACTTGCTTGGCATGGACACGATTTGTGCGAAATCTGAACTTCAATTGCGCCCCTTGTTTCAGGCACTATCTTCAACATCCATCCAGATGTTCGACACGGTTTTTGCGCACAAACCGTGCTTTTCACCCCTTTGTAGGGGGGCTGATATCCTGTGAACATGCCAAGACCAATCACACTGTTTACCGGGCAATGGGCTGATCTCACGCTTGAGACGATGGCCGCCAAAGCCAAGTCGTTCGGCTACGACGGTTTGGAACTCGCCTGCTGGGGAGACCACTTCGAACCGGGCAAGGCCCTGAAGGATCCGGCGTACTGCAAGTCACGCTGGGACATCCTGAATAAGCACGGGCTCAAGTGCTTCGCCGTCAGCAATCACCTCGTGGGCCAGGCCGTGTGCGACCTCATCGATGCGCGGCACAAAGCCATCCTGCCCGCCCACGTGTGGGGAGATGGCCAACCCGAAGGCGTCCGGACCCGCGCGGCCGAAGAAATGAAAGCAACCGCCCGGGCCGCGGCCAAACTGGGGGTAAAAATCGTCAACGGGTTCACCGGCAGCAGCATCTGGGGAGCGTGGTATTCATTCCCACCCGCCACCCCGGAGTTCGTCAAAGCCGGATTCGATGACTTTGCCAAGCGTTGGGGTCCCATCCTCGACGTGTTCAAGGCCGAAGGGGTGAAGTTCGCCCTCGAGGTCCACCCCACCGAAATCGCCTTCGATCTCTACACCGCAGAAATGGCGCTCTCCGCAGTGGGTAACCATCCCGCCTTCGGCTTCAACTTCGATCCCAGCCACCTCCTGTGGCAAGGAGTGGCCCCCAACAAGTTCATCGAGCGATTCCCCGACCGGATGTTCCACGTCCACATGAAGGATGTGGCGGTGCATTACGGACCGGGCAACAACAAGGGTGGGGATGGCATGTCCGGCGTGCTCGGGTCGCACCTGGCCTTCGGCGATGTCAGGCGCGGCTGGGACTTCCGCAGCGTCGGCCGCGGACACGTCACCTGGGAAGCCATCATCCGCGCCCTCAACCGAGTGGGGTACAAGGGACCCCTGAGCGTCGAATGGGAAGACCCCGGAATGGACCGTGAACACGGGGCAAGGGAGAGTTGCGCCTTTGTAAAGCGGCTGGACTTTGAGCCAAGCTCAGTGGCGTTTGATGCGGCGTTTGAGAAGAAGCACTGACGGAGTTAAAGCGTGAAGAAGCTTCGAATGGGCATGGTCGGCGGCGGACGCGATGCATTCATCGGTGGCGTCCACCGCAAGGCCGCGGCCTTGGATGGACAGATCGAGCTTGTAGCGGGCGCGTTGTCATCCAAGCCGGAAAAGGCGATCGCCTCGGGCAAGGATCTGGGCCTGTCGGATGACCGCAACTACCCAACCTGGAAGGCAATGCTGGAAGCGGAATCGAAGCTGCCGCGCGAGCAGCGAATCGACTTCGTTTCAATAGTGGCGCCCAACGACGTCCACTTCGACGTCGCAAAGGCCTTCGTGCAGGCGGGCTTCCACGTCATCTGCGACAAGCCGCTCTGCCATTCATCCGCGCAGGCTCGCGAGCTGATTGAAGTGGTGAAAAAGGCCAAGACGGTGTTCGCCGTCACGTACAACTACTCCGGCTACCCCATGGTGAAGCAAGCGCGGCACATGGTTCGCCAAGGGATGCTCGGGGACCTGCGAAAGGTCATCGTCGAGTACAACCAGGGCTGGCTCTCAACCGCCCTGGAGCAGACCGGCCAAAAGCAGGCGGCCTGGCGAACGGACCCGATGAGGGCCGGCATGAGCGGTGCAATCGGCGACATCGGCTCCCACGCCGAGCAGTTGGTTTCCACGATCACAGGATTGGAGATGGAAGCGATCTGCGCGGACCTAACCACGTTTGTCCCAGAGCGCAAACTCGATGATGATGCGAACCTCCTGATCCGGTTCAAGGGCGGCGCCAAGGGAGTTCTAGTCGCCTCGCAGATCGAAATTGGGCACGAAAACGACTTTCGAATACGCGTGTGGGGAAGCAAGGCCGGGCTGGAGTGGCATCAGGAAAACCCCAACGAACTCTGGTTCAAGCCCGACGGACAACCCGTGCAACTTCTCCGGCGAGGAAACGGTTACTTGTGCGATGAGGCCAAGGCCGCGACTCGTATCCCAGCGGGCCACCCAGAGGCGTTCCTCGAGGCGTTTGCAAACGTCTACCTGGGTGCCGTCGCGGCGATGCGGGGAGAGAAGAGTGGCCTCGACTTCCCAACCGTCTACGATGGCGCCCGCGGCGTTCACTTCATCGAGAAGACGGTCGAAAGCAGCAAAAGCGACCGGAAGTGGACCCCGGCTTTGTGGACTGCGTGAGACATTGCGCCCTGACTTGGAAACCCCATGCCCCTCGTCGTTCAAAAGTTCGGTGGTTCGTCAGTAGCCGATCCGGATCGCATTCGTCGGTGCGCTCAGAGGGCGTATGACGCTAAGCGGGCGGGGAGTGATGTGGTCGTGGTCGTGTCGGCGATGGGGAAGACGACCGATGGGCTGATCAACCTGGCCAATGAGATTACCCCCACGCCGGCGAAGCGTGAGATGGATCAGTTAATGGCGGCGGGGGAGCAGATTTCGATTGCTCTGACGGCAATCGCGCTAGAGATGCTGGGGCAGGATGCGATCAGTATGACGGGGGCTCAGGCGGGCATTTTGACGGAGCCGAGCCATACCAAGGCGCGGATCAAGTCGATCGAGACCGCGGCCATCAAACGCGAGCTCGCCAGCGGCAAAATCGTGGTTGTAGCGGGGTTTCAAGGCGTGACGGCCGACGGGCACGTCACAACCCTCGGACGCGGGGGTTCGGATACGACGGCGGTGGCCCTGGCCGCGGCATTACGGGCGGATGTGTGCGACATCTTTACGGATGTGGATGGCGTGTACACGGCGGATCCACGTGTCGTGCCCGACGCCCGCAAGATTGATCGGATCAGTTACGAGGCGATCCTCGAGTTGGCCAGCTTGGGCGCCAAGGTGATGGCGACGCGTTCGATTTTCTTTGGGGCCAAGTACGGCATTCCTATTCACGTGAGGCACGCGATGCTCCCTGATACCGGCACGATGATCGTTCCCGAAAGCAAGGACATGGAGCAGGAGGAGGTCACGGGCCTCGCGCTCAAGGTGAACCTGGGGCGTGTGACGCTGCTGGGGCTGCCGGGCGGGGCGGGGGTGCAGGGGCGGATTTTCGCGCAGATCTCGGCCGCGGGGATCCTGGTGGATGACATCATTCAGTCGGAGGGTGGCGGGGACACGACGACGGTGAGCTTCACCGTGGATCACACGGACCTGGTGGACATCAAGCCGGTGCTGGATCGGATCATCGCGGACCTGGGCCGCGGCACGGTAAAGATCGATGTCGGGCTGTGCAAGGTTTCGGCGGTGGGTGTGGGTATGCGTTCGCACACGGGTGTCGCGGCCAAGATGTTCACCGCTCTGGCGGATGCCAAGGGCAGTGGGGGCGGGGCGGGGATCAAGATCCAGAACATCACGACCTCGGAGATCAAAATCTCGTGCATCCTTGCGAAGGAGGATGGGGAGGCGGCGATGCGGGCGGTGCATGGGGCGTTTGGGTTGGGGAGGTAGCTAGCGATATCGCACGCTTGCAGTTCCAGAAGAGTCGATAGCCAGGTCGCGGAGGTTTTTTAGATCGGCGTCGGAAACGGCGAGAGAGTCGACAAGCCTTACCTTCAGCGTCGATGGGTGTGGAACGATGCCAGATGCGGTTGTCGTGAAGCCCACGCAGTTGAGGCCTGTCGTCACGACCTCTTCCCCACCCGCGGCAATGACCCGCATGTCGGTATTCAGCGGGCCCGGGCACGAAAGTACGCCCGGATCGTCTGCGAAACGAAACTCTAGGTCGCCGTCGCGAAGGTATGCGCAGCGAACCAATCCAAAAAGAACGTACGAACTCACGCGGATCGGCTGGTTCGATTCGTTGCGAACCCTAACCTGAGCGGACACCTGTCCACCGCTGACCTCGATCTGTTCGACGACAACCGAAACGGGATTCGAAGCTTGGGACCGCGAGCGATCTGCGGCCGTCACTACTTCAGAATGACCTGTCACCACGGTACGCGAGGCGCACCCCAAGAGCGAAAGTACGAGCGCTATGAGGGTGATGACCGATCGCATAGTCGTTCCTTGAGGGTGAACGCGGCGCCGGAGCGTATGACTAATGGTTTGGCGCGGCCTTCAGTGCATCCAACAACTCCTTTGACTCCGCAGCCCGCTTTAGCAGCGACTCCGGGGGCTCGAAGTAAGCCATGTCGTAGATGATTCCTTCCGCAACCACCAGGAACTCGCCGCCGGGGATGAGGATGGTGTAGGTCTCGTCGGGAGGGCCATGGAGAATGAGCTGGACCCCGGCTTCGCGGGCGAGCTTGGCGTCGATTCCGGGGCCGCCAAGGTAGGTGTAGTTGGCCCGCTTGTTGATCCACTCGGGTGTGAGCTCATCGGGCAGGCCGGTGGACCGTTCGGCCTTCGGGGTTAGGTAGATCAGGGCCTTGTCCTTTGGTGAGAGCGCCGGATCGAGGTACTCGAGCGTTGCGCCCAAGTCGGGCGGCATCTCGTTCTTGTGGGCTTTGGCGTAGGCGAGGATTGCTTTGGTGAGCAGGCGGACGTCGCGGAGCGTGTTGAGGTGGTCAGGGAGAGGGGCGCCGGTCTTAGCGGATTCGACGACTCGCTTGGAGATGTCGATGATCCAGCGGGCGTACTTCTCGTCGGCGACTTGAACCTCCGCCCAGGCGGTGGCGATGGGATAGCCCTTGATGTTGAAGCCTCGGACGCGGGAATCGATGGGGCTGTCGAGGCGGCCGTGGAGGAGGACGGTGTGCTGGGGGTCTTCGATTTTGGAGAGGGCCGCGCCGGCTGCGCCGAGATAGGTGTAAGACGTGTGGGTGTTCACCCACTCGGGTGTGGCATCTTCGGGGATGTGCGTGGACTTCTTGGCGGCGGGGGAGAGATAGACCGCGGCCTTGGGAACGGGCTTCTTCGGATGAAACTTTTCGGGCGGGAGGTACTCAAGCGTTGCGCCGAGGTCTGGCGGCATGTCATCATTGTGGGCTTTGGCATAGGCCCCGATCGCGGCGATGATCGCCTTGATGTCCATGGACATCTGTTGTGAATCGGGGAGCGGGCCGCCGGTGCGCAGGGCTTCGAAGATGGCGGTGGATTCGGCAATGACCTGCTCGGCCTGGGCGCGGCCCATCGCTTCCGTGTGGCCATCAAGGAAGGCGATGTTGAATGTGCGGCCTTCGGGGTTGTCTTCGTTCTGTTCGACGATGCAGCCCTTGTCGAGTTTCTGATGGACGATGGCAAGGCTCTCCCAGCCCGCGAGGTCTTCCATCTTGAGCCCCTCGACTCCGATGTAGGCGTAGGACGTGTGCTCGCCGGCCCACTGGGGACCGGCATCGTCGGGAATCTTGATACCCTTGTCCACAGAACTGAGGTAGGTCTTGCGGATCGCGGCGATGCGGTCGGCGGGTGTTCCCTTGGGGTCGCCGGCGATGTACTCGAACATGGAGGCCATGTCGGGGGGAAGGCCGCCGTCGTGGGCTTGGGCGTAGGTCATTACGGCCATGGACATGAGGCGGACGGTGTGGGCATCTTCCATTTGTTCGCGCCTACCCGGAGGTTGCGCGCGTACGGGATCGCAGACTGTGAGAATCAACGCGGTAATCGCGATCAGAAAAGGTCGGAGAAACAACGCCATTGGCATGAAGCACCTCTTGCGTAGTCGAGTGACCGTACCGGATTCTGTGCACCTTGTACAGGTAGGTGCCAAGGAGGGTTGCGTGACGGGGCCCGCGCCATCTCCGCCCTACACTTGCCCCCTATGCCCACAGACACCAAATCCCTGATCTCCACCCGTCGTCGCGGCGATGTTCATACCTGGTCCCGGACGCTGATCCCCACGACGCGGGAGGCGCCTTCGGATGCCGAGACGCCCAGCCACATCCTGCTGAGCCGCGCGGGTTTCATTCGAAAGGTTTCGGCGGGGGTGTATGACTACCTGCCGCTGGCGTGGCGGACGCTCAAGAAGATCTCGCAGATCATCCGCGAGGAGATGGATGGGGCGGGGGCTTCGGAGCTGTTCATGCCGGTCATCGTGCCGATGGAGTTCTACAAGGACACCAAGCGCGATGAGACGTATGGGCCGCTGCTGTTTCAGCTTGAGGATCGCAAGGGGAACAAGTCGGCGCTGGGACCGACGCACGAAGAGACCATCACCGAGATGGTGAAGGGGTCGATCACCAGCTACAAGCAGTTGCCGCTGGGGCTGTATCAGATCCAGACCAAGTTTCGCGATGAAGCGCGGCCGCGGGCGGGGCTGCTGCGGTGCCGCGAGTTCATCATGAAGGATGCCTACACGTTTCACGCGACGGTGGATGGGCCGGGTGGTTTGAACGATGCGTACGACGCGATGTACAAGGGGTATGTCAACACGTTCACGCGCTGCGGGCTGGACTTCACGGTGGTCGAGGCCGAGAGCGGGCCGATCGGTGGGTCGGCATCGCATGAGTTCATGGTGAACTGCGAGAGTGGGGAGGACACGATTCTGAAGTGCCCGGTCTCGGGGTACGCGGCGAACGTCGAGAAGTGCGAGATCGGGGACCGCCCGGGTTGGACGCTGGATGCCGCTGCGACGGGGGAGTTGACGGAAGTTCACACCCCGAACTTGCCGGGCATTGAGGAAGTGGGCAAGGCGATGGGGGTGAAGCCGGCGCGGATGCTCAAGACGATTGTGTTCAAAGTCACCGAGGACAAGTCGGGCAAGGGCCTGAAGTGGGTTGTCGCGGTAGTCCGCGGCGATCACGACGTCAACGAAGGCAAGGTCAAGATTGTCTCGGGCTGCTCGGTCGCCCTCGCGGATGAGAAGGAAGCGAAGGCCGCGGGGTTTGCGATTGGGTATGTGAGCCCGCGCGTGGTGAACACAGTGCCGGACACGATGTTGCTCATTGACGCGGACGCAGCGGCGGGCGGGTTCTGGGCAAGCGGGGCCGACAAGAAGGACTATCACGTCAAACACTTCAACTGGGCTCGGGAGCTTGGGGCGAAGAAGGGCGATCCAGGTTATGTAAAGGTGGGGGATGTGCGGAACGCCATGGCCGGCGACCCTTCGCCGCGGGCAAAGGATGCCAAGCTGGTCACCGGCCGCGGCATTGAGGTCGGACACATCTTCAAGCTCGGAACCAAGTATTCCGACGCGATGGGCCTGATGGTGCTCGATCAACAGCAGCAGAAACGCAGCGTGATCATGGGCTGCTACGGAATCGGTGTGAGCCGGACGATGGCCGCGTGCGTGGAGATGAGCCATGATGCGGATGGGATCATCTGGCCCGCGCCGATCGCTCCGTATCACGTATTGATCACGCTCATGCGGCCCGACAATGCCGAGCACATGGCGACGGCGCAGAAGATCGCGGCGGAGCTTGGCGATGCCGGTGTGGATGTCCTGATTGACGACCGCGACGAACGGCCCGGTGTGAAGTTCAAGGATGCGGACTTGATCGGGTTGCCCGTTCGATTGACCATCGGCGAGAAGGCGCTGGCTGAAGGAGCGGTGGAGTTCAAACTCAGGAAGGGTGGCGGCAAGGGGGACCTTGTTGCTCTGGGAAGCGTGACGGAGCGTTGTGTTGCGGCGCTTTCGTGAGTCAGCCCTTCAGGTGAATCCTGCCGATGAACGACCGCCGCCTGCCATACCTGAACTTCGGATGCGGCGGGTTGTTTCATCCCTCGTGGGTGAACGCGGACCTGCATCCGGCTTCGGTGGAAGTGCTCAAAGTTCGGTTTGCCGAGCGTTTGCCGTTTGAAGACGGGACGTTTGAAGTGGCGTATCACTCGCACGTGCTCGAGCACTTCACGCTGGAGGCCGCCAGGTTTCTTCTGGCTGAATGCCGGCGTGTGGTCCGGCCCGGCGGAACGATTCGCGTGGTCGTTCCCGATCTTGAGTTTGCGGCCCGCACGTACTTGGACTCGATAGCGGGAGAGGGATCGCCCGATCATTTAGCCCGGCATCGGTTCGCGGTGATACACCTCATCGACCTTTGCGCTCGCAATGAGTCGGGGGGTCAGTGGGATCGCTTTCTTCTGGAGAGCTCCGAGCGAGAGGCCGCCATCGCGGCGGAGATCTCCGGTGCGGGCTCGATGCAGGCCAGGGAGAGCTTGCGGGCACGGGAACAGAAACGGCGGAAGAAGAAGCCTCTGATGCGTCGTGCGTTCACGCTCTCAACCTACAGCCACTCTGCGCGGCGGGTGGCTCTGCGGCTCATGGGTGTGCGTGAAGAGGACTGGCGGGCGGGGCTCTTCCGTCGCAAGTCCGGAGAGCCGCACCTCTGGATGTACGATCGCGTTTCGCTCAGCCAGATGCTGATCGATGCGGGGTTTGCCGAGCCGAAGGTGTGCGGGCCGGCCGAAAGCAGGATCCGGGACTGGGGCAGCTTTCACCTGGATGTGGATGCGGCGGGACGGGTGATTCGCCCGAACTCGCTGTACATGGAGGCGACGGCGGTTCAGCCGAACAGGGCGTGATGGACAAAGTACACATCATTGAAGCCTCAAGCGAAACGGATGTGATGCACGCCGCCGAACTGATCCTGGAATACGGGCGCAGCATTGCCGACGTCGCCGCGTGCAGCCTGGAGCATCAGAACTTCGACGCCGAGGTTGCGGCATTGCCAGGAAAGTACGCCCCGCCGCGGGGAACGCTTTTACTCGCTCGGGTAGCGGGGGAGTTGGCCGGCTGCATCGCACTTCGCCCGCTGGATGACCTCGGGCGAAATGCTTGTGAAATGAAGCGGATGTACGTCCGGCAAGCCTTCCGCGGCTCGGGCGTGGGTCGTGTTCTGGCGGAACAACTCATCGCCAACGCCAAGCGGATCGGCTATCACGTGATGAAGCTGGATACGGATTCGCACCCCAAGTTCTCCGCAGCGATCGGGCTGTACAAGTCGTTGGGGTTTGTCGAATGCCAGAGATACAACGATGACCCGGACCCACGCACGTTGTGGTTTGAGTTGAAGCTGGGTTAGGGCGACTTGCGTGGTCGCAGCCGAACCACCACCGCCTCTGGGTCTGCGCATGGCTCGTGCTTAAAAGGCGTGGTCATCGAACGCAGCGCTGCGGCCCGCTCCCTCGCATCCCACCGGGTCGGTAGAGCTCCCAACGCCACGGCTCCCCGTTTGATGAGTTGGTCGAGGTGCTCGGGCGAAATCTCTTCCGCCCCCAATGCCCAGCCCTTGCGACCCGCCAGGTACAAGGTGCACGGGTCGGTTTGCCCCCAATCTCCAACGAATACGACCAGCTCATTCGGTGATGTGCAACCCGCCAGGGCGGAGGCAAGCGCGTCGAACTGCCGGTTACCGGGGAGCTCGCGGCTGAAGAGCCTTGCCGCGAAGTAGGTCGAGGTCGCAAGAAACGTGATGCAGACAACGACGATGGCGATCGGCCGTCGCTGCCACCACGATTCCAGGGCACGCCCAATAAAAAACGCCATGACCGGCGTCATCGGGATTTGGTAGTAGTCGTGCACCTGATTGCCACGCGCGGCCAGAAGCAAGTAGATCACGCACGCCAAAGCCCATGCGAGGTACATCCCGTTCCGGCGGGCTTGACCCCGTGCCATCACGCCCATCGCGAGCAGCGGAAGACCCAGCACGCCCAAATGGTCCGCGCCGATATTCCCCAGCATGTTGTGATACCAACGCGCCGTGAGCAGCGGGCCGATCGAACCCCACTTGTCCGAATGCAAAACTCCAAACGTGTTGCCGTACTGGTGACGCATTTCAGCCGCGTGCCAATACCAGGGCCCGCCGGGTGCGAGCGCGGTGACGGCGTACACCAGCATGAGCGGGTGGAACAGGCACCTGAAACCCAGCCTCGACCACGCCAGAAAGAGCAGGGGGAGTCCAACGTGCAGCGCCGGGAGCTTGAGAAGAATGGCCGCGGCGATCGCGACCGCAGAGCCCGCCAGTGGAAGTAGCTTCCCCGTTCGCGACCACAGGGTGAAGTAGTACACGCCCGCAACGATCGCGAGCAACAACCACGCCTCGGGCATAATCGCCCGTCCAAAGAACACACCCGCCGGTAGCCAGGCAAACACGATCGCGACCCAGGCCGCGATCCGGTACCCGTGTGTGAGTGTGACCAACTCGAACATCAGCAGCACTGCCAGGGTCGCGCCGAACGCGGCCAACAACCTTGGAATCCAGTGATGCACTCCGATCAAGCGGTACACGCCCGCGGCCGCCGCGGGATACAGGGGGAACTCCATCTCGACATACCCCGGCCCGTCACCTCTCCAGTCCATGCGGGGACGGAAGATGTTGAACTCTTCTGTGGCGAAGTTCCGCGCGACGGCCGCGGTGTCGGATTGCCGCCATCCATGATGGCCAGTGGGGGGCGAGTTCAGAAGGATGAGACGAGGCAGCAGTGCCGCCATCGCGATCGCGACATACCAAACCCAGTGCGCACGGCGTGGCTTGGTGTCGGATGCTGAGTTCTTTGTCCGAATCCACGCCATGCGGGCGAGTTTACGAGTGCGACTCGGGAGTCACAACTTGTATCACAGTCCGTAAGGCTCCCAGTTCTCAAACTGGGCATAAGGCGTAGTTCGACTCGGCACGTTGCCCTTCTGCTCGGGCGTCAGCACGGCGTCAATCGATGAACGCAGGGCCTGATCCAGAACCAGCCGCTCGCGCCGATACTTGATGAGTGGGTGGGTGTCGGGCATCCACGCTCCGGTGTATTGAAGGCGATGTTTGTCCTTCTCTCGTTCGCCCAGAGCCTCAGCGAGCAGCTCGGGTTTGTCTTCCGACTCATATTGACGCCAAGCCACGGCCCCCTTTGTCCAGAGCGTGGCCCGATCCGCCTCGTACCGCCCCTTGATAGCTGCGATCTGCGACTTCTGCCCGGCGTTCAGTGATTCAAGGTCCGCGGCATCCTTCAAGTATTTTTCCGCGGGAGTGGGGCGGACCAGCACCGGATAGGTCAGGCTAAACACCCGCCGCTGAAACTCCGCTCGCTTCTCCTTGGGCATCTGCTCCGCGATCAACCTGGCGTAGCGATCGTTAATATCGCGGATCGCCCCTCGCACCCGCTGAGCTTCATTCCACATGTCTTTCGCGGCCGCGGGATTGGATCCCATGGATTCCGCAAAGACCGACTGTTTGTCCTTGAGAAACTCCTCCCGGGTGAGCATGGCACGGTCAAGCTCGCCGCTGTAGCGATTGAGCAACTCAGCCGTTTCACCCGTCGGAGCCGTCCCCAGAACATCCTCTGTCAGCCTCACCAAGTCCACGCTCTCACCACTCAGCCGCCCGCCGCCAATGTGCTTGATCCGGCGCAGCTCCCGCTCGACGATGGGCCAACGGGCCTCCTGGTCCTTGGAGAGCAAGCTCTTGAGGTCCTCCAGAAACGCCTTCTTGACCTTCTCCGAATGCGCTTCCCACTCCGTGATCCGGGCGCGAGCCTTGTTGAGCAGGCCCGCATCCTGCATGATCTGGGCCCGCTCGATCTCACCATTGACAAAGTCTCGAACCTCGCCACCCTCGTTCTTGAGCGTCGCGGCGTATCCGCTGTAGAGGTCATCCAGCGCTTGCTTCTCAACTCCATCCAGACCAAGGACCCGCTGAATCACTTTGAGATCCGCCCCGGAGAGGTCGGGCCGGAAGCTGGACTCATCGTTGTACAGCCCCATGGACATGGTGCCGGATTGGGCGAAGGCTGCGGCCACCGTCAAGGAGATCACGGCAAGGCAGGTGAGAACGCGGGTCATGCGGAGCTCCAGGGTGAATAGGCCTCAGGATGCCCTCAGGCGGGCAATCCTTCAACCGCTTCTGACAGTCTGCTTTACATAACATACATTATCGGACGTAGCGGGGAGGTTCAGTTTCTAGCCTATTTGCCCTCACACCGCCGCCCGCATGGCCGCCGTCCGAGTCTTGTCCCGCCCGTACACAAGCTCAAAGAGCGGCGTGGCCATCAGCGTCGTCACGATGGCCATGATCACCATCATGCTGAAGAGTTCATCGGTGATGATGCCCAGTTCGCGTCCGATGTTGAGGATGATCAGTTCCATCATCCCACGCGTGTTCATCAGCACACCGATCGCCATGGCCTCGCGGTTGGGCTCTCCGTGCCATCGCGCCGCCAGGAAGCACGCGACTCCCTTTCCGACGATGGCCACCGTCAGCAACAGGGCGGCGATAGCCCAGAGTTTGGGCGTGTTGACCAGAGTGACCTGCGTGTTGAGTCCGGAATAGACGAAGTACATCGGAAGCAGCAGGGTTACGACCACGGGTTCCAGCCGTTTGAGCAGCAACTCGGCGAACTCGCCACGAGGAATCGCGACGCCGAGGATGAACGCGCCGAAGACGGCGTAGATCCCGATGTAGTCTGTGTACCACGAGACCAGCATCAACAGGGTCAATACCACGGGGATTTGGGCACCGTTCAACAGGGGCACAGCCTGGCACCTGCCGAGGAACCAGGCAATGAGCCGGCGACCGATCGTGAGCATGGCCGCGGTGTAGACGATCCCCCCTCCGATGGCCAGCGCGGCGATGGCCGGATCGGTCTTGAAGCTCGCCAGCACCAGCGCGAAGATGCACCACGCCGCCGCATCGTCCGCGGACCCCGCGGCCAGTGCCAGCGTTCCCAGCGATGTGCCCGACAGCCCCCGCTCTCGAACGATCCGGGCAAGCATCGGAAACGCGGTGATCGACATTGCGGCCCCGAGGAACAGGGCGTTTTCCGCCAGGCTCACGTCGGCCTTGAACACCACGTGATTGTCTCGCATCAGAACCGCGATCAAGGCGCCCAGTGCGAAGGGAACGATGATGCCGGCCAGCGAGACCGAGGCCGCGGACCGAATCCGTGAGCGGATCAGGTCCGCGTTGAACTCCACACCCACCAGAAACATGTACGTAGCCAGCCCGATCTGGGCGACGCAGTAAATCACGGTCATCAGGGGGTGGGACAGGGGCTTCCCACCCGCCAAGACCGGTGCCCCGTCAACAAGCAGCTTCGCGGGAAACAGCGCCTGGTGCCAGTGCGGCGCCAGCCAGCCAAAGAGCGATGGCCCCAGCAGCACGCCCGCAACCATCTCTCCCACCACCTGTGACTGCCCAAGTTTGCGGCCGATCAACCCAACCACGCGGCACGCCGCGAGAATGACCGCAAACTGAAGAAAGAACTGGATGGAGAGCTGAAAGTTCGACATCGGGGATCCAAGGTTATCACCTGGCCAGTTGCCCCGACGCCGATGCCCTGCGACACTGACGGCAATGCCCAACACCCCCCCGCTCATACTCGACGCCGGCCCATTGACGATTCCCGACGTGATCCAAGTTGCCCGCGCGTCCCGCATGGTGCAGTTGGGCGAAAGTGCACGGGCCCGAATCCAGGCGTCTCGGCTGGTCGTCGAGGAAGCGACACGCGACGGCCTGGCCCACTACGGAATCAACACCGGGTTTGGCTCGCTTTCTCGCCAGCGGGTCGACACAACCGATCTCCGGGCCCTGCAGCACAACCTGGTCCGCTCTCACTCCGCCGGCGTGGGCGATCCTCTGCCCGTTGACGTCGTTCGCTCCATGATGGTGCTGCTTGCCGCATCCTTGAGCCGCGGCCTGTCAGGCGTGCGCCCCCTACTCGTCGAGCAGATCATCGGCATGCTCAACGCCGGTGTGACTCCCGTGGTTCCGTCTATCGGGTCCGTCGGCGCCTCGGGCGATCTCGCCCCACTTGCCCACGTCGCGTCGGTCATCATTGGCGAGGGGCAGGCGACACTCCGCGATTCAACGTCGCCAATCTCCGGCGGTGAGGCACTCGCTCGTACGAATCTCAAGCCCATCGGACTTGAAGCCAAAGAAGGCCTGGCCCTCATCAACGGCACGCACCTGATGGCAGCCCAGGCCGCCTTGCTGTGTGCCGATGTAGAGCGCCTCTTCAATGCCGCGTTGATCGGCACGGCGATGTCCATGGATGGCTGCCGCGCCACCGACGCTTTCCTGGATGAGCGTGTATACGACGCCCGCAAGCACCCGGGGCCTGCACTGGCCGCGGCCTCGCTGCGCCGGCTCCTCAAGGGCAGCCAGATCATCCCCGCCCATCGCGAGAACGATCCCCGGGTCCAAGACCCCTACTCCCTCCGTTGCGCTCCCACCGTCCTCGGCGCCGCCTGGGACGCGTTCGGTTATGTAAAGCAGGCGACTGAGCGAGAACTCGGCGCTGTGACCGACAACCCGCTCGTCTTTGCGTCCGGCGACCCCCACTCCTCAGTCGTTTCCGCCGGCAACTTCCACGGGATGCCGATCGCGATTCCCCTGGACCTGCTCTCTATCCCCATCGCCCACATCGCCGGCATCTCCGAACGCCGTACCTACCTCATCCTCAGCGCCACCGACAAAGAAAACCCGACCCGCCCCTACCTCAGCCCCAAGCCCGGACTTCACTCAGGCCTGATGATCGCCCAATACACCGCCGCGGCCTGCTGCAACGAGATCGCGGGGCTCTGCATGCCCGCCAGCGTGATGAACATCCCGACCAGCGCAGGTGTCGAAGACTACAACTCATTCGGCCCGCGCAGCGCCGCCAAAGCCCGCCGCGCCCTTGACCTTGCGTGCGATGTGGTCGCGATTGAGTTGCTGTGCGCGGCCGAAGCAATCGAGTTCCAGCGCCCGCTGCGATCGGGCGATGGGGTTGAGGTCTCACATTCGAGAATCCGCGCCGTCGTGCCGCGATTGACTGCAGACCGATCGCCCACGCCGGATATCCACGCGATTTCCACAATGATCAAGTCAGGAACGATATCGGGCTAGAGGGGTTCGCCCCGCGCAACCACCATTATTGCAGCCATGCGAGCACCTCGCACAAGGGAAAATTTCCGCTTTCAGATTTCCACTTGTGTCGAGCCGATGATCGGGCTAGGTTGTATGTGTTGAACGCACGGGTGGACTCGATTCGAGCGTGCGTTCGGGGTTAGAGGTTCAGGATGGAAAGGCAAAGACATGCTCACTGCTGAGGCACAGCGCACGCGCCGGCGCACGGCATCTCTTCTTGCAGATCAGCAGACGCAGATGCTCGGCACCGCGCGCAAGGTGCGCGCCCCCCGCGGCAACGAACGCACCTGCAAAACCTGGCAGGCCGAGGCCGCCATGCGCATGCTGATGAACAACCTCGATCCTGAGGTTGCGGAAAATCCTGACGGACTCGTGGTGTACGGCGGCCGCGGCCAGGCCGCTCGCTCATGGCCCGCCTTTGAATCGATCGTTGCGACACTCCAACGTCTTGAGCCCGACGAAACGCTCCTGGTTCAATCCGGCAAGCCCGTCGGCGTCGTCAAGACCCACGTCGATGCCCCCCGCGTCCTCATCGCCAACTCAAACCTCGTCCCCAAGTGGGCCACGCAGGAACACTTCGACGATCTGGCCGCCAAAGGCCTGATCATGTACGGCCAAATGACCGCCGGGTCGTGGATCTACATCGGCACGCAAGGAATCCTCCAAGGTACGTACGAGACTTTCGCTGAAATGGGCCGCCAGCACTTCAACGGCACCCTCGTCGGCCGCCTCTGCGTCACCGCCGGCTGCGGCGGCATGGGTGGCGCTCAACCACTTGCCGTCACCATGAACGGTGGCACATGCCTCATCGCCGATGTGGACTACAAAAAGCTCGCCCGCCGCGTAAAGGATCGCTACCTCGACGAGATCGTCAGCGGCCTGGATGAAGCAATCGACCGCGCGATGGCCTTCGTCAAGGGCAAAGGCGCCCGCAGCATCGGTGTCGATTGCAGCGCGGTCGAACTCCTCGAACGCCTCATCGAGCGCGGCATCACCCCCGACGCCCTCACCGACCAAACCAGCGCCCACGACCCACTCACCGGCTACGTCCCCCTCGGCATGACCGTCCGCGAAGCCGAAACCATGCGGCGCATCTACCCCGAGGAATATCAGCAGCACAGCCTCATGACGATGGAGCGCCACGTTCGCGCCATGGTCGAGCTCCAATCCCGCGGCGCCAAAACCTTCGACTACGGCAACAACATCCGCCAACGCGCCTTCGACCAAGGCTACAAGGAAGCCTTCAGCTTCCCCGGCTTCGTCCCCGCCTACATCCGCCCCCAGTTCTGCGTAGGCCGCGGCCCGTTCCGCTGGGTCGCCCTCTCCGGCGATCCGCAAGACATCTTCACGACCGATGCCGAGCTCATGAAGCTCTTCCCCAGCGACACCGGCCTCCACCGCTGGCTCAAACTCGCCAAAGACCGCGTCGCGTTCCAAGGCCTCCCCGCCCGCATCTGCTGGCTCGGTCAGGGCCAACGCGAAAAAGCCGGCCTCCTCTTCAACGACCTCGTCGCCTCCGGCCGCGTCAAGGCCCCCATCGTCATCGGCCGCGACCATCTCGACACCGGCTCCGTCGCCAGCCCCAACCGCGAAACCGAAGGCATGAAGGATGGCAGCGACGCCATCAGCGACTGGGCAATCTTGAACGCCATGGTCAACATCGCCAGCGGCGCAAGCTGGGTCAGCTTCCACCACGGCGGCGGCGTCGGAATCGGCTACAGCCAGCACGCCGGCCAAGTCATCGTCGCCGACGGCACCCCCGAGGCCGCGGCCCGCCTCAGCCGAGTCCTCACCAACGACCCCGCCATGGGCGTCTTCCGCCACGCCGATGCCGGCTACGGAGAAGCCCGCCAATGCGCGGCCGAACAGTCTCTCGACATCCCCATGAAATCATGGTGACAGTCCAAGCTGACCAACGCCGTACCGAGCCGTGCCGTGTCGGCACGGAGGAACTCTCACGCCGTGCCTAGATACGGCCCGCCGCTTAGCTCGCAGACCACCCCGATGCCGCCCACGACGAAGCCCGTCAAAATTTCGCCGAGCCGGCCCTCCCCGGCCCGTTTCAGCGGGCTTCAACTCTTGGCCTGCCTTTAGGCCGAAGGCCTAGTCGTCAATAGCCGGGGGTTGCGGCGCCTCGCCGCACCCCCGGGGAAATTCACAGTATGGGCCGCAGGCTGAAGGCCTGCTCGAAAGCTCGAAAGCCAACAAAGGCGACGCATCTCCGGCTACGACAACGCGAGGCCGTGCGCTGCCCAGCAAAGGCCGGGGCATCCCGAACTGCCAGCATCGCGCTATCTGGTTTTCCAAACTGACCCACATTCGGCGCATGGAGCGCCGGTGTTCTGCCCCAGCAGCGGATAGCCGCAACTCGGGCACAGACCTTCCTTCAGGCACTCGTTCTTGGCATTCACCGCTCTCCGCCGCGCTCCAGTCATCAACGCCACAAGCAACACCGCACACCCCACTGCAATCATCACCGCGGCTCGGAGCAGGGTGTCGAGAACAGACTCCCTGGGAAATCCGGGTGGCCGCAAGCCGAGTTGATCCCAAAGAACTCGAAGGAGAACAACAGCGATCACGGCGACGAAAAGTCGGGTAATGACCGGAGCGATCCGGTGTCCATTGGCGCGCTTGACGGACTGCCTCACATGCGACGGCGTATTCTCTGGCAATTCGACAGCATCACATAGTGGGACCCGACGGCCAGCGTCATCGGTAATGGTCGCACGCGTGCCAATTCGAATCCTGCATGTTTGGGGTCCCGGCACAAAGCATGCTAGGGGAAGGGTCTTTCCCACTTGTCCCTCAAAATACCGTTGACAACCGATCCGATATACGGTATAAGTACGGTGCCAAATGAACACCGTACCAACCCAACCCCTCCCCCACCTCCCCCCCGAGGACCACACCCTCCTCCTCCGCTACTTCTCTCTCAACGAAGACCTCACCAAACTCGCCGCCGAACCCGGCCAACCCGACATCCTCACCCTCCTCCGCTGGCTTTCCCGCCCGGACATTTCCGCCTACACCGCGGCCTACCGCACCCACCAAAACCAGCTCCACCGCCAAGCCGTCATCGACGCCCTCCGATCCGTTCTGGCCATCTCCCAAG
>JBGAND010000049.1:0-30334 GCA_044222485.1 Phycisphaerales bacterium | reverse complement strand
GTGGAGCGGGGGATTGAGGGCCGCGGGCGGAATGGCGCGACGCTGCCGGAGCGGGGGGGGGCTGCGGGGGCGGGGGGGCGGGTGGGGCAGCGGGTCGAGGTGCCGTTGGGGCGGGGGAACAAGTCGGAATCGGGGATTGTGGTGGTCGTTGGCGGGGATGAACTGCTGGATGGGATTCCGCCGTCGAAGGTCAAAGGGGTTTTGAAGGTCGGAACGGCGCTACTGCCGGAGCGGCTGGTCGAGTTGGCTCGGTGGATGGCGGAGTACTACGTCTGCCCGCTGGGGATGGTGCTGGCGGCGATGATGCCCGCGGCCGTGAAACAGAGCATCGGGCTGGTGAATCGGGTGGAGCTTGAGGTGGTTGGGGCGGAAGAGGCCGCGGGTCTGTTGGGGGCCGGGAAAGTGACGCCGGCGCTTTCCGAGGCATGGAAAGCGGTGGAAGGGCTGGGGCTGAAGGCACCGATCGATGCGCGGCAACTGGCGACGAAGATCGGGGCTCGAACGCTGGGACCGGTGAACAAGCTGATTCGATTCGGCCTGCTCAAGCAAGTTGAGCGGCAGATGGTGAAGGCTCGCACACCGCTGTGGGACAACTTTCGGGTTGAGGAGAAGCAGTCGCGGACGATTCAGTTGACGGCGGAGCAGACGCGGATTGCTTCGGGGTTGACGGCCGCGCTTGGGGGATTTGGAGTTCACCTGTTGCGGGGAGTTACGGGATCGGGGAAGACTGAGGTTTATCTGCGGCTGATCGAGCGGGTACTGGCCAAGGGGATGACGTCGCTGGTGCTGGTGCCGGAGATTTCGCTGACGCCGCAGACGGCGGGGCGGTTTCTGGATCGGTTTGCGGGAGATGATGCGGGGGCGGTGGCGGTGCTGCATTCAGGACTGACCTCGGCGGAGCGGCACCGGCAGTGGGCTCTGGCGGCTTCCGGGCATGCTCGGGTTGTTGTCGGCGCGCGGTCGGCGGTGTTTGCTCCGATTCACAACTTGGGTGTGATCGTGGTGGATGAAGAGCACGCGACGGATTACAAGCAGGATCAGTTGCCGCGGTACAACGGGCGAGATGTGGCGATCAAGCGGGCGCAGATGGAGGGGTGTCCGGTGGTGTTGGGATCGGCGACGCCTTCGCTGGAGAGCTGGGCGAATGCGACTTGTTCGCCGCCGAAGTTCAAGTTGTGGGAACTGACGGAGCGGGTGGGTGGTGGAAAGTTGCCGCGGGTTGAAGTTGTTGACTTGGCGGCGGAGCGGAGGGAACTGGCCAAGCAGACGGGAACACCCCCCCGCTTCTTCCAAGCGGTGGGGATGAAGCTTGAAGCGGCGATGCGGCGGGTGTTGGACTCGGGCGGCCAGGCGATTCTGCTGCTGAATCGCCGCGGCTACTCGAGCTACATCTGTTGTCCCGCGGCCGATTGTGGCTGGGTGATGAAGTGCGACCACTGCGATGCGTGCATGGTGCTGCACAAGGTGGTGGAGCCGGTGCGGGGGTCGCTCGTGCGGTGCCACCATTGCCTGGCGGAGCAGATGGTGCCGACGCAGTGCCCCGTGTGTACGCGGAAGCCGATCACGTTTGGCGTGGGAACGCAGAAGCTGGAAGAGGAGTTAGGCAAGACGTTTTCGCGGTGGCTGGTGCCGGGGGATTCGTTGATTCGCGTGGATGGCGACACGATGAAGTCGGCCGCGGATTACTTTCGGGTGCTGGCGCGATTTGCGCGGGGTGAGGTCAAGGTCATTCTCGGGACACAGATGATTGCCAAGGGGTTGGACTATCCGAATGTGCAACTCGTAGGAGTGATCAACGCGGATACGGGATTGGCGCTGCCGGATTTTCGTTCGGCGGAGCGGACGTTTCAGCTTGTGTGCCAGGTTGCGGGGCGGACCGGGCGCGGGGACAAGCCGGGGTTGGTGATTGTGCAGACAGCCAATCCTCTGGACCCGGCGATCGAGCTGGCATCGCGGCATGACTATCGCAAGTTTGCGGAGCAGGAGTTGGCGCTGCGGCGGGAGTGTGGGTTGCCACCCTCGACCCGGATGGCACGGATCGTGGTACGGGATGAGGACTTTGGGAAGGCTCAGTCGCACGCGAAGGAGCTGGGAGAGTTGCTCAACCAGGCTCGGACCAGGGACATGCAGGTTTTGGGACCGGGTCCGGCGCCGATTTCGCGGATCGCGGGGTTTCATCGGTTTTCGATTGAGGTGATTGCGCCAACGGCGGCGGAGCTGCATTCGGTGTTGGCGGCGGTGCGGGCGGCGGGGCTGCTCAAGAGCGATGCGAGGACGGCGGTGGATGTGGATCCGGTCGCGTTGGTGTAGGCCGCGTGGGGTTCCAGGCCACCGCGTGCCGATAGAGTCTCTTGTGATAATCCACCTCAACGGCAAACTCATTTCTCCCGAGGCCGCGGCAATCAGCCCGTTTGATCGGGGGTTCATCTTCGGCGACGGTGTCTACGAGGGGCTGCGGTCGTTTCGCGGGAAGCTGGTGGGGATGGACCGGCACATCAAACGGATGCAGGATGGGCTGGATGAGTCGCGGATCCCGTGGGATGCGTCGGTGCTGACGCGTCTCAGCGAAGAGTTGATCAAGGCCAACTCGATGCCTGATGCGTTCATCTATTGGCAGGTGACGCGGGGGGCGCCGGGGCCGGGGCAGCCGGTGCGGGTGCGCGTGCCGTCGGGGCCGATGGTGCCAACGGTAATGGGGTATTGCTCGCCGCAGGTGCCGATTGAGAAGTTTGTGAATGGGGAGCCGGCGACGGTCACGGCGGCTGTTGTGGAAGACTGCCGGTGGACACGCGGGCACCTCAAGTCAATTTCGCTGCTGGGCAACGTGATCATGGCGATCGAGGCGGCGGAGGGGGATGCTCAGGATGCGATTCTGGTGAAGGATGGGATTGTGGGTGAGGCGACCGCGGCCAACCTGCTGCTGGTGTTGCCGGGTAAGAACGGGCCTGAGGTTGTAACGCCATCGCTGGATAGCATGCCGATCCTGGCAGGGGTGACCCGGGCGATCGAGATGGAGTCGGCCCCGCAAATCGTGTCGCGGCCGGTGAAGGTGGATGAACTCGCCAAAGCGAGCGAACTGATGCTGGTGGGGACAACGACGATGATCACCTCGGTCATCAAGCTGGATGGCAAACCGGTGAGCGGCGGGAAGCCCGGGCCGGTGGCGCGGCAACTGCTGCGGGTTTTGACCGGGGCGATCGCCACCGAGCTTGGATTTGACGACATCCGCGGCCAACTCAAAGCCGATACCCTGAAGACGTGGACGACTTCTCCGGCAAGCGCGTGACCGTGATGGGCCTGGGCCGCTTTGGCGGCGGGCTGGGAGTGACACGCTGGCTGGTGGGTCGCGGGGCGGATGTGCTGTTGACGGACATAGAGCCTGCGGATCGGCTGACGGATTCGATCGCCAAACTTCAGGACTTGGTTGATGCGGGGTCGGTGACGCTGAGGCTGGGTGAGCACAATGTCAGCGACTTCACGACTTGCGATCTGGTCGTTGCGAATCCGGCGGTGCCCAAGCCCTGGGACAACCGGTTTTTGCGGGCGGCGCAGGCCGCGGGTGTGCAGGTGACGACGGAGATTCGGTTGTCGGTGGAGCGGCTGCCGAATCGAGATCGGACGATTGGGGTGACGGGATCGGCGGGGAAGAGCACGACGTCGGCGATGATCGCGCACGTGCTCAAGGGTTTGGGGGAAGAGATTGAGTTCGGCGGGAACATCGGGGGGTCGCTGCTGGAACGCGAGATCGATCGCGATGCGTGGGTGGTGCTGGAGCTTTCGAGTTTTCAGTTGTACTGGTTGGGCGCGGGGGTGGGGTATCCGGAGGCGGCCGGATGGTCGCCGCGGGTGGCGGTGCTGACGAATGTGGTGCCGAACCACTTGGATTGGCATGGGGGGATGGAGCACTATCGCGCCTGCAAGCTGGGTATCGCGGCGGGCCAGCAGGCGGGGGATGTGTTTGTGACTGTGGGCCATGCGGAAGAGTCTGGGCTCGGCAATCGCGTGAGCGTCGGCCCCGCGGACCCGCGGATCGACCCGCACCTGTCGTTGCGGATTCCCGGCGTACACAACCGGCTCAACGCTCGCACCGCGGTGAGAACACTGATGGAGGCGATGGGTCGGCAGGATGCCGAGTTCGTGAAGCGAGCGGCCGCGCTGGTGTCGGACTTCCCGGGACTCAAGCATCGGCTGTGTCTCATTGGCGAGGTCGGCCGGATTCGTTTCTACGACGATTCGAAGAGCACAACTCCAGAAGCAACGTTGCTCGCGCTGGATGCGTTTACCGAAGGCGGCGAGGCGCATCGGGTGCACCTCATCGCAGGGGGGTATGACAAGGGGAGCGATCTGACACCAATCGCGAAACGGGCGGGATCAATCGCGGGACTGTACTGCATCGGCGCGACGGGTCCGGCGCTGGCTGGCTTGGCCGCGGGCGCTGAGGCGGTGTTCGATTGCCGGACGCTGGAAGAAGCCGTGCGAAGGGCTCGTTCGCGGGCGAAGCCCGGTGATGTCGTGCTGCTCAGCCCGGGGTGTGCTTCGTGGGATCAGTTTGTGAACTATGAGAAACGCGGGGAGTTGTTTGCGGAGTTGGTGGGTGGGGTTGAGGCAGGGAGGAAGGCATGAAACGGGACTTCGATAGCGGGTCTGCGTGCGGGCGCGTTGGCACTGCTGCGCGGCTCAGAGCAGCCGCGAGCAGTGGCACCAAAGCGGTCGTACTCATCGTTGGGTGCGCGATTGTGTCGGCGTGCTCATCCACACCGAGGCCGCAGGCGGCCGCCCCACCCGCGCAAACCCCGGAAACATCGCTGCCCGCAACTCCCCCACCGCTGCCGCCGCCCAAGGAGGCGCCGGTTGCGAAGCCTGAACCGCCAAAGACCGTAACGGGTTTGAAGGAGTTGTTCCCGTTCGTTCGCGCCGACATCGCCGCGAAGCTCATCGAGATCGATGGTGTAGTGCCGATCGACTGTCACGACCCCAAGACGCCGCGGGTGTATCTGGAAGTAACCGTGTGCTCGCCGGACACCAAGGAGCACGAGACGCTGGCCATGACCAAGGCGCGGCCGTCGCACGTTCACGCAGCTCTACTTGCGGCGGGGTTCATGCCCGGGTCGCCGGGGACCTGGAAGTGGGATGGCAAGAAGCTCAATGCGATCGCGCCGACGGGGGATGCGCTGGAGGTTTCGATCGCTTACAAGGATGCCGCGGGTAAGGAAATCGAAGCGGCCGCGACCAGTTGGATCGTGAACCCCGAAAACGGGGCGCGGTTCAGCAAGGGCCGGTTTATTTTCGCGGGGTCGGGGATGGTGAAACGGCAAGGGCGCGAGATGTACGACGCGGACGGGAGCGGGCTGCTTATCGGGTTGACGACGTTTGGATCTGAGACGATCGCGTGGAGCGAGGTGATCAGCCCGGAGGCGGAGGTCAGCGAGCCCGAGTGGATCGCGGACCCGAAGGTGGTGCCGAAGTTTGGGACGCCGGTGGTGATTCGGATTCGGCGCGGCACGTGATCAGTGCAGGATCTGGACCTGGATTGACTTGGGCTCCGTCTCGGTCGCGCCGTCGGATTCAGTCACCGTGATCGCAATTTTGCGGCCCAGCAGCACACCCATCTGGCCCATCTTGAGGTAGAAGTCCTCGGCATCGTTGGCGACCTTGTCGCCCACCTTGGTGATGCGTTGGCCGCGCTCAAACCCTGCAGTCGCGGCGGGGGACTCGGGAATAACCACCGTGATACGAGGCCCCTTACTACTGGACTCCACACGCATGCCGTAGCGAGCAAGCGCGCCGAACGCGCCATCGCGGAGCATGTCATCCTTGGGGCGTTCTGTCAGCACCACGCCCAGCGACTTGAACTCGCCTTCCTGCCACACCTTCAGCTTCACCTCTTCGCCCGGGCGGCGCGAGCTGATCACTGAACGCAGGACGTTGGACTCGCTGACGGACTCTTCATCCACGGCGGTAATGATGTCGCCCGCCTTGAGGCCGGCCTTGTCGGCCGGACCGTCTGGCGTCACGGAACGGACGCGGACGCCTGTGCCGCGGTAGCCCTTTTCATCCACGATGCGTGACTGGATGTCATTGAACATAATGCCCAGGAGGCCGCGGGAGACCTCACCGTGTTCGAGCAACTGTTTCACGACGGATTCAATGGTCCCCAGCGGAATGGCGAAGCTGATTCCGGCGGAGTCGCCACCTTCCTCATCCGTGGAACCGCCGCTGTGCCGGCCGGTGGCAATGGCCACGCTCATGCCGATCATGCGGCCTTTGGTGTCAACAAGCGGGCCGCCGGAGTTGCCTGGGTTGACCGCGGCGTCGGTCTGGATGAAGTTGGTAAAGCCGCCTTCTTCCATGGCGGACACCGGATTGCGCCCCAGACCGCTGACGATCCCTTGGGTCATAGAAAACTTGAAGCCGAACGGTGAACCGAACGCGAAGACGTGATCACCCTGCTGAGGCTGAACGCCCGTCGCCCGATGGAGCGGAAACAGGCCCGTGCCCTTGGGCACTTTGATGATGGCCACGTCTGTGTAAGGGTCGGCGAAGAAGTGCTCCCCCCTGATGTCCTCGGTCTCGACCACCCGGCCGTCGGCGAACTGGACCGTGATGCGTTCCCCGCCGCGGACGACGTGGGCGTTGGTGACGATGATGCCATCATCGTTGTAAACCCAGCCTGACCCACTGGAGCGGCCGAACTGGCGGCGGCCGCCGGAAGAAACATCGATATGGACCAATGACGGACGAACCGAAGTGGCGATCGCCCGTGTGGCGGCGCTGATGCGCTCAAGGATGTCGTCATCGTCGAGAGATCGCTGGGCGAGAACAATCTTGGCCGACGTTTCCGCCGCTCCAATCCGCCTCACCGCGGCCGGAACCGCCAGAAGCACGACCGCGATCGTCAGCATCACCACAAACGCGGGCCCGAACGAGATGAAGCGACGCATGTAAGCCTCCGTGACGATCATTCGGACGCGGACGGGGGGGACTGGTTGCGGAGCTTATCGGCCTCCGCAGGGGGCATGGTGTAGCGCCTGCCCCCGATCTGCCTGTCTTTGACTCTTTGAACCCATTGTTCGGCTGCCTGCTGGACCACCGGGCCGAGTTTGGCCGCGGGCTCTGCGAATCGTGGCGGGGTATCCGTCAAACCGAGCAGATCGTGCAGAACGAGGACCTGGCCGTGGCATTGCTCACCAGCTCCGATCCCAATGAGGGGGACGCTGGTCTTTTCAAGGATGCGTTTGGTGACTTCATCCGGCACGGCTTCAACCAGTAGCAGGACGGCGCCAGCCTGCTCCAAAGCTACGGCATCGGCGACGATCTGGTTCGCTTCCGCGGCGGTGCGGCCCGCCGCACCATACCCGCCCTTGAGCGCGGCGAGCTGGGGCCGACTTCCGACGTGGGCGCAGACAGGGATTCCGGCGCGGGCCATTTTGCCGATGAGAGGAGCAAAGCTGGCATCCGCCTCAACCTTGACCGAGTCGGCGAGCCCTTCAGTCATGAACCGACCGGCGTTGCGAATCGCCTCGGCCTCGTCGGCCTGGTAACTCATGAAGGGCATATCGCCCATGACGTGTTGATTGGGGGCCCCCCGTTTCACCGCCGCGGTCAGGGCGAGCAGGACTTCCAGGGGCATGTCGATCGTGCGGGTGTAGCCGAGGATGACCTCGGCGGCGGTGTCGCCGACCAGCAAGACCGGAACTCCTGCCCGGGCGAGGATGCGGGCCGTGGTGGCGTCGTAGCAGGTGAGGCAGGCGAACGCCTCGCCACGTTCGGCCATATCGCGGAGGGTGCGGATCGTCACCGGCACGGGCCGGTCATCGGCGGGGGTTGGGGAGGGCGGTCGCTGGCGCACGGTGACTCGCGGCAAGTCCATGGCAAATGATAGGTGGGCGGGATTCTCGCTCAAAACCGCCTCTGTTCACACCCGGAGCCAGACCCGGATGAGGGTAAAGAAGAAGCCACCAAGGAAGAACGCGGCGATAAGCAGACCCAGGACCTCCAGGCGACGCACTTTGTCAGCGTTTGAGGCCGGGCGCACCATGGCGAGCCGGTCCTGCGCGGATCGCGTCAACGGCTCTCCGGCGCGGGCGGCATCCTGGGCGATCGCGATAACCAGTGCCGAGTCAAACGCACGCAGCCCCATCGCGGTGCCAAGCCGGACCAGGAGACGACGCTTATCCGGCGCCAGCAAGGCCGCGCGTCCGCCTTCAAGAACCTGCGATGTCCGAGCTGCCAGCACCCACCGGGCATCCAAAGCGCTGAGCTTGGCCGCGGACTGGTTCTCGGCCCATACGGGCTGCTCGCGGTGCGCGGCCTGGACCCGGGGCTCAACGTGATCCCCCACAAGCCGCAGAATTCTCGGAGCTGAGGCGGTTCCGGACATTGGATCAAAGGTACATCCGGAATTCGGGCCCGCCAGTATCCGACAGCGTCCTCACGCCAGATCATGCAAAAAGACTGGCGGTGGGGCAAACCCCTGATAGACTCCGACCCCCGCTCCTCGCCAGATTCGCCGCATGTCATCCGCACCCAAACGCAAATCTGAGCCACTGCCGTCGATCCAGACGCCGTTCACCGCTCAGCAAGTGCGCGAGAAGCTCCTGTTCGCGTCTAAGCGGGGTCGGATGGCGGGTTTTGAGGAATCGCCAGCAGAGGGCCTGTTCACGGTGGCCGCGCACGGGCAACCGTTTGACGGCCAGCTTGTTGGAGAGCTGTCGGGTGAGCGGCTGAGCTTCCGCGTTCAGATGCTGCGGAAGATGCCGGTGATCTTTGCCGTGGCGCTGGTACTGACGGTTTATCCCGGTGAGTACTTCATGGATCAACTGATCCCGGGGCAATGGGGATGGATCAACACGTGGTGGTGGTATGGGCCCCTGACGGTGTTGCCGCTGCCGTGGATGTGGCGGAGCCTGATGCGGAAGTCCTGGGCATCGATTGATGCGTCGGCACGAGAAACGATAGAGAAGATCGCCGCGGAAGTTGAGGGGAAGGTAGTGCCGAGTGCCAACTGCCACGTGCCGAGTGAGAACGCGCCTCAGCCGACGCCGAGGTAGGCCTTGCGGACTTCATCGCTCTTGGCGAGTGTCTTGGCGTCATCGCTCATGACGATCTTGCCGACCTCGAGGACGTACGCGTAGTTCGCAACCTCAAGAGCCATGTGGGCGTTCTGCTCAACCAGCAGGATCGTGGTGCCGCTGGCGTTGATCTCGCGGATGATCTTGAAGATGGTCTGGACGATCTGCGGGGCGAGTCCGAGGGAGGGCTCATCCAGCAGGAGCAGCCGCGGCCGGGCCATCAGGGCTCGGGCCATGGCGAGCATCTGCTGTTCTCCGCCCGAAAGCGTGCCGGCGTTTTGGTTCAGACGCTCACGCACGCGGGGAAACAGATTCAGAGCGTGCTCGCGGTCTTTGGCGATCTGGTCGTGGTCTTTGCGGGCAAAGGCGCCCATCTCGAGGTTTTCATCGACCGTGAGGTTCGCGAAGATGCCGCGGCCTTCGGGCGACTGTGCCAACCCGAGCCTGACGATCTGGTGCGGGGCCATTCCCGAAATGGGCTTGCCCTCAAAGAGCACCTGGCCCTTGCTGGGGCGGAGAAGGCCCGAAATGGTGCGAAGCGTGGTGGACTTGCCGGCCCCGTTACAGCCGATGAGTGTGACGATCTGACCCTGCTCGACCTTGAGATTGATGCCGTGCAGGGCGTGGATTGCCCCGTAGTGCACGTTCAGGTCTTTGACTTCGAGCATTGCCATCAGTGGCCTCCCCCACTTTCAGCGGGGACAGCCTCTCCCAAGTACGCCTCAATCACCTTCGGGTTCTTCTGGATTTCCTTGGGCTCCCCGTCGGCGATGATCACGCCGTAATCCAGCACTGTAATCCGTTCGCAGATGTCCATGACCACACCCATGTCATGCTCGATGAGCAGGATGGTGAGGTCAAACTCTTTCTGGATGCGGCGGATGAGGTGGCGGAGCTCAACCTTTTCCTGGGGGTTCATGCCGGCCGCGGGTTCGTCGAGGAGGAGGACCTTGGGATCGGTGGCCAGAGCGCGGGCAATTTCGAGACGTCGCTGGTCGCCGTAGGGGAGGTTGCGGGCATCCTCGGCCTTGCGGTCGGCGAGCTCGAAGATTTCCAGGAGCTTGAGCGATCGCTGCGTAATAGCGCGTTCTTCGGCCGTATGCGTGGGCGAGCGGACAATCGCGCCGGCCATGGTGTGGTTGATCCGTAGATGGCAGGCGATCTTGACGTTGTCGAGGACCGAGAGATTCGCGAAGAGGCGGATGTTTTGAAAGGTGCGGGCGAGGCCGGCTTGGGCCCGCTGGTACGGCCTGAGACCGTCGAGCGAATCACCCGCGAGTTTGATCGTTCCCTCGTTCTGGCGGTACACACCCGTGAGCAGGTTGAACACCGTCGTTTTGCCCGCGCCGTTGGGGCCGATGAGGCCGTGCAACCGGCCCGCCGGCAGGTCAAGCGAGAAGCCCGATACGGCCTTCAAGCCGCCGAAGGACTTGCTGACCCCCTTGGCTTCCAGCATCAGAGCGGTCATCGTGAACCCCCGGCCTTTTTGGCCGACCCGGGAAGCCACGACCACGCCGACTTCTCCCACACTTCGCGCACGCCGAAGAGGCCCTTGGGACGGAAGATCATGATCAGAATCAGGGCCAGGGCGTAGATGACCATCCGATATTCGGCCACCGGCCGAAGCCACTCGGGCAGAAGCGTCACGACGATAGCCGCGGCCACGGCGCCGGAGATGCTTCCTAACCCGCCCAGCACGACCATGATGATGACGTCAAAGCTCCGCATGAAGCCGGCGGTCTCCGGAGACAATCCGACACCAAGCGTGTGAGCGAACAGCCCGCCCGCAACCCCCGCGAAGAACGCGGCGATCACAAACGCCCACACCTTGTACCGCGTGGTGTTCACACCCATGGCTTCGGCGGCAATCTCATCCTCGCGGATGGAAAGAAACGCGCGGCCAAACGTTCCGGTCTTGAGTCGGAAGGACACCACCAGGATCACTCCCACGAACAGGTAGACCCAGAACAAGCTGCTGTATGTCGGAATGCCGGAGAACCCGAGCGAACCGCCGACGTGCGTCGGCAACTCCCACACGGGCATCGCTTTCACTTCTTCTGGAGAACTCACTACCGGGCCGGTCTGCTGGATCATGACTCGCACGATCTCACCGAATCCAAGCGTCACGATCGCCAGATAGTCGCCCTTGAGGCGGAGCGACGGCAGGCCGACCAACACACCCAGTCCCGCCGAGACCAGCCCGCCGACGATCAGGCTCAGCAAAAACAGCCCATCACCAATCGTCATCCACGGCAGCGCCTCACCCGCGACGGTGCCGCTGAGAAGGCTCTCTTTAGCGTCAGGACTTCCGAACGCCTTCATCGACACGTAATAGGTGACGACGCTGGTCGCGTATCCCCCCACCGCCATGAATCCGGCGTGCCCCATCGAGAACTGGCCCGTGAAGCCGTTCACCATCGTGAGCGACACGGCGAGGATGCAGTTGATCCCGATGTCCAGCAAGAGCTTGGCGGGATACGGCTCGAGCATCGGCCGCACGACCATCTGCATCAAGATCGCGGCCGCGATCGCCGCGAGAAACGGCCACATTCCCTTGATGCCGCTGGATGCCGCGGAGGGCCTGAGGGAGCGGGATTGTTCCTGGAGCGTGCTCATTCGCCGGGATTCAGACCTTCTCCACCGTGGCCTTGCCGAGAATGCCGCTGGGGCGGAATAGCAGCACCACGATCAGCAGACTGAATACATAAACATCAGTCAGACTCGAACTCAAGTAGGCCGATCCGAACTGCTCCAACGCGCCGATCGCCAGCCCGCCGAGCATCGCCCCGCGAACGTTGCCGATCCCCCCCACCACGGCCGCGACGAACGCCTTGAGGCCCAGGAGCGTCCAGCCCGTGTCGGCGGGTTGATTGAGCTGCGAGTATTTCAGCGCCCACAGGAATCCACCCGTGGCGGCGAGCATCGAGCCCAGCACAAAGGTGAAACTGATCACGCGATCCACGGGAACACCCATCAGCCCGGCGGTCTGCGGGTTAAAGCTCACCGCCCGCATGGCGCGGCCCATCTTGGTGCGGAAAACCAGCCAGTCCAGGGCGATCATGAGCGTGATCGCGGTCACAAACCCAACCACATCAAGCAGGTTCAGGTGAACCTTGCCGACGCTGGCGAGCGACCTGTCAACGATCAAGGGCGGAATCGACCTCGGGCGAGTGCCGAAGATCCACTCAAGCTGACCCGCGTTCTGGAGCAGGAGCGAAACGCCAATCGCGGTGATCAGCACATTCAACTTGGGCGCTTTGCGAAGGGGTCGGTAGGCAAGCCGCTCCACCGTGAATCCCAGCACTCCGCAGAAGACCATGGCCGCGACCAGAACCACGCCGCCAAACCACCACGGCATGTGCTCCCAGCCCGCGGCCTTCTTGGCCCAGTTGGCAAACACCAAGGACACCCAGGCCCCCAGCACCACCACATCGCTATGGGCGAAGTTGATGAACTTGAGGATGCCGTACACCATGGTGTAGCCCAGCGCGATGAGCGCGTAGAGGCTGCCGATGGCCAGGGCGTCCTTGAATGTCTGGAGGAACTGATCCACGGTGATTTTGAGCAATCTGGCGGGGCAGAAACGTCCGAGGGACGGGGGCCGTCACAATAGCGAGGCCGGGAGCATAGCGTCTCCCGGCCTCGTTGAGTTGTCTTGTCTATTGGGTCCGGTTTGGGGTTACTTCGGAGGCTCGATCGTGGCCCGGTACGCCCACTTGCCGCCCTTGCGCTCCACGATCACCACGGGCTTGACCGCATCCCGCTGGTCATTGAGCGTAATCGTGCCCGTCACCGCCTTGAAGTTCTTGGTCGCCGCGATTGCATCGCGGAGGTCCTTGCCCTCTAAGCTCTTGGAACGGTTCATGGAGTCAAAGAGGATGTTTGCGGCGTCATAGCCCAGCGCGGCCAGACCGTCCGGAACGCCGCTGAACTGCTTCTGATACTTGGAGACGAACGTCTGGATCGCCTCGGTCGGCTGATCCGGCGCGTAGTGATTGGAGTAGAAGCACCCTTCGATCGCCTCGCCGGCGTTCTTGCCCAGCTCGTCTGAGTCCCAGCCGTCGCCACCTAGGAGCGGCATCTTCATTCCCAGCTTGCGGGCCTGGACGGCAATCTTTGCCACATCGCTGTAGTACACCGGCATGAAGATCACATCCGGATTGGACTCGCGGATTCGGGTGAGCTGCGCGTTGAAGTCGGTCGCGCCCTTGGAATAGGCCTGCTCGGAAACAATCGATCCGCCCATGCTCTTGAACGACTTGGCAAACTCATCCTTGAGGCCCACGGAATAGGCCGCGGCCTGGTCGAAGAGAATCGCCGCCTTGCTCAGCTTCAGATCATCCTTCGCAAACTTCGCGCACGCGAAGCCCTGGAAGGGATCGATGAAGCAGACGCGGAAGATCATGTTGCCCTTCTTGGTCACGTCCGGGTTGGTTGAGCTCGGCGAGATCATCGGGATCTTGTACGCCTGGCAGACCGGGGCGCCCTGCAGGGAAATGCTGGAAGCGACCTCGCCCAGAACCGCCTTGACCTTGTCCTTGGTGATGAGCTTGGTCACCACCGTACCCGCCTTCGCGGCGCTGCCTTCGGTGTCGTCCGACACGAGCTCGATCTTGTAGGTTTTGCCCGCGACCTTCACGCCTCCCTTGGCATTGACCTCTTCAACCGCCAGGCGGATGCCGTTGTCTGTCGACTTGCCGAAGGTGGCTTCCGAACCGGTGAGTGAGCCGTAGTGCCCGATCTTGATGACCTCGTCAGCGGCCGGGCGGCAGGCCGCGGCCATCGCGCCGACAGCGCCGAGTGCGGCAACAACCATTGCCGACCTGAGAATGCGACTCTTCATCCATGCTCCGTTCATCGAGAGATCCCCTTGTGGTGTTTTCCTGGATCGGTTTGACCTGCAAGCATCCGGCAAAGGGGGTCTGTTGTCAAGCCGCCCGTGTCAAGCGGCCCCCCGCTTCCTATGCTCGAACATGCAGCGTTCTGAGATGTTTCGGACTGATCTGCTGGCAGAGCTTGCCGCTTCGACTCTCCGTTCCCGGGCCGCGGAGCTCGTGAAAGAGCAGGCGGTCAAAGGGTTAGACGCACTGGCTGAAACGGGGTTCCATCCCCTGCTGGCCGCTGGATTTGGCCGGGAAGGGCTGGGGGTGTTCCGAGAGCAGCCGTATCCGGGTGAACCCGCACGCCGCCCGAAACACGCTGAGCGCGAGCGGTGCGACCTGGTGTTGACGGACCGCCCCGGTGCACCACTCCTGGACCCGGTCGCCCGCTTGAAAGCTCAAGATGCCGCCGCCGGAACCCTCTTTGAGGTCGCCGCACCATCCATGCTTGCGGCCGAACCCGGCATTCACCCGACCGACGCATTCTGGATCGAGGTCAAGCTGGTCGGACAGTTCTGCTACACCAACGGCGTGCCAGGACCGAACCGAGCGTACACGACGGAGATGCTGCGCCTCGCGGCGTCGGACATCCCCAAACTGTCCCGCGACCCTTTCATCAAACACGCGGCCGCGTTGATCATCCTCTTCACCGCGGATGAGGCGACGGCGACGCATGACATCGCAACGTTTCTTCACGCGTGCTTGGATCGCGATCTTCCTGTTGGATCACCGACATCGATTGGCTTTGTGATTCCCGACATCATCGGGAACCGTCGATGCACGGTGACGCTGGTGCCGGTGCGACAGAGTTAAGGCTTGCGTGTCACGCACCAGGCTCGCCACATGTCCCGCAACGCCCCCTCGAACTTCTGGCAGAACCCGCGTTCATCCCTGAGCGGCGATGCGGCCATGCGATCTCGCATGGTTGCGCGCAGCCCAACCAAGCGGGCTCGATCCGTCCCAAGCGTGGCCGCGATCTTCACGTATTCGCTGACATCCCCGCCCACCAACTCCGGCAATCCAACGGCACTGACCAGGCTCGCCCCGACGCGCGAAGCATGCACCGGCCCTCGGAAGGTAACCACCGGCACCCCCATCCACATCGCCTCGCACGTGGTCGTCGTGCCGTTGTAGGGGAAGGTGTCTAGGGCGATGTCGATCCGGCTGTACAGCTCCAGATGGCCGCGGAGGCCCGAGGCCCAGGCCAGCAGTTCCACCCGAGATGCATCCACACCCCGCGACACAAACGCCTGCCTGGCCCGCTCCCGCACGAACTCATCCGCAAGCGGTTTGGTCTTGAGCACGAGCCGCGACCCGGGCAGGGCCTTGAGAATCTCCGCCCAGGCATCCAGCGCGGCATCCGAAATCTTGTCGATGATGTTGAACGACCCAAACGTGACGTACCCGTTTCGCTCGCAAGGTGAGGCGCTCACCGGCGGCGATTCGGCCAGCGGCCTGAAACACAGGAAACAAGGGTCGATGCGGACCAGCTTCTCCGATGCCAGCGCATCGGCCCCCTTTGGGTCCGTCATCCAGTCCACGATGCGATAGTCAACGCCTGGCGTCCCCGTCGAGGCGGGATACCCCATGTAGTTCAGCGTGATCGGCGCCGGCCGCAGCGCGAGCGAAGCGATCCGCGTCCCTCCCGTGTGCCCCGCAAGGTCGATGGCAATGTCCACCTTGTCCTCAGCCAACAGGTTCGCCAGACCCGGGTCCTTCATCGAGGCGACATCACGCCAGGCATCCACCTGCCCCTTAAGCCGCGACGTTACCGAATCCTTGGTGACCACCGACGAGTACGCGATCACCTTGAACGCAGCCCGGTCACGCCCGGCGAGCAGAGGCTCAATAAAGTGGGCGCACGCGTGCTGTCTGAAATCGGGCGACATGTACCCAATGGTCAGCTTCCGTTCCGGCTCAGCCGTCACCGAGATACGTGGCGGGAACCCATCCGCCTCGCGCGCCACCAGCCGCCCCGCCATTTGCTGGAACTCAAACGTCTCGACCGGATCCATACCCGACACATATTGAAGCTGAAACGAAAGCAGGCGATACACGCCGCCACTCCGCAGGTCGGACTTCAACGCCTCTCGCAGGATGCCCACAGCCTCTTGCCCTCGCAGCGATGCACTCAGCACCCGCGCCAGGCCCATGATTGCCTTGATGCTCTGGGGGTTGGCCTTGCACGCCCGTCTATACCAGACCTCCGCCTCCCCGATCCGCCCTTCGTTCAGGTGAATTGACGCCACCGCACAGAGCGTGTCATCGGATTCCTGCGCCTCGGCCGCGGCCGTCGCAACCGCCAGCGCCTTGTCGACCTGGTTGCACCCCAGGTATGCCGTGTGCAGCATCATCCGCAGGTTCACATCGCCAGGCCTCTGCTTGACGGCCCGCTCAATTTCAAACGCCGCCTGCTGGGGCTTGCCGGTCTCAATCAGAATCCGCCCAAGCAGCAACACCGTTTCCGGCGGCGCATCGGACCGACGCAGAATCCGCCGGGCCAGCGCCTCGGCCTGATCCGTGCGCCCGGCTAGAAAGTGCTGCTCGGCAGCTTCGAGGATGTTGCGTTCGCCCGGTTCGGTGCTCATCGGTGTCTTTGCACTATAGCTTTCCGGCCCGTCGACATGCGTCCCGCCACGCCGATCGCATCGCATCCTGGAATCGCACCGCATAGGCCGCGACATCGCACAGCGGAGAGGTCATCAATCGGTCTCTCAGTGAACCCCGCAGGGTGAACAGACGACCCCGGTCCGAAGCCAAAGCCGAAGCGATGCGCACAAACTCATCGGGCGACCTCGCGATCAAGTCCTCAAGCCCGATCGCCGAGAGCAGAGAGGCCCCGACCCGGGCAGCGTGATGCTCGCCCGCGAGCGTCACAACGGGCACACCCATCAGCAGCGAATCGCAGGTTGTCGTCGTCCCGCAATACGGGAAGGTGTCCAGTGCGATATCGACTTGCGCGTAACTCTCCAGGTGGGCGGCCGCGGTAGAAACCCACGGAAGCAGTTCGATGCGCCCGCAATCAACACCAATGCGTTGCAGGCGTGCGAGAACTGCGTCTCGCACCGGCTGTTGCGTGAGGCCCCCGGACTTGAGCAACAGCCTCGAGCCAGGGACCGCGTCCAGCACCCGACCCCACATGACCAGCAGCGGATCATTAATCTTCTGAAGCGCGTTGAACGAACCAAACGTGAGAGGGACTCCCGAATCGCGAGGCTTCACATGCGGCGCATTAGTCGGTGGCTGATAGCACACAAAGCACGGATCCAGCCGAAACAGGGATTCGGAACTGAACCCTTCGCTCCCCGCCGGGTCGGTCACATTGTCCACGATGCGATAATCCATCGCGGCAAGCCCCGTGGTCGAGGCATACCCGAGATACGACACCTGAATCGGCGCCGGCCGCATGTGAAACACAGCGAGCCGGGCTCCATCGGTGTGCCCGGCTACATCAACCAAAATGTCGATCCCGTCGTCCGCGATTCGATGTGCCAGGTCCTGGATGGGAAGCGCCGCGACCTGGCGCCACAGGGCGGACCGGGACTGAAACCGCCTTGTGACCTCATCCTCGACAACTGCCGTGTGATAGCACACGACCTGAAATTGGTCGCGATCGATGCACTCCAGCAACGGCTCCAAAAAGAACGCCACCGAGTGCCGCCGGAAGTCCGGAGACACAAACCCGATGCGCAGCGCACGCTCCGGATCGGGCTGCTTCACCGTCGCGTTGATCCGCTCCGGTAACACCCGATCCAGCACCGCCTCGAACTTCCGATGCTCCTCCAGTATCTGTTTGGGCGTCATCCCACACGCATACAACGATGCCTGCGCCAACGCCCCCGCGGCCGCCGGATCCAAAGGCCACCTGTCCGCCACCTGCTTCAACAACTCCCGACACTCCCCCGCTCGCCCCGTATTCAGCAGCATCGCGGCCAGCGTCGTGGACAACACCCGGTGGTCCGGATTGTGCCGCAATCCCTCCCGACACTGTCCCTCCGCCTCCACCAGCCGCCCCGACTGATAGTGCAGGTCCGCGATCGCCTCGTGCGCATCGGCATACGCCGGGTCGACCTCGATCGCCGTGCGGAACCTCGCCATCGCCTCACCAAGCCTCCCAAGATTGAACAACAAGTTGCCGGCCGCAGTCACCAAAGCCGGATCATCCCGCCGCCCGGCAACCGCCCGATCCGCAAAGAACAACGCCTGCTCAAGCTGTCCCAGCGTGCTCAGCGCGATGCTCATCAGCCGATTGGCCTCCACATCACCCGGCGAAGTCCGCAGCACCCGCTGCAGCACCGCCCGAGCCTGCTCAACGCTCCCGGCGTTCAATAGCGCCTCCGCGTGCACAAGTTGCGACGAGCCTGCCATCATGCCGATGGTACCTCCAACACGCCGGATCATGGAGCCCCCCCACCGCCCGGCAATGCGATACCCTTGGCCTCCCAGTCACATGGCAACCTTCTCCCCCATCACCCGCCGAATCCGACACGTCGCCCGATACGTCGAGCTGCTCGAGGTCCTGGCCCGCTACGGATTCTCCGACCTGGTCCAGGAGCTCCGGCTCGACGCCCTCCTGGACCGCGGCCGCAGCATCATCAGCCGCCGGCCCCGGGCCAACATCGAACGCCTCACCCGCGCCGAGCGCGTCCGCAAGGCCATGGAAGAGCTCGGCCCCACCTTCATCAAGATGGGACAGGTCCTCAGCACCCGCCCCGACCTGGTTCCTCAGGAATGGGCCGACGAGTTCCGCAAGCTCCAGGATGATGTCCCGGCCCTCGACTTTGACATCGTCGCCGCCCAGCTCGAAGTCAACTTCCCCGGTCGGGTCAAAGAGATCTTCAAGACCATCGAACGCGAACCCCTGGCCGCGGCCTCAATGGCCCAGGCCCACCGTGCCACCCTCCACGACGGCACCAAAGTCGTCATCAAGGCCCTCCGCCCCGGTATCCGCGAACTTACCGCGACCGACATGGAGATCCTCCAAACGCTCGCCGAGTTCTCCGAATCACACTTCACTGACCTCGGATACAGCCCCGTCGAAGTCGTCAAAGAGTTCGCCAAGGAGCTGATCAAGGAAGTAGATCTCACTCACGAGGGCCGCGCCACCGACCGCCTCCGAGGCTACTTCGAAAATGACGAAGGCGTCGTGTTCCCCAGGGTTTACTGGGAGGCGACCACCAAGAGCATCCTGACCATCGACGAGATCCAGGGCATCCTGCTCTCGCGTCTCAAGGATGACCAGATCACCCCCGAGGACCGCCGCAAGGTCGTCCAGAACGGCGCCCGCGCCGTCTTCCGCCAGTGCCTGGAAATCGGCTACTTCCACGCCGACCCGCATCCGGGCAACCTCTTTGCCCTCCCCGGCGGCGTCATCGGCTTCATCGACTGCGGCATGACCGGCCAACTCGATTCCCGCACCACGCAGCAACTCGCCGACCTGGTGTCCGGCATCGTTGCCGGAGATGTGGAACAGGTCATCGCCGTCGTCGGAGTCCTGGGCGATGTGGACCCCGAGAAACTCGAAGACCGCGGCTTCCGCGCCGACGTCCAGTCCATCGTCTCTCACTTCTACAACACGCCCCTGGACCGCCTGGACCTGGGCGGCCTGCTCAAGGACTTCTTTGCCAAGCTCCGAGTCCACCACATCCGCTGCCCGGCCGACCTCATCCTCCTGATTAAGGCTCTCACAACCATCGAATCCGTCGCCCACCGCCTGGACCCGGAGTTTGAGCTGGTTCCCTTTGCCCGGCCCTACATCGAAGCCCTCGTAAAGCAGCGCTACACCGTCTCAGCCCTTCGCAAGCGCTTCCGCCGCGGCCTGCAAGGCTACACCGAACTCATCGAAGTCCTCCCGCGTGAACTCCGCTCGTTCCTCTCTCAGCTCCGCCGCAACAAGATGGCCATCAACCTCGAGCACCGAGGCCTGGGCCGGCTCACCCGCGCCGTTGAACACGCCAGCCGCAACATCTCGTTCGCCCTCATCATCTCCGCGATGCTCGTGGGCTCTTCCATCCTCGTGCACGCGGCAAAGAGCCCCAGCCTCAACAGCCTGACCGCCATCGGCATCGCAGGCTTCATCGCCGCGGCCGTGCTCGTGGTCGTCATGGTGATCAGCAATCGCCGCTACCGCGGGGACTGATGGAATCAGTGAGCCGCAGCGTCCTCGCCTCGGTTCATGAGCTCGATCTTACTTCCGCTTGGACTTTTTCGTGGTCTTCGCCGTCTTCTTGGCGGGAACCTTCGCCTCGGAAGAAACCTTCTTCGTCGGATTGATCGACTCGGCCAACCCCTCCAACATCCCGCCCGCGGCCATCATCACCCCACCAATCGTTTTCCGAGCAACCTTCGCACCCGTGCGGACCGTCTCGCCGCCGAGCTCCAGCAAACGCCCGTCCGCGGCCTTCACCGCTTCGAGCGTCGCCTCACTGATCTTTGGCGCCGTCCTGCGAGCCTTGGCAACCAGATCGGTCATCTCCTCACGCACCTCGCCGGTCAGCTTTTTCGAGAACGTGTTCACCGCGCTCAGGAAGTCGCCTCGGGCCTGCTCGACCCGCTTGGCGGCCGAGGCCGCATCGTGCTTGATGACCTTCTCGCCCCGGGCCTTAACATCATGAACCACGCCAATGCCGGCATGAGCCGTGATCGTCACCGCATCGCTCAGCCCGCCAAACACCTCGCGGAGCACGCTCTTCTGAGACTTCGGAGCCGCATCCTTCACACCCTCAACCGCATCCGTCAGCACCGTGCCAACCACCTTGGACAGGTCCTTGCGACTGAAGTTGTTGTCGCGGAACATGCGGATCGTCAGATCGCGGGCATGCTCACGAACGCCAGCGCTTGAGGCCGCGGACTTCTTGGATGACGACTTGGTTGCGGCCATGACGTGAACTCCTGATGGCGTGGGCTCGCCCCGAAAAAGGCGATCAAACACGCAAGAACAGGGTATGCGCGCGGTGATGAACACCCAAACGGGAATTTTCCTAGTTCGCGTAATCCGTCATCGGCGGGCACGTGCACACCAGGTTGCGATCCCCATACGGATTGTCAATCCGCCCCACCGCCGGCCAGAACTTGTGCTCTTTGACCCAGGCCGCGGGGAACGCCGCCTGCTCGCGCGAATACGGGTGCTTCCACTCGTTGGCCGTCAGCACGTACACCGTGTGCGGCGCGTTCCGCATCGGGTTGTCAGTCTTGTCGAGCTTGCCCTGCTCAATCGCCCGAACCTCTTCCCGCATGTGGATCATCGCATCGCAGAAGCGGTCCAGTTCCGCCTTGGGCTCACTCTCGGTCGGCTCGATCATCAGCGTCCCCGGCACCGGGAAACTCATCGTCGGGGCGTGGAACCCAAAGTCGATCAGCCGCTTGGCAAAGTCATCCACCTTCACGCCCGCCGTCTTCTCAAACGGTCGGCAATCCAGGATGTACTCGTGCGCGCACAGGCCGTTCTTGCCGCGGTACAGGATCTGGTAGTGCCCCTCGAGCTTCTTGGCCATGTAGTTCGCGCTGAGCATCGCGACCTGCGTCGCCTTCTTGAGCCCCTCGGCACCCATCATCGCGATGTACATCCACGGAATGACCAGAATGCTCGGGCTGCCGTAAGGCGCGGCCGAAACCGGCCCCACCGTCTTGAGCGACGCGTGCGACGTCCCCACCGGATGTCCGGGGAGGAACGGCGCCAGGTGCTTGGCCACGCCAATCGGCCCCATCCCCGGCCCACCACCCCCGTGCGGTATGCAGAACGTCTTGTGCAGGTTGAGGTGGCAAACATCCGCGCCGATATTGCCCGGCGATGTCAGCCCCACCTGCGCGTTCATGTTCGCCCCATCCATGTACACCTGCCCACCGTGCTGGTGCACGATCTGGCAGATTTCCTTCACGCCCTCCTCAAACACCCCGTGCGTGCTTGGATACGTAATCATCAAGCACGCCAACTCCTTCGCGTGCTCCGCGGCCTTCACTTTCAGATCCGAAATCTCCACACTCCCCTGATCATCACAGGCCACCGCAACGACCTTCATGCCCGCGATCACCGCCGACGCCGGGTTGGTCCCGTGCGCCGAATCAGGAATCAGACAGATATTCCGATGCTTGTCGCCGCGGCTCTCGTGATAGCCCCGAATCGCAAGCAAGCCCGCGTATTCGCCCTGCGAACCCGCGTTGGGCTGCAAAGAAACGGCCGCGAAACCGGTAATTTCGCACAGCCACTTCTCCAGATCCGAGTACATCTTCGCGTAGCCCTTGGTCTGATCCGCCGGGGCAAACGGATGAATCCGCCCGAACTCCGGCCAGGTCACCGGGATCATCTCGCTGGTCGCGTTGAGCTTCATCGTGCACGATCCCAGTGGGATCATCGCGTCCGCCAGAGACAGGTCCCGCTTCTGGAGCTTGGCCATGTACCGCAGCATCTCCGTCTCGGAGTGGTACATGCTGAAAACCGGATGGGTCAGATATGAGCTGGTTCGGCGATGCTCATTCAGATCTTCAACGGCAGTGGGATCCGCGACGATGCTTCGGCCATTGTCTTCCCGATACGACATCACGGAGGTGATTCGATCTATGTCCTCCGAACTTGTGGTTTCATCGACGCTGAATCCGAGTGTGCCATCGTCATACTTGCGAACATTGACGCCGGCTGATGAGGAAAGCCGACCAACGATTGCTTCGACCTGACCAAACGATTCATTCGGCTTCACTCGAATGGTGTCGAAGAAAACCGATGAATGGACGAGCGGAGAGCCGTTAATCTCAAGGCGCTTCTGAAGCACCCTCGCCATTGCGTGCACTTTCTCCGCAATCCGGCGCAAGCCGCCAGGCCCGTGATACACCGCATACATCCCCGCACAAATCGCCAGTAGCGCCTGCGCCGTACAGATATTGCTCGTCGCCCGCTCCCGCTTGATGTGCTGCTCGCGCGTCTGGATCGCCATCCGCAGCGCCGGATTCCCCTGCATATCTCGGGAAACACCAATGATTCGCCCCGGCATCCGCCGCGCATGCTCTGTCTTGGTTGAAATGAACGCCGCATGCGGCCCGCCCGCACCCATCGGCACACCAAACCGCTGCGCCGAACCCACCGCGATATCCGCCCCCCACTCTCCGGGCGGCTTGATCAACGTCAGCGCCAACAGATCCGTCGCCGCAACCACCTGCGCACCGGCTGCATGAACCTTCTCCGCCAGGCTCGAGTAATCCTCAATCCGCCCATCAGTCGTCGGATACTGGACCAGCACGCCGCAGTAGTCACCCTTGGAGAGATCAATCGCCTTCACATCCCCCACCACGATCGGGAACCCCATCGACTGCGCCCGCGTCTTGCACACCGCAATCGTCTGCGGATGACAATCCTGCGCGACGAAGAACCTCTGCTTGGGTCCCTCATGCCCGCCCGCGATCGCGTGGCACATCGCCATCGCCTCGGCCGCGGCCGTCCCCTCATCCAGCAAACTCGCCCCCGCCAGCGGCAACCCCGTCAGATCCGCGATCATCGTCTGAAAGTTCAAGAGCGCCTCAAGCCGCCCCTGAGCGATCTCCGCCTGATACGGCGTGTATTGCGTGTACCAACCCGGGTTCTCAATGATGTTCCGCAGAATCACCGGCGGCGTGATCGTGTCGTAATACCCCATCCCGATGAACGAACGGTTGATCTTGTTTTGCGAGGCAATCTCCTTCAGCCCCTGCAGAACCTCGAACTCGCCCCGCACTCCCTTGGAGTGATCCGCCAACCCATCCAGCTTCAACCCGCGGCCAAGCCGGATCCCCGCCGGCACCACCGCATCCGCGAACTGGTCCAGACTCGCATACCCCACCACCTTCAGCATCGCCGCGATGTCCGCCTCGCTCGGCCCAATGTGCCGCCGCGGAAATGAGTCCAAAGCATCCTGAATAGCCCCCTTGGGTGTACCGGGGGCCTTCAACGTGTCATGCCGCGGGGCGGAGGTGGTTGTCATTGGCTCTGCTCGTGTTTGGAATCGATATGGGGGTCGGGGGGCATCTGGCGGGGGGATGCCGGACCCCAAGATCGACGACCGAGCGGACCCCGCCCAAGACCGCCAAACCCCGGCAATCCGGCCTTCCGGCCGCGTCGGCAAGTGTAGCGCGGCCTTGGGGCTTTGCGGGGCTTTGCAGCCTGTCGTTTGCCCCCAAAAGCACCTATTGCGCTCACATTCGTGTAACGAGCCGGAATTTTGAAACTCGCCGGCTTCTGGGCAGTATCACTCTCCCGGAACGCGTCGGCGCGGCAAACGCGCCTCCTGACCCGCGTTTGCCATGGCCTAGACTGAACGTTCCAGGGGACCCCGGCCGCGAAAGCGGCCGTGGCTTCCCTTTTTCCATGTCCACACTAAAGGGTCACAAGATGTTTCGACACGTGAAGCGGCGTCGGTTGGCGATAGTTTTGTCCGGATTGGTCGCCACAGCATCGGCAACCGCGCAAGTTGAGTCGATGTGGCCCGATGACCCGCTTCTCGGTCACGCCAGCGCAAACGCCGAGGCCGCGTTTGACTGGACCGCATTGCTGCTCAACAGCGTCGCACAGGCGACCCCTACCCGGCAAGAGCCGGTCCAGGTGGACGAAAAGACACAGAAGACCGCCAAAGCCATCGAAGACCTCGGCGAATCACCCCTCGCCGCCGTCTTCGCCTCCATGACGCCCGAAGCAAAGGCCTTCGCCCAGCACAACATCACCCTCTCCAACCCCTACTTCGAAGGCCGCTTCCCCGGCACCAACGGAAACAAGGCCGCGGCCAACTACATCGAGTTCAACTTCAAAAAGAATGGCCTCAAGCCCGCTTTCGACTCCACCTACCGCCAGCCCTTCCAGCAGGGCTCCGAAACCAAGATCAGCAAGGCCGTCGTCACCCTTCACCCCTCTGGCAAAGAGGACATGAAGCTCGTCGAGGGCAAGGACTTCACCGTTCTGGGCCGCTCCGGCACCGGCGAGCTTAAAGGCCAGGTCACCTTCGTCGGCTACGCCATCGGCGAAGGCCCCGACAACTACAAAGGCTTCCCGCAAAACGAAAAGCTCACCGACCGCGTCGCCCTGGTCCTCCGCTACGAGCCCATGAACGCCGAGGGCAAGAGCCTCTGGGCCAAAGAAGGCTGGTCCCCCGCCGCATCGCTGGACGCCAAAATCGACGAAGTCGCCAAGCGCGGCCCCAAGGCCATCATCGTCGCCAGCCCCAACGGCGTCGCTGATCCTCGCTCCAAAGAACTCCTCACCATGGCCGCTTCCAAAGGCGCCGCGATCAACATCCCCGTCATCATGATCACCTCCGCCGCGGCCGATCGCCTGGTCAGCGCCATCGGCTCTCTTGACGATCTCCGCGGCCGCGTCGATGAAGCGGGCCTGGCCGTCGATGTCGAAAACACCCGAGCCTCCATCAACATCCAAATCACCCACGACCCCATCATGACCGACAACGTCGGCGCGGTCCTGCCCGGCAAGGGCGCGCTCGCCGATCAGTACATCGTCATCGGCGCTCACTACGACCACGTCGGTTATGGCTCCGTCGGCGCCGACCCCAAGAACGTGGGCAAGGTTCACCCGGGCGCCGATGACAACGGCTCAGGCACCTGCGGCGTCCTGATCCTGGCCGACAAAATGGCCAGGGCCTACGCCGAACTCCCCGAAAACGCCTCGGCCCGCTCCGTGCTCTTCCTCACCTTCACCGCCGAAGAATCCGGCCTCATCGGCTCCCGCTACTTCGTCAACCACCCCTCGATCGACCTGTCCAAGATCTACCTCATGCTCAACATGGACATGATCGGCCGCCTTCGCGGCCCCGCCGAAGGCGGCGGCGGCACCTACGGCCTTGAGGTCCAGGGCACCGAATCCGCCGAAGGTCTCTACGACTGGCTCAAGCCCATCCTCGACAAATCCGGAATCGACATCAAGCACGGCATGGAAGTCGCCAGCAACTCCGACCACTTCAGTTTCTACAGCCACAACATCCCCTCGCTTTTCCTCTTTACCGGCCTCCACAAGCAGTATCACCAGCCCACCGACACCTTCGACACCATCAACCAGGTCGGCGCCGGCAAGGTCATCAACCTCGCCTACGACATCGCCATGGGCCTCTCAAACCGCGAAGGCTCTCTCACCTTCAAGCCCAAGAAAAAGGAAGACAAGCCCGAACACGCCGCCAGCCCCGGCCCCACACCCGGCAAGGTCCGCTTCGGCATCGCACCCGCCAGCTACTCCGACGACAAACCCGGCGTCGAAGTCGGCGATGTCTACGAAGGCACATCCGCGGCCGATGCCGGCATCAAGGTCGGCGACCGCATGACCAAGTGGAACGGCAAGCCCATCACCGATGTCGAATCCTGGATGCCCCTGCTCTCCGGCCACAAGGTCGGCGACACTGTCGATGTCACCATCCTCCGCGACGGCAAGGAACAAATCATCAAAGTCAAGCTCAAAGCCCGCAGCGAAGAAACCAAGTAACCCCTGCCACCGAGCTTCCGCTCGGTGTTCGCGGCTTCCCTCACCGAGCAGAATCTCGGTGCCACGGAATGACTCATGCCCGACCCCACCTACATCTTCGGCGCCGCGTTCCTGGTCATCGCCGGCGTCGTCGTGTTCGCTGTGTCTCGAATGGTGATGCGACGCGGCAAAGCGGGCAACCAATCCACCATGGGCCAGCGCGGCCGCACCGATGTCGGCTCCCCCCTGTTCCCACCGCGGCCCGAAGTGGTCGATGAACCCGAAGACCCCTTGGGCAAAAGCTAGAGCGAGCCCGGTTCATCCGTGGCGGGGGTCTTCTTAGTTAGATCGGGCTCCGTTCGAAAGCGAGCCGTGCCGTGTCGGCACGGCGGTCGCCCGACCATCGCGATGAACGTGTAAAAACTCGGATCGTGCTTGGCGGCGCCGCACATCGGCCAAGGAACCTTCCACCGTGCCGACACGGCACGGCTCACCATCGCACGAGTTCGCTCTAAGGCACAAACCACCTCAGCCGCCAGTTGCCCTTCTCCAAAACCATGTCAAACCCCGTCCACTTGTTCAGGTCCCGGCGCGCCTGACCCGTCAGCCGCACGCGGATCATGTTCCGCCCGATCTGGTCCATCAGCACGTTGGGTGAGTACTCCCCCATCGGCATGCGGTTGAACATCTTGGCGATGTCCTTCTGGCTCTTCTTCGCCAGGTCATACGCCTCGCCCGGGTCCCGCCCGCGCTCCTGATACTCCCCGCGCGTGATCTCCGACAGCACCTGCCGCGTGAACTGGTCCTTCAGCACGACCGCCTCCGCCGGATCCTCCGACCCCGCCAGCGTCCTCTGAATATGCGCCATCAGGTTCCGCCCGCTCTTGATCACCAGCGTCACCGAGCCGTCCTGATTCTCCTTGATCAACCCCATCTCTTCGCCGTTGTCCGCCTTGGGGATGGCGCTCGGTGCCTCCGCGGCCACCGGCGGCGTCTGCGTCTTCACACCTTCCAGCCCAGCCATGAACGGCTTGTAGTTGACGATCTTCTCTTCCTGACACGACACCAACGAGCCCGAAGCGCACGCGAGGATCATCGCCTTCCAAACCAACCACCCTCGCTCGCGCTTCGGGCTCGTAGTCACGACGCTGCTCCTTCAACCGCCACCCCCACCGGCTCCGCCCTCCCCCGCCGCCAGCAATCATGCACCCTGAACTCATCCCGCGCATCCACAAAGTCCGACCGAGCATGACACCCGCGCGACTCCTCCCGCCACGCCGCGGACCGCGCCATCAACGACCCCACCAGCAGCATGTTCTGCGTCTCCCACCCCGCCGGATCATCGAAAATCTTGTCCAGCGTGTACTTCCCCCAGAAGTCAAACATCTCCATCACATCCCGCAGCTTCGCCCCCGTCCGATCAATCCCCACATTCCGCCACATCGCCGACCGCAAGCTCGACCGCACATCCGCCAGGTCCAGCTCCCCCTGATCCGACGGCCGAATATCGCTGATCACCGCCAGCGGCCCCCGCCGCGCACCACCGGCATTCCCGCCATTGCGGGCCGCCCTATCCGCGGCCGCCGCTTTCCCGGCAATCTCACCCATCACCAGCCCCTCAAGCAGCGAGTTCGACGCCAATCGGTTCGCCCCATGCAGCCCGCTGCACGAAGCCTCCCCCACCGCATACAGCCCCTGTACATCCGTCCGCCCCTGAAGGTCGGTTCGCACCCCGCCCACAAAGTAATGGGCCGCCGGATGCACCGGAATCAACTTCACTTGCGGGTCAATCTCAAACCGCTTCAACTCCGCGGTGATCCCCGGGAACCGCTTCCCAAAGTCCTTGATGTGCCGGCAATCCAGCCACACATGCCGCCCGCCCTGCTTGTGAATCTGCCGCACAATCGCTCGGCTCACAATATCGCGCGGCGCCAACTCCGCCAGCGGGTGATACTCCGCCATGAACCGCTTCTGGTTCAGATCCAGCAGAAACGCCCCCTCACCCCGCACCGCCTCGGTAATCAGCGACCGCGCCGCACCCGGCAGATACAGCGTCGTCGGGTGAAACTGCATGAACGACATATCCGCCAGCGTCGCCCCCGCCCGATACGCCATCGCCGCCCCATCCCCCGTCGCGACACGCGGATTGGTCGTCTCCCGATACACCATCCCCGCCCCGCCCGTGGCCAGGATCGTCGACTCCGCCCAGATCATCTGCAGCCCAAACTTCGGATGATGCGTGATCGCCCCCATCACCGGCGAGCCCGGCTCTGAAGTCGGCGTGATCAGATCCAGCGTAAAGCACTTCTCAAACAGCCGCACACCCGCCGTCGCCTTGAGCTTCTCAACCAAGCACCGCTGCAGTTCGCGCCCCGTCGCATCCCCCATCGCATGATAAATCCGCGAAGCCGAGTGCCCCCCCTCGCGCCCCACCGCCAGCCCCCCCGCGGCGTTGTGATCCAGCTTAATCCCCCACTCCAGCAACTCCCGCATCCGCGGCCCCGCCTGCTCCGCAATCAACCGAACCACATTCTCATCACACAACCCCGCCCCACACACCAACGTGTCCCGCACATGCGACTCAACTGTGTCCGGCGTGCCAAGGGCCTGCGTGCCACGGGCTTCGGCGCTTAGCCGACGCCCGTGCCCGTCCTCCCCAGACCCCATCACCGCCGCAATCCCCCCCTGAGCCCACGCCGTATTGCTCTCAAAAACCTCCCCCTTGCAAAGAACAATGACCTCCCCATGCCCCGCCGCGGCCACCGCCGCCCGAATCCCCGCCACCCCCGCGCCAATCACGAGCGTGTCCGTGAAAATCTGCGGCAAGAGCGACGACCGGAACGGAATCAGATAGCGACGTTGGTCGAACAAACCTTCCATTGACAGAGTGTATCCGGTGGCGTCAACGCGGCTTAGGAGCGGCAGACTTCGTTCCATTGGTCGGCACCGGACGATCAAGGCTTTCGAGCGTCCGATTCATGTCCGACACTGTGTCCGGAGGGAGCCTGTCAACCATTTTCTTGAGCTCACGAACTTGCCGCGTAAAGATCAACCCGCGCTGGCAGATCGCGCTGGCCGCGAGGAGCGACTCTTCAGGACTCTCCGATTTGGCGAGCACAAGCAGCCGATCGCCTGCGGAAGCAATCTGTCCCTCAAGATCCGCGTACTTCGGGTACTCCTTCTGTATCCACACCATTGAGGGGCCAGGATCAGGTCCATGCCAGTGCGCATTGATTTCAAAATAGAAACAAGCCAGGCAGGCCGCCGCCCGCGACCTCCGCTCGGAGTCCTCTCCCTGAAACTCCGCCAAGAGACGCTTCATGGCCGCGCCCCCGTCGGAGCGCGGATCAACGAAGTAGATGGTCCACACACCCTGGGTGGTAAACAGGCGATCCAAGCACCACCGACTCACCGCTGGGTTCTCGTATGCGAGAACAGGAAGCTCTTGAGGAATCCTTGACCGGACGATCGGCGCATCGGCCATCCACCAACCCACCATCGCATCCGCTAACTCAATAGCCGTATCGCGATTGAGCAGTGAATACGGATCCGGCCCCAGGGATGCGAGGCCCATCTCAATTCGGCGTTGTCCTCTTACCACTGTGCCGTCTGGGCCCATCTGTTGATGGCTGCCGAACATGTACCACAGATCAGACCTGCCGCTCATGTTGTCCGTTGTTGTACTCTTGAGAAGGGCGGCGAGCCGTGCAATCAGCAAGTTGTATTGAGAAGGTGTGAGGGGACGACCGGACAACTCGTACTTGTATTCCGCATACCAGTTCGAGTTCAGTCGGCACGCCCACGGCAATCCATAAACCAAGGCTCCCGTTGGCAACCTCTTCGGAAATTCCGGCGATCTCACCATCGGCACCGACCCCACCGACAACCCTGCCACGATTGCCACCCCAGCAACCACCCCCCCCCCCCCCCCCCCCCCCCCACCCCCCCCCCCCCCCCCCACC
>JBGAND010000048.1:0-32425 GCA_044222485.1 Phycisphaerales bacterium | reverse complement strand
GATAAGGCCGCGGGGCAGTTGGGGACCAGTGGGTCAGGGAATCACTTTGTGGAGTTTGGGGAGTTGGAGGTTTTTGGGGAGGGGGTTGGTGACACTGCACGCGATTCTTCGAGCGCAGCAGAGGGGGGGCGTTTGCGTGATGGGGAGTCAGGGGCGCACGCACTGCTGCGCCTGGGTTCGGGTGATCGGAAGTCTCAAGTAGTTGACGGCGAGCAGTGGCACCAAAGGCTGAAGCCGGGGCGGTACATCGCGGTGTTGTCGCACTCGGGGTCGCGGGGGCCGGGGGCTTGGGTGGCGGCTCACTATTCGGCGCTGGCTCGGAAACTGCATCCGGACTTGCCGCCGGAGCTGCAGTACCTGGCGTGGCTGGATATGGATAAGGAGGGTGCCGAGTACTGGGCGGCGATGGAACTGATGGGGCGGTTTGCTTCGGCGAATCATCATGTGATTCATGGGAAGATCGCTAAGGACATGGCTCAGATGGATGCGCCGGTGGTGTTTCAGGTGGAGAACCATCACAACTTTGCCTGGCGCGAGAAGCATGTGATTGATGGGCGCGAGCGCGAGGTGATTGTGCATCGGAAGGGGGCGACGCCGGCGGGGGTGGGGGTTTTGGGGCTGATTCCGGGGTCGATGGCCGCGCCTGGGTACTTGGTGGAGGGGCTGGGGTTTGCTGCTTCGTTGAACTCGGCCTCGCATGGTGCGGGACGGAAGATGTCGCGGACGAAGGCTCGGGAGTCGACCCGGTGGTCGCACTTGAACTCGCTTTTAAAGGAGCGGGGGGTGCACTTGTTGTCGGCGGGGTTGGATGAGTCGCCGCATGCGTACAAGGACATTGATGAGGTGATGGCGGCTCAGGCGGAGTTGGTGAGGCCGCTGGCGAGGTTTACGCCGCGGGTGGTGAAGATGGCGCCGGATGGGGAGAGGCCGGAGGATTGAGTTACCACCATCCGAACACGTTGCCAACAGCGAATACGAGCTGGAGCAGGACTTCCAGCAGCCAATAGCACAAGGCGCAAGTGACCATCATCCGTCGACCGGATTCCCTGCCCCTCCGCTTCCAAGCGATGGCACTGATCACCAGGGCGGACAAGCCAGATGCTGCGATGACAGCATGCGTGACATACATCAGAACAAACAACCCGCGTGGCAACCCTGAACTCTCAATCGCGGTGATACTGACGATCGTCCATATCACGCTGCCGATCGACAACACGACCGATGAAAGTGCTACCCGCGCTACAAACCGCGGTGGGGCGCTCCGGTTGCGGACCAGGGAGAGCTCTGGTGTCCACCCGCACTCAGGGCAGCGATTCGCGGTGAGGCCGCGGAGGTTGTAGTTGCAGCCGGGGCAGGGCTCGTCGCGGGAGGCGAGAAAGGATTGGATGAGGGAGGCTTCGGAGAGCGTCGCGGCCTGAGGTTCAGGGTCCATGGAATACAGCGTAACGGTTTGACGGCGCGGTGATTTGGTTTTGGTGGCATCGGTCACGGCTTTGAGTGGCCGATGGTGGGACCAATGCACACAGGCCATGCAAAGCCATGACCAGTGCCACCAAAGCCAAAGGCAAAGCCAAAAAGAGTCGCGTCGCTGGTGGCCGCACGGGCGTCGGCGAGGCGCCGAAGCCCGTGGCACGGTGAGGAGTCGCCGCGGATCAATCGCCCCAGAAGCCGACGTGGATGCCTTCGGGGATCTTGGCTTTGCGCAGGGTCGCGATGGACCACGCGGCGCGGTCGCGGATGATACCTTTGTACATCTCCATGTTCGGGCGGTGCGTGTAGTAGTGCCAGTGGTCGGCGACGCCGGGGCCATCGCCGAGGATGGAGATCTTGAAGTCGGGCTTCTTCAGCCACGCGGCCAGGTCGGGGCTGTCGATCTGCAGGTCGATCCACATCTTGTAGGGGTCGCGGTGGTTCAGGCCGTTGTGGCCGATGACCTGGGAGTTGCCGAAGAACCGCGGGCCGAAGTTCTCGGCGAGGGTGTCCAAGACATCGTTCTCGCGGCAGCCGACGTTGTAGATGAAGCAGCTTTCGGAGTTTTTGAGGCCCAGGTCGTCGCGGTTGATCTCGTCGTAGAGGACTTGAGCCTCGCGGACGTATTCGGCTCCGCCGAGGATGACGATGCGGTCGAGGCGTTTGAGCGTGGGGACGATGGGGCCGGCATCGGGCGCGCTGCCGTCGGCCATGGCGAGGCGGCGGTTTTCTTTGCAGGCGTTGATGATGGACTGAATGACGACGTGGGAGCCCAGGGAGTGGCAGAAGATGTCCACGCGGTTGGTGAGCTTCTTGGCCGCCATTGCTTCGTGCAGATGGTGGAGGAAGTTCATGAGGGTGAAAGCGACCTCGGTGCCGTAGTCGTAGGCCCGTGAATAGTGGTTTTGAGCGCCCTTGAAGAGCGAGCTGGCCAAGCCGGGGCTGGAGTACCAGCCGAAGCCGATTGCCAGGCCGCGGGCGCCTTTGTCGTTGTCGGCGAAGCCCAGGCCCAGGGGCCAGGCGGTGTTGTGCTTTTCGGTCTCGACGGCGGGGTCGGCGGGCAGGTCAAAGTGGTAGACGCGGATGTGGGGGTTGTCGGATTCGGTGCGGTCGGAGATGGGGGCCTCGTAGGGGTTGAAGAGAAAGCCGTGGACCATGACGACGACGGGCTGGTTGGCGGTGAGCTTGGATGTGTGATCTTGGAGCACGGCATCCAAGTGGGTGCGCAGGGCGGCGCCGGAGGGTGAGTTGGCATCAAAGCCGTCTTCGCGCGTGAAGAAGCCGAGGCGGCCGACGCGATTGGCGTAGGTTTGGTCGACCAGGAGGCCGTTGTCCTGGGGCACGAAGAGTTGGTCGCGGTCGCAGGAGAATCGGATGATGGACATGGCTCGCTCCCGGAGAGATTGCTGGGGTCTTGGGACCCGCTCGGGAGTCTACAAGCAGGGACGCGTGCGCGGTGAGTCACACACTTATGTGCTGTGGGCGGTGGTGGCGACCGAACACTGGGCATGCAGAGCCATGACCAGTGCCACGAAGCCGGGATCAATAAGCCACCGGCCGACGCGGGGCGTCGGGCCGGTGGGGCGCCTCACAGTTCAGGAACAGCCGGCCGCGTAGGTGTTGAGGAAGCACTGGAAGTCGTTGGCGGTGAGGATGGGCGTCGCGGTGGAGCCGTCGCAGTTGGCGGTGGGGTCGGCCGCGGCGAACTTGTTGAGGAAGCACTGGAAGTCATTGGCGGTGAGGATGGGTGTGGAGGTGGAACCATCGCAGTTGGCGTAGCAGGGCGCGCTGCCCATGGGGGTGATGATCATGTTGTCGGCGATGAAGATCACGCCGTAGTCCTGGCAGGTAGGAGGGCGGCTCTGGTAATGGATGACGACGTTGTCAAAGCCGGACGCGTTGTGGAAAGCGAGCGTACCGACGGGCCAGGTGCCGGGGTTGGGGCAGGTGGCGGTGTTGGAACCAACGAGTGCGGCGCCCAGGTAGGCGGTGACCTTCATGGTCGCCGAATCATCGCAGCCGAGCTCTTGTGGAGAGTACTGGATGGAAAAATCGGTGAGTGTGACGGAGAAGCTGATCAGAAGGTCCGCGGCGAAGACGCTGCTGGGATAGATGAAGTGGCCGGTGAAGCCGATGGGCACGACGGGTGCGGTGCCGACGCCCTGGATCGAGTAGCTCGACCCTGTGCCGGAGAGGTGGGCGGTGATTCCGCCCGCGGTTACGTTGACGGGGAACGGGGTGTAGACCGGGGCGTTGTCGAAGTCGAAGAGAATGGGGGCCTGGGCCATGGCGGAGGTGCACAGGCTTAGGGCGGCGAGTATGACGCAGCGATTCGCATTCATGTGAGTCTCCTGTGAGAGTTCCGCGAGCCTGCCCTTGCGGCAAGGGCCGCGGCCTCGTTGTTCACGAATCACCACAGGCCGGTGACTCCGCAACAAAGGTGCAAGTCGCGTGCCAACGGGATCACGATGTGCCGTGGCCAAGCTGGTGCGGCGAGTGTCAAGGAGTACGGGGCGTGCTCAACAGCCGCCACTATTTCAGGTGGACACTTGCGCCGGTGAACGGCAGTGGGCACAGCGCTCTCAAGAATGGGAGATCAGTCGGTTCGCGGGACAGCGCGGCTACCCAGAAATGGGAGGCTTGCGGAACTCAACTTCGTCGATGGTTGTGCGCTTGAGCGTGACGGGGCCTTGCGGCGTGTCAACCGTTTGGGTTTGGACATCCTTGCGGACGACCACGGCCGGGGGGGCCGGTGGCGTGCGCTTCTTACCGGAGACCAGCGACCAGAGGTCTCCGGTGACCAGTCCAAGCGACCGCATCAGAGATGGTTGCTTGTCGGGCATCGCTTGAATGGTAAGCGGGGCAGGCAAGGTCTGCGCCAACGGGTTTGGGGGTAGGCGATGTCGCGCGCATGGGCGATGCTCACGGGGTCTGTCTTGAGTGTCAGGAGTGCTGTCCGCGGCCTAAGGGCCGCGGGCAGCAATACAAGTCCCTCAACGCGATGCCCGCGCCCTCCCTGTGGCGCGGGCGTCTTTTTGGGGAGGTTCAAGGGCAACCGGCGGCAAACTTGTTCATGAAGCACTGGAAGTCGTTGGCGTTGAGCAGAGGGGCCACGACGCTGTTGTCGCAGTTGGCGACGGCATCCCCGGCAGCGAACTTGTTCAGATAGCACTGAAAGTCGTTGGCGGTGAGGATGGGTGTGCCGTCGGAGCCATCGCAGTTGACGTAGCAGGGAGGCGCGGCCTGGTTGAGGTAGACCATGATGGGGGGATTGGTGATGTAGTCGCAGCCGAGGATGTCGGGCGTGCCGTTGCCGTCGATGTCGCCGACGCGGGCGTTGTGGGCCGCTTCGGTGTCAATCTGCACCTTCAGAAAGGTGGGCGGGGCGCCGCCGAGATTGACGTAGACGGAGAGGTCGCGGAGCTCGAGGCCCATGAGGATGTCGGGACGGCCGTCAAGGTTGAAGTCGGCGGCTTCGGGATGGTGGCTGCCCATGAACTCGTCGATGACGCGGCGGGTCCAGTTCGAGTTGGCCAGGTCGCTGGGCTGCTGAAACCACACGAATGCACCGGACTGGTGGGCATCGCAGGTGAGGATGTCCACGCGGCCGTCGCCGTCGAGGTCAGCCAGGAGACACTCATCGCCGGTGGTTGCGTTGTCGATGGGGCGGAAGGCCCAGTTGCCGTTCAACAGGTTGCCGGCGGGGTTGTGGATCCAGCCGCGAGGAGTGGCGATGTCCTTGAAGCCGTCGCGGTCGATGTCGCCCAGGAAGACGCCTTCGCTGGCGATCTGGCTGAGGTCGCGCTCTGACCAGGAGGTGGGAGAGTTTTGTTTCCAGACATGGGTGAACCCGTGCCCGCTGGTGACCACATCGAGCCTGCCATCATTGTCCAGGTCGGCGACTTCCAGGTCGTGCACGTATTGGCCGTGGGTGCCGATGGTGTGCACGAGCCAGTTGGAGCCGACGGCAGGGTTGGAGGAGACACCGGCGGGGGTGTTGAGCCGCGGATTCTCGAACCAGAGGATGTTGTTGTTTCCGCCGCCGTCGGGGATGATCAGGTCGATGTCGCCATCGCCATCCAGGTCTGCGGCCTGCATGTCGGTGGTGTATTCCTCGGTCGCTTGTGCGCGGATCACGTGCTTGGTGAAGTCGGCACCGGACTCGTACCAACAGAGGGATGCGCCGCCGATGATCAGATCCGCCTTGCCGTCCCCATTGAGATCGGCGACGGCCTTGCAGTCACCTGAGTTGTTGTTGTCGATCACGGATGGGGTAAAGGACACACCCTGCGCCAGGGCGGAGGCAGAGAGACTCAGGAAAAGCAAAGAGACCATGCGGCGCAAGTGGATCCTCCGTGGGCGGCGAGTGGAGCCGGTCCAAGTTGATGCAGCATTGTCTGCTCGCAAGTGCCGGAGCGCATCACATCGGGGAAAATTAGTTTGGAATTGGGCAAAATACCTCGCGACGAGGCGTTCTGGCAAGCCCTGTTATGGCCAATGGCAACCGAGATCGGTACGGTCACTGACGCGTGCTGGCCATGTCAAACTAGGGAAGATGGTTATGGGCACCCCGCGGCGAACTGGTTGAGGAAGCACTGGAAATCGTTTGCGGTGAGGATCGGTGCGATGGCACTCTGATCGCAGTTGGCCGCGGAGCTGTTCGCGGCGAACAGATTCAGGAAGCACTGGAAGTCGTTGGCCGTGAGCATGGGCTGGAGCGCGCTGCCGTCGCAGTTGGCGTAACACGGGGCGGAGATGACAAGCATGTTCATGTAGACCTTGACAGGCGGGTTGGTGATGTAGTCGCAACCCAGGACATCCGCGATGCCGTCTCCGTCGATGTCGCCGCAGCGGGCGTTGTGCGCGGCCTGCGTATCGAGTTGCTGCTTGAGGAATGTCGGGGGCGAGCCGCCCTGGTTGAGGTAGATGGAGAGATCCTGGAGTTCAAGCCCCATGAGGATGTCGGCGCGTCCGTCGGCGTTGAAGTCCGCGGTTTCGGGATGGTGGCTGCCCATGCTTGAGTCGATGCTGCGGCGGGTCCAGGTTGGGCTGGTCGCGGTGGCGGGCTGCTGGAACCAGTACATCTGTGCTCGGGAGTGGGCGCTGCAGATCATCAGGTCCAGACGGCCATCGCCATCGGCATCCAGGAGCAGGCACTCGTCGGCGCCTGTGGCCTGGGTGATGGGGTAGGAGGTCCAGGTGCCACTGAGGATGTTGCCGGGGTTGCGAATCCAGCCCCGGGGCGTCGCGATGTCCTTGAAGCCGTCGCGGTCAATGTCGCCCAGGAACACACCGTCCCCGGCCTGAGAGCTGAGGTTGCGATCAGACCAGGAAGTGGGGGAGTTTTGCTTCCAGACGTGTGTGAAGGCGTGCCCGCTGGTGACGATGTCGAGTTTGCCGTCGTTGTCCAGGTCGGCGACCTCCACATCGTGCACGGTTTGGCCGTGCGAGCCGATGATGTGGACCAGCCAGTTGGATCCCACGCCCGGGTTTGACGAGACGCCGCTGGGGGTATTGAGGCGAGGGTTCTCGAACCACTGGACGTTTCCGGTTCGGTTGCCGTCGGGGACGATGAGATCCATGTCGCCATCGCCATCCACATCCGCGGCCTGCATGTCGGTGGTGAACTCTTCGAAGGCCGAGGCGCGGATGACGTGTTTGGCGTACGAGGCACCAGTTGCATACCACGCGAGCGAGGCGCCACCGATGATGAGGTCGCCCTTGCCGTCACCATCGATGTCCGCGATCGCTTTGCAGTCGCCGGAGTTGTTGTTGTCGACCACGGATGTGGTGAAGGGAACGCCTTGGGCGAAGGCCCCGGCCGAGAGATAAAAGATGCACAAGTGTGCTGCTCGCCGCATGTGAGGACTCCATGAACGACCGATGCGGTCGTCATGGGTTGCTTCCCTGCACTTGGAGCCTGGGTTTCGCCAGAAGCAGAAACTTCGCCAAAATGGTCGAAGTCACGGCGAAAGACCGCGAAATGGAGCAATTGTGCTCGTGGCAATATTGGCCGTCACAGGCCTGATGTGGCCGCGAGGGAACTTGGAGAAACGGGACATGAAGCTCGCTTGAATACGCGCTAAGGACATCCCGCGGCAAACTTGTTGAGGAAACACTGGAAGTCGTTGGCGGTGAGCATGGGTATGGAGGTCGATCCGTCGCAGTTGGCGTAGCCGTTGCCGGCCGCAAAGTTGTTGAGGAAGCACTGGAAGTCGTTGGCGGTGAGGACGGGAAACGCCGCGGAGTTGTCGCAGTTGGGATAGCACTGGCACGCCCAACGGGCCAGGTTGCGCGAGGGAAGACCGCCCGCGGTGGCGAATGACCCGGCGACGACCAACTGACCGTCGATCACGGCCAGGGCGTTGACCTGTCCGTTCAGGCCGCTTCCCAGGGGTTGCCAGGTCAGGCCGTCGAACCTCGCAATGCGGCTGGGGGTGCCGCCACCGGTGGTATTGAAAGAGCCCGCGGCGATCAGGTCGCCTTGGAAGCTCTCCAGGGCGAATACCGCGCGGCCGCTGGCGCACTCGAGCGAACCCACGGGCTGCCAGGCCGCGCCATCCCACCGCATGACCCGGTTGGTGGCGACCGTTGAGGAGTTCCCGAGGTAAAGCGTGCCGCCGAGGTTCTTGAGCGTCTTCATCTGACCGGTGAAACCGGTGGGGAGGGGTTGCCAATGCGAACCGTCCCAGCGACCGAACCCGAACCCGTTGACGCCCTGATAGAACTCCCCGATCGCGTGCAGCGAGTTCTGGTACTCCTGAATCGCGAAGATGCCGATATCGCCGATCGGCTCGGTCCCGATGGGTTGCCAGAAGCTCCCGGTCCATCGCCCGACGTTGGAGTTGATCGTGTCGAAGATCCGTCCGACCGCGTAGAGCTCGCCGCCGGAGGTCACCGTGAAGTTGTTGACCCAGTAATACAGCCCGGTGGACATCGATGACCAGGTGGCGCCATCCCAGGTCGCGACGGACTGGATCGCCTGCCCGTTCAGATAGTTGAATACTCCACCCGCTATGAGCCGGTCATTGTGGACGGTGAGACCGAAGACTACGGGAGATACGGACCCTGCCCCCGCCGAAGCAAAGCCACCCGCCAGCGGCCACCATCGCGTTCCATCCCAGCGAGCAATGCATCCCGCGGGCTGTCCACCCATCAGGCTGAACGAGCCGGCGGCGATGAGCTCGCCGCGGAACTGCGTGATTGCGTTAATGAACCCGTCGGACCCGCTCCCGAACGCGTGCCAGGAGCCGTCCCAGCAGGCGATGCCGGCCGGACTTGGAAAGTAGCCCGACCCGGCGAACGAGCCGCCGATGACCAGCAAGCCCCCGAAGTCGGTCATCGCAAACACAGAGTTGTCTATGACCCACTCAAGACCCATCTCTTCCCACGCCGCCCCGTTCCAGCGTCGCACGCGGTTGACCATCGAGTCCGAGCGGCTGCCGCCGCAATAGAGCGCGCCGCCGGACACGGCGAGCGCGTACACATTGGTCATGTCCGGCGCACCCATCGCGGACCACTGAACCCCATCCCAACGAGCGAGATTCGCCGAAGCGACGGGTGTGGTGAAGTTCCCGCCGACGATAAGGCTTCCCTCGAACGCTGCGAGTGATTGCACGGTCGCGTTCGGCGGTCCGCCGACGCCATCGCCAAGCGCATGCCATCCCGAGCCGGTCCACGCGGCGATGTGCGCCGCCGCGCTCCCTCCGGCGGTCGTGAATAAGCCGCCAGCGATCAGTTCGTTCTGAAACGTGCTCAAGCATTGGACGGTGCTGCTTACACCCAACCCCAAACCCCGCCAGGTGGTTCCATCCCAACGGGCGATGTACGACACGCCCTGCCCTCCCGCGCTGGTCAGGTTTCCGCCGACGATGAGTTCTCCGCCGAACACCGTCATCGCCGACACCGTGCCGACTACGCCCCCGCCCACCGGCAGCCACGCGGATCCGTTCCAGCGAGCGATGTTGGCGATCGGCTGACCCCCGGCGCTTGTGAACCCGCCCGCGGCGATCAGGTCCCCGTTGAACACCGTGAGCGCATAGACCGGGCCGTTTAGACCCGAGCCCAAGCTCAGTCGCTCTCTTCCCCGGAACGCCACGATGTTGGCGACAAAGACGCCTTCGGCCATTGAGAAGGTCCCCGCGGCCACGAGATACGGCGATTGCGGTCCGCTCCCGTCCGGGTCCCACGAAGCAGTGGCCAGGACACTTCCGCTGATTCCCGCGCCGCGGTCACCGGTGGTGATCCACTGCGGTTGGCACTGGCCGCTCAAGCGCGTAGCAGCCAGAATCCAAACCAGCACCATCACCGCGATGCTTTTTCGTGCGTTCACGGTTGTTCCTGCATCAGGGGCACCCCGCCGCGTACGTGTTCAGAAAGCACTGGAAGTCGTTGACATTCAGCACGGGATTGTTAGTGCTCCCATCGCAGTTGGCGTAGCTCTCACCGGCCGCGTAGCGGTTGAGGAAGCACTGGAAGTCGTTGACGTTCAAGATCGGTGCCGATGTAGAGTTGTCGCAGTTGGCATAGCACGTGGGGCACGAGGTCCATGCGGCCAGTCCGGCCGCTGGCGCGGCGTTCACTTCCGCGAAGTTGCCCGCGACGTAGAGCTTGTTATTGATGACGCCCATGCCGAAGACGGAAGGGAAGTTGCTGGGCGGGATTCCCGCGCCGGTGACGCCTCCGCCGACGGGTGTCCAAGCGTTCTGTTCCCAGCGGGCGATGTAGTTGATCTGAGGCATGGCGGTACCGCCGATGTAGAGCTTGGGGCCTGAGCCATCGTCAAAGCCTGCGATGCTGGTAATGCGGCCGGTGCCGATCTGTCCGCCCACGGCGGACCATGTCGTGCCGTTCCATTTCGCGACGTTGCACACGGGCAAGCCCGTGCGGTTGAACGCGTAGCCGGCAACGTAGAGCGCAGCACCGGTGCCGTCGTTGAACACGGTCATCGCCTCTAGACCGAAAAGCGAACTCGTTGAAAAAAGTCCGCCCCCGACCGTGGACCACGATGTGCCGTTCCAACGCGCGACGAGCCCGGTGTTGGGGATGCCATCGATGCTGGTGAACCGCCCCGCGGCGTACAAGGCCTCGCCGGATCCGTCATTGAACACCTGGAGCGCGAAGACTCCCGGCGTGGTGCCCGCGGTCATGGTTGTGATGTGCGGGGTCCAGGCCTGCCCATTCCAACTTGCAAACCCTGCCCACGGTTGGCCGCCAATCTGCGCGGGTGTGTTGACGATGCCGCCGCCGACGTACAGGCGGCCGTTCCACGGGGCCGCGGCCCAGACCGAGCCGCGGGTGGTGCCTGTCCAATTGGTGCCCATGGCTTCCCAGGTCGCGCCGTTCCACATGGCCAGGCTCGCGGTGCCAGGGACCCCGCCCGCGGTGTCAAAGAACCCACAGGCAACCAGGCGTTCACCCGCGCCGGGGTTGAAGTTGGTGAAGCAGGTCAAGAAGGCGTTGGTGAATCCGCCGCTGATGCCGCCGCCGACGGACGACCATGTGCTGGTGGCCGGGTCCCAGCGGCCCAGGTATTGGTTAGCGGCGGATCCTCCGGCGGAGCTGAAGGAGCCGCCGACGTAAATCTTCTGACCTGAACCGTCGTTCCAGCTTTTCAATGCCGCGGCATAACCGCCGGCGATTCCCGGGATGCCTTTGGCGGTGTCCCAGTGAGGAGTGCAGGGCTGTGCGAGGGCGGCCGACGCCGCGAGTACGGCGGGCGACACCTGACAAACGCGAAGGGTGGTCTTTAACATCTCCTGAAGATAAGCGAATCGCGCTGATCATCCAAGCGGAATTGCCGAAAGGGCCCCTCAATCGTGACCCGGACGATGGCGCAAGAGAAAGGGCCGGGATGTGATCCCGGCCCTTCGACAGAGCGAGGGGCTCAGCGGCTGTGGAATCAGGGGCATCCCACAGCGAACGTATTCAAGAAGCACTGGAAGTCGTTGGCGGTGAGGGTCGGGGTGCCGGTTGAGCCGTCACAGTTGGCGAAGGAATCTCCAGCCGCGAACCGGTTCAAGAAGCACTGGAAGTCGTTGGCCGTCAAGAGCGGCGCCACCGACGACCCGTCGCAGTTGGCGTAGCAGTTCACGGTGATGGTGAGCACTCCGACCCCGAATGCGGTCGTCGAGTTGCCACCGACGCGGATCTGATAGGTCTGGCCCGCGACGACAGGGAAGTTGTCGAGAATGCTCTGCGTCGAACATCCGGTGATGTTGGCGTTGTCGTTGCAGGCCAGCTCGGTGCCGCAAGGGTTGCTGTAGATGCTCAACACCGTGTTCCACGTCGTGCCCGGGCAAGTGGAGACCTTGATGGTGCCGGAGGCGGGTGCGGTGTAGTTGAAGAAGACATCGCGAGCCAGAGCCGTGTTGCAGGAGACGGGGAAGCTGTGCGTGGCTTCGGTGGTGTCGAAGTTGTTCGCGCCGGTCACGGCGACGGCCGCGGTCGAGCACTCGTCGTTCGAGGCGGCGGCGGGTGCCGCCGTGATGGAGAGGTTCATCAGGTTGGTTGATGAGAGGAACGCCGCGGACGGCGCGGAGATGCGGATGAGGTAAGGTGTGCCCGCGCTCAGCGCGATCCGCCCGATGCGGCTGCGGTTGCTGGTACAGCCGGTGCTGGGGCCGGAGGTGTAGTCATTGTTGCAGGCGATCTCGGTGCCCGAGCAGTCGGTGTAGATGTTGAGCGCCGTGTCGTAGTTGGCGCCGCAGGTCTCAAGGCGGTATTCCTGCGTTACTGCCGGAGTGAACACGAACCAGCGGTCCGCCTTGACGCCGGAGGTCAGGCATGTGGGGGACCAGGGCTCCTCAACCCACGCCCCGCACGGGCTCTGTCCCGCGCCCAGGACGTTGGTTCCCATCGACACGGTCTGGGCCGTGCCGCAGGTATCGTTGGTCGCCGTCGGCACCGCGGGATCGATCTGCACGACCGCGCCGGTGGTTGACCCGCCGCCGCACGCGTTGGTGACGGTCATCGCGTAAGTCCCGGCGTCGGCGGGGGACAGAGAGGGATTGATGCGCAGCTGCTTGCCCGTCTGCAGAATCTGGTAGGTGGAACCGTTGCCCGAGGGTCCCGCCGCGATGGGGCTGGCGTTCTTGGTCCACGACATGGTCAGGGGGGGCGAACCGGCCGCGGCGGAGTTGAGGATGATCGAACTGGTGCACGCGGTGTAGTTCGTCGTCGCCGCGGGATTTGCAGTGATGACAGCCGGGATGCACCCCGCGCCGGCGCGGTTGAGTTCAATGAGCCAGCTGCCCGGGGTCTCCGGATCCAGTGACGGCGCTCCGACGAGCGTGTTGCCGTTACTGCTGATGTCAAACGCGAAGCCCAGGTGCGATAGGCCCATACCGCCGGACGTGTACGTCCCGAAGCCAGCGCCGGCCAGGTCGACCCCCTGTGCGACCAGATAGTCGTTCAGGTCCGCCATGACGCCGCCCGTGAAAATGAAGCCGCCACGAAGGAAGCTTCCACAGGTGCTGTACTCGAGGATACCCACGAACGTGTTGCCATCGTCCGTCATCGCCGTCGGGAAGAAGCGTGGCGGGATCGTGCACCCGGACAACGGTGTCCACCAGCTTGAGAGCGTGAGCGGGGCGGCATCTAGATTGTAAAGATCCGACCGGTCCCACTGCGACGTTCCCGCATTCCAGGTCCACCGAGTCAGCCAGCCCTCGACCAGCCCCGAAATCGCGTTGTGCTTGTAGGAGTTGCCCAGGATGACGGTCCCGCCGTCGTTGATGTAGAACTGGTCAACCGTCCGGTAGACGATCGCTCCGCCGGCGCCCGGCCCGTCCGGCAGATAGGACCAGTCGTATGCGCTCGTGACCGGGTTCCAGCGCCATACACCAGGTCGGCCGCCGCTGGTCGTGCCCGCGACATTGGGGCTCTCGCCGCCGACGATCACAGCTCCGTCGGCCGAGACCGCCAAGGCGCGGGCCGTCGTGGTTGTGCCCAGGAGTTTGGTCGTCACGGGCGGGTTTGTTCCATAGTTCGTCACGTACCCGGCAAACGAGCCCGGGCTGCTCGACGAGCATTGGCCGACGATGAACTGGCCCGTCGCCGAGATGTCGCGCACGTTGCCGATGCTCGTGATGGTCGTCGCCAGCGGTGCGTTCGTCCACGCCGCGGCCGTCGCATCCCACCTCGAGGCCGCGCTGCCCACGGTTCCGGCGGCAAACAGCCCGTCATCCGAGCACGCGACGATGGACGGGCTTGTGCCAGACACCGCACCGATCGTCAGGGAGTTCAGCCCGATCGTGTATGCCGATCCGTTTCCAAATGCCTTCGTGCCGTCGTGGCTCACACCCTGCGGAGTCCCAGGGTTCAGCACCACTACACGCGGTTGCGCCACGGCTGAAACTGCTAATCCTGCCACCGCGGCCAAAAAGCCTGCGACATTCAGAGAGTTCTTGGTCATTGAGAATCGCTCCTTGAGATCAGGTTTGGGGGTCAGACTTCCACCGACAGGAGTGCATAATAGTTCGAGCCGGACTTTCCGCAAGTACTTCCCCAGGGAAAATCGCAGAAATGTTTTTGAGAGGCGCGGTCGTTTCTGGAAATGCTGGTATCATGAGGTCCGGACTTTCCCATGGACTCCAAACCGTGACAGCTATTTCCACAAGAGAAGGGCATTTTCACCTCGAAGCGGACTGCCGCGACAGCGTCCAGGCGCTTCGTGGGCGGCTGATCGATCTTTACGCTTCGATGGGTCTTGACCCCAATCAGCCCCAGGAAGTAGCTCGGAAACTCAATCTTAACAAAAACCTGACATGGAAGATCTCCAAGATCATCAATGCCGCGGACGGCCTTTCCGCCATTCCGCACATTCCCGGATCGTCGGGGATTGAGATTCTCCTGACGAGTTGGGAGAACGCGGGCGCACCCTCACACCAACTTGAGGGCATTCGCGAGGCGATGGTCCGCTTTGATGAGACGGTGGTGCGGCACGCCGGTGATCGGGCGCACCTGGATCTGATGCTGGACAGCATGGGCTTGGGCGCGGCGGGGTTTCCGCTGCTGACCAGTCGAGAACTGGCCTATCAGGGCAATAGCGGGCTTTGGGGCGTGCAGGCCCGGACGCGCGTGACGACGGCGTTTGTGGTGCCTGGACGCGCTGAGGGAACGGTGGACCTGGCCCTGGTAGGAGGATTTGTCGGATTCAGGCGGCTGCGCCCCACGGCGGGTTGGCCGTTGTTTCGGTTCCTGGCTTACTACGCGGATGGCAACGCGAGTGGACCGGAGATTTCAGAGATAGAAACGGCGAGGCGTTCGGGTGATCCGTCGCGGCTTATGCGGCGATTCTGCTCACCGGGGATGCCCGAGATCATGACCAAGAACAACGGCCGTGCGACGGAATACCTGCTGCCGGCGGGCCCGGTCGGGAACCAGGGCGCGTTTGATTGTTTCTTCGGAGAAATCGCGCGGGGCGCGCCGCGGTACCGCGATGAGAAAGAGACACATGGCGAGTTCACCTCTTCGGTGTCACTGCCGACGGACACGCTGATTTTCGACATGATCATCCACCGCTCGCTGGAGATCGACCTTCCGGAGGTGAAGGTGTATAGCCGACCCATGGGGGGGCCGTACGACCCGGCGACCCGGTCGGAGGAATCGCTGCTGCCGCTGGCGGAAAAGTGCGTGCACCTGGCGGGCAACCCGCCCGCCGTGGCGACGCCGCTGGTGCCGCGGTACACCGACATGGTCCAGTGCGTGATCAACGAGCTGGGCCAGGCGCCCGCGGACTTCCGGGGCATGCGGCTGCTGCTCCGGTGGCCGCCGATGACCTCGACGGTGGTGTTGCGCTGGCCGCTGGCGGAGCGGCCCAAAGCCTGATTCAGGTGCAGCCGGCGGCGAATCGGTTCAAGAAGCACTGAAAGTCATTGGCGGTGAGCAGCGGGGCGGCGCTGGAACCGTCGCAGTTGGCGTACGCGCCCCCCGCGGCGAACTGGTTCAAGAAACACTGGAAGTCGTTCGCGGAGAGGGTGGGAGCCGCGGTGGAGGCATCGCAGTTGGCGTAGCAAGCGCAGGCATATCGGGCGATACGTCCGACGCACCCCGCCCAAAGCTCGCCATTGATGGTGGCCAGCGATCGAGCGGTCGCTCCGGGTCCTGTACCGACGGGAAGCCACGTGGCGCCATCCCAGCGCGCGACGTACTTGGGGCCTGTTCCCGCGGTCGTTCGGAACGAGCCCCCGGCGTAAAGCTCTCCGCCAAAGGAGTGAAGGGCGTAGACCGTCTGACCGGCGGTCGGCGATGGAAGCGGAGCGGTGTCCACCCATGCCCCGCCGCTCAACCGCGTCACGCAACGGACTCCGTTACTCCCGAACTGACCGGAGTACAGATCGCCCTGAAAGTCGATCAGGACTTCCGCCGCTGACTGAACGTCAGGAAGGCCCGTCCATTGAAGCCCATCCCAGGACGTCATGTTGGGACCGGAAAGGGGAGCGGAAAGGTGCGCGGCGATGCCGCCGTTCCAGGGCGCAGCGCACCCGATGCCGTGCGAAGCCGGTGGTCCAGGGTTGAAGAAGTCCCAGGCGCCGCCATTCCAACGTGCGATGTGGGAGGCGGGATTCTGGCCGATCGCAAAGAACCATCCGGCGACGATGAGTTCGCCGTTGTGATTGAAGAGCGACTGCACGATGCCGGTGTAGCCGGTCCACTGGAGGCCCGGGCCCAGCGCGTGCCACTGCGTGCCATCCCAACGGGCGATGCTGGCGAACGGTTGTTCCCCGATGAAGGAGAAACTACCGCCGACGTACAGACCATCTGGGCGAGCCAGGAGGGCGTTGACGTGTCCGGCCGAGTCGTTCGCGCCTGTTACGCTTCCTCCGAGCGGATGCCAGGTTGCGCCCCCATCGCCGCTGGCCGCGAGCGACACGATGGGCTGCCCGCTGATCTCTGTGAAGCATCCGCCGACGACGATTTCGCCGCCATAAGACGCGATGGCCCGGACAAAGTTCTCGGTGGGGGTGCCGTGGGTGGTGAGCGCGACGGTGGTCCATGTCGGCTCGCATTGGGCGCGGGCGACGGCACATGCTGACGCGGCGACAAGCAGTGCAGCGTACTTCAAGGGCCTCCGATCGATCGTGTGCATGATACCGGGGCGCTCCCGGTTCTCCTACCCGGAAAATCGGCCGTTCTCCTGGGATCGCGCCTCGCCCGCGTTCCCCTACACTTGCCTCCCATGATCGACCTGAAGCAACTGCGCGAGAACCCGGAGAAGTTCAAAGAAGGCTGCCGCCGCAAGGGGTTTGCGATCGATATCGATCACATTCTCTCGCTGGATGCCAAGAAGCGGCAACTGCAGACGGAGCGCGAGAGGCTGCGGGCTGAACAGGGCAAGATGGAGAAGGAAGTCGGCCAGCGGCTGGGGCAGTTGTCCGGGCAGATCAAGAAAGCCGAGGGGGATGAGAAGACGCGGCTGCAGCGCGAACTGGATGACCTGAAGGTCAAGCCCGCCGGTTTGAAAGCGGAGGTCACGAGGCTGGATGCTGAGATCACGCAGATGGACCCGCATCTGCGGGAGCTCTTGCTTAGCGTGCCGCTGCCGCCGGATGCGGATGTGCCGGTGGGTAAGAGCAGCGAGGACAATGTCGAGATCAAGAAGTGGAACCCGGCGGGGTTCGACGCGGGCAAGTCCTTTGAGAGCCAGAAGGGATTCAAGCCCAAGACGCACATCGAGTTGGTGCGGGACTTGGGGTTGGCGGACTTCGAGCGGGGCGTGAAACTGGGCGGCACACGCAGCTACATTCTGACGGGTGATGGCATGCGGCTGCATCAGGCGGTGCTGCGCTACGCGATGGACTTCATGACGGAGAAGCAGGGGTTCACACCCGTGAGCGTGCCGGTGCTGGTGCGCGAAGAGGCGATGGTGGGCACCGGCTTCTTTCCCGCAGGCCGCGAGCAGGCGTACCACATTCCCGAGAGCCAGCGGCAGAACGCGGATGATGCGGAGGGGAAGGGGACCAAGGGCTACGACTTGTTCCTGACGGGCACCGGCGAGGTCGGGTTGATGGGTGTGTACGCGGATGAGATTCTGGATGAGAGCAAGCTGCCACTCAAGATGTGCACGGTGAGCACGTGCTTCCGCCGCGAGGCGGGCGCGGCCGGGAAAGACACCGCGGGGCTGTACCGGATTCACCAGTTTGACAAGGTGGAGCAGGTCGTCATCTGCCGCGCGGATGAGGCTGAGAGTCGCGCATGGCACAAGAAAATGATCGGGTTTGTGGAAGAGATCCTGCAGAGCCTGAAGATCCCGTACCGGTTGATCCAGTGCTGCACGGGGGACCTGGGACCCAAGAACGCGGACATGGTGGACATCGAGAGCTGGATGCCGGGGCGGGGGTCGGTTGGCGCGGATGGGCGGCCGAACGGTGGATACGGCGAGACGCATTCGGCATCGCGGCTGTACGACTACCAGTGTCGGCGGCTGAACATGCGGTACCGCGCGGGCGGTGACAAGGGCAAGGGTGACACGGTGATCTGTCACTCGCTGAATAACACGGTGATCGCCAGCCCGCGGGTTCTGATTCCGATTCTGGAGAACTATCAGAATGCGGATGGGACGGTGACGGTGCCGGAGGTGTTGAGGCCGTATTTTGGCGGGCGGGCAAAGATCGGCTGAAGTGCTCTCTGCCCGCAAGCTTTTCCGCAAGCGATCGAGTTGTTACGGCAGGGCGAAGCGCTGGTTGAAATTTGCAGACCTGAGTAGTCAGGTTCCCACGGCCGCGACCAAGTCCACGGTTGCGCCGATGGCTGCTGGTCGCGTGACCGCACATGTTGAACGAAGTTCTCGGATCGCGTCGGCCATATCTCCGCGAAGCGGCGCGGTGAACTGCATCTTCTTCCCGGTGATTGGGTGAGTGAACCCGAGCAACGTCGCGTGCAGCGACTGGCGGTTGATGATGACGCCTCCGTCCGCGGCGACAAGCGGCTTCCCACCATACATGTCATCCCCGACGATCGGCCAATCCAGGTGTGAGAGGTGAACGCGAATCTGATGCGTGCGGCCCGTTTTAAGTTCGAGTTCGACCAAGGCGTAGTGGCCCGCCGTTGAGGTGGCGGTGGCGGGCGCAGAGGCCGCGGGTGGCTTCCAGCCAGCCGGCGATTCGGGCTTCTGCTCTTTGACAGTTGCGGTTCCGAGCGGTGCATACGCCTCTCTCACCCGGTACACCGTGATCGCGTTCTTTCCCAACTCATCGTGGCGGACGACGTACTTCTCGCGGTAACCCTTCTCGCGTGAGGGGTGGGGGCCCAGGGGCAGGTCGATGACGTCGGAGTCGGGCTCGACGCGGCCTTGAACCAGCGCGAGGTAACGTTTGTCCACGCGACGATGCTCGAACTGGTGCCCGAGTTTCCAATGGGCCTCATCGGTCTTGGCGAATACGATGACCCCGGAGGTGTGGCGATCGAGGCGGTGCACGACGCCCGGCCGCGCGAACTCATCGCCGACGGTGGAGAGTGCCCCGGACTTGTTCTTCTGAAAGTGATACGCCAACGCGTTGATCATCGTGCCCTTGAGGTGCGAGCGCGCCGGGTGCACGATGATGTCGGGCGCCTTGTTGATGACGCACAGGTGCTCATCTTCGTAAAGAACTTCAAGAGGGATGTTCTCGGGCTGGATGCCGGTGGGTGGCGGCTCGGGGATCATGACTTCGACGACATCGCCGCGGCGGAGATTGGTCGAAGCCTTCGCGGGTCGGTCGTTGACGATGACCCCGCCACCGGCGATCAACTTCTGGAGCTGGTTGCGGCTCATGAACGTGATGCGGCTGGTCAGGTACTTGTCGAGTCGCGCGTTCAGATCGCGCTGGAGCGTAAACGTGACGCGCCCGATCGCGGCGTCATCGCCCTCATCGCCCGACTGACCTTGGCCAGCCCGCTGGGATTCGATGATCTTGCGGAGTGCCTCCGGGTCAACCTTGCCCCCGGGCAGAATGACATCTTCACCGACAAGCACCTGCTCGTCGGAATCCACGGGCTTATGAGGATCCGGCTTCCCGGGTTGCCCGGTCATTTCGGCTCAGCGGGCTTGGGGTCTGCCGGGGGAGTGGCCGGTGGGGTCGTCGCCGGAGATGTCGCAGCCGGAGCCGGAGTTGTCGGATTTTGGCCTGTGGGAGCGGGCTTGGGCGTTTCGGTCCCGGGGGGCGTTGTTGGTGGATTGGTCCCGGGTGGAGTCGTCGCGGGCGTCGTGCCAGGCGTACCAACTTCGGGAACAACAGTCGGCGTGTATACGCCGGCCGGCGCCTCAGGCTTAGGAAGCTCGGGAGGCTTGGGAAGTTCAGAAGCGGAGAGCAACTTGGGAGCATCACCCAGTTGTGGCAGGGCCTCGATGCGCTTCTTCGCGACAGCCGCCTGACCGGTCAGCCCGCTGTAATCCGCGATCTTGGCGGCCTGCTCGTACGCCTTTTTCGCGGCGTCGATGTTGCCGCGGCTCTCGGCGACGGCGGCCAGTCCGAACGCGGCGCCTAGGGCGTGAATGGACTTCTTCTTGTCGGTGGCGCTGGCGTCGTAGACCTTCTGATAGAGCTTCTCCGCCTCGGTGAGATTCGCGCTCCGCTGTTCGTCGGTGAGGACTTCCTCGGCATCGACCTTTCCATCAGGCTGCACCTTGGCGCCGACTTTCACACCGCTGCGAGCCGAGTGCAGGTACACATCCGCGGCCCGCATCTGGGCCAGCAGGGGGACGCCACGGATGCCGGCGTTCTCTTCGGCGACGGTCGTGAGCGTGACGGGGCTGGGGCTGGCCTGGTCCGAAGCGTCGGCGAGTTCCTGGAACGCGCGGTCGATCGCGGCGTTGTGGCGTTTCTCCAGGCGGTTGGCGACGACGAAGCCCAAGGCGACGACGGCGACCAAGCCCATGATCGGCGTGCTCCAGCGACGGAGCCAGTCGATGAACTCGACGTTGAGTTTGGACTCCTCGAGTCCTGCACCTTCGCGTATCTGCGTTTGACGATCGTCCATTGCGGGCTCCGGCGGGCGTCAACGGCAAAGCCGGTGATGCGGGGGCAATCCTATGAGGAGTCAGGGGGAGGGGAAAGAGCGGGGCGAAGTTACGTCAAAATCGCTGGATTTGAGCGGGTTTCGCGGATTCAAGAGGCTTGGGTCCGGGTTTGGGCGACCCGCGACGACCGTGCTCTCGCAAGACCGCGGGTGGTGGCCGACATCAGACCCTCAGAACCCCAGGAGTTCAACCACGTGAATCATCCGCGCACCGTTCGGACTTGCGGCCCTTCCAAGATCTTGCTCGCCGCGGCCATGGGTCTGATCGGAACGGCCCAAGCAGTGGGGCAGTGGTCACCCATATTCGCCTCAAACGGCCCCAACGGAACCATCAACGCGATGCTCGCGGCCGCCGCTGCTCCCGGCGAACCAGTGCGGCTGTACGTCGGCGGCAACTTCCCCGGTGTTACCACGCCGACGGGTTCCATGGGGTCGGCAAACTTGGTCGCGTGGGATGGGCAGTCGTGGATCCCGGGGCCGGGAGTGAACTCGCCGGTCCTGGACATGACCGTGCATCCATTTGGCGGTACGCCCGTCCTGTTCCTCGGTGCATCCCGGGAAGTGACCAACGGCGCTCCATTGTGGCGATATTCCGCGGGCCAGTGGGTCCCCATGTCGGCCGGTGGGCAGGGATACGTGTTTGGTCTGAAGAGCTTTGACATCGGGCAGGGGCCGCGGCTGGTGGTCAGCAGTCCGTTCTTTTCACCGTCGGCGTACGTGGCGCAATGGAACGAGGGTGTGCTGAGCGCCATGGGCACCGGGCTGCTCACGGTGACCAAGGCGTTCACGGTGTACGACGACGGCCAGGGGCCGCGGTTGTTTGCGGGTGTGGGCCCGGAAACCGGGGGCCTGCAGTTCATCAGCAGCTTTGACGGCACGGCGTGGAGTGTTCCAACGGCCGCGCCGAATCAGCCCGTGGATGTGCTCAAAGTGTTTGATGATGGAACGGGGCCGGCGCTGTATGTCGCCGGAGACTTCATGTGGGTTGGCCCGCCGTATGTGCAGTACTCGAAGATCGCCCGGTACCGGCACGGGGCCTGGTCCTCGGTGGGTTCAGGCATGAACGGCAAAGTCCGCACTCTTGAAGTGTTTGATGACGGCACGGGTCCGGCGCTCTACGCGGCCGGAGACTTCACAATCGCGGGCGGCGTTCCGGCATCCCGGATCGCGCGCTGGCGCGGCGGGCAGTGGTCGGCACTGGACTCGGGGATCGCGGGCGGATCGGTGATCAGCCTTGCCGTGTTTGACGACGATGGGGCCGGGCCGCACTCACCGGCGCTCTACGCGGCGGGGGCTTTCACCAGCGCGGGTGGCCAGCCCTCGTTCCACGTAGCGAGGTGGGATGCACCCACCCCGTGCTACGCCAACTGTGATGCTTCCGCGGCCGCGCCACTGTTGACTGCCAACGACTTCCAGTGTTTCCTGAACGCGTTCGCCTCGGGTGGTGCGTATGCCAACTGCGATCACTCGACCGCGGTCCCGGTTCTGACCGCCAACGACTTTCAGTGCTTCCTGAACAGCTTCGCGAATGGATGCGGTTGACTTAGAACCGCCACGGGCGAGGATCGCTCATCGCCGCGGCGGGCACGAGCATTTCTCGGACCGCACCCACGAGCGCGGCTATGCCCGCGCCGGTGTGTGCCGAAACTGCCGCATCGTGCGCCCATGATGGCGTTCCCAGATCTGCGCGCAGCGCAATCCGGAGCACCGTGTCAGGCAGACCCTTGACATCCGGCGGCGCATTTGCGGAGTCGCCCATCAGCAGAACAAGGTCAGCACCCGCCGCGGCCCGCAACGCCAGGGCTTGCGACTCTCGCTCGATGGTGTCGGTCGTGGCCCGAATACCCGGGGTATCCAGGTACCGAACGACGAATCCGCCCAGATCGAGCATGACCCCGATGTGGTCCCGCGTGGTTCCCGGCTCATTGGCCACGATCGCCACCGCGCGCCCGGCCAGCACGTTGGCCAGCGTCGACTTGCCGACATTCGGCGGTCCGATCGCGGCCACCAGCGGTGGGTCGATCAGGCGGCTCAGGACGCGATCACGGCTCGGGCTCGAGTCCGACCGCAGCTTCCACCGCCGAGGCTGATCCAGCAACAACTCGATCGCCAGCGGGCTCGCGGCCCGCGCGAGAACTGCCAGCATCCGCGATTCGAGCTCCGACTTCGCTTCCGGATAGATGGCACTATCTGCTCTCTGTGGCACGCCAAGTTCCGTCAGCCGCCGCGTGACCTCGCGCACGATCCCGATCCCGCCGTGCGGCATGAGGTGAAGGCAGGTGTCGGTCCAGCGGGACACGACGCCGGTATCGACGCCCAGCAGATCGCGGACTCTGTATGAGCCCGTTGGTACCGGCCCAATCCCGATCCGCCGAATCGCGTCATCGAGTTCAGCACCACTCGGCGCCGACACCTCAATGACCGCAATCGCCCCGGGCGCGGCAGGCGGCGTCAAGATGGTCCAGGTGGCTGGCACGTGCCTTACGACAAGTCTTCGATCTCATCCTCACCGTCCAGCCCCAGCTGGATCCGGCACGCGGCCTGCATCCCCACGAGGATCAAGTCGGGCACGATGTGCTCAATCAGGTCATCGCTTTCAAACAGCGTCCGGGCATCACCACCTGTGGCGATGATCTGCGGGTACGCGCCATAGAACTCCGCGTACCGCTCCGTGACGACGCGAACCAGGCCCAGGATCGCAGACTGAACTCCCAGCAGCATCGCCCCGCGGGTGTCCTTGCCGAAAGGGGTCCCGTCGGGAATCGGCTCATACTTGATGGCGGGCAACGCCGCGGTGTGCTGATGAAGGGCCCGGAGCATCATGTTCAGCCCCGGTGCGATCGCCCCGCCCTGAAAGACCCCCTGGCCATCCACAAAGTCCACGGTCACCGCCGTGCCGGCATCCACGATGATGCACGCCTGCTTGGCCCGCGCAAAGGCGCCCATCGCGTTGAGCAGCCGGTCCTGGCCCACCGTCGAGTCGTCGGTCAGCGCGTTCTGGATCGGGATTGTCAGGTCCTTGCCGAATCGATAGATATCCCCGCCCCGCGCAACGAGCCGCGGCCTCACCAGCGCCAGCAGCGGCTCGGCGACCGGGTCGTTTACCGACGCCACGACCAACGGAGCTCCGGGGTTGGATACGGGCGCTTCCATAATGGCCGCGGCCACGGCTTCAAGGTCCGTGTTGGCGGTCGCGGACGAATGGTCGAGTTCCCGATCGTGGAACACCCCAACACGGGTCCGGGTGTTTCCGACGCTAACGGCGATGATTTCTGCGGCTGGCTGGGACATTGCCAGAAGGGTACGCGGTGGGCCTACCGATGCAGGTGGGTTTGCCAAATCAGAGGTGGAAGTGGCTACTCTCCGCCCTATGCCACGGTGCCGGGTCGATCCCACGATCGAGCGAGTGAAGGTTGACGGGTTCCAGTTCCCGCTGGGTGTCTATCCCGTGGAGCCGATGACCCCCAGGCCCGGCTACACCATGGAGTTTGAGCCGGCAGATGGTGACAACGATGGCGACCTCGAGGAATGGCCTGATCGTTACGTGTTCGACATCGTGATCTCGTGGGACCGTCTGGAGCCCATGTGCCGCAGCCTGCTGGCCCTGTTCCCGGGTCGGATTTACCCGATTCTGGACGTCCTGGGGCACGACGCCTACCGCGAAATTGACCCTTATATCTCCCACGACCTGTACGGGATGGACCGTTTCACGGACTGCCTGAGGCGATACCGCGGCTTCTTCTTTGAGGATGGCCTCTGCGGCTTCGGCGTCATGATCGATGAGCCCTTCCTCTATATGTTCGTGGATGAACACAAGATCGTGACCGTCCGGACCCAGCCTGAATACAAAGAACGGGTCGAAAAGGTCCTTCACGCCTTCGATCTGGAGCAAATGGAGAACCCCGCCGGGGCCGATTCGGCCTCCCACGAGCACCGGGGAGTCCTGTCGGTTGAGGATGCCCGGCCAGACCTTCTCAATCAGGATGAGATTGTCGAGCAGCTCCGCGACGAATGGCGGCTGGTTCTGAACGTCGACCCGGATGCCAATACCGATGAAGAGGGCCGCGACTTGGGCGTCTGCCCGTGGAGGTGCCTGGCCCGGCTGGCCGTCGAGGATGACGAAAAGTGCCGATACGCGGACATCCTCCTGACAGCCCCCAACCTCCGTCGGGCCGAAGAGATGGTGGTTGAGGCCACGGATGCCCTGCTTCCCAATGATGTAGCGGACTGGGATGAAGCAACCATCATCAATGCCGATCGCCTGCGTCCGGAGGACTTCGTTCAGGTTCTGACCGAGCGATCTCAAAAACCTCCACAGAAACCGCAAGAAGAGCGGATCATCTGGTGCGAGTGGCTCGAATAGCGACGCCGGACCCGCTGAATGATGGGGAATTCCCTCTTTCGGCCCCGCCGGGGTCCTTGAGTCCGGGCCGCCTCCTCAAGCGGACAGCGTCGGTCCGGCAGATTTGAGCGGTAGGGAAGCCGCTGTCCGGAGCCATGGGCACCCCTCCCCTTGGTCAGCCGGAAAGTGCAGAAAACGGGATTGCGGTAGATGGTCGGTTGCGTTTGACGGACCGCCCGATTATCTTCCGCGTCCAATAGCCGCGGCCCACTGGCCGTGGGGATGCAGGTCGAAGCGCGGTGGTGCGCTTCGCCAGCACCGGTACCAGTTGTAAATGGCCGCGCAGCCGTTGGGTCTGTCCGTCCCTGGAGAAAGTCATGGTCACCCGCTCGTTCCGTTCGACTTACCTGTTCGCACTTGTGGCATCGCTTCCGCTGTCGATGGCGATGGCCGCGGGGTTGCCCGTCGGGGATGACCAGCCAGTTGTTGCGACCGTGAGCCCCACGGCCGCCGTCGCCAAGGCCAAGCAGATGCTGGCCGCCAATCAGCCGGTCGCGGCCCGCGCGCTGCTGCTCAGCTCGCTCGAGAACGACGCGACCGGGACCGACCCGGCCCGCTCCGAGGCGTTCGACCTCCTCGCCGAGGCCAGCAAGCGCATCCGCACCACCGACCCGCTTGATGTAAGCCTCCAGAAAGCACAAGTCGCGCTGGATGAGGGCGATGTCCGCACCGCCGAGCGCCAGACCCAGGCCGTGCTCAACAGCACGACCGTGAAGCCCGCTCAATCGTCGACGGCCCAGACCCTCATGGTCGCGATCGAGAAGAAGCGCGCCGAACTGAGCAGTGAGATGCCCGCGGCCCTTGAGCAGGCTCGCGTGGACTTTGACTCAGGGCGCTTTGTCGAGGCGAAGGCCGGTCTGAAGCGCGTCGACCGCTCGGGTGTGAAGCTGAACGCCGAGCAGCAATCGATCCTCGACACTTACCAGATGAAACTCGTGAATCTGGGTGATCAGCGCCCCGGCCTCTTTGGTGAAACGACCAGCGCGGGCATGATGCAGCCGGCGACCGTCAAACGCCGGGATGACGCTCAGCCGCCGGCCAAACCCGCGGACAAGCCCGCCGTAGACCTCCCCGCGGCGCAACCGGCTACGCCCGTTCCCGCCTCCCAGCCCGCCAACGATCCGATCGCCACAGCCCGGCGCGGCAAGGCTCAGGAACTTCTGGCACAGGGCGACAAGGAGTTCAAGGCCAGGCAACTGACATCCGCATTGAGCACCTACTCGACGATCAAGGCCCAATACTCCGCGTTTCTCACGCCGGAGCAGGCCAAGCTGGTGGACGACCGCATCGCGGAAGCAACCACCCGCGGCGGCGGCAACCCACGCCAGCCGGTGGACCTTGCCAGCGATCGCAAGATCAGGCACGATGTGACCGTCGCCGAGTTCAACAACGATCTGGAACAGGCCAACCGCAAGCTCAAGAGCGGCGACTTCAACGAAGCCCGCATCGCTATCGCCCGCGCCCGCCTGGGGCTCAATAGCAACCGCGACGTGTTTGCCGAGGGTGAGATCGAGGGTATGAACAAGACGGCGAGCAGCGCGCTCGCGGAGGTCGAGAAGTCCGAGTTGCAGCAGATGCAGGACGCCCAGAAGCGCCGCGAACTACAGGCGATGGAGGATGCCAAGCGGGGCGCGATCATCGCCCAGTCCGATCGCGATCGCAAGATTGTCGAGCTCATCGACCGGGCACGCGCTTGCCAGTCCGAGCTCCGCTACGACGAGGCGCTGCAGGCGATCGACCAGCTCTTGTTCCTGGACCCGATCAATCCCACCGGGCTCCTGCTGCGGGATGCGTACCAGGACATCATCATGTATCGCAAGAGCAACAAGGCCTACCAGGACAAGCAAAAGGGCTTCGGTGGGTTGAGCCTCGATAACACCGAGGCCGCTATCCCGCCCATCGCCATGATCAACTACCCGCTCGATTGGCCCGCCATCAGCGTTCGCCGCGGCGAGCCGGTGCAGTTCGCCGAAACCCCCGAGAATCGGGCGGTGCTCTCGGCTCTGGCCACCAAACGCATTCCCAACGTCGCGTTCAACGACAACTCCTTGCAGGATGTCGTCGAGTTCGTCAAGACCGTCACGCAGCTCAACGTGGACACCGATTGGACCGCCCTTGAGGCGGCCAACATTCACCGCGATACGACCGTGTCTCTCAACCTGACCAACGTCACGGCCAAGGCTCTGATGGACCGGATCGTCGAGAAAATCTCCGGGGCAGACCGCAACAGCCGCGCCGACTGGGCCGTGCTCGATGGTGTGGTGACCCTGGCTTCGGATGAGAAGATCCGCAAGCGCACCGAACTGGTCATCTACGACGTCAAGGACCTGCTCATCGAGGTACCGGATTACCGTGATGTGCCCCGCATCGACCTCCAGCAGGCCCTCCAGGCCAGCCAGGGTGGCGGCGGCGGCAGCCAAAGCCCCTTCCGCAACGAGCAGGATCGCGAGGACCAGCAGCAGCGTCAGCAGACCCGCGACCGCACGCTCGATGACCTCATCAACATCATCCGCGAGAACGTGGATCAGGAAGGCTGGACGGAGAACGGCGGCGACACGGGCAAGATCACCAAGGTCGGTAACGCCGGCAACCTGATCATCACCAACACGCCCAAGAACCACCGCCAGATCGCGGGCCTGCTCTCCAAGCTCCGCGAAATCCGCGCCATGCAGATCAACGTGGAAGCCCGTTTCCTCTTGGTGAACCAGGACTTCTTCGAGCAGATCGGCTTTGACATCGACGTGTATCTGAACGCCAACAGCAACCAGGTTCGCACCGCCCGAGGCGCTGTGGGTGGCGGTGGCGTTCTCCCGTCGGACTTCTTCAACAACGGCCGCTCCGCCGACGTGAACCAGGGCCCCGTCGGCTCCCCGGGCAACCCGGTCGCTCCCAATCACTGGTCACCGATCGGGTTCCAACAAGATTCGCTGGGCATGTCCACGGCCCTGGCGCCTAGGTCCGACTGGTCGGACACGATCCTGGGTGCTTCCCCGGCCATGGGCATCGCCGGTCAGTTCCTGGACGGCATTCAGGTGGACTTCCTCTTGCAGGCCACGCAGGCCGATCGCCGCTCCATCCAGCTCACCGCTCCCCGCTTGACGTTCACCAACGGCCAGACGGCGAACATCTACGTCGCAACGCAGACGGCCTTCGTCTCTGACTTGCAGCCCGTCGTCGGCGACTCGTCGGTCGGCTTCGATCCGACCGTCAGCGTCGTGACCGAAGGTGTCACCCTCCTGGTTGAGGGCACGATCTCCGCCGACCGCCGCTACGTCACCATGAACGTGGATGTGGGGCTGGCCCGCGTGGACGGCTTCGCTCAGCAAGCGGTCACGGCCGTTGCCGGTGGCCAGCTGGTGAACTCGGCCGCGACCCAGTCCTTCATCCAGTTGCCCAAGGTCACGGTTACCCGCGTCCGCTCAACACTCACCGTCCCGGATCAGGGCACGATCTTGATGGGCGGCCAGCGCCTCACCACCGAGTACGAGATCGAGACCGGCGTCCCCGTGCTCTCCAAGATCCCGATCATCAACCGCTTCTTCACCAACCGCGTCGAGAGCAAGGAAGAGCAGACCCTGCTCATCCTCATCAAGCCCACCGTTCTCATCCAGAACGAGCAGGAAGAGCAGAACTTCCCGGGCCTGCTGGATTCGATTCACTCCGGCATGGGCGGCTGATCCATCTGACCCTCTGAAAACCACGCCCCCGGGGACGCTTCCCCGGGGGCGTTTTCGTTCAGAATCCAGCCTGCATTTCGCCCGTGGCCGGTGTATGCTTGCAGCGCGCAGCCCCACCCCAGCGCCACGCGATTTTTGGAGAGCCCTCCCGATGCCGTCCGAAGCCTCACGTCTGCGGATCAAGAAGGTCAACGAGGTGACCCAGGTCGAGTTCATCGACCGCAACATCCTCGACGAGGCCAACATCCAGCTCATCGGCGAGGAAATTTCTTCGATCATCGAGGCGTCGCCGCGCCCCAAGCTGCTGATCAGTTTCACCAACGTCGATCATCTGTCCTCGGCCGCGCTGGGGACGCTGATCACCGTGAACAACAAGGTCCGCCACGCCACCGGCCAGCTCCGGCTCTCCGATATTGACCCCCAGATCTACGAGGTCTTCGTGATTACCAAGCTCAACAAGCTGTTTGAAATCCACGAAACCGCGGCGGACGCACTCAAGAGCTTCAAGTAAGCCGTGCCTTCACCGACGGGCGTGATGCCATGACCGACACCGCGAAGCAGGATTCGGGCCAGTTCGAGCTGATCCACGAGCGGGATCAGATCGATGCAGCCGTCAAGCGTGTTCTGGACGCCCTGGCGACCCACGCCTACACCGAGTCCTCCAAGTTCGCCGTTCGCCTGGCCATCGAAGAAGGTTTGGCAAACGCCTTCCGGCACGGCCACAAGGGCCTGCCGGCGACCACTCCCATCCATGTCGCCTACTCCGTCTCCGATTCTGAACTTCGTATGACCATCTTGGACAACGGCCCCGGGTTCGACCCTAAGGCCATCCCCGACCCGACCCTGGATGAGAACCTGGAACTCCCCAGCGGCCGCGGCCTGATGCTCATGCGGGCCTATATGACCTCCGTCACCTTCAACGCCAAGGGCAACCAAGTCACCATGGTCTACAAGAAGCCCGCGGCCAAGAAGAAGTAGCCGCTTCAATCACGGCTTGCCTGCCTCGCACGTGACCCCTACCCTGCCCTTGACTGGAATGATTCTAAGTCTCAGGACAAACTTATCCTCAATCGAGCGGGACCTAAGGTCAGCCGTGAGGGAGTGAACTCAATGGTGAAGACCCCGATCTATCTCGACCATGCCGCGACCACGCCTTGCGATCCGCGGGTGGTTGAGGCCATGCTCCCGTACTTTACGCAGATCTACGGCAACCCCGGCAGCCGCAATCACAGGTTTGGTTGGGAGGCTGAAGAGGGTGTGGACAAGGCCCGTGAACAGTGCGCGGCCCTGATCGGCGCGGACCCCAAAGAGATCGTCTTCACCTCAGGGTCCACCGAGGCCAACAACCTGGCCATCCGCGGCGCGGCCGAGATGTACGAGAAGGCGCCCGCCGGCAGCCCTAAGCGTGGCCACATCATCGCCGCGGCCCATGAACACAAGGCCGTGCTTGATCCGTGCAAGCGCCTCCAGAAGGAAGGGTTCGAGGTCACGTTCCTGGACCCGCCCAAGGATGGGATCATCACGGCCGAGGCCGTGAAGCCCGCGATGCGAGAGGACACCATCCTCGTCACCATCATGTGGGCCAACAACGAAATCGGCACGATCAACGAGGTGCCGCAGATCGGCGCCCTGTGCCACGCCCGCGGCATCGTGTTCCACACCGATGCGACACAGTGGGTCGGCAAGATGCCGACCAACGTCGAGAAGGACAATGTCGACCTGTTGAGCTTCAGCGGGCACAAGATCTACGGGCCCAAGGGAGTGGGGGCGCTCTTCGTGCGTCGCCGCAAGCCTCGGGTTCGGCTGGTTTCGCTGGTGGATGGCGGCGGGCAGGAGCGCGGATTCCGCTCCGGCACGCTGAATGTCCCCGGCATCGTGGGCCTGGGAAAGGCCTGCGAAATCGCCAAGGCCGAGATGGACCGCGAGGGTGAACGACTCCTGAAACTGCGGAAAAAGCTGGAAGACAGCATCACGTCGCGTCTGGACACAACGCAGGTCAACGGCCATCGCGAGAAGCGGCTTCCGCACATCACCAACATCAGCTTCGGCTTTGTCGAGGGTGAGAGCCTGATGATGGCGATCAAGGAAATCGCCTGTTCGTCGGGCTCAGCTTGCACAAGTGCGAGCCTTGAGCCCAGCTACGTCTTGAAGAGCTTGGGCATCGGTGATGACCTGGCCCACAGTTCTCTGCGGTTGTCTTTGGGGCGCTGGACGACAGATGAGCAGGTGGACTACACGGCCGAGGCGATCGTGAAGGCCGTCCAGAAACTGCGGGTGCTCAGCCCGCTCTACGACATGCACAAAGAAGGCATCGATCTGAGCAAGGTGCAGTGGGCGGGGCATTGAACTCGAACTTGGAGCATTGAAATGGCTTACGGCGAAAAAATCATCGATCACTACGAGCACCCGCGCAACGTCGGGAACTTCGGCACGGGTGCCGACGTTAAGAACCGCAAGGACATCGGCGTCGGCCTCGTCGGCGCTCCTGAGTGCGGCGACGTCATGCAGTTGCAGATCAAAGTGAACCAGAACGGCATCATCGAAGATGCCAAGTTCAAGTGCTTCGGCTGCGGCTCGGCGATCGCCTCCAGTTCACTGGCGACCGAATGGCTCAAAGGCAAGACTCTCGACCAGGGCCTCTCGATCAAGAACACGCAGATCGTGGAAGAGCTGAGCCTCCCACCGGTCAAGATCCACTGCTCGGTGCTGGCCGAGGATGCCATTCGCTCGGCCATCGCGGACTACAAGCAAAAGAACGGCATGGCAGTTGAAGAGCGGCAGGCCGCGTCGGCTCACTGAATTTGGACCCAAGTCAGGGCGATAACTAGAGAGACCGGGCCGTACAGGACCAAACCCGAACCGTCCGCCTGCCCGAGCGTAGAATGAAATAGATCTGGAGTACCCATGAGCACGACCGAATCCACTTCCGCGATCCAGGGCATCCTTCTCTCCGAGACGGCCGCCAAGGAAGTCCGCAACATCATCCGCGACCAAGAGTTGGATGCCGAAAAGGTGCGTCTCCGGGTTGGCGTCAAGGGTGGCGGCTGCAGCGGCTTCAGCTACGTGCTCGACCTGACCGAGACTCAGAAGGAAACCGACGAATCCTTCGAGCAGCACGGCATCCGCATCATCTGCGACCCCAAGAGCCTGCTGTATCTGAACGGCACGACCATCGACTTCAAGGATGAAATCATGGGCCGCGGGTTTGTGTTCCAGAACCCCAATGCCTCGACGTCGTGCGGGTGTGGGTCGAGCTTCTCCGTCTAAGTCCGGGCCAAATCGCGCAAGTTCTGCACATCGGCCGCACGGTATTGTGTGTAAGTCATGGCTGAACCGCGACTTTGGGTCCAATTGGCCTGAATTATCTTGGCATTTGGGCGGGGTGTGTGTTATTCTGGGACGTGCTTGGGGGGTCGGGGTGCGGCGTCGTTGGGGTGCCGCGATTAGTCGTTGAGGGCGGTCTGCGGGGCCTTTGGGGCCAGGTAGCTTCCGCACAGGGTCAATTCCGATGAGCCAGGCATCGACGCCGCTGGACACAACGCAGGGTTACGCCCCGCCGATTGTGACACAGTTCTCGGTGTTCCTGCCCAACAAGGTCGGCAAGCTGCTGGACTTGGTAGAGCTGTTCGACGGCTCCCCCTGTCAGGTGTGCGCGATCTCCGTCCATGAGGCCAGCGATTGTGCGATCGTCCGGCTGATCACCAACAAGTCCAATACCGGCCGCGAGATGCTCAAGGAGAACAAGCTGGCGTTCTCCGAGACTGATCTGCTGGTGGTCGAGCTTTCCGCGGGGCACACGCTGTCGAGCCTGTGCCTGTCGCTGCTGGGGGCGGAGCTGAACATTCAGTTTGCCTATCCGCTCATGCTCAGGCCCAAC
>JBGAND010000047.1:0-32380 GCA_044222485.1 Phycisphaerales bacterium | reverse complement strand
GGTGGACGATGTCGAAACAGCGGTGGCAGTGGACCACCCGGCGGCCTTGTTGCTTGGCCTGGAGCCGGTGGGCGAGGAGCTCACCCTTGGTCAGGACTTTGTTGGATTGGTCGGGGGTGAGGGGGGACATGACATGGTTATCGGCTCAGGGGAGGGGGGGGGTAAAGCCGCGGGGGGAGGAGATTTGGCCGCGGATGAACGCGGATGGACACGGACAGGAAAAAGAGGCCACAGATGACACAGATGAGCACGGATAGGAAGCCAAGAAATTGCTCTGGTCCGTGCTTGTCCGCGCTTGTCAGCGGCTCATCTTCTAGAACGGCACGAAGTGGTCCCAAGCTCGGTCTAAGGGCCTTTCGGGGAGTCTTAGGACTCCGAAGCGTTTGCCGGGGGTTTTGTCTTTGGGGTTTTCGTGGGTGAGGCCCATGTTGGTGGTGAAGTAGCTGAGGGCTCGTTTGCTGGCGGGCATCCACATGTCATCCAAGATGATGAGGCCGCCGGGGCGGACCAGGCGGGTCATATAGAGGGTGTCGCAGAAGATGTGTTCGAAGTTGTGGCCGCCATCGACGTAGGCCAGGTCGAAGGTGAGGCCTTGGGAGACCAGTTCGGGGAGGGCCAGGAGGGAGTCTTTTTCGATGAGGGTTGAGTGGCGGTCTATCTCTAGGTAGCGGAGGGTGTTGCGGCCGGAGTAGTCCCAGGATTCGCGCTGGAAGGGATCGATCGAGGTGTGGTTGATGAACTCGCCGCCGGATTCGATCATGCCCTCGATGATGAAGGAGGCGGAGAGGCCCAGGGCAAAGCCGGTCTCGATGGTGCGTCGGGCGCGTTCTTTGGAGACCAGGTCCTTGAGGTAGTCGCCGGCATCGGCGGTGAGGCCGGAGGGCCAGATCTCGAAACGCTGGCCGGTTTTACCCAGGAGGTGGCCCTTGGTGTAGAGATTGGCCCGGGCGCGGCGGAGGAGGTCGGTGGGGCTGAAGAGGGTGGGTTGGGCTGGCATGGGGCCTCAAAACGTCGGAGGAATGCGGGCTGTGAGTCTTATCGGTCCGGTTGGGATGGTCCGATAGAGGGGTTGATGAATGAAGTTCTGATCAGCAAGGGTGGGGAGAAGCGGCTGGCGGCTTTGGCGGCGTTTGAGCCGGCTCAGGCGGGGGTGCGCCGGGCGTTTGGGCTGCCGGTTCAGGATCGGGAGGGGATGGCTCGGTTGGCGGAGTTTTGGGATCCGCCGATGTGGGCCGCGGGGTGTATTTCGTTTCATGATGCGATGTTTTTGTATGACGCGGTGCGGGGGGTTCGGCCGCGGACGGTGTTAGAGATAGGTGTGGCGGCGGGAGGGTCTTCGGCGGTGATGCTGAAGGCGCTGGCGGATTCGGGGGCGGGGACTTTGGAGAGCTTTGAGCTGCATCCTTTTTGTTACTTCGATCGGGCTAAGCCGGTGGGGTGTTTGGCGCGGGAGATGGTGCCGGAGTTGGTTGGTCGGTGGAAGCTGCATGTGCGGGAGACGGCGCGGGATGCGGGGGTGAGGTTTGTGGGGGCGGGGGTGGAGCTTGCGTTCATTGATGCGGATCATCGGCATCCGGCGCCGACGGCGGACTTGTTGTGGCTGATGCCGGCGCTGGCGCCGGGGGCGTGGGTGGTGCTGCATGACATTGATTTGCCTGGGGTGGCCGCGGCCCATGAGAAGCGGACGGGGGAGAGGGTGGATTGGAATCAGCGGGGGGCGATGGAGTTGTTTTGTGGTTGGCCGTTTGAGAAGGTGCGTGGGGGCACGGTGGGTGGGGAGATTGGTGCGACGAATATTGGGGCGATTCGGATTCCTGAGGGTGGAGTGAGGGCGGGGGATTTGAAGGATGTGATTGGGAGGGCGTGGGAGATGGAGGTTGGGGAGGAGATGAGGGTGATTTTGGGATTGTGATGGGGCGCGCGGTGCGCCGTGTGGTTCCTCCGCCCCTGCCGGGGCGGGGAGTCTTTGAGATTGGTTTCCACGGGTTCCGCTGCGCTTCACCCGTGGCTACATTCCGGCGCCCCTCCGGGGCGAAGAGGGTTGCTTGAGTGAACGGGGTTCACAGGGTGATGTACTTGCTCGGGCTCCGTTGCCGCCTTTGTTGGTTGCGCTCCCGGATGGTTTGAATGTCAGTGGTGTGGCGATGTGGGGGGTGCGGTTGGGGAATGCGCTTGTGGCGCGCGGGGGTCGTGCGGGGTTGATCTTGCATCCGGAGCCGGTGGGGCAGAGGCGGCTGGAGGTTGAGATTGATTCGCGGGTGCGGGTTTTCAGGATTGAAGTGCCGCGGTTTGGGGAGAGGGCGGGGGATTTGTCGCCGTATCTCCCCCACTATCGGGCGGCGGTGCGGGGGATGGGTGATGGGCCGGTGGTGCTGAGCCCGAATCTGCATGGGGATTGCTATGGGGTGGCTGCGGCGTTGTGTTTGGCGGATCCGGAGCGTGTGCGGGTGGTTGGGTGGCAGCACAGTGATAATGAGTATGACGGGCGGGTTTTGGGGCACTTTGAGGCGGTAGTGGCGCGGTTTGTCGCGGTGAGTGATGAGATTGAGGCGCGGCTGATCCGCGGGCTGGGTGAGCGGGGGCGGGATGTTGTAAATGTGCCTTATGGGGTGGAGGTGTCGAAGGAGTTCGTCCGCCGCGGAGCGGCAGGCCACCCCAAGGCGCGGGCGATCAGGCTGCTCTATTCGGGGCGGTTGGAGCACATGCAGAAGCGGGTGATGGCGCTAGGGGTGATGTCGGATGAGTTGTCGCGGATGGGGGTTGAGCACACGCTGACGATTGCGGGGGATGGGCCGGCGGCGGGGGAGGTTGCGGAGATGGCTCGGGGGCGCGGGAACTTTTCGGTGTTGGGGGCTGTGGGGCCCGGGCGCGTGGCGGAGTTGCTGGAGTCGCACGATGCGCTGGTGTTGCCTTCGCGGTTTGAGGGGTTGAGTGTGGCGATGCTGGAGGCGATGGCGCGGGGGTGTGTGCCGATTGTGGCGCGTACCCGGTCGGGGGCGGGGCAGGCGATTGAGGATGGGGTGAGCGGGGTGATTGCGGATGTGGGGCCGGAGGCGGATGAGGAGGAGGCGGGGCGGGCGATGGCGCGGGCGGTGGGGAAGTTTGTGGGTGGGGATCGGGAAGGGATGTCACGCGCGGCGTGGAAACGGGCGGGAACGTTCTCGATTGAGAGGCACGTGGAGAGGGTTGAGGGGTTGATGCGGGAAGTGGTTGCGGAGAAGGGGAGAGAGTGGCCGCGGGGGAGGGAGTGTGCGTTTACGAGGCGAGAGGCGAAGGGCGAAGGGCGAGAGGCGATTTCGGGGTCGGTGCCTCCGGATGGCGCGGCGAGGATGCGGGCACTTTTGGAATCGCTGCGGGGGCGGGCGGTGGTGATTCATGGGACGGGGGAGCACACGCGGCAGCTTCGCGAGGTGATTGTGGGGGCGCCGGTGAAGCTGGTGGCGTTTGCGGATGATGATCGGGCCAAGCACGGGACGCGGCTGTGGGATTGGCCTGTGATTTCGCCGCGGGAAGCGGGGAGGATGGGTGCGACGGATGTGGTGATCAGTTCGTGGATGCACCAGGAGGCGGTGTGGGGGAGGCGGGGGGTGTATGAGGGGTGTGGGGTGAGGGTGTGGAGGGTTTATCTGCCGAGCGCGGTGCGCCTTCAGGCGTAGTTGGATGTGGCTCTGAGGGCGTGGACCCAGCTCCCGCCGAGATCCGAGTCCAGTGGCGGATTCCGTGGATCCGCACCATGTACGTGTTATCCCAATACGTCTTCAACGCTTCAGGTGCATAGTCGCGATCACACTCAGGACACTCACCTGCAGGACGGAGCCCATCGAGCGAATAGCCGCAACCGGGGCAAACGCGATAGCCCGCGGCCATGATCGCTTTGTGGCCGCGCTGGTGGATACGGCGCAGCCAAACCCTTTGCACGAGCTGATCAATGAGCAGCGCGCTGAGTACCCACGGGGCAATTGAAACTCGGGGAATCCACCGGAAGATTTCGGCAATGAGAATGACAAACAGGCCGCCCAGCACGACCCGATTGATGATGGTGTAGGCCCGCATGATCGCCGCCTCGCGTGCTGTGCCGTACGCCACCCAATGCTCGGCGGAAGCCATTGGGGAAGTGTAACCGAGGCGGTCTGGCGATCACCACAAGTCGATTTGCCCGGTACGACCTTGATGCACGAAAGGCTGTTGTTCAGTCCGTGGATGCACCAGGAGGCGGTGTGGGGGAGGCGGGGGGTGTATGAGGGTTTGGGATTGAGGGTTTGGAGGGTGTACCGGTGAGCCGGTCGGCGAGCCACTTGTTTGCCTGAGACATCTGGAGGAAGTCCGACGAATAGGTGTTGCCACACTCCGGGCAGACACCGGCAGGAGGCAATCCTCGAAGACTAAACCCGCATCGCAAGCACTGATCCACGACGATGGAAATGAGCCGCCGCCGTCGACTATTGAGGATGATCATGAGCCACGCGGCTGAGAGTGCGATTGCAGGAAGGCAAAGAAGAGTCCAGGGTGACACATAGGCCCCTGGCATAACTGCTCTGATTGAGATTGTGACGAGCACGGCGCACGCAAAGACCAAAATGGATCCGGCTGTTGCAACTTGCCAGCGATCCTGATGATCCGGCATTTGGCCGCCTTTTTGCACGCACCATTGTACCAATCCTCGCCTGCACTTCCGCCCGTCCAGAGCGCGGATGCGACGAAGCGGTGATCAAGTCTTGAAAAGATCGGGACGCGGTGTGTGAGAGGCGCGGTGTGTCAAGGGGTGGCGGTGCTGTCCGCGCCTGCAAGTTCATACGCCGCGGTCCATGTTCTGCGAAGTTCATCCTGCGAGTAGCGGCGGCCGCATTCGGGGCAGTCGCCTTGGTCGTCGAGGCCTTTGAGTGAGTAGCGACAGCGGGGGCAGATTTTGAAGTCCGCGGCCTCCACCACGGCTTTGGCGCGGCGTTGCTCTTTGCGGAGGAGGGCGACCATGAGCAACTGAGTGGCGATGATCGTCGGGATCAGGGCCGCGAAGAACCATGTTGGGTTGGATGTGAAGGCGCCCGCGGCGAGGAGGGCGTTGACGCTGAGGAAGGCGGTCACGGGGAGGGCGATGCTGAGGATGCGGTCTGGGCGTGTGGCGCAGGGGCGATGCCAGGAGAAGTACATGGGGGAGTGTATTGGGGGGGACGGGCGCGGCGGGTAGTCGGCCCGGCGCTGGCGCTTGGGCTTCTGTTTTGAAGCCGGGGGCTCGTTAGCGGCCGGATTGGGAGGAGGCGGCCAGGAGGCCGCGGCGCCAGTGGTAGCGTTTGAGGAGGAGGTGTTGTTCGTAGATGAGGTTGAGGAGGTGGGCGGTGTGGGGGTTCGTAGCGCCGCTGCCGTTTGCATTTTCGATGGATGATGCTGGGATGTCGGCGAGATCCAGGAAGGATTGTTCGAGGCGTTTGGCCGCGGATTCTTCTCTCGCGATGAACTCGCGGCTGTAGGCGAGCTCCGCGGCGGAACGGATGTCGCGTTTGAAGACATCCTGGGCGAAGCCGGGGTTGAGCTCGGCGAAGTGCCAGGCGGTGAGGCCTAAGTTGTATTCGCGCTTGATGATGTCGCGCGGCTGGTAGCGGTGGTCGTGGTCGGCGCGGGCATCGGGCACGAACAGCACGGGCATCTGGTAGCGACGGTTGAGGCGCCAGGCGATTTCGATGTCGTCGTAGCCGTAGAGCATGGGGATGGCGGTGAAGGCGCCGACCTCTCTGACCGCGGCGAGCGGGGCGGAGAAGTTCAGACCCCAGCAGTGGCGGAAGCCCCAGTCGTGGTTGGCGGGTTTGGCTTTTTGACCGAGCATCTGGTCGTAGAAGAAAAGCAAGGAGGACTTTTGGGCGAGGCGGTCGAAGATCGTCGGGTTCGGGAAGTCAACGAAGGGGGAGTAGCCGGAGATGATCGCGGGCTTGCCCTTGGCCTCGGCTTGCTGGTGGGCGCGGAGGTGGGCTTCGAGAAAGTTGGGCTCGGGGAGGATGTCATCGTTGATGGAGATGAGGTAGCGGCCGCGGGCTTTGCGGAGCGCGGCGTTGCGGGTGGCGTTCAAACCCGCTTTGGGGCAGGGGACGATTTCGAGGTGGGCTTTGTGGTTGGCCCAGGTTGATTTGGCCGCGGCGATGGAGGTTTGGTCGGGGCCGTCGATGCCGATGAGGACTTCGTACTCGGATGGCGAGATGGATTGCCTGGTGAGCGCGGAGAGGCAGGCCGCGAGCTTGGCGGGGCGGTTGACGGTGGGGATGAGGAGGGAGAGTTGCATCCGGGCCCGGTTATATCGGCCGTTCGAGGGTGCGGCTTGGAGGAGAACTCGGAGGCTCCGGGAGAAGTACCATTGGTAATGCTGTGGCAGCCTTCATTGCCGGACCGGTACACGCGTGCGAAGCCTGAGGATTTGGCTCGGGATATCGATGCGCGGCGGAAAGAGCTGGGGGAACAACTGGTCATCCTGGGCCACCACTACCAGACCGATGAGGTGATCGCCCACGCCGATTTCACGGGGGATTCGCTCAAGCTCTCGCAGCTGGCGGCGAAGATCGCGGCGGAGCGGCCGGTGAAGTGGGTGATCTTCTGCGGTGTGCACTTCATGGCCGAGTCGGCGGACATGCTGACGCCCGAGCATGTGGAGGTGATTCTGCCGGACTTGTCCGCGGGTTGCTCGATGGCGGATATGGCGGGGTATGAGGACACGGTGGAAGCTTGGGATCGGATTCATGAGAGTTTGAATGCCCAGGGGTGGAAGGGGCGGATCATCCCGATCACGTACGTGAACTCGACGGCGGCGATCAAGGCGTTTGTGGGGGCGCATGGTGGGGCGTGCTGCACTTCGAGCAATGCGGATCGGGTCTTTGAGTGGGCGATGGCGGGGGGGACTGAGCAGAACTCGGATGACATCAAGATCCTGTTCTTGCCGGATCAGCATTTGGGGCGGAACACGGCCGCGAAGTATGGGATTGATGTGGTGAAGCACACGGTGGTGTATGACCCCAAGCGCGCGGCCAAGGGGGATGTGCTGGGCGGTGGGACTCCGGAGCGGGTTCGGGATGCGAAGGTCATTTTGTGGGCTGGGCATTGCTCGGTGCACAAGCTGTTCCGGCCGGAGCATTGCGATCAGATCCGGGCGCTGAACAACGGCACCAAGATTCTGGTGCACCCTGAGTGCTGCAAGGAAGTGGTGGACAAGGCGGACCTGGCGGGCTCGACGGAGTTCATCATCGGCACGCTGCGGAAGGCGGAGCCGGGGTCCAAGTGGGCCGTCGGCACCGAGGTGCACCTTGTGGCACGGTTGGCACGCGAGTGCAAGGAGCGCGGCGTCGAGGTGAAGATCTTGTCCGACTGTCAGTGTCTGTGCACGACGATGTACCGGATTGATCAGCCGCACATTCTGTGGGTGCTGGACAATCTCGTCGGTGCGCTCAGCAAGGATGGGAAGCCCAAGGTAGTGAACTCGATCCGGGTGCATCCTGAGGTGCGGAAGGATGCGCTGCTCGCGCTGGACCGGATGCTGAAGCTGACGGGAGTGAAGAGCTTGGCGCACGCGGATTGAGGCGGGTGGAGAACAAGATCCGGCACATCTTGTGTCGAACACAATCGGCATTCTGGCCGGGACGCTTGGCCGCTCTCCCGTCTCATGGGCGTGGCGTTATTCCGCTGGGTGCGTTCGGCTTCATGATCGTCTGTGCATCGCCGGTCGCCGCGGCCCTCACACCGAGTCTGATGATGTGGGACTCCGGACGTCCGGCCTATTGGCCCGACATCGTGGCCGGATTCGTGCGCGTTTTGATGTTCGGCGGACTGGTTTTCAGTGTGCCCGGTTGGCTGGCCCTGTGCGGACTGCTGTGGGCATTTGACCGAACAGGGCCCCGCTATTGGCCGCGGATCAGCCGCGCACGATGGCTGATCGCGGTAGCGGCACCCGCCACCGCGGCCATTCCGGCGGTTGTCTTGTCAGCCCTGGCGTCCATCGCTCTGGTGTGCGCGCCCGGCGGGCCCGGGATGGTCGCGCCGTCGTGGATGACATCGGACGTGGCATTTTGGATTGCACTTGCGGCACTGCCCGCGAGCTACCTGGTTGTATTCCTGCTGGGGGTGATGCGCGCGTGGCAGAAGGCGTCAGGTGCAGCGATCCTGTCACTGACGTGTTCACGATGCGGGTATTCGCGGACGGGCCTGCCGGTGCGCTCGCCGTGTCCGGAGTGTGGGGCGTGCGAAAGCTAGACCGGCGGCGACGGCGCAATCACCGCCGAGCGGCGCGAGCCGACGGAGTATTGGGCCGCCAAAGAGCGCGGATACAAGACGATTGACCGGCGGCTTGCGCCGCTCGGCTCTGATGCGTCATCGCTCGCTCATGTGCATCCCGCCGCGTACTTGTTCAGGAAACACTGGAAGTCGTTGGCCGTCAGGATCGGCGTGGCCGTGCTGGCATCGCAGTTGGCGTTCGGATCGCCCGCCGCGTAGAGGTTCAGGAAGCACTGGAAGTCGTTGGCGGTCAGAATCGGCAGGGTCGATGAGCCGTCGCAGTTGGCGGCGCAGAACCCGGGGTTGGTGCCGTTGAGCGTAACAGTCACATCGTCAAGCTCGAAGTAGTCCGAGGCGTTCATGAGCGTGAACACCAGCTCGGGGTTGGCGTGCGTGACCGTGATGGTCGCGCTGAACGTCCGCCAAATCGTGTTTCTGAAGTTGACTAGGTCGGAGACCGGCTGGCCATCCAGAGTCACCGAGCAACTGTTGGGAATGTCGCCAAAGTCGGTTGTAATCCAGAACTGTACGGTCAACCGGTCCCCGGCATTGGCGACCAGGTTCTGCCGGATCCCGCTGCTGGTCCCGGAGCCAAAGTATGCCTGGTAGGCTCCGGTGTGCGGATAGAACCCGTCAACGCCATCGAATCCCGAGTCGCCGAACTGGGTCCAGCCCGTGAAGTCTCCGGTTTCAAAACTCCCGTTCACGACGATCTGTGCCTGGGCGGACAGCGCCAGGCCAATGGATGCTGCAACTGCGCCGATTGCTCTCTCAAGATTCATGAACGAACTCCTTCGGTTGTGGTGGCCAGATCGAAGTGCTTGCGCGCTACTCGAACGGCCTGTGTTCAGGTGCATCCGGCCGCGAACCTGTTCAGGAAACACTGGAAGTCATTGGCGGTCAGAATCGGCGAAGAGGTCGAGTTGTCGCAGTTGGCGCCCACATCGCCCGCGGCGAACTTGTTCAGGAAGCACTGGAAGTCGTTAGCCGTCAAAACCGGAGCGGCTGTGGAGCCGTCGCAGTTGGCGTAGCACGGTTCAGGCAGGGTGTCTGTTACCTTCAACACCGCGATGCCCCGACTCAGGCAACTCATCCAGAGCTCGTAGCCGCCGGGGATGAGGCGCATCTCCACATCGTTGACCTGCGTGTGCGGCAGGCCGCCCCATTGCGGCGAACCGCTGGGAACCGGACCCGGGAATACGCCGACGTTTGTCCCGTCATACCAGCACAATCCGCCATCGAAGGACTGGTACGTGTTGGTGTACGTCATCCACACGCGGCCATCCGGCGTGACGAGCCATGGCGTGACGTATCGGCCGGGCAGGGGCCAGCCGCCCTCGTACGTCATGATCGTGTACGCGCCCGTGTTCGCATCCAGCCGGATCAGTCCGCCGCCGCTACCCCCCGCCCCGAGCATGACGCTGCACCCCAGCCACGCCACCCCATTGTGTCCCACGGCCATGCCCCAGACGGTGTCGCTCTGAGAGGTGAGTTGCGGGAAGTCATCGATGGTCCTTGAGAAGCGATACGTGCCATCGGTTCGCACGACTTCATAGCCGGCGTGCGCCCACACGGTGCCGGGGCGGTCCGGATCGACGCGAAGTTGCGAGCCCCACGCGGCGATGCCAACGTTGGTCCACGCCGCGCCCGTCCAGTAGGAAAGGTTGAAGTACTCTCCGAGTTGCCACAGCCTGCCGGTTGAATCCTCGGCGTACTGCACAACATCGCTGGACCCACCCGGCAGGTTCGTCCAGGTCGTGCCGGTGAGTTGTGATGTAGCGTTGAACGTCGGGTTGACGACAACACTGCCGGTTGACGGGCGCTGGTAGATTGCCTGCGCGTTGTCGGTGGGGAAGGGCCATGGCTGCCCGAGGCCGTAAGTGAGGTTGTTGTAACCGGTCCAGCGCACACCATCGAACTTCTCGATGCCGCCGGCACCCGGACCGCCGTTGGAACACGCCCAGACCTCACCCGTGGCCTGATTCACCGTCAGGTCGCTGTTGAAACTGTCGAGCTGGGCGTTGTTGGTCAGGCGATGGCGTTGCCAGAGGCCGGAATTGGGGTCGCGCTTGGCCGCGCCACCCACGCCGCATGCCCAGACCGCGCCGGCGCTGTCGATTCCCAGGTCGTAGGTCCAGTTGATGTTGCCCCAATCACCCAGCCCGGACCACGACGTCCCGTTGAAGCGCCACACCTGGCCGCCGCCGTCGGTGAGCGCCTGCAATGTGCCAAAGGCGTTCGTGACCGATGCCCCGCCGCCGGGATGAGCCGGGACGCCGACCCATGAGCCGTCGGGTCGGCGAACATCCAGGACGACGTTGAAGTTGTCGGGCAGAACACGGTAGATCCACATGTTCCCCGCGGCATCCACGCACTTGTTGCCCGGCAGGTTGCGCGGACTGCCGCTGGTGGATGGGAACGTCGTCCAAGACTGCGTCGTGCTGTCATAGCGTGAGGTCTGGGCGGTCGAGCCCGGGCGATCCGCGGCCCACACGTAGTATCCGCCACCGGGCTTGGGCTGAATGGCCAGCATCTCGTGTTGCCCGCTGCCCAAGTATGTCCAGATGCCGGTGACCGGGTTGTAGCGCATGAGCCCGCCGCCACCCCAAGCAGTGGAGTACCCGCTGGCCCAGACTGTGCCGTCGGGGGCGATTTCGATATTGGTCACCCATCCGCCGGGCCAGGGCGAGTTGCCCGCGTCGAACCGCCGAAGCGATGCTGGACCGACGCTGGGGTTGAACCTCAGGACGCCGCGGCCCGTGCCCATCCAGAGATTGCCCTGGGCGTCGGGCGTGATGTCGCGGGCACGCGTGGTGCCCGTTCTGTCGGGGTGGCCGATTTCGGGGTAGTCGATGTTCGAGATGTTGATCCAGCGGTTCTCTGCCTGAATGAACTTGGCAATGCCGCCCTCTTCGAAGCCGGGGTCGTAGCCCCCGATCCATGGGTCGTTGTCCGGCCCGATCCACAGGGCATCGCAGTTGTCACCCTGGATTCCGGTGTTGCCGGGGCGGTAGTAGCGCCAGGAGTATTGCGATGTCTGCGCGTGGGCCGCGGCCAGAGTCAGGCACGTTCCGACGATGAGAGACAGAGCGGTGAACCGCGTACAAGTGTTCATGGGTATTCCCTTCTTTCGTGGACGGGTGTTTTGAGCATCCGCGCGTGAATGGGCCGCCGCGAGTTGATCGCGGTCAATCCCCGCAACGCTTGCTACGCACTTGCCCTTGACGCAAAGGATGTCGCTTTCCGTTGGAATCGGCGTTACGCAACCGTCTCCGCGGTCTAGAGGTCGATGGCCGCAAGCGTCTCCCGCCGCCGCGATGCCTGTGGCAACAGACCAGTTCTGCGACAGGCACCTTGCCATGCTGCAAATGGCGCGCCGAAATAGGATGGCGATATCCGCTGAATATCGGGCCGGAGTTGGGATCGATTGGCCACGCCAGGCGCCTGACAGGCCAGCCTCAGCCGATCCGGACCGGGCGGCGCGGCACACTTCGGTCTCAACCTTCCCAATCTCAAGAACCCGGCTTACTACTTCCGGGCGTATGGACAACGACCTTCAGGGCGCGGCGTTTACGTGCACCCTGCCGCGTACTTGTTCAGGAAGCACTGGAAGTCGTTGGCGTTGAGCGTGGGTGGGGCGGTTGAGTTGTCGCAGTTGGCCCGCGAATCGGCCGCGGCGTACCAGTTCAGGAAACACTGGAAGTCATTGGCGTTCAAGATGGGAGGAGCGGTGGAGCCATCGCAGTTGACGTAGCAGGGCCCGGGGCCGCCGCCATCGAGTGTGACCGTGATGTCGTCAAGTTCGAAGTAGTCCAGTTCGTTCTGGAAGGTGAACACCAGTTCCGGGTTGGCGTTGGTAACCGTGATGGTGGCCGTGAATGACTGATAGGAAGTATCTGTGAAGTCGGTCACGCTCGCGACGGGCTGGCCATCCAGGGTTACTTGGCAGTAGTTGGGGATATCGCCGAAGTCGGTGGCGAGCCAGAACTGGACGATGAGTCGGGAGCCCGCGGCCGCGGTGAGGTTCTGGCGGATGCCGCCTCCGGCAGGGTCCACCGCGCCGAAGTAAGCGGCGAAGACGCCGTTGTGGGGGGCGAAGCCGTCGACGCCGTCGTACTGAGTATCGCCGAACTGCGTCCAGCCGGTGAAGTCGCCGGTTTCAAAGTCGCCGTTGACGATGATCTGGGCGTGGGCGGGCAATGCCAAGCCGAGCGCGGCGACCAAGGCACACACACTTGTTTCGAATCTCACGGAAACTCCTCCTTCGTGGTGGTTCAGTTACAACCCGACGCGTACGCGTTCAGGAAGCACTGGAAGTCATTGGCGGTCAGCAGGGGCGAGGCCGTCGAGCCATCGCAGTTGGCATACGGACGACCACTGGCAAACTGGTTAAGAAAGCACTGGAAGTCGTTGGCGGTCAGGATAGGGGTGGCGTAACCAAAATCGCAGTTGGGATAGCACGCGGGGGTGAGGTAGACGTTGTCCACATACTGGAAGACCTCTTCGCCGGCGGGGATGTTGCGTGTGATGCGGACGGTGAGCATGTGCGAGGAGTTCACCGCCGGGTGAAAGCTACCGGACACCGTGCCGAATGTGGCCTGGCCCGCAACGGTGACGGGCGCGGTCGCCTGGCCGATGACCTGGCCGTCAACCAGCAACTCAAATGTGCCGCCGGCGGCGTTGTAGACGTTGACGAGTGGGAAGACCGACCAGTTCGCGGTCAGCCGCAGATCGATCCCGCCCAGGAGGTCCACCACCTGGGAAAGCTCGACACCCTGGGGCGTTGTCACCGCCGCGCTGCGGCCGACCATGAACGAAGCGGCCCGGGAAAGCGGGAGGCCGGACGATCCGTCGATGTCGTACATCGCGATGCCGGTGCTTACCGAAGTTCCGGCGGCCGTGTTGGTCACTGTCCATGGCGTGAACACGCCGGTCTCGAATCCGGCATTGGCAGGAAACTGGGCGTTTGCGGCGGTGGTCGCGGCCAGCATGAGCATCGCGATGCGTTTGGTCATGGGATGTCTCCGATGACATTCTCGCACGTGGACGACCGGTCATGCAAGTGAATTCAGTGCAATTTGCAAGCGGTTTACGAACATCCGGCTGCGAATGCGTTCAGGAAGCACTGGAAGTCATTGGCGGTCAGCATAGGAAGCGAGGTCGAGTGGTCGCAGTTGGCTCCCACATCGCCCGCGGCGAACTTGTTGAGGAAGCACTGAAAGTCGTTGGCGGTCAACGTTGGGGCGGCTGTCGAGCCGTCGCAGTTGGCGTAGCACGGGACCGGCCACGAGCCGTTGGTGATTGCGAACATGCCGCTCTCGGACGACGAGTTCTGGAAGCGCTTGTCCTTGGCCACGACGCGGATCTTGACCTGGGCGATCCCAGTCGATGCGGGAAGCTGCCATGTGTAGGAACGGGCCGCGGCGTCCAAGTCGCGGGCCACCACGAACCAGCGGGTGCCGCCGTCGAAGCTGGCGCGGATGTCAAAGGAGCGGAGGCCCTCATCGTCGGAAGCGATCCAGAAGATCGGGATCATCGTTCCGCCGGGGTAGCTCTGGCCGGTGTGGCTGCTCGTGATGATCACGGTGGGCGCGGCATCGCCGAGGATGGCATCGGGGCGGATTGAGAAGTACGGGCCGTAGAAACTCTTGACCTGGTTGAGCGAGCCGGTGGCGTCAAAGCGGACACGGGCGCGGTCGGTGCTGACGTCGGGCACCTGGAGACCCAAGATGTTGCAGGCCTGACCGCCGGACTGGAAGACGCCGCCCAGGGAGGTGCCTGTCTCATCATTGTCCAGCTCGAGCGCCGCGTACATGGACCCGACGATGCCGGAGGGGGTGGCGCAGGCAGAGAGCGTGTCGCCGGGCTTGTAACTGCCGACGACGGGAAGAGTCGGGGTCATCTGGCCGGTGAAGGGAGTCGGATTGGTGACCTCGACGACGAGGTCGGCGATGCCTTCTTGCCCGAGGTTGTCGACGGCGACGATGCGCAGGTACTGATCGGGGTTGTTGGGGAGTGTGCCGAGTGTGGGGACGGTCCACTCGAACGACCTGGCACCGGCCGGGATCACCGCCAAGAGCTGCATATTCGGATCGAAGTTGGCATCGGCGGAGTAGTAGACGCGCTGCGAGACGATCTGGCCCGCCGCGTCATCGCGGGCGGACCACTGGATGATGATCTTCTCGCCGGGGATGGGCTGGACGGTGTTCGTGATGAAACGGACGACGGGAGGCGGGTTGGTGGTCGGCGCCTGCGTCAGATACGGGGTGAGGAAGCCGCCGGCGCTCATGCCGAAAAAGACGTCGTCGCCCTGGCCCGACGGGTTGAGTGTGGGGTGGTGCGGCCCGGAAGGGGTGCCCCACCAGTTGTTGCGGGCATCGCTGTCGGTGTGCTCAAGGCTGTTGTGCGTAACGCGGGCGATCAGGCCGCCAGTGGGAAGAAACGTGCCGAAGTAGCGATCCGGCGGAGGCGTGCCGTTGTTGTTGACGAACGAGTTGGGGTTGGCCGGGTGGTTGGCGTCGAGGAAGCCCAGGACTTCGTGGTTGGGCGCAAAGTCCTCGGCGGAATAGGAGAAAATGTTGTTCTCAAAGGTGCACTTGCGGAGCGCGGCGAGTGTGGCGTGGAAGATGCCATGGGTGTTGTTGCGGAAGACGCAGTTGTCGAAGGCGATGGGCATCTCGGCGGAACCGACGGCGATCTTGGCCCCTTCAAAGGTGCACCAGTCCCAGCGAGTTCCGTACCAGCGGGTGTCTCCGATGCCCACACCGTTCCACTGCTGGCCGGGGGTGTAGGGCATGAAGCGGATGGGGCGCTCGGGCTCGCCAAGGAACACAGGCTGGGCGTAGCCGTTGCTATCGGTGTCGAAGGCAAATGTGCAGTTGGGAAGGGTCTTCACCGTGACCCCCGGAAGGATCGTGACCTGGCCGTGAATCGAACTCTGTGGCCAGACGATGTAAGGAATGCCGGTGTCGGCCCAGATCGTGCGTTCATCGGACGGGAACGGGTCGTCGGAATCCGGAATCTCGTTGAGCTGGTTGCCGGTCTGCGGCAGGACCGAGCCCGGGAGCAAGCCGGCCGAGTTGAATCCGAAACTGACGGGCCAGACGTTGTTCTGGAGCGTGGCGGTCGAGTCGATCAGGTAGTTGCCGCCGCCCTCGAGGCGAATGCCCGGGCCGTTTGGATTCCCCGTAACGCTGACCTTGCCGACGTAGCGGTACTGGTCGTGATTGAGCATCAGGTTGATGTAGGCATCGGTGACGGTGACGTTGTCGAGAATCGCGCCGCCGACGATGAACATAGCCTCACCGCCCTCGGGTTCCGGGCTGGTCGAGACATTCCCGCCTTTGTCGAACGTGCAATCTCGTGCCGCGACCCAGCCGCGTTGGATCGCGACGTCACACCCCTGGGCGAACGTGCAGCGAGCCAGGTTGAGCACCTGTCGCGCGTAGTCGAGGTTGCCGTCGAAGAAGCGGTGGCCGATGTCGCCGGCGGAGTCGTAGGAGAACCCGGTCGGCAGGCTGGGATCGGAGAACTGGGAGTCGATGAACGAGGCCCGCCCGCCATAGATGAGGTCCGTGAATGACTGGACATCGCAGAACGTACCGCTCGCGAAGCCGCTTTTAAGGACCACCATGGAACCGGGGCCACGGAGCTTGACCTTCTGAGCGTTGGTCCCGTCGAGCTGGATCGATCCCGCGACATCGAGCTTGGCACCGGAACTGAAGCGGACCTCGACGCCGGGGTCGACGATCACGGTTCCGCCGGCGACGATCTTGGGATTCTGACCGACGGCGTTCTGGGAGATGGTCACCGGGCTGTGGGCCGCGGTCCAATGCACCGTCTGGCCCGCGGCGGGAAGGGGATACGGCGGCGCTGGCGGGGCGCCGACCTGGAGAGAATCGATCAGGAACGACCCGCTGAAGTTGAAGCTCGACGTGTGCGGTCCGAGGATGTAGCGAACCGCAATACGACCGGTGCCAGGGAGGGTCATGGCCCGTTGGGTCCAGTCGTGACCGCCGGCTCCGCTGATGGTGGCCAGGACGGTGGTAAAGTCGCCGACATCGTTTTCGTTGCTGCCGGTGCCCGTGCCGCCCGAGGGCGAGTAACGGATCTCGAGGGATGAGCCGTTGTAGCTGAAGGCGTTGACGAGGGCGGTGGTCCACAGTTTCAGCGGATCACCGGCGATCTGGTTCGGGATCGCGGGAAGAATGGCCCAGGCGGACACTTTGGACGTGTTATTGACCCACGCGGCAAACGCGCCGTGGCCGAGAGGTTGCCCCGCCTGACCCCAGTTGGCGGGATACGGCGTCCAATAAGGGCTGTTGCCGGAGTTGGCGGGTCGACTCTGGTTGCGGAAGGTCCAGCCCCGTGAAACCAGGATCGGCGGGCCTCCCAGGGTCTCGTCTCCATCGTCCAGATTCTCGAAGGCCTCGCTGTAGTTGGCCTGGCCCAGCGCATTGGAGGCGGCCAGGGCCGCGATCAGCATCGAAACACCTCGGGAGGACACACGCATCTAAAGACTCCTTGAAACTCCGCGGTCTGAGGTCGATTGCAACCGGCATGCCGCTCTCGCCATGCTTGTGGCGGGGCGAGAACTGCCCTGGACTCGTCGGTTCTGGCCAGCATTGGCCGGACGCGCCCGTCCGTGCACCTGTCATGCGACGTGTGCGGTGGTGGCTTATCACCATTTCCGGAGATTCCGTAGGACTTGAAGACTCTCGTGGCGCGGATTCCCCGGCGCCGCGTCAGGATTCTCCCAAGCGTCGGGTGCCGGAATATCGCACTACGTGCGAAGCTGGGAGCCTTACGGACATCCAATCGCGAACGCGTTGAGGAAGCACTGAAAGTCGTTGGCGGTCAGGGTCGGGGCTGTTGTCGAGCCGTCGCAGTTGGCAACGGTGTTTGCAGAAGCGAAAGCGCTCAAGAAACACTGAAAGTCGTTGGCGGTGAGGACGGGTGGCGTCGTCGAGCCGTCGCAGTTGGGGTAGCAGGGTTGGATGCAGCCGCCGGGGTAGAACTGACAGAGGTCTACGCGGGTGTATTCCGCGGCCTCGAGATTGCCGTTGCCGTTGCCCGCAGGGACCTGAAGCGCGGCCTGGAGGACCCCGCCGTTGGGGTTGGCGTACGGGGCCGCGGCGAGATAGACAGATGCGGGGAGTGTGCCGGCGTTTGCGGCGCGGAGATTTATCGTGCCTTCGAGAACGGCGGCCGCGGCCGATTGAACGTTCGCCGTGGTCTGCGCGCCCGCGGCGTTGAACCAGCCGTTGAAGGCGTTGTCGAACTCGTCGGCCAGGAAGTAGTCCCAGCGCGAGACCTGTCCGGCCTTGCCCCACTGAGCCGTCTGGAGTGGGCCGGGAGTGTTGGCAAGGAAGATGAACTGGTCGTTGTTGGTGGCCGCGGATTCGGTGGCGATGTAGAGGTTGTCACCCTTGAGGCCGGCCCAGAGGTGGCGGGCGCCGTTGGTGGCGATGAGTGTGGCGTCGATGTCGCGCGTGCCGTCGATGGTCCAGGTGCCGCCGGTCTGGCCGGCTTGGACGGAGAAGTGCCAGTCGGCGCCGGAGTTGTTGTCCCAGGTGCCGGCGCCGTTGTTGAACACGATGTCGAGCTGCGTGGCAGAGGCGGAGACCGGAACGGTGATTTGCCACTTGCCGGAGACCAGGGTCATGGCGGGATCGGGGCCGATGACGGTTCCCCAGTTGTTGAAGCCGTAGTGGAGATACACCTGCGATGCGGAGGCGAGATTGCGGCCCGTGGGGTCATACGTGATCGTTGCGTTCTGGCCTGCGACAGGCGGAGCTGGCGCAACAACGACGGTGTTGCCACCTCCCCCGCCGCCCCCGGTTCCCGCACCGACGTAGACGTGCTGGATGGGGGACTTCTTGGTTAGGCCGCGGGTGTCGGTGGCTTCGACGTAGTAATCGACGAGCTTGGAGCGGATGCCGGTGACTTGGGCGTAGTACTCACCGGCGATGTATTGGGGCATTTCGAAGAAGTCGATGCTGGGGTTGTTGTAGACGTTGCCCGCGGGGAACCCGCCCGCCCGCGCGGTCATCGCGATCGACTGCCACGCGCTTACGCCGGGGCCGCCAGCGTAGGTCTCGTTCTCGGTGTTGGAGAGCGTGCGCTGGCCGTCGTTGTCGATGCGGTACTTGAGAGTGATGTTGGAAAGGCCTGAGACGTCGTAGGCAAAGGTCCAGATGTAGAAGTCGCCGTTGTTCTGGACCTGCTGGTATCCGAACTGGGGACCGAAGTTGGTTGAGCCGGGGTTCCAGGGGTGGCGCTGGGGGATCCAGACCGTTGGGGGCGTTTGATCGAGCGACCCGCCGCCGATGACCAGGTCGGTGTTGCGCACGGCCTCGTTGCAGGCGATGGTGGGCTTTACTTCCAAGTCGAGCGCTGTGCCGTAGTACATGTAACCTGAGTTGAGGGAGCCCAGGAAGTAGTGCCAGGCGCGCTCGGCGTTGGTGGCCGAGCCGTCAGGGTAGAGAACGTGCCGGATGTTGATCGGGCTGCCCTGCTGAGTTGAGATCTGCTCGGCGGTTTCGACGCGGTTTTGGGCCGCGGTGATGACGGCCCAGTTGCGGGGGTCTTCGTGCCAGCCGTTGGCGATATCGATCTGGCCGCTGGCGTTCAGCAGAGGCCAGTTCCAGTTGATGAACTGGGGTGCGCCGAAGTCGCCGTCTGCGTTAACCCAGGCGCCATCTTCGACGTGGATGATGTCGTTGCCGGGAACGGGATGGTCGGCGAGGTACTTCTCGACGACGGTGGGTACGTAACCCGCGGCCGCGGCCGCGTTCACCAGGTTGGGTGTCGCCTCCATGTAGTACGAATACCCGCCGCCCCAAGCGTTGTCGCCATCGTGGGCGAGCAGGATGAGCATCGGGCGAGACGGATCGTTGTGGACCTGGAGCGCGTCGAAGTCACCGGTGCCCAGGGGCGCGTAGCCATCCTTCCAACCGAGGGATTGCGAAGCGGGGACGACGATGATGGTCGAGGCGGCGCCGGTGTTGGGGTCGATGTGCTGGGCGCGGTGGGGAGTGAACGCGAAGGGGTAGGCCTCGGCCGGTGCGCAGCCGCGCGAGATGGAGATGCGGTAGTAGTTGGCCTGCGCGGGGTTGAGCTGGTCCGCCGCGTTGGGCGGGTCGCAGTTCACACCCCCGGAGCCATACACCACTGGGAAGCTGGTGCACGCGCGGCTTATTTTCTCGCCGCTGACGATGCTCCAAGTGATGCCCTCATCGGCCAAGGCCTTGATGAGTCGCGTGCTGAAGGCCATTTCGGAGGGGAAGAAACCGTGCGACATGGCCGGAGCGGAACCCCATGCATCGGCGTAGATCGACTTGTAGAGCTGAACCTCTTTGCGGACCGTGACGTCATCGCAGAGCGGCAGGAGGGCGTGGTGGAACGAGAAGAGCACGACGTCGCAGCGGGGCTTGCCCCCCACCGCCGTGTTCCATCCTCGGGCCTGGCGGATGCCACCGTACCACGTGGGTGAATAGCCGAGTTGATTGGCATTGCCCAGGCTCGAGATGTTCTCGATCAGGCCGCCGGAGTAGGTGATCTGGACGCCGGCCTCGGGGAAGCCGAGCGTGGACTGGATGCTGTCGCGGACGCGGCCCTGGTAGGCCGCGACTCGGTCGGCAAGACCGAAGATGTCGGCGAGGTTGTTGGCGGGGTGCAGCCCCCCTCGCTGCATGGACTCCCAGGCGCGCTCGTAGCGGTCATTGCCCGAGGCCTGGCGGTCGGGCCAGTAGATGGGCTGCTCGAGGTGCCAGAGGTAGGAGAAGTGGAGCTTCTCCTGGGCCGCGGCCGCGGAGCCGGCGGTAAGCACGAGCGCGATGGCGAGTCTGGTGCGGGTCATGACGATTCCCTGGCGCGGCGGGCGCAGCGGCCAGTATCGCGGAATCGGGTGGAACCACAAGGCTGGACGCGATGGATAGGGAACAAACCCTGAGGTTGCGGTGCCATCAGGGCGGGCGATTGCTCAGCTGCAACCGGCGGCGAACGTGTTGAGGAAGCACTGGAAGTCGTTGGCGGTCAGCGTGGGGGAGGAGGTGGACCCATCGCAGTTGGCGTACGCGAGGGAAGAAGCAAACGCGTTGAGGAAGCACTGGAAGTCGTTGGCGGTCAGGCGCGGGGTGGAGGTGGACCCGTCGCAGTTGGCATAGCACGGGGCGGGGCCGGTGGTCAGGGTGTACGCATTGCGGAGATTGCTGGTGAACGTCGCGGCCCCGGGGGTGAGGGCGTAATCGGTGTTGTTGGAACCGGCCGCGGCCGTGAACGCGCCCTGGAAGAGCAGAGCCTGAACGCCGGTGCTTGGGCAGGGGCCGGGAACCGGAGTGCCGAAGTTGCCGGTGGGGCTGTTGGTGATAGAGCCCATGTTCGATCCCGTGTACGAAGCGCCACCCCAGGCCAAGGACCAGAGAATGGTGCCGAAGTCGTCCTCAAAGGTCAATCGCCCGGCGGTGAGGTAAGCGGGCGGGATGGGGTTGACGATGGTGAAGTCGGCGACGGTGGCGGGCGTGGTGGTGCTGTTGAACGCGGACGTGGTAGCCAGGACGCGATCGCCGCCGTTGAAGTTGGTGCAGTTGGTGGTGAAGTCGATCATGAGGATGGGGTTTAACCCCGCCGAGTCCCAGCATTTCAGGCGACCGTTGCTCAGAAGGTTCTGGAACGAGGTCCGCATGCGGAGCTGGACGGCCTGCTGTGAGGTATCGCCGTTGACACCTCCGATAACCTGCTCGATCTGCATGAGGTGGAAGGAATCGGTCGGCTGGGCCAAGCACACGCCGGTAAGGGCGGACACAGCCAGGCCTGCAAGACGAACGGTCAACGAAGTCTTCATTTGGGGCTCCCTCGGCGCGTGGCGACCACCGGCCACACTAGGCAGATGTCGCGGGATTGATGTGGCATTGCAGGCAATTGAGGTTCCGAACGGGAGGAAAACACGGTTCGGAGGGTGAAATGGGCTATGAGCACCCCGCCGCGAACGCGTTCAGGTAACACTGAAAGTCATTGGCCGTCAGCACCGGCGGCGATGTCGACCCGTCGCAGTTGGCGTACTCGCTCCCCGCCGCGTACGAGCCCAGGAAGCATTGGAAGTCGTTGGCGGTAAGTGCGGGCGGAGCCCAGGAACGGTCGCAGTTGGCGTAGCAGTCCGGTCCGTAGCGGATCACCGTAAAGGATGTGCCCGCGGAGGTTTGACCGCAGGCGTTGGTGATGCGCACGGAGTAGTTGCCGGATTCGGCCGCGCCGGCGTTGGTGACCGTCAGGCGGTTCTTCTTGACTCCCGAGTAAATCGGGCCTTCCTGCAGGACCGTGGTGCCTTTGAGCCACTGGTACGAAAGCGGCGGAGTGCCGCCGGCTTGGACCTCGCTGGTAAACGTCGCACCCTGGTAGTAGTTCACACCGCCTGGATTCTGCACTACCCATGGCCCGACGCTGGTGGAGTTCCCGTCGTAAACCCACAGGGAGCTGGGCAGCGCCACGACCACGCGGCCGTTCACGCCGTCGTAGCCCATGCTTCCTCCAACGTCGAGCCCGTGCGGTCGGAGCGTCCAGTTCACGCCGTCGTATTCCCACGTCCCGCCATCCCCAAAACGAGACTGATAGACGACCCGCGCGCGGGCGCGGTCTACCTCGATGAACCCGCCCCACTGCGGCCCGGGCTGGGTCGTCGCCGGAATCGGAATCCACGTGGCGCCATCCCACTCCCAGGTCTCGGCGAGGTCGCTGGTCCCGTCGTACCCGCCGTAAAGCACGGCCCGGTGCCGCGCTTCGTCATAGATGCAGGCGCTGCTGGCGCGTGGGGATGGAGACTGCGCGGGCGTCAGCAATGTCCAGGTAGCGCCATCCCATGCGCGAGTGTCGCCGAGGTACTGAGTGGTGTCCCACCCACCGAACATGATGACCCGCTGGATCAGGCTGTCGTAGAACACCATCGGGTTGACCCGGCCACCCAAGGCCGGTGTAACCTGCGACCAGGCTGCGCCGTTCCACTCCCACACGCTGGGCTGCAGCGCGTAGTTACCGCCATCCTGCCTTCCGCCGATGATCACCAACCGATCCCGTGCCGCGTCGTAGGCCATGGCGTACCCGGTTCGGCGCGGCGGGGTGGATCCGTTAAACGGTGTCCACACGTGCCCATCCCACCAGCGGAACAGAAAGTTCGGGAATAAAACCGACGGGTTGTCCACCACGGAGTACAGACGCTGCCGGCTCGCATCCCAGATCAAGGGGTTGCTGTAGCCGAAGGGGCCGCCCGTGTGAGACTCGAGCGTCCACATGCACTGGGACCGCGCCGGCGACGCGAGGATGGCGGCCGCGGAGATCGCGATCAGGAGTTGTGGGGTCCGAGTCGTCATGAGCACCCGGCGGCGTACGCGTTCAAATAGCACTGAAAGTCATTGGCGGTGATTGTTGGAGTCGATGTTGAGCCATCGCAGTTTGAGTACGCATCCTGGATCGCAAAGTGATTGAAGTAGCACATGAAGTCGTTGGGGCTAAGAACCGGGCACACCGTGGACTGGTCGCAGTTGGCGTAGCAGTTGCCGTTCGCACACCCGGTGAAGATGCTGATCGTTGCGGGCGTGCTGGTGACGCTGCCGCCGGCGTTGGTCGCGGTGACCGTGTAGGCCCCTCCATCGGCCGGTGTTAGGTTCGAAATCCACAGCGTTGCGGAATCGACGCCCGAGACGGTGCCGCCGTTATTGAGCGGCTGGCCGCCCTTGTACCACTGATAGGTGAACGGGGGCGTGCCCATGACCGCCAGCGACAGGGCCGCAGAGGTCCCCGGCGAGTAGCTCCCGCCCACCGGCTGCCCCGCGATCCAGGCGTACCCGAAAGAGCTCTCGCAGTCCCATCGGCTAAGTCCATTGCCGGTCGCGTATACGACGTGCCCTAGGGATGGATCAAACAGCAATGAACGCGGGCTGGCCACGCCCGCCTGCGTTCGGGCGCGAAGGCTCCAGAGCCCCGCGGCCGCGTCAAAGTCCCAGGCCTCGCGAACGCCCGCGAACACGGACCCTTCGATCATGATCAGCTTCGAGCGCACCGGGTCATACGCAACGGAAGCGGTGCTTCGCCACGGGACCGCTTCGGTTCGCTGCGTCCAGGTGGCCCCGTCAAACTCCCACACATCTCCGACCGCCGAGTTCCCGGTTGTTGAGGGACCGTAGAGCATGACCCTGCCGCGATTGCTGTCGTAGGCCAGTTGCGGACCGGTGCGGGCTGGTGGACGCACGGCGGATGGCACCTCGGTCCACATCGCCCCATCCCACAACCAGGTGTCGTTCAAGGACGTGTACCCGTTGGTCCCACCGAACATGACAACGCGGCCGATCGCGGCGTCGTACACCATTCCGTGCTGATACCGCCCCACCGCCGGGGCCGCGGGGAGCACGGTGCTCCAGGATGTTCCGTCCCACTCCCACACTTCCGCAGGGAATGGACTGGCCGCCGTGCTGAAACCACCGTACACGACAAGCCTGTCCCGGGCGCTATCAAATGCGATGGCCGGGTTCTGCGCACGTGGCGGCCCCGACGAGTTCAGCAGCACCCATGCGCTCCCGTTCCAGGCGTACAGCCTCATCGGGAACGAGAACGAGTTTTCCATCAACAACATGCGGTTACGGACCGTGTCGTACACCGTTCGGATCGCCGCGAACGTCGACACCGGCGATGCCGGGATCAGTGTGAAGTCGCACTGAGCGACCGCCGATCCGGCCGTCGCGGCCAAGCAAGCCAACGCAACCGTCCGCCGTGTCCCGATTCGCGCGTGTCTGGTCATGGCGCCCTTGTTGAAGGTAAGTGGTATTGACTATCCGACGCCGCCCGAGATGTAATGTCCCGTGCACAGAATACTCAGCTGCACCCCGCGGCGTATGCATTCAGGAAGCATTGGAAATCATTGGCTGTGAGAAGCGGGGCAGATGTCGAGCCGTCGCAGTTGGCCGCGGTGTCTCCCGCGGCGTACTTGTTCAGGAAGCACTGGAAGTCGTTGGCTGTCAGGACGGGAGTCGAGGTGGACTGGTCGCAGTTGGCGTAGCACGTGGGGTGGGGGGTGCGGTAGGCCTTCACACCACCGGTGCCCGCCAGCACAAGCGTTCCGTCCCGGCCGATAGCCGGGGCGCCAATGTTGACCCCGGGGACCGGAATCGAGTACCGCACGGAGAGGTCCGGATTGAGCGCGTAGACGGTCGCGGCGTTGAAGTCTCCATCCGAGTAGAAGAGCCGGCCCAGGGCATCCACACCCATGCGCTGGGAATAGGAATGGCCGATGATCGTCGAGGTTGCCAATGTCGAGCCGTCAGCCGGGTTGAGTTTCTGGATGGTGTAACCCGGGGCGAGCATGAAGATCGAGCCGTCGGGGCCGACACCGTATTCGCTGGTCGTGGTCCACGCCGCGGGGACGACCCATCGCTGGGTGATGGCGCTGCCGGTGTCGGTGAACGCGTAGAAGTTGTCGACCGGGGCGTTGTTCTGGGATCGGGAGAAGCAGATGGTGCCGTCGGGGGCGACCATGGGTGTGTTCTGCGCGGTGAAGCCGGGCATGACGGGGCTTTGATAGCGGAAGTCGCCGGTATCCAAGTCGAACCGCTTGATCGCGTGGCCGCCGGCGACGGCATCGACGACGTACACCGCGTTGGCCGCGGCGTTGATGGCCGCTCCGCACGAACCACTGACGGAGCCGACACGGGTCTTTTGCCAGGCGGTGACGCCATCGCTGGCGCGGATGCGGGTGATGTTCAGGAAGTCGCCGACGATGAGATCGCCGTTGGGGGCGAAGACCACACCGTCATACGGCCCGGCGCAGGTGGTGCCGACGGAGGTGAAAACGATGTTGCCGGTGGCGACATCCAGTCCGTAAATCTTGGCCTGGCCGTTGGGGAAGGGGCTCACGTTGCCGCCGCCGCCGGAGCGGGAGGCGTAGACGCGGCCGCTGTTCACACCCGCGATCCAGGTGATCCAGTCGCCGGTGTTGAACTGGATGTTCTTGAACCACAACTCTCCGCCGGTGTCCAGGTTCATGCCGACCACGGGAGAGAGGTCGGAGTTGGGCTCGGGCGGGAAGCCGGTCTCGCGGATGAGGAAGATGCGGCCACCCTCGATGACGGGCTGCCAGGCGATGATGGATGGGCGGCCGGCGGACCACAAGAGCGCGGCCGTGTCGGGGCCGGTCTGATTGGTAAGACCGTTGCGACCGGCGTTGCCGCCGGAGTTGGTCCAGTCTTGGGCGAGGCAGGGGGTTGCCAGGCCGCAGAGGGTGGTGAGGAGGAGCGCGGAACGGATGGCGCGGATGGGCATGAGAGACTCCCTTGGTGGGAGTTCAGCGTACCGCGCGTGTCAAGGGGGCAAATGGGCGCTACGAACATCCCGCGGCATAGGCGTTCAGGAAACACATGAAGTCGTTTGCGGTGAGATTGGGGGCGGTGGTGGTGCCGTCGCAGTTGGCGCGCAGGTCGCCGGCGGCGAATCGGTTCATGAAGCATTGAAAGTCGTTGGCGCTTCGAGTCGGGCAGCCCGCGGCGTTGAAAGAGCCGTCGCAGTTGGCGGGGCACATAGGGCGGCCGTAGCGGGCGATGCGGTTGGCGGTGATGCCGCCGATAGTGGTGAACCGGCCGCCGACGTAGAGGCCGGGGCCAGAGCCAGAGTCATACGCCGCCAAGGCGAGGCCTTGATAAAACGTGTCGGGATTGGTGCTGGGATAGGTCCAGGAGATGCCGTTCCACTTGGCGATGCCATAGCGCAGTACACCCACGTTGCTCAATGACGAGCCCGCGAGAAAGAGGGCGGGTCCGGAACCATCATCGAAGACTTGCATTGCGTAGGCCTGATCTCCGTCAAAGGTGGCGCCAAAGTTGGTGGACCAGGTGCTGCCGTTCCAGCGCACCAGATACTCAACGGGTTGGCCGCCCGCAAAGCGGATGTAGCCGCTGACGTAAAGCGCTGGCCCTGAGCCATCGTTGTACACGGCCATGGAGTAAGGCTGGGGCGTGAACTCAAAGCCACCAATGGTGACGCCCGCGATCCCGCCGCCCACCGCCGACCAGCTTGTACCATCCCACTTGGCGATACCCTTGGCGGGAACGCCACCGGCAAAGTCGAACGCGCCGCCGGTGTAGAGCGCCGCGGCATGAGGGCCGGGGCCGTCATCGTCGAAGACACCGAAAGAGGTGACGTTTGCGGCTTGGCCACCCGTACGGCTTACACCGCCGCCGACGGTGGACCATGCCGTGCCGTTCCAGCGCCCAATTCCGTTGTAGGGCGCGCTGGCTGGTCCTCCGGTGTAAAGGGCGGGGCCGGTGCCGTCGTCGAAGACGATTAAAGTTGTAGCAATTGGCATAGGCGCTGCTCCAACAGCAGCAAACGAGGTTCCCGTAAATCTCTGTACGGTCCCGCCCGCGGCCAGAAACAGCGACGGTCCCGATCCAGCATCAAAGATCACCAGGCTGGAATGGCTCTCTGTCCCGCCACCGCCGCCGCCGATGGGCGCCGACCAGCGCGTGCCGTCCCACCGAGCAAAGCCGCTTGCGGAAGTCCCGCCTGCTGTTGTGAAGGAACCAAAGGCATACAAAGCTGTAGTCGACCCGTTGTCGAAGGTTGCAAGCGCTGAGACAAAAGAGTTTTGTAGTCCACCGATTCCAGGGCCAAGAGGAGTCCATATCGGCGTGCAAGGCTGCGCCGCCGCGCGGCTAAGGAGCAATAGCGTCGGGACGGCGACGATGGGGATCTTGTTTCGCAACACGGGATACTCCTTGGTCACTCGGCGGGTGGCCTGCCCGTCCGCGATATGCACGCGAGTCCCCTCCTGCAACCGCCCCCCTCTCCGCAACAAAACCCGTGTGGCATGCCTGTGGCTTTGCACGGGCATGATGGGTGTTGCTTGACGGGGCACGGCCGTTGGTCATGAACACCCCGCCGCGAACTTGTTCAGGAAGCACTGGAAGTCGTTGGCGTTCAGGATCGGGTTAGCCGTCGAGTTGTCGCAGTTGGCACGCGTGTCGTTGGCCGCGTACTGGTTCAGGAAGCACTGGAAGTCGTTGGCGTTCAGGATCGGGTTCGCCGTTGAGCCGTCGCAGTTGGCGTAGCAGGCGGAGGCGGTGCAGCCCGTGGTGGAGGCGACGATCTTGACGTTATCCACGTGCCAGCCGCGGCCGGTGTTGTTGATGCCGTCGGTTGCGGTGAACTTGAACGTGAGCGTGATGACCTGGCCGGAATAGGCGGTGAGGTTGATGGACTGGGTGGTCCACGCGGCGGACTCGGCGGCCAGGCCCACGCGGACGCCGTTCACGAGAATCTCGGGGATGTCGTAGGTGGTGTTGGCTTCGGTCTGGAGGGCCGAGCAGAACGAGAGCGTGACCGAGCCGCCCGCGGGCACGGCCGGAACGATGATCGCCGGTGAGGTGAGCGAGCCGGTGTTGGCCGCGCCTGTATCGAAGTTGCAGGCGGCATCCTGCCCGTAATACGCGGCCTGAACGCCGGCGCAGGGTGTGCCCGAGGGGGCGCAGGAACCGGTGATGTGCCAGAGGCCGGAGGCAGCCCAGCCCGGGGGGAGGGCAGAGTCAAAGTCAACCTGCAGGAGCGTGGATGTCGAGATCGTGCCGACGCTGGAGCTGAAGAAGGATGCGGGGGCGGAGTTGGGGAAGCTCACGGTGGATGCGCCGCTGGTCTGCGTCGTGAAGTAGTACTGAGGCGTGTTGCCGCACGCGAGCGCGGGGAGCGTGCCCTTGTAATCGTTGCCGCCCAGCGAGGTGAGCGGGACGGAGGCGAAGGCGCCCGCGCCCGTGGTGCGGTAGAACATGGTCGGTGTGCCGGGAGCCACGGTCTGCGCGCCGGGGATGATGCGGATGTTCACATCGGTGGGGATGCCGGGGGCGATCAGGCTCGGGGGGTTGCCGACGAACTGGAAGTAGAGGGGTGTGCTCGGGGCCGCGGCGGCGCCGGAAACCACCAGGCCGTACGCGGCATCGGTGATGCCTGCGGTCTGCGGATGTCCATCGGCGACGATCGATGAGCCGATGACTTCCAGCGTCCACGGGCCGGCGACAGGGTTCTGCACGAACACGTTTTCAACCGTGTCCACCGTGTTGGCTGAGCCGCCGGCGGAGGACCAGTTGCTGCTGGTCAGGCCGTTGTTGCCCCAATACGTGTTGCCGTTGGGGTCGGTGACGCGGATGGAAAGGTCGTTGATGCGGGCCTGGGCCGCGGCGGGGTTTCCTGCGGGATCGATGTACGCCATGGTGAAGCCGATGGAGGGCTCACCGGCGGTGACGGTGAAGGGGTAGAACTTGGTCTGCGCGTTCTGGAGCAGATCGGTCTCGTTGATGATGTAGAGCTTGTTGCGGAGGTTGTAGAGGTTGGTGAGGTCGGGCATGCCCCAGCCCTGCTTGAAGCGGGTGAGGTCGCCCTGGTTCAGCGGGTAGCGGTAGGCGGTGTTGACCATCAGCGCCTTGGCGGTGGTGGATCGGGGACGATCTGCGAAGACCGAGGACCCGCCGCCGAAGCCGGGGAAGATGCCTTGGTGCCACATCTGGAGCAAGAGCCCGCCGCCGCCCGCGGTGATGGGAGTGGCGCCCGAGGTGCCGCCGAAGATGGTGGTGCCGGTGGTGGAACTGCCCCAGGATGAGGGGATGTTGTCGTAGCAGTTGGCCAGGTCGGGTTTGAGGCGTCCGTCGGCCGCGGGGCCAAAGCTGGAGCCGGGGTAGTTGTCATCGGCGCGCGTGAGTGTGCTCTGCCAACCGATGCCGCCGACCGAGACGATGTTCTTGGCCCAGGCCTGGGGGCGCGAATCCATGGTGCCCGTGTTGCTCTGGCTCTGGAAGCTCAAGTAGTCAACCTGGAACAGGTAGTCGTCGGTCTCGGCCGAGATCGTGGAGTAGGCGGTGATCTGAGGACTGCCGACGGAGCTGGTCTGGAAGCTGGAGCGGTACGGGCCCGCGGGGTCGGTGGCCTGGGTGTTGAGCGTGAGTCGCGAAGTGGCGCCGTTGAACTGCGTGGACAGACCGTAGTAGATGAAGATGCCCTGCTCGGCGTTGGTGTCCATGCCGTTGTACGTGGGGTTGGCGGGCCAGTTGGCGAAGATGATGCCGTAGCAGGCCGAGCCGTGGGCCTCTCCGGGGCTGCCGGCGCTGCCGCCGTGCAGGAGCACGGGCGGGGTCTGGTATGCCGCGTGGGACGTGAGCACTTCGGTGTCGTGAACTTCGCCGCGGACGCCCTGGCCGGTGATGCTGAGGTTGGAAAGCGTGGGGATCGCGCCCTGGAGCTGGCGGATGACCTGCATGTCGGTGCCGCCGGGTCCAAGCCAGCGATCGATGTAGCAGACCTCGTTCATAGAGACGAGTTTCAAGAGCTGCGCGCGGGTGAGCGTGGCCTCCATGCGGAACTGGTCGGGCGTGAAGACCTCGAGGATGCCGCCGGCCTTGGTGATGGTATCTCCGACGGTGGTTTGCTGAACCAGACCGCGGCGGTGGACCTGGATGGAGTATCGCTTAGCGGGGGCGTTGCGCTTGCCGGAGAGCAGCTCTTCGCGCGCGCCGCGTTCGAGTCGGTACGCGGGGTGATACTTGCCGACCCAGCGAACGTAGGGAAGTGAGGCGACCTTGGCCGCGGCGGCGGCATCCATGGTGACGATGTGGGTGTGGTCGGTGAGGAAGGCTTCGACCGTGCCGCCCAGGGCGGTGAGGTCGCGCCGGAACTCATCGATGGGCGGGAGGATGAACTGGACGAGATAGACGCGGCAGTCTTCACCGGCGCGGAGCTCGGCGGGGATCAGTGGTTCACCACCTTTAGGATCAAAGGAGGCGTAGGTCAGGCGGATGTCGTAGGTGGTGGGCTGAACCTGGGCGAAAGCGCGGCCGTCGAGGCTCAGGCCGTAGTAGTGCTCTATCGCGCCGCCGGGGAGGACCTCATCCCAGGTGGCGATGATCTTGGAAGACCTGGGGACCGCGATCATCTTCTGATTGATGATCGTGTTGGCCGATGAGCGGACCATCGAGCCCGCAAGGGTGAGCGTGGAGGTGCCGCCGGAGCGAGCGGTGGACAGGTGCGCGGTTTCGACCGCCGAAACCGAGCCCGCGGCCAGGAACAGAGCGAGAGCGGCAACCTTCGTCGAGGTGGACATGATGGACCCCTTGTCTTGGTGAATCTGTCAGCACACAAGTATGACCGACTCGGCCGCGGACGCAAGCCAATACGCGTGCTTATCAGACAGGTTGCCGGGAAGGGGGCGTCTGGAGGGGGTTGGGGGGTATTGGGGGCGGGTTATTGCCGGGTTGTGGCGTCAAAACCGCGCGGCGCGAGCCGCCGGAGGATGGGCTTGAGACGGATGCCAGACAAGGTCGAGGACGACTTACGAGCACCCCGCCGCGAACGAGTTCAGGAAGCACTGGAAGTCGTTGGCGGTGAGCACGGGCACGGTCGTTGAGTTGTCGCAGTTGGCGGTGGGGGCCGACGCGGCGTACTTGTTCAGGAAACACTGGAAGTCGTTGGCGGTGAGGATCGGGGCGATCGTGCTGCCGTCGCAGTTGGCGTAGCAGGGGGCGGGCGGGGTGCCGATGGTGAAGTTGGCATCCGAGTCATCCGAGCCGGTGTTGTTGACTGCATCCTTGGCGATGACGCGGATGCGGGCCTGGTCGGTGTTGACGTTGGGGATCGTCCAGTTGTACGTCCCGATCGGGGCCTGCCCCGTCGCGATCATCGTCGGGAACGTGGCGCCGCCATCGGTGGAGAGTTGCAGGTCCACGCTGGTGACGATGACGTCATCGTCGGAGATCCACGAGATGGTGAACTGGTTGCCGGGCGTCAGGGACTGCCCGCCGTTGGGCGTCTGGAGATACGCGGTCGGCGCCAGGCCGCCGTTGGGTCCGGCGAGGCCCTTGTGGGCCGGGACCAGGCGGACGATGCAGTGGATCGCGCCAGCGGAGCCGATGATGTTCTGACAGTTGATGCCCACGGCCGTCTTGCCCGGGGGAAGGGCGGATTGATACACGGCGAGGGCCGCGGCGTTGGTCGTTGCCGGATTGGGCACACCCGCCGTGTATGTGGGCACCAGCAGGATGTTGTTGCAGAAGACGGTGTTGGTGTAGGTGTAGTGGATGCCGCCGACGGAGTAGGCCGGGATGCGGTAGACGGTGTACCCCTGACCGGCCAGCAGCGTGGCGGTGTTGTCGCAGATGATGTCCTGCGCGGAGCCCACGTTGTTGGGCCAGTCGCTGATGATGATCTTGTTGTTGTCCACCGGCTGCATCCACATATCGATGTGCTGGGTGGAGTCCACGCTGGTGGGGAAGGGGTCGAGCATCGTCATCGTCAGGCCCTGGTACTGGAGCCAGGTGTTGACGATGGAGGACTCGGAGTAGGTGTAAGCGGTGAAGGGCGGGTTGTTCTCGTTGACGGTGAGTCGCGTGGCAAAGCCGCGGTTGTTGCCGCCATCGAAGTGGAAGTTGCCGCCGCCGTGGATGAGTTGATTGCCCGCGGCACCGAGCTGATAGAACGCCTGCTTCTTGTAGGTCTGGCACCAATAGTCGGGGAAGATGTCATCGTTGGGGCGGGGGCGGTTGTACTTGTGGTCGATCGCGGCGCGGCAGTTGCCCTCGTAAATGAACCGCGGGCCGTAGTCGCACATCCAGATGCTGTCGAGCGTGCGGGTGAGGAAGCTGACGCGGGACATGTTGCAGCCTGCGGCCGTGAGCGTGTTGGTGGCCGAGGTCTGGATCGCCGCGGAGTCGCAACTGACCCACACCCGGCTGGATGCATCCACAGTGATCCGCTTGGCCATTTCAGCCTGAATGGCGTTCTGGGCGGCACTGCCTTCCCAGCCGATGATGATGCCTTCCTGGGGTTCGAACTCGGCAGCGCAGTGGATGGGCCCCACGGGCGGGGCGGTCACGGCGTCGGTGTTTCCGCCGGAGATGGGGTGAGTGCGGATCCAGTCGCGCTCAACGCTGCTGAGCCCGCGGGGGACATCGCTGCCCTGGGGGTACACCAGTCGGCCATCTTTGATGACCTGAGCCGAGACTGAACCAACAAGAGTCAAGGATCCGGCGATCGTGGCCAGAACAAGTGCGCGGGAGGCGTCAGAACGGGCCATGCGAGTCTCCGGTAAGGGCGGGGAAGAAAGCGGGCCGCGCCCCTGTGG
>JBGAND010000046.1:0-33931 GCA_044222485.1 Phycisphaerales bacterium | reverse complement strand
GGGGGGAGTCTGACATTGTAAGGGGGAAGGGGTGCGCGCGGGGGGCGTAGGCTCTAGGGCAATGCAAGGAGTGCGGACATGATGAAGTTCTCGCGTGGCGTGGTTGGGGTGTTGGCGGCGGCCGGGCTTTTGGCCGCGGGGGCGGGGGCTGGGTGGCAGCCGCCGAACAAGGGCAAGGATGCCAAGGGTGTGCCGAAGATCATCACGCGCGTGGATCCGCATGACTGGACGTTTACCGGGTCTGTGAACCTGCGGGTGTATGAAGAGAAGGATGTGAAGACGAACATGCCCAAGAAGGAGGCGTTTGACTTCACCTCCGCGGCGATTGTGTATCCGCTGGTCGGTGAGACGTCGTCGAGCGTGCTGGTGGGGAAGGAATCGGATGTCACGGGGAAGCTGAGGCTGAATGACCGCGTGATCGCGGAGAAGCCGAACGAGATTCTGGTGGACTATCCGGCGGGGACGAAACTGGCGAAGTGGTCGATGATGGGATGGAAGGGGGAAGAGGTTTCGGTGGAGTTGAAGTTCTCGATGACCTCGTGGCAGACGAAGTTTGATGAGGCGCTGGCGAACAAGTGCAAGTGGGCTGAGAACTATCCGGGGGCCGCGGCGACGGCGCTGGAGCCGGAGTACTGGATCGATATGGGTATGGATGGCCCGTACGACATGGCGCCCGTAAAGGACCTGGTGAAGAAGTGGATGGGAGGGAAGGATCCCAAGACGATTTCACCGGTGCAGGCGGCGAAGTTTCTGGCCGGTCAGGTGATGCAGCACGTGCAGACGTCGGGGAATGGGATCGCGACCAACAAGGTGGGGGAGATGTCGGGGATCACGCTGCAAGGGACGCCGACGACGGCGAAGCTGGGACGCGGGACTGAGTTTGACATGGTGCAGTTGCTCGTGGCGGTGTATCGCCAGATCGGGCTGCCGGCGCGGAGCGTGATCGGGTGGGATGCGGGTGAGTCAAAGGATAAGTTTCTGGGCAAGGGCGGTTCGGCAGCGATGCGGGCGTGGGTGGAGTTTGCGCTCGTGGATCCGAACCAGCCGGACCCGGTGTGGGTGCCGGTGGATGTGGTGCGGATGAGGAAGTCCAGCACGCGGACGCCGCCGCTGGATCGGCCGTGGCCGTTCTTCGGTGATAACAAGGAACTGGATGGGGTGATCCCGTTTGCATTCCAGTTCTTTCCGCCGAGCAAGGGAGTGATCTCGTACGGGTCGCCGGCGTTCTTTGGGTGGATGGTTACGCCCAAGCCGCCGGAGCATGTTGTTCAGACGCTGAAGTTTGGGGCGATCTCGACGCCGAAGCGGGCTGAGGACATGAAGAAGGATGAAGAGCGGCGGAAGGATGAGAAAAAGAAGAAGAGCCGGTACGGGGGCTGAGGCTCGAGAAGTTTGTTGAAGAAAGTCCCGCGGCGTGAACGCGGCGTGAAAAACCCCCGGGACTGTCATTTGGGGGAACAGGGAAACTTTCGCGAGAGGATTAATTCTCTACTCCGGGTGGCACTTCTGAATAGCTGAGGCACCTTTGAAACGGACACCGGCGGTGCGCGCGGAGCGTGCTTGCGGAGCCGCGGTGTGAATTTGCGGGGTTTTGGTTGGCCCGTGTTCGGGAGCCGGAGCCTCGGGGAAGGGACTTTCTCATGACTGATGGATTACACCTGAAGAGAGTCGCCGGCGCGGTAGTGCTGGCGGTGTGCAGCACGGCCATGGCGGGTCCGGATTGGGTCGAGACGGGGGATGCCGGGGCGACGGTCGCCGGCGCGCAAAAGCCGATCGGCATCGTCGGAGCGCCGATTCATTCGATCGCCGGCGTGCTTCAGGGCGGGTCGTTCGTGGGTGACTATGAGGATTGCTACATCATCAGGATCACGGATCCGGCGAACTTCACGATGCAGGCGGTCGGTGCGGACTTCAACGCCAAGTTGTACCTTTTCAACATCACGGTGGCGGGCGGCGGATATGGGCTGCTGGCGAACGACGATCAGGCGGTGGGGAACAACCTGCCCAAACTCGGCAGCCTCTCCAATGACGGGACCAACGTCCATGTCACACTGCCGGGCGACTACATGATCGCGGTGACTGGGTTCAACCATGTTCCGGACAGCCTGACGGGGAACATCTTTTCCCACGAAACGCTGACGGAGATTTCTGGTCCTGACGGGCCCGGCGGGTTCAACGCGCTGACGGGCTGGTCGGGCACGGGGCAGACTGGTACCTACAACATCACGTTTACGGGTGCGGGATTTCCGCAGTTCCCCGCGCCGGGATCGTTGGGGTTGATGGTGCTCGGTGGCTTGGCTGCGGCACGTCGGAAGAGGTAAGTCGTTTCCATAGGACTAACCGCGGTGCGGGCGAAAGCCGGCCGCGGGTGGTCACTTTTTGTCGGGGGTGGCGGGGGGCGGAGAGTTTCGGTAGAGGAAGACGGTGAGTTCGCCAATCTTGTCTTTGTTGTTGGTCTTCTCGTAGAGGCTCTTGAGGCGTCGGGCGGCTTCGAGGGTCCGGCGGCTGCGGTCGCCGCGGATGGTGTGGAGGGTTTCGAAAGCGCCGACCAGAAGTGGCTCGGCGATATCGAGCTTGTTGAGCTTGAATAGGCACTCGCCGAGCGTGCCGTCCTTGTCGGCGACGTCGAGGAGGACGGGGGTCTTGGCGGCGTGGACGATGTCGGAGGCCTCTTTGAAGGGGGCCTCGGCTTCGGCGTTTTTTCCCTGAGCAGCCAGGAGCATGCCCATTACCTGAAGTGCTTCGGCGATGTCGGGGTGATTCTGGCGATACTGGGCGCGAACAATGTCCAAGGCTTGCTTTGTCTGTTCTTCGGCCTGCGAAAAGTCGTTCAATGAAATAAAACAACGAGCGAGCCCGAGTTTGGATGATGCGGTACGGGGGCTTTCGGGGCCGTCGCGCTGGAGTCGCATATTGACGGCTTCAAGGAAAAGGTCCCTGGCGTCGCCAGTGCGGCCCATCTCATAGAGACACGCCGCCAAGTTGTGCGATGCATTGCTGGTGATGAAAAGCACCTGGGACGGGTCGAGCTTGGGCTTAAGAGCGCGGACCATCTCAAGGGCTCCGCGGAAGAGGGGCTCGGCCTTGTCGAACTCCTCGCGCTCCATGTAAAGCTTGGCAAGATTATTGCGGCTGGCTGCGACATCCTCGCTGTCACCGGGGGAGAGTTTTTCCCGCATACGCAGGGCCTTGATGTACATGTCTTCTGCCTGCGGGTAGTTTCCAAACTTCATCGCGCACGCAGCCAGATGTGTCAGGCTGAACGCCAGATCCTTGTGCGGTTCCTTGTAGAGCTTTTGCCGCATGGCGTAAGAACGGAGGTACAACTTCTGGGCCTGCTCATACTCGCCGTTGTTGAACATCGCGGCCGCGAGATTGTGAACGGTGTCGGCGATCGCGGGGCTGGGTTCCTTTTCGAGTTTTTCGCGGATCTCCAGGGAGCGTGCGAAGTTCTCTTTCGCCGAGGCCCATCGGTTCAGGGCGTGGTATGCCGTGCCAAGAAGTTCACGGAAGTCGGCTTCGGTCGCGGGGAGCTCGATCTTGGTATGCGAGAGCGTGATGGCGGCCTCGTCGATCAGCCTACCGGGATTGACGACCCCGGCCTTGATCAATGAACCGCCGCCTGCATCCCGGAATCGAACCATGTCGCGAATGAGCTCGAAGTTCTGTTTCGCGGCCTTCAGGTTGAGTTCCGCCTGTCGCTTGGCGTCGACGACTCTGTAGAGCGAGAGGCCCGAAATCGCGAAGACCGCGACCAAGGCGATGGCCAAGATCACGGCGACCTGACGGTTGCGCTGAACCCATTTGACCATGCGGCCGATGGGGCCGACGGGGCGGGCGAGAATGGGCTGTCCCTTTAGATAGCGATCGATATCGCTCGCCAAATCTGCAACAGACTGATACCGCTTGTCGCGGTCTTTGTCCAGGGACTTAAGGACAATGGTCTCAAGGTCGCCGCGGAGGGAGCGGTCGAATGAGGAGGGGCGTGTAGGTGGCGTGGTGCAGACGATCTGGGTCGCTTCAGGAATGGGAGAGGTGGAGACGTCGTAGGGGGGCTTGCCGGAGAGCAGTTCGTAGAGGATCACTCCGAGGGTGTAGACATCGGATCGCACATCCACGTTGTGCGGGTCACCCTGGCACTGCTCGGGAGACATGTACTGGATAGTGCCAATGAGCTGGCCGAGGTTGGTCTGGAGGGTGGCCCCGTGCATGTCGGCATCGGCGCCGCGGGCGACGCCGAAGTCGATGATCTTGGGGTAGCCGGTGGAATCGACCAGGATGTTGGCGGGTTTGAGGTCGCGGTGGATGATGCCCTTGGTGTGGGCGTGCTGCATGGCGTCGCAGACTTTGAGGAAGAGCTCGAGGCGTTGCTTGGAGGTGAGCTTTTTGTTGTCGGCGAACTCCTGGAGCCACATCGCGCCGGAGATGTACTCCATGGCGAAGTAGGGGACCACCCCCGTGCCATCATCGTGGGTGCCGGCTTCGTAGATCTGCGCGATGCCGCCGTGGTGGAGGCGGGCCAAGAGCTGCGATTCGTATTCAAAGCGGCGGAGGGCGATGCGCGAGGCGACGGCAGACCGCATCACTTTCAGTGCGACGGTGCGGCGGGGTTGCTCCTGAATGGCGAGATAGACCGCGCCCATGCCACCGGAACCGATGATCCGCTTGATGTCGTAGTTGCCGATGCGGCGCGGCATGCCCGGGGCCAGAGTGTCCCCGACCTGGGTTTTCAGGGCTGCGACCGATGTGGGGTCGTCGGGCGTGGCGGGGTTGATGGTTTCATCGTTGCACATGAACAAGGTCACGCTAACGCGCTTTGGGGGGTAGGGCAAGGAGGTTTGCGGAGATTGTTCGGTTGGGGGGCGTGTGAAAGCAAGGGGACTTAGAGGGGCGGCGGGGGTCCCTCGCGGGGCGAGCACTCGCCGACTTCAAGGCGCCGGGAGCTGGACGTTCGAGCAATCGGTCGAATCCGTGGCCGTTTCTGATAGACTGGCCCCGTTCTCAAACCTATTCCGGAGCGTGTCATGTTCAAGCTCTCTCGGGTCGCGGCGTTGGTCATGGTGGCGGGCATGGTCGGGATGGTGGGGTCGGCCGCGGGGCAGGCTTTGCCTGAGGACCCATCGCTGGTCAAGGGTGAACTCGACAACGGGATGCACTACATCATCCGCAAGCACAACAACCCGGCGGGGAAGGCGGTGATGTGGATCCACATGAGCACCGGGTCGCTGAACGAGACCGAGCGGCAGCGGGGGATCGCCCACTACACCGAGCACATGGCGTTCAACGGTTCGGAACACTTCCCTCCCGGGCAACTCATCCCATTCTTTCAATCGATGGGCATGACGTTCGGCCGCGACCAGAACGCGTTCACCAACATGAGCCAGACGACGTATCAGCTCACGCTGCCCAAGGCGGATTCGGAAACGCTCGGCAAGGGAATGACCTTCTTCTCTGACGTGATCTGGAAGCTGACGCTGTCGCCGACGGAGATCGATGCCGAGCGGCAGATCATTCTGGAAGAAAGGCGGCGGAGCCTCTCAGGCCGTCAGCGGCTGCAGGATGTCATCGCCAAGCGGACGACGCCGGGTTCGATCTATGGCGAGCGGCTGACGATCGGGACCGACGAAGCCATCAAGGCGGTGAACGAGAAGGACTTCCGTGACTATTACGGCAAGTGGTACACGGCCTCGAATGCCACTCTGCTGGTGATCGCGGATGCTGACCCGGCGGATGTTGCCAAGGTCATTAAAGAGAAGTTCGCCGATGTGCCCAAGAAGCCCACGCCGGTTGATCAGCCCGTCGGAATTAAGGCGTACGACAAGAGCTTCGCCGTGGTCGCTACGGACCCGGAAGTTCGGGGCGAGCAGGTGGAAATCACCTGGATTGAGCCGCCGCGGCCGCCGATGACGACGATTCAGCAATATCGCAACGAGATCGTGCTGAGGCTCGCCGAAGGGGCGATGAATCGGCGTCTTGGCGACAAGGATTCCCGTAGCGGCGGCAGCTTCAACGGGGCGCGGGTTTCGTCGCGGAATCAGGCCGGGATCATGCACGAAACGGGGATCTCCGGACGGCCGGTCAACGGCAAGTGGAAGGCGGCCCTGCAGGAAATATCCCTTGAGCTTCAACGCGGCCGCGCGTTTGGGTTCAACACCAAAGAGATCGAGGACGGTAAGAAAGAGATGATGTCCGGCGCCGAGTTGGCGGTGGAGCGGGAAGGCTCGCTCGCGGCCGGGGCGCTGATCGCGATGTTGAACGGCTCGGTTGCATCCGGCGATACGGTGACCTCGGCCACGCAGCGGCTGGAGCTGCTCAAGAAGATCCTGCCGACGATCACGATCGAAGAAATCAACAAGCGGTTCGCAGAAGAGTTTGAGCCCAAGAACGTGGCGTTTGTCGCGACACTGCCGAGCGGAGCAGATGTTCCGACGGAAGCGGAACTGCTGGATATCGGGACTAAGGCGCTGGCCGTGAAGCCCACGCAGGAGAGCGAAGCGGTTCACAACACGCCAACCGCGCTGATGACCGAGCTTCCCAAGGGCGGCGCGGTCGCCGAGGCGGTTCAGCACGAGCCCACGCAGGTGTGGGAGAGCTGGCTGAGCAACAACGCCCGCGTGCACTACAAGTTCATGGACAAGGACAAGAACCAGGTTTCCATCCGCGTGTCCCTCATCGGCGGTGAACTGCTGGAGACGGCGGAGAATCGCGGGATCACATCGGCGGCTCAACTCGCTTGGGGACGCGCCGCGACCCAGCATCTGTCCTCCACGGACATCCGCGAGTTCATGACCGGTAAGAAGATTTCCGTCCGCGGCGGAGGAGGCTTCGGCGGCGGCCGCGGGGGCGGCGGTGGACCCCGGGGTGGTGGTGGCGGAGGCGGCGGGGCGGATTCGATCGGCCTCTCGATCAACGGGAACGCCGAGGAGTTGGAGACCGGTTTCCAGTTGGCTTACTTGATGCTGACTGAGCCCAAGATCGAGGAAAGCTCGTTCACGCAGTGGCAACAGCAGCGGCGCGAGTCGCTGGGAGAAGAGGCGCGGGACACCAACCAGGCGGGGATGCGGGCCGTCGCCGCCTTGACGTACCCGGATTCAGAGCCGCGGACCAAGCCGCCGACGCCGGAGCAGATCGCCCGGTTGACGCTGGCAGGCGCGCAGGCGTGGCTGGAGAAGTTGCTGAAGGAATCGCCGATCGAAATTACGATCGTCGGAGATGTGCCGCGCGAGAAGGCGATGGAGCTGACGGCCAAGTACCTCGGGTCGCTGCCAACGAGGGAAAGGGTGAATCCCAAGCTGTTCGCGGATCTCCGCAAGCTGAAGCGTCCGGTGGGACCGCGGACGGTCGAGAAGATCGTGGACACCAACACGGACAAGGCGTTCGTGTACTCGGGGTTCTATGGCGTGGATGAGTCGGACCGGGCGGGTGTGCGGGCGATGAGCATGGCGGCGCGAATCCTGACGACGAGGATGACCAAGGAAGTGCGCGAGGAAGCGCAGCTGGTGTACAGCATCAGCGCATCGTCGCGGGCGGGCACGACGTTCCCGGGCTTTGGCGTGTTTGCCGCTACAGCGCCGACCGACCCATTGAAGGCGACATCGCTGGTGAACAAACTTGCAACGATGTACGAGACGTTCGCCAAGACCGGGCCGACCGAAGAAGAGCTCGGCGTCGCGAAGAAGCAACTCGCCAACACGCGCGATGAAGAAGTGAAGCAACCCGCGTTCTGGCAGGGACGGCTCAACCAACTCACGTTCCGCGGCGCAAGCTTGGACGAAATCGTCGCCGAGCCCGCGGCCATTCAGGCCCTGACCACGAAGGATGTTCAGGGCACCTTCGCCAAGTGCTACTCGAAGGAGAACTCCATCGTGGTGGTAGCCAAGCCCAAGGACGGCGGGAAGGGCAGCGACAAGCCCGCGGACAGCGGGGCCGCGGCTCCCCAGGATCGTTGATGGTGGATGGGCTGAGCCTGAGTTGGGTGAGCGATCGACACCTGCGGGTGGCGGTGGGCAGCGATACGTCGTTGGAAACGCACCGCAGGGTGCGGGCGGTGTGGGAGCAGCTTCGCGCGGCGGAGATTGAATCGCTGCGCGATCTGGTGCCCGCGTATTCGACGGTGCTCGTCGAGTTTGACATCGCGCGGCTTGATCCCGAGGCCGCGGCGGATGCGGTGAGGGCGGCACTTCGCAACGCGGGGTCAGCCCCTCCAAGCCCGGGCAGGCTGGTTGAGATTCCAGTGTGTTACGAAGGGCAGGTGGCGCCGGACATTCAGGATGTGGCGCGGCTGCACGGGATGTCGGTGGAGGATGTGGCGGCGATCCACGCGGGGGCGGAGTACCTGGTGCACTTTGTTGGATTCGTGCCGGGGTTTGCGTATCTGGGTGGGCTTCCGAGTCAGTTGGAGACGCCGCGGTTGAGTAGTCCGCGGGTTCGCGTGCCCGCGGGAAGCGTGGGCATCGCCGGTGACCACACGGGCGTGTACCCGTTTTCGACTCCGGGCGGGTGGAGGCTCATCGGGCGGACTCCGGTCGAGATGTTTCGAGCGGACAGGGAGCGGCCCTCGCTGCTTGAGATGGGGGATCGGGTGAGATTTGTGCGGATGTCGGAGGAGAAGTTTTGGCAGTATCCCGATCCCGCACCCGTTGCCGAACAGAGCTACGGAGATCAGAAGTGGGGTTCTGTGTCCATCAATGAAGGGGGGATGTTGACCACCGTGCAGGACTTGGGAAGACCCGGTCACGGCGCCATCGGTGTGTGCGCGGGCGGAGCCGCGGACCCGCTGTCGCTGAGGCTGGGAAACCGCCTCGTGGGGAATCCGGAGGGCGCTGCGGGGCTTGAACTGACTCTTCGTGGCTGCGAGTTTATGGTCAATTCCAGTACGGTGGCTGTGATTGTCGGCGCCCGGGGGACGATAGCAGGCAAACAGTGCCGCGATGCTGAGGACTGCGAAGTGGTCCGCTTGGGTGGTGTAGATACCCTGAAGGTTGTGGGCATCAAAGGCGCTCGCGCGTACATCTGCATCGCTGGCGGCCTGAATGTACTTCCGGTGCTGGGGAGCGCATCCACACATCTCTCGGCGGGCTTTGGGGGTTCGACAGGAAAGGCTCTCAAGAACTCGGACAGTCTGTGGTTTGTTTCGGCGGAACGCGGCGCGCGCTTCGGTCACAACGCCGCCGTTGCGAGATTGGTGCGAGAGACAGCGTCAAGGCGCACGCTCCGCATCGTTCTGAACGCGTCGGGGTCAGAGTTCGATTCCGCGGCGATCAATGACTTTCTCCGATCGGAATACAAGATCGCCTCCCAGTCGGATCGGGTGGGTTTGCGGCTGGACGGGGGGGCGAAGATTTCATCCCGGAGCGGGGGCCGGATGATCAGCGAAGGGATGATGTGGGGCGCGGTGCAGATCACCGAGAGTGGCCGGCCGATCGTGCTCAACGTGGATTATCCGGTGACCGGCGGGTATCCCGTGATCGGGTGCGTGGCGAGTGTGGACTTGCCGACGCTTGGGCAGCTGCGGCCGGGGGATGTGGTGAGGTTTGAGGCGGTGACTGCCGAAGTGGCGCGGGAGTTGTACCGGGACAGAGAGCGGCGGCTGGGGTAATTATCGCAGCCCGGGCATTTTCGTTAGCGCTTGCAGGAGTTGCGTGGCCGCGGCGAAGAGTGGGGCGCTGAAGGGGTCTGCCGAGAGGACGGATATTGGGCCCTGGCCGAAGTGGAGTCCGCTGGGGGTGAGCATGTTGAGCCGGAGCATGTCGCGCCCGACAGGAGGCGGCCGCTCCTTGTCCCATGGGCCGATCTTCTGAGTAATGCGCTCGGCGTGTTCCAGGAGCGTGGTGATCTTGAGATCCAGGGAATCATCCGGATGGTCCCAGATGACGCCGCCCCCGGCGTGGTTCATGTAGCGAGCGGAAAGATCGGCGTAGGCGGCGAGGATGTCCAGGCCCTCAGGCATGCCAACTTCGACAATGACGCCGAAGACATCCTTGGCGACTTCGGCGGGAGGTTGCTGGCCGTGCTGGCGGAGGAAGTGCCAGGCCTGGAGGTAGTGCCGAGACTCGAGCCCAGGGGTGGTGGTGATGGAGAGCCAGTTGTTGATGGCCTCTTCGGCCTTGTTGGCCGCAAGGGCGCGGCGAGCGTTGATGAATGTCGCGAAAGGGCCCTGCCCGGTATCGTTGGACGGCCAGTGTGCGATCGGCATGTCACCAAACAGGGTGTCGCGGATGGAAGGGGATGGGGTCGCGGAGGGAACCTTGTCTTTTTTGAGGAATCGCTCGAACACTTGCAGGTTCCTTTGATTCGGGGGAGGATGAGAGAAGGAAGCGATTGAGGACCATCGATCTTAACTCGGACTTGGGAGAACTGCCGGGGCAGCGGGCGGTGGACTTAGAGTTGATGGAGGTCGTGACCGCGGCGAACATCGCGTGCGGGGGACACGCTGGGGATGAGGCGTCGATGCGGGACATGGTCAGGGCGGCGGTAGGCCGCGGCGTGGCGATAGGGGCACATCCCAGCTTTCCTGATCGGGCCGGGTTCGGACGCGCTGAGATGGCGATGGGGGAGCCGGCACTTGAAGCGTCGGTGCGAGAGCAGGTAGAGGCGCTGGTGCGTTTTGCCGGCGATGCGGGCGCCCGCGTGGTGCATGTGAAGCCACATGGGGCGTTGTATCACGCCGCCATGCACAAGAAAGGCGTTGCGGATGCAGTAGCGAGGGCGGTTCACGCGGTCGATGCGGGCTTGGTGTTGATGGGCCAGTCGGTGGCGCTGGGTTTGGGGTGGTGGCGAAGTGCGGGCATGAACGTCATGGCCGAGGCGTTTGCGGATCGCGTTTACTTGAAGGATGGGACCTTGGCCCCGCGGGGGCGCGCCGGGGCGCTGATCGAGGACCCCGCGATGGCGGCGGAGCAGGCGGTTCGCATCGCTCAGGGGAGGGGTGTGATTGCCAGCGACGGGTCGGTTGTGCAGGTCGCGGCCGAGACAATCTGCATCCACAGCGACACGCCGGGAGCCGTCGCGGTGGCTCGGGCTGTTCGGTTGGGCCTTGAAGCCGCGGGATTCTCCGTCCGGGCGCTAGGCTGAGGCGATGCACAAGGAAGTGGAAAGCCTGTTTCGCGGCCGCGGGTGGCGGCCCATGGCGTTTCAGGAACGTGCATGGGATGCGTATCTGGCCGGCGGGAGCGGGCTGATCTGCGCGCCAACGGGATTGGGAAAGACGTGGGCGGCGTGGCTGGGACCGGTGATTGAGGGGATTCGAGAGGGCGGCGCGAAGGCCGTCGAAACCAAGAGCAAGAAGGGACGAGTGGGAGAGCCCTTGCGTGTCCTTTGGATCACGCCGCTGCGCGCTCTTGCCAACGACACGCTTGAGTCGCTCCGCGAGCCTGTGGATGAGTTGGGGCTGAACTGGACGGTGCAACTCCGAACGGGAGACACCCCGCAATCGGTGAAGGTGAAACAGAAAGAGCGGCTGCCGACTGCGCTGGTGACAACACCGGAGAGCTTGAGCGTGCTCTTGAGCTATCCGGATGCTCAAAGCCGGTTCGCGACGCTGCGATGTGTGGTGGTCGATGAATGGCACGAACTGCTCGGCACCAAGCGCGGGGTGCAGGCCGAACTGTGCATCGCGAGATTGCGGTCAATAGCGCCCGGGCTCCGGAGCTGGGGCGTATCCGCCACGCTCGGAAACCTGGATCAGGCCAGAGATGTTCTATTGGGTGCCGCGAACACAAGCGGCGAGCTCATCTGTGGCCAAGCCGCCAAAGAACTCGACATCTGCACGATCATCCCCGCCGATATCGAGCGATTCCCCTGGGCCGGACACCTGGGAACGCGTTGTGTGGAGCAGGTGATCCACGCGGTTCGCGCCGCGCGAACGACGCTGCTTTTTACCAATACCCGTTCACAGGCAGAGATTTGGTTTCGGCGGTTGATGACCGATGCGCCGGACCTGATGGGCCAGGTCGCCATCCACCACGGCTCCCTGGATCGCAAACTACGGGGCCGCATCGAAGTGATGCTCGGCGAGGGCAAGCTCAAGTGCGTGGTGTGCACCTCGAGCCTTGATCTGGGTGTGGACTTCGCGCCCGTGGACCAGGTATTGCAGGTCGGTAGCCCCAAAGGTGTCGCGAGGCTGGTGCAGAGAGCAGGTCGGTCCGGGCATCAGCCGGGAGCCAAGAGCCGCGTGCTCGGCGTGCCGGCAAACGCGTTCGAATTGGTTGAGTTCGCCGCGGCCCGCCAGGCCGCGGCGGCGGGGCAGATCGACGAGCGCACTCCGCTGCGCAAGTCCATGGATGTGCTGGTGCAGCACATGGTTACGGTGTCGTGTGCGGGCGGGTTTGATGAAGAGGAACTGAAGCGAGAGGTTCGATCCACCTTCGCGTTCGCCGGAATGACGGATCAGGAGTGGGGCTGGGCGATGGACTTCGTAACTCGCGGCGGCCCGGCTCTGAAGGCCTATCCGGATTACGCGCGAGTGCACCGCAACGAAGAGGGCAAGTCGGTCGCCGCCTCGGATCGCCTGGCGCGGCGGCACCGGATGGGCATCGGAACGATCACCTCCGAATCGTCCATCAATGTGAAGTACACGTCGGGCAAGACGCTGGGGCACGTTGAAGAGTCCTTCGTATCGCGGCTTTCGCCCGGGAGCAGGTTCGTCCTTTCCGGGCGCGTGCTGGAGCTGATCCGGGTCCGCGAGATGACCGCGTACGTGAGACGTGCCACGCGGAAGTCGGGCATCGTGCCGCGCTGGGATGGCGGCCGGTTCAGTCTGTCCACGCAGCTCGCCGCGGCGGTGCGGCGACAACTGAGCGAGGCGGGCGAAGGCAAGTATGACGGGCCAGAGATGCGGGCGATCCGGCCCTTGCTCGAGCTCCAGAAGAAGTGGTCCGTGATTCCCGGGCCACGGCAGCTGCTGGTCGAGTCGATCAAAGTGGACCGTGTGCACCACCTGTTCTTGTTTCCATTCCAAGGCCGCGCGGCCCACGAGGGGCTCGGGGCGTTGCTCGCCTACCGACTGTCCAAGCGAGCACCGTTGACAGTGATCTCCGTCGCCAACGATTACGGCATCGGCTTGAAGTCCGATGCGCCCATGCCCGTGGCCGGCGAAGGATGGCGCGATCTGTTCAGTCAGGACCTGTTGCTGGAAGACCTCGCGGCATGCTTGAACTCCGCGAACTTCGCGAGACGGCAGTTCCGGGACATCGCCCGAGTGGCGGGCTTGATCATCCCCGGGTTCCCCGGCGCCCAAAGGCCCATGCGGCATGTGCAGGCTTCGAGCGAAATGTTCTTTAAGGTGTTCGAAGATTTTGATCCCGATAACCTCTTGCTCGATCAAGCCCGGCGTGAAGTTCTGGATATGCAACTGGAAGTCGTGCGGCTCCGTTCCGCGATGCAGCACGCCGCGGGCCAGGAAGTGCTGGCGATAACCCCGCTGCACCTGACCCCTATGAGCTTCCCAATCTGGGCTGAGCATTTGAGGGCAACAACGCTGTCGAGCGAGAAATGGTCGGACATGGTGCAGAAGATGGTGGTCGACTTGGAGCGAAGCGCCGACACCGAGAAGAAGCCCGAAAGGAAGGTAGTGCGTGCGGGTCGTTGAATGGGCCGGTGAAGAGTGGGTGGCTCTGGTAGAGCGCGGCCTTTGGTGGCCGCGTCGACGGACGCTGTGCATCGCGGATGTGCACCTGGGGAAGGCCGCGGCGTTTCGGAGCGAGGGTGTACCGGTGCCCGAGGGGCCGACTGGCGTGGACCTGAAGCGGTTGAGTGGGCTGGTGTCGGCGCTGGGGGCGCATCGACTGGTGCTGCTGGGGGATCTGCTGCATGCGGCGGCGGGGCGGGCGGAAGAGGTGATGGGGGCGGTGGCGTCGTGGCGGGAAACCTGCCGCGAGCTGGATGTGTTGCTGGTGCGTGGGAACCACGATGCGAAGGCGGGCGACCCGCCGGAGTCGTGGGGGATGCGGGTGCAGGATGGGCCCTGGGCGGATCGCGGTGATGGGGACATTGTGTTCGCGCATGAGCCGGACACGATGGCCGAGCCGGGGAAGCGGATGCTGTGTGGCCACATCCATCCCGCGGCCGTGTTGCGGGGGAGTTTGCGGGATATGAAGGCGCCGTGCTTCTGGTTCGGGAAACGGGTTGCGGTGTTGCCAGCATTTGGGTCGTTCACGGGGACCAAGGTGGTGAGTCCGGCGGAGGGGGATCGGGTGCTGGTGGTCGGGCCGGATGAGGTGGTGGAGGTTTCGGGAAGGCGGATGCCGGCAAAGCAGCGCTGATCAGAAGTCGAGCTGCACGCCGATGGTCCCGAGGAATGCAGCGGTTGTGCCGTTGTTGAAAGCGGCGGCGTGGTTGCCGAGCAACTGCGCGAATGCACTCGCGTTCAGCGACCACTTGCCGTACTTGTCAGAAATCGGGAGCGGGAACGACGCCTTGACGCCCGCAGATGCGAAGCCGAAGGTCTCATCATCGCCCGCAGCGTCTTGGTAGTAGTTGTGCAGGCTCAGGCCGAGCGTGATGGGGAAACAGATCGCAACGGGTGTCCTTTCAACATCAAACGAGAAGCCCGGGGCGATCCCCAGCTCAAGGTAGGAACCAGGGTTGACGCCGTCGGTCGCGAATGAGGACGTCTCGATGCCCACCAAGGCGTAGGGATGCAGCGCCCACTTGCCCAGCGCCTCGCTGTCGTCAAAGGCCGCGGAGATGTCGAGTTCCTGGATCATGTCGTACGCATCGTTGGGGCTGGTGTAGAAGATGTACTGACCCGTGAAGCTCCACTTGCCCAGCGTGACCGTGGCCCCGCCGAGGAGGTCGCACTCGTACCAGGATTCCATCCACTCGCTGCGCGGCGAGCCGGTTTTCTCGCTGTGGAAGCTGTTCCAGGTGCTCACGAAGGCGTCGATCTTGACGTCTGAGTTGTTGTAGGCGTTGACCGTCAGCTTGGCCGCGGGCTGGACGATCAGGCCCTGATTCTCTTGGAGGAAGCCGCGGAAGAAGTAGGCGGACGTGAAGTCGAGGTTGAGTTGCAGGCTGAAGGGGTTGGTGGTTTCCGGTTTGTCGGTGGGTTCTGCCGGATTGGCAGGGGCCGCTTGGTCGGGCAGAGCGGGCGCGGATTGACCGTGCGCTGCGGTAAACGCAAGACAAGGGGCGAGGATGAGCGCGGCCGCGACAAGAGCCCTGAGAGGACGCTGTTGAGTGGCCTTCATGTTGTCTGCTTTCGAAAGGGTTCGTTTGAACTGCGGTTGTTTGCGATCCTCGCGCCAATGGTGTAGCAAGATGCGGGCCAAGTTGAGTTCGGCCAGCACAGCGGCGGTGACTAGGCCGGTGGCGAGTGCGGTGGTCCAGGATTGGTTCATGACAGGCTCCCCTCGCATGGCGGATTGTGCGATCCAGGGAGTATCGGCGGGTCAAACCGTTTGGCGATCAGGGCGGCATAAGAAACGAATCGCTGGGCATAAAGGAGTCATCAAGTTCACCTCCGGAATGCGACAATGTGGTGAATTCCTGAATCTGGTAATCGCGGTCAACGCAGCGGCAGGCTGCGAAAGCGGGTGTAGGCGTTCTTCCACGCTTCGGGGTGCTTGGGGTTGTAGGGGGTGGGGGGGAATGAGTTGGCGATGACGGTGCGGATTTCGGCGAGGGATGTCACTGCGCGCTGGGCGAGGGCTTGGATCATGATGTTGCCGGCGGCGGTGGCTTCGATGGGGCCGGCCAGGACGGTGCGGTTGGTGGCGTCCGCCGTGAACTGACAGAGGAGTTCGTTTTGTGTGCCGCCGCCGACGATGTGGATTGTGCGGATGCGGGAGGTCAGGGATTCGAGCGTGTCGAGCACGTAGCGGGTTTTGAGGGCGAGGCTCTCGAGGATGCAGCGGGTGAGCGCGCCCTCGGTGGTGGGGATCGGTTGGTTGGTGGTCTTGCAATAGTCTCGGATGCGCTCGGGCATGTTGCCGAAATCGGCGAAGGTGGGGTCGTCGGGGTCGATCAGAGATTGGAACGGTGCGGCGGCAGTGGCGAGGTTGATGAGGTCGGGGGCTGTGTGGCCGCGGCCTTGTTCTCGCCAGACTCGTTGGCACTCCTGCAGCAGCCAGAGGCCGGTGATGTTTTTGTGGAAGCGGATGGTGCCTTCGACTCCGCATTCGTTGGTGAAGTTGGCGGCCAGGGCTTGGGGTGTGCGGATGGGCGCGCGGAGTTCGCGACCTACCAGCGACCAAGTTCCGCTGCTGATGTAAGCCCAGTCGCCGTCGGCGGCGGCCGGCACCGCGGCCACGGCTGAGGCGGTGTCGTGGCTGCCGACTGAGATGACGGGGATGGGTCCGACTCCGCACTCGGCGGCGATCTCTGGTGAGAGGGGGCCGAGGATGGAGCCGGGGCTGGACACGGTTGGAAAGATGTGGCGCGGGAGATTGAAAGCGCGAATGAGGTCATCGGCCCAGGTGAGAGATTGCGTGTCGAAGAGCTGGGATGTGCTGGCGATGGTGGTTTCGGTTCGGGCGATGCCGGTGAGCTGGAAGTTGAGGAGATCGGGGGTGAAGAGGAGTTGCTTGGTGTTGGCCAGGGGGTTGTGTGGGGCTCGCTGGTCGGCGAGGAGTTGGTAGAGGGTGTTGAGTTCCATGAACTGGATGCCGGTGCGTTGGTAGATTCGGTCGCGTGGGACGATGCGGGTGGCTGCGTCGATGAGGCCGCGGGTTCGGGGGTCGCGGTAGTGGTGGGGTGGGGTGAGAGGTTGGTTGTTGTGGTCGAGCAGGGCGTAGTCGACGCCCCAGGTGTCGATGGCGAGGCTGGAGAGCGGAGATTGAGCGCAGAGTTTGAGGCCGTGCTTGATTTCGGCGAAGAGCTTGTCGGCATCCCAGTGGAGGCCGGATTCGAGGGTGATGGGCGTGTTGGGGAAGCGGTGGAGTTCGCGCAGGGAGAGGCGGCCGTCGGCGAATGTGCCGAGGACGGCGCGGCCGCTGGAGGCGCCGATGTCGATGGCGAGGTGGTGGGAGGGCATTCGGAAGGGGCAGGATATCGTGGGGGCGGGGTGGGTGGTGGGCCGCCGTTGTCGCGGCTAGGGTGTCCCTTAAGACCCTCAGGTGCGGCCACAATTGCGCCACTCCGACCAATCTGAGAGCACGCCGCTCAGTATTAAATCGCCAATACGCGCACAAGGTCGTGTGAGTGCTTCTCACTCCGTCGTCCGGTTTGCCAAAGGGCTGAGCCGGGCCGAGCTCGCGTGCAAGCGTCCGTCGTGGACGCCGCGGCAAAAAGGACATCTGACAACGGAGAACGAAGCAATGCGTCGATTCGCACTTATCGGTTTGTTGACGGCGGGGATGGTGGCTTCAGTGAATGGTCAGCCGATCGGAACGGGAGACGCGACGGATGTTCGCGTCAACGGCGGCGGGGTCACCGATGACAGCTGCGTTCCGCTTGAAATCAACGGCCTGATCGGGTCCGGTGCACCGGAATGGGCGTTTGTGACGGGGCTGCAGGCCGGCCGGCTCACACGCGACGGAGTTGAGAGCACCTGTTCGGCGACCAAGGTGTGCCCAGGCGTGTTCACCGCGGCCGGAGCCCGCCGTTATGACGCGTACACCTTCACCAATACCAGCGGCGCCACGCGGTGCGTGCGGTTCATTCTCAGCGGCACCGGCGGCGGGCAGGGCGTGTTCCTGGTCGCCTACACCGGGACCAGCTTCAACCCGGCCAACCCGCTCTGCACCAGCTACCGCGGCGACACGGGCTCAAGCGCATCGGCCGCGTTCAACCCGCTCCAGCCCATGGACTTGAATATCGCCAACAACGGCAGCGTTACCCTGGTCGTTCACGAGAACGATCCGGCCAGCGGCATACAACCCTACCGGATTCACATTCAGGGCTTCCCCTGCAACATCCAGCCCAACGCCGCGCTGGTTTCGGCCCGCATCGGATCTGCCAGCACAACCCCGGTCTGGGCGGGCGTATCGGGCACGCAGACGGGCCGCCTGACGCGCGACGGTGTCGAGTCGACGTGTGGCTCGCCCAAAGTGTGCCCGGGGGACTTCACGGCCGTCGGAGTGCGGCGGTTTGACCGCTATCCGATCTTCAATCCCTACACCACGTCGCGGTGTGTCACCGTCCGTATGGTCAGCTCCGACACGCAGGTGTTCGGCATCGCCTACCTGGGCGACTACAACCCGGTCAGCCGCTGTACGAACTACCTGGCCGACATCGGCAGCAGCAGCAGCGAGATCGGGCGGGAAATGACTTTCAACATCCCCGGCCGCGGCACGGCCAACGTGATTTTCCACGAGGTGGATGTGCCCGTGGGCGCTCCTGACATCCGCTACGCTTTCAGCATCTCGGGCCTGGAGAATCCCCAGCAGCCCTCTCCCTCGTGCTACGCCAACTGCGACAACTCGTCGGCCAACCCGATCCTGAACGTCAATGACTTCCAGTGCTTCCTGAACAAGTACGCGGCGGGTTGCACCTGATCGGGGCTGGATCTACTCACATCTGATTCAACGCGTGGCCGCCGTCTTCTGCAGGAAGGCGGCGGCCGCGGCCGTTGCGGTTGAGACCGGAATGCCTCACTGCGTGGTCACAGGCCACGGCTCACTTGCTTTTCGTGGTCGCATCAGGTGTGCGGCCATCGCCACGCGAAGATGGCTCCGATGACTACCCCGAAGACGATCCCATCAACGACGGTGGCGATGATGGTGCGCTTGTACGCGCCAAACCAAAGCGCATTCGGAATAGAGGAGAACGAGTAGGCGAGGATGCCGGCGGTGGCGGCGAACTGGAAGACTTTGGCGAAGGGGGCGGGGGTGGGGAGGGCCACGCGGGCGAGGTAGGCGATGAAGATCGCGACGATGAGGTGGACGATGAACGCGCCGAGCATTTTGTCACCCATGGTGACGGGCGTTTTCCAGATGCTGAGGTGGCCGACGGGGCCTTGCTTGAGGGCTTGTTCGACTTTGGGGGACTTGAGGGCCGCGGGGGTGCGGAAGTCGGGGAAGAGGTAGTTGCCGGGTGGGATGGCTCGCTTGCGGAGATCATCCATGAAGTTGTCTTCGCCGGTGGGCGGGTCCGGAAGGTTGATCCAGTCTTGCTTGTGGTGGGGGAGGGCCATGCTGGCGATGGTTGAGATGAACCAGATGGCGAGGGAGGAGAGGAGGATGGGGAGCCAGAGGGGGAGGAGGGACATGGGTGGTTCCCTTTCTGATGAAGGGGTAGGTTACCAAGGAGAGGTGGAGCCGTGGGCCGCGGCATTGTCACTGTGGTATCGAAGTCGGTTCTTCCGACATGGCAGGTCTTGCGGTTTCAACTACAATCCAATCCGGGCTCGACCGACTTGGACATTCAGGCGGGAGTTGTCTCCATGTCCTCAACACCCTGGGCCAGCGCCGTACTTGCCGCTTCCCTCGACCTCGTGGAGTCCACCGCCCGCCGGCACGGCTACGTAGCGCCCCGCTGTTCATCTGTAACACCGAGTCAACTTGATGAACTCGAACGACGCTTGGGCTTCGCCTTGCCTGCGGACCTGCGCATCTTTCTGCTTTGGCATGATCCCGACCTCTGGTCACACTTTGTGAATCCCGGCCGGTCCTTGGTCAGCGATGGAAATATCATGACCACCCAAGGCGAGATGATCACGCCGGACCATCCTCAAGATCGATCGATGGACATTCCCAGGATCGAGGGTCCGGAGGACATCAGCGGTGGCCAGCTCGTCCGGGACGTCTTCGGGGTCTACGCCAACTTCTCCCGTCCAATATGAATGACCTGGGGCGCTCAACCCAATGGCAGAACACCCGCCTGGTTGCCTTTGGATCTTCAGGTTACTTTGAGCCCGTCATCTACTGCGTGGATCAAACTGATTCGCCCGCCGGCGCGATTGTCAGCTTCACCGAGGATACAGAAGACCGCATGTGGCTCGCCGATTCGCTGGCCTCGTGGCTCGCCCGTCTCGCGGCCTGCGACGGTCAGGAATACGCCTTTGCCCCCGGGTCGTGGAAGGACTTACCCGACCCAACGCGGTCCTTGTACGTGCGCGAGTTTCGGAGCCACAACCCTAGAACATCCTACTTTGGTGAAGCCTGAAACGAGGTTGGCTGAATTGGCTGCGAGTCCCCAATGACCACGTTTCGTCAGCAGAATTATGGTCATGGACCAATTCGCGCGAACCCCCGAGCCACGCCGCGCATCTGACTCATCATGCACGGGGGATCAACTCAAAATCTAGGCGTAGGACCCGGCTCCCTTGGGCTTTCGAGGCCCTCGCTCCGCCTCAACCTTCTTGATGTAGCCGGATTCGCGGTGAGCGAGCAGCGGGTCCGGAGGCAGACCCTTGGACTTGCGATACTCAGCCAGAAAGGGGCGGACATCCGTCGCGAAAGCGGACTTAAGCGTCCGTTCAGCCAGCACCACATCATCGCTCTCTCTGGCCAGGTGGGCCGCGGCATGGTCAACCAAGAGGGCCTTGGTGAAGTACTCCTGAGCCGTTGTAATCGTCTCGATCATCGCCTCGGTCTTGGGCTTGATGTTGTGCGACTGATCGATCATGTACGCGATGGGAAGGTCTTGGCCGCGATCCCGCTCGGCCAGGATGATTTCATGGAAGATCCGGAAGAGTTGATAAGGATCGATGCTGCCCATGGTGAGGTCATCGTCGGCGTACTTGCGGTCGTTGAAGTGAAAGCCGCCCAGGAGGTTCTCGTCGATGAGGAACGCGACGATGTGCTCGATGTTGGCACCGGGGAGGTGGTGCCCGGTGTCGACCAGGACTTTGGCCTGGGGCCCGGCCGCCCGTGCAAAGGCGGCGGCCATTCCCCAGTCTGCAATGTCAGTGTGATAGAACGCCGGTTCGAATGGCTTGTACTCGACCAGCATGGTGGCGCCGGGCGGAAGCGCTGCGTGAGTCTTCTTGAGCGCCTCAGTCATCCATCGCTTGCGATCGCGGATATGGCCCTGTCCGGGATAATTGGTGCCGTCGGCAAACCAAAGCGACAGGAGGTTGGACTTGACCCGCTTGCAGATGTTCACCGAGTCAAGCAGGTGCTGAAGTGCGCGACCACGCATGCCGGGGTCACGGTTGGTGACGGAGCCCAGCTTGTAAATCTGATCCTGGAACAGGTTGGGGTTGATGGAGCCAATGTGGAGGTTGTGCTTCTGGGCCAGCGAAGCGATGTGTTGTGGGGGTGTGCTCGCGGGGAAGTCCCAGAGAACGTGGAGGGCAACCGTTGGGGCAGCGCCGGTGAGCTTGTGGACTTGGGCCGCGTCGGCGAGCTTCTCCTCGATGGTGGTAGCCGCCGCATCCTGGAGGAACTTGCCAAAGCGGGTGCCCGTGTCGGCGTACCCCCAGGAAGGGGTTTCAATGTGAAAGCGGGAGAGGCGGTCATGAAGATCGCGGTCGGTGATGCCGGGAGGGAGGTGCATGAGGTGAGTGTACAGCGATTGACGCTAGACTTGGGCGCAATGAGCAGCGGAAATGACTCAGAACGGCGCGAGGCTTTGGTGCTCTTGTCCCACGAGTTGGGACGGGAGGATCGAGGCTTGGCGATTCTGGGCGAAGGAAACGCTTCGACTCGTTGCGCTGACGGGTTGTTGATCAAGGCCAGTGGCCGGAATCTGGGCGCGCTGACCCGGGAGGGGGTCGTAGCCTGCCGTTCCGCCGGATTGATGGGCTTGATGGATTCGGCCGAGGCTCCTGACGAGCGTGTCGAAGAGGCATTGCTGGCCAGCCGGATTGATCCGGCCGCGCCCAAGCCTTCGGTGGAAGCGATCTTTCACGCGTATCTGCTGAGCCTGCCCGGTGTGGAGTGGGTGGGGCATGTGCACCCAATCTCGGTCAACGGGATTCTGTGCTCAAAGCGTGCCGCGGAATTCGCTCAGCGTCGAGTGTTCCCGGATGAGGTGGTCTGCTGTGGGGCGGAGTCCGTGTTCGTGCCGTACGTGGACCCGGGCCTCAAGCTGGCGGTCGTAATCCGTCGCGAGGTCGAAGCGTTCATGCAGCGGCGGCGCGAGCAGCCCCGCGTGATCGTGCTGGCCAATCACGGGGTCATCACGCTCGGCGGAACGGCCAACGCGGTTCTCGGGGCAATGCTGATGGTTTCCAAGGCCGCGGCCATCTGGCATGGGGCGGTTGCCATGGGCGGGCCTACGTTCTTGAGTGAGGCGGATGTGGCGCGGATTGCGGGGCGTGCGGATGAGCACTACCGGCAGAGGGCGTTGAATCTGTGATTTGAGTTTTGAATTGAGGAGAGTTGCTTGGCGGATGCGAAGTCATATCGGTTTGTGAAGCACATGTGGGATGATGCGGAGGCGAAGAAGCTCGATCCGGTCGGGCGGCTGGTTTATCGCTCGAACGTGCTGGGCCGCGATCAGCGGATCACAAACACCGGTGGCGGGAATACCTCAGCGAAGGTCATGGAGAAGGACCCGCTGACCGGGGCGTCGGTGGATGTGCTCTGGGTGAAGGGTTCAGGTGGGGACTTGCGCACAGCGGATCGGTCGTTCTTTTCCTCGCTGTATCAGGATCGCTTGATCGGATTGCAGGGGGTGTACGCAAAAGCGGAAAAGCGCGGAGCAAAAACGCCGGTTGAGGATTCGATGGTGGGGATGTACTCCCACTGCACATTCAACCTGAACCCGCGGGCCTCGTCGATCGATACGCCGCTGCATTCCTTTGTGCCCCGGAGGCACGTGGATCACACGCACCCCAACGCCGTGATTTCGGTTGCGGCATCTCGGAACGGTGCGGAACTGACCAAGCAGATCTATGGGGACCGGGTCGTTTGGACCAACTGGCAGAGGCCGGGGTTTGATCTGGGACTCAAGCTGGCGGAGGTGTGCAAGGCGCACCCGAAGGCGGACGGGGCGATCCTGGGACAGCATGGGCTGATCAACTGGGCGGATGATGATCGGGCTTGTTATGAGCTTTCGCTGGAACTGATTGAGAAAGCCGCGGCGTTTATCGAGAGTAAAGACAAAGGCGCGAAGACCTTTGGCGGAGCCAAGTGCAAGTCGCTGGCGGCCGATGAGCGGCGGAAGGTGTTCACGCAGGTGCTGCCGTGGCTCCGCGGGAAGTTGACTACCGGAGGGTGGCCGCGCCAGATCGGGACCGTCCAGGAGGATGAAGGGATTCTGCGGTTTGTGAATAGTGCCGATGCCGCGCGTCTGGCAGAGTTGGGGACCTCGTGTCCGGATCACTTCCTGCGGACGAAGATCAAACCGCTGTTTGTTGAGTGGTCGCCGAGTGTCGGGGATGTACGAGGGCTCAAGGCGAAGCTCGAGGCGGGGCTGGTGAAGTATCGGCAGGATTACGCGGCCTATTACGAGCGGTGCAAGCATGCGGATTCGCCTGCGATGCGGAATCCCAATCCGAGTGTGATTTTGATTCCGGGGCTGGGGATGATCGCGTGGGGGAAGAGCAAGAGTGAGTCGCGGGTGACGGCCGAGTTTTACAACTGCGCGGTGGAGGTGATGCGCGGGGCGGAGGCGATGGGTGAGTATATTTCGCTGCCGCAGCAGGAGGCGTTTGATATTGAGTACTGGTTGCTCGAAGAGGCGAAGCTGAAGCGGATGCCGCCGGAGAAGGAGCTTGCGGGTCGGGTGATGGCGGTGATTGGGGCGGGGAGTGGGATTGGGCGGTCGGCGGCGGTGAGGCTGTCGAACGAGGGGGCGCATGTTGTTGCGGTGGATTTGGAGTTGGCGGGGGCGAAGGAGACTTCCGAGCAGATTGTTTCCAAGCAAGGCGCGGGGATTGGTGTGGCGGGGAGCGGGATCAGTGGGTGTGGGCCTTCGATCGGGCTCGCGGCGGATTTGACGAAGCGGGAGAGCATTCGGGCGGCGCTGGATGAGATGATCCTGGCGTATGGCGGTGTGGATGATGTGGTGATTACCGCGGGGGTTTTCATTCCGCCGGATGTTTCGGGGCGGAATACGGATGAGCAGTGGGCGAAGACGTTCAATGTGAATGTGTCGGGGGTTTACTTTGTCGCGGATGAGGCGGCGAGGGTTTGGAGGGAGCAGGGGTTGACGGGGTCGCTTGTCGTGACGACGAGTGTGAATGCGGTGGTGGCGAAGAAGGGGAGCTTCCCTTATGACGTTAGTAAGGCCGCGGCGAATCACTTGGTGAGGGAGTTGGCTGTTGAACTGGCGCCCTTGGTGCGGGTGAATGGTGTGGCGCCCGCGGCGGTGATTGAGGGGAGCACGATGTTCCCGCGGGATCGGGTGATTGCTTCGTTGACGAAGTACAACATTGGGTTTGCGGCGGATGAGGGGACGGAGAGTTTGGTTTCCAAGCTTGGGGCTTTTTACGCGAGTCGGACGATGTTGAAGAAGTCGGTGACGCCTGCGGATCAGGCGGAGGCGATTTTCTTGCTGGTTGGAGGGAGGCTGGGGAAGACTACGGGGCAGGTGATCAGTGTGGATGGGGGGTTGGCGGATGCGTTCTTGAGGTAGGTACGCCTGTCCCGAATCGCTCGGTCGGACCAAGAGTCGTTGTTGGAATTGGAAACCTCAGCGCCAACGGAGCATGAATCGTGCGGACGGCACAAATTGCTGCATCAATACGTTCGGCGTATGACGGGCGTCGCGAGCGTCGGTTTGCATTCATCGAAAAGAACTACGAGACGCTGAGGCATCACCCGGTCGTATCGGAGTTGATGCAGGGATACTTCGTCAAGGATGCGACGGATCTGAATGCGCATTGCGCGATGCACTTGCAGGTCATGACGGGATCTGGCGGGCTCATGGTGTGCTTGTCCTGCGTATCGCCATGGGGGATGCTGTTTAGGTTGCAGGACCAGGAACCGAGATACGTGTCGGTGATCACTTCGGCGGAAGAGGCCGGGTCCGCCGACGAGGCAGAAGTGGTAACGTCGTTGCGGCGTCACGGCATCGAGTTGGTGTCGAAAGAAGAAGCTAGAGAACGCATGGATGTGCAGCTGGTGGATGCCGATCCGGGCAACACCATCGTGTATCATGCACTTGTCTCAGACGAGACGTTCATACCGGATGTGCTGTTGGAGTAGCGGGCGGGATGCGTACGGGCCAGAGGCCTATGCCGCCTCGGTTGAGGAAGGAGCCGGAGCATTTCGGTTAGGACTGACATGTCGGCTTCGTTGCAACCGCTCGCATCGAAGTCGGAGGAACCGACTTCGATGGCACGGCGTGTATCACTTTTCATCACTTGCCTTGGGGATTCGTACTTTCCGCGCGGGGGGATTGCGGCGGTGAAGGTGTTGGAGAAGCTCGGGTGTGTGGTGGACTTTCCGGCGGCTCAGACTTGTTGTGGGCAGCCCATGTACAACAACGGGTATCACGCGGATGCGCGGACGCTGGCGGAGCGGATGATTCGCGTCTTTGCGGAGAGCGAGAATGTGGTCACGCCGTCGGGGTCGTGCGCGGCGATGATTCGCGACTACTACCCGTCGTTGTTTGAGGGAGAGGCGAAGCGGGCGGCGGAGGGGTTTGCGGAGAAGACGTTTGAGTTTGCGGAGTTTCTGGTGAAGGTGTTGAAGGTGGATCTTGCCGCGTATGGGGTAGAGTGGGTGGGGCGGGCGACGTATCACTATTCGTGTCACTTGCGGGGGTTGCATGTGACGGATGAGGCGGAGAGGTTGATGCGGCAGGTGAAGGGACTGGAGTATGTGCCGCTGACGAATCGGGATCAGTGTTGCGGGTTTGGGGGGACGTTTGCGACGAAGTACCCGGATATTTCGGGGGCGATGGTGCGGGATAAGGTCGCGGCGATTCGGGAGAGCGGGGCTTCGATGCTGGTGAGCAGCGAGCCGGGGTGCACGATGAATATCGCGGGGGCGTGTCGGCGCGGCGGGTGTGGAGTGGAGATCAAGAGTTTGGCGGAGGTGATTGCGGAGGGGATGGGGTTGATGGAGCCTGGGAAGTGACCGCTCATGCGGAGACGGGGGGCGCGGAGAACACCGAGCGGAAGCTCGGTGCCACGGTGAGTCCGTTGCACGTTGAGTTGCCTTATGACATTCGGCCGCGGGCGGCGAAGGCGGTGGGGGATGTTCAGCTTCAGCAGTTTGTGGGGAGTGCGACTACGTCGAAGGACAAAGGGCGGAAGGCGGGGTTTCGCGAGACGTTTGGGGAGCGGTCTGATGATGTGAGGACGTTGGCGGGGGCGATCAAGCAGCACACGCTGGATCATTTGGATTGGTATCTGGAGAGATTTGTCGAGAAGGCGGAGGCGGCGGGGGTTGTGGTTCACTATGCGGTCGATGCGGCTCAGGCGAATGCGATTTGTTTGGAGATCGCGGCGCGGCACCGGTGCAAGCTGTGTGTTAAGAGCAAGTCGATGGTGACGGAGGAGACGGAGTTGGTGCCGGCTTTGCAGGCCGCGGGCGTGGAGACGGTGGAGACGGATCTGGGGGAGTTTATTTTGCAGTTGGATGGGGATGCGCCGTCGCACATTGTGACGCCGATGATTCATAAGGATCGGACGGCGGTGGGGAGGGCGTTTACGCGTGAGCTGGGGGTGCCGTATACGGATGAGCCGCGGGAGCTGGCGGAGATTGCGCGGCGGCACTTGCGGGAGAAGTACCGCCGCGCGGACCTGGGAATCAGCGGGGCGAACTTTCTGGTGGCGGAGACGGGGTCGATTGTTTTGTGCACGAATGAGGGGAATGGGCGGTTTTGCACGACGGCGCCGCGGGTGCATGTGGCGATGGCGGGGATTGAGAAGTTGATTCCGGAGATGTCGCACCTCGGGGTGCTGCTGAAGGTGCTCGCGCGGAGTAGTACGGCTCAGCCTTTGACTTGCTATACGAGTGTGATTACGGGGCCGCGGAGGGTGGGGGAGAGTGATGGGCCGGAGGAGGTTCATCTGATTCTGCTCGACAATGGGCGGACGGAGATTCTGCGCGAGGAGACTCGTGAGCTTTTGCGGTGCATCCGGTGTGGGGCTTGTCTGAATGCGTGTCCGGTGTATCGCAAGATTGGCGGGCACAGCTATGGGTCGGTGTATTCGGGGCCGATCGGGGCGGTGATTACGCCGCTGCTCAAGGGGTTGTCGAACTATCCGGATTTGCCGCATGCGACTTCGTTGTGCGGGGCGTGCTTTGAGGCGTGTCCGGTGAAGATTGATTTGCCACGGCAGTTGATTGGGCTGAGGCGGAGGATGGTGGAGGAGAGATCGGGGGATCGGGGGATAGGGGGATGGGGGGAGAGGATTGGGTTTTGGATTTGGGGGCGGATGTTGCGGTGGTCGTGGTCGTATCGGGCTTGCGCGGCGGCGCAGAGGTGGTTGTTGTCGTGGTTTGAAGAGGATGAGGGGTGGATACCTTGGGCGCCGGGGCCGCTGGGGGCTTGGACGAAGCAGAGGGATTTTCCGATGCCGGCGGAGGAGAGTTTTCGGGAGTGGTGGGCGTGGGAGCGGGAAGAATGAGTGCACAGGGTTCTACAAGCGGTGTCAGTCGCGATGCGTTTGTGGCGCGGGTGACACGGGCGCTAGGGCGTGGTGGGGTGGTTGCGCCGGAGGAGTCAGCGCCTTCGGTTGATGAGGCGGTGGTGCGCGTCGCGAAGAAGGATCAGGATTTGGTGGCGCTGTTTGCGGAGCGGGCGGGGAAGACGGGGATGGTGTTGCATCGGACTTCGCGTGCGGATGAGTTTGTGCTCGAGTTGCTCGCGAAGCTTGGGGCGCGGCGGGTGGCGGTGAGCGGGTCGCTCGATGGGATTTCGGCGGGGCTCACGGCTCGCGGCATTGAGGCGGTGGAGTGGAAGAACGTTGCAGGAGTTGGACCGCTGTTTGAGGTTGATGTGGGCGTGACGGATGTGCAGGGGGCGGTGGCGGAGACGGGGTCGATCGTGTGCGCGGCGGGTGTGGGGCGTGGGAGAGGGTTGAGTTTGGTGCCGCCGGTGCATGTGGCGATGGTGAGGGCGTCACAGATTGTGGCGGACTTGGTGGATTTGTTTGGGTCGTTTGGGGAGGTGGAGAGTGGGGTGGTTTTGATTACGGGGCCGAGTAAGACGGCGGATATTGAGGGGGTTTTGATTACGGGGGTTCATGGGCCGCGGGAGGTGCATTTGGTGGTGGAGGGGTGAGAGGAAGGAGCCGCAGATGACGCAGATGGACACAAGTAGGGAAGGTGGTCGGTTCACTCGCAAGTGGCTCTGCGCGATGCTGACCAGCCTGGCTTGCCTAATCGCAGGCGGGTGTGTTTGCTCGGCGCCGGTTGTCGTAAGTGTTCGGCGAACCAGCAATCATGAACCATTGGTGGGTGCCGAAGTTTCGATTACGCACGATCGAGTGGCGATCTTGTCGCGCCCGGTTCCGCCTGCCACCACGGGTTCTTCGGGATCAGTCACAGTGAATGCTCCGAAGGGAATGCTGATCGTGGGGGTCGATTTGAGTCGAGGAGGGAGTTACAGAGTGACGGTTCGCCATCCTGCGGTCGGGGGGAATGTGACTTGGATGAGCATGGGGAAGCGTTCAAGTCCAGAGGAAGGGATTGAATTTCAGCTCATGAGTCCAAAGTGACCTCGCGTCAAATGATTTGTGAGCGTCGAGATAGTCGCAGATTCTCGTGCACCCTCCGGGTGCGGGATCGAAAAGGCGAAACCAGGGGTGCGCTCGCAGAGCCTCGCGACCCCTGGCAACGTTCGTGCACCCTCCGGGTGAAGACAAGACAGAGGATCAGAAGTCGAATTGATCGATGTTGTCTTTGGTGAAGATCAGGATCTTGCCGAGGAGGATTTGGTCGCCTTCGATGGCTTTGGTGCCGAGGCGGCCGGCGGGGAGGTCTTTGGCGCCGGGTTTGAGTTTGTCGGTGGCGAGGGCGTGGGCGGCTTGGATGGTGAGGTAGCCCAGGTCGATGGTGTTCCAGAGGATGACGGACTTCACGGTGCCATCCTTGACGTAAGCCTTCATGTCGTTGGGGGTGGCCAAGCCGGTGACCAGGACCTTGCCGGATTTGCCGGCTTGTTTGACGGCTTCGGCCGCGCCAGGGAAGGCGACGGAGCTGATGCCGAAGATGCCTTTGAGGTCGGGGTTGGCCTTCATGAGGTCCTGGGCGACCTGGAAGGCGAGACGCTGGTCTTCGTTGGAGGGTTTGGTGGCGATGAGCGTGAGCTTGGGGTAGTGCTCGAGGCGCTCCTTCATGTACTTCATCCATTCGTTTTGATTCGCGGCGGTGAGGGCGGCGGTGATGATGGCGACTTTGCCTTCGGCTTTTTCGCCACCGAGGTCTTTGGCCATCGCGTCGACGAGGGCGTAGCCGATGTCTTTGGCGGTGGCCTGGTTGACCATGAACTCGCGGGTGTCTTTGGCGGCGTCGGCATCCCAGGTGATGACGTGGATGCCTTTGGCTCGGGCTTTCTTCATGGCCTGGCCGACGACTTCGGGGTCATTGGGGGAGACGGCGATGACGTCGACACCCTGGAGGATCCAGCGGTCGACCATGCTGGCGGCTTTTTCGGGGGAGCCGTCGGTGGGGCCGTCGTAGATGAGAGTGTCGCCGAGTTCTTTGGCGGCTTCTTCAGCGCCTTTGGCGCAGGTGGTGAAGTAGGGGACGCCTTTCTTTTTGGGGAGGAGGCAGATTGTGAGTTTTTTGGAGTCGGTGGAAGGCGGGGTGGGCGCGGCGGCGGAGAGGCCGAGGGCGGCGATGAGGGAGAGGCAGAGGGGAAGGGCGAAACGCTTCATCGGGGGACTCCGGCTTGGAAGTGAGGGGAAGAGAGCGGGCTAATCCTAGCGGGTTTTGAATGGAGTTGCGGCGTTTGGTTGACGGGAGTCCGCCGTGGCGTTCACGCCACGGCTCGCTGTTGCAAGGGGTTCGCTTGCTGGTGAGGGGCACTGCTGCGCCGCGTCGCGGGTTGTCGCAGGTCGCTGGAGTTCGTGCGGCGAGCAGTGGCACCTAAGACCGTGCGGGTTGGCTACGACTTTCGGCGCGAGGCGAGGTTGTTGAGGAGGACGGAGGCGATCAGGATGACGCCGATCACGATGAGGATAAGTTCGTTGTGGTGCCAGTGCCAATCGACGAACTCGCGGACTTCGTGGATGAGGGCGACACCCAGGAGGGTGCCGATGATGGTGCCGCGGCCGCCGAAGATGTTGGTTCCGCCGAGGACGACGGCCGTGATGACCTCGAGTTCGATGCCTGTGCCGATGTCGGCCTTGGCGGTGTTTCGGCGGGCGACGTAGAGGATGGCGGCGAGGCCGGAGGCGGCGCCGGAGAGGGTGTAGAGGGCGAGCTTGATTTGGTTGACGGGGAGGCCGGCGTAGCGAGCCGCGAGTTCGTTGCCGCCGATGGCGTAGATGCGGAAGCCGGCGACGGATTTCCAGACGAGGGTTGCGGTGGTGATGCAGATGAGGATCAGGATGAGTGCGGGGATCGGGATTCGTGCGAGGGTGCCGGCGCCGAGGTGGAGGAGATTCTCGGGGAAACCGGAGATGGGGCGGCCGAGGCTGATGCCTTCGGCTAGGCCGCGGAAGGCGGCTAGGGTGGCGAGGGTGACGATGAGGGGGTCGACTTTGATTTTGGCGATGAAGAAGCCGTTGAGGGCTCCGGCGGTGGTGCCGGTGAGGAGGGCGGCGAGGGCGCAGAGGTAGATCGGGGCGCCGGCTTCGAAGAGGAGGCCGAGGACCACGGCGGAGAGGGCCATGGAGGAGCCGACGGAGAGGTCGATGCCGCCGCTGATGATGATGAGTGTGACGGGGAGGGCGAGGAGTGCGAGTTCGATGGCGTGTGTGGAGAGCTCGAGTTGGGCTTCGACGGTCATGAAGTTTGGTTCGAGCCAGGCGGCGGCGATGAGGACGATGATGAGGAGTGCGGCGAGGATGCACTCGTGAATGACGGAGTTGGTGCGCTGGGGGAGCTTCACGCGGGGGCTCCGGCGCGGGCTCGATTGCGGGAGGCGTGTTCGGCGAGGACGGCGATGAGGATGAAGGCTCCTTGGATGGCGCGTTCCCAATAGGTTGCCAAGTCGCCGAGGTTGAGGAAGAGGAGGGTGGTTCGGATGCTGCCCAGGAGCAGGGCGGCGAGGATGGTGCCGAAGATGGTGCCGGTGCCGCCGCGGGTTGAGGTGCCGCCGACGACGACGGCGGTGATGACGACGAGTTCGAAACCGGCGCCGATGCCGGATTCGATGACGGATTGCTGGGGGATCATGACAAGAGCGGCGACGGCTGTGAGGAAGCCCAGGAGGGTGAAGGTGATGAGTTTGATGCGGGTCGAGGAAATTCGGGCGTTGGTGGCGGCGGTGGGGTTGCCACCCACGGCGTAGATGCGGAGGCCCAGGCGTGTGCGATGGGCCAGGAAGAGCGACGCGAGGACAACGGTCGCGGCGACGCAGAGGCTGATGGGGAGGCCGGCGAGTGTGCCGGTTCCGAGGGTGCGGAGGTTGGGGGGGAGGTCGGTGATCCAGGCGCCGGCCATCGCGAAGTCGGTTATGCCGCGGAGGATGGTGAGCAATCCGAGGGTGGCGATGATGGAAGGGATGCGGCCGACCGTGACGAGGAGGCCGTTGAGGAGGCCGATGGCGGAGCCGGCGAAGAGGGTTGCGGCGATGACGAGGGGGACGGGGAGGCCTTGATGTTGGGGTGAGGAGAGGATTCCCATGATGGCGCCGAGCAGGCCCAGGAGGGAGCCGACGGAGATATCGATTTCGCCGGTGAGGATGACGAAGGTCATGCCGCAGGCGACGATGACGGCGGGGGCGGATTGGATGAGGAGGTCGCGGAAGTTTTGGAGGGTGGCGAAGTTGGGGTTGATGAGGGAGACGGTGAGGAGGGTGAGGAAGAGGAGGGAGGCGATGAGGGCGTGGCGGCGCGATTGGGAAGAAGGGAGGAAATGTGGGAGGGGAAGGGCCATGTGATTTGGAAGTGGGCAGAGTATCGGGGGAATGGTGAGCCTGGGGCGCGAGGGGTCGGTTCGCGCACCCTGCCGGGTGCAGAAACTAAGAAAACAGAACCAGGGGTGCGCTCGCAGAGCCTCACGACCCCTGGCAACGACCGTGCACCCTGCCGGGTGCGGAAGCTGGGAAGCCGACGGTGTGATTGCGAATCGGTAGACTGCCGCATATCTCTGGAGAAGAACCATGCGGCGGAACGCGATTGCTGTATCGATGGTGGCCTTGTCCGTTCTTTCGGCCGCGGGGCGGGCTCAGTCTGATCTGGAGAGTGGGTTTAAGAACCCGCCTGCTCAGGCTAAGCCGCATACGTGGTGGCACTGGATGAATGGGAACATCACTAAGCAGGGGATTACGGCGGACCTGGAGGCGATGAAGAAGATCGGGCTTGGTGGGGCTCAGATTTTCAATGTTTCGGAGTCCATTCCGGATGGGCCGGTCAAAATCATGAGCCCGGAGTGGCGTGAGCTGGTGAAGTTTGCGGTGAGTGAGGCGGATCGTGTGGGGATCGAGCTGTGCATGCATAACTGCACGGGGTGGTCGAGCAGTGGTGGGCCTTGGGTGACGCCTGAGCATGCGATGCAGATGGTGGTGTTCAGTCAGACCGCGGTGAGGGGGGGGCAGAAGGTTTCGGCGGTGCTGGAGAAGCCGAAGACGCGGGTGGACTTCTATCGCGATATTGCCGTGTTTGCTTTTCCGACGCCCAAGAACGATGCGGCTCGGATCAAGGACATTGGGGTGAAGGCGGGGTTTGACTCTCGGTATAACCAGCAGCCGGATTTGGCCGCGGCACCGGAAGGGGCGGTGATCAAGAGGGAGAGCATCGTTGAGTTGACGGGCAAGCTGGGAGCGGATGGGAAGTTGGAGTGGGATGCGCCCGCGGGGGATTGGACGGTTTTGAGGATGGGGTACACGCCGACGGGGGCGCAGAATGCACCATCGCCGGAGTCCGGGCGGGGGCTTGAGTGCGACAAGATGAGCCGCGCGGGGTTGGAAGCTTCGTGGAATGGGTTAATGGGGCCGGTGATCAAGGACCTGGGGCCGCTGGCGGGGAAAGTGTTGAATAATTGTTTGATCGACAGCTATGAGATGGGTGGGCAGAACTGGACGCCGGCGTTTAGAGAGGAGTTTACGAAGCGGCGGGGGTATGACCCGTTGATGATGCTGCCGGTGGTGGCTGGAAGGTTTGTGGGGAGTGGTGAGGAGTCGGAGCGGTTTTTGTGGGACTTCCGGCGGACGATCGCGGACTTGTTTGCGGACAACTACTACACGTACTTTGCGGAGTTGTGCCACAGGAGCGGGATGCAGGCCTCGATCGAGCCGTATGACGGGCCGTTTGAGTGTCTGCTGACGGGGCGAGATGCGGATATCCCGATGGGTGAGTTCTGGGTGGGGTCGGGGGAAAGCAACTCGTGCAAGTTGGCCGCGTCGGTGGCGCACACGTATGGGCGGCAGATTGTCGGGGCAGAATCGTTCACGGCGGTGCCGCAGACGGGGAAGTGGCTGAACCATCCGTATTCGCTGAAGTCGGTGGGCGACTTGATGTACACGGTGGGGATTAACCGGTACATCATTCACCGGTATGCGCATCAGCCATGGATGGACAAGTTCCCGGGGATGACGATGGGGCAGTGGGGGACGCACTTTGAACGGACGACGACTTGGTGGAATCAGGGGTCGGCTTGGGTGCAGTACTTGGCGCGGTGTCAGTACCTGCTGCAGCAGGGGAAGTTTGTGGCCGACCTTTGCTACTTCCCGGGGGATGCTGCGCCGAACGATGTGCCGTTCAACATGGATCTCAAGACGAAGGGGTATGACTACGACGCGGTGAATGCGGATGTGCTGTTCAGTCGGATGTCGGTGAAGGATGGGCGACTGACGTTGAAGGATGGGATGAGCTATCGGGCAATGGTGTTGCCGGAGGTGGGGTTCATTACGCCTCGGTCGCTGGCGCGGGTTGCGGAGTTGGTGAAGCAGGGGGCGACGGTGATTGGGCCGCGGCCGAGTCGGTCGCCGAGTTTGACGGACTTTCCGAAGGCGGATGCGGAGGTGGTGAAGATCGCGGGGGAGATGTGGGGGGATGCGGATGGGAAGACGGTGAAGTCGCACTCGCTTGGGAAGG
>JBGAND010000009.1:0-150526 GCA_044222485.1 Phycisphaerales bacterium | reverse complement strand
ATTCGAACTCGCCTCCTGGTCCCTCTCCGAAACCATCGCCCCGCACCTGGCCTTCCACCGCGGCCAGATCGAATACCACCGCCGCGAACGCTCCCTCCAGGAACTCGACAAAATCCTCGACCGCTCCGACTCCCCCGTAGAAAAACGCCGCGCCGCCGTCCACCTCCTCAAAGCCCTCAACAGCCAACCCTGGCGCAACCGCGTTTCGTCTCCGCCCGATTCTCCACCTACCTCTCCCGCCCCCGGCGGGAGAGGTGCCCGCGCAGCGGGCGGTGAGGGCTCCGTCTCTACCTCCTCTACACATTCTCCATCAACCAACAACGAGCCCATCAACCCCCTCGCCTTCTGCCTCAACTCCTCTCCTCCCTCTCCTGATCCGCGCCCATCCGCGCAATCCGCGGCCAATCCCTCTTCTCCTGATCTGGGTCCATCTGTGCCACCTGTGGCCTCTTCTCCCCACTCGGCACTCGGCACTCGGGACTCGGCACTTTCTTCTACACTCCCCCCATGCCCACCGACCTTCCCCGCCGCGTCTCCTTCTGGGGCGCTTCCGCCATCATGGTCGGAATCATCATCGGCAGCGGCATCTTCCGCACTCCCCCCGAGATCGCCAAGCACCTCGCCAGCCCTTACCTCATCCTCTGCTTCTGGCTCCTGGGCGGGGTCATCTCCCTCTTCGGCGCCCTCACCTACGCCGAGCTCGCCTGCATGTACCCCCAGTCCGGCGGCGTCTACGTCTTCCTCCGCGAAGGACTCGGGCGGCCCGTCGCCTTTGTCTTCGGCTGGACCTACATGCTCATCACCAAGCCCTTCGCCGCGGCCGGAATCGCCGTCGTCTTTGGCGAAAACCTCAACCGACTCCTCGGAGTCCAGTGGGACACGCGAGTCACAACCTCAATCCTCCTCATCGTCCTTACCGCCATCAACACCTTCGGCATCAACATCGGAGCCGGCATCGCCGAGCTCCTCACCAGCGCCAAGGCGCTCGCCCTCCTCGCGATCTGTGCGCTCGCACTCGCCCTCAACAAGGGCTCCGCGGCCAACTTCGCCTCCTCACCCGTCGAGCAATCCCTCATCTTCGCCATCGCCCCCGTCATGTCCGGAATCCTCTGGACCTATGACGGCTGGAGCGATGTCGGGGCCATCGCCGGAGAGGTCAAGAACCCCCAGCGCGAACTCCCACGAATCTACCTCGCGGGCACCGCCGCCGTCACCCTGCTCTACATAGCCGTCAACGCGGCGTACATGTACCTCATGCCCCTGACCGAAATGCGCGGCACCGACAGCGTCGCGCCCATCGTCATGGACCGCCTCGTAGGAAACCTCGGCGCCACCCTGGTCCTGGTTGTCATTCTCGTCTCAACCCTCAGCTCCACCCACGGCTCCATCATCACCGGAGCAAGAGTGACCTTCGCCCAAGCCAACGACCGCCTCCTTTTCAAGTTCCTGGGCCACGTCGAGCCCCGCTTCAAAACACCCGCGGTAGCACTCTGGACTCAACTCACCCTCTCAGTCGGAGCCCTCTGGTACGCCGGCAACTTCCAGAAGCTGGCAGATAGCTTCATTTTCACCATGTGGATTTTCTACGGACTCGCAGCATGCTCCATCTTCATCCTGAGAATCAAAAAGCCCAACGCCCCGCGCACCTACCGCTGCGTGGGTTACCCGGTCGTGCCCGCCCTCTTCATCCTGGCGGCCCTATCCATGACTGTCTTGCTCATCATCGACGATGCCAACAACCCCAAATCCCAAGGGCGCATGGTGATGCTCTGGCTAGGAGTTCTAACCGCCGGCATCCCCATCTACTACATTTGGAAGCGCCTCTTCCCGCAAGAAGAAGGCAATGCCGGAGGAGGGACTTGAACCCACACCTGGTTTCACCCAGAACGGATTTTGAATCCGTCGCGTCTGCCAATTCCGCCACACCGGCTGGTGGCTGCAAGGGTAGGCGCCGCTCAGGGTGTCAACCACGCCAGCGACTTGCGAGACTTGATGAACTTGGTCGCGCCGACGGACACCAGCGTCGCCGCGAAAAACGCGGTGGTTATCTCAAGCGGCCCTTGCGGCCAGTGCTGCACCGCCCAGAGCTTGTAGACGATCGCGATGATCAGGGGGTGAATCAGGTAAACGCCGTAACTCAGGCGGCCCAGAGGCGCAAGCCAGCGCGAGAGCGATGTGCGGTCCATCCCCAGCCCGACCAGCAACCAGCCCACGCCGCCGAGGTTCGCGGCCCAGGGTGTGCGGCCATTCTGCCAGTAAACTCCCATACAGAACGCCGTGATGCCGAAACCGACGATCGCCATGAACCGTGGGATGCGCCAGGATCGGGGGTCGCTGGCGATCAGCAGGCCGATCGCGGTGCCCCAGAGCAGCGCTGGAGACCGGGCGCTGACGCGGTCAAGAAAGTAGAGGTGATCTGAACTGTGCACGGCTGAAACGCGAAACGGAAAACCGACGATGAGCAACCCGCCCGTGATCAACACGGCCGCCACGATCAACGACCAGGCGCGGCGGCGCAGCGCGAGAACCAACAGCGGAGTCAGGATGAGCGTCGCGATCAGCAGGAACGGCAGGAACCAGAGGTGATACATCGAACCGGTGAGTGGCAGCCACCACCGCACTTGGAATGGGTCTTTGACCGAGACGACCATTGATGCGGACATTCGAAAGGCGATGTAGATGAAGGTCCAGGCGATGAAGGGGAGGTACAGCTTGGCGGCGCGGCGGATGAGAAAGGTCTTCACGTCGGACCAGGACGTGTTGCGCAGCGTGTCTACCAGGAAGATGCCGGCGACGACCGAGAAGAACGGCACGGCGAAGCGGCCCATGGCCGCGGGAGAGGCGTACTCCGCATCGGCGTTGGCGTGGGTCCAGACGATGCCCAGCGCGGCGAGGATGCGTGCCGCATCCAGCCCGGTTCGGCGCGCCTCATCGGCGCGCACGGCCACGACGGGTACTGGTTTTGCAGCAATGGGCATCAACGCGACTTCCACACCGGGCACCATAGGAGAGTGTCCACCGTTGCCGCCGCGCAAGCGGGGGCATCGCAGCTAGGGTTTCCGAGGAGGATCGGCCAGCGGTTGCGGCAACTGGAGACATGGCGCAACGTGTGGTGTAACCCCTAAGCGACTTGTGGACGGATTTTTGCGCGGAGGACAGGAGGAGGCGCTTGTCCGGGCCAGATGTGGCCATGTGTCGGGTCAAGGACAACCGACAGCGAAGGCATTGAGGAAGCACTGGAAGTCGTTGGCCGTGAGGCCGCCGACGCCGTCGCAGTCCGCGTAGGGGTCATTCGCGGCGAATAGATTCAGGAAGCACTGGAAGTCATTGGCGGTGAGAATGGGGAACGAAGTGGACTGATCACAGTTGGCGTAGCAAGGCTGCGGAGGCGGGCCAACCAATCCCCCCGTGACGACCAGCGCGTAGTCGGCATCGACCACGTTGGGCGTCTGCAAGTGCGCATCTTCGACGATCTGACTGCCGATAACGGACACGGTCCAGGTCCCCGGGATGGGGTCTTGGATGAAGACGTTTTCGACCGTGTCGTTTGTGTTTGGCTGTCCGCCGGGGCTTGAGAAGTTCGAGTTCCATAGGCCGTTGTTGCCCCAGTAGACGGTGTTGTCGGGGGCTGTGACCCGGAGGGTCAGGTCGTTGATGCGATCCTGAAAGGCCATCACATCGCCCTTGGGATCACGGAACACCATGGTGACTTTGAGTTCCGGCTCGTCGGGCGCGACGGTGATGGTGTACTCGTTCACCTGCGCGTTGGTGAGGGTGTCGGATTCGTTGACGATAAACGTCCTGCTGCGGATGTTGTACAGCGAGTCCAGGGCCGGCATGCCCCAGCCCTGACGGGCACGCGTGAGGCCGCCCTGGTTCAAGGGGTAGCGATAGGCGGTATTGATCAGCATCGCCTTGACGGTGGTGGACCTTGGGCGATCGGCGAAGACCGAATCGCCACCGCCGAAGCCGGGCCAGACACCGGCGTGCCACATCTGCATCAGGATTCCGGACATGCCGGCGGTGATGGCGGTTGCCGTGGAGGTGCCGCCGAAGTTGGAGGTGGCATCGTCGGCAAAGCCCCAGGTGGTCGGGACCTGGTCATAGCAGTTGGTGAGGTCGGGCTTCTGGCGGCCATCCATGGCGGGGCCGTAGCTGGCCGCGGTCCACTCATCGTCCGAGCGGGTTTGAGTGCCGTACCAGTTGACGCCTCCCAGGGCGATGATGTTTTTCGCCCAAGCTTGCGGACGGGAGTTGCGGTTGCCGGCGTTGCTCTGGCTTTGGCAACTGAGGTAGTCAACCAGGAAGAGATAGTCGTCGGTCTCCTGGGAGATCGTGTTGTATTGCGTGGTGAGGTTGCTGCCGACGGAGCTGGACTGGTAGCAGGACCGGATCGGGCCGCTGGGGTCGGTGGCCTCGAGGTTGAAGTCCAGTCTGGACGTTTCGCCGCCAAACTGCGTGGAGAGCGCGTAGAGGATAAAGATGCCTTGCTCGGCGTCGGTGACCATGCCGTTGTAGACGGGCTGGCCGGGCCAGTTGGAGAAGTGGATCCCGTAGATGGCGGTGCCGTGGAATCCGTAGATCTGGCCGCTGCCGGCGCTGCCACCATGCAGGAGGATGGGGGCGTTTTGGAAAGCGTCGTGGGTGGTGCGAACTTCGGAGTCGTGGACCTCACCGCGGACCCCTTGGCCGGAGTAACCGCCGATGGGGGTGTAGGTTGAATCTGTCGCGCCGACGAGCCGGCGGACGAACTGCATGTCGGCCCCGCCGGGGCCGCCCCACAGGTCGATGTAGCTGACCTCGTTAAGTCGGGCGAGAGTCGCGAGTTTGGATGGGGGGATGCTGACTTCGAGCCGGAACTGGCCGGGGGTCATTACCTCCACGATGCCGCCCAGCGCTCTGGCGGCATCTGCGACTACCCGCTGCGAAACCAAGCCGCGCTGGAAACAGGCGATGGAGTAGCGGATCAACGGCTGGCCTGTCGGGCCGCACGGCGTGAGGGCTTGGGCAAGGACTTCCGAGGAGAGGCGGTACGCCGGGTGGCACGTCCCAACCCATCGGACATAGGGCAGGCTCTTGATCCGTTCACGGACGGCGGGAGTCATGCGGACCACGTGGGTGTTGTCGGTCAGAAACCCCTCCACGGTGCCGCCCAGCGCCGTGATTTCCTTTCGCATGGCATCTAGTGGCGTGGAGACGAACTGCACAAGAAAGGTCTCGTTTCCAGGTCCGGCCCGCAGCGCCTCGGGAACGACCGGCTCGCCTGAGAGAGGATCAAAGACCTGGTAGCGGAGCCGAACTTTGTTCTCAGTCGGAGCCACTTGCGAGAAAGTGCGGCCATCAAGGCAAATGGCAAAGTACCCCGCGGTCACGCCGTGCGAGGTCTCATCCCACACCGCGACGAGGTCTTTGGAGTTCTGGAAGGCGATGAGGCGTTGGTGGGTGATCAGTCCGGGCGTGGCGTAAACGGGAAGGCCATCGAGGGTCAGCGTCGAGCCGGACTTGGTCTTGTGAAGAGCAAGGGTTGCGGCTTGAGCGGGTGCCGACACGACCGCCAGCACTATCGCAGCACATAGCCTCCATCCTTGGCTGAACCTTTGACGCATCGTTCCTGCCTCTTTCCATCCGCCTCGCGATGGACAACCCGACGGGCGTAACCCGCTTGAAACCCGTCCAGACTCCCGATATCAGCTTACTTCCCGTGTCAAGCCTTGGCCACCCCGCAAGGTGGAATCAGCGTCAATCAAGTGGCAAGAGGGTCGCGTCCCACCGTACGAAACCCAGTCTGTTCGCAATGTCCAGTAACCGCCGGGAGCCGCGGTCCGGGCGTCATATGCGGCCGGGCAGCGATTCAGAGAGCGTGGGCCGACCGATGAGCCAGGGTTTCAAGACCGATAGTTTGCTGTCTGATTGCTTAGAATGGGCTCTTCCCCATGCCTTTGCCGAGGAACTGTTGTGCCACAAATCAAAACCGAGATCCAGGACTTCATTACGGAACGCTTCTTGCTTGGAAACGCCGCGGGACTGACCACTTCGCAGTCGCTGCTGGATACGGGGGTGATGGATTCGACGGGGGTGATGGAACTGGTGCTCTTTCTGGAAGAGAAGTACGGGTTTCGGGTGCAGGACACGGAGTTGACGCCTGAGAATCTGGACTCGATCGAGAAGATCGCCGGGTTCGTTTCTCGCAAGCGTCAACCGGTGGGCAGGAAGAACTCTTGAGGTACCGGGCATGTTCCTGCTTCACGACTTTCTGAGGTCTGCTGCGCGCCAGCACGCGGGGCGCACTGCGATGATCGCGGGGGGGCACGGGACGAGCTTTGAGCAACTGGATCGGGACTCGGATTCACTGGCCGCGGCTCTGCGGAGCGCGGGCCTAGAACGGGGCGATCGGTGCGCGATCGTGTTGGATAATGCTCCCGATCTGGTGACTTGCCTGTTTGCGGTGCTCAAGGCGGGGGGCGTGTTCACGGTGCTCAGCCCGGCTTTGAAGGAAGCCAAACTTGCCGCGATCCTCAACGATTGCGGCGCGAAGTTCATCGTTGCTGCGGGTGCATTTGCCAAGCCGATCTCGGCGGTAGGCCCACGTGTGGTGTCGCTGCGCGGCGTGATATGGACGCAGCAGCCTCCCGCCGGTGCGACTCCGGGGCCACTGCTGAGGGATCTGATCTCTTCGGGCAAAGTTCCTCCTGATCCGGGGACCGTTGAGGCGGATCTTGCTGCGATCATCTATACATCGGGGACTACCGGCGAGCCCAAGGGTGTGATGCTGACACACCGGAATCTGGTCAACACGACCGGCGTGGTTACGGCGTATCTCAACAACACGCCGGAGGATGTAGTTTGCTGTGTTCTTCCGATGGCGTTCAGCTATGGGCTTTGCCAGGCTTTGGGGATGGCGTGTGCGGGCTATTGTCTGCTCATCGAGCGGTCATTTGCGTTTCCAATCGACGTGTTGAAGCGGGCCGCGGCGGCCAGGGTGACCGGACTGCCGGGAGTGCCGACGATGTTTGCGCGGTTGGTGCAGATGGCGCCGCTGGAGGGGATTGATCTGACCTCTTTGCGATATGTGACGAACGCCGCGGCGGCGATTCCACCGGCGCATCTGCGGCGGTTTCGGGAAGTGTTCCCGAGCGTGGCTTTTTACGCGATGTATGGGCAGACCGAGTGCACGCGGGCGGCGTTCCTGGATCCGGGCCTGGTGGACAGCAAGCCGACTTCGGTGGGGCGAGCGATCGCGAACTCGGAACTGTTCATTGCTGATCCGGCGGGGAAGCGATTGGGTCCGGGGCAAACGGGGGAACTTGTGGTCTGCGGGGCCAATGTCATGAAGGGGTATTGGGGTCGACCGGAGGCGACGGCGGCCAAACTGAGGGATTGGGAAGGTAGGAAGGCGCTTTTCACCGGGGATGACTTCCGCACGGATGCTCAGGGTCTGTTCTACTACGTGGGCAGACAGGATGACATCTTCAAGTGCAAGGGGGAGAAGGTGGCGCCGCGAGAGGTTGAGCAGACGATTTACGAGTTGTCGGAGGTTGCGGAGGTTGCCGTGTTTGGGGTTGAGGATGCGGTGGACGGGCTGGCGGTGAAGGCGCTGGTGGTGCCTCGGGAGGGGACGGTGTTGACGGAGCTTGCGGTGAGGCAGCACTGTCAGAGGTCGCTTGAGGCGTACATGATTCCCAAGTTTGTTGAGTTTCGGACAGAGCTGCCCAAGACCGATTCGGGCAAACTGAAGCGGTCGGCACTGGCGGAGGAGGCCTGATGTGCGGGATTGCGGGCATGGTTGCAGGCTCGGGCGGGGCTACACCCTCGCCGGCGACGCTGCGCACGATGCTCGGGATGATTCGGTATCGCGGGCCGGACGGGTACGGGAAGTATGTCGATGACCGGGCGGCGCTGGGGCAAGCGCGTCTGAGCATCATCGACGTGTCCGGTGGCGCTCAGCCGATGTGCAATGAGGATGGGTCGATCTGGATCGTCTTCAATGGCGAGGTGTTCAACTACGTCGAACTGCGGGATGAGTTGGAGAAGCTGGGGCATCGGTTCAAGACCCGGAGCGACACCGAGACGATCATCCACGCGTACGAGCAATGGGGCGCGAAGGCGTGGGCGAAGTTCAATGGGCAGTTTGCGTTGGCGTTGTGGGACTCGCGGCGGAAGATGCTGATTCTGGCTCGCGATCGGGTGGGGATTGCACCGCTGTATTACGCGCGAGTTCGTGACGGCAAGGGTGAACGCATCGTGTTCGGGTCTGAAGCCAAGGCGATCTTTGCCGAGGGTGGCATCTCGCCGCGGCTTGATCCGGCGGGCGTGTGGCGTTCCTTGGCCCTGTGGTCTGTGCCCGCCCCGGCGACGGTTTGGGCGGGAGTTGTCTCCGTCGAGCCTGGTCAGGTGATCGAGTTTGATCAGAACCTCAAGGAGACCACCAGCAAGTACTGGTCCGCGACTTTCAACGATCAGGGCGCGGACAGCCCGGGCTCATCAGAAGAGCTGGAAGCAAGGCTCCAGGATGCGGTCAGGTTTCGCTTGCGGGCGGATGTTCCCGTGGGAGCTTATCTAAGCGGCGGCCTGGATTCGTCGGTGATCGCTCACCTGGTACGGCGGATTCATCCGGGGGCACTGCACACGTTCTCGCTGAGGTTTAGCGATCCGGCGTTCGATGAGACGGCTCAGCAAAGGCGGATGGCGTCGATTCTCGGGACTGAGCATCACGAGATCGTGTGCGATGGAGCATCGATACGCGATGCGCTGTCGGAGGTTGTGTGGCATTGCGAGACGCCGCTGACTCGGCTTGGCCCGGTGCCGATGTACCTGCTTTCGGGGCTGGTGCGAAAGACGGGGATCAAGGTCGTCTTGACGGGCGAAGGGGCCGACGAGTTTCTTTGCGGCTATCACATCTTCCGGGAGAACGCGGCCCGGAGATTCTGGGCGCGGCAGCCGAACTCGACATGGCGGTCATCGTTACTCTCGAATTTGCACCCGTATGTGGCCGCGAACCAGCGGTCGGGGATGTGGCTGCAGTTCTTCCGCAAGGGGCTGGAATCTACGAGCGATCCGTTCTATTCGCACGCGGTTCGCTGGGAGAACTCGGCGTGGACGACGCGGCTGCTTTCGGCGGACATACGCAGTGCAATGGACCTGGATCGGACTCGAGCGGCGATCGACCAGACGCTATCGCCGGGGTGGCGAGATTCGAGCCCGCTGGCCAAGGCTCAGGCGATTGAGATTTCCACGTTTATGAGTTCCTACTTGTTGAGCAGCCAGGGCGATCGCGTATCGCTGGGGCACGGGGTTGAGGCGCGGTTTCCGTTTCTGGATTCGGAAGTTATCGAGTGCTGCAACCGGATGCCCCGCCGACAGAAACTCGCGGGTTTGCAGGACAAAGTTGCGCTGCGTCGGCTGGCGTCGCAGTTCCTGCCGGAGGAGGTCTGGAAGCGCCCGAAGTGGCCTTATCGCGCGCCGATTCGTTCGGCGTTATTTGGTCCGGATGCACCGGCGGAAGTGCGGGAGCTGCTTGCCCCTTCGGTCACTGCACGGCTAGGCTTGGTCGATACATCTGCGGTCGCCTCCATGGTCGAGCGAGCCGTTTCAGGAAAGCCGCTGGGCGAGCGAGAAGAAATGGGACTGGTCGGTGTTCTGACCCTGCACATGCTGGCGACGCAATTTGGGGACGGGTTTGCGTCTCGGGTGCTTGAGGCAGAGCAGGCGATGGAGGGGACCAGGCCCGATGTCTTCGAAGACCGCCGCGCGGCAGGAACTGGGCGTGGGCGCAAGAGCGCGTAGCCCGAAATCGGAGATCGCGCGATGGGGTTAGTGAGCCAGGGTAAGTCCACCGGTAAGCCGGCGTTTCACAAGAATGTTCTGGATCTGGACTGCGGCGCGGAGTGCGCGAGGATCGAGGCCGTGATTCGCGAGCAGGTGGGGCGAGAGCTTCACCGGCGCGGCGTGGTGGTGGGTGTGAGCGGGGGTGTGGACTCGGCGGTGTGCGTGACGCTGGCGGCGCGGGCTCTGGGGCCGGAGCGGGTGCAGGCGATTTTGATGCCGGGGAAGAACACGACTCCGGCGAATACGGAGCTGGGGAAAGCGATCTGCGATTGGCTCGGTGTGAAGTATGCGTTCGCGCCGATTGATCCGGCGATCGAGGCGCTGGGCGGATACAAGCGTCGGGATGAGGCGATCAAGCGGATGTATCCGGAATACAAGCCCGGGGACAAGTACAAGATCGCGATCGCGGATGATGTGCTGGGGAGCAACCGGATCAACTTCTTCAACCTGATTCTGCAAGGGGCGGACGGGAAGCTCCAGAAGAAGCGGATGCCGCTGGATGTATACCTGGAGATTGTCGCGACGACGAATCTCAAGCAGCGTACGCGGAAGATGATTGAGTACTGGTATGCCGAGATGCTGAACTTTGCGGTGATCGGGACTCCGAACCGGATTGAGTATGACCAGGGGTTCTTTGTGCGGGGCGGGGATGGGTTGGCGGATCTGAAACCGATCGCGCACTTGTACAAGACCCAGGTCTTCGCGCTGGCGAAGTTCACGGGTGTGCCGCGGGAGGTGACGGACAAGCCCCCCACTACGGATACGTACAGCCTGCCGCAGACGCAGGAAGAGTTTTACTACGCCTTGTCGTATGACAAGATGGACATGCTGCTGTATGCGTTTATCCACGATGTGCCCGCGGCCGAGACGGCGGCGGTGATGGGGTTGACGGCGGAGCAGGTGGAGCGGGGTTTCAAGGACATTGTGGCCAAGAGGCGGGTGTCTAAGCAGTTGTACCAGCATCCACTGCTCGTGGAGCCGGTGGACTTTGGTCAGGGCAACGCGTGATGGGAGCCCAAGTCACTGCTGTCATTGTGACGTACAACTCGCGCGCGGTGATTGGCGATGCGCTGGATGAGGCGGGGAAGGCTCATCAGGCGGGGTTGCTGGATGTGGTCATCGTGGACAACGTCAGCAAGGATGGGACGGTGGAGTTTGTCCGCGAGAAGTATCCGTGGGTGAGCGTAATTCAGTCGCCGTCGAATGTGGGATTCGGGCGGGGCTGCAACGCGGGGTTGGCCGCGGCGAAGACTCCGTATGTGCTGTTCTTGAATCCGGATGCGATGTTGCCGACGGAGTCGCTGCGGAGGTTGCTGGAGTTCATGGAGGGCCATCCGAAGGCGTTGTTTGCTGCGCCGGCTACGGAGAACTATGGCGGGACGGAGCTGCAGGCCGCGGGCGGGCTTCCGACGCCATGGTCGTTGCTTCGGGCGGCGGCGGGCTTTCCGAGTCATCCGAGCGGTCGACGCGATGTTCAGCCCGGGGCCGCGCCGTTTCAGACGGACTGGCTCGGGGGCGGGATCATGCTGGGACGGTGCGAGGAGTTGCGGAAGCTGGGGGGTTTTGACCCGCGGTTTTTCCTGTACTTTGAAGAGACAGACTTGTGCCGGCGGGCGGTCGCGGCTGGATATGAACTGTGGGCGGTGGGCCAGGCTTTGGCACGTCATGTGGGTGGGACGGCGGCCAAGGCGACGGGACGAAAGATGTATCGGGCCTCGATCGCGGAGCACTACTTTCGCAGCCGGTTCTACTACCTGGTGAAGCACTTTGGCTGGATTGCCGCGGTCTTGACGGAGGTTGCTGAACTGGGGGTGCTCAGCGTGAGATCGATGGCGAAGGCTGTGTTGAGAGGTGGCGGCGGGGAGCTCTCAGAGAGGCTTTCGGGGCCGGTGATGCGGATGCCGGACCGCCCGTCATAGCCCTGGGGAATAGAGGGCATCGCTATCGCCCGCGGTGTAGTACCAGTCGGCATCCGAGTCCGAAGCGGCGGTGCCATTGACGGTCATGCCGACTTGAAACACGTCGGCGGTGCCGCGGATGAATCCGATGCGCTCGAGCAAAGGATGCAGAGAAGGATGGAGGCATCCGGCCTCGACGGTGTCTACGCCGCGGTCGTTCAACTCGGCCATCGTCTTGATGACCAGGGGCTTGAGGCCGGGGTGGTCGGGGTTGTCGGAGATGAGTTCGACAAGTTCGCCGGTGGAACCGCAGGGCTGGCGTGAGCGATCGCGGTGGGAACACTCGATGGCGACCGCGACGGCCCGCAGGCGGCCGGATTCGTAGAGGCCCAGGGTGACGGCGTTGAGCGTGGGGCACTCGCGGTAGCGCCAGTTCATGTAGCGGGCGTTCTTATCCAGCGAGAATCGCCAGTGAGTGCTTGCTCGCGCCCACAACTCTTCATAGTCCGGTCCGAACCCGCCCAGGATGCGAACATCTGCGATCGTTCCGTTCAGGCGCGGCATGCGCTGAACGGGGGGCTTGTGCTCTGGGTGCCAGATGGAGCCGATGATGGAGACCGTTCGCGGGGTCACGATCGCGTCAAGGGCTGTGGGTATCCGGCGACGCAGCGAGCGGCAGAGCCAGCCGCCGTATCGCAGAGGGAAGACGAATCGAGTGCGTGAAGCCGCGACGGTGGCCGCGCGATGGGAGTCGAACAGCTTTCGGGTGCTTGGGTGCTCGGTCCGCCCCAGGACCGGCGGTTCGCTGAGCATACTGCGCATGAGGCGCATCGCGAGCCAGCGGTGGTTTTCGTGGACGACCAGGCCCGAGGTGGCCAGGGCGGTGTACTTCGTGCCATCCATCAGGAGTGGAACGGGGATGCCCGCAAGGTGACCGACGACGGCACCGTCGTGTTCGGCGATCAGGATCCGCGGTTCGCGTTGGGATGCGAACGGGTTGGTTTGGAACTGCCAGGACCACCGCTTTTCGAGGCGGTCGGCGCTCCACTCACCGAAGTACTTTCCCCAGAGAGTCATCAGGCCCGAGCGGTGCTCGGGTCGGAAAGAGGTCACTGTGGGAGAGGCGGTCGTCACGCTTTAAGTACCTCGCTGGCCAGGGACGCCCGCTGGGCCGGGGGGCTCTGGGGCGAGGCAATCGTGGCCAGCCATACCAGCATTTCCCGGGCGATGATTCGTCGCCCGAATTCGGCAAGATGTCCTTCATCGGCCGTGTAGCAACGGGCGAGAGACGGGTTGGCCCGTCCCCGCCAACGGTAGGACTCGACGACGCCGTCGGGGCGGGTGGACTCAAAGCGGGCAAGATCGAAGACGAGGCCGGAGGAGCCGAATCGGCTTCGGAGCAGGTCGTTGAATCGTTCGCGAGAGCCGTTTTGGCGGTAGCCCCAGGCGGGCTCGCCGAGGAAGCGTTTGATGGTCCACTTCAGGCCGCTTAGGGGTACGGTGAGGGGGGCGGTGATGTGGGCGAAGGTGAGGTTGGGGAATCGGCGGCCGAGACGGTCCAGGGATTGGGTGTAGCGATCAAAGAGGGCGTTGACGTCGGTCTCGGCGCCGATGTCTACGTAGCAGAACTTGAAGAAGGCGATGTCGAGGCGCTGGCCGGCACCGCTGGAGAGCAGTTCTTCGAAGCCGCGGATTTTGGAATCGGGGTCTCGATTGGTTCCGACGCCGGAGTGGGACAAGCCGGGGGCGCCAATGGCGGCGGGATCGGCGACTTCCTGGATGGGAAGGGTGATCATAGTGCGGAGGGTCTGGAGTTCGGTGATGCCTTCGAGGATGTTGCCGCCGACGGAATGGTGGCCGAAGTAGAGGCGTTTGCGGGCCAGGGCGGTCCATGCCTGATCGGGAACCCGGTCCAGCTTCGACAGAGATATCGAGGTATCACCGGCCGCGAGCATCTTGCCTCCCAGAACACTTCGACAGGGATTGTACCGTATTCTCGCGCAAACGCTGCCGACCGCCAAGCCAATCGGCCAAAGACCGTCGCGCGAGGGCGGCTATGGGACCCAAATCGAGCTTATCGACAACAGACTGTCGGCAATGCGTTCGATGGCTAGAGACTAAGATGCGTCAGACGCCCAAGAGTGAGCCGTCTCCAGCCCAATTCCCAGGATCTGATGGTGAAGGTTACATGACCGGAGCGTCCCTACCAACCGAGTCGGAAGCCAGGGAGGCGGCGGTGGCCTGCGCCAAGTGTGGGTACGACATGTCGGGCTCGTCGGATTCGACTTGCCCTGAGTGCGGCATGGTCGCGGGTTCGGCTCAAGCCGGGCAGGCCGCGATGAAGAAGCACGCGGTGCGGGGGTCGATCTGGACGCTGGGCGGGTATGGGGCGCAGCAAGCGGTTCGGGTGGCCAATAGCCTGATCCTGACGCGGCTGCTTGATCCCACACCGTTTGGCATCATGAACCTGGTGAACACGTTTCTGCAGGGGTTGCAGATGTTCTCCGACATTGGGATCCGGCCGAGCATTATTCAGAGCAAGCGCGGCGATGATCCGGTGTTTCTGAATACGGCGTGGACGATGGGTGTGGTCCGCGGCGTGATTTTGTGGGTAGTCGCGTGCTTGGCGGCGTGGCCGGTGTCGCTGTTTTTTGACGTTCCGGCGCTCAAGTACCTGATTCCGGTTGCGGGGATCACGGCGCTATTGAGCGGATTCAACTCTACTTCGCTGGCGACGGCGAATCGCAAGTTTGCGTTTGGTCGGCTCGCGGTGTTTGATTTGGGCTTGCAGATTGTGAGTTGCGCGGCAGTGATTGTGTGCGCCATTCGCTGGCCAAGCCCCTGGGCTCTGGTGGTCGGCGGGCTTGTGAATGCCGTGGCGGGATTGGTTGCCAGCCATGTGCTGATACCGGGGATCAAGCATCGTTTTGCGTGGGACAAGCCCAGCGTTGAGTCGCTCATGAAGTTCGGCCGGTGGATCTTCCTTTCCACGGCGATTACGTTTCTGTCCATCCAGAGCGACCGCATTGTGCTGGGCAAGGTGACCATTCCGGCGATGCTGGGCATCTATGGCATCGCGATCATGTGGAGCCGCCTGCCGGGAGAGGTCTTTCAGAAGCTGGCGATGGGCGTGTTCTTCCCGATCATGTCCTCATCCATCAACTCGTCGACGTTTGATCCGAAAGTGATCAAGCGGATGCGGATGAGCATGCTGTTGCCCGTAGCGATAGGGTGCGGAGGGGTGATGGCGGTCGCGCGGCCGACCATTGAGCTCATGTATCGACCGGCGTTTGCCGGTGCGGGGCCTCTGCTCGCGATTCTGGTCGTCGGCACGTGGATCGGCACGGTGCAGTACACGTATGGGGCGATCTTGCTGGCCGCGGGGAAGCCCAAGTACATCAGCTATGGCACAGCGGCCAAGACGCTGGTGTTTCTGGCCGCGGCGTATCCGATGTACCGCCAATGGGGCGTCGAGGGTGTGGCGGCCGCGGCAGTGCTGAGCGAGTTGGCGTTGCTGATTCCGGTGGAGATTGGGGCTCGCGCTGTTAAGGTGGCGAGCCCGGCCCGAGAGTTGGTGCTTACGGGAGTTGGAGCGGGGTATGGGGCGGTGATTTACGAGTTGTACGTTGGCCTGCGAGCGGTGATTGCAAGCCCCATGTCGGGAAAGATCGCGGGCGTTGCGGCGGTGGGCGTTATCACGGGTGTCATCTGCCTAGCGTGTTTGCGGTCGTTGTTTAAGGGCGTGAAGGCGGCGAAGTAGAGCGGGATGAATCCAACCCGGAGGAGGCCGCGAGAGTGGGCCATCCGACGTGGCGACACGCCCGGGCTCACTGCTGAACAGTGGCGGCGTTGTTTGGTGGTTGAACTCGACCGGCGATCGTCGCGATGGCGTCATCCAGCCACGCCGGATCGGGCATGGCGTAGGGGCGGAACTTTTCGGGAACTCCGAGTTGTTCTCGATAGAGAAGGGCGCGGTGACGGCCGAGATTGGCCGCGGCGGGGGAGTCGATCAGGTGGGTTGAGTCGGTCGCGCTCATCTGGAAGAGCACGCGGCTGTCGAACTCGCGGAGGCTGGAGCGTTCCAGGGCTCGCTCGACGTTGGCGACGGTGTCGGTCCAGGTGATGACGTGGATGCCCAGGGCAGGGCCCTCGCGGAGGATGGCCGCGAACTGTTGGCTGGGGGTTTTGGCCTGCTCATCGCCGCTGCCGAAGGTGAAGTCGTCGGACTTGCGGAGGTCGCGGAAACGGTGCAGGGCGTAGATCACCAGGTACACCGGTTCGCCGTGGGTTGAATCGGCCGCGGTGCGGGCTTGGAGGAGGTCGTAGACCTCGCCGACGATTTTGGGGGCGCTGCGGAGGCTGCCGAAGGTGGTTCCGGGGAGTTTGGCGCTCAGTTCTTCGAGCATGAGCTTCTGGCCGGGTTCGGCGGGTGAGCCGTCAAGAACCATGATTCTGGCCGCGTGTGCGCGGGCGGAGCCGTTGGTCATAGATGGCCCTGAGCCGTGGGCGGCGAGGCTGAGCATCCCGCTGACCATGATTGCCTGAGCGGACTCTTCCTGCTGTCCGACGATGATCATGTGGCTGCCGGTCTGACGTTGGAACGAGGCGAGGGTCGGGTCCTTGATGCTGATCGCATCGCCGAGCCACACGCGGGGCGAGGCACCGGCCTCGGGACCGGCCTTGATGACTCGCTCCAAGAGGGTGTTGTCGGCAAGCTTGGCGGGGATGTTGCCCTCGAAGACGACGGCCGCGGGCGGCGTGGGCCGATGTGTACGGGCAAGCTCTTGCGTGGCTTGGTTCAAGCACTTTTCGCGTTTGGCCTCGGGCAGCCAGACGATCTGGAATGGGCTGTTGCCTTCGACCAGGCCGCTGGCATCGTTGTAGATTGCCTCGCCGGGGCGGGAGAGGAGTCGCGGGGCGGCGTTGTCCTCGCTCATGATGAGGTAGGAGTCGGACTCGCTGCACTGGAGGGCGATGCGGACGGCCATCTGGCCGATGGTGGCGCGGGCGATGCTGTAGGCGCCGCCGAGGGTTTGCGAGCCAAGGACGACGTGCATGCCGAAGGCGCGGCCTTGGCGGACGAGTCGGTCCAGCAGGAGCGATGCCTCTTGCCCGATCTTGTCATCCTCGACGAAGAACTCCTGGAACTCGTCCACGATGAGCAGGACCCGCGGCATGATTTTGCCGTTTTTGCGGTAGCCGGCCAAGTCTTGAGCCCCGGCATCGCGGAAGAGCGCTCCGCGGCGGGAAAGTTCGGCATCGAGCTTCTTGAGCACGGAGAGGCCAAACTCGCGCTCGCTCTCGACGGCGATGACGCGAGCGTGCGGTAGGTGGTGCGTCGCGTAGGTCTTGAACTCGACACCCTTTTTGAAGTCCACCAGGTACATTTCGACTTCGTCGGGGCTGTACCAGAGGGCGAGGTTGGTGATGAGTACGTGCAGGAGCGTGGACTTGCCCGAGCCGGTGCGGCCGGCGATGAGAGCGTGTTGAGTGGTGCCGCGGCCGAGGGAGAAGTACTGCAACTTCTTCGCGCCTGCGCGACCGAGAGGAAGCCGTAGTTCCTCGGACGAGTCTCCTTTCCAGATCCCATCTTGCGGAGCGATGGTGTCAAAGGGTACTTGGACTCGGGTGGCATCCTTGGAGAGGGCCCCCACCGTGTTGAGCAGCTTGGTCAGGGCATCTTCATCGGGCGGCGGGTCGATCTTGAGCGGCCAGGATGAGAAGTCTTCATCCTGGAGGATGAACCCATCGCCTCGTTTGACGAGCCGCACGCTGGCGCGTTCGAGGTCTGCCAGGGGCACATACGCGGGCACCTGCCGGTCCATGCTCTCGGAGATCAGCGTGTAGACGCCGCAGCGGGCTCCGCTGGTGATGATGCTCCAGAGCTTCTTGGCGGCGTTTTCGGTCAGGTTGACGGGGAAGTCGGCCATGACCAGGAAGCGGTAGGGTTCGGCAACCTCGCCGGCCTGCTGGTTGTATTCCTGAATCGTCGCGTACTCGTTTCGCAGGTACTTCTGGATCACCGTCTCCATGTGCTCGGTCAGGTCGTTGAGTTTCTGCTCAATGTGCCGCGGGTCGGTCCAGATTTTGTCGGCCACCAGTTGCGGGTCGTGGTCGGCCAGGTGCATGAATCCGGCAAAGCTGCGGCCCAGGCCAATGGGATCGACGATGGTGAATCGCACCTTGCCGGGAGGAAAGGTCGTCAGTAGCCGCGTCATCACGGTGCTGAGCACGCCGATCGCCGCTTCGCGTCCGTCGCGGCCGGATTGCACCAGGAGCGATGCCTTGTCCGCCATGTCCAGGAAGGCCGGCAGGCCAAAGGTCACGGGCCGCTCGGGTTTCATTTGCGGCTTGGAGGATAAGCCACCAGGGAGCGCTCCCGCATCGACGGTGATCCGGCCGAAGCGGATGGCGGCGGGGACCTCCATCGGGGCGGCGTAGTCTCCCTTGCGCAGCCAGACGGGCTCCATGCCCTCCGGGGAGGCCACAATGTCGTCGAGTTCGCGGTACACGGCGTCGAGCCCGGACTTCCAGCGGTGTTCAACCTGTCCGAGTTCGGCTTCAACTTCCTCGCGGATCTCTCTGATCGTGCGATCGCGTTTGTTGGAGATCGTTTGCAGAGATTGGTCCCGTCTCCAGTTTGACGCAATCACGCGTTGCTTGTGCTCCCCCTCGGCCGATCCCTGCTGAGCAGCGAAGCGTCGCTCCAGTGCCGCGATCTTCTCTTCGTGTTCTCGCTTCAGGGCGGGGCCTTGCTCCTGCACTCGTTTGTCAACCTCGGCGCGGGCCAGACCCATCGCCTCCTTAGCCTTGTTCAGGTCGGCATCGCGACGGGCGTGGAGGGCGTTGATCTCGTCGTCGCGCTGCTTTTCGGCAGCCTTGAGGCATGCATCGCCCTGGGCCTTGGCCGTCGCGAGGACCGTGGCCATCTTGGCGGCGGCCGCGGGGACGCGCTTGCGAAGCAGAACCTTCAGGCCGATCATCAGCACCGCCGCACCGATGGCCGCGGCGCCGGCCTTCACACCGACATCGTTCCAGGCGATGACCTTGGGCAGGGACCAGTCGAGCACCATGCCGGCGATGGTCGCGGCCGCGACGACCGAGGCAATCGCGATAACGGGCCACTGGACGTGTGCGGGACGAACCCGGGATTGCAGCGTTTGGAGGAGGAGCAAGGCGTCGGCCCTGGCCGTGTTGAAGTCGTTCACGGACGCGACGATGTCTCCAGGAGAGACCTCAGGTAGCGGCTTGTGGCCGTGAGTCTGGAGCAACTCTTCGGCAGCCTTGCGAACCCGCTCGACATCCTGGACCTTTGGAGTCAGGGCTCGCTTGGACAACTCGTATTGATTGCGGATCTTGGCGCCGCCGGACTCGACCACCGTGTCCGCCAGCCACATTGCCTCATCCCACTTGGACTTGGCGACGTTCCACAGGCTGTTGGTCTTGGCGTTATGGGCAGAGATCTGAGTCTCCATCACCTTGCGGGCGGCGGCGATCTCTTCAACGGACTTAGCCTTGATCTTGCCGGAGCGTTCGGCCAGCTCGGCCGCGGCCTCGGCGGATTCCCGCTGATGTTCGGCATCCGCGGACTTCACTTCCTTGTCGTGGGCCCGCTGGGCGTCGTACTCGCCGGACTTGGTTTTTTCGGCCAGTGTGGCCTCAGAGTGGGCACGTTCACCGACCAATGAGGTCAGTTGCCTCAGGAGTGCACGCTCGCGTTGGATGAAGGAGCCCATCGGTAACCAGCTTATACGGAATCAGGGGGCATTGAGGTGCAGATTGAGAAGGGAGGAGAACCCCGTACCAAGTGAACCTGCAACCGCCAATGAAAAACCGGGGCGAGGACGCCCCGGCTCAGTGGTGCAATGAATGGTCTCTTAGTTCGCGAAGTGGGCGAAGGCCTTGTTGGCCTCGGCCATGCGGTGGATCTGGTCGCGGGTCTGCATTGCCTTGCCTTCGCCCTTGGCCGCGGCGTAAAGCTCGTCGGCGAGGCGGCGGGAGATCGGACGGCCCTTTTCGCCACGGGCCGCGTCGATAATCCAGCGGAACGCCAGCGACTGCTGCCGCTTGCGGTTCACCTGCATGGGGACCTGGTAGTTGGCGCCGCCGATTCGCTTGGAGCGGACTTCGACGAACGGTTTGGCGTTCTCGATCGCCATGAGGAAGAGCTCGATGGCTTCCTTGGGGGCGTCGGGGTTGGTTTCTTTGCCCAGGCGGTCCTGGATTTCGGCCATCGCGTCATACACCACACGCTGGGCGACGGCCTTCTTGCCTTCGCTCATGACGCAGTTGATGAACTTGGCCAGCGTCTTGTCGTTGAAACGCGGGTCGGGGCGGAGTTGTGATTCGGAAGCGGTCCAGCGGCCTGCCATGTGAAGCTCCTTTGGCTCATCTGCCGGGGGTCCCTTGGTGGGTCCGGCTCACTGTTCACCGGGGACTGGCTGAGGGTCCTCGATTACTTGCCTTGTTCTTTCAGAGCCCCTTGCGGTAGCAAGGGGTTGTTGAACACGATTGGAAAAGAAAACCCCCGACTGCCGTCGGGGGCTCTGATTACTTATTTGCCCTTCTTGGCGCCGTACTTGGACCGGCCCTGCTTGCGCTTCTCGACGCCCAGGCAGTCAAGGCTGCCGCGGACGACGTGGTAGCGGACACCGGGAAGGTCGCGTACGCGGCCGCCGCGGACGAGCACGATGGAGTGCTCTTGCAGGTTGTGACCTTCGCCGCCGATGTAGGCGGTGACTTCCTTGCCGTTGGATAGGCGCACGCGGGCGATCTTACGAAGAGCCGAGTTGGGCTTCTTCGGGGTCGTGGTGCGGACGATCAGGCACACGCCGCGCTTCTGCGGAGATGCTTCCAAGTCCTTGGTCTTGGACTTGGAGGCTTGAACTTTGCGGGGCTTGCGGATGAGCTGGTTGATCGTTGGCATGTCGTCGGTCAGTCCGTAAAAAGGCGGTCGGTCCCTGTTCAGTTTGGGGCGGTAAGTCTAGCGCTACCCCGGCCGGGTTCAAGCGACAGGAGATTGTGGCGGATTCCAATGAAAAACCGGGGCGGGTAGGCCCCGGTTCTCGGGGTTGGTCAGTTACTTGCGGGCGGTCTTCTTGATCTCGGCGTTGTTCTTCCAGACCACTTCCTGGGTCTCGACGTTGACCAGTTCCATGTTCATCTGGTAGTAGTTGGTGACGCGGTTCTGGTCGTTGTTCCGCTGGATGGTCTGTTGGAAGTTCCCGACGAGGGCGAAGTCGGCGTTGAGTTCCTTGGCGACCGCCTTGATCGTGGCCGGGTCGTTGTACTTGGTGTCCAGACGTTCATCGCGGCCTTCGGAGCGCAGGTCTTTTGGGGCCTTCACCCGGGCCTTGCCGCTGTTGATCAGCTCCTTTTCCATCACTTCGGTGACGAGCTTGGAGTTGACGGTGTAGTCCTGCGTGTCGTTCTTGACCGGGCCGACATAGACGATCGGGGGCTGGTTGTTGTGCGAAGCGGTCCAGTTGCTGCTCCAGGGGCGGCTGAGGCAATCGGTCATGAGCTGTTGAGTCATGGACCGGGCATCTTCATCGTTGAAGCGGTAATCCAGGTCCGCGCTGTCGCTGGGGAGCTTGCGGTCGATCTTCCAGTTGTCGCTGCAAGCGCCGAGCAGAAGGGTTCCGACCATGAGGCCCGACGCGATGAGTTTCCGACGATCCATGTGCTTCTCCTAAAAGTGGCTTGGTGTTTCAGTTCCAGTACTGCATGACCACGCTTGCAAGTCCGTTTTCGGTCACGTTCATTGTTCGCCATTCGGTGGTGTAAAGGATGCCGCCGGATCCGCTTTCGTAAACCACACGCACGCGGTGCGGGCCGGGCGCGAGCTTGTAGAGACCTACGCGGGCCTGGCCTGGAAGGAAGATCCAACTGCGCAGGTCGGCTCGTTCCATCGCCCATTGCACGAACAGCCCGGCGATCGCGCCGCCGACCACGATCAGTTCTTTATTGGCATCGTGGGCGTTTTTGCGGGCGATTTCGGTGGCTGTGGCGCTGATTCCGGCTCGGAGCCCGGCGCGGATGAGTGTCCGGGTGTAGATGAGGGGGAGCTGGCGGCGGTGGTTTTCGGCCGCAACTGCGGACATGTCTTCGACGAGCTTGAGTTCGCCGAGGGCCGCGGAATCGCCCTCAACCTCGACGCGGGCGCGGAGGACTTGGCTGGGGTGGGTCTGGAGTTTGGGCAGTTCGAAGTACACGGGGAACGTGCCTAGCGGGATTGGGCCGACTTTTTCGGCGTACTTGGTGGGGCCGCGGCCGGAGAGGGCGACGACCAGGACGTTGACGGAGTTGGCCGGTTTTTCTTCGATGTCCGCGAAGTCTTCTTGCTTCACGGGGCCGATGAGCGGCCCTTGCAGCTCGATGGACCCAATGAGCCGTTTGCCGGCAACGCGCTGGAGTTCGGGGTCGCCCGACTTCATGAACGCGACCGCGGCGAGGTAGGTGCCCAAGGGCGATTCCACGAACTCGCCGTCATCGTTGCTCAGGCCCAGCGTCTTTTGCCCAGATGGAGGGGCGGAGCCGAGCTTCGACTTGGCATCTTTCTGGATCTGGTCTTTGTACTTCAGATATTGGTCGCGGAGAAGGTCGGCCTTACTGCCGATGCGGCGGGCTTCGACGGTCGCCCCGCCTTGGATGTTGTTGGCCCCGAACTGGGCCATGATCTTGATGACGTTGGTGTACATGTCCTCGTACGGCTCGGCGACGTAAGTCGAGGTGGTGTCGTTGATGGTCCATTGGCCGATCTTGTCGCCCAAGGACTTTTCGCGCTGTCGGTCGATCTGGTCTTCAGCCTGGTTCAGAAGGTCGATGGTCTTTTCGTAGTCGCCCAAGGCCAGGGCTACAGCCCCGCGGTCCAGCAAATACAGGAGACGGTTCTTGGAGCCGTAGAGCTCGGCCGTTTTGGGGTCATCCAGCTCTTTGGCAGCCTTGTCGTACCAGCCGCTGGCGTAGTCACCCGCCAGGCCGGCCCGGTGGTCGGAGAAGCCCGAGCAGCCCGCCAGAAGGCACGCCGCCACCCCCACAGCCAAACCGCGGCCTGCCGAACGCTTGATTCGCCTCACGAGTGACTGCATAGCCGAGGATACGACGCGGATCAGGGGTCCAATGTTCCCGGAAAGTATAGCACTCCCTAACATGTACCGCTTCGCGGCCTGTCGCTACTGTCCGGCATGGCCCTGACTTTCACATCGTTCCAGCAGCTCATTCGGGATCGGTATTACCCCACGGATTCGGCCCGGGGGACGGCCGGGACGTTCCTGTGGTTTATTGAGGAGATTGGGGAACTGGCGACGGCCCTCCAGAACAACGCCCCTGGGAAGACGCCAACGCCTGAGCAGCGGGCCAATCTGGGGGAGGAGTTTGCGGATGCCATTGCGTGGCTGACGACACTGGCGAACATTAATGGGGTGGATTTGGAGGCCGCGCTTCGGAAGTACACCGAGCCGGGGGTTGAGGGCGTTAAGGATTGAGCCAGGTCGGTGGGGTCCCCCACTGTCCGGTGAACACGAACTCATTGATGGGCCGGCGCGGGCTGGGCGTGAGTTCACGCTTGCGGAGGTCTTCGGGAAGGGTGGCCGAGTCCCCGAGGTAGCCCATCGCAATCGCGGCCATGGCTTCGGCGGTTTCGGGGAAGTTGAATTCCTGGCGAGCCTTCTCGGCGTCGAAGCCGCCCATCTGGTGGACGTAGAGGCCAAGGGCGGTGGCTTGAATCGAGAGCATTGCGGAGGCCTGGCCGACATCGTGCCCACTGAAGCGGTTGGGTTTGCCGTTGCGGGTGAAGATCTTGGTGGCGACGGAGATCATGAGCACGGGGGCGGACTTGGCCCAGAGCTTGTTGCCTTCGACGAGGCAATCGAAGATACGGGAGTAGTTGGTTGCGTCATCCTTGGTCGCGACGATGAATCGCCAGGGTTGTTCGTTGGAGCTTGAAGGCGCCCAGCGGGCGGCCTCCATGATGCTGCGGAGCTTTTCGGGTTCAACCGCTCGATCGGCGAATGCGCGGGGGCTCCAGCGGCTTTTGAGCAGATCGTGAATTGGAAAGGCCGTCTCGTTTTGGCGCGTCAATCGCGGTCCCCTACCCTGGCTTTATGCAGAAACGCCGGAAGCTGTAAAGATCCCGGACTTGCGATCTGTCCCACCCGATGAATCCAGAGGGCGCGTGATTTCGATCACGAGTGTGTCGTCTTCGGTCGGGCCGTGTCGGTGCTGCTCGACGGCCTTGAGGATCGCGCCGGGCCATCCCGCGGCGGCATTGGGCTTGGTTGTTGCCATGATCTTGAGAAGTCCGGCGATTCCCAGGAATCGACCGTTGAGATTGCGGGCTTCAAGGGCGCCATCGGTGTAAGCGATGAGCGTGTCGCCGGCGTGGAACGTGTGAGTTTTCTCGCCGTGTTTGAAGTCACCGCCGGCGCAGGCGCCCAGCACGAACGTGGTTGAGTCGAGTTGTTCGATACGACCATCCACGGTGCGAATGAACGCGGGCGGGTGGCCGCCGCTGGCGTAGTCGAGGGTGCCCTTGAAGGGATCGACGCGGAAGCACACGGCGGTGACGTAGACGGAGTGCGTGGCGAGGGTGAGATGGACGTAGCTGTTCAGAAGGCGCAGTACTTCGCCGGGATTGACTTCTGGATTTTCGGCGAAAACGCGTTCAAGCTCGCCGTGGAGGCGGTTGACGGTGAGGGCCGCGGGGATGCCGTGGCCGGTGACATCGATGAGGGCGACGCTGAGGAGTTTCTGTCCTTGCGCTCCGGTATGGAACTTGGAATAGAGGTAGTCGCCGCCGATTTGACGCATGGGCTCGTAGACGTAGTTAAAGCGGACGGGTCCGGTGAGGCAGGGGCGGGGGAACAGGGATTCGTGGATGGTGCGGGCGTTGGTAAGTTCCTGGCGGAGCTCCATATAGCGGCCGCGGATCATGCGTCCGGAGAGGCGGTTGCGGAAGCGGCTGTTTCGCCACCAGCAAATGGCGATTCCGGGCAGCCCCACCAATGCCGACACCGCAATTGCGAGGACACCGAGTAACCCCAGGCGGACGCTTCCAGCGCCGGTAAATGTTGCTAACGCCATAAACGCGAGCACGATAACCGCGTTGAGAATGAGTAGTGGAAGCAGAGGCTTGAGCGACTCACCAGGTGTCCATGGCAAGAACAGACAGGCGAAGAAGTGGAGACCCAGAAGTCCCATGGCCCCTTGCCACCCGGCGAGCATTGTCGCCGCGGCCCGCTGTTGAGCGGCGACCTGAGGAGGCGTGGGCGGATCCTCAGCCTCCTCGGCTGAAGGTGGAGCGGGAGCTGCGGCCTTGTCGGGAGTGAGTTCGATGGCCAGGCCAGACCGGGCGACACGCAGACGGCCGCTCTCAACCATCTGCCGAGCGATGATGGGTCCGCTCAACAACTGAACGACGCCCGTAATGACGATGAGCCAGTAGACCACCCGCAATGGCGGCATTCTGGACGCTTGTTTGGAACGCAAGTGCCAGATGGCCGCGATATACAGAGCAAGGGTGAAGAGGATGGAAACGAGCGAAAGCCATGCCTCAGTGCTTGTGAGGACGCTTTTCTTGTCCAACAGTTTGGGAACGACGAGGCTGGTGATGCTGCCCATCAGGCCCAGAACGTTGACGACGATGACTGCCCCGGCGTACCACATGAACCGCCTGCGCAGCCACCGCCCACGCTCGACTTCGATCTCGTGGCCGAACTCGGTCGTGAAGGTTGAACTGCCCAGGCTGTTGCCGTCCTTGCCCATTGCCTAACTCTGTTTCGACCTGTTTGCCCCCGGGACCCACAGAACATCCTTGACGCCGTTGTCGTTTGCCACGCGGGCCAGCACGAAAAGGAGGTCGCTGAGACGGTTCAAGTACTTGACGGTCTCGACACTGGTCTTCTTCGATTCTGCTCCCAAAAGCGTTACCACCCGGCGTTCTGCCCGGCGGACGACGGTCCTGGCCAAATGCAGGGCCGCGGCCGAAGGGCTTCCCCCGGGGAGAACAAAACTATTCAATGTCGGCATCTTGTCGTTGTATTGATCGATTGCGGTTTCCAGGCGTGTGGTCTGTTCAGCCTGGATTCGCAGCTTTGATCCGGGCTTCTCGCCGGGTTCGATGGGCACGCACAGGTCCGCCCCGACATCAAACAGGTCCTGCTGGATTCCCCGGAGCAGAGCGGCCACGGGCTTCATGGCTGCGGCCCCCCGATCGCACTCCACAACCGCCAGGCCGATCGCGGCGTTGGCCTCATCGACCTCGCCGTAGGCTTCTACGCGACGGTCATCCTTGGAAACACGGCCGCCCGTGCCGAGTCCGGTGGAGCCGTCATCGCCCGTCTTGGTGTAAATCTTCGTGAGCTTGACCATGAAAGCCTTTTGCTCCTGCCCGTTGCCGTGTAGTCTACCGCCCGCCCCTCACCTCATGTAAGGCAATGGAATGCCCCCTCCAGCACTCTCAGATCGACCCTATCGCCGCGGCCTGACCCGCATGTGGAAGCCACGGTCTGCCGCGGTCCAGGGCAAGGGCACGCTGGTTGAGCGGGTGTTGGCATCGCGGGGAATCACCGATCCGGCGGAGTCCGACCTGTTTCTCAAACCCTCGTTGCTGCACTTGCACGATCCGTCGCTGATGGGAGACATGGACAGGGGGGCCCAGCGGATCCTGGAGGCTGCGGCGGCCCGGGAGCCCATCGCGATCTATGGCGACTACGACGTGGATGGGGTGACGGCAACAACCATCCTGTATCACACGCTTAAGACGATCGCGCCGGACTCGGACATTCGTACGTACATCCCGCACCGATTGGAAGAGGGATACGGCCTGAACTCCGCGGCGATCGAGCAGCTCGCGGAGGAAGGCGCCAAGGTCATCGTTTCGGTGGATTGTGGTGTCACGGCTGTCGAGCCCGCCCGCGCGGCGAAGAAGGCCGGCGTGGACCTGATCATCACCGACCACCACAACCTGGCGCCCGTCGAAGCGGAACTGCCGGGCGCCTTCGCCGTGATTCATCCGCGGCGACCGGGGTCCGCATATCCGTACGGTGAGCTCTCGGGTGCGGGTGTGGCCTACAAGCTCGCGTGGCGACTTGCATCCATGCACTGCGGCACGGCCAAGGTTTCTCCGCCATTGCGTGCGCTCTTATTGGAAATGCTCGCGTTTGCTTCACTGGGGGCCATCGCCGACGTCGTGCCGTTGACGGGTGAGAATCGCGTGTTGACCTCCTTCGGCCTTGGACGAGTCAAGAACTCGTCCAATCCGGGGCTGCGGGCGCTGATTGAGGCTTCGCGTCTGGCGGGCGAGAAGATTGACACCGAGCAGGTTGGGTTCTCGCTTGCGCCTCGCCTCAACGCGTGCGGCCGTATGGGGCATGCGCGTGAGGCGGTCGAGCTGTTCACGACGGCGACGGGCGATCGGGCTATGGACATTGCCCGCAACCTGACCAAGTTGAACGATGAGCGCCGTGCCACGGAACGACGCATCGCCGATCAGGCCATGAAGATGGCTGAGGCCGCGGGCATGACTCGGCCGGATCGGCGGGCGATTGTGCTGGCCCACGAAGATTGGCATCCGGGCGTGGTCGGCATCGTTTGCTCACGCCTGGTAGACCGTTTCTCGCGCCCCACCATTCTCATGCAGCGGAAGGATGGCGTGTGCGGGGGCTCGGGCCGGTCGATCGAGGGGTTCAGCCTGCACGGGGCGCTGCAGCAGTGTGCTCACCACCTGACCAGTTACGGTGGGCACGACATGGCCGCGGGGCTGAAACTGGATCCAGCGAACCTGGAAGCCTTCACCGCATCCTTTACCGAAGCGGCCAATGCGGGTATCACCGAAGAGCAGCTCACTCCCAGCATTTCCGTGGACTGCGATGCGGTCTTGAGTGAGTTGACGCCCGAAGCCGTGCGCGACTTGGAGCTGCTTGCGCCATTCGGACCGGGCAATCCGCGGCCGCGGATTCGCCTTGTGGACGTCGTGCTGGCTTCCCGGCCGGAAGCGTTCGGCTCGGATGCTTCGCACCTGTCGTTGATGCTCAAGTCCCCCACCGCCGCTCGCACGGTCCGCGTCGTGGGTTGGAAGTGGGCGGAGAAGCGAGACCAGCTCGCGGCGGGGGTTGCGGTGGAGGCCGTGATATTCCCTCGGCTCAATACGTGGAATGGAAACACCCGCGTCGAGCCTGAGTTGGCTGACCTGCGGGTGTGTTAGCGTTTCTTGCGAGCCGGAACGTTGATCAGTCAGGAACTCCGGCCAGCGCGTGCTTGACGGAGTCGTTGTCCGGGTCCTGCTGCAGTGCCAAGGCAAACGACTGCTTGGCATCGGCGGTGCGACCCAGTTCGAGCTGGATCGCGCCCTGGAGCATCAGGGGATCGATGTTGTCGCCGCGACGCTCAACGGCGCGGGCGACGGTCTTCAGAGCGCCGGACATATCGCCGGTGCGCTTCTGATAGAGGGCTTTGAGCATCCAGCCGTCGATGCGCTCGGGGGCGATGGCAACGACGCGCTGCCAGGCCTGGCGGGTCCGGTTCATGTCCTTGATCATGTAGCACACGTTGCCCAGTTCGATCCACGCCTCGGCATCGCGCTGGCCTTCATCGCCAGCGGTGAGTTCAAGGAGCACATCGCGGGCTTCGATCGGGCGGTCCAGGTTCACGAGGCAGCGGGCCCGCATCTGGCGCAGGTCTCGCCGTTCCTTGTTCACCGGGGTCTTGAGCAACCGTCCGATATTGAACTCGGCATCGGCGTAGCGTGCAGTCGAGATTTGCGCGTGCACGAGGTCTTCGGTGATCGCGGCATCATCCGAAGCCAGCAGTCGGGCATCGGTGAAGATCTTTACGGCCTTCTCGTGTTCGCCGCGGAGCATGGCGATGTGCCCGAGCGTTTGCTTGACGCCGGCGTTGTGCTCGAAGGAAGCGGCCCGCGAGGTCAGGAAGTTTTCTGCATCGTCGAGGCGACCCAGGTCCACCATCGTCTCGGCGGCGGCGACGGCGTATTGAGCGTTGGCGGGCTCGAGGTCCGCGGCGGCCTGGTATTGCTCCAGGGCCTTGTCTGGCTGGGTGAAGCGTTCAAAGACGATGCCCTGGAAGTACTTGGCGTCGATGTTCTTGGGGTCAAGCGCCTCGGCTTTCTGGAAGGCGAGCATCGCCTGCTCCAGGTCACCCTTCTCGAGCTGAATGCGGCCTTTGAGGACGTAGCTCTTGGGGACCGACGGGCTGGACTTGATGGATGAGTTGATGAACTTGTCGGACTTGTCCATCTCACCGGCGAGGAAGGCCTGCCACGCCTGGTCGTATTCATTGAACGCCTTCATCTGGTCCCGGCGGAGGTTCGCCGCCTGCAGAGCCTTGGTTGTCGACTCGCCGTGTCCGGGAGCGCAGCCAACGAGCGAGACCAGACTCAGGACGGTGCTGACGGTGATGAAGCGCTTGAGCATGAAAAACTCCAGAGGGCCTCACTGTTGATCGGACGTTCCCGAGCCGGGCTTTGTCCTGAGGCGTGCGCTGTAGCGCAACGCGAGTCCGGGAACCCCTACAGACGGCGCAAACAAAAGGCCCGGTCAAAGCTCTCGCTCCGCCGGGCCTCGGTCAAGACGGTTTAGCGCTCGGCGGCCGAGGCGGTCATCGTGGTGCGCTGGCGGAACTCGGCGAGGCTGTGCATCGCCCGGAGGATGTTGGTGAAGTTGGGAGAGAACGGTGCGGTGCGAGATGAATACCCGACGGAGTTCCAATCGGTCACGTTGGTCGTGAACGCGATGGGGCGAACCGTGGCCGGACTGTTGGCGGTGAGGCCCGCGTTGGGCTCAGCCTTGGGGGGCTCGGTGGGCTCGGGCTGAGGATCGTTGGCCGGCTCGGGAGTCGGTTCCGGATTCATAGCCGGCTCGGGCGTCGGCTCCGGATTGGTCGGCTCGGTTGCGGGCGGCTCGGGATTGCTGGGCTCGGGCTCAGTTGAAGGCGCCGGGGACGCGGGCTCCATCGGCTCGGGGCTGGCGACCGGCTCCGGCGTGGGCTCGGTGTTCATCGGCTCGGGTGAAGCGGGCTCGTTCTTGGGCTCTTCGGTGTAAACGACCTGCCCGCCACCGACGACCTCGACTTCGAGCTTGCTGGCGCTGGAACGAGGGGTGCTGCGCCCGGACCGTTCGGCCTCTTCGGCGGCCTGGAGATCGAGCTCTGCCTTCTTCACGCCGCTGAGTTTCTTCTGCAGTTCGCCCGTCACGATCTCGTGCTGCATGGAGCGGGTCGGCCAGATGTCCTTCTGATTCATGAGCACTTCGCGGAGCTGGATCGCATCCGGCTGATTGTGGCTCATGGTCAGGGCCCGCTGAACCTTGCTGAGGGCCTCTTCACGCTTGCCCTCGCGAGCGAGCTCGGTGGCTTCCATCACAAGCTGCTGGCAGCGCTTCTCGCGGCTCCAGGGGAGGAGCTGCTCGCGCGAGCCCGCACGGACGCGCTCGAGCATCGCCATGCCCTTCTCGCCCTGCTCACGCATGATCGCGTCGGCCACGATGGTCGGGGTGATCATGAAGATCACCTCGTTGCGCTCGGACTTGTCATCGTGCCCGCGGAACGCGGCGCCGATGAGGGGCAGATCGCCAAGGCCCGGGACCTGGGCGCGGTGGGCGTTGGTGGACTCGCGGAAGAGCCCGCCCAGGACGATCGTCTGGCCGTCACGGACGATGACGTTGGTGGTGAGCTCGTTGCTGATTTCGTCGGGGATCGTGATTGAAGCGCCGCCCTGGCCGGTGGTGCTGCGGATCACCGCGTCAGACACCTTGGGCTTGAGCTCCATACGGATCGAGCCGTCAGAGCTCACAAAGGGGCGGAAGTAAAGCTGGGTGCCCGTGTCGAGGAACTCGACGGTCTGGGTCGTTGCGGTGTCGGTGGTGGTCGAGTTGAGGTAGCCGACCTTGCGACCCACGAGCACGCGAGCGGGCTGACGGTTGAGGGTCAGGATGTTGGGGCGGGAGATAATCGTGGTGTCCGACACATCGTCGAGCATCTTGATGAACGCGGCGACGTCGTTCCAGACGACGCCGAGCTTGAGCGTGCCGGGGCCCGCGGTGTTGCCGGGGCTGCTGACCAGGCCCATGCCCTTGCCGTCAGCAGGAAGGGGCGTGCCCGTGGTGCCGCCGCCGGTGCCGCCCGTACCGCCCGTACCGCCCGACGAGCCGGAGCTGGAAGAAGCGCCGTTGCCCTTGATCAGGCCGTCCACGACACCCAGGGCGCCGCCGACGTTGGTAAAGTCCGTGAAGTTCATGTCGCCGATGACGGAGAAGTCCACGCCGAAGGCGTTGCTCTCGGTCAGGCTGGTCTGCAGGATCGTCGCCTCAACCAGCACCTGGGCAGGACGGGTGTCCAGTTCCTTGACGACCTTCTCGATCTCGCCCAAGTTCTCCTCATAGTCGTACACCATCATCGTGGAATCGTGGGCGTAATCTTCGCCGCCGCCCGGAGCGTTGTCCGAGAGGGTGAAGTTGGGAGCCTTGCCGTTGGTCTTGATCTGGCCACCCTCAGAGAGAAGGGGCTTGACGAACTCCGCGGCGTCGGTCGAGTTCAGGTAGTTGAGCTTGCAGACCTTCCAGACGCGGGCCCGGCTGTCTTTCTCGATCGCCTCGATCTCGGCGAGGGTGTAGACATAGATGAAGTTGCCGCGCTCGATGTAGCCGTAGCCGTTGACGTGGAGGATGGCGTCGAGGGCCTCGTAGAAGGTCACGCCGTACAGGTTCGCGGTCACGACGGCGGACACGCTCTTGCTGGTGACGATGTTCTTCTGGCTCTGGATCGAGAGCATCTGGAGGACGTTGGCCAGGTCCTCATCATTCACGTGGAGGTCCACGATGAGATGCTCATCGACCTTGACCTTGTCGTTGCCCTCGGCGGAGTTCTCGCCTTCAGGAACGCCACCGGACGGCGGCGCCTTGGCGGGGGTTGCGGTGCTGCCGGCCTGGCGGATCAGTTTGCCGCCGGCCGCGCCCTTGCTGGGCTGGGCCTGAGGAGCCACCGGCGCCGTAGTCGGCGGATTGACAGGAGCGGCGGCGGGCTGCTTGGACTTGCTGCTCTGGGCGTGGGCCAGGGGCGTACCAGCCAGGGCGAACAGGGCCGCGGCGGTCAGGGCAAGCTTGGCCGTACGGTTGCTGCGGGTCATAAACTCTCCCATGACTGCTCCTTCGATCCGCTCCAACCCTTATGGCCAGAGGTGATTTGCTGCTTGGTCACTGCTTCCCGGGCGGACGTACCCCCGGTCACAAACGCCGTGACGCACGTCGATTGTCGTCCTAAGGAACGACCGACTTGGGGCGGTACTGGCGTGGCACGTCCGGTTGAGCGGGCTGGGCAAGGATTCCGAATCATCCGGATGGGGATCGGACGTTGGGTTCCCGGACCGGAGGGTTTTCGCGACGTCGCCGGGAGCCGCTCCGTATTGGTTCCGAAATGAGCGCAGCAGTTGTCAGGACCGTGGCGAGGACGCCGCGGCTCATCAAGAACAGGGTTGCTTGAAACGCCGCTCAGTCCCCGTGCAGGTCTGGGCGATCGGTCGGCACCGATGTCGTCTTTGCCGGCGGCTTGGGCGATGGCGCAGGCTTCTTTGTTGCCGGCAAGCGTTCCTCAGGCACCGCATAGGCTGTGCGCGGCACACCCGTCACCAGCTTGAGCTTTCCCCAGAGCAGGAGAGCGAACACGGACAGTGCCATGCTGCCGAAGGCGACCGCCACGGTTCGCCGGGGGACAAAGTTCTTGTTGCTCTTGCGCATGGTCCCCGTTTCCCCTGGAGTTTGCAGGCTCAAATCCTGCTGACCGTCACCCGTCCGGTGTAAGCCTCGACCGTGATCTGGAATCGCGAGCCCGAGCCGCTGATGATGATGGTACCGCCGCTGCTGGGTGTGGAGCTGTTGGGGCCTGTGACCGTCCCGCCGAGTTCATCGAAGTACAGGACATTGGCGCCGTCGAAGGTGGCGGAATCGATCTTTGAATCGTGGAACTTGGTGGACATTTTGAGGTCTGTCGTCTGGAGCGTGTTGGCGACAGGGTCCAGCGTGGAGGCGTCCGGCGGGATCTCGATGATCGCGTACCTGTTGTTTTCCACATCAAAGACCATGGCCCGGCCGCGCTGCAGGGCCAGGGCGTCTGACTGGGCACAGTTGATGTCCGAGACAATTGCCCGCACCGTGGACTGAATGCGCAGCACGTTGGTCGAACTCATGTTCGGGATGACCAGGGCGCTGGCGATCCCCAGGAGCGCGACGACCACGAGGATTTCGATGAGCGTGTAGGCCCGCGCCACGCAAGGCTTACCGCAAGTGGATTTGACGGGGTTCACAGGTGCTGCTCCAGCCTCGCACGATCACTTCGGGGAAGCGGGTTTCACAGACGGAACCTCTTCCTTGTCCTTGTTTTTCTTGCCGCTGTCGTTGACCTGGATTGCCGGCATGCTGGTGACCTTGACGCTCAGCCCGGCGGCGAGCTTCGCATCCATCCGCTCGAGCTTGCCGTTCATCAGCCGCAGCTCGGCAATGATCTGCTTGTTCTGCTCGAGCTTGTTGGTCATCCCGCCGCTCTCCGGCTCAGACGGCTGGGCCTGGGCCGAGGCAGGCTCGGTGATCCCACCGCCGGAATGGCGATCGATCAGCCCCAAGGCAAGCAGGACGGCGATGGCGGAGAGGACAGCGTTCTGATACCCGATACGGCGCATAGCACGACCCTTCACTAATGGCTGGTCCATACAGGGAACATCGGCCTGACCGCGGCCGCGCATCACTCTGCTCGCCGGAGCCTGACCGTTTATTCCGTCCCGTCCCTCGGTAACAACAAAGACCCCGAGCTCCTCCGCTCGGGGTCTTCGATGGACACCTGTGCTTCAATCAGGGATGCGGATAGGGCCGGTCGTTGGCGTCAAAGCCCGCGGCCCAGACATCACCCGTTGCCGGGTTATAGATCCAGCCGTAGTCGGCGATGTAGGCCGGGTCCGGGCCGGTGCCCTGGACGATCTTGGTCGAGTTGGCCGGGTCAACCCACTTGTTCTGCGGCGGCTTTTTGAGGTAGTCGTTGGCCGGGTCGCTGACCTGACCCCAATCACCGTTGGACGGCGCCTGAACCTGAGGAAGCGCGTTGCCGTTGCGGACAAAGTAGACACCGACCGCTTCGCGGACCTTGACCAGCTGGTCGAGCGTTGCCGTGCTCGAGGCCTGTTTGGTCGCATCCGCGAACTGCGGGATAACGACCGCGGCCAGGATGCCCAGGATCACCACGACGATCAGAATTTCGACAAGCGTGAACGCGCGCTTCAAACGCATTGCGGTCTCTCCTTGAAGCGGACAGACATGAAGTCTCTCCACTCACTCCCTCCAGAAGCCCGGCGGGCCCGGTCAAGGGCACGCCGAGGATGAATCACAATCGATTAAGGCGTGGTCCGGACCTTGCCGGTGGTCTCGTCGTAGTAGCAAGCCTTGAGCGAACCGGAGTTGGTCGCATCCCAGTACCAGCCGTGGCCGGCGGTCGCGACGTCATCAACGGCCGTCGGGTCGTTACCCGCGCCGCTGGGGCAGGCCGGGTTGCGAGGAGCGGCCTTGATGTAACCACCGCTGTTAAGGTCGCCCGGGACAGCCGTGATCATGGATGCCCAGTCGTAGCCCGCAAGCGTCGCAGCGCCACCGGGGAGCTGGCCGTTGTGGCGAGCCTTCCAGAGTTCAATCTGGTTGTTGAGCGTGTCGAGCTGGGCCTGGATGTTACCGGCCTGTGCATCCTGCGTGGCGTTCGTGAACTGCGGAACAACGATCGCAGCCAGAATGCCCAGGATGACAACGACGATCAAGATTTCAACGAGCGTAAAGGCCTTACGAATACGGGTGCGCATACGAGATTCTCCTAAGGGCCATTCGGGACTGTCCGGCTCCCTGCCGGGCGGCTTACTTCCATGCCGACCGGCCCCGTGCCGGATCGACCAAGACGCTCGCCGCGGTGTTTCACGCGGAATCAAGCATCACGCCAACCGCGACCCTCCCCTGAGCGCGCGGTCGGCTTTTGAGTTCATCGGAGGCTTGAGCGGGCGTATTGACCGCGCGGGAGTCCGCGCGAGTTCAAGACTTCCGTGTGTAACGGTTGGGAAGTGCGGGAAAAGGGGAAACCCCGGAGGGCCGGGTAATGCCACTGAACTGGGGATTCCAAGCCTGCGACCATCGTCCTATAGACGAAGCGGTCGAAAGTGATGATGGTCTGGCGCAGTTCTACTTATCTACCGCGCCCCGACCCTCACGTCGCCCGGGAACTGCTTGATGCCATCCTGGACCGGTTTCCGGCCCTTGCCGCGCAGGTCCGTCGGGGTCTTTTCCGGAATGATGAACTGGTCGGAAGCGAGCGTCGCCGAGTGCTTGAGCGCCGCATCGGACGCCTTGAGCATCGTCTCATCCGCGTGCGCGTAGAGCTCGCGGAAGCTCTGCCCGATCGACATCTCCGCCAGGTCAAAGAAGTGAACCGCGGCCGCGAAGTCCCGCTCCCATTCCATATCTCCGTTGCCCTTACCGCTATGGGACTTAAGGTCCAGGTCCAGCTTGCTCAGCGTGCAGGCCCAACCGTGCATCATGATCGCGGCATCGGCGAATCGTGCCTGAACAGCCTGCCGGGTCAACATGGCTTCCTGATACTTGTAGCTCATCTTCTTGAACTGGTAGGTCAGCTCTCGGACCTGGCGCGAAAGCCGATCGGCATAGGGCTGCAACTCGGACGAGACCTTGGTGATGACCGGCAGCCTCCGCCGGATGCCCAGGAATACCTCCAGCCCCAGCGGGATCGCGATCTTCATGATCCGAGCGTTGAAGGAGCTTTTGATCGCCTTAGAAAGGAATGCCCCCATGGACTCTTCCTTCTCCTTGAGCAGCGCGTTCTTGATCCCCAGCATCTGCTCGGCGAGTTGCTTGCCTCCGTAGCCGAAAATGTAGCTCTGCATGACCTCGTTGGCGCCCTCGACGATGAGGTTGATCCGCGAATCGCGGAACACCCTCTCGACCTCGTTCTCGGTCATGTAGCTTTCGCCACCCATGATCTGCATGCCGTCGTTGACGACCTGCCAGCCCATCTCGGAGCAGAACACCTTGCAGAGCGCCGTTTCGACCTGGTGATCCTCATCGTGCCGATCGAGCATACCGGTGGTCATGTAGAGCACCGCATCCATGGCGTAGTCGAGCGCGGCCATATGGGCGATGTGCTTCTTGACCAGTTCCTTGTCCGCAAGGGCCGCGCCGAACTGGAACCGTGTCGCGGCCCACTTGGTCGCCTGATCCCGCACTCGGCGCGCGCCACCCAACATTCCGGCCGACAGCGTGCACCGGCCGTAGTTCAGGCATGAGAGCGCTATTTGAAGCCCGCGTCCTTCAGTCCCGAGCAGATGCGACTTGTGGACTTTGACGTTGTTGAACCGGATGCGGGCCTGCCATGTGCCGCGGATGCCGCACTTGCTGCGGTTCTTCTGGTAGATGTCAATGCCCTCCATCTCAGGGTGACATACCAGCGCGCTGATTTTGCCCTTGCCGTCGGCCCGGGTCTCTTTCGCCATAACCGTAAACAACCCGGAGAGTGCCCCCGAGGTCGCCCACTTCTTCTCACCGTTGATGATGTAGTACTCGCCATCGGGAGTCTTGGTGAATGTGGTCTCCTGCCCGCCCGCATCGCAACCCACGTTCGGCTCGCTCAGGCAGAATGCGCTCAGCCAGTCTTTGGCCAGTCTCGGCAGCCACTTGGCTTTCTGCTCCGTCGTGCCGTACAGCATGACGGCCTTGCATCCGATCGACTGGTGGGCCGAAACCATCACCGCCGTCGAGCCGCAGTACATGCCGATCCGCTCAAGAACGTGGTTGTAACTGGTAATCCCCAGTCCAAGCCCGCCGAACTCCTTGGGAATCGTCATCCCGAGCACACCGATCTCAAAGAGCCGATCCACGACCCATCTCGGGATCTCCTGCTCCTGGTCGATCGCCACCGAAGGGTGTTCAGTCTTCAGGTAATCATCCAGGCGCGCCAACAACTGGTCGCACTCGGCTTGTTCCCGAGCATCCATTTGCGGATACGGGAAGTAGAAGTCTTCCTTGATGTTCCCCCAGAAGAGGTTCTTCACCGCGCCCATCTTGGAGGGCTCAGCGCCAAGCCACTCTTCGGCCTCGGCCAGGAGTTTCTTGTCAGCGTCGGAAATGCCCTTGAGATTCTTCAGGTCTGCCATGGGGTCCCTACTTCTTCGCAAAGAACGCCGCCAGCGCCGTTTTGGCCGCGGGCGTGTGCCTCAGTTTCACCAGACTCTTCCGCTCACTCTCGACCGCGGCTTTCCAGCCACGGGTTAGTCCGACATTCACCGCCTCGTTCACGGCCTTGGCTGCATCTGTCTTCGGCAGATCGATCGCGACCTGATCAAGCGCGGTCAGTACCTTCGCCGCGCAGTCCGGCCGCCCGTTCCACCTCAGCGGCTCTCCGGTTCGTTCCCACTTCCGCCCCCGCCGTTCAACCACCCAGTTCATGGCGGTCGCGATCAGTTGATCCTGCGACGGCGCAATGCGATCGAACAGCCCGGCCTTCTCAGCATCAGGAAACAGCATGGTCTGCCCGGTGGCCGTCTTCTTGATCGCCTCCGCCGGATCCATCCTCGCGGGTAACAGATTCGTCCCGCCCCATCCCGGGCACAAGCCCAGGCCCGCCTCGGGCAGGCCCACCGGATATGGCTTCCCGGGCTGACCATCCCGCAATGCGGGCGGTGCCGCGATCAGTCCGTCGCAGTGCATCGCGAGTTCAAGCCCGCCGCCGAGCGCCGCCCCATTGATGGCCGCGGCCGTCGGATACGGCAACCACGCAATCATCCCGAACACGCGCTCGCCGAGCGCCAAGTACGCGTCAAGCTGCCGGTCATCCCACTCGCTGATGGTCTTGAGATCGGCCCCTGCGACAAATACCCGCTCGCTCGCCGACGCCAGCACCATTCCCGCGGCATCTTTGGGCAACGCCTTGAGTGTGGCTTCCATCCTCAGGATCAAGTCGTGATCCAGAACGACGACTGGCTTTCCAGGCTGTTCAAGTCGAACAACGACAACGCCCACATGGGGGCCGGAGCTCTCGCGATGGATTGGAAGTGGAGTAGCCGTCACATTCCCAGTCTAGCACGATGTTCGGGGCTTGGAAGCCGTGTTAGAACGGGTCGAAACTCGGATGTCTGGCGGACCTCATCGGGCGCTGTTCAGTTTGGCTTCGAGCATCGCCCTGGCTTCCGGAGTTGCCAGCACACGAGCCGATAACTCCGCGGCCTTTCTACCTATCTCTTCATCCAGGGAGCCGTCAAGTTCGTTCAAAAAATGCTTGGTCGCCCGGAGCGCGTTGGGACCGCCGGTTGCCAGCCGCGCGGCGGTTTCTTCGACGGCCTTATCCAAATCCTCACGCGTCGGCACGACCTGATTCACGATCCCAACCTCAAAGGCCCGCTGCCCGGACATCAACCCTCCCGAAAGCAGGATGTGGCGAGCCCGACCGGCTCCCACTTTCCGGACAAGCCAGGGAGCGACGACGGCGGGGCAGACACCCAGGTCTACTTCAGGAAAACCCATTTTGGAATCGGCGTGGGTAATGGCGATGTCGCAGACGGTGGCCAGGCCGCACCCGCCGCCGATGGCCGCGCCGTTGACCTTGGCGAGGGTGATCATGGGAAGCCGCCGAAGGCGGAGGCAGAAGGTGGCTAAACGGGAGAGGAGCTTGGCGGGGAGAACGGGATCGCTGAGCACCGCCTTGAGGTCCATACCCGCGCAGAACGCCTTGCCCTCGCCGGTGACAATGAGTACGGACAGGTCGCTCCGCTTCTCAAGCTCTGTCATCTTGGCCAGGAGTGCGTCGATGAGGTCGAGTGAGAGCGAGTTTCGCGCATCGGGCCTGTTGAGAGCCAGAGTGGCGATACGGCCTGAACTCGCGAGGTTCACCAAGGTGGTCATGGCGTCACTTTAGCGTTCCGATGGGCCCTCGTACGATTCCGTGAGTGCCGGAAGCCCCGAAACTCTGCACAAACTGTGGCCGCGACTTGGCTGATCCGGCAGCGATGGTGTACTGCCCGAGATGCTGGGGCCCGGATCACGTCTTGCCGCGACCACAAGTCGTATCTCCTACACCCTCAATGGGCGCTGAACCATTGCCCGCACCCCTTCGCGAACCACGAGCTCCTGCGGCTCCACAAGAGCCACCAACCCGCCCGGACATCATTTCGAGGATTGCTACGGTTGGCACGAATGTGGGCTGCGCTATTCGTGTGATCGGAATGATCGTGGTGCTCGTCGTTGCGCTGGTCCGATTGCTTTTCTACTGATCGACATTGGAGTCCGTTCTACTTCGCCATCGCTTTGGCAAGGCGTTCTCGTTCCTCAACGGACCCGACCAATCCCAGCGAAACTCCCAACGCCTGCCTAATTGGTTCCACATCCAGTGACCCATCCAACTCGTTCATCCACCGCTTCGTAGATTCCATCCCCGACCGAGGTTTAGACGCCAGCGCCGTCGCGACACTCTCCGCCCTCGCCTGAACATCAGCCGCGATCGCCATGCTCTCGTGCGCGAGCCCCAGCCTCTGCGCATCCCGCCCGGAGATCAACTGGGTATCGAGCAGCCGTGCCCGCGTGGCACCCGCCCCAACCGATTGCGTCAGAAACGGTGCGCTAACCGCCGGCGAAATCCCAAGCCGCAGCACTGGATATCCCAGCTTCGCCTCATCGTGCGTGATGACCACATCTGCGCCGCCCAACATCGCACACCCGCCTGCGATGGCTGCTCCCTGGACCGCCGCCACGATGGGTGCAGGATGCTCACGCATCGCCACGATCGCTCGCGAAAGCCCCCGAAGCAGCGCGGCCAGCACATTCTGATCTCTCAAGCACATCGCCAGATCAAACCCAGAGCAGAACACATCGCCCTCGCCCCGGATGATCACCGCCCGCGCCCTATTCCGAGTCTCCTGAACGGCTGCGCAGAACTGCTCCAACATCTCCGGAGTCATGGCGTTCTTTTTGTCGGGGCGATCAAGCACCATGCTGGCGACTTCGCGGCCCGCCTCGCCCGACCAGGAGACCTTGATCATGCCCCACCCCCACCGCTCTTCCGGGATGCCGCGACGATCCGGCGTGCAAAGTCCGCGGCCACGCCGAGCTTCGCCTGATCGACGTTCGTCTTGTACCCCGCCGCCTCGACGGTCCGCACGAGGAGTTCGGTGCTGATGTTTCCGGGCGCCCGCTTGCCAGGTGTGCTCGCGTAGGGGCACCCGCCCAGGCCCGCTACCGAGCCGTCAAAGGAGCGGATGCCCAGGGCAAGGGATGCGGCCACGCACTCGGCCGCTCTTCCAAACGTGTCGTGAAGGTGCACAGTGGTCTTGTAACCGTTTGCCCAATCACCACCCACGCGAGAGAGCACCGCTTCCAACATCGCCCGCGTGCTATCACGAGTCCCCGCCCCGTTGGTGTCGCCCAGATCCAGTTCATCCACTCCAATGTCCAACAAAAGCGATGCCACATTGGCGACAGCCGAAGGAGCAATGGGCCCTTCGAAAGGGCAGGCGATGGCGCATGAGATATAGCCCCGCACCTTGAGGGAGTGCTTTCTCGCCAACTCGATCACCGGCCGAAAGCGATCCACGCTCTCGCGAATGCTCGCGTTGGTGTTCTTCTTCGAGAACGTATCGGACGCCGCGGTGAATACCGCCACCTTGTCCAGCGATCGAGCGGGCGTTCGGCTTCGGACCTCCGGCTGGGCGAGTTCCATTGCCTCTATCGCCGCGCTCATTCCTTGGAGGTTGGGAACCAGCGCCGAAAATTGCACCGTTGAGTCTTTGCTATCGCATGCCTCCCACAAAACGGCCTTGCCGTCACCGAGCTGCGGAACCCACTTGGGTGAGACGAAGCTTGTCACCTCCACTTCATCCACTCCCGATCCTGACAAGTGCTTGACGAGCATCGCCTTGTCGTGCGTCGGTATCACTCCCGCCTCATTCTGAAGCCCATCCCGCGGCGAAACATCCGTAATCCGAACCATCTCAGCCATGCGATTCCTCTGCGTTGAGCATAGCCGCGGAGGGCCAGAGCGGGCCGTATCGTTCACCCAACCACGGAGCTCCCATGCCTATCGATGTCGGCTCACTCGCCCCGGACTTCACGCTCAAGGATCAGACAGGCAAGCCACGCTCCCTTAAGGAGTTCCGCGGCCGACTGGTCGTTCTCTATTTCTACCCCGAAGATGACACTCCCCTGTGCACCACGCAGGCGTGCCAGTTCCGCGATGCAACTCCCGAACTTGTCAAGGCTAACGCGGTGGTGCTCGGTATCAGCCCGCAAGGGGTCGCGAGCAAGCGGGCATTCGCAGAGAAGTTCGGTCTTCCCATCGTACTATTGGCAGATGACCTGCCGGACGCGGAACACCCTCGCGTCAGCACGCGGTACGGGGCCTGGGGCGAGAAGAACTCGTACGGCAAGATCATCATCGGAATGGCGAGAACGACGTACCTGATCGATACCGATGGCCGCGTTGCAAAGCGTTGGGATCGCGTGAAGACACCCAAGCACGGCGAGGCGGTCCTTGCGGCGGTGCAGGAGCTTCGTGCCAGGTCTGACCAAACGCCATCCGGCGCTACGAAGAAGTCGGCAGCTCAAAGGCACAAGTCGGTCAGCTATCCTTCGTAGGTGCCGCTTCATACCGCGGATCATCCGGGCTGATGGTTTCATCCGGCGGCGGCAACTCTTTGATCTTGACCGCGCGGACCACCGTATCTCCCCGCAACATCGCTTTCCCGATCCGGTGAACCCCATCCAGGATGTCCCCGTTCGGCCCGACGATCACCGGATACCTCAAGTCCGCATCCATGATCCGCCGGCAATGGTCGATCACTGCGCGGCAGGTGGGCTTCACTCCCCAGACATCGCTGAACCAGCACACCTCGTCAAGGACTTTGACCTCCGAAATGTGCAAGTCCTCAACGGGCAGCGCGGCCGCCAGCGCCCAGAGCCGATCGATGTACCAGATCCCCCGGCCATCGGAATAGAACCGGCGCTTGGCCTCGCTCATGGCGGCCCCTCAGGTCTGCAGAACGCCCGTCTTGAATGGCCGCGAATAGTCCCATGCCTCGGTTGCTTCCAGCGCGGCAATCAGTTCCTCGCGGGTCTTGTGTGGCTCGATGATCCGATCCACCCACCCGCGTGCAGCTCCGTGCCGAATATCCGCCTGCTCGGTATACCCCGCATGAATCGCCTTGAGGATCGCCTTGTGCGTCTCCTCATCAATCGTCTCACCCTTGCGCTTCCGGCTCGCCTCTTCAATGGTCGCCAGAACCCCCGTCGCCTGATTCGCCCCCATCACCGCGCACTTGGCCCCCGGCCACGCGAACGACAGGAACTGATCAAACGCCCGCCCGCACATGGCGTAGTTGCCGGCCCCGTAGCTCCCCCCCATCACCACCACGATCTTGGGCACCACGCAGTTGCTCATCGCGTTCACCATCTTCGCGCCTGCTCGGATGATGCCGCCTTGCTCGCTGTCGCGCCCCACCATGAATCCCGTCGTGTCATGCAGGAACACGATCGGGATCTTCCGCTGGTTGCAATCCATGATGAACCGCGCGGCCTTGCTCGCCGAGTCGTCGTAGATCACCCCCGGCATGTTCGTGAACTTCGAGGGGCCCGCCTTTCCGCCGGGCATCTGCCGCGTAGTCAGCTTCTTCTGGTTCGCAACGATGCCACAAGGCATCCCCCCAATCGCGGCATAACCGCAGACCAGTGATTGCCCGTACTCCTCTTTGTACTCATCAAACCCCGGCCCCAGCGTCTCCCGCCCTTCCGCATCCCTACTCACGCCCGAATCCACGAAGCAAGCAATCACATCTCGCACGTCATACTGCGTCCCCGGCGCATCACTGAACACCGAATACACATCCTCGCCCGCCCGATACGCCTGTCCCTTCTTCCCCTCTGTGCCTTCGTGCCCCCGTGCCTTCATGCCTTCTCCATACTTGTCCATCAAACTCCGCAGCCGCTCAATGCACGCCGGATCATCCTTCTCCTTGAAATCAATCGTCCCCGAAATCGCCGCGTGCATCTCGGCCCCGCCAAGCTCCTCATCGGTCACCACCTGCCCAATCGCGGCCTTCACCAGCGCCGGCCCCGCCAGATACAGCCCCGACCCTTCCGTCATGAGCAGTGTGTCGCACAGGACCGGCAGGTATCCGCCCCCCGCCACGCAATACCCCATGATGGCCGCGACCTGCGGGATCCCCTCCGCGCTGATCACAGCGTTGTTCCGGAAGATCCGCCCGAAGTCATCCACATCCGGGAACACATCCTCCTGCAGCGGCAGGAACACGCCCGCCGAATCCACCAGATAAATCAACGGCAACCGAGCCATCTGCGCGATCGTCTGAGCCCGGATGATCTTCTTGCACGTCATGGGAAAGAACGCACCGGCCTTCACCGTCGCATCGTTCGCGATGATCATGCACTCCCGCCCCTGCACGCGCCCGATCCCGGTCACGACCCCCGCCGCCGGCGCTCCGCCATGTTCTTTGTACATCTCCCACCCGCACCAGAGGCCAAGCTCCTGAAAGCCGGCTCCCCCATCAACCAGCCTCGCTACGCGTTCCCGTGCCGTCAGCCGCCCCTTTTCGTGTTGTCGTTCGATAGCTTTGACGCCGCCTCCGAGCCGGATAGTCGCCTCCACAGCCAGCGCTGCCCCCGAAATCTCCCGCAATGTCTCGGCCATGAGTGCAGCCTCCTGTCGCTGCGGATCAAGAATAGCAACTTCTCCATGCCTTTCGTCCGCCGCCCACTAATTGGGCCTTGCGTTACCCGGCGTTGCGAATAAGCTGGGACCTTTCCCCCGTCTGGATCCAACCCACAGTTGCAGGAGGAATCATGCGAACCTTGACCGTTTCATGCACCGCCGCCCTCTCTCGTGTCCAGCGCCCTCGCCGCCGATCGGTTGATCGCCATCGACAGCAGTCGGGCGCTGTTCGAAGTCAACATGGCCACAGGTGTCAAGACTGCTATCGGCACCGTAAGCGCCAACGCCGGCACAACCGCCGGTTTGGCCTACGACCCCGTCAATCACATCGTCTACCTGACTTCCTCGAGCACGGACTCGCTCTACACCGTGGACCTGACCACAGGCGCGGCGACCCTCGTCGGCGCCTACGGCGATGCTGCGGTGGTTATGCACGGCCTCGAGTATGACACCAGCACCGGCACGTTGTACGGCGCCTCTTCCCACAACGGCGGCCTGTATTCCATCAACACCACCACAGGGTTGGCCACTCTCATCGGACTCACGGGCACGACGTCGTTCTTCAACCTCGGATACGACTCCGCGGCCAACATCCTCTACGGCACCAGCAGCGGAAGCGATAGTTTCTACACTGTCAACCGCACCACCGGTGCGGCCACACTCATCGGGCCCTTGACAGGCCCCACCAACCCCAACGCGGTGACGTACAACACCGCCAACGGCCTTCTGTACATGGCGGACAACAACACCGATACGCTCTACACAATCAACGTTGCCACCGGTGCGGCAGTCGTGGTCGGCCCGATGGGCGCGGGGAACAACTTGGGCTTGGTCTACATTCCCGACAACGCTCCTGTTTGCTATCCCAACTGCGACCAGAGCACCTCCACCCCGGCCCTGACCGCCAATGACTTCCAGTGCTTCCTGAACGCCTTTGCGAGCGGCGACTCCTACGCCAACTGCGACCAGAGCACGAGCAACCCGGTGCTTACCGCCAACGACTTCCAGTGCTTCTTGAACGCCTTCGCCTCCGGCTGCAGCTGAGTTTGCGTCGCACAAAGAACGCCGCCTCCGAGTGGGGGCGGCGTTTTCTTTGCATCACAATGTGAATCCTCACCGACGCGAGGGAGATCCCATAGATGCCGTCGCATGAAAGCTGATCGGTTCAATGTCCAATATGTGATTGACCATTTCAGAGCATTCGGTATCTTCGTTCAAAGAACTTGCGGCCGCGTATACCGACTTCCCCACTGGAGACCCCCATGCGAATCACCCCGTTTGTCCTTCTCGCCCTCGCTCACGCCACCGCCCTCGGACAAGTCCAACTGCTCGGTGTGGACGGTTCAAATCTGGTCAAGATCGATCCCGGCACGGCGGCGGTCACTGTCCTTGGAGCCATCACGCCGGCTTCCGGCACCATCGGCATCACCGGCGCCCTGGCCTACGACGCCGCGACAGACACTCTGTATCTAACTTCCACATCCAACGACAACCTCTGGAAACTCGATTACAACACCCGCATCGCAACCCTCATCGGAGCCTACAACGTCAGTGCCACGATCGTCATGCACGGCCTTGAGTGGGACTCAGGCAACGGCAAGATGTACGGGTTCAGTACCAACCTGTCTCCCGCGACTACCGGCCATCGCTTCTTCGAGGTCAACCCCGCCACCGGTCAGGCAACCGGCATCTCGACACCGAACTTCGGCGGGTTCGGCTCTCTTGGTTACGTCCGCGCCACCGACACCATGTATCTTGCGGACACGACCAGCACCGGTCGGAGCCTGTACAAGATCAACGTGGTCACCGGAGAGACAAACATCGTTGGGCCGTTTGGAATCAACAACCAGGTCGGTGTCGGCCTCGCCTATCACCCCAACTTTGGCATGATCGCCAGCAACAACAGCGGCACCAACGCGCTCTACAGGATTGATCTGTCCACCGGGGCTGCAAATCTCATCGGCAACCTGTCCACGAGCAACTTGCTCTCCCTCGCATTCGTCGGCCACGACGCCCCCACCTGCTACCCCAACTGCGACGGAAGCACCGCAAGCCCCACCCTCACCGCCAATGACTTCCAGTGCTTCCTGAATGCCTTCGCCGGGGGCGACAGCTACGCCAACTGCGATGGCAGCACCAGCAACCCCATCCTCACCGCCAACGACTTCCAGTGCTTCCTGAACTCGTACGCGTCCGGCTGCAGCTAACTCCCGCGGCAAGGGAAAGCACGAATCCGACCACGGGGCGATACCGCCGCGCCCCTGTACACTGCGCGCATGCGCAGAAAGCTACCCCTCCTCCTCTCCCTGGCCGCCCTTCCCGCCCTCGCCGACGATCCGCCCAAACTCGTCCAGGACGGCCAAACCCGCACCGTCACCCCCTGGACGACCAAGGGCATGACGATCAACCCCGTCGCGATCTGCTTTGACCCCCAGGGCAATCTCTACATCGCCGAGTCCGACCGCGCCGGCAACGCCGTCCAAGACACCCGCCACCTGGGCCACCTCAACGCCGTCGAGGAAGACCTGAAGTTCAAGACCGTCGAAGACCGCCGCGCCCAGATCCACCGCTGGCTCGAAACCCGGCTCAAAGATGAACCGTTCAAGGGTGACAAAACCTACTTCACCAAAACCGAAGACCGCGTCCGAGTCCTCTCCGACACCACCGGCAAGGGGTTGGCCGACCAATCCAAAGTCTTCGCCGGCGGCTTCAACGATGAACTCGACGGCATCGGCGCGGGGGTCCTCTGGCTCAACGGCACACTCTTCTACACCTGCATCCCCAACGTCTGGGCCCTCAAAGCCCCGCCCGGCCAACTCGAAAACGCACAACGCACCAGCCTCTCCTTCGGATACGGCGTTCGCTGGTGCTTCTACGGCCACGATCTCCACGGCCTGGTCGCCGGCCCCGACGGCCGAATCTACTTCTCCATGGGAGACCGCGGCTACAACATCACCACCAAAGAGGGCAAGCACTTCGTCGGCCCTGACCGCGGCGGCGTTTTCCGCTGCTGGCCCGATGGTTCCGAACTCGAACTGTTCTACCAAGGCCTCCGCAACCCCCAGGAACTCGCCTTCAACGAACTCGGCGATCTCTTCACCGGTGACAACAACTGCGACTCCGGCGACAAAGCTCGTGTCGTCCACATCGTGGAAGGCGGCGATTCCGGTTGGCGACAAGATGTCCAATCCCTCGATTCCCGTGGCCCCTGGAATCGCGAGCACATTTGGGAAACGCTGAAGGACTCCTCCGGTCCTGCCCGACCCGCCTGGACTCTCCCTCCCGTCGAGTACATGTGCGCGGGTCCCTCAGGCCTGGCCCTCTACCCCGGCACCGGCGAATCGCACGCGTACGACGGCTGCTTCTTCCTCGTTGACTTCTACGGCTCCGGATCCTCCGTCTACGCCTTTCGCGCCGTACCGCAGGGCGCAGGCTTCCGAGTAGCCGACAAAGTGGATTACTACAAAGGCGTCACCATCACCGATATCGCGTGGGGAGCCGACGGACGCCTCTACATGTCCGATTGGGGTGGCGGCTGGGACCCCAACCCCAACGGCGGCATCTTCACCGTTATCAACAACACGGTCCACGCCGACCCAACCGAGGCCGCGGCCATCAAAGAAGTCGGCCAACTCATCAAGTCCGGCATGGCCCAGCGACCGCTCGACGAACTGTTCACACTCCTTCACCATCGCGACCAACGAATCCGCCAAAACGCGCAGTTCGAACTCGCCGCCCGAGGCGAGGCTTCCACTTCGGGCCTCGCCCTGATCGCGACCTCCGCCACCGAACCCGTCATCACACGCGCTCATGCAATCTGGGCCCTTGGCCAGATCACCCGCAAGTCTCCGGCCAACGCCGCACGCCTCATGGCGCTTCTGGCCGACCCTGACGCTGAGATCCGCACCCAGGCCGCTCGCACACTCGGCGATCTCCCCCCGGCTTCCACCGCCGGCCTGGTCCCCAAGTGCATCAATCTTCTCAAAGACCCCTCCCCCCGCGTCCGCCTCGCCGCGGCCATCGCTCTTGGACGCTCCGGCGACCCATCCGCCGCCGCGCCCCTGCTCGAACTTCTCGCCGAAAACAACAACACCGATCTCGTCATCCGCCACGGCGCTTCCTACGCCCTTTCCTTGGTCGCCAAGCCCGACGAAATCTCGCGGCGTGCCACGTCCATGAACCCCGCGGCCCGCCTGGGAGCGGTCATCGCTCTCCGTCTCCAAACCAGCGAACTCGTCGGCAGCTTCCTCCTCGACGAGGATTCCGCCGTTGCGATCGAATCCGCCCGGGCCATGTACGACAATCGCACCGGCCTATCAAAGCTTGCGCAACTCATCTCCGCGCCGATCTCTAAAGATCGAGCCACCGAACCCCTGATGCGCCGCGCCATCGCCGCCAACGTCCTGATCGGCGATGCCGCAAGCGCCCTCCGCCTCGCCGAGTTCTGCACCCACTCCGATACCGATGCCGCATGGCGCCAGATCGCACTCGAGCGCCTCGAAGCCTGGACAACCCCCCTCAAACGCGAAGGTGTCTGGGGCAACTGGGCCGATCTTCCCGCGCACCCCGAGCACGATGTCGAGGTTGCAATCAAGCAGCACGTCGAGAGGATTTCCGAAGCCTGCAAAGGCAACGATTCTCTCCTCAAGTACGTCTACAAGCTCCAGGTTCGCTACGCCCTCACCGCCTCACCCGACGAGATGGCGACACAGATCTCCGACGAGTCACGCCCCGAGGGATATCGCATCGCCGTCCTCGACCAACTTGTCGCCAAGTCCCCCGACACCGCCGGCCGCCTCAGCCAAACCCTCGTTACGTCACCAACCGCCACCCTCCGCTCCCGCGCCCTTGACCTCCTCACCAAAGCCGACCCCGCCAAAGCCACCGAACTCCTCAAGGCCGCGGCCCTCAAAGGTGATATCAAGGACCGCCAGCGTGCCATCAAGGCTTTGGCCTCCATGCCCGGCGCTACCGATGCCATCACGAGCCTCGCCCAGGACTTCGCCGCGGGCAAAATCGAGCGCACGCTCGCCCTTGAGATCTACGACGCCGCACTCAAGCAGAAAAGGGATTCCCCCGCCCGCGACGCCGTCGAAAAGTTCGGCCTCCAGTCCAACTGGCCCAAGGGCTACTCCTCCGAACTCCTCGCCTTTGGCGGTAACGCCGCGGCCGGGCAAGACATCTTCTACAAGCACCCCACCGCTGAATGCGTCCGCTGCCACACCATCCACGACACCGGCGGAATCGCGGGCCCCAACCTTTCCACCGTCGGCTCCCGCCTCACCGCCGAGAAGCTCGTCGAATCGCTCGTTGATCCCGCCGCCGTCCTCGTAAAGGGCTACGGCTCTGTCACCGCCATGCCCGAAATGCCCAAGTTTCTGAAGCCTTACGAAGTCCGAGACGTCGTCGCGTTCCTGCAAACGCTTCGCGTGCCTTCAACGCTCACCACCGACGATGAAACCCCTCCATCCGCCGCAGTCGGTCCACCAATCAACCTCCACCTAGATCGAATCTTCCCCGCGATAGTCGTGCTCATCCTCGCGGCACTCGTCTGGCGAGCGACCGTCAAGCGCGGGTGATCGTCACCTGTCTCAGGGTTCGCGTCTTTCAGCCCACGAAGTGGGCGGTGGTTGATTGCCCCGGGCCTCGGCCCGGGGTTGACGACCCTGTTTCGATCAGAGCCCCCGGAGGGGGCGAAGGTACCAGTTCCAATACGTGCCGCCGCCCACCTCACAACGTGCTCAAATCCCTTCTCGCAAACACCACACCACCCGCACCCCACAACGCCGCCGCCGCTCCGCCCAGCACCGCCATATCTCTCCACGGCCAATGCCCATCCCGCAACGGATACACCGGCCGGTAGTAATCCAGAATGCTCAGGAACGAAATCTTCATCGCGGGCTCCCAGAAGAACCCCAGGTAGTTGATCAGGAACGACGCGACCACTGCGATCAACACAACCTGAATCGCGCTTCCGCGCCGATCCGCGCGAGACGACATCAACCACGCGAACGCTCCCACGACTCCGTACAGCAGCGACAGGTTCGCGATCACGATCCCGGTTCGTCCCAAGTCCGCCCGCAATCCCGCCGGTGCCAGCTCCGACCCAATCCTGCTCCCCAACACCGCCATCGCCAAAACAACCGCCGCGCTCCCGATCCAAACGACCGTTTCCGACAAGTACATCTCCCACCGCGACACCGGCAGTCCCAGCATCACATCAATCGTCCCCCGATCCACCTCTCCTGCCGGCACCCGCGTCCCCATGATGATCGCGTGGGCCCACAAAAGGGCCAATACCACCGGGTGCGACCACGCGATCCCCATGGGCACCTCCGGCCCGGTAGACATCCCCACATCCGCCCCCAGCATCACGTTCCGAAGGTTCTGCAGCATCGGCATCTGCTGCATCTTCCACATCATCTGTTGCTGAAACCGAGGCAAGGCAAAGGCCAGCAGCCCGCAGATCAACAACATCGCGATGCCAAAGACGATCGTCGTCCCCCGCACCTCTCTCATCGACTTCAGAATCAAGCCGCGATTGATCAAGCCTTCCCCCCTGCTTGCGACTCGTTCTGGTAATACCGCCTGAACAACGTCTCCAGATCGGGCCTCCCCACCATCAAGTCCTCCACCGGCATCCCCGCCAACCACGCGACTAAATTCTCCACAGGTTCACTCAACGTCGCATGCCACACGCCCCCGTCACGGCTTCGCACGCTCAAGAACGCGGGCGCCTCGGGTGCAATCCCCCGCCAGCGGATCATCACCTCGTGCCCTGCTTGCTTGCGTAACTCTTCCAGCGAGCTGTCCGCAACAATTTTCCCCTCGCGCACTATCGCCACGCGATCGCACAGAGCCTCTACCTCACTCAGCGTGTGGCTCGAAAAGAACACCGTGCACCCATCGCGTGCCCTCGCTCGCAGGATCTCCCGAAACCGATCCTGCATCAACGGATCCAGCCCGCTCGTCGGCTCATCCAAAATCAACAGCCGCGGCCGGTGCGCCATCGCCAATATCAACCCCAGCTTCTGCCGCATCCCGCGCGACATGTTGCGCACACGCACCGACAGATCGAGCTCGAGCATCTCCGCCAGCTCGCGCCCGTGCGTCATCATCTCGCGTGCCCGCACCGCGCCGAACAGCGACAGCGCCTTGCTCCCCGTAAACCACGGTGGCAATCGCAAATCCCCCGGCACGTACCCTACTTCTGCCTTGATCTGCTTGCTCTTCCCCCAGCAATCCATCCCAAAGATGGCCGCGGCCCCCGAACTCGGTCTCAGAAAACCGAGCAACACACGGATCGTGGTCGTCTTCCCCGCCCCATTTGGACCCAAAAACCCGAACAACGACCCCTCCGCCACCTCCAAGGCGACGGCTTCAATACCCCTCCGACTACCGTAAGTCCTAGTCAAATCTCGGGTTGCAATCACACTCACGCTCAAACCCCATGGGCCAACTAAGCTCCACCATACCGACTCCCACGCCCTCCGCGTTCGCCTGCCTAACTCAAATTAGGTGGAAACCCGGTGACAACGTCATGTCACCCAAGCACTTTCCTTACGTTGACAGCCTGTTCGGTACCCGGTAAGCTCTTTCCATCGCCGGGCCCGCATCCAGTGCTGCCCCCGACCGGGTTTTCCCGGACCTTTCGGTCCAACCCGAACAAGCACCGGCGTTCGTAGACCTGGCCCACACGCCAGCCATCTGCGACAAGGAAAGGACAGTTCCCATGGCACGTGCAGAAGTAGACAGCAAGCCCCGCAACGCACCTCAGAACGGCACCATGCAGGCCTCCGCCTCCTCCCCCAAGATCGTGATGGAGGACAAGGAAAAGTCGCGAGCCCTCAGCCAGGCCGTTTCCCAGATCGAGAAGACCTTCGGCAAGGGCTCGATCATGCGTCTGGATGAAGACGCGTACCTGAACATCCCCGGCATCTCCACCGGCGCTATCTCCCTGGATCTGGCCCTCGGCGGCAAAGGCATCCCCCGTGGCCGCATCGTCGAGATCTTCGGGCCGGAATCCTCCGGTAAGACGACCCTCGCCCTGACGGTCGCCGCCAACGCCCAGAAGACTGGCGTCGCCGCGTTCATCGACGCTGAGCATGCCCTGGACCCCTCCTGGGCTCGCCGGCTCGGTGTCAACATCGACGACCTCCTGGTCTCCCAGCCCGACTCCGGCGAGCAGGCCTTGGAAATCTGCGAGCTCCTGGTCCGCTCCTCCGCGGTCGATCTGATCGTCATCGACTCGGTCGCGGCCCTTATTCCCAAGGCCGAAATCGAGGGCGAGATGGGTGATGCCGTCGTCGGCCTCCAGGCTCGCCTCATGTCCCAAGCCATGAGAAAGCTCACCGGCGTCATCGCCCGGTCTAACTGCACCGTCATCTTCATCAACCAGATCCGTGAAAAGATCGGCGTGATGTACGGCTCCCCCGAAACCACCCCCGGCGGCCGCGCACTCAAGTTCTACGCCTCCGTCCGCATCGACATCCGCCGCACCGGCGCGATCAAGGAAGGCGACACGACCGTGGGCAGCCGCACCCGGGCCCGAGTCGTCAAGAACAAGGTCGCCCCACCCTTCCGCGAATCCGAGTTCGACATCATGTTCGATGAGGGCATCTCGACCACGGGCGACCTGCTCGATATGGCGAGCGAAATCAACGTCATCGAAAAGTCCGGCGCCTGGTTCAGCTACGGCGAAATGCGCCTCGGCCAAGGCCGCGAAAACTCCAAGAAGTTCCTCAAAGAGAACCCCGACCTCTACCAGGAAATCCGCGAGCAGGTCCTGAAGGCCAAGCTCACCGTCCCCACCAAACCCGTCGCCGCCGCGGCCGACGACGAGTAAAGCAGAAGCCCAAGCACCAGCGCCGGGTCCAACATCCGGGGGCCCCATATTGCCCACCAACCCCCCGCGTCCTATCCTCTCGCCTTCGCTGCGGCTGTGGCGAAATTGGCAGACGCGCTAGGTTCAGGTCCTAGTGGGATTAAAACCCCATGGAGGTTCAAGTCCTCTCAGCCGCACTTCAGCGGCCGCCTACCCGGGCGGCCGTTTCTGTTTTTGGGTTTCCCGGTATCCTCCCCCCATGTCCCTGATCCTCGCCGGAATCGACGAAGCGGGCTACGGCCCCACTCTCGGCCCACTCTGCGTGGGAATGAGCGTCTTCCGCATCCACAACTGGAAGCGCGGCGACCCCGCCCCCGATCTGTGGCAACTGCTCTCCAAAGCCGTCTGCAAAAAGCCCTCGGATGCAAGAGGCCGCATCCCCATCGCCGATTCCAAGCAACTCAAACTCTCCAACGACTCCAAAACCCGCCATCCCCTGGTCCACCTCGAACGCGGCATCCTCTCCTTCCTCCGCTGGCTCGACCACACCCCCACCACCGACGCCGATCTCTTCCAACTCCTGGGCGCTGAACTCCACAACACCGCCCCCTGGTACAGCGGCGACCCCATCACCATCCCCCTAGGCCAAACCGCCGGCGAGCTCTCCGTCGCCTCCGCCAAACTCTTGGCCGCCATGGAATCCGCCGGAATCGAACTGGTCAGCCTCCACACCCACATCATCCCCGAGCCCGAGTTCAACCAGATTGTCCAACGCACCGGCTCCAAGGCCGAAGCTACGGCCGCCGCGTTTGGACATCACCTGAGACGGTTGGCGGCCGCGACGGGCGAGCCGTCCGCCAGTTCTGTGCGCCTAGTCTGCGACCAACTTGGCGGCCGCACCTCCTACGAAGGCCTCATCGCCCGCGAACTCCCCGGCTCCGAAGTCACCGCCCTCACCGAATCCGGCGACCGCTCCCGCTATAGCGTAAAGCACCCTCTCCCGCCCCCGGCGGGAGACGGTGGCGAAGGCTCTGCGACGCCGGGTGAGGGTGACTTCATCATCCAGTTCATGCCCGAAGCCGAATCCGCCCACCTCCCGGTGGCCCTGGCCTCGATGGTCGCCAAGTTCACCCGCGAGCTCGCCATGCACCGCTTCAACCGCTACTGGTGCGGCCGCCACCCCGAGCTCAAACCGACGGCTGGTTACGCCACCGATGCACGGCGATGGCTCAACGAGATGCGGGACATTCTCGATCCCAAAGACCGCAAAGAGCTCGTTCGACTGGCATGACAACTCCTACCCACTATCTCGACCTTGCCGCCCGCGCCGCTCTACGCGCTCAGGGATACGTCGAGCCCAACCCGCTGGTTGGCGCGGTTATCGTCAAGGATGGCCGGATCATCGGGAGAGGACATCACAAGAAGTTCGGCGGACTCCACGCCGAAACGGAGGCTCTCGCCGATTGTCGGGCTCGCAGTAAGGACCCCCGCGGTTCGACGATCTACGTCACACTCGAACCCTGCAACCACTACGGCAAGCAACCCCCGTGCTCGAAGGCAATCATCGAAGCCGGCATCGCCCGGGTGGTCATCGCGCGGCGTGATCCCAACTCGATCTCCACGGGAGGGGCGGCCGCGCTTGAGAAGGCTGGAGTGCAAGTCGAGTTCACAGACGCTTCCCCGCTCGCCACCCACATCTCCGACCCCTTCATCAAGCGGATCATCACCGGCCTCCCCTGGGTCATCGCCAAGTGGGCTCAGACCGGCGACGGTCGGATCGAGATTCGCCCCGGCGATCCCAAGTGGATCAGCAACGAGTTCTCTCGTCGTCGCGTTCATCGATTGCGGGCTCGGGTGGATGTGATCCTCACCGGCATCGGAACGGTTCTGGCGGATGATCCCCTGCTCACCGCCCGCGGCGTCAAGCTCCGACGCGTCGCCAAACGCGTCATCCTCGATTCAAGCCTCCGCCTCCCTGTCAAGTCCGCGATCGTGCAATCAGCCGCCTCCACCCCGACCTTGGTGTTCGGCGATGCCGACCGCATGAATACCGACATGCGGACCCAGGCACAGCAAGTGCCTTTGGCCACGGCCAAGGTCTCGGTCCAGGCGGTTTCGCACGATAAGAGCGGCCTCGATGTGCACGCCATCCTCCGCCATCTCGCGGCCGAAGGTGCGACCAACATCCTCCTTGAGGGTGGCCCCAGACTCATCCGTGCTTTCCTGGGACGCCATCTGGCCGACGAACTCCTCATCCACATCGCGCCCCCGCTGCCAAACTCCCTTCCGAGCTTCGCGGGCTACACCCTCATCCGTTCACGCCCCGTCGGCGGAGACCTGGAACTCCGTTTCCGCCTCTCGCAGAAGTGAGCAATTGGCGGTGTCGCTTGCCCACTTTTGGCCGCGCACACGCTAAGCTACAGCTTCATTCCCCGGAGCCCTGCATGCCCATCAAAACGGTCTACAAGACGCAGATCGACCACATCCAGATTCTCGATGAGAACGGCAAGCTCGATGAGAAGCTGGCTAAGGACACGCTCACGGATGCTGACGTGGTCGGCCTCTATGAGCAGATGAACCTGTGCCGGCAACTGGACGAGATCGCGTTCAAGCTCCAGCGGTCGGGGCGCATGGGCACCTACCCGCAGAACAAGGGTCAGGAGGCCGCGGCCCTGGGTGTGGGGTTTGCCGCCAAGAAGGGTGAGGACTACCTGGTCCCCTGCTACCGCGAGAACGCGGCCCTGTTCATGCACGGGCTGCCGATGCACTACATCCTGCTCCACTGGATGGGTGATGAGCGCGGAAACCAGATCCCGCCGGGCGTGAACATCACGCCGATTTCCATCCCGATCGGAACACAGATGCTGCACGCGACGGGGATCGCCTGGGCGTTCAAGCTTCGGAAGGAACCGCGGGTTGCGATTACGTTCTTTGGTGACGGGGCGACGTCCGAGGGCGACTTCCACGAAGCGATGAACTTCGCGTCGGTGCTGCAGGTGCCGTGCGTGTTCTTCTGCCAGAACAACCATTGGGCGATTTCGGTGCCGCGGGAAAGCCAGATGGCGTCGGAGACTGTGGCTCAGAAGGCGGTTGCTTATGGGATGCCGACGATTCAGGTTGATGGCAACGACATCTTCGCGGTGTACAAGGCGTCAAAGGATGCGATCGAGCGGGCGCGGGCGGGTGGCGGGCCGAGCTTTATTGAGGCCGTGACGTATCGCCTTGCTGACCACACGACTGCGGATGATGCTCGGCGTTACCGCGATGCCGCGGAGGTCGAGCACTGGGTGGCACGCGATCCGATGCTGCGGATTCGGAAGTATCTCAACAGCAAGGGGCTGTGGGATGATGCGAAGCAGGCGAAGCTGGAAGAGAAGGCCAAGGCCATTGTGGTTGAGGTGGTGAAGGCGGCGGAAGGGATTGAGAAGCCGACGACGGACGATATCTTCGACTACACGTTTGCGGCGCCGTTGCCCGCTGAGCTGGAGCGGCAGAAGCGAACCATGCGGACGAGCAGCCTCGGCCAGGACCCCGAACAAGCCAATCTTCGAGGCCAGTCGGCCGACGCCCACTGACCACTTCGGTCCCGCTGTACACCAGTTCACCTCAACTCATCAGACTGACAGCTCCGGAACTCCACAATGCCACGTACAGAAGTGATGATCGAAAAGGGCCTGACTCTCGTTGATGCGATTAACGAAGCTCTGTATCAAGAGCTGGAGCGGGACGAGCGCTGCGTCATCCTCGGCGAGGATGTTGGCGCCAACGGCGGCGTGTTCCGCGTCACAGAAGGCCTCCAGAAGAAATTCGGCGAACACCGCGTGGTGGATACCCCGCTGGCCGAGTCCGGCATCATGGGCACCGCCATCGGCTTGGCAATGGCCGGCATGCGTCCCATCCCCGAGATTCAGTTCGAGGGCTTCCTCGGACCCGCATACGACCAACTCACGGTTCACGCAGCCCGATATCGCACTCGCAGCCGCGGAGCGGTGACCATCCCGATGACTGTCCGCGTGCCGGTCGGTGGCGGCATCCACGCCCCTGAGCTGCACTCCGACTCGCCGGAAGCGATCTACACCCACACGCCCGGTCTCAAGGTCGTCATGCCGTGCACGCCGTACGACGCCAAGGGCCTCTTGCTCTCCGCGATCCGCGACCCGGACCCGGTGGTCTTCTTCGAACCCAAGCGGGTCTACCGGTCGTTCCGCGAGCAGATTCCGGAAGAGGATTACACCATCCCGATCGGCCAGGCCAAGATCGTGTCCGAGGGCACCGACCTCACGGTGATCACTTGGGGCGCGACCGTGTTCCAGTGCATCGAGGCCTTGGATCAGCTCCCTGAGGACCTCTCCGTCGAGCTCATTGACCTCCGCACGATCTCTCCTTACGACCGCGACACCGTGATCCAGTCTGTTCAGAAGACGGGCCGCTGCGTGGTCGTTCACGAGGCTCCCAAGACCGCCGGCATGGGTGCGGAGATCGCCACGCTCGTTCAGGAGCACTGCTTCCTGTACCTCAAGGCTCCTGTTCAGCGGGTCACAGGATTTGACACGATCATGCCGTACTACAAGCTTGAGCTGGAGTATCTGCCCAATGCCCCCCGCATCGTCGAGGCCATCCAGCAGTGCGCGGCGTATTGAGTCCGTAACGAGAGGATCAGGAGATGTTCTTTCTATTCGCGCAAAGCCCCGGAGGAATCGCCGGCGCGGCAAACGACATCGCGAATGAGGCTTCTCAGCGAGGCATTCATCCCATTGTCATTGGTGTGGGCCTCGCCTGCATCGTGGCCATCGTCGTTGCCTTGATCAAGATCAAACGGGATTCGTGATCGGAGCTTTGCCTTGGGCTTCCGCGACCTCTTCCTCAAACCCCCTGCTACTCCACCTCCGGCGTCGGACACCGATTTGTTCGGGCACGTCGATGAGCGGGGCATCTTTTACGCACCACTCCTGATCGACCCGGCGACCCGGAAACAGGCCGCGAAGGGCACGGTCAAAAAGTGGCACCACCAAGTCGGTCGGTCCATGGTCAGCGGGCAGCGGATTCTGGAAGTGGATACCGAGATCGGGCCGGTGCCGATCCGTACGCGCATGAACGGCAACTTGGCCGAGATTTTCATTCCGGTGGGGGCGGAGATCGTTCCTGGACAAGCCCTTTGGCGGTACGTGGTTTCTCGTCAGGTCGGCGACTGACCGGTCTCCACTGAAACCAGGCCTTTCCGCGGCCGCACCATGGTCACCTTCGTATAGGCGACTTCAAAGCCCATCCGGCGCACATTTCGTTCGGTCGCAACCCCGGGTCTTGAACTGATGGCCGCGAACTTCGCACCGGTTTCTGAGGCCAGCCTCAACCGCTGGGCGATCAGTGCTTGCTGAATACCTTTTTTGCGATAGGGTGCAGTCACGGCCAGTCCATACAAGCCAGCCGCTTCTCCATACACCTCGATCGATCCACCGCCCACGCATGCACCATCCACGTAGGCGCCGAGCGCGATTGTCCGTGGATGCGATGCACATCGAGCCATGACATCGATGTCGGCCGGCCGAGCGGCAACCCCTTCCGGCGCAAATCCGGTCGCAACAGCCAGGGCAAACGCACGCACCTGCCCGACGTCGCCGCCATTCACGCGCCGGAGTTCGATGCCGGGCGCCAGCGGATGCACCGGCATCACGGTTTCACCGCGCTTGAGCGGCCTGAAAAACACGTTCTCAAAGACACGCAGCACAAATCCACGGTTGGCCAGTTCTTGCATCAGTGAGCCATCAACGAAAGGAGCTACTTCCACCCGCGGCTCGATACCTACTCCTTCAAACCAATCCACCATGGCATCCACTTCCGGCCCGCTGACCGGTCCTGCCAGCCCAAGCCCAACCGCCACGTTTACCCACGTCCCCGGCTCGCCGCGGCACATGAATCCGCCGGCCACCTCACGGCGTTCAAGCGCAACTTCCGACGTGCCCACCGCTTGCCGGGCCTCCTCTTTGACCGCGATTTCCCGCAAGTCCATGAACTCATTCATGCCGGGACGGTACGGCCATTCCGCGGCTCAGTCGCGATCCGGATCGAATCGCGACCGGGGACTTCGCCTCACCCACCGCAAGCGAGTAAACTGTCCGTCCCATTCGTCAGGAATCACTCTCATGGCCCACGGCAAGACTGGCAATCCCAACGACTTCATCCTCCCCGATCTTGGAGAGGGTGTGCACGAAGCAGAACTTATCGCATGGCGTGTGCAGGTCGGCCAGACGGTGGCGGAGCACGACATTCTTGCCGAGATGGAAACGGACAAGGCGCTGGTCGAGGTGCCCAGTCCTCGCGCTGGGACGATTGCGGTTCTGCATGGCAGCCCCGGTGAGACACTTCACGTGGGCAACCCACTGGTGTCTTACAAGGCAGATGGAGCCGCCGCCCCTGCAGCCCCCGCCAAGCCACAGACAAACTCATCGCCCGCCAAAGAGCAGAAGCACACGGCACCGCCCGAACCCTCCGCTGAACGCGAGGATGCCGGGACCGTGGTTGGTCAGATGTCGGGCGCGGCCGCGGGAATGTCCGCCGAGCCGGGCAAGGCCCTGGCGACCCCGGCCGTTCGCCGTTTGGCTCGCGACCTGGGTGTGAATATTGACGCGATTGCGGGAACGGGCATCGGCGGACGTGTGACTGAGAAGGATGTGCGCGGAGCCAAGGGCGGAGCAACCGCCCGGCCCGCAGCTCGCCCCGCGGCCCCGACGCCCAACGCCCGACCTGCGCCAGAAGCACCCGTGAGCCGCCCTGCGGTTGCAACTCGCCAGGCTCCGCCGATTCCTGCCGGCGAAGATACCCTCCGCATTCCGTTCCGCGGCGTGCGTCGGACCATCGCCAATCGCCTGCGCGAGTCTGTTAATCAGGCCGTCCACTTCAATGTGATGGATGAGGCGGATATCTCGGCCTTGGATTCGCTGCGGCGGAAGCTCTCGGCCGCTTCGGGTGAGAAGCTCAGTGTTCTGCCGTTTGTCGCTTCGGCACTGTGCCGGGTGCTGTCGCAGCCCGGGTTTAGAGCGATGAACTCCACGGTTGACGAGAAGCCGGGCGACTCTTCCTCGGATGCGTTCATCGTCCAGCATCGCGCGGTCCATATGGGCATCGCTACAGATACGGATTCGGGTCTGATGGTGCCGGTCATCCGCGATTGCGATGCATTCGGTGTGCTTGAGATCGGGCGGCATATCACGGCGATTGCGGCCGCGGCCCGGGATCGGTCGATCGGACGCGATCAGCTCATGGGTTCGACGTTCACGATCAGCAACGTGGGCTCGCACGCGGGCCGGTTTGCGACGCCGATCATCAACTATCCGGAGGTCGGGATCCTGGCTGTGGGCCGTGCGCGGCCGTCGCCGGTGGTTCGTGGCGGGGGCATCTTTGTCGGCAACCTGCTGCCGCTGAGCCTGGCGTGCGACCACCGCGTGGTGGATGGTGCGACCGCGGCGTTGGCGTTGGCGAAAGTGATCGAAATGCTGCAGGATCCGGAGCAGTTGCTGGGCCCGGCGCGGGCGTAGGGCATGCTCATCTGGCAGATACTCCAAGTCGTCGCGGCGCTTGTCTTGGTTCTATTGCCCTACATCATGCAGGCCAAGGAATCGCTGCATCCGCCCATGAACACTCCCAGCCTGGGCACCTTTGGCATCGTCATGATGGCGGCGTGCTACTTTCTGGTTGCGGGGATTGTCAATGCGGTCATCCTCTCCAGTCGACTGCACTGGCCGTGGTACGGCACGCTTGGACTGGCTATCGCCGCCGCGGCCGTCGGGTCGGTTGGTTCTTACTGGCTTCTCTACACCATGGCGACCAAGGGCGGCACCGCTTGGACGATCGCGGGTGGTGTAGGTCTAGCCGCGTTGTTCCTCGTCAATCTTCTCGCTCCGCGCCTCGCCGCATCGGTCTAGAGGCTCTGCTGTCGCCAACACCGTTCTCCCGTATCCTGCCCCGATGCACGACCTGACGCTCTGCCTCAACAACGCTTTCCACGGCAAGGGCTGGCACGGCCCCACGCTGTTGGGCTCGATCCGCGGCATCTCGCCCGCCGAAGCGCTCATCACCCCCAAGCCCCTCAAGCACAACAGCTGGCAGCTTGTGCTGCACGCTGCGTATTGGAAGTACGCGGTGTGCTACCGGATCTCAAAGTTGCCGTTTGAGTTCCCCGACTTGCCCGTAGACGCGAAAGGGAAGCTCCACTTCCCACGCTCGCCGAGCAACTTTCCCAAGCCTCCTGCCAAGCCTGACATCAAACTCTGGCGGGCCGACATCGAACTCCTCAAGCTCTACCACACCGCCCTGACCGATGCGGTCGAGCGGCTCTCCGTCAAGCAGTTGGATTCGATCCCGCCCGGCGGCAAGTCCTGGCCCCTCCGCGGCATGATTGCCGGGGCCGCGGCCCATGATGCGTATCACACCGGGCAGATCCAGATTCTCAAGCGGCTGATCTGAATATCCTCGACACGCATGGAAGCCATTTCAGTCTTCGACATCTTCAAGATTGGCGTCGGACCGTCATCGTCTCACACGATGGGGCCGTGGCGGGCGGCGCAGTCGTTTCTTGATCACTGCAATCGTCTGGGCATCCTCGATCAGGTCACACGCATCCGTTGTGATCTCTATGGATCGCTGGCGAAGACGGGCCGCGGGCATGGGACGGACTTCGCGGTCATGCTTGGGCTTTCCGGCAAGGACCCAGTTACTTGCGATCCCAATGAGCTGCCTGGCCTGGTTTCTAAAGTGCGCACCGCTAAGGCGCTTCCCCTCGCTGGTGGACGCAGTCTCGGTTTCGATCCTGAGACGGACCTCATCTTTAACCCCACTATTACTCACCCCAGTCATCCCAACGCTTTGAAGTTCACGGCCACGGTCACGGGGCGTGAGCCCTTTGTCGAGACCTACTTCAGCACCGGCGGGGGATTCATCACACAGGATGGTCCGGCATCGAGTGGCAATTCCACGATCATGGTTCCTTATCCGCTGGAGCGCGGCCAGGACCTGCTTGAGGTGTGTGCGAAGCTCGGCAAGACGATCCCCGAGGTGATCCTGGCCAATGAACTGGCTTGGCGCAGTGAACCCCAAGTCCGCGCAGATCTGCTCACCATCTGGCGCACGATGCAGGAGTGCATCCATCGCGGTTGTCACACGGACGGCACGCTTCCTGGCGGGCTGAATGTCATCCGACGGGCCGCGGGGATGAACCGAAACTTGATCAGTTCAACCGGCACGCGCACTCTTGAGGATTGGCGCCAGGCCGTCAAGGCCAGCGGGAACGACTTCCAGCGAACGCTCAAGTGGGTCAGTTGCTTTGCCCTTGCGGTCAATGAAGAGAATGCCAGCTTCGGACGCGTTGTCACCGCCCCCACCAACGGCGCGGCCGGGGTCATCCCCGCGGTCCTGCTTTATCTTGACCTCTTTTGCAACCGCCCGGCCGATTCGGATCAGCACATCATCGACTTCATGCTGACGGCCGCGGAGATGGGGAGTCTGTTCAAGAGAGGCGCGACCATTTCTGCCGCGATGGGCGGGTGCCAGGCGGAGATCGGGGTGTCGAGCGCCATGGCCGCGGCGGGGCTAACCCAGGTTCTCGGTGGCTCGCCGGGTCAGGTGCTTATGGCGGCTGAAATCGCCATGGAACACCACTTGGGCATGACCTGCGACCCCATCAAAGGGCTGGTTCAGATTCCGTGTATTGAGCGGAACACGATGGGGGCGATCAAGGCGATCACGGCCTCGACCATCGCCCTGGAAGGCAACCCGGCCAACGCCCGTGTTACACTCGATGGGGTCATCAAGACCATGTGGGAAACAGCTCGCGACATGGGGAGCAAGTACAAGGAAACCTCGGAGGGTGGGCTTGCGGTATATATCTCGGTCGGTTTGACGGAATGCTGAGCCATGTCGACGATCCCCATTCCAGAGTCGGTCGGTTCTCGTGGCAAGGTTCACGTGCTGTACCCGGATCGGTACGTGTGGTACGTCTTCGTATCTGCCTTGGACATCATCCTGACGGTGACGGTCCTGGTTCACCTGGGCATGCGTGAGGCCAATACGTTCGCGCAATGGTCGATCGATCACTTCGGAACGTGGGGATTGATCGGCCTTAAGTTCCTGAGCGTCATCGTTGTGGTGATGATCTGTGAGTTCATCGGGCGGCGAGATGTTCGGCGCGGCGGGAGGCTTGCGTACATCGCCATTGGGTTGTCGCTGATTCCGATCACGGCCGCGATCGTGCAGATCGCGTATGTGGCGGTTTCGGATCAGATCGAATGGGTTGTGTATCCGAATCAGCCGCTGCCGATACCCTGATCACTTTGGCGGCGCGGACGGCTGCGTTTTTGCGGCCTCCTTGGCGGCCTTTTTGTCGGCTTGGATCGCCTGTGAGTAGGCGAAGAAGACCATCACGGCCGGGACGAAAGCCTTTTCTCCGGCCATGGTTGCGAGACTGTCGAGCTTTCGGGCCTTGCCCGACTCTACATCTTTGGTCAGGTCGTGGAGCATGTTGTCGAATACATCCATCAGCGAGCCCATGATCTCCCAGGACTCGTCGGTCTTGGGCATGATCTGAGCGACGCCCGGGGCGTTGGTCGGTAGGACGATGTACCACTTGTCGTCATCGCTCTTCTTCATCGTGAGGCCGATGCCCAGGGCGGGTTTGCCATCCCAGAGAATGACGGCCTGGTCATCCGCCACGGTTTGGGCGGTGAGACGCGTTTCGTTGGAAGCGATCCAGCCGTAGGGATCGGCGAAGACTTCCTTCATGGCGTTGTCAAACGTCTTCCGCATCGCGTCCGGATCGGCCGCCTCTCCGGTCTTGGCGCCGCGTCTGCCAAGCCCGCCCATCTGTTGGGTCGCCTGCCCGGCCATGCGGGAGATGAAGCTGGATGCCTCTCCCTTCTTGGCAGACTCCTCCGCCTCGGCCTTTAGTTTGGCGATCTCTTCGGGGTAGGCCTTTTGGACGGCCTTGCCCAAGTCCTGGAGCGAGCCCATCACAATCCCGATCTCTTCCAGAAACTGTCGCATTTTCGGGTTGTCGGCGTAGATCAGTTCCGGCAGGCGTGAGGCGTCACCCTTTTGGACCATCTGTTTGGCGGTTTGAAGGACCGCCTGGGGCGTGCTCTGGTCATATCCGCGGCGACACCCCCCCACCAACAGGGTCAATCCCACGATCGCCGCCAGCACCCACATTCCAGGTCGATTTCGCATCCGATCCTCCGCCCGAGTGTCCGGACTTCCCCTTCTACGCCCGGGCAAGCCCCCGCGTTACCGCTTCCTACCATCCGCCGATGACCGCCCGTATCCAGATTATTGTCAACGGCGAGCCGCGGGAAGTGGCGGCGGGGACGACCGTCGCGGCCCTGATCCAGGAGTTGGGGCTGGCCAAGGCGGCGTGTGCGGCTGAGGTCAATAGGGCCTTGGTGCCTCGGAAGCAGCATGGGGAGCGGATGTTGGCGGAGCGGGACCAGGTGGAGTTGGTGACGCTGGTGGGCGGGGGATGAGAGACGCATGGCTACCGATTTCAACACGATTGCAGAGCCCGGGTTGGACGCTTTCGTTCTTGCCGGACGGACCTTTCGGTCGCGACTGATTGTCGGGACGGGGAAGTACAAGGATCTCCCGACGATGCAGGCCGCGCTGGATGCCAGCGGGGCGGAGGTGGTGACGGTCGCGGTGCGGAGGGAGCGGCTTTTCAATGACAAGGGTCAGAGCTTGCTCGAGTTCATTGATCTGTCGCGGTACACGATCTTGCCCAACACGGCTGGGTGCTTTACGGCGGAGGATGCGGTGCGGGTGGCGCGGCTGGGGCGCGATCTGTTGGAACAACTGGACAATCCGGGGGCGACCTGGGTGAAGCTCGAAGTCTTGGGGGACAAGAAGACGCTCTTGCCCGATCCTGTCGGCACGTTGGAGGCGACTCGGGAGTTGGTGAAGGATGGGTTCCAGGTGCTGGCGTATACGAGCGACGACCCGATCTCGGCTGTCCGCATCAAGGAAGCTGGGGCGACCAGCGTCATGCCCGCGGGGAGCCCGATCGGCAGCGGGCAGGGAGTTGCAAATCCGAACAACATCGTGCTGTGCCTCGAAGGGCTGAAGGCGACGCCGTTTCCGGTGATCGTGGATGCCGGGGTCGGCGCGGCCAGCGATGTATCGATTGCGATGGAACTGGGGGCCGATGGCGTGCTCCTGAACACGGCGATCGCCCACGCGAAAGACCCGGTCATGATGGCTCACGCGATGCGACACGCCTGCATCGCGGGTCGACAGAGCTACTTGTCGGGTCGGATTCCCAAGAAGCGGTACGCGACCGCGAGCAGCCCTTGGGAGGGGACGATCAGCTACATCCCGGGCGAGTAATCACGCCTTAAGTGCTGCCAGAATCGCGTCGACGTTCTTTAACGCATCGCCGAACAGCATCTGGGTGTTCTCTCGGTAGAACAATGGATTCTCTACGCCCGCGTATCCGCTGGCCATGCCGCGCTTCATCACCACCACCGTCTTGGCTCTCCACACTTCGAGCACGGGCATGCCTGCGATCGGGCTTGATGGGTCATCCAGCGCGCTGGGGTTCACGATGTCGTTGGCCCCGATGACCAGGACCGCATCTATCTCGTGCAGGACCTCGTTGATCTCTTCCATTTCATGGACGATGTCGTAGGGCACGTTGGCCTCGGCGAGCAGGACGTTCATGTGTCCCGGCAACCGGCCTGCCACGGGGTGGATCGCGAAACGCACGTTGATTCCGCGGCCGCGGAGGTTTTGCGTGACCTGTGAAATGGCGTGCTGGGCCTGGGCTACGGCCAGGCCGTAGCCCGGGACGATGACGACTGTGCGCGTCTGGCCCAGCATCAGCGCGGTCCTGGCGGCGTCGATCGACCGAACTTCGCCGGCGGGTGCCGTACCTGCGGGGGACTTGCCGCTGGTGGTTCCAAAGCCACCGAGGATCACGTTCAGGAACGACCGATTCATGCCGCGGCACATGATGAGGCTCAGGATCGCCCCACTGCTGCCCACGAGCGCGCCGGTGATGATCAAAAGGTCGTTGGCCAGCATGAACCCGGCGGCGGCCGCGGCCCAGCCGGAGTAGCTGTTGAGCATGGACACCACGACGGGCATATCTGCTCCGCCGATCGCCATGACGAAGTGGATTCCGAATAGCCCGGCGAGGCCGATGGCGATCACGATAGGGGTCAGGCCATCGGCCCCCGGTTCGCCGTGGAACTGAATGCCGAACCACACAATCGCGGCACCGATGATGAGGTTGATGATGTGGCGACCGGGGATAAGAACGGGATTGCCGCTGATGAAGCCCTGGAGTTTGCCGAAGGCGATGACCGAGCCGGTGAAGGTGACCGCCCCGATGCAGACGCCGATGTAGATTTCGACCAGATGGAGTGAGTGCTCGCCGGCGGTCATCACTGCGTGCTGCGGGCCGAGGTATGTGGCCAGGCCCACCAGGACCGCGGCCGCGCCCACGAAGCTGTGCAGGATCGCGACCAGCTGGGGCATCGCGGTCATTTTCACCCGTACGGCCAAGGCCGCGCCGATGGCGGACCCGGTGATTAGAGTGCCGGCCAAGACACCAAGGCCCGACCTGTGGGCCGCGGCGGTCGCGATGAGCGCGATGATCATTCCGACAATGCCGAAGATGTTCCCTCGTTTGGCGGTCTCCTGAGTCGAGAGGCCACCGAGGCTCAGGATGAACAGAGCACTCGCGGCGACGTAGGCGATGAGGATGAGCGATTCGGACATCGGAGGCTTTCAGAGCTACTTGCGACGGAACATGGCGAGCATTCGGTTGGTGACGAGGAAGCCACCGGCGATATTGATGGTGGCCAGCAGAACGGCGACGGCCCCGAGGATTGTGGTTGCGGAAGCAGCTCCGGACAGTTGGAGCATGCCACCGATGAGGATGATGCCGCTGATGGCGTTGGTGACGCTCATGAGAGGCGTGTGCAAAGCGGGTTTGACGTTCCAGACCACTTGCCAGCCGACAAAGCAGGCCAGGATGAAGACCGTGAAGTGGCTCATGAATGATGGCGGAGAGAGGTAGCCGACACCGGCGAGGATGGCACCAGCGATCACGAGCAAGATCAGCGAGTGATCCGCTTTGGCCTTCTTCGCGGCACCATGCCCGTTGGACGGTTTCTCGGGCGGAGGCGTCGTGGAGGCAACTCCCGGCTCCGGCGGTGGCGGCGGAGTTGGCGGCGGCCAGGTGATCTCGCCGTTGTGAGTCACCAGGGCGCCGCGGACCACCACATCCTTCATGTCGACTTCAAGTTTGCCGTCCGACCAGAGTTCCTCCAGCAGCGATACCACCGTCGCGCCGTAGAGCTGGCTGGACTGGCTCGCCATGCGGCTGGGCAAATCGGTGTAGCCGATGATCGTGACACCCTTGTGGACCGCAATATCGCCCGGTTTGGTCAGGGCACAGTTGCCGCCCTGCTCGGCCGCGAGGTCCACGATGACCGATCCGGGCTTCATGCTCTCGACCATGCCCGATGTGATGAGCTGCGGGGCCTTCTTTCCTGGGATCAGGGCGGTGGTGATGATGATGTCTACATCCATCGCCTGCGCCGCGAAGATGGCCATCTCGGCGTTGATGAACGCCTCGCTCATCTCGCGGCCGTAGCCGCCGTGGGCCTCTCCCTCTTCTTTGAGTTGAACCTCGAGGAACTCCGCGCCCATGCTGCGGACCTGGTCGCGAGTCGCGGGCCGGGTATCGAAGGCGCGGACGATGGCTCCAAGCGACCGTGCCGCGCCGATCGCGGCCAGACCTGCCACGCCCGCACCGATCACCAGCACCTTGCTCGGCTCGATCTTCCCCGCGGCCGTGGACTGCCCTGTAAAAAACCGGGGATAGTGGGTCGCCGCCTCAATGACCGCCCGATACCCCGCGATGTTCGCCATCGCGCTCAAGGCATCCATCTTCTGTGCCCGCGTGATCCGCGGCACGCAGTCCATCGCCAACACGGTGACCCGCCGCGCGGTCAGTCGCTTGAGGAGTTCGGCGTTCTGAGCGGGCCAAACGAAACAGATCAAAACCGCGTTCGGGGTAAGCAGATCCGCCTCATGAACCGCCAAAGCCGAGTCTTGCTCCGGAGGCCTCACTTTGAGAACGACACCGGCCTCAGCCCACAGCTTCTTGGCATCGTCGACGATGACCGCACCAGCTTCCTGGTACGCCGCATCGGAGAAGTCCGTCCCGGTTCCCGCTCCCGCCTGCACGGCCACTTCAAACCCCAGCTTGCGCAGTCGAAGGACCACCTGCGGCGTAGCAGCGACGCGGCGTTCGCCGGGATGAACTTCCTTCGGGATGGCGACCCGCATGCAGGACTCCGGAGACAGGGGGTGGAGAGTTTAGGCGGGATTGGGGATGGGTTGGTGGGTTTTGGCAATGCGGGAGTGATCACGACACTTGAATTCCCACGAGCGAGAATCCGGCTAAGAATCGGCCGTGACCACTTGGGAACTAGCTTCGGACGACGACAAGCGGATCATCAGACTGCTCATCGAGAGCCTGATGCGAACGGAAGTTCAAATACCGCCGTTGCCCAGGAGTGCTCGCGAGCCTGATCTGGCTGGGCTCACCAAGCGAGATGCTGGCACGTTTACCACATTGCTCCGCGATTCACTTCGGGATGTCGAGGGGTAGCCGACTTCCCACCACGCGGCCGGCATGATGGAGGAAGCCTTCTGCATGGAAGGGGGTCGGTCCTGCGCCCATGCTCATCATGGAAGCGGGCGAGCCAGTGCACGACAACCTACCAGGGACGTCATTGGGCTGTTGCCCGGACTATGGAAGGGCACAACATGCGCGACAACTCCTCTGAAACCAATGGCGCGATGCCGCCACCGGCAAAGCCCAAGGAAACCGCCGCGACTCAGGAGTGGGACAATGAGGGTGGAGCAACCGCGCCTGCCCGGCCCGCGGTTGTGGTAAACCGGATTGTGTTTCAGAGCGCTGCGAAGCCCGAGCCCGCGGCCGTTGAAGCCAAGCAGGACGAGATCATGATGGTGAAATCGAGCGAGGGTGCCTCACCTTCGCGCCGGTGGCGTCTGACGGGTTGGCATTGGATTGCCATCACTGTGCCCGTGTTGATGTTGGTTGGTGGATTCGTCTGGGCCGTCTCGGCCGCTGGAGTGGGAATGGCCTTGGCCGGGCTGGTGGTCGTGGTGGTGATGTTTGGTGCCGCAGTCCCCGTGTGGGGAGCCGGGTTGTTTCGCGGCGGCGAGGAGCGGGAGGCGAAGGTTGAGGCGCAGGCGGAAGTGAAGGAGGAGCAGTAGCCCTGCGCTTCACTCCACCGTCACGCTCTTTGCCAAGTTCCTGGGCTTATCTACGTCATGACCGCGAATGACCGCGGCGTGATAGGCCATCAACTGAAGCGGAATGACGGTCAGCATTGGGGACAGCGGCTCGGCGATATCCGGGATGTAGAGCACATCCTCAACCACCTTCTTGATCTCCGTATCCCCCTCGGTCGCCACCGCGATTACGTGCCCGCCGCGGGCACGGACTTCGGCGATGTTGGACATGACCTTGTCATACTGGCGGCCGCGGTTGGCGATAAAGACCGCCGGCATGCCGTCGTTGATGAGGGCGATGGGGCCGTGCTTCATTTCGGCCGCGGGCATGCCCTCGGCGTGGATGTAGCTGATTTCCTTGAGCTTGAGGGCGCCTTCGAGGGCGGTCGGATAGTTGTATCCGCGGCCCAGGAACAGCCAGTTCTCACGCTCGCAGTAGCGCTCGGTGACCTTCTTGATAATGGCATCCTGCTCAAGGACGCGCTCGATCTTGCCAGGTATGGATTCGAGCTCGGCGATGAGCCGTGAGCAGGCATCCGCGGACATCTGGCGGCGACGGGCCATGAAAAGTGTCAGCATCGCCAGCACAGCGACCTGGCCCGTGAAGGCTTTGGTTGAGGCGACGCCGATTTCGGGCCCGACTCGGAGGTAGACGCCGGCATCGGTCTCGCGGGCGATAGTCGAGCCCACTGCGTTGACCACACCCAGCGAGAGCGCGCCGCGTTCCTTGGCTTCGGTCAGGGCCGCGAGCGTGTCGGCTGTCTCGCCTGATTGGCTGACCGCGATGACGATCGTCTGGTCTTCGATGATCGGGTTGCGATAGCGGAACTCGCTGGAATATTCGGCCACCGCGGGCACGCGGGCCAGGTCCTCCAGCATGTACTCGCCGATCATTGCGGCGTGCAGGGCCGTTCCCTGGCCGGCCAGCACGATGTGCCGTGCGCGGACCAGTTCCTTGGCAAAGTTGGAGACCCCGCCGAGAATGACCTTGCCATCTTCCTTCTGCAGGCGGCCTCGGAAGCAGTTCCGAAGCGCTGCGGGCTGCTCAAAGATCTCTTTCTGCATGAAGTGGTCGTACGTGCCCAGCTCGATCTGCTCGAGGTCGAGTTCAAGCTGCATGACCTTGGGATTGACGGCGATGTTGTTGATTGTTGATGTGCGGAAACCCTGGCGGGTGATTTTGACGACGTTGTAGTCATCGAGTGGGAAGGCCTGGGTGGTGTGGGCGACGATTGCAGAGGCATCGGAGGCGACGACGTACTCGCCGTTGCCGATACCGACCATCAACGGGGCACCCTTACGGGCCACCACAAGGGTGTCGGGTTCCTTCTCGCACATCACGCAGATCGCGTAGGCCCCGGTTACCTCTCGCAACGCGGCTTGGACCGCGGCTTCGAGGTCTCCCTCGTACAACTCGCCGATCAGCATGGCGAGCACTTCCGTATCCGTCTCGGACACGAACTTGTGACCCTTCTCCTGAAGGTACGTCTTGAGCGATACGTAGTTTTCGATGATCCCGTTGTGGATGACCGCGATTCCGGCTTTGTCATCACGATGCGGGTGGGCGTTCATGTCCGTTACGCCGCCGTGCGTGGCCCAGCGGGTGTGGCACATGCCCAGCGTGCCCGTGAGCGGGCCGGTCTTCCTGAGTTCAGCCTCAAGGTTGGCGACTCGCCCGGCTTTCTTAACGACGGTGATCTTTCCGTTGTTCAGGACGGCGATGCCCGCGGAGTCGTACCCGCGATATTCCAGGCGCTTGAGTCCCTCCAGAATGATGGGTTGCGCGGCTTTGTTTCCGATGTAGGCAACGATTCCGCACATAGATCAAGGTCCTCCGTGGCCGCCGGATGGTACGCGGCGAACCAAGCCCGAACAGGAATAGTCCAGTTCGGTGGTCTGCGTAGTACGTCGGCTGGAACGGGAAGGATCGTTCAGTGCCGCGGGTTATGGGACAAACTCGATTCAATGCTCACCTGCGTGGAACGCAAAGGCGGGGCGCCCGAATGGGGGGCACCCCGCCGTAGTGGAGCGTCGGAAGCAAGCGATGATCCGAGTCGAAGGATGCAAACCCAGCTAGTTGCAACCCGCCGAGAACTTGTTCAAGAAGCACTGGAAGTCATTGGCCGTGAGCAACGGTGTCGCGGTCGATCCGTCGCAGTTCGCATACGGGTCTTGGGCAGAGAACTTGTTCAGGAAGCACTGGAAGTCGTTGGCGGTCAGAGTCGGAGAAACCGCCGACCCATCGCAGTTCACATAGCACATGATGATCCGGGCCCGATCCGCCAGGTATTCCACGCGGGGAGGACCAAACGCCCCCACCGGCGGGAACGTGGTCGAACTGAATGTCCCGGTGCGGCTCGAGCCGACCACGATGTCGAACATCTGGTTGCCCTGGGGAACGTACCCATCGATGAACGCGACGGTCAACGCTCCGTTGATCACGGCCGGTCCTGACGACTGAATCCGGTCGGCCGTGGCGAACTCGATGCCCGGGTCGATGTCGCAGAAGTAGTTGTTGTTGGCACCCATGGTAATGGCACCGGAAACGTTCAACGTTCCGCGGTGCGGCGGCTGCGAGGGCAGATCCGCCGGCTTGATGGATCCGTTGACCGTGAGCAACGGAGTTTGAACAAAGCCCGTGCCCTCAATCGTCTTGCCGAAGTTCACGGTCAGGTTCTGCGTGCAGACCAGGTTGCCGCCGTTGAGGTCCGTCAGTGTGCCCAGGCCCACACCGTTAGCATCGAGCAAAGTCACGGTGCCGTTCCCGCAGTGCAGCGTTCCATCCATGGTTACGCCGAAGTTGCTGGCCGCATTGCCCATCGTCAGGATGCCGGTGTTGGTGCACACGGAGCCTGCGTCGAAGTCAACGATGGCACCGATCGTTCCGTTACCCGTGTAGCCGCCGCCGTTGTTGAAACCAAATGTCGTTCCCGACATCGTTCCGCCCGAGCGTGTCAGCACGCCTCCGAACCGGATTCCCGCCGAATCACAGGCAATCGAGCCGCCGAAAGTGAAGTCGACATCGGCGTTGATCAGGCCGCGGCCGCTGACGTTGGCGGTCGCATGCAACCGCAGGCCGTTGGGAGCATTGATGGTGCCATTGTTCAGGATGATCACCTCGCCATCGGCCCTGTTGAGGTCCTGGATGGTCAGTGAGGATTGATCATTGACTTGAATGGTGCTGCTGCCGACGGACGTGAAGCCCGCGGTCGTCGTAGGAATTCCGACCGTAAGGTCCTGAGGAACCGACGGGACAGCGGTGGAACCGACGATCAACAGCGAGCTATTCGACATGTTGATGCGGGCGTTGACGTTGCCGTCGCCCCCCAGCTGGCCGCCATCCAGTCGGACTTCGGTTGCATTCAGGATTCCGTTGTCCAGTCCGATGGCCCCGCCGAGAACTGTGATGATGCCGGACGAAGTGAACGCGGAGTCAGCAATAGAAATCAGGCCCTGGTCGTAGACCAGGGTGGAGACCGTTGAATCCGTGACTTGAACCAGCCCCCCCGCTCGCACGAACAGCTGTCCAAATCCCCCATCGCCCGCCGCGGAGCCGCCGACAAACATGTCGCGGGTGACTTCCAGCATAGAGCCGGAATCCTGAACGCTGACCACGCCGAAGGCATTTACCTGTGAGCCGACGGCAACCGCCGCTACGCTGACCGAACCGTGGTTGGTCACATTCAGCGTGCCGATGCCGCCGGCGCCAACGAGAATCTGGCTCGAGGTGCTGTTGGAAAAGAGCTTACTGCCTGGTCCGTCCACATCGACTTCGCCGCGATCGTCGCTGTCTTCACCGATGGCCACGAGGATCGCACCGGCGGCACTGAGTTCGACCTGGGAGCCGCTAAGAATACTGACCAACCCATCTGCACTGGCGCCAGGACCGCCGACGTTCATAGCCCGAAAGACCGGGCCTCCGCTGCTCAGGAGGGTGGCAATGGTCCCGTTTTGCAGAACCAAGTGCGGGGTCCCGGCCGAATCGCTGATGTTGACCGGCGCCACCGCCTGACTGAACACCCCGCCGTTGACCGTGACCGTCCCATTGTTGAACTGGAAGGTGCCGCCGGTGCCGATCACAAGGCCGTGCGCGGTGACTGCACCGGTACCGGCCACATGAAGCAGCCCCGTGCCGCCGTCCGGATCGTTTCCGATGAACAGAGCGCCGTTGATGGTGGCCGCGCCGCCGGTGTTGACGGTAAGAGTCCCGTCGCCCGCAGCAAGGGCCGCGGCCGTGTTCCGTCCCACGCTCAGATCACCCGCCACGTTAAGCCGCGCGGGAAGCAGCCCGGCATTCTGAACGGTGATGGAGCTTGTCGAGCTGGATTGGTGAGCGACCACGAGGTTTGCGGCAAAGGCCGCCAGTGCGCCGTTGCTGACGGTGAAGGCGGCATCACCCAGTTGCCCTATTCGAGATTCGCTGAGCCCCACGACATCCAGGAACGAGTTGCCGAAGGGTGGCGAGGCCAGCGATCCGGAGACCGTCGTCGTGGCGACCCCCGTTGGCAGGACCCCCGGCAGGAAGGCACCACCCACCTGCACGTGACCGAGGTTGGTGACGTTCATCGTGCCTGTGCCGGCGTTTCCGACAAAGAGATTGCCGCCGAAGATCAGGTCTGCAACCGACGAGTTGACGTTGAGCACACCCACCGCGCCGGAGGCGTCGCCGACCCGGGAGAACCCGTTGGAGACAACCGTACCCGAGGTCAGCGTCATCGTCGCATTGTCGCCGGACACATCGCCCACAGTCATGCCCGTGGCGATGGTGTGAGGCGATGATGCTGTGACGTTGACCGTGCCCTTTTTGTACAGGTGCGAGTTGCTGGCGGTTACCGACGCGTTAAAGGTCACCCCATAGTTGGCCAACATGTTGAACGTCAGATCATCGCCGGCAACCGGCGCTTGATTAGGAGACCAGTTCGACGCCAAAGAGGCGGATCCTCCCGCCACATTGGCCCAACTCAGAACGGACGCACGGGCGGAAGTCGCGGCAAGGCCGGCGGCAAGAAAGAGGGCGGCAGATTGAGACAAACGGGGCATGGCGGGGTCCTTCCAGGGGTTCGGGTTGGTTTCATCGCCGCAATTGTCGTTGCGGCGGGGACTTCCGGCACTTATGCTGGGCCGGCTGAGAGTTGAATCAGCAGAGTTCACACCGTCTTGGGTGAAACCGGATCACCCGGATGAGTGATTTCTGGAGAATATTCATCGGGAACAACGACCCATCCAGGACGGGAGGAGAAGGGACGGGGGGCTCGGTGGACACGCTGTTCCCTGCCGTGTATGCCGAGCTGCGCCGCGTCGCGGCGTCGTACCTGCGGAACGGCGCGGGGCAAACGCTCCAGCCCACCGCCCTGATTAATGAAGCTTACATAAAGCTCGCCCATCTTCCCGAGGCGTCCCGATGGACACGCCCACACTTCATGGCGGTAGCCTCCCTGGCCATGCGGCAGATCCTCGCAAACCGTGCGCGCGACCGCTCCCGGCTGAAAAGGGGCGGTGACGGGCAACGCATCACCCTTCACGAAGATGCCCTCGCGGCCGAGCTCAAGGATGACGACATCGTCGCCCTCGATGACGCCATGAAAAAACTCGCTCAGCAGGATGCAAGAAAAGCACAGGTGGTGGAGATGAGGTTCTTTGGAGGGATGAGTGTCGAAGAAATTGGCGCGGCTCTGGATATCGGCCCCGCCACCGTGAAGCGGGATTGGGCCATGGCCCGGGCCTGGCTGGTTCGAGAGTTGGGATGTGGGAACGCTGATGACTCCGGAACAGTGGAAACAGCTTGACGATCTCTTCGACCGAGCCCAGGCCCTTCCGCCGTCGGAACGGGAGGCCTTCGCCCGCGCCCAGTGTGCGACCGACGACCCGCTTTGCAAGGAACTGCTGTCACTGCTTCAGGCCGATCAAAGCGGTGAGGGCCTATTCGAGGCTCCCCTGGCCAACGTCGGCCCGTTGATAGACCACGCCCCCGGAGCATTCGACGAGCACGACATCCTGATCGGTCGGCGGATGGCGGCGTACACGGTCGAATCCGTCCTCGGCCGCGGCGGCATGGGTGTCGTCTACAAGGCTCGTCAGGACAGCCCTCACCGCACGGTCGCCCTGAAGGTCATCAACCCGGGCGCCATCGGCGGCTCCTCCCTGCGCCGGTTTCAGCGCGAGGCCGAGGTCCTAGGTCGACTTCAGCATCCCGGCGTCGCGCAGATCTATGAATCCGGACAATCACGGACACCCCTGGGTCTTCAGCCCTTCTTCGCCATGGAGTTCGTCGATGGCCGACCGCTGCTGGACTACGCCAAAGAACACCAGCTCTCCAACCGGCAGCGCCTGGAACTGATGTCGCAGATCTGCGACGCCGTTCAGTTCGCCCACCTCAAGGGCGTCATCCACCGCGACCTCAAGCCCGTAAACATCCTCGTCGATTCCCGTGGCCACCCCAAGATCCTGGACTTCGGCATCGCGCGCCTCACCGACTCAGACATCCGCGTCACCACGATCCAAACCAACGTCGGCCAACTCATCGGCACCATCCCCTACATGAGCCCGGAGCAGGCCACCGGCGACTCGCGCGAGATCGACACACGCTCCGACGTCTACGCCCTTGGCGTCGTGCTCTACGAGCTCCTGTCCGGCCGGCTGCCCTACGACCTTCGTGAAAAGCCCGTGACCGAGGCGGTCCGGGTGGTCACCGAGCAAGACCCCACGCGCCTGAGCTCGATCTCCCGCATCTTTCGCGGCGACATAGAGACGATCGTCGGCAAGGCGCTCGAAAAAGACCGAACGCGCCGGTATCAATCCGCCGCCGATATGGCCGCGGACATCCGTCGCTTCCTCGCGGACCAGGCGATCACCGCCCGCCCCGCCAGCACGGTGTATCAGTTTAGGAAATTTGCCCGTCGAAACCGGACCCTGGTCGGCGGCGTGATTTGCGCGATGATCCTCCTGGTCGCGGGCGTGATTGGCACCGGCATCGGCCTGGTGCGGGCCGTGGATGCCGAGCACCGCGCCAAGGACGATGCCACCAAGGCCAGACGCGAAGCGCGGATGGCCAACGAAGCCACCTCGGTCCTTCAGGGCATGCTCAACGCGGCGAACCCCGAGAGCGGACGGCGTGCCGACATGACCGTGCGCGAGTTGCTCCTCCAGACCAGTGCGGACTTGGAGGCCCAAGCCGGCGCCCAGCCCGAAGTTGCCGCCGCCGTTCACTTCACCGTCGGCAGCGCCTTTGTCGGCATGGAGGACTACACCCTCGCGGCCGGGCACCTGTCACGCGCGCTCGAACTGCGGAAGCAGGTCTTCGGCGACAAGGGTTGGCGCGTCGCGAACTGCTACCACAAGCTCGGGCAGATCGCCTTTGAACAGGGCGACCGGAGTGGCGGGCTCGCCAGCGTCCGACACGGCATCGAGCTGCTCAACGCCGATCCTGGAGCATTGTGGGAAGATGCCGCCATCCACGAGCTTGACTACTCGCAGATGCTTAACACCATCGGCGACTTCCCCTTGGCCGAACAGGCCTCTCGACGGGCGATTGATCTGGCGACCAGCTCGGGCGGAAAGGAGCATGGCGTGACGGCCGCGGCCATCGCATCCCTCGCCGCGATCTACATGAGCCAGGGTCAGCACGCCCGAGCCGAGCCGTTCCTGCGTGAGGCGATGGACATCGCCAAGAAGGTCTATGGACCCAAAAGTTCCCGCATCGCCACCAACTTGATCGACTTGGGCAAGACGCTCAACTTCCTGTCCCGCGATGCGGAGGCCGAGCCCCTGTTGGCCGAGGCTGTCGAGATCCGACGCGTCACCTACGGCCCGGACCACCCAAAAACCGCGGTCCCCCTTGAGCAACTCGCCAACTGCCAGATGGTGCTTAAGAAGCTGACCGCTGCCGAATCAAGCGCCCGCGAGGCCCTGCGGATCCGCCGAGCCGTGGATGCCGACAGCGCGGACACCGTGAACGCCATCCAGGTGCTGTGCAAAGTCCTGCAAAGGCAGAATCGCCTAGACGATGCCGAACCCCTCGCGCTGCAGGCCCTGGACATCAGGATGCGGATCCTCGGGGAGGACAACAAGCTCACGGCGCAGAGCATGGAGACCCTTGGCGAGTTGCTGTTCAAACAGAAGAAGTACGATCAGGCCAAAGACCTGCTTCTCCGCGCCGTGGCCATCCGAAGGAAGGTCCAGGGCGAGAGGCACGTTCTGGTGTCCAACGGCCTGCGAACACTCGGTCAAATGTGTTCAAGCATCGGCGAATCCGAAAGCGCAGTGACGTACTACTCGCAAGCCGTCTCCCTCCTGAGTGAGGCCTTCAAGGAAGATCATGCGGTGCTTGTCGGCACGCGGCTGGCCCTTGCCTCCAATCAGTCCAAGCTGCATCGCTACGACGATGCCGAAGCCACATACCGCCTGGCCCTCGCGGGACTCCGGAAGCGGCACGGCGATACCGGACCCGGCGTCGCTGATTGTCTAACCGCACTGGCAGGGGTGCTCAAAGCTAAGGGCGACACAAAGGCCGCCGACGAGGTGCTCGCGCAGGCGGCCCAGGCCAAGCCGGCCCCCGCGGCCGCTCCCGAAAGCCCCGAGAGTGGTGGATAGCCTAGACCAAACAGCGTCCGAGATCTCCCTTCACGTTTAGTCGAATCAAGCCACCGCCGCAAAGTGGTCGAAGCTATCTTCTTTCCCCGCTTCTCCCTACGAGTTGACCCCAGGTTGTTTGTCGCCCAAGCCCATTCCTTCGTTCAACAAGCGCGTCTGGCGATCACTCTTGCCTGGATTGCGGGCTACACCAACATCATCACCATCCTGACCTGCGGGACTGTGACCTCTCACGTTTCCGGAACCACGTCCAACCTCGGTCGCGAAGTTGCTGAACGATCATGGTCTCTCGCCGGGTTCTCGCTGTTCCTCCTGACGAGTTTCCTGGTCGGGGCGATGATCTCGGGCCTCGCGACGGAGTTTGGCCGTCGCCGCCTCTGGGAGTCCATTTACGTCCTGCCCATGGCGATCGAAGCGCTGTTCCTCGCCGCCTTTGCATTCGGGCTTGAAGTGCACGGACAACGCATCGTTCAGCCAGGGGCGGGCCTCTACTTCATGACCGGCCTGGCCTGCATGGCCATGGGCCTGCAGAACGCCACTATCACCCGCATTTCCAGCGGTGTGGTCCGCACGACCCACGTCACAGGTGTGCTCACCGACCTTGGCCTGGAAATCGTCCAGTTCCTCTACTGGCTTCGCGACCGAAGTCGCCCATATCCGCCCGGGTCACCCACATCACTGATCCGCAGCCTTCACACCCACCCCACCGCCCGGCGATTGGCCCTCCTGGCATCCATCCTCGGCAGCTTTGCCCTGGGCGCATGCCTCGGCACGCTCGCCTTCGACCGCTTCCCGCGCTGGGCGATGTTTCCACCTGTGCTCTTTCTGGCTTGGATCATCTACCAGGACGTCACGCGCCCGATCGTCGAAATCGAGCCCTCTTCTACCCTCGGAGATGCCGCGGATCTCCCTGCCTCGCTCGCCGTATTCCATCTGCGCAAAGACCGCGACCGCCACGGTCACATCCATCGAATGCCCAACTTGTTGGCATGGTCTGACCGCATCCCCTCTGATACTCGTGTGGTTATCCTCGACCTGGGCGAAGTCACCCGGCTGGATGCCAACGCGGCCGAAGAACTCCGCGCCCTGCTGATGCGATTCTCGGTGCAAGGTCGTAGGCTGGTTATCTCCGGCATGACGGGCGAGCAATACGAACAGCTCCGCCGCGCAGGAACGGGAGCGCTGCTGGATCCCATGAGCGTCTGTCCCGATCTTGAACTTGCCGTCGCCCGCGGCCTCAATCTGCTCGAGGATCTGGCTCGGCCTGTCGATTGAGGCACGTCGGCAGGGCAAAAAACAATTAAAATCAAGTGCGTCCGGGCACCGGAAAGGAGCGTACGGCTTGTAGAGTGCGCGCTTCAACACGCCATCGCCGCGCACTCGCCTCGGCGTGCCCCGAATACTGAGAGCAGGAGAAGCCCGCAAGTCTCTTACCCCAGGAGGGTTCATGCGCAGAGGTCGGCGGATCGTCATCGTGGCCAACCGACTCCCCGTGCAGCGCTCCCGCACGGGCACCTGGGAAGTAAGCCCCGGCGGCCTGGTTACCGCCCTGCTCCCGGTCATCCGCGAACGCCGAGGGGCCTGGGTCGGCTGGTCCGGCAGCTCCGATCAAAGCGTCCGCCCCTTCGCCCACGAGCGCCTCGTGATGCGCCCGGTCACCCTTTCGGACTCCGACATCCGCGATTACTATCACGGCTTCTCCAACCGCACCCTCTGGCCTCTCTACCACGACGCCATCCGCACCCCCGAGTTCCACCGCCATTGGTGGCGCGCCTACGTCGAGGTCAACCGCCGCTTCGCCCGTGCCGCGGCCCGAGTCGCCAAGCCCGGCGACCTGGTCTGGATCCACGACTTCCACCTCCAACTCGTCCCCGCGATCCTGCGCGAACTCCGCCCCGATGTGAAGATTGGCTTCTTCCTCCACATTCCCTTTCCTCCCGAAGAGCTCTTCGCCTGGCTCCCCTGGCGGACGCAAATCCTTCAAGGCCTCCTCGGCGCCGACCTGGTCGGCATGCAGATCCAAGCAGACGCCCGCAACTTCTCGCGCCTCGCCCGTGACTATGGCGGCGCTGAGGGCACAGACACCGAACTTCTCGTCGGCCGCCGCAAAGTCCGCGTGGGATCTTTCCCCATCTCCATCGACTTTGACGAGTTCAACCAGATCGCCGAAAAACCAGAAACGATCGCTCGGGCCCGGGAGATTCGTCGCCAGGTCGGCGCCAAGCGCAAGATCATCCTTTGCGTAGACCGCCTCGACTACACCAAGGGCTTTGACGCTCGCCTCCGTGCCTATGAGACCATGCTCGAGAGCCGCGACGTGACTGTTAAGAAGCACGTCCTCATGCAGGTCGCCGTGCCCAGCCGCGAAACAGTCCCAGATTACGCGCAGCTTCGCGAGCAAGTCGAGCAGACTGTCGGCCGGATCAACGGCGAGTTCAGCGAGCCCGAGAACATCGCCGTCAACTACTTCCGTCGAAATCTGGCGCGCGAAGAACTCGTCGCCTATTACCGAGCAGCCGACGTCATGCTCGTCACCCCACTCCGCGACGGCATGAACCTAGTCTGCAAGGAGTTCGTCGCCTCCCGGCCCGACCTCGGCGGTGTCCTGGTCCTCAGTGAGTTCGCCGGAGCTGCCCGCGAACTCCGCCGTTCTCTGCTTGTAAATCCAAGAGACGTCGACGGGCTCGTCCAAGCGGTCAAAGATGCCCTGACCCTTCCCCACCAGGATGCTCGCCAGAGAATGGCCATCCTGAGGATGGTCGTGCGTCGCCACGATGTCCATCAGTGGGCCAAGGAGTTCATCGAGGTGCTTGACAGGTGATCGAACGGGCACTCCAGGATGCGCTCAATCGTGTGGCCTCCGAGCCCATTCTGTTGGTGGCCTGCGACTTTGACGGCACTCTCGCCGCCATCGCCCCCTCACCCATTGAGGCCCGCGCTGATGAAGCCTCGCTCGCGGCCCTCCACCGCCTTACCCAGCTTGAATCGACGCATGTCGCCGTCGTGACCGGCCGCGCTCGCGATGATCTAGCCACCAAACTGGGCCATCCCAAAGACCTGCTCCTCATCGGCGGCCACGGTGCCGAGTTTGAGGGCATGGCCCCGCCCGACCCTCACCAGGTCGAACTCCTCCGCGCCGCCATGCAGCTCGTCGCCGCGCGCTATCAAGGCGCCCTGGTCGAGGGCAAAGTCACCGGCGTCGCCGTCCACTATCGACATGTCGATCCCTCGATGCACGCGGACATCCGCGCCGCCGTCCGCACCGCTGCCGAGCAACTCAACTGTCCGCTCATACGCGACGGCCTCCTTGTCGTCGAGACTGGGCTGGTCAAAGCCGACAAGGGTGAGTCCATCCGCCAACTCGCCCACCACTTCAACGCGCAGTCCATCATTTTCATCGGCGATGACCTCACCGATGAGGACGCCTTCGCCGCCCTCCGTCCCGGGGATGTCGGCATCAAAGTCGGCAGCGCCGAGACCGCCGCTGGTTTCTCCGTCAAGGACTACGCCTCCGTTCGGGAACTCTTGAGCGAGCTCGCCCAGACCCGAGCCGCGGTCCTTCAAGCCCGCCGTCTCACACCCATCGACGAACTCGCCCTCCTCTCCGACCAACGCACCTGCGCCATGATCGACCCCGCCGGTCGCATCGTCTGGATGTGCTCACCCCGATTCGATTCCACACCCGTCTTCGCCGATCTCCTCGGTGGCGCCCAGGCAGGCTTCTTCGAAGTCGTCCCCGAATCGGACCGCACCATCGTCTCCCGCAAGTACGAGCCCAATACCTTCGTCCTCCGCACCGAATACACCGGCCTCACCGTCACCGATTATCTCGACTGCTCCGCCGGCCGCGCCTTCCAACGGGCGGGACGGACCGATCTCATCCGCTTGGTCGAAGGCCGAGGCAAAGTCCGCATCCGCTTCGCCCCCCGCATCGACTTTGGCCGCATGCCCACCCGCCTCCGTGTCGTCGAGCACGGCATCGTCGTCGAAGGCAGCAGCGACCCGATCGCCCTCCACGCCCCCGGAGTCCGCTGGAGCCTCGAAGAGTTCGGCCCGCACCAGACCGCCGTCGGCACCGCCGAGGTCACCATGGCCCCCCTCACGCTCGAACTTCGCCTCGGCAGCTACGGCCTCAAGGATGCCCCCATCCCCGAGCCCGCCCGCCGCAACAGCACCCGCCACTTCTGGACGGCCTGGGCCAACACCCTCAAGCTGCCCTCCCGCCACCCCGACCTGGTCCGCCGCAGCGCCCTGGTCATCAAGTCTCTCTGCTACGGCCCTACCGGCGCCATCTGCGCCGCCGCGACCACCAGCCTCCCTGAGCAACTCGGCGGCGTCCGCAACTGGGACTACCGCTTCTGCTGGGTCCGCGATTCGGCCATGTCCGCGGCCGCCCTGGTTCGCCTGGGCTCCCCCGGTCACGCTATGAAACTCCTCGACTGGCTCAACGGCATCATGGAGGATGTCGGCAACCCCGAGCGTCTCCGGCCCATCTACACCGTCCGAGGCTCCGAACTGGGCCCCGAAGGTGAAATCTCAGAAATGTCCGGCTACGGCAACAGCCGCCCCGTCCGAGTCGGCAACGGCGCCGGCCAGCAGGTCCAGCTCGACGTCTTCGGCGTCGTCGCCGACCTCATCGCCGTCCTCGCCGAATCCGGTGCCCCGCTCACGCCCGAGCATGTCCATCTCATGGATGCCATGGTCGAAGCCGTTCGCCGCCGCTGGCACGAGCCCGACCACGGCATCTGGGAAGTCCGCGGCCCCCTGCGCCACCACGTCCACTCCAAAACCCTCTGCTGGCACACCGTCTCCCGTGCCTGCCGCGTCCGCGAACTCATCGGCGAACCCATCCGTCCTGAAGATGTCGAACTGGCCGACACGATTCGAAACGACGTCCTCACACGCGGCTACCACCCCGAGCGCAACGCGTTCACGGCCGCCTACGGCGAATCCATGATGGATGCGGCTTGTCTCCTCGTTGGCCTCACCGGATTGATCCCCGCAGGAGATGAACGCTTCCTCGGCACCGTCCGAGCCATCGAACGGGACCTGCTGGACCGCGGCACCGTCCGCCGCTACAAGGAAAATGACGGCCTCCCCGGAACCGAAGGCGGCTTCCACCTCTGCACCGGCTGGCTCATCGAATCTCTCCACCTCGTCGGCCGTAAGGCCGATGCCCTGGCTCTGCTCGACTCCTACGCCAAGCAGACCGGCTCCCTGGGCCTCTACGCCGAAGAACGCGACCCCATCACCGGCCGCGGCCTGGGAAACTACCCCCAGGCCTACTCGCACCTCGCCCTGATCAACGCATGCTGTCGGTTAGCCGCCGACTGAGTGCCGGACCGTGCCATCGAAGTCGGTTCCTCCGACTTCGATGCCCCGACGCCACAAATCATGGACTTTCGCTAAGCTCCGCATATCCTGTCCCAGTTTGCGCGCAGCATTGCAACTGAGCCCATTTGCCGGAGTCTCCCGCTGAACAAGCCGGAGTGACAGAATGCCCAAGCGGACCGACATCAAGACCATCCTCGTCATCGGTTCAGGCCCCATCGTCATCGGCCAAGGTTGCGAGTTCGACTATTCGGGAACGCAGGCATGCAAAGCCCTCAAGGCTGAGGGCTACCGCATCGTTCTGGTCAACTCCAACCCCGCCACCATCATGACCGATCCGCAGTTTTCGGATCGAACCTACATCGAGCCCATCACGCCCGCATCCGTCAAAAAGATCATCAAGAAGGAAATAGCCCGCGGCCAACGGATCGACGCCATCCTCCCCACCCTCGGCGGTCAAACCGCCCTCAACTGCGCCTGCAAACTCTGGGATGACGGCACGCTCACCGAGTTCGGAATCGAAATGATCGGCGCCAACCGCAAGGTCATACACCGCGCCGAAGACCGCCAGCAGTTCAAAGACATCGTCGAAGGCCTCGGCCTCAAGATGCCCAAGGCCAAGACCGTCAGCACGCTCGAAGAAGGCCTTGAGTTCCTGGAAGAGATCGGCCTCCCCGCCATCTGCCGCCCCGCCTTCACACTCGGCGGCACCGGCGGCGGCATCGCCTACAACAAAGAAGAGTTCCGCGAACTCCTCTCCCGCGGCCTGGCCGCCTCCATGATCAAGCAAGTCCAGATCGACCAGTCCGTGATCGGCTGGAAGGAGTTCGAGCTCGAAGTCGTCCGCGACAAGAAAGACAACTGCATCATCGTCTGCGGCATCGAGAACATCGACCCCATGGGTGTTCACACCGGAGACTCCATCACGGTCGCCCCGATCCTGACCCTGTCCGACAAGGAATACCAGGCGATGCGGGATGCCGCGTTCGCCATCATGCGAGCTGTCGGCGTCGAGACCGGCGGCAGCAACGTCCAGTTCGCCGTGGACCCCGCCCCCAAGGATGGCAAGTTCCACATGGTCGTCGTCGAGATGAATCCACGCGTCTCGCGCTCCTCGGCCCTGGCCAGCAAGGCCACCGGTTTCCCCATCGCCAAGATCGCCGCCAAACTCGCCATCGGCTACACGCTCGATGAACTCCGCAACGACATCACCGGCACCACCAGCGCGTGCTTCGAACCCGCCATCGACTACATCGTCACCAAGATGCCCCGCTGGACCTTCGAGAAGTTCCCCGAAGCCGACGAAACGCTGACCACTCAAATGAAGTCCGTCGGCGAAGCCATGGCCATCGGCCGCACCTTCAAAGAGAGCCTTCAGAAGGTCATCCGTTCCATGGAGGTCAAACGCTTCGGCCTGGGCCTGGATCGCAACGACAAGTGGCTAGCCGCCATGCGAGCCGTCGAACGCGACCAACTCGTCCTCGACGTCATGGGTGGCTCGGGCATCCACTCGGTTCCCGGCGGCACCTCCAGCCCCACCGGCCTGCGCACCGCCGACGGCCAACCCATCGAATGGCCCATCGCCTGGGACAAACTCTCCCGCAAGCTCGCCGTCCCCAGCCAGGGCCGCCTCTACTACATCCGCTACGCCTTCAAAATGGGCTGGAGCATCGACAAGGTCCACGAGCTCACCCGCATCGACCGCTTCTTCCTCGACCAGATCCAACAACTCGTCGACTTCGAAGATGTCCTCTGCAGCTACCGCACCCTCGAAGAAGTCCCCCGCGAGATCCTCTTCCAAGCCAAACAAAACGGCTACTCCGACGCCCAACTCGCGAATCTCTACCTCGGCAACATCAAGACCGAGACCATCCTCAAAGTCCGCGAGCACCGCAAGAGCCTCGCCATCGAGCCGGTCTACAAAATGGTGGACACCTGCTCCGCCGAGTTCGAAGCCGTCACCCCCTACTACTACTCAACCTACGAGTCCGGCTCCCCCGCCGACGACGAAATCCGCATCACCGACAAACAAAAAGTCATCATCCTCGGCGGCGGCCCCAACCGCATCGGCCAAGGCATCGAGTTCGACTACTGCTGCTGCCACGCCGCCTTCGCCGCCAAAGACCTCGGCTTCGAATCGGTGATGATCAACTCCAACCCTGAAACCGTCTCCACAGACTACGACACCTCCGACCTCCTGTTCTTCGAGCCACTGACTCTCGAAGATGTCCTCAACGTCGTCGAACGCCTTAACGGTCAGTCTCTTCTCTCCCCACTCAGCACTCAGCACTCAGTCCTCAGCACTTCCTCCCCCCTCGTCCGCGGCCTAATCGTCCAGTTCGGCGGCCAAACCCCACTCAACCTCGCCCACGGCCTCGTCGAAGCCGGCGCCCCCATCATCGGCACCAGCGTCGAATCCATCGACATCGCCGAAGACCGCGAACACTTCGACGCCATCCTCGAGCGCCTCCAGATCAAACGCCCCCCCAGCGGCATCGCCCGCTCCATCGACGACGCCGTCGAAGTCGCCAACCGCATCGGCTACCCGGTCCTGGTCCGCCCCAGCTACGTCCTCGGCGGCCGCGGCATGGAAGTCTGCTCCGACGAGAAAACCCTCCGCAACTACGTCACCACCGCCCTCAAGCTCTCCGGAATGGATGACGCCCCCGTCCTCATCGATCGCTTCCTAGACGCCGCGACCGAGGTCGACGTCGATGTGGTAGCGGACTTCGGATCAGAGCCCCCGACGGCAGTCGGGGGTCGCCCACCCGCACCCTCCCGGTCCAAACCCCCGACTCCCGTCGGGGGCTCTGACAGACGCGCCCTCATCTGCGGCGTCATGGAGCACATCGAACACGCCGGCGTCCACTCCGGCGACTCCTCCTGCACCATCCCCCCCTACTCCCTCCCCAAACAAATCCAGGAACGCATCCGCACCATCTCCCGCCAACTCGCCGAGGCCCTCTCCGTCCGCGGCCTCATGAACGTCCAGATGGCCATCAAAGACAACGAGGTCTACATCCTCGAGGTCAACCCCCGAGCCTCCCGCACCGCCCCGTTCGTGTCCAAAGCCACCCACATCTCCTGGCCCAACATCGCCGCGCGGGTCATGATGGGCAAGTCCCTCGCCGAACTCGGCGTCGAAGAGGTCGACGGCAAACTCGACTCCCGCGGCCCCTTCGCCGTCAAAGAATCCGTATTCCCCTTTAGTAAATTCCCCGGCGTCGACGTCATCCTCGGCCCGGAAATGCGCAGCACCGGCGAAGTCATGGGCCTGGACGCCTCCTTCCCCGTCGCCTTCGCCAAAGCCCAGATGGGCGCCGGCTCCGAGCTCCCGCGCGATGGCGGCGTCTTCATGTCCGTCCGCGAATCCGACCGCCCCGCCATGATCGAGCCCGCCCGCTCCCTCATGCAAATGGGCTTCAAGGTCTACACCACCCAAGGCACCGGCGAGTTCCTCCAGAAGCACGGCATGAAACCCGTCATCCTCCAGAAAATCGCCGCAGGCGCGAGGCCGAACGTCATCGACCTCATGCAGAACAGCCAAATCGCACTCATCATCAACACGCCAACCCGCACCGGCTGGCAAACCGACGAGGGTAAGATCCGCTCCACCGCCGTGCGCCTCGGCATCCCGATGATCTCAACCGCCACCGCCGCCTCCGCCAGCGTCAAAGCCATCGAAGCCCTCCGAGCCGGCGACTGGGACGTCGCCGCCCTCCAGGACTACACCAGCCCCCACGCCCCAAAGCCAAAACGCCCCGATCCCGTCATCCTTGCGGCACGTCCCTCCCCCGCCAAAGCCTGACGCCGCATCAGGCTCCTAGGCGGCACGCCTCTACGAGGCGTGCGCATCACGCTTCACACGGACGCACTCTCGACAGCCGACCTCTCGATTTCCAGGCCGCTTCAGCGGCCTTGCTCGCTAGTAGGCCACGGCTTTAGCCGTGGTTAGGCGATCTCCTTGATGTACAGCCCGCTTCAGCGGGCTTTCTGAGAATACTGGCTTCAGCCACTCGCCCCCATAGCCGCAACAACTCCCTCCGCACCGCGTTATTCAGTTCAGACGAACCGCGCCCTCACGCCCCCCTCCCTTCTCCGCCGATGATTCCACATCGCTACCGACCCACCCATCACCTCCCCACTATCCCCCGAACACCTCCAAGCGCTCACCGACGCCCGCCTCCGCTCCAAGAAAATCCGCCGCGCCGCTTCCGCCGCCACCCTCTCAGGCTGGTCACTGGCTCTCTTCGCCCTCATCACCGCACCCTTCGCCATCTTCGGAGACTGGCTCCCGCTCGTCACCGCCATCGGCCTCACCATTTGCGCCATCAACGAGCTCCGCGGCTCATCCATGCTCAAACGCTTCAACCCCCGCGCCGCCACCCTCCTCGCCCTTAACCAACTTGGCCTCTGCCTGCTCATCCTCTTCTACTGCGCCGCCTCCATCTACCAAACCCTCCACTCCCCTTCACTCAAGCAGGCCGCCGGCAACCCCGAGCTCGACGAAATGATGTCCGGCATGATCCTCCCCCTCACCTACGGCCTCTACGGAATCCTCGCCATCGTCGGCGGCCTCACCACCCTGCTCACCGCGTGGTATTACCACTCCCGCGCCAAACTCATCCGCACCTTCCTCTCCCAAACCCCCGACTGGGTCCTTCAAACCCTCCGCGCCGCGGGGTGATTTGTGCCATCGAAGTCGGTTCCTCCGACTTCGATGCAGGTGCGCCCCTCGCACATTCACCCCTTGATGTCCCTCCCACACTCCGGACAAACTCCCCCCTCAAGTCCCTCCTTCAAGTACCCACACGCGCACCGCAAGCGCGCATCCTCCACCCCCACCTTCCTCACCATCCCCACCAAGGCCGCCGCAATGCACCCCACCACTCCGCACCCCACCGCCGCGGCCACCTGAATTGGGCTGGTGTGCAGCGCGACGAACTTGCCATCCCAGTTCCAAAACTCCGGCCGAACCTCCGTCAGCCGCTCCGCGGCAAACCCCATCACCACCAACACACCCACAACCCCAGCCACCACCACCTTCGGATACCAGCAAGCCACCAGCGCCGTCGCCAGCGGCAACAGCACATTCACCGCAATCGCTATCCCATACCCCGCCCGTCCCCAATGGCTCCCCGCATAAGTCTGCAGCGGCCCGGATCCAATTCCCACCAACACTCCCGCCACCACCGCCAACACCAACGCAATCGGCCATCGCCCCGGAGCTACATACTTCATAACCACCCTCTACGCCCAAGCCCCAGCCCTGTTCGCTCCCAATGCAACCACACAACGCCGATCCGATACCATCCCCCATGCCCCGCCTCTTCGTCCTCCTCATCCTGCTTCTACCCGCCCTTGCCCGCGCCGACACCCTCGCCGGCCTGCTCTCCCCTCCCGTCTCCAAGCAAGACCACCAGGCCGTCACCACCCTCCTCCACCTCACCCCCGCCCAGAAACAATCCGCCGACCAACTCTTCGACGGCTACCTCACCGCCTTCACCAAGGAAGCCGCCAAGTACAACGCCAGCTATCGCACCTACGAAGCCGCGGCCCACGAAAAGCCCAAAGACCACAAGGCCGAGTTCGAGGTCTTCGTCGCCGCCTTCCGTGCCTACACCCTCAAAAAGATCTTCGCCCAGCACGACCTGCTCACCGACTACCGCGCCCTCCTGACCGAACAACAACTCACCGACGATTGGCCCGCGGTCGACCGCCTGATGCATCGCAAGCTCCTCCGCCACCTCGCCACACGCACCGTCTCTCAATGGACCCGGGTCGACCTCCTTTCCGTCATCGACGAAGCCGAACTCGCTCCTGCCTCCCGCGCCCTCATCGCCGCACATCTCACCGAGTACGAGCTCGCCCTCGACAAGGTCCTCACCGGCTACCACCGCCTCTTCTGGTCCAAGACCGACACATGGCTCGACCCCAACGATGACGACTTGGAAAAGGCCGCCGTCGATTTCGGCGACCCCGCTGCGGCCCTCAACCGCAAGTACTCCCGGTGGATCACCGAGCTCCTCCCGCCCGACGATTCAACCACGCTCCTCAAGCTCATCAACGACCGGGCGTACGACTGGCTCAGCAACCTCAGCTTCCGCAAGACCCGAATGGAAGCGACTCTCAGCCGCGCCGAACACCTCGAGGATCTAACCCCCGATATCCGCGAGCAGATCGCCGCAATCCGCCGAACTTGGACCAACGACCTCGCCGAAGCTAACCGCTACGTCATCGCCGAAACCGACCAGGCCGATGCCGAACTCAGCACCATGACCCTTGAAGCCTTCAACGCCAGCATGAACTCTGAAACCGGTCCCTTCAACCGCGTTCAGACCTCCACCGTCGCCCGCGGCGAAGAAATCGAATCCAAGCTCAACAACACTCTCCGCCCTCTCCTGACGGAGGACCAGCGTGCGAAGGTATGGCCGCCACCACCTCCCGAACCCAAATAGGCCCTACTTCCATCCACTGCCCACCCACCGCGGCTTCACCTCAACCCTCCGAAGAAACGCGCTCAACTGCCCGGCATGATGCGAAATATGCCGCACATTGATCAGGTGCAGCTCCCCCCGCGTCACCTTGTACCAGTCAAATCCTGAAGGCCCCTTCAACGACTCCTCCGTTTCCGACGCAATCCCCTCCCCGACCTTCGCGCGACAGAACTCCACGTACTCCAGAATCTCGCCCTTCGCGAACTTCCGACTCGGATACTCCTCCAACAACTCCGAGTACCCCTTCGGATGGATCGCCCGCGGCCGCCAATCCTCCTTCCGCCGCGTCAAGTACAAATCCGCAAAGCACAGCGTGTGATACCCCACCATCCAAAACGGATACTTCCCGATCACCCCTTCCCAATGCTCTTCCGGACACTTCTCCAGACAGTCATTGAGCATGCACAGCGACGCCTCATACTGCGCCACCAGAATCGACTTGAAGTATGTTTCCATGACGACCTCTCAACCCCCGGTCTCATCTACCTTCGCGCCGCGATCGAATGCCCCGCCACACGCTTGAGGTAAACCGGTCCGATCCCTGCTTGGGTTCTCGCGTCATACTCCGCCAGCACCACACCCGCCAGGTCGTACGACTGGTAAACCTCGTGCATGATCACGGCGTACTTGAGCAGTTGCTCGGGCGACAGCGCCGACAGCGCCATGTAGTCCTTGACATACACCGCATTCGCCCAAAGCTTCTGCCGCAGCGTCGCCGTCGGATCTCCGCGAACCACCAGCGGCTTGAACATCACGGCCGAGGTTGAGCTAAACGTATGAAACGCAAAGCCTTGGCCCCGCAGGAACGCATCGACATCCGCAAACAGAGGCTGTCCCTTGTACATAGGCGCGAACTCAACCTCGGTCTCGACGACCATCGTCCCCTGCAACAGCCGGGTCGCCCCTTTGAAGACATCCAGCTCCGCCCCCTGCACATCCGCCTTTAAGAAGTCGACCGCGGCCAGCTCGGCAAGATCATCCATCCGCCGCGTCTGAACCTTGCAGGTCTCCACCGTCCGCGTGAGTTCTTCGATGTTGTGAAACTTCGCAAGTAGCGCGGTGTTCGGCTCGTACAGCGAGGCTGTCATCGACTGATTCGTAAGGTAAAACGTCCGCTCCGTCCCATCCCCGATGAAGTACGGCAGGTACCGATGTCCGGCCATCCCCATCGCGTTGAGCTTGTCGCACTCCGCCTGCACCGGCTCAAATCCCACCACCCGCCCCAGGCCCTTCTTGAGCAGCCCCTTGTACGCCAGGTGCTCTTGCCCGAACCACATCGCACCGACATCCACAATGTCAATCGTGGATACGAGTCGCCCGACCAGTTCAAGAATGCTAAACATCGTGCCTCCAGACTAGCCGAACGCCGCCCGTCGAGCGAGCCCAAGAAAAACCCCCGGCACTTGCCGGGGGCGTTGTCTGCTGACATCGTCACTCAGTTACGGCCGCGCTGTTCAATACCGGTAGTGATCCGCCTTGTACGGCCCATCCTGCGACACGCCCAGATACTTGGCCTGCTCATCGGTGAGCTTCGTCAACCGCACGCCAATCTTCTCCAGGTGCAGACGAGCAACCTCCTCATCCAGCTTCTTGGGGAGCGTGTACACCTTGCCCGTCTCGTACTTGAAGCCCGACAGCGTCGGCTTGTTGTTGGCGTTAAGCCACAGGTCCAGCTGCGCAATGGTCTGATTCGTAAACGATGAAGACATCACGAAGCTCGGGTGCCCCGTCGCGCACCCCAGATTCATCAGACGCCCCTCAGCCAGCACCAGAATGCTCTTCTTCATCTTCGGGAACGCAAACTCATCGTACTGAGCCTTGATGTTGATCCGCTTCACATCGCCCTTGTCCACGGCCCGGTACAGGCCCTGCATGTCGATCTCGTTATCAAAGTGCCCGATGTTCGCGACAATCGCCTTATCCTTCATCCGCTTCATGTCATCCAGCGTGATGACGTTCTTGTTGCCCGTCGCCGTAATGAAAATATCCACGTTCTCGACCGAGTCGTCGAGCGTCGCGACCTGGTACCCCTCCATCGCGGCCTGCAACGCATTGATCGGATCGATTTCCGTCACAATCACGCGGCAGCCCTGGCCCTTCAGCGCCTGAGCACAACCCTTGCCGACATCGCCATAGCCCAGCACCAGCGCAACCTTGCCCGAAAGCATCACATCAGTCGCGCGGTTCAGGCCATCCACCAGCGAGTGCCGACAGCCGTACAGGTTGTCGAACTTGCTCTTGGTCGCCGAGTCGTTGACGTTGATCGCCGGGAACGCCAACGTGCCGGCCTTCTGCATGTCATACAGCCGGTGAACGCCCGTGGTCGTCTCTTCCGAAACGCCCTTGATCGTCTTGAGAATCTTCGACCAGTACTGCGGCCGCTGCGCAATCGACTCCTTCAGGAGCTTGAGAATCACACCCCACTCGTCCGCATCGCTCTTAGCGTTGAACGCGGGCACCTTGCCGGCCTTCTCAAACTCCGCTCCCTTGTGAACCAGGAGCGTCGCATCACCGCCGTCATCCAGCAGCAGGTTCGGCCCGACAATCTTCCCCGACTCATCGGTGAACTTGAAGATCTGGTCCGTGCACCACCAATACTCATCCAGAGTCTCGCCCTTCCAGGCAAACACGGGTGTGCCCTTGGGGTTGTCGATCGTGCCGTTCGGGCCCACCGCGATCGCCGCCGCGGCCGAATCCTGCGTACTGAAGATGTTGCAGCTCGCCCAGCGAACATCCGCGCCCAACTCCACCAGCGTCTCAATCAGCACCGCCGTCTGCACAGTCATGTGCAGCGAACCCGCAATCCGAGCGCCCGCCAGCGGCTTCTTGCCCTTGTACCGCGCCCGCAGAGCCATCAGCCCGGGCATCTCGTGCTCGGCCAGGCGAATCTCTTTCCGCCCCAGTTCGGCCTCCGCCAGGCTGCGGACTTTGAAGTCCACCCCGTCAATAAGGCCGGACTTCTTGGTCGTACCCGTCTTCGGCTTGGTCATCGTCGTCACGTTCATCTCCGTAAAAGGTTCTCTTCAATCAGGCCGCGGGGGCGCTTTGCCCACGCACCTCAACAACTCTTCAAATCCGTCCTGTCGCCGCGAACAACCCCGGGCCCTTGCCCTCCGGATCACTCGCCAGAACACTCACCCGAGCCCCCCGAAACCCAGCCTCCTCCAACATCTTCACCATTCGCTGCTCTGAAAAACCCAGATGCGTGTGCCCCATCGTGTGTCGGTAATCCTGTCGTTCGTGTTCGACCATATCGACAATCAAGACCACCCCACCGCCCCGATCCGCCCTCAAAACCCGACGCATTTCCTTGAGGGCCTTGACGGGCTCTTGCAAATGATGCAAAACCAGCACGCAAACCGCCGCATCCACCGACTTGTCCTTTAGCGGCAGTTTGTCCAGCGACCCGGCAGCGAACTGGACATTTCCCACATCCTTAAGCCGCAACTTCGCGGCATCCAGCATGGGCTCGGATTGATCCACCGCGACCACCCGTTCGACATGCGAGGCCAACAGCTCCGTCGCGTTCCCGGTTCCACATCCCAAGTCCGCAACCACCCAGTCCGCGGGCAACATCGCAAGCAGGGCCTTGGCCGTAAAGTCCGCCCCAAAAAGCCGCGCCCGCAGGTCATCCCATTCCCCCGCGACCCGCCCAAAGAACGCCTGGCTGTCCAGTCGCCGCTCCGCCAGCACGGCCCGCAACCGGCGGACATCCTCCGACCCATCCACCTGCTCGCGCACGGCCATCCAGATCGCCCGCACGGGCAAGGACAGATCATCCAGCACTACCCGATACAGCGCGGCCGTCCCCGCCGTGCGCTTTGTCAACAACCCCGCCTCGCTAAGCACCTTCAAATGCCGGCTGACCGTTGATTGCGGCAGTTGCAGCACCTTGACCAGTTCACCAACCGCCAACTCCTGCCCCTCTAGGATTCGGACCATGCGCAGCCGAACCGGTTCGGCCAACGCCTCCAGCACCCGGGTCACCAACAAGTCCGACGCTGATTTGGCCATTTGCCCTCGAACCGACAACCATCCGCGATTCCGGATAGATGGATCGAACAAAACATAGCGCAGAATCGGAGCCGGGGCAAGTTGGGGGATTTGTGGCTTACGGTTACTTGCTCGAGCCGAGGGCCTCTTCAGGGGTCAGGGCGAGGCTGGGACCGGGGATTTCGCCCAACTCCTTCAGGCGGACGTAGATCTCGGGATTGCTAGGGTCCAGGGAAAGCGCCATTCGGAGACGGCGAATCTCGCTTTGCTTGTCACCGATATGCCGGTAGAAACGAGCCAAGGCGAGTTGGGGGTCCAGCGTCTTGCCACCGTCGATCTTGGCAGCCATGGTAAACGCCTGGGACGCATCATCGTTGAGCCCCAACTTCGTCTGGTAGCGCCCCAGACGGTCGTAATCGGCGACTAGGCCGCGCTTTTCGCAGTTGCCGTTGAGGAGGCGGAAGAGTTGGTCCGAGCGCTTGGCCTCGAACAAAGCAGCGGCGAAAGTTTCGATGGCTTCGGGGTTGTTCGGTTCGGCGTCGTAGGCGACGGCCGCGGAGTTGACGGCTTCGTCGGATCGCTTGAGCTCGATGAGAGTGCGGGCCAGTTTCATCTGGATTTCGGCCTCGCCGGGCTTGCGATCGACGTACTCCTGATACTCGACACGGGCCTCTTCCCAGCGACCGTCGCGGTAGGCACGGTCGCCGACCTCTTTGACGCGGGGGAGGGTGCGGGTTGCGGTGCAACCGGAAAGAACGAGGGCGGCCATGCTGAGAACAAGTACGAGGCGGGTCATCGGAATCCTCCGTGGTTGATCGGGCAGGAGTGTATGGGGGCGAGGTGCAAAGCGAAAGGGGAGAGGCCTGGTGACCGCGATTTCACCCGCCCGCGAACCACCCGTGCTGGTCCTCGAAGATTGGCAGGTTCGGATTGAAAAGGGGGCTTGGGTGGCGGATTGACCGCGTTACGATCTGGGGATGCGCATGGTGTTGCTGCTGCATGAGTTGCCGGACGGATCTGCACACTTTGACTGGATGATCCAGCGGCCCCAGGGGGGTCGGGGGCTGATCACCTTTCGAGTATCGGCGCGGATCGACCTGTTGGAACAGGGGAGTTTCAGAGCCCAACGGCTGGCCGATCATCGGGAGGTGTACCTGTCGGTTGAGGGACCTGTTTCTGGAGGGCGTGGAACAGTCACTCGACTGGCCCAAGGCCAAGCAACCTTGGTCCAGGAAGGAGACGGAACCCTGAATGTGGCCGGGCTGTTGGGTGTCGCGGGCCAGTGGCGTGGCCAAAGCGACAAAGAAGGGTGGGTGTTCAGGTTCATGGGCAGCTCCACCCCGCGCAGTGCTAACCCGTGATTATCGGAACGAGGGGAATGATTAGGGATGAATCCGGCTGTTGAAGCAACTCGGGTTCAGGCCTCGCCGATGAAGATTGGCCCGCTTGTGGGCTTTCACTTCATGCGTGTGAGATCAGCGTGCCAACCCAGCGGTTTTACATTCGTCTGATTCTGGAGATCTTCGGAATCGTCGCGATCACCGAGATCGCGGCGATGTTCGCGTTGCCGATTGTTGCTCCAAGTTCTGCCACCCACTTGCGGCCAGCGCTGGATGCGGCGTTGTTGTCGATCATCGCAGGTCCACTGATCGCGTGGCGCGTGCGGGGCTGGATCGCTGAGGCCAAGCAACACTTTGAGCAGGGGGCGGAGCTGGCGCTTCGTGAGCAGACGGAATCACTCGCGTTGACGACCGCGCTGGCCCGGGCTGAGGATGTGCCTGCGGCCGCGGCAGCGGTCATGGCGTCGATCGTCAGAACCACCGGGATCCAGCGGTGTGCGGTGCTGCTTTATCCCGGGCGGAATGGGGATGGGGTGTGTCGATTCGTCGGTTCGCTGGGGCTGAGCCTGGAGTATCAGGGCGCGGTGCAGGGGCACTGCCCCTGGCGCGAGGGCCAGGCTGAAGCGCATCCAATTCTCGTGGAGAACACGGCGACTGAGGCGTCGCTGGCAAAGTACTCCAGCCTCTTTGCACGAGAGGCGATCGGGACCGTTGCGTTCATTCCCGTCATGACCGATGAGGGAGTCGCCGGCAAGCTGATGCTGTACCACACCAAGGCCGGCGCGATCACGCAGCGCATGGTTGAAGGGGCATTGGTGGCCGCCGGGTTCCTGGGGGTCACGGTCGCCAGACTGAGGGCCCAGGTCAACACCCGCGAGAGTGAGAATCTGTTCCGGTTGCTCGTGGAGGGCGGTGACGAGTTCGTCAACCTCATGAGCACGGATCGCAAGGCGTTGTATGTCAGCCCTTCCTACCACAGATTGACGGGCTGGACAGCCGACGACCTCAAGAACTCGGACTTCACGACGCGGATCCACCCGGAAGACCTGGAGATGGTGTTGAAGGCCCGAGAGGCGAACCTTGCGGGAAGGGCCACCCGGATCGAGTATCGCGCGCTTAAGAAAGACGGCTCGGCTATTTGGCTGGACCTGAGGGCCACACCCGTGCTGGATGAAGCGGGGGCGATGGTGACCCGCATCCTGTGCTTCTCACGCGACATCACGGAGAGCAAGCTGGTGGAGCAGCGCATCCGCGAGAGCGAGCAGCGCATGCGCGCGATCATCGACGGGACCGGGGTGATCGCGTGGGAGTTTGACTTTGCGGCCGGACGGTTCACGTACGTGTCACCTCAGGCGGCCATGTTCGGATACCCCTTGGACCACTCGATGCAACCAGGCTTCTGGCAGAGCCACATCCACCCGGATGACCGCGATACGGCCATCGCAACGTGCATGGGAGAGTCGAAGGCCGGAAAGAACCACCGCTTCCAATACCGTCTCATGCGCGCGGATGGTGAGCCGGTGTGGGTCGACGACTCGGTGTCCGTCGAGGTGCAGGGCGGTGAGGTTGTGAAGCTGCGCGGCGTGCTGATCGACATCACCGAGCGTCGCGAAGCGGAACGCAGGCTGCAGGAGAGTGAGCAGCGCATGCGGGCGATCATTGACGGCACGGACGTCATCGCCTGGGAGTTTGATTTTGCGGCTGACCGGTATACCTACGTTTCGCCGCAGGCCGCCAAGATGGGCTACCCGATCCAGGATTGGATGACGCCCGGCTTCTGGGACCAGCATGTCCATCCGGACGATCTCCCCGCAGCGCTCAAGAAGTGCCTGGAGGAGGCGCACGCCGGTCGAAGCCACCGCAACCAATACCGCATGGTTCGGGCCGACGGCTCGCACGTGTGGGTGGATGACTTCGTGTCGGTAGAGATGCGGGGCGACAAGCCGGGCACGCTCCGCGGCGTGTTGATCGACATCTCCGAATCCCGGCGCCTTCGCGACTTGGCCGAGGCCGCCAACGCCGCTAAGAGCGAGTTCCTGGCGAACATGAGCCACGAGATTCGGACGCCGCTGACGGCGATCCTCGGGTACACGGAGTTGCTGGTCGAGGATGGCGACCTCAGCCAGGCGCCACGCCGGCGGGTCGAGAACCTCTCCACCATCAAGCGCGCGGGCGAACACCTGCTGACGGTGGTCAATGACATTCTGGATCTGTCCAAGATCGAAGCGGGCAGGCTCGAGGTGGAAGAGGTTGAGAGCGACCTGCCGGGCGTCCTGGGTGAAGTCGGATCGCTGATGGGGGCAAGGGCCAAGGAAAAGGGAATCGCCCTTCAGATCAAACTCGGCAGCTTGCTGCCCGTGAAGGCGATGACGGACCCGACACGGCTTCGGCAGATCCTCCTGAACCTGGTCGGCAACGCCGTGAAGTTCACCGATCAAGGCAAAGTCGAGGTCACCGCGACCGTCGCGCATTCGGTGTTGTGCGTGGATGTCGAGGACACCGGCCCAGGTCTCTCGGAGTCACAGGTCGAGAAGTTGTTCGTTCCCTTCGCGCAGGCCGACACGAGCGTCACACGCAAGCACGGTGGCACCGGACTGGGGCTGACGATCTGCCGGCGTCTGGCGGCCCTGATGGGCGGTAGTGTCACGCTTCACCGCACCACGCCGGGGCAGGGCTCCACGTTCCGCGTGACTCTGCCACTGAGCATACCGGCCAACACTGTTTGGACTCACAAGCTGCACATCGTCACCGAATCGACACAGCCCCCCGCTCCAATGACCCTCTCGGGCCGAATCCTGCTGGCCGAAGATGGCGAAGACAATCAACGCCTTATCGCGTTCCACCTGAAAAAGGCGGGCGCTCAGGTGGAGATCGCCGACAACGGCCGGATGGCGCTGGACATGATTGAGAACGCCGGAGAAGACGGGTACGACATCCTGTTGACGGACATGCAGATGCCGGAGGTTGATGGCTACACACTGGCCCGAACTCTTCGGGAACGTGGCAGCCGCCTGCCAATCATCGCGCTGACGGCCCACGCCATGGCGGAGGATCGGCGGAAGTGCCTGGAAGCCGGGTGCGACGACTATGCCAGCAAGCCCATTGAGAGAGCGGCGCTGATCGCGACCTGCGCGGCGTGGATTGGCAAACAGGGCGGGCAGGCCAAGCGGCTCGCGGCCTAGCCGGAACTCGAAGTCGGGCTCACCAGTTTCGGATCATCTGGGGGCGTGTGTACGCCACCTGAAACCCTGCGCGGACGGCATTGTGGTGAGAGATGCTGCCTGCGCGGACGTCGAACTTGCCATAGGTGCACCCTTGCTCACGCGCGATGCGGATTCGCGTGGAGGTGAGCGCCGTCTGGATGCCGCGGCGACGGAACCGGGGGAGCACGGCCGCGCCCGCGAAGTGGGCAACCTGCAACTGGGAATGGATGGACAGGCCGGCACCACCGGCGGGTTCTCCTTTGACGGTGGCCAGCAGCATGTGCGAGGTTGTACCGCCCCCGGAAGCCGCGGCAAGCGAGATCATGCGCGCCTTGACCTTACCGATGTCGACAGCGAACTTGACCGGTTCACCGCCATCCGCAAAGCCGACATCCAGGACCCGGGCCCATGCGGCCACCGCAGCGGCGTCGGAAGGATCGACCTGAGCAATGCTCGCATCGGGGATATCCGCCAGAATGGGCTGAGGACCGACGGTCGGTTCAAACGCCTGGACTGTGACGGTCTCGAACGTGGCTGTGCGGTAGCCACGTTCGGCAAGCAGTGTGATGAAGGCTTCATCGGCGAGCGGGCAAAGATCAACGACGACCGGAGAGTTCATCTCACGAAAGGTCGCTTCGAGGATGTCCCATTCGCGCGGATCGACGGCGCCGTTAAGTCCGACACCCTTGACCGCGTTGAGCGGATCAGCGGGGCCGTAGATCAGACCGACACCACCCCCGCAGGGGACTACACGGATGGGATGCCCCGGGTAAAGATCCGCCGCGGCCTCACAGAACGCCCGCGAGGATGCGGCTTCAGCGCCTTCGAGCCGTCGGGCGAGCGGCAGATCTGGGAACAGTGGGATGGGCATGGGAACTGTGCGGCTCCTTGCAAAGAGCTGGAAAAAGGTATCATGTATGAAGCAACCGCGAGAGCGCGGAGCGAGGAACCAAACGGAGAACCGGCGATGAAGCGAGTGGGCGTAACGACGTTGTTGGTCTTGGCGGGTGTTTGCGGCTGCGCGACGCCATCATACAACCAGGGCGATTCGGCCTCTCAGGCGGCCAAGGCTACGGCCGCGGAGACCGGGACGACGCAGGCGAGCCTCGATGCAACGATGGCGGCGCTCCGCGAACTCATGGGCGTGAAGGAAGGGGATCTGAAGGGCAAGTTTGACGCGTTCGCCGCGGCGTTTGACAAGCTGTCCGCTTCCGTCAAGTCGATGCAGAGCAAGGCGGATGACATGGCGGCTCGGGCGACGGCCCATCTTGAGAAGTGGGAAAAGGACTTGGCAGAAATCAAGAGCGAAGACATCAAGGCCAATAGCAGGAAGCGGAAAGCGGATATCGAAGCGAGCGTTGCGAAGGTGAAGGAACTGGCCGCGAACGCCAAATCGGAGTCCACACCGCTGCTGGATGGGCTGGGGGATATTAAGAAGGTGCTGGGCACGGACCTGACCCAGGGCGGGCTTTCAACCGTGCGCGAGACCGCGGCGCGGCTGGAATCCAACGCGACCGCGCTGCGGGCAACGGCGGTGAAGTTCGGCACGGAGCTGCAGGCGCTCAGCACGGAACTTTCCACCGGAACGCCGCCGCCTGCGGAGCAGAAGAAGTAGCAGCGTGCGAACGCGACTGAAGGTGTGCTGCATTTCGAGTGAGGCTGAAGCCGCGATGGCGGTTCGGCTCGGGGCCGATGCGCTCGGGTTGGTTTCGGCGATGCCCAGCGGACCCGGCGTGATTCAGGATGAGCGGATCGCAGAGATCGCCAGGACTGTGCCGCCGGCGGTGGCAACGTTCCTTCTGACCAGCAGGAGTGATGGGGCGGAAATCGCGGCCCAGGCTCGGGCGGGCGGCGTCGGAGTTGTGCAGATCGTGGATGCAGTCCAGAGCCGCGCGTATGCCGCGATCCGGCGGGATGCACCCGGCGTGCGGATCGTGCAGGTGCTGCATGTTTGGGAGGATGAGGCCGTTGAAGAAGCGCGGCGTTGCTCTGGGTATGTCGATGCGCTGTTGCTGGATTCGGGCAGGCCGCGGCCGGAAGCGGGCGGCGTAAAGACACTCGGGGGAACCGGGCAGGTTCACAACTGGGAGATTTCGCGAAAGATCGTGGAGACGTCGCCGCGCCCGGTGTTTTTGGCGGGTGGATTGAGTGCGGCGAACGCGGCCGAGGCGATCCGACGGGTAGGTCCGTTCGGGCTGGATGTGTGCTCGGGCGTGCGGACGGAAGGGAAGCTCGATGAGGGGAAGCTCAAGGGGATGATTGAGGCGATGAAGGGGAGTTAGAGGAACCGCCGCGGCTTGATGAGCTCTTCATCGTGGGCATCCGGATTCGCCGCGTCATCCCAGGCCTCGATGAAGTCGCGGAGCCACTGAGCGCGGGCGATGAACTCGGAAGCGGACCACACGCGGTCGCCACATTCGAGCATGATGATGTCATCCTTGATCCAGATGTGACCGGGGCGGGCATCGAGCATGTTGATGGAACGGCGGTTGAACATCGCGTGGAAGGCGTAGGGAGAATCCACGCGAAAGTCGTAGATCGCATCCAGGTCCGGGAGGCCGAGTTTCATCTGGAGGAGGCCTTGACGCTCGGCGTAGGTCTGGATGCCTTCCCAGAGATCGACGGCGTAGCCAATGCGGTCGAAGTGTTCATCAGAGCGCAGGCCGCGGTCGAGGATGACGGCGCGGTGGATCTTGGGGAAGGGGCATTGCACGGCGATGAAGCTGGCGAAGATTTCACCCCCCACCGCCTGGACCAGTGCATCGTTGTTCCACTGGTTGCCGGCATCGCCCATCCACACGGTGCAGGGTCGATCGTGGAGGGCCCACTCGGCTTTGACGACGTTGTAGGCGCCGCGGGCCAGGCGAAGTTGGGTGCCCTCGAACTGCGGGAGGGCTTTGGTGGCGGCTTCGTTGTAGTCGGGCCGGTAGGTGCCGCCGAACTCCCTGGCGACAGCGGCCATCCGCCGGCCGCCGACTCGCATCCGGAAAAACCAGATGCCGCCGTAGTAGAGAATGCACCCCAGGACAAACAGGCCCGGAAGGACGAGCGCCGCGTAGGGGGATTCTTTGAACCAGAAGTTCAGGGGGGACGTGTTCACGGGGGACTCGGGCTTACTCGAATCTCAAGTGCTTCACGCTCTCCCCGCTTTCGCGCAGGTCTAACAGAGCGTCGATGCCTATCTCTAGGTGTTTGCCCACGAACTTTTCACTGATGAGCTGGTCGCTGGCGGCGGTTTTGACACCCTCGGGGGTCATGGGGTTGTCGGACACAAGCAAGAGGGCGCCTTTAGGGATCGAGTTGACGAAACCGACGAGGAAGATGGTGGCGGTTTCCATGTCGATGCCGACGGCGCGGATTTGCTTTAGATACTCACGGAACTTCTCATCGTGTTCCCAGACGCGGCGGTTGGTGGTGTAGACCGTGCCCGTCCAGTAGTCGCTTTCGTGCTTGATGATGGAAGCGGAGACGGCGCGCTGGAGGCGGAAGGATGGGAGGGCGGGCACCTCGGCGGGCATGTAGTCGTTGCTGGTGCCTTCGCCGCGGATGGCGGCGATGGGGAGGACGAAGTCGCCGAGTTTGGTTTTTTTGAGGCCGCCGCACTTGCCTAGGAAGAGGACGGCGAGGGGTTCGACGGCGAGCAGCAGGTCCATGGTGGTCGCGGCCATGGCCGAGCCCATGCCGAAGTTGATGATGGTGATGTCGCCCGCTGTCGCGGACTGCATCGGCTTGTCGCGGCCCAGGACAGGGACGTTGAAGCGTTTGGCGAAGGTGTCTACGTAGTCGCTGAAGTTGGTCAGCAGGATGTACTTGCCGAAGTCCTTGAGTGCGCGGCCGGTGTACCGTGGGAGCCAGTCTTTGACGATTTGGGCTTTGGTTTTCATGGGTTAGCGACGCGAGGGCGGCTCTGACACATCCTTGCTTTCAAGATACGCGAACAGCACCGACTTCTTGTCGTGCTGCTCGGCCCAGGCTTTGAAGGCTTTGACGCGTTCGTAGGCTTCGGGGCCGAGTAGGGCGCGGTAGCGGTCTTCTTGTTGGAACTTGGCCTCTTCTTGTCGCAGGCGGTTTTGCCAGGAGTCGTTGAAGAAGGTGTTGAGGCGGGTGTGGATGCCGCGGGTTTGGCAGAGCTCCCATTCGCCGTGCTCGAACCAGAGGCCGCCGCAGCCGCCGCAGCGGTCGATGTGGAAGGGGATGTCCAGGGCGATGCGGAAGCGGGTCATGAAGCGGCCGCAGTAGGGGCAGAGTTTGGGGCCGGGGGCTTCGGGAGTTTGGCTAGGGTCGGGCGTGCCGATTTCGGGTTGCTTGGTTGGCGCGGGCTGGGACTCTTGCCACTGGAGGTAGGTTTCAAAGGCCATGAAGTTGCCGGAGCATTGGGGGCAGGCGTCGGCTTGCAGGCCTCGGGCGATTTCGCGCGGTTCGAGGCGCGGCATTTTGCATGTGGGGCACTTCATGATGCCCTTGGCCGGCTGCTTTTTTTGTTCCTCGGTCAAGAGGCCTCCTCGGCTGGGGGCGCGGGTCTGCGTTTCATTTCTGCTTTGAGCGCTGGGAGCGCGATGGGGAGCCAGCGGGCGGTGATCCAGTCTTCACCTTCCATGGGAATTGTATGAACGGTCCAGCCGGCTTTGGTGAGGCGGTCGGCGATGGGTTTGGCCGCGGCGGCGGAGTTTGCGTGGAGGACGATGGGGCAGACGGGCTTGGCTCGGGACATGGTTTCCATGAGCTCGGTTGCGAACTCGCCGTTTTGGCCTTGGGTTTCGGCGAGGGATTCGGCGTGCATCATGAGGAGGCGGATGCGCGGGAACCACTCGCGCGTTTGCCAGAGGAGGGCGCCGGGTTGGCGGCTGGAGATTTCCAGGGTTGGGAAGTGCGGGCGGAGTGCGTTGTAGAGGGCCAGGCCGCGGTAGTCATCCATATCCACTGTGAGCGCGGCGGGGACGGCCATGGCTTCTTCGTATTGCTTTTGGATGCGGTTGGCTTTTTTGATTTGCGCGGCCGTGTACACGACGAAAAACGTGATGACCATCCCCGCGGCGGGGATCGGCCCGAGGATCCGCCAGAACCAGCCGATGCGTTCCCACGCGACGCCGGCGGTGATGGCATCGGCGAGTGCGAGAATGGCCGCGAGGCTCATCAGGAGGATGGAGGTGCAGCCGACGGCCATCCCCTTGCCCGCGGCATCCTGGCCCTTGGCGATGAGGTTTGGGTGTTTGTTGATGAGGTAGGTGAGGACCAGGGGCGCGATGAAGGCGACGGAGAGGAGGAGGATGAGGAATTCGGGGGTGTTGGGCATGGTGGGTAATGCGAGGTTTTGGGTGGGGCAGGATAAGGGTTCCTCGCATTATGCACACCGGGATCAGCTTGTGTTGTTGACTGGGTCTATGGCGGAGATGAGCCAGGGGCCGGAGTCGGCGCGGGTGAGGGTGATTCGGTAGCCGTTGCTGCGGCCGGGTTGGATGAGCCAGGAGTCGGAGGTGCGGGTTTGGGGAGGGCCGGGGTCTTCCTTCACGCGTGAGTCGCGGAAGATTTGGACGACTTTGAGTTTGGGGGCGAGGGGAGTGAGTTGGGATTCGAGGTTGAGGACGGGTTCGTGGTTGATGGTGGCTTGGGGGGTGAGGAAGTGCTCGAGTGTGTCGCGGGTGAGTTGGTCGGTGGGGTTTTTGACGGCGACTACGGCGAGGGTGATGAGGTCTTGGGGGGTGAGGTTGGGATGGGGGCGGGCTTGGGGGTTGACGGAGGAGGAGCGGAAGCCGGCACCGGCGGGGCTGAGGTTTAGGATGGCGGGGGGAGGAGGAGGGGAATGGGGAGTGGGCAGTTGGGAGTGGGGAGAAGAGGCCGCGGATGGGCCAGAGGAGGAAGAGTCGGGGTCGTGGGTGATTCGCGATGTGGGAAGCGTTTCGCGGGATGGAGAGTGGGTAGGAGGAGTAGAGACGGAGCCCTCACCGCCGCGGAGGACCGCCCTCCCGCCCGGGGCGGGAGAGGGAGGAGCTGCGCGATTGCGGGTTAGTTGGGTTGCCAGCATGCGGAGCATGGTGGTGGCGGCTCGGCGTTTTTCGACGGGGGATGAGGCGGCATCGGCGAGGATGGTGTCGAGCTCTTGGAGGGCGCGTTGCTTGCGTTGTTCGAGGTGTTCGGAGCGGCGGTAGGCGATGTGGGGGGCGATGGGGTCGGAGAGGGTCCAGGCGGCGAGGTCGTATGCGTCAGGAGGAAGTGCTGAGTGCCGAGTGCCAAGTGCCGAGTCGGGGGGAGAAGAGAGTGCTGAGTCCCGGGTCCCGAGTCCTGAGTGGAAGGAAGCTAGGGCGGTGTTTTCGGTGGTTAGGGCTTCGAGGAAGGTGGCGGGTTCGGAGTTGTTGGTTTTGAGGCGGGATTGGTGGTCGCGGTGGATGTCGAGGAGTTCGAGGGCGAGGGCTTCGACGCTTTGGCCCAGGGAGAAGTAGAGGGTGAGGCGGAGTTTGTCGGGGCGGGAGAGGGTTGGGAGGGGAGTTGTGGGGGCTTGTGCGACCATGCGTGGAAGTTAACCGCGGGAAATGCGATTTCAAGCGACGAATTTGAGCAGAGTGACATGACGTTGTCACTGTTGAAACAAGGAACTCAAGATTTTTACGCAAGTGGTGGGAAGATGGGGGGGATGGAAGGCAATGAAGCGACCACGGCCCTGCTCTCCTATTTCCCACTGAGCAGTTCCCGCGTGAGACTCTTACTGACGTCCCACATAAGCCGCGCGTCCTGATCGATGAGCACCACCTGCTGGGTGTATTCAGCCTGCGGGTGGATGAAGTTGCGGTAATCCCGGAGCACCACACCAACTCGCTTCGCAGCGTCTCCGATCCAACCCAGTTCGTTGCCCACTTCGATGTAGTGATTCAGCGTCCACTCCTGCAGCGGAAGCGTCTTGCCCTTGAACTGCGGAGCCCGTGCCGCCCTGATGAGCGGGGACTTGTCGGTTAGCCGGTTCTGCTTTGAGACGAACAGTGATTCCAAAAGGCCGCCCATCATCACAACCGCGGCAAGGTTGGCCCCGGCCTGCAGACAGCAGACGCATTCCGCCCATCGCCGCTCCATGATCGCCTGCATGCGGGGGTCCGAAGCGAGCGGGGCGAAGCTCGGCGGTACGTCGGTGGTCGGCTGGATGGGAATGGGCGGGCTCGGAACTGCTGGAAGCGACTCGCGAAGCTTCAGCAGCGCCTTCCTCGCCTCCTTCAGACAACTTTCATAGGTCGCACGGGCCGCCGACTTCGCAGTGCTGTCGAAAACCCGTTTCATCGGAGAGTCTACAGCCTCTAGCGCCGCCGCCTCCGCGGACGACTCAACCACAGGCCGGATCTTCTGGAACCACACCTGCGCGACCGTGCGCATGTTGTCGCGATCCTCGGCGGATTGCACCTGCTTGGACTTGCCACGACCGATCACCTTGCGAGCGCGGGCGACCGCCAGTATCGCGTCATCAATGTGCGCGTGCAGGTCCACGGCGTTAACTACCACTCGAACGTCGAACCTTCTTGGTCACTTTCTTCCCAACCTTCTTACGCGAGCCGCGCGCTCGCGAGTTGGAACCTCCGGCTTCGCTGCCTCCCGGTAGGGTCATGGCGACGAGATTCTCACCCACGGTGTTGATCGTGAACTCGCCTCTTCCGGCTCGATCGAGATACCCCTGGGCAACCGCGTTGTTCAAAGTGGCACCGGGGTTGCCGAGACGGTCCCGCCCGGAGCGCCGAGTTGCTTCCTGTAATGTCTCCGCATTGATCGACTGCAGCCGCTGTTCGGTCGGAGCTTCGAATCTGTAGAAGTAGGCCACGACGGCGGCGAACTGGTTATCGCTTTTTGGCAGCTTCGCCTGCACGAAGGTGCGAATGTCCTGCGCCCTCCCGGCGGGAGGCGGCGGTGGCGTGGTTCCGCCGGGAGGAGGAGGGAGGGGGTGGTGCGTCACCGAGCCGACCGCAGGTCCCGCAAGCTGAATACCCAATTCCTCCGCCGCATATCTCAGAGCTCGTTCTTGGTCCGGCTTCTTGAAGTCAGCGAGAGTTTGCGCGATTGCCTTTGCCGCGTCGAAAACACTCCGCTGTTGGGCAGGAGGTGAGGCCGCGGCTGGCGGCGGGGTCGGGGGTGCACTCTGACCGGGGTCGGGCTGAGTCGTCATTTATGGCCTCCTCGTGATATCCACCACGACAATTCGTCGGGGCCGCAGATCACGGCTTTCCTATGAAGTCTACTGAGGCCGCTCGGGTGGCGACACCCAAGGTTTGCCTAGCACGCAATGATCCGGGTCCTGTTGTGTCAGTTCGTCCGCGTGACGAAGATGGACCGAGTACTTCTCAATGGCAAGTTCCATGACGGGCCTTGGTGAGCTCGCCGATCCGCCGACGGGCACGAACCTGAATTGCCCGTGCTTCCTGAACTCCTCTTTGAACTTCGGCAAATGCGGCGAACCGGGCGCGGGGTTCATTCGGTGGCACCGACTCATATAGGCCACGTACCTATTGCCCGAGCCCTTGTCCATGCTGAACGCCTTGTCTTGTTCGAGCCCAATAACGACGGAATAGCCGGGATCCTGCCCTTCGATGTCTCCTTCAACGATCGAGACACGGATGAGCCCGGCTTTATCGCTTGTTCCGACGTGCGTACGCATCGAGCGAAACACGTCACACCCGGCGTTGTTGTCGCGGAACATCAACCCCATCATCGGCGGTCCCTTGCCGGACGGATCGAAGCCGAACAACGTTCCGTACCACTGAGCCCGGTCCCAGTCGGCGGGATTGCTGAGCGTGTAAAGGTTCATGGTGCTTTTTGCTACTTCCCTGTGGGCTTGGGAATCGTGTCCACTTTCGGCGGTGGGCCGCTCGGGGCTTTGTTCGGGTTGCCGCTGCCTTCTGTCCAGGGCTGAGGTTGGTGAGTGTCGCAGAGCGGCCGCGGTTGCTGGTGTTCAGACATTCTGGTGTTCCTTTCTAGGTTGTCCGTTGGTCACTTGCTCGGCTTCCCCTGCGATGAAATGGGCTGCGTCTGGACCGCTGGTGGCCGCCCCGGCGGCGGTGGGTTGGGGTTTTGGTTCGCGGACTTCGTCTCGATGTTCGGGCAGGGCCGCGGCCCTCTGTTCTCTGGCGGGTTGGTCACGGGGCACCTCTTGGTTCGGGATTAAGCGAAGGAAACGAACGTCAGCCATGCTGTTGATAACCAATAGCTCACGCTCCGGCCATTCGAGCCCATTGTCTTCTTTGTCCTGCTGACGAACCTTCTCCAGCACGATGCAGCGGTCGGGTGAGGAGACGTCGTGTGACCTGAGCCAGCCGACGAACGACGTGCCGTCCTTCATCGAGATTAGCACCCACCTAGTTCGGGCCTGCTCGATCATCACTGAATCCCACTCGTTGACATAGCCGGACTTGGTCGTGAGGCACAACTTGTTTGCGAGGCGGTGCAACGTGCGGTGATTGTGCGAACACACAAGTCCGATCGAGTAGACGAAAGCAAGGACACTGGCGAGGACAACACACAGGATGTTGTCGGGGGACAGCGCTCCGGCGAGCCCGTGGTCGGCCGCTGCAATCAAAGCCTGTGGGTCTGGGAGCCAGTCGAGGACAGGCACGATCCGGAGTATCGCAAGGGTCAGGTAGGCCGCGCCAGAGAGCACGATCGCTACCACGGTTCGTCCCGACCACGTCGGCTTCTCTGTATACGTAAAGGCGCTGAACACGGCGTGCCCGAGCAAACCCGGAAGCAGGAGCAGCACGTATACGGCGATCTGAGGCGTGATTTGCATCGCGTCATTGCCCCACGAGTCCCGGGCGTCCTGCCCGGGCCAAAGACACACTCAGTATATCACCTCCCGAACGTTTACCGCAAATCGGACAACGACCTGTCGGTTGCGGGTTTGACGTCGGCAGTTCTGCACGTGGGTTGGGAGTTGTCTCACCTTCGAGCCGTTGGCTGACCACGGGTTCCGCTGCGCTCCACCCGTGGCTACATACCTGCGCCCCTCCGGGGCTAAGACATGGCGGCGGAGACTTCCGGAGTTGTCGGGGCTTGTTGCCTCAGAGCACCGATGAGGAACCGGCAGACTCGGTGGCACGATCTCACCTGGCAAGTCATGGCTTGCTAACGAAGCGGGCTTCGGCGACTACGCGGGGCACTTCATATCCCCACGTTGTAAGAACCGGGAGTTGGTCGTCGGCAGGAGTTTGGGAGCGTAGCGGTACCAACCCCTTGAACACTCGGCTGTTTTTCCAGAACTCTGCTTCGCGGAATAACCATGGCTCGATCGAGTCGGCCACGAGATCCCGACATCCAGTATTTCGCCACCGGTTCTGGAAATCGCTCGGATGTGAGCTCGCCCTTGCTCCAAGCACGCTGCGCCGGCGATCGATGTCGCTGTCGGGATCGTTGTTGAATGCCAATCAAGGACACCGGCGAGGAACTCCATGCGAGATCTACGCAGCTCCGGTGCCGGCACCTCAATTACTCGTGCGCAACCAAAGGTGCCGTCGGACAAACGCAGCGCCCAGAACTGACCGGCGGTCAGCCCGTTCACCGTTTTGGGAACGAACGGATAGGTCGGGTTGTGTTGCTTCCTGGGAGTCACAGGTAGGACCTACCCCTCCGCCCCGAGTGCGTACTCGACGAACTCGCGGGGGTCGCATCGCAGGTGTCTGGCCGCGGCCTTCTCTTCGAGTTCATCTTTGCAGGCCCGCAGGAATGCGAAGAACTGATCGGGTGACTTGCTCAGGGCGCTGCGGACTACGAACTGCGAGAGGTGGTAGGCGAGTTCCTGCTGGTCATCTTCGGCGGAGTGGAAGGCGTCGCCGGAGAGGAAGGGGTCGAGGCCTCCGTCGAGCCAGCGGTCGCGGTGGCGCTGGAGCATTTCGCGGTCGAGGCGGAAGTTGGGGGTGCCTGTGACGCGTTCTTCCATCATCTGCGTGATGCCCTCTTCGGCCCAGAGCGGGAGGCGCCGGTTGTGTAGGGCGTGGTGGGTGAGTTCGTGGGCGATGGTTTGCTCCACGCTGTGCTTGCCGCCACCCTGCATGGGCATGGCGATGACCGGGAAGCTGTCGGCTCCATCGTTGAGGTAGACGCCGCCGGAGGTGCCGAACTGGCCTTCGTCGGGGTAGGAGGGGGAGATGAAGGAGTAGTAGTCGTCGCGGGATGCGAGGGCGACGATGGCGACGGCGGGGATGCGTTCGGAGCCGCGGATTGGGGCGAGGGACTTTTCGATTGTCTTGTATGCGGATTGGGTGGCGCGGACGATGCGCTGGGTGAGGCGGTCATCCAAGGGGGTGACGGCTTCGACGCGGTCGGCACGCCAGCGGCGGTGGTCATCTTTGAGGGAGTCGCGGAGTTCATCGAGCCAGGCCGCGGCGACGGCGCGACGGGCGGATTCGGGGGAGAGGGGGGCGGCGTTGCCGCGGGAGATCCAGAGGTCTACAGCGCCCCAGTCTACGTGGGGGAGGTTGTGGGTGGTGGAGAAGAAGATGGAGACTTCGGAGCGGTCTAGGGAGGGGAGGGTGGGTTTGGAGGTTGCGCCGTTGGTTGGGCGGTGGGTTAGGAGGCGGAGGAGGCGGGAGAGCATGGGAGATGGTAACGGGAGGACGTTTCGGCGGAAACCCATGGACTGCAGTCCATGGGTTCTGGAGCGCGGGACACTGGCCATGCAGGGCCATGAACAGTGCCACCAAAGCGGAAGATGGAGACCGTGCCGACACGGCACGGCTCGCTGGTACTAATCGAGCCAGTCGCGGGCTCTGAGGCGTTCGGGGACGTAGGTTTCGGTGACGTAGGAGATGTCTTTGGTGATCAGCGATTCGACTTCCATCTTGAAGCCGTTCTTGAGCATCAGATCGATTTCTTTGAGCCAGGGCTTGTTGCTTTCGAACCATGGGTAGGCGGCGATTTCTTTGGCGCGCTTGATGTCGTTGTCGGAGAGGTCGATCTTGACGGCGTCGGAGAGGCCGCAGGAGACGTAGTCCTTGGCGCGGATCCCGAGGAACTTGGCTTCGGGGATGGCGAGGCGCGAGGATTCGAAGGCCAGGGAGATGGAGCCTTGCTTGATGACGCTGTAGATGTAGTGTCCCCAGGGGTCGCAGTCGAGGAGGCAGATGATGGGGAGTTTGAGTTCCTGACTGAAGCGTTGGAGCAAGCGGCGACAGCCGCGCGGCGGCTGGCCGGCGCCGTGCGTGAGTATGCAGTTGTGCTTCTCCCAGAACCGATCTTCATTGAAGCGTTGCCAGACCGTGCCCTTTTCGACATGCAGGACGAACTTGGCCTCGCACTTGCCGAACTGGATGATGTCGGGCTCGACGATGCTGGGCATCTGGTAGCCGCCGCTGCCCATTCGGCGGCAGTTGATCTCGTCCCCTTTGTCGATCATGGTGATGTTGCCGACCATCCCGCCGCGGGGCTCGGCGAAGACATGCAGCTCTTCGCGAAGAGCGTTCAAGGCAACTTCGAGGTCTTCGAGGATTGGGTCGGACTCATCCTGACCCTCGAACGTGTTTTCCTTGGTGCCGGCGACGGTGTGCTTGGCTTTGTAGAAGACGCCGCGGAGGCTGGATGTTTTGTCGGCGTTGATGAGGTCTTTGATGGTGCTGGCGTGCAGCATGGTCTGCATGAACTGCTTGGCTTGGTTGAGGTTGAAGAGTTCGCGCTCGGCCGTGGCGCTGCCCATCTGCAGGATGCCCTGCTTCTTGTTCCAGGTTGTGTTGGACTTGGTGCGGAGGGGGATTTCGAGCTTGGGTTCGCGGCCGCCGAGGGCCTTTTTGGCGACCTCACCGGCAAGATCGACGATTTTGCCCAGCGTCTTGGTGTCGCGGGGTTTGGGCTTCTTTGTAGGTGCTGCCGAGGGTTTCTTGGACATGGGGCACTCCGTTGCCTTGCCGCCGCGGAACTTCGCGGGCGGGTGTGCATCGTACCAGTGAGGCGTCCGTTCGTCCTATTCGCTCGAAGGGCCGCCACGCCCTAGAGTTTTCCCGAATCCTGTTCGTTCCGTCAACCGAAAGGCCCGCTCCATGAGATTTGTCCCCACCGTTGGACTGGTTTTGACCCTGCTGTCTTCCGCGGGGGCTTTGCATGCCCAGGAGGGCATTGCTCCGTCTGACAAGCCGTTGATTCGCTCGGGTGAGAGCGGGGATGTGGATCCCGCGGCCAAGGAGTTCATTGACAAGTTCCGGGCGGCGGTGAAGAACGTGAAGGACATGTCGTGCGCTTCATCGCAGAAGATGTCCGCCGAAGGGGGAGATTCGCAGTCGGCCAGCGGCGAGCTGGTTGGGGTGTTTCTCCGGAACCCGACGGGTGGGGCACAGCTGAAGCAGTTCAAGATCACGGCCAAGGACAAGGATTTGAACGCGACTTGGGCGTTTGACGGCAAGGCCGCGTTCAAGCTTGATCATGCCAAGAAGACGTTCGCGACGGCCGAGGCGCCCAATGGTCGTTGCAACCCGGTGCAGGAAGTGTCGATGGTCGTTCCGACCTGGGTGTATGGCACGGATGTGCTGAGCAACAAGGAAGCCAAGCTCATCGGGGCCAAGTTCCTGGAGGATGCGAAGGTTGATGGTGTGAAGTGCCGCGTTGTTGAGTACAAGGTGGAGATCACGTATCCGGCGGCGGAGGGTGAGGACGGAAAGAAGACCGAGCCGCGGAAGATGTTGATGCGGCAGATCCGGCACGTGGGTGCGGAGGACATGGCGCCGCGCAAGATTGAATCGTGGACTTCGTATTCCGGCGGATGGGATGAGGCGATGCCGAATCGGACGTTCACGGGGACGTATTCCAACGTCAAGCTGAACGCTGAGCCCGCGGCGAGTACGTTCACGCTGAAGGCCCTTGAGGGTTACACCGAAGCGAAGGCTGATCTGGCGGACCTGGGCATTCCGCCGGCTCCCGGCGAGCAGCCGAAGATGAAGTTCGCGGTGGGTGATGCGGCCCCGGCGTTTACGCTCAAGAGCGGCGATGACAAGGATGTTTCACTGGCGAGCCTGAAGGGGAAGGTTGTTCTGCTGGACTTCTGGGCGACCTGGTGCGGGCCCTGCAAGATGGCCATGCCCGGCGTACAGAAGCTTCATGAGAAGTACAAGGACAAGAAGGTCGCGATCCTGGGCGTGAACACCTGGGAGCGGGCACCCGCGGCCAAGCCGATCAAGTACATGGCGGATCAGAAGTTCACGTACGGCCTGCTGCTCAATGGCGATGACCTGGCCAAGCAGTACGGGATCTCCGGCATCCCGACGTTTGTGTTGATCGGACCGGATGGGAAGATCATTCATATCGGGGTTGGATTTGAGGAGGATGGAGAGAAGCACTTGTCGGAGATGATTGACAAGGCGCTGGGCGATAAGTCCTGAGCGATGGTTGCGTGAAACAAAGACGGGCACCTCAAGTGAGGTGCCCGTTTTCTTTTGTGGCCGCGGGTGGGTTCAGGGCAGGGGTGCGAGTCGGATGTCCCGGAACTGAATCTCGGCTCCCTCGCTTTGCAAGCAGATGTAACCGGCGACTTCTTCGACATCCTTGGCGCGGTTGAGTTCTTCACCGTTGACGTTCAGGATGACATCGCCGTGGTTCACGATGATCTCGTACTCGTTCCATTCGCCGATGGGGCGTTCGGAGGCGTGGGTGTGCTTGGTGTTGCGGCCGTTGGTGCGGGAGGGTTCGGCGGTCATTTTGACGTTGTCGATGTTCCAGAAGTCGCCAGCGCTGCCGGACTGGAGCTGGGCCTCGACGCTCTTGGGCCACACTTTGTCTTCGCCCACCATGCGCAGAAGCACGCCGCTGTTGCCGGCCTTCTTGGTGACGGGGTTGAAACGCCACTGGACCTTCAGGACGTAGTTGGTGAACTTCTCCTTGGTCCGGATGTAGCCGACGGGGTTGCCTTTGCAGATCAGGATGCCGTTCTCGACGGTCCACACGGATTCGGGTTTGATTCCCGCTTTCGCGGCCTCGGGGACGACTGCTTCCCAGCCGGTCAGGTCTTTGCCGTTCCACAGGACCCTTTCTGCGGGAAGATGCGCACCCAGGTCGCGGATCTTGATGTTGCGGAAAGCGACTGCATCGCCGTGTTCCTGGAGAGCGATGTGGCCCTTGGGCTGGATGCCGAAGCCTTCGGAGGTCTTGAACTTGCTGGCGGCGATCTTGTCCTGCCATTCCTTGGTCGGCTTACCGGCATCGTCGAAGGCGACGACATCGACCAGCTTGGTGCCGTTGAGCCAGTGCTGGATGACGCCGTTGCGGATGTAGATCCGGGCATCGTTCCAATCGGCCGCGCTCTCTTTCTTTCCGTCGGCGGGTGTGTAGAGGTCGTAAAGGGCTCCCGCGGAGTGGGGGTCGTTTAGCTTCACGCCGTATCCGACATCCTCCAGAATCTGGTACTCCGGACCGGTGAGGTACGACGCGTCGTACTTTTCTGTGACGCGGTACATGATGCCGCTGTTGGCCTTCGGGGCAGTTTTGTATTGCAGGACGATCTCGACATCGCCGAACTGGTCCTTGGTGATGATGTCCCCGCCGCCGGTGCCCGCACCCGTGGACATCACCCCGCCCGCCACCTTCCAGCCCTTGGCGGGGAAGGCCGGCTGCTTGTAGCCGCGCCAAAGAGAGGCGGCATCGGCACCGGAATAGAGCTTGTAGCCCTGCGTCTGCTCAACCTTGGTGAGCGTTGCGGGCTGTGGTTGAAACGCCAGGGCAAGCACAAAGAGCGGCAACATGGTGGGTCTCCCGGAGAATCCAGTGAAAGGAACTCCGGGAGTCTACATCGGACCAAAGAAAAAAGCTGGAAGCGCAAACGCCTCGCGCTTCCAGCCCGTGAGTGGGGCAACAAAGCAACTCCTCAAACGGTTTGGGCTCCGACGGCTGTCTTCGTCTGAGCCTTCACCACGCCCCAGATACGGTCGATCGCTTCCACCGTGTTCTTGGTCGCCTCCCGCATCGCATGAAGGCTGCCCTGAATCTGGTCGGTCGCCTGGGCGGTCTGCTGGGCCAAGCGCTTGACCTCGGCCGCCACCACAGCGAACCCCGCACCCGCGGCCCCCACTCGCGTCGATTCGATCGTCGCATTCAGGGCCAACAGGTTGGTCTGGTTGGCAATTTGTTCGATCACCGAGGACATGCTTTGAATCTGGGCCGTCGCGCCCGCCAGACGGTCCACCACCGCCCTGGTGGATGTAAAGTCACCTTCCAGCTCCGCCCGGCGGCGCTCGGCCTCCTGCAGGTCCGATTGCTGCTGCTCCATTTCTTCGGTGGCACCGTTGATGGACTCGGCGGCGCGACGGAACGAGCCCAGCATCCCGTTGAGCAGCACGCGACGGAAGAACTTGGCGCGGCTGGCGTATTCCAAAGAAGCCGTAGACTCGCGCACAAACGCGTCGGTCATGTCCAGCATGTGGTTGATCGAGTGGAGCAACTCGGCCGCCTTCGGCTGGGCATCCGCATCAAGGATGCGGGCCTCCATGTCGCCGGCCGCGGCGGCACGGCAGACCGCCGCGGCTCTCTCCATCCAGTTGCTGTCACCGGCCGCGACTGGAGTCTCTTGAACACTCTCGGTGTCGATCATCCACGCACCCCACAGTTACACAAGTGTGAAAATGAGTTCCTCGTAGCTGACGCCCTGGTTCTTCAGGTAATCCACGAGCACGGGCATCGATGCGGCCAGCGCCTGCTTGGAATTCTCGAACTGGTTTTCCACCTGCATCAGCTTGGCATACACGCCGCGCATCGCATCCACCCCCTGCTTGGATGGGACGCGCCGGTTGGAGTGGTACCCGATGATCCTCTGGTGCTCATCAAACGTGGGGGTCACATGGGCGAAGACCCAGTAGTGGTCGCCGCACTTGGCACGGTTCAGGACGTAGGCGAAGCACTCTTGCCCGTGCGAGATGGTGTCCCATAGGAACTTGAAGATGCAGCGCGGCATGTCCGGATGGCGGACGATGTTGTGGGCTTTGCCCAACAACTCCCGCTCGGTGTAACCAGAAACGGTCAGAAAGACCCGGTTGGCATAGGTGATCCGGCCCTTGGGATCGGTCTTGCTGACGATGATCTCGTTTTCGCCGAACGTCCGTTCGACGCCGGTGAGATGGGGGCGTTCAGATGGCATCCCGGGCCTCCGATTGCGGATACTGTCATCCCTAATCGGCGAGCCGCCACTCCGTCTTGAGCGCTGGGGGGCAAGGAATTGTGCTGGATTCGCAGCTAAAACAGCTTGGGGCCGTCATCCTTGGGAACGAGTTTGCCGTTCTTGAGGATCATCGTGGGCTTGGCGGGCTTGGATGGCGGGGCCGCGGGCGCTTTGGCCTCAGGCTTCGACGGACCGGGCTTGCTGGTCGGAGGCTCAGCCTTTGCGGGCTTGCTCGGAGCGCGGCCCTTGCGATCCAGCCGCTTGGTATGTTCAACATCTATCAGCTTCGGCTGGGCCTTTTCTTCCCCGACCTTCGCGAGGGAGTGGACCTTCAACGCCGCGGCCTCGGCCTTGGACATCTTCATCGGTGGCGTATCTGAAGAGGTTGCCGGGCCTTCGGGCGTGCGGGCCGCTTGCTCGACGATAATCACCCCGTCCTGATCTGCCGGGTCTTCCTTGATCCGTTTGCCTTCATCATCGAGTTGCAGATCGGCTACGGCGGTGCGCTTCTTGGCCTGGGCCAGGAGCGCTTCGTAGAGCTTCTTGGCATCGGTGCCATCGATCGCATGGATCGCGTTGGCGACCTCACCGATATAGCGCTCAAAGATGTCGCGGCGTTCACCTTCGCGGCGCATCTTGGCTCGTTTGCGGAGATATATGCCGAGCTTGCGGCCGCACTCCATGAGCGCGAGCTTCATCTCTTTGCGGATTTCGTCGTAATCGGCGATGGCTTCCTTGGATTCGCTGGTGAAGGGCACCCACACGCTGGCCATGTGAATCATGATGACCAAGGGGCCCACGGGCACGCTGCTCTTAGGCTGCTGGAGGTCGTAGTTCCGCCAGTTGGTTTCGGTGACGGCCTTGAAGCTGGAGCAGGCGGACTGCTGGTAGAGCAAGGGGACGCGGTTGGCAAAGCGGATGACGCGGGCGGTCTCTTCTGTCGGGAGCTCACCGCCGAACGCGATCGCGGCTTCGATCAGGAACGGGCGGCCACGGTAGATGTTGGGCTCGCGTGAACTGGCCGCGTAGAACTCGGCCCGGACACCCTTAAACATGCCCTTGAGAAGTTGTTGGACACCGATGGGGGCGAGGCAGTCCGTCGCCGGCGGGGGCAGCTTGGCCTCCTGCAACTCGCGATAGAGCAACTCGGCGTGATGGGGGTCCAGGTCGGCGATGCGTGTGCGGGCGGTCTTGCCGATTTTCTCGCAGATGCTGCTGGCGCTGGCGGAGGAGACCTTGGAGAACTCATCCTGCAGGAACTTGTACACGGATGGCGCTTCGCTGTCCTTCATCATCTGAAGGAGCGTGCCGAGCTCCACACCCTTGGGGTGCGGCTGGATTTCCTGGGTTTCAGGCGGCAACTCGTTGACCGCCCGCGGGAAGATGATGATGCCGTTGGTTTCGGTGGTGACCTCGGGGGCGACGGGCGCCGGCGCGGCGACATCCGCGGGCGCGACTTCCTCCGCCTTGGGCTTCCGACTGCCCGGCGCCACCAGCAACTCCACCTCTTCCTCAACCACCTTTCCCGGCGGAACAAACACAATCCTCGCGTGTGGGTTGGCGATCGCGGTCAGTTCCAGAAACTCATCAACCGAGCCGCGGCCCTTCTGATACCGGCCTTCTAACTCGATCGAGACGCACGTCCCCGTCGGGAAGTCCTTGGCATTCAGAAACTCGCCAGACTCCGCCAGCTTCCGCGTTCCCACCGTCATGGAACGGAACCGCTCGACGGGGAAGTCCTGTGTTTCCTTGTCGGTCGTCACCTCGGCGCGATTGGTCTTGGTGTTCATCGCCAGCTCGATGTAGTGAGCAGGCTTCTTGGCATCGGGCCGCGTGGTGATGACCATTGGTTTGCCGGTGGTGATAAGACCGTACATGCCGGCCGCGGAGATGCCGATGCCCTGCTGGCCGCGCGACATCTTGAGGCGGTGAAACTTTGAGCCGTAAAGCAATCGCCCGAAGATGTTCTCCACCTGGCGTCGAACGATACCCGGCCCGTTGTCGCCGACGGTCACGCGATAGCGTTGCGATGAGGGGGCCTTGCCCTTCTTGCCTTCGCCATCTCCCCCACTCTTCTTGGCATCCTTCTCGCCCTTCTTGGGGTCACCCTTGGAGCCTTCCTCCAGGTCTTCGATGATGACGACCAACTCGGGGAGGATCCCCGCCTCTTCGCAGGCATCCAGCGAGTTGTCTACGGCTTCCTTCACCGCGGTCAGCAACGCCTTGCGAGGGTTGTCAAATCCCAGCAGGTGCCGGTTCTTGGCGAAGAACTCGGACACCGAAATGTCGCGCTGCTTGGTGGCGAGCGTTTCAGCGGTCACCCGTTTGCGCTGTTTCATAGGCTTGCCAGCGGCGGATGGGTCGGACGGTGGTTCTAGAAGTGCGGATTGCGACATCGCGGCCCTCCATGGCTGCGGGTTTTGGTTCCCGAGACTCCAATATAGCCTGATTCGAGCCCGGGGTCTGGTAGGCTTGATGGCTGAATGGCCGACTCCGCCTCTCAGTCCTGCCTTCATGCGTGTATCGCCTGCGGATACGACCTATCGGCAATCAACACCCGGCTATGCCCCGAGTGCGGCTACACCGCTTCGGATGAGGATGTTGCCGCCGAACCTCGACGTCGCATGTTCCTTGAACTAACGAGGCTTGTGGCCTGGGCACCGGCCGTCGGGATCATCGTCGTGGGATTCGCCACCGGCGCAGTTCATTTCGTCGCACTGTTGGGGCTCCTCGGCTTGGCACATATGGGAGGCTGGGTTACCTGCCGCCGCGCGCCTGCCCTCCATCGCCGCTTGTTCCGCCGCGCTTGGGCGGTGTCATCCATTTATTGGCTGCTCCCGGTGCTGCTATTTCAGATGGTCACGCCGTGGATTGAGAGCTGGATGGAGTACTCATCCTTCTCGTTCTATTCACCCTACGGGCGATACCGGTCATCCTGGGTCGAGCCTCCGATACTCATGGGTACAGAGCTCACCATCCTCACCCTCTCGGTGTTGATCTGGTACTTCGGCTGGAAACGCACGGCGAGAATCGCCGGGGTGCCCGAAGACATGCGGACGCGAAGGGCGTTCAAACGGGGCGTGTTCATCGCCATGATTCCCCTGGTTCCGCCCGCGGCCATCATCCTGCTCGGCGCGATCATCGGCGCTGCCATGTGGATGCTTGATCGCTTTTTGCCCGGCTGGGAACTGGGCCGTTGAGCATCCTGTCTGGTATTCAGTTAGCATTCTTCGGTCCCGGAGGTCCCCGATGCGTCTACTGCTCGCAATCCTGATGTCCGTGTTCTTCGCCTATCCCTTGGCCGCGCAATCCGAGCAGCCACAGGAGGCCAAGAAAGAAGAGAAGAAGGATGACAAGAAGGATGGCGCCCCCGTCACCACCACCCACGAGGTGACAATCGGCGGCAAGCTCATCAAGTACTACGCCACCGCCGGCTACCTCGACCTGCCCGACTACGAGGGCAAGCCCAAGGCCAACGTCTTCTTCACGTCCTACACCAAGCTCCCCGACTCAGGCAACGACCCGATCAAGGCCAGCACCCGGCCAATCATCTATTGCTTCAACGGGGGCCCCGGCTCATCTTCCGTCTGGCTCCACCTAGGATGCATCGGCCCCAAGCGCGTGGACTTTGCCGACCCCAAGGAAAAGCCCGGCGAGCCTTCGATCCCGAATCCGCCCTATCGATACATCGAGAATGAGTTCTCCTGGCTGGATGTCGCGGACCTGATCTTCATCGACCCCGTCAGCACTGGCTACAGCCGCCCGGTCGAAGGCCAAGACCCCAACCAATTCCACGGCCTCAACGAAGACATCCGCTGGGTCGGCGACTTCATCCGCCTCTGGACCACTAAAAACAAGCGCTGGGACTCCCCCAAGTTTCTCGCGGGCGAGAGCTACGGGACCACTCGGGCCGCAGGGCTTTCAGGTTACCTCCAAGAAACCCACGGAATGAACCTCAGCGGAATCATCTTCATCTCAACAGTCTTCAACTTCCAGACCCTCGAGTTCGATGACGGCAACGACACGGCATATTGGCTCTTCCTTCCCACCTACACCGCTACGGCTTGGTACCACCACAAGCTTGAGGCCGGGCTTCAGGACGACCTCCAGAAGACCCTGCGCGAGGCTGAGCGTTTCGCCATCACCGAATATGTCGTCGCCCTCAGCCGCGGCGATGCTCTGGGCGACAAAGAGAAGGATGACATCGCCACCAAGCTGGCTCGCTACACCGGACTCTCCAAGCAGTTCTGCCTGAACGCCCGACTGCGCATCAGCCAGCCCGCTTTCACCAAAGAGCTGCTCCGCGATCAATCCCGCACCGTCGGTCGCCTCGACAGCCGCTACAAGGGCATCGACCGCACCGACCTTGGCAACGGAACGCAATACGACCCCAGCTATTCCGCCATCCAAGGCCCCTTCACCGCGGCCCTCAACAGCTACATGCGTGCCGAGCTCAACTACGAAAACGACCGTCCCTACGAGATCCTCACCGGCCGCGTCCACCCGTGGTCGTACGCTTCCAACACGAATCGCTACGTCAACGTGTCCGACACGCTCCGCGAGGCGATGAGCCAGAACCGCAACCTTCGGGTTTTCTTCGCCAGCGGCTACTACGACATGGCTACTCCCTACTTCGCCTCCGAGTACACCATCGCCCACCTGGGCCTGGACCCATCCCTCAAGGACCACATCACCCACAAGCTCTACGAGTGCGGGCACATGATGTACATCCGGCATCCGGACCTGGCGGCCTTGAAAACCGGAGTGGCGGAGTTCGTAAACAAGGCCGCGCCACGCTGATCGGTCCGCTATTCGGGGGTCAGCCGAGGGGTTGCCGGGCCAAATCCCGGTAACACCCAAAATCCACTTGTGTAAATGGGCAATATGTGGCAAGCTCTTGTTCGCCTTTGAAGCACCAACGGTTGGAGTACGCGCATGGACAAGTCAGGATTGACGTATCTGGGGTTCCTGGGCTTCGGTGCCGCGGCCATTTGTGCCGCGATCGTGTCCGCCGATCAGCGAGACCCGCGCAAAGTCCGCGACGGCAACCCCACTGACTACGTCAACTCCAACTTTGTGAACTGGGAAACCGCACACATCCACCCCTTGGACCTGACCCCGGACGGCTCTCGCCTCCTGGCCGTCAACACCGCCGACAACCGCCTTGAAGTGTTCGACGTCAGCAGCGGTACACCCGTTCTGTTATCCGAGATCCCCGTCGGCCTCGAGCCTATTTCCGTCCGGGCCCAGAGCAATACCCGGGCGTGGGTCGTTAACAACATCTCCGACAGCGTCAGCGTCGTGGACCTGACCGCCCGCAATGTCATCGCCACGCTCAAGACCAAGGATGAGCCATCGGATGTCGTGTTCGCCGGCACGCCGCTGCGTGCGTTCGTCAGTTGCTCGCAGGCCAACGTAGTCCAGGTGTTCGATCCCTTCAATCTCACCACGGTGCCTACCGACATCGCGATCAACGGTGAAGACCCGCGTGCCTTGGCCGTCAGCCCCGGCGGGCAGTCCGTGTACGCCGCGATCTTTAATTCCGGCAACGCCTCCACCATCCTGGGCGGTGGCGCCACGACGGGCACCCTCGGTTTCCCTCCCAATGTCGTCAACGATGTCAACGGTCCCTACCTGGGCACCAACCCGCCTCCCAACGCGGGCGCGACCTATGCCCCCGCCATCGGCGCGGCCGGCCTCGGGCCCAAAGTCGGCATCATCGTCAAGAAGAACGCCACCGGAAACTGGATGGATGACAACAACCACGATTGGACGGCCAAGGTCAGCGGTGCCAACCCCTCCAGCCCAAACGCCGCGGACTCCGGACGCATCGCCGGTTGGGATATGCCCGACCGCGACCTCGCCGTGATCAGCACGTCCAACCTCAACGTCACCTACGCCCGCTCACTGATGAACATCTGCATGGGTGTTGCGGTGAACCCCGCGAGCGGCCAGGTTGCCGTCATCGGCACCGATGCCACCAATGAAGTCCGCTTTGAGCCCAACGTGAAGGGTCGATTCGTCCACGTCGAGGTCGCGCTGGTAAACCCGGCCAACCTCACGCACACCACCAAAGACCTGAACCCGCATCTGCTGCCCTACACCAACCAACAAGTCATCCAAAGCGAACGCGACAAGTCTTTGGGCGACCCGCGCGGCATCGCCTGGAACACGACGGGCACCAAGGCCTACGTCAGCGGTCTGGGCTCCAACAACGTCATCGTCATCAACTCCGTGGGTGATCGCGCCGGGCTGGCCCAGACGATCCCCGTCGGCAAAGGCCCTACCGGCGTCGTTTTTGACGGCACGCACAACCGTGTATACGTGCTCAACCGATTTGATGCGACTATCTCCACAATCGGTCTGCCGGAAGAAGCCGTGTCCTCAACGGTTCCCTTCTTCGATCCCACTCCAGCCGCGATCAAGGTCGGCCGCAAGCATCTCTATGACACGCACAAGACCTCCGGCCTGGGCCAGGCGTCCTGCGCATCCTGCCACATCGATTCCCGCATGGACCGCATCGGCTGGGATCTGGGCGACCCCTCCGGCGCCATCAAGCAGCTCACCGGCCAGAACCTCGGCGCCAACATCCCCGGTCTCATGGCCGGACCACCCGCCCCCGCCAACCCGCCGTTTGCCCCCAGGCACCCCATGAAGGGCCCGATGACCACGCAAACGCTTCAGGACATCATCGGCCAGGAACCCCACCACTGGCGCGGCGACCGCGCAGGCATCGAAGAGTTCAACCCCGCTTTTGTGGGCCTGCTGGGCGATGATGTGCAACTCACCCCCGTCGAAATGCAGGAGTTCGAAGACTTCCTGGCAACCATTACCTATCCCCCCAATCCCTTCCGAAACTTCGATAACACGCTCCCTGCAACGCTTCCCCTTCCCAACCAATACACCCCCGCCCGCTTCGGACCTGCCGGTCAGCCACTGCCCGACGGCCATCCCAACAACGGCCTGGCGCTTTACATCGACACCACCCGTCGATTGGACAACGGCGCTTTCGCGTGCGTGACGTGCCACACGCTCCCCACCGGCGCGGGCACCGACACATCGCTCAATCTCGCCACCCAGCAATACGCCCAGTTCCCCGTCGGGCCGCAAGGTCAGCACCACCTGATGCTGGTCTCCACAGACGGCTCCACCAACATCGCGATCAAGACCCCCCAGATTCGCAACGCCTACCTCAAAACAGGCTTCGAGGCTTCCATCGTCGAAAGCAACGCCGGATTCGGTTTCCTGCACGATGGCAGCGTGGACTCCATCGCCCGCTTTGTCGCCGAGCCGGTGTTCACACTCCAAAGCAACCAGGAAGTCGCGGACATGGTGGCGTTCATCATGTGCCTCTCCGGCTCCGACCTTCCCGCCAGCGGCACCAATGTCTTCACTCCTCCCGGCGTCCTGAGCCTCGACACCCATGCGGCGGTCGGCGTCCAGACCACCCTCGTCGATCTGGCCACGGCGCCCATTCAGCAGACCAATCTCATCAACTCCATGGTCACCCAGGCCCAAACCAGCCGCGTTGGCCTGGTCGTCAAGGGAGTTATCACCGGCGAGCAGCGCGGCTTCATGTGGACCCCCGCCGGATTCCAGTCCGATCGTCAGGACCAGCTTCTGTCTCTCAGTCAGCTCCAAGCTCTCGCCCACGTCGGCAACGAACTGACCTTCACCGTCGTCCCCAAGGGCTCCGAGACTCGCATCGGGGTCGACCGCGACCTCAACGGCGTCTTTGATCGCGACCAGGCCGACCTGGCCTGCTACGCCAACTGCGACCAAAGCCACGCCTCCCCCATCCTCACCGCGAACGACTTCCAGTGCTTCCTCAACCAGTTCGCTCAGGCCTCGCCCTACGCCAACTGCGACGGCAGCACCGCGATCCCGATCCTCACCGCCAATGACTTTCAGTGTTTCCTGAACCGGTTCGCCGTTGGATGCCCCTAATCGACTGTTGGGCCCTCCAATGAGGGCCGAGCACCTCAAGCCATCGGCCTCTTGCTTACGTTTAATCCCCATCGCCAGTGACATCTCGGCCTCTGGTGCGGCCACCGCCCACCCCAATCGCAACCCACCCCATTCAGAATTCCGCGGCCACGCCCCCCCGCCTTCTCGTTCTGAGGGATAGGACCGCGCCGTTTGTCTATGGACCCCTGCTCCCCCTGTTCAAGGACCACCCATGCCCCCCTATCGTCGAGTATTGTTCGTCGCAACATGGTTCGCCCTTCCGGCGTTGGCCCAGCCCACCATTACCAATCTCGATGTACTCCCGGGCGGGAGCACGTCGTATGCATACGCGTCTGCCATCAGCGCCAACGGCCAGGCCGTCACCGGCTACAGCAATAGCTCCGCCGGCCAGCGTGCTTTCCGCTGGACGAGTGGCGGGGGCCTGCAAGACCTTGGCATCCTTGCGGGCTTTGCGAGTTCCTCTGCCGGCTTCGCACTGAGCGCCGATGGTGCTGTGGTCACGGGAAACAGTTCCGCCCCCGGCGGGAGCGTCGGCCGCGCGTTCCGCTGGACCGCAGCGACCGGCATGCAGAATCTGGGCGTGCTGGGAACCGGCTCCGGATCCGCGGGACGAGCTGTCAGCGCCGACGGATCCATCATCGCGGGTTTCAGTTATTCCGCAGGCTTCAACGGCGGGACCGCCATGCGATGGACCGCCGCAACGGGAATGCAAAGCCTTGGCGTCGTTGGATCAAACGCCGCCGCAATCAGCGCCGATGGTTCGGCGATCGTGGGCACCAATCTGGACGCCGGATACTCCCGAGCATTTCGCTCGACCATACCCGGCGGCTTTCAGCATCTCAGCATCTTGCCGGGCGCTGATTCTGCAGAAGGCCTCGCCACCTCCACCGACGGTTCGAGCGTTGTTGGAAATAGCGGCGACCAGTTTAATCTCACGTACTTGCACGCGGTCCGATGGACCAGTGGCGGAATCCAGGACCTTGGCGTGTTAGGCGATAGCGACTTCTCTTATGCCTACGGCGTTAACGCTGACGGCTCGGTCGTTGTGGGGACCAGCACGCTGCCCGATGATGGCGACCACGCCTTCCTCTGGACATCCGCATTGGGCATGGTGGACCTGAACTCTTACCTTCCCGCGATCGGACTGGATCTCACCGGATGGAGCCTGTCGGTCGCCACAGGAATTTCCGCCAATGGCTCGGCTCTGGTTGGCAACGGCACATTCAACGGCGCCACCCGGGCCTTCCTGATTACTGGCATCCCCAACCCCCCACCAAGCCCCTGCTACCCCAACTGTGATCGCAGCATCGCGAACCCGCTGCTAAACGCCAACGACTTCCAGTGTTTCCTCAACAAGTACGCCGCCGGCGACGCCGCGGCCAACTGCGACGCCTCCACGGCGCTGCCCATCCTCAACGCCAACGACTTTCAGTGCTTTCTGAACGCATTTGCCGCAGGATGTCCATGATCGCTGACATCCCCGGCGTGTGGGCGTAAACCCTGACCGAATCTGGACGTTTTTCATCCGAAGTGTCAGTTATTCCGCGCTCGGGTCCCACCCCTCCCTCTATCTCTCCCACAATGCCGAAACCTCGGCACCCAAACGAATCCCACCGGCACCGTGGGTTGTGAACCAGGAAACTACCTTCGAAAGGGGACCGTTCATGCGAACAGCAACCACCCTCATTCCCGCACTCCTGATCGCCGCCACCGCCTGCACCCCGGTCTCCGCGGCCATTTCTCAGGCCACCATCTCCTCTCCAGGAGGGTTCGTCCAAGCCGGCGCTTTCTCGCAAACATGCGCTTGTTTCATGACTCCCGGCGCTGACTTGGCCACAAGCTTTGGCACACCTCAGGACTTCCACGAGCTGGCGTTCTCCGGGTCCTCATCCGCCAGCCAGTCAGCGTCCTACTCCAGTGCTGCCATCGCCAACGCTTCCAGCGGAACGGTCGCCATGGGAGTAGTGGGCCTGTCGACGAGCAACACGTCCCCAGACGAATCACCCTTCGCCGCGGGAGTCGCCAACGGCGGATGGAAAGAAACCTTTACGGTGAACCACCCGGCCCTCACCGGCCAACCCGGCTTCCTGGTGTTCCAGATCCGTGCTCGGGGGTCCATGCACGTTTCAGGATTGACCGGCTCCTCGCATATCACGACCACCGGCTACAAGGACAATGTCGAGTTGGTTAACAATCCGCTCTTCAATCTCGGCAACTCGGACCCATTCAGTGTTGGATTCCAGCGTGCCCGCTGGGGAGTGGCCTCTTTCGGACTTCCCGACAGCCGCGTTGTTGATGGAACCGTCACGATGGCTGTCCCCATCACCTTCGGCCAGTCTTTCACGCTCGGCATTTACGCCATGGCCGTTTCTTCGCAGCGAAGCTCCGGCGGCGCCGGCGGCACCAGCACCGCCACGCTCAACTTCGGCGGCAACGGGGTCATCTGGAACGGCATCGTCAGTGTTCAGGCCTCCGGCGCGCCGGTGTCCGGGTACACCATCATCTCCGGCACCGGCATCAACTGGGGCCTGCCCCAAGGTTGCTACGCGAACTGCGACGGCTCCTCCGCGACACCCGTCCTCACCGCCAACGACTTCCAGTGCTTTCTCAACAAGTTCGCCCAGGGAGATGCGGCCGCCAACTGCGATGGCTCCACTTCCACGCCGCTTCTCACGGCCAATGACTTCCAGTGCTTCCTGAACAAGTATGCACAAGGATGTTCGTAATCGCCCGATCGGCGGATCGTCAGAGCCGAGCCGCGCAAGCCGCCGGTCATTGTGAACATCGGGCGTCTGGCGACCCGCCAGCATCCTCCGAGAACCTGAACCACTCGGTTCTCAGCCGCGTCATATTGTCGCCAACCGCCTGCTTTTCCCTTGGCGGCGTCGCCAAACTTGATATGTTGGTGCATTCCCGCACCGCGTTCCGCCGGCTCGAAACCTTGTGGAATCGAACTCGGTTCTGAATCGCCACCGCGGGTTTTCAGGACTTCGCACTATGTTCGAATCGCATCGCCGTTGTCAGCGTCTCGCAGTAGCACTTGGGGGCATGGCAAAGGTCGCGATCGCAACCTCCGTGTCCGGGGTGTGGCTCGCCCCCGCGGCCCACGCGCAATGCCCTTCCTCCTTCGCCGCGGCCGTCAACTACAGCGTGGCCGTCGGCACTCCCCTCTCGGTTGCCATCGGAGACTTCAACGGTGACCAGCGACTTGACATGGCGGTCACCACGTCCACCGGCAACAACCTCGCCATTTTCAACGGCAACGCCAACGGCACCTTTCAGCTTCAGGCCTTCCTGGTTGTTGGCGCAAATCCCCACCATATGGCCACCGGAGACTTCAACGGTGACGGCAAGACCGACCTGGCGGTGGCCACCGCCGGCGGAGTCTCGGTGTTGCTGGGAAGCGCCGTCGGTCTCCAGTCATCCGTCACCTTCGGGGCCGGCACCGCACCCAACTCCGTAGCCGTCGGCGACTTCAACGGCGACGGACGGCAAGACATCGCCGTGGCCAACCTCACCTCCAACAACGTCTCGATTCTCCTTGGCAACGGGAACGGCACCTTCGCCGCGGCGGTCAACTACTTCGTGGGCAGCCCCTGCTATGCCGTCGCCGTCGGCGAGTTCAACGGGAACGCCTGGCCAGATCTGGTGGTAGCCAGCGGATCCGGCGGCATCGCACTTCTGATCGGCAATGGCGATGGGACCTTTGCCACGGCAGGGAACTTCGGCACGGGTGGCTCTGCGAACTCCGCCCTCCAACGTTGCGGTCCTGCTGGGAAACGGCAATAGTTCTTTGGCCGCCGCGGCCGGTTACGCAGTCGGTCTCAACCCCGTTTCCGTTGCCATCCAGGACCTCAATGGTGACGGACGGCTCGACGTGGCAACAACGAACTTCGACTCCCACAACGTCTCGGTGCTCCTGAATAACGGAAACAGCACCTTCGCCGCGGCGGTCAACTATGCCGCAGGCACCAACCCCATTCACACAGCGATCGCCGACTTCAACGGAGACGGCCGGCCCGACCTTGCGGTGGCGAACTTCTCGAGCACCAACGCTTCGGTGCGGCTCAACACCTACACGGCCTTCGCCCCACCCGCGATTACCCAACACCCCGTGAGTCAGATCGCACAAGCCGGCGGCTCCGCCACCTTCACGGCGGCTGCAAACTTCTTTGGCTCCCCAAGTTCTTTCTACCAATGGCGTCGCAACGGTGTGCCTCTTTCCAATGGAGGAAACATCTCAGGGGCGACGACCAGCACGCTGCTCATCAACCCCGTCACCGCCGCGGACATCGCCTCATACGACGTTCAGGCTCGGGGCGGGTGCAGCCTCCTGGCTGCGGTGCCCAGCAACCCGGCCGTGCTCTCCGTGAACGCAATTCCCAACGATCTCTGCGCCAATCCCAAGCCCGTCACCAACGGCTCCATCTCCTTCAGCAACGTCGGAGCTAACACCGACGGACCCAACGAAGCCAACCTCGGCTTTGGTGGTGGAGATCTGCAGGTCCATCAGGATGTCTGGTTCATCTACACCGCGACCGCGATCGGCACCGCCACGGTCGACCTCTGCGGCTCCAACTTTGACACCAAGATCGCGATCTACAACGCGACCTGCCCCGCCGGCCCCAACACCGCGATCGCCGGCAACGATGACTTCACGTGCGGAAACGGCTTGCAGTCGCAGACGACCTTCGCCTGCATCGCCGGCAACCGTTACCTGATCCGCGTCGGCGGATACTTGAACAACGTGGGCACCGTGCAGATGAACGTGTCGTGCCTGGGCGTGCCCGCCTGCTACGCCAACTGCGACGGCAGTTCGGCTTCGCCACTCCTCACGGCCAACGACTTCCAGTGTTTCCTGATCAAGTACGCACAAGGCTGCCCGTGATCGAAAGCTGTTTCAAGTGGCACCGAGCTTCTGCTCGGTGACTTCTCTCGCCAGAATAAAGACACCGAGCAGAAGCTCGGTGCCACGTTCTATCGCTTAATCGCCCTGAACCCCAGGAACATCGGAATCTCCCGACGCGCCCGGTTCTCTTCCGCGGCCTTGGGCCCCGGCTGGCTGTTGCGCTGACTGGGCCACTCTTCAAACAACTCAATCAGAAACCCCGCATCCGAAAGCAGCCGCGTGTACGTCTGAATCGGCCGATGGAACGTCCAGGTTTGCACCTTCTCAGCGCCGTGAGCCGCAAAACCCGGGTTCATCGTGATCGGCATCTGTCCCGTAGACAGATACCCATCCACCCGCCGGAACTGCCGCTGCACAGGTCCCTGATCCACTTCTTCCTTCGCTCCGCCATGCCGGTGCGACTTGGTTCCGCCGAACGACTTGTTGCCTTCTTCTTTGCCCCAACCCCAGGATGTCTGCCCCGGCGAGCGAAATGCCGGGTGCAGAATGACACCGATCAGCACGCCACCCGGCTTGAGCAACTCCGCCGCCCCGCGTAGCACGGGCTCCAGCGGATCAATGTTCATCAACGCCATCACGCAAGTCGCCGCATCAAACGGCCCTGCATCCTTCAACGTGCTCAGGTCGCGTGCATCCGCAACTTCAAACCGCGCCGGCAACCCCTTGTTCCGTTCCTTCGCCGTCTTGATGAGCAGCGGTGAAGCATCCACTCCAACCGCTTCCATTCCCAACTCCGTCATACGCCGGCACAGCTTCCCCTGCCCGCACGCGATATCCAGAACTTTCATCCCCGCCAGCGGCTTGAGCATCCGCAGCGCCCCGGGCAGAATCACTTGATCGAAGTGATCGCCACGACCACCCTCGAGCAACTGGTCATACCACGAAGCGACGTTGTCCCAGGATGTCTCGGCCGCGGGCGCCTGATTCGAGGTGGGCTTAGTCTTCTCCTCCGGCGGCAGAAACTCCGGCTCCTTCGGCGATCGCCGCGCCGGTTTCTGCCCGATCGCGTGATAGAACGCATCCGGCGCCGGGCTTACAAACCGCGCCACCTTCCCGGTCTTCGCGTGGGTGAATCCCAAATCCGTCGCGTGCAACGCCACCCGATTCACCGGATCGCTCGTCGCCCCAAACCGCCGATCGCCACAAATCGGATGCCCCATTTCCTGCAAGTGCAACCGAATCTGATTCTTCCGCCCCGTCTCCAGCCGCAACTGCACCAGCGACCGCCCATTGCCAACCGCCAGCACCCGATAGTGCGTCACCGCCAACTGCGGCTTGTCCGGAGTCTCCCCCGGCCGCATCGGCTTCTTCTTGGTCCATCCCTCGCGGCGTGCATCCGCCCCCGTATTCCGCGCCGTTTCCCCCACGCCAATGCTCTTCACATTCCCGAACTCATCTTCAGAAATGAAGCTCTGAATCGTTCCCGAGGGCAGACCGCTCGCATCGTGATCACCCTCAAAGCTCGCCCCTTCTGCGCCCTCTCCTTTGCCCTTGATTTCCCCCTCCACCAGCGCCGTGTACATCCGCTTGATCCGCTTGGCCTTGAAGTCTTCCTTCAACCAGTGGAACGATGTCTCCGACTTGGCAAACACCATCAGCCCGGAAGCTTCCTTATCCAGGCGATGGATGATCCACACCCGCGCCGGGCCCCGCCCCTTGCGCTGCGACTTCACATGGTCTTTCACCTGATCGAAAATGCTCTCGCGCTCCTCACCGGGCATATTCGCCGAGAGCAACCCCGAAGGCTTATCCACCACCAGGATGTCCGCATCCTCGTGCACGATCTCCAGCTTCGGTGCCGGCGCGGTCCGCATCTTTCGATCAAACGCCGGGCCCCCTCGGAACGACCCCGGAGCCTTGCTCCCAAACGGCCGCGGCCGATCACGGCCACCGCCTCCACGCGGATATCCACCACCACCGGAGCGCCCATCCATCGGCCCTCGACCGCGCGGCCCCGACGGCGGACCCGAAGGCCGATCCCCTCCCGCTCCCGGCGGCGCCACACGCTTGGGCTTCAACGGTCCGTCCGCACCTTTACCTGAGTTCGGCATCACGCCACCCGCCCGGCATGAGTCTCGATAATCGCCATCAGCCAGCCCGCAAAGTCAGTCTTGTTCATTGGTCCCGCTGTGCGGGTCTCCGTGCCATCGCGCCCGAGTACGACCGCATCGATCGTCTCACCATCCATCGTTTCCAGCGGATTACCCACCACCAGATCAATCTTCTTGCGTTCCAGCTTCGCCCGGGCCGAAGCCATCAACTCATCCTTGGGTTCCAGTGCGAACCCCACCATCAACTGGTCCGGCCGCCTCCGGGCCGCGACCTGAGCCAACAAATCCGGCGTAGGCTCCAACTCCAACGTGAGGTTCTCACTCTTCCGCCGAAACTTGCCCCCAAAGAAAGCCGGGTCCACCTTCGGGCGATAGTCCGCCACCGCGGCCGCCATCACCAGAACTTCACACTCCCCGGTTTCTTCCCTCAATAGCCCTTCAAGGTCCGCACACGTCCGGAACCGACGCACCCGAACCCGCGAATCGGACGGCGTTCGGGTAACCGGTCCAAGCAGCAGCGTCACCGTCCAACCTCGTTTCGCGGCCTCATCTGCCAACGCCACCCCCCGGCGACCGGAAGACCGGTTTCCCAGGAAGCGAACCGCGTCGATGGGCTCGTGCGTCGGGCCAGCGGTGATCAGAAGCCGCTTTGGGCGGGTCCCGGGGGGCGCGGGGGGCGGGGGGGTCGGTCGGTTGGTCGTGGTCAAAGGTCTCGCCAGTGCCGGTCGCGGCCAAAAACTCGGAATGGACAGCAACCGAATGGTAGGTCACAAGGGCTTTCAGACACGATGCCCAACAGTCCGCCCCATGTCGGGCAAACAGCCTCCGGCTTCGATAGGATGTCTCTCCCGGAAGCTCGCATCCCAGTGTGAGGGCGGCGTCCGGGTGTACTCTTGAAGATTGACCTCGCCCCCCGGCGGGGTCTGTGATGGATTGGGAGCCACCTGTTTCATGGCAAGATCACGACAAACTCTCGGAGACATCCTGGTTGGCTGGGGCCTGATGACCCCCCCGCAGGTGGAGCAGGCCAGCAAGGTCGCCTCCGGGTCCGGCAAACGAATCGGTGACGTCATTGTCGAGCTGGGTTTCGCCAAGGAAGACCAGGTCGCCAAAGGCCTCGCCAAGCAGTTTGGTTACGAATACGTCGACCTCACCGCCAACGGTGTCGGCAAGCAGATCGACATCAAGCTGTTGCCCGAGGACTTGGTCAAGAAACACACCATCCTCCCTCTTGAAAAGGCCGGCGGCCGCCTCAAGCTCATCATCCACGACCCGGGCGACCTTGAACTCCTGGACATGCTTCGCTTCCGGCTGAACGTGGAAATCGAGCCGCGGATCTCGGCCAGGTCGCAGATCAAGAAGTTCATTGACGGCGCTTTGGGCGGCGGCGGCGGCGGGCCCGGAGGCGCGGCCCTCCCCAAGATGGTCGCCCCCGGCGAGTCTCTGGTCACCGAGTCCATCGACAAGTCCGTGGACAAGTCGGTCGACAAGTCGATGGACAAGTCCATCGACGTGGTGTCGGAAGATGCCCCGATCGTTCGCCTGGTCAACCGCATCATCACCGAAGCCGTGAAAATGCGGGCATCGGATATCCACGTCGAACCCATGGCCGACCGCGTCCGCCTCCGCTACCGCGTGGACGGTGCGTGCATGGAGCGCGACAACCTCCCCAAGCGCATGCAGAACGCGCTGATCTCCCGCCTCAAGCTCATGGCGGCCATGAACATTGCCGAACGGCGCGTGCCGCAGGACGGCCGCATCAAGTTCGAGGTCGATGAAGTCCCGATCGACTTCCGCGTTTCGGCCTGCCCCGCGTACCACGGCGAATCGATGGTGCTGCGTATCTTGCGTCCTGACTCGGTCCGCATCGGACTTGAGAACCTGGGCTTCGAGCCCGACAACCTCCAGATCTTCAACCGCATCATCCGCCGCCCCAACGGCATCTTCCTGGTGACGGGCCCCACTGGCTCGGGCAAAACCACCACGCTCTACTCGGCCCTCGACGTCCTCAACCGCCCCGACAAGAAGATCATCACCGCCGAAGACCCCGTCGAATACAACTTCACCGGCATCAACCAGTGCCAGGTGAACGACAAGATCGGCCTGACGTTCCCCGCGATTCTTCGCTCGATGCTGCGTCAGGCCCCCAACGTCATTCTCGTCGGCGAAATTCGAGACAAGGAAGTCGCCGAAATCGCCATTCAGGCCGCGCTCACGGGCCACTTGGTGTTCTCGACGCTGCACACCAACGATGCCCCCTCGGCCATCACCCGTCTCATCGACATGGGCGTCAAGCCCTTCCTCGTCGCCTCCTCCATCCAGGCCATCATGGCCCAGCGCCTCATCCGCATGCTCTGCAAAGAGTGCAAGGCCCTGGACCCCGCCCCCGACCACAAGTACCTCCAGCTCGTCGGCATCACCCCCGAGGAGGCCAAGGGCCGCGTTTACAAGCCTGTCGGTTGCCCGAACTGCAACAGCACGGGCTACCGCGGCCGCCGCGCCATCTTCGAGCTCATGCCTATGAACACCGAGATCCGAGATCTCGCTTTCAAGCTCGCGCCCATCAACCAGGTCCGTCACGCCGCGCTCGCCGCGGGCATGCGGCCCCTGGTCACCGACGGTCGCATCAAGATCTTGAAGGGCCTCACAACCCCCCATGAAGTATCCATGTCCGCCCAGATCGACGAGTTCGCAGGAAAGCACTAGTCACCCGGGCCGACCCAGGCCGCATACCAGGAATCAGCGATGTCCACCGTCCAGATCGACCGCCTTCTCGACACGGTTGTGAAACTCGGCGCCAGCGACCTCCACATCACCGTGGGCCGCCAGCCGACCATCCGCCACCACGGCCACCTCAAGAACCTCGCCACCAAGATCCTCGAATCCGACGACATGGTGAGCCTCATGAAGGCCGTCACCCCGGAGCGCAACCAGCAGGAACTCCAGGAAGAAGGCGGCACCGACTTCGGCTTTGCCTACGGCGATGCGGCCCGCTTCCGCGTTTCGGTCTTCCGTCAGCGCGGTGATATCGCGATGGTCCTTCGCCAGATTCCTAACCGCCTCCTCACCTTTGAACAGATCGGCCTGCCCGAAATCTGCCGCGACTTGATCCGCCGTCCCCGCGGCCTGTTCTTGGTCACCGGACCCACCGGCTCGGGCAAAACCACATCGCTCGCGACGATGATGGACTACGTCAACGCCAACCTCGACCGCCACATCGTCACGATGGAAGACCCCATCGAGTACTACCACAAGCACAAGAAATCGATCGTCAACCAGCGCGAAGTCGGGTCCGACGTCCCCAGCTTCGCCGAAGCCCTCCGCCGCGTGCTGCGGTCGGACCCCGACGTGATCCTGGTCGGTGAAATGCGAGATCTGGAGACCATCGAGTCCGCAATCCGCGCCGCCGAAACCGGCCACTTGGTGTTCGCCACCCTCCACACCACCGGCGCGGCCAAGACCATCGACCGAATCGTGGACGCCTTCCCCGTCTCCCAGCAGAACCAGGTCCGCGTCCAGCTCTCCACCTCCCTCCTCTGCGTCCTCTCCCAGGTTCTTCTCAGCCGGATCGACCAGCCCGGCATGGTTGCCGGTTACGAGTTCCTAGTGGTTACCCCTGCCATCGCCAACCTCGTCCGCGAGAACAAGACCTTCCGAATCGACTCGATGATCCAAACTGGAAAGAAGTTCGGCATGCAGCTCTTGGATGACCACCTTTGGTCGCTCTACTCCCGCGGCATGATCAGTGCCGAGGAGATGATCGACAAGAGCAAGAACCCCCAGGACCTCACGGACAAGGTCCACCGGATCGGCAAGACCGTGGGTCGGATCGAGTGGGATGAGGATGTTGACGCCACCAAGGAAGCCTGATTTTCCGGTCGCTGAAGCTCATCCCACGTTCAAAAAACTGCCTCCAAGTTCACATCAATGCTCAATAAACCAGATGGCGAAACCGTTTTTGCCATCGTTTTCGATTGCAGCAGCAGAACCCGCACGATAACCTAGTCGAATGTCCTAGGACGGCCGCGCTGGAGCTGATGCGCCCGGAGGGCGACGTTAAGTATGCCACCAACCACCAATATGGATCCCGCGGAGTTCAAGGGCAGGAAGCTCGGTCGTGTTCTTACCAAGATGGGTAAGGTCTCCCGGGAGCAGGTCCACGAAGCCCTCGAAGTCCAAAAGACGACCAAGAAGCGCATTGGCGAGGTCTTGGTCGAACTGGGCTACTGCACCACTAAGGACATCGCCGCGGCCCTCGCTGGCCAGGCGGGCATGTCCTACATGGACCTGACGGGTATGGATATCCCTGAGGCGGTTCGGGCGGTCATCCCCGCTGAGAACGTCCAGGCCTACCAGGTCGTGCCCATCGACTTCAACCCGGTCAGCAAGCGCCTGAAGATCGCCATGAAGACCGCGGACAACTTCCGCGCTGTGGATGACCTTCGCCTGCTCATGGGTTTCAACGTTGAGGCGGTCGTCGCGGATGAAGCCTCCATCGACGCCCTGATCAAGAAGTACTACGGCAAGAAGGAATCCGTCGTAGATGTCGTGAGCCAACTCGCCAGCGATACCAAGTTCAAGAGCCTCGAGGGCCGCGGCCAGTCCATCGATATCGAAGAGATCAAGGAGATGGCTTCGGACAACCAGGTTGTCAAGCTCATCAACCTTGTGCTCCTCCAGGCGATCAAAGACCGGGCGTCGGATATCCACTTTGAGCCCTTCGAAGAAGAGTTCAAGATGCGGTATCGCATCGACGGCGTGCTGTACGAGATGGTCCCCCCGCCCAAGCACCTGGGCCCGGCGATCACCAGCCGCGTGAAGGTCATGGCCAACCTCGACATCGCCGAACGTCGCCTGCCCCAAGACGGCCGCATCGAGCTCCAGGTCGGCGGCAACCCGGTAGACCTTCGTATCGCCGTCCTCCCCACCATGCACGGTGAGTCGGTGGTGATGCGCGTGCTCGACCGTTCGAACGTCGAGCTTTCTCTTGACCGCATCGGCCTGCGTGAGGATGACCTGGTCACGGTCCGCGCCTTGATCCGCCGGCCCAACGGAATCGTCATCGTCACCGGCCCCACCGGGTCAGGAAAGACGACCACGCTTTACGCCTCCCTTTCCGAACTCAACGATGTCGAGACCAAGATCCTCACCGCCGAGGACCCGGTCGAATACGACATCGACGGCCTCTGCCAGTGCCAGGTCAACGAAGATGTGGGCCTCACTTTTGCCAAGTGCCTCCGTAGCTTCCTCCGTCAAGATCCCGACATCATCCTCGTCGGCGAAATCCGAGACCTGGAAACCGCTCAGATCGCCGTGCAGGCGTCCCTCACCGGCCACTTGGTGCTCAGCACGCTGCACACCAACGACGCTCCCAGTTCCATCATCCGCCTCTTGGACCTGGGGATGGAGAACTTCCTGCTTACCGCCACCATCGAAGGCATCATCGCCCAGCGGCTTGTCCGCACGATCTGCTCCAAGTGCAAAGAGGAATACCAGCCCTCCGAGGAAGAGCTGATGGAGCTCAACCTCCGCGCTGAGGACACCCGGGGACGCAAGTTCTTCCGGGGCCGCGGCTGCGATCACTGCAACAAGTCCGGCTACCGCGGTCGTCTGGCGATCTTCGAGATCCTCCAGATGGATGACGACCTGCGCGAGCTGGTGATGAAAGAGGCGAGCACCACGGTCATCCGCAAGCACGCGCGCGAGCGCGGCATGCGGGTGCTCCGCGAGTCGGGCCTGATGGCGATCTACGAAGGTCAGACCACGATTGACGAAGTGGTTCGCGAAACGATCGCGGACGAGTAAGAGATTTTTCACCACGGAGAACACGGAGAAGCACGGAGAAAACAAAGAGAACGGATTGAAAGAGAAGCAGAAAACAAGTTGTGAAACGGGAAGCAAGCCTTGTGCCGCATTCCCAAGCTCATCTTGATCCGCTCCTCCTCCTCTCTCTCTCTCCGTGTCCCTCCGTGTTCTCCGTGGTGAAAATGGTTTAGGGAACTGAACAATGCCAACCTTTGCATACGAAGCACTGAACGACAAAGGCAAGCCCCAGAAGGGCGTGATCGAGGCCAATACCTCTGAAGAGGCGATCGGCCGCATCAAGTCCCAGGGTTTCTTCCCGACCGCCGTCCGCGAGCAGAAGGTCAAGAAGTCCGCCGTCGCCGGCGAGGCCACTAAGACCAAAGCCAAGAAGAAGGCCGGCGGCCTGTCCGTCGGCGGCGTCTCCAACAAGCAGCTCACCACCTTCACCCGCCAGCTCTCGACACTTCAGGATGCGGGCCTTCCCCTGCTCCGCTCGCTCCAGATTCTCGAGGGCCAGCTCAAGCCCGGCAAGCTCAAGAACATCCTGCTCTCGGTCTGCGAGGATGTCGAAGGTGGCTCGGCATTGTCCGAGGCCATGGCCAAGCACCCCCGCGCGTTCGACAAGCTCTATTCCAAGATGGTCAACGCCGGCGAGATCGGCGGCGTGCTCGACGTCATCCTCCAGCGCCTCGCCGAGTTCATGGAAAAGAGCCAGCGCCTCAAGAGGAAGATCCGCGGCGCCCTGGTCTACCCCATCGTGGTCGTCTTCGTCGCCGTCGCGATCTTGACGTTCATCATGGTCGTGATCATCCCCAAGTTCGAAGAAATCTTCACCGACTTCGGCGTCGAGCTCCCCGGCCTGACCCAGTGGCTCATCGACACCAGCCGCTGGATGGCCGGAAACCAGCCCGGCCAGATGATCCCGGGCTTCGTCTTCGTCGTGCTCGCCGGACCGGCCATCTGGATCATCTTCAAGCTCATCCGCAAGGCCGGCCCCGGAAAGGCCGCGACCGACACGGTCTTCCTGTGGCTGCCCATCTTCGGCAAACTCATCCGCAAGACCACCATCGCCCGGTTCACGCGAACCCTGGGCACGCTGATCTCCGCCGGTGTGCCGATCCTGGAAGCCGTGACCATCACGAGCCAGACCTCCGGCAACTACGTCTTCGAGAAGGCCCTCATGAAGGTCCACGACTCCATCCGCGAGGGTGAGAGCTTCGCCGACCCGCTCCGCGAATCCAAAACCTGCGACGCCATCGTGGTCAACATGATCGACGTCGGCGAGGAAACCGGCGAACTGGACGCGATGCTCATGAAGATCGCCGACAACTACGACGAAGAAGTCGACGTCGCCGTCGCCTCGCTGGTCAGCTTGCTCGAGCCCATCATGGTCGTCGTGATCGGTCTCATCGTCGGCACCATCGTCGTCGCGATGTTCCTCCCCATGGTCAAGATGATCGAATCGCTCCAGGGTGGCAACGCGGTCTAAGCCGCTCCCATCCACTCACGCCGGGCCGCGGCCCGGGAGGTTGCTAGAGAACCATGACAAGCACACGTCGGACATCCAGGCGAGCGTTCACTCTCATCGAGATCCTCGTTGCGATTCTCATCATCTTCGTGCTGGTGGGCTTGCTGATCGTCGGCGTGCGGTCCGCCATGGGCCTGGCCCGCTCCAGCCGCGACATCGCGCAGGTCGCCTCAATCCATACCGCCGTCAAGAACTTCAACACTGAGTTTGGTTTCAATCCACTGATGGTGAAGGACTTTGAAACCCCCGCCGCGGACCCGGTGGTTTCCACCGGGACGCGAACGGTTCCTCGCGTCTACAAAATCAACCCCAACGACACCACAGCGACCAGCGACGCGATGAAGCTCCGACGAGCGGTAACTTCTATTACCGACGTGTGGCTCGACCTCCGCTTCAGCACCTCCACGATTCCGTATTACCTTATCGGCGCCCTCGAAGTTCCCATCGTCGCTGGCAGTGATATACCAGTAGACGGCGTTGCCGGCCTGGGTTTCTTCACTCCCAAACGCGATGGCTCCTTTGAGAAGGCCGGTCGCAGGTTCGATCCGTTCTACGACGTAGGCAAGAGCACCAAGCAGCTCTTCACCATCAACGCCACCCAGGGCCGCATCGTGCTGCGCGACTCTAACGGCATCCCCGTGCGCTATTACCACTGGCTCCCGGGCAACCCCACCAACGGTAACCGCATCGGTGCGCCCATCGACGCAAACGTTCCCTACATCCTTTACGTCGATGCCCGCGGTGCCTTTCCTCCCAACCCTCCCACCGATCCGGTGCCAACCAACCTCTTAAGCGCCGAGTACGCCATCGTTGCGGCCGGTCCTAACGGCCTGTTCGGCGATGAGCCCGAGATGTTGCTCGTTGGGCAGACCAACCCAGCCATCGCGGCCCTTGGCCTGGGGATGAGTATCTCCGATATGGCGTCCAAGCTCGGCCTCCCAGCGCCGGCCAACATCGCCGAAGAGCAGCGCATCCGCTACGCAGCCATGAAAGACAACATCGTGGAGGCCGGCAAATGACACTCAACCCTCTCCCTCATCTCCGCTCCAGCATCCGCCGCGCCTTCACACTCGTTGAGGTCCTGGTCGTCATCTCCATCTTCGTCCTCCTCCTGGCCATCGCCGTTCCCGCCTTCTCCTCCATGCTCTACTCCTCCGAGCAGTCCCTCGTCGAGAACTCCATCCGCATCGCCATGGGCTCTGCCCGCAACTACGCCGCACGCTCCCCCAGCGGGCAAGACGCCGCGGCCGTCTTCATCTACGATGCCGAAACCAAGAAGTGCTCCATCGTCACGTGCACCTTCGCGGGCACGCTCATGGATAAGCCCCCGCCCAACGCACCCCCCGGCGTCACAGGCATCCAGCGCGACATCTTTGCCATCGCCCCCGGTATTGAGCCCATGCAGCTCACCTCCGGCTGGACCATCCGCGGCCTGGCCCCCGCCTTTTCCATCGACGAGGAGTGGTACGAAACTACATACGGCCCCGGCTCTACACCAAACCTCAGCAACCAGGCCAACTGGCTCCTCCCCGAAACCAGCTTCTACAAAGACAACGTCTCCAACAGCGGGCAAGACCGCCAGTCTTTCATGATCCGCTTCGAGGGCGGCACCGGAATGGTCAAGACTTCTTCGCCCCACACCGCGCTGGTCCACTACCCCAGCAACAACCAGATCCTGCACGCCACCTGGCCACGCGACCCCACCGGCGGAACCAGTCCCAACACTAACCCCCTCAATCCCGACAACGAAACGGACTACTACCGCTACGTCCGTCGCGTCCTCGCGTGGCCGGGCCCCCCCGGCATCGCCGGCGCCGGCCAACTCACGCTCGCCGAAAAGCGACAAATCCTCGGCGATGAATCCGCCGACACCATCCTCTGCAAGTCCATCGGCCAGTTCGCCGTGTGCAGCGAGCGTCACCTGGCCCGCGGCATCGGCGTCGAGCTCAACCAAAGCACCGGCACCGTCTACACGAGCACCACGCAGCCCGTGATCGACCCCACGGTCCCCACGCTCCGCGACAAGGTCAATGAGTGGATCGTCAACCGCGACCCGTCCGGAAACCCGCTCGATTCCGACGCACGCATCTTCACCATTCAGCGTTACCTCGGCTGGCTCCAGGAAGTCACGGGCACTCAAGGCGGATTGGGGGTCGGCTCATGAATCACTTCGCTTCTCTTCCGCGCCGCGGCTTCTCTCTCATTGAAGTCCTCATCGCCATCCTCATCCTCGCCCTGGGACTCCTGGGCCTGGGCGCGGTCATCCCCGTCGTCGTCAAGCAGCAACGCACCGCCTCCGATCAAACCCTCGGCATCGCCGCGGCCATGGCCGCAGAGGCCTACCTCACCAGCCGCCCCGAGTTTGATCCCAGCTCCACCGCCCCGGCCAATGCGTGGGGAGACTGGCTTCTGGACCCCACCTGGGGCCGGCCCACCACCGCGCCCATTGATGCTTATCGCTGGGAAACCCGGCTCAAGCAGCTCGGCCTCAACCTGGCCACCGGCGAGATGTTGATCACCAACCTCGCCTTGTCCGGCACCCAGGCCGCGAACTCCACCGTCGCAGTCAAACTGGCCGACCGCCTCTGGCCCAGCAACTCCTCCCAGCCCACGCAACAGGTCGGCGAGGGCCTGGACCCCTATCGCCCGCAGTTCGTCTGGGACTTTGTCGCCCGCCGCGTCAAGGTAGATCACAGCTCCGCGCTGCCCGCCGCCGCCCAGTTCCGCAATCCCGAGCAACTCCAGGTCGCCATCTTCGTGCGCCGCATCGATGCCAACATCGCTCTGCCCAGGACCTCCCCCGCCGGCATCCCCATCGCTACCAAGCTCTTTGACATCCTCACCAGCAACCCCAACACCTGCGTCCCCGTCGCCGTCGAGAGCCCGTCCAGCCCCATCCCCACCAACCGCGGCACCAACGCCGCCGGCACCCTGGTCTATGGCGCTGTGCAGAAAGTCGACGCCACATTCGACCCCGCCGACCGGGAGTTCATCACGCTCTCTTCGGGCAACTCCACGTTGATTGATCTGGCCGCCCGCGCGGGACAAAAGCTCGTCGACAACTTCGGCAACGTCTACACCGTCCGCGAAGTGATCGATGACACCGCCGGCACCCACGTCCGGGTCACACCCGCTGTTCCCCCCTCCATCGGCGCCCCCCTCGCTGCCGTCTCCAACGAGGATATCGAAACCAAGTTCCGCGAAGTCATCTTCACACCTCAGATCCCCGGCACCGTCCGCATCTTCACCATCACCCGCCCCAAGTAACAAGAGGTCCCGATGAAGCTCAAGCACATTCTGGATCGCGTCGGCCGGGCCCGTGTGGATCGCGTAGATCGCGCCTTCACGCTCCTTGAAATCCTCATCGCCGTCGCCGCGCTGGGCGTCATCGCCGTCGGCGTCGCGGCCATCTTCGCCGCCACCGGCAAAACCGTCACCACCGGCAAGCGCGTCAGCGCCTTCAACGCTTACGCCAGCCTGATCGAACAGCGCCTCCGGGCCGACATCAACTCCATGATCCGCGACAAGGGCTTCCTGGTCATCCGCAACGAGATCGCTTCGGGCAACACCAGCTTTTCCACGCCCACCGCGCTGAACGTCCCGCTCTTCGATGGCGATGAAGGCGCCCGCCAGCGCCGCGTTGATGAAATCATCTTCTTCGCCAAGGGCGAGTTCCAGACCGCCCGGGCCGCCATGGACCCTTCATCCCTCGCCCGCAGCGACACCGCACGCATTTACTTCGGGCACGGCCAGCGCCGCCCCGCCCCCACTCCCACAAATCCCTTCGACCCGACTCCGCTCTATTACACCCCAGAGGTGGATGACGACAACCGGAACTCTCAATACCCCGGCGGATCTCAGAACTACCTCCTGGGCGTGCCCAACATCGACAGCCCCAACCAGTTCGCCTCCGACTGGACGCTCCTTCGCCACGTCACTTTGCTCTGCCCCCCCAGCACCGCCGTCATATCCGACCCCGCCGGCGTCTCCTCCGCGCCCCCCTATCTCCCACCTTCCGCGCGATGCAAGGATGGCCCCTCCCAGGTCGCCCTTCAGCCCGCCGCCTTCAGCATCTTCCGGGCCCTGGCCGCCCAGTTCCCCAATGCCAACTATCCCACCACGGGCCTGGTCGGCAACGTCCGCGATCCGTCCGGCGCTCGTCGCCCCAACTTCCAAGCCGGAATCGTCGACATCGCCGCGACCGACCTTTCCGTCATCAACGCGATCTACACCACCGCCAACGTCTTCCCCGGGCCCAACCCGATCCCCGTCAAGTTCTTCGATCCCCTCAGCAACTCCAACTCCACTGCCGAGTTGTCAAACGCCGGCGTAGACAACCTCCTCCAGCTCTACGTGCCCGGCACCGGAGATAACAACGCCCTGGGCCGCATCCACTCGTGGATGAGCGACGCCTTTCCCGCTAACTCCATGGCTGTGGCGGCGACCGATCGCTCCCGTATGCGTTTCGAGCCCACCCCCACCAACTTCGTCGGCGCTGTCTCATCCGGCTGGCCAGAGGACCCCTTCGAGACCGCCTACCGCACCACCGATCAGGTCATGCTCTCGGCCTCCAACTTCCTCCCCCGCTGCACAGAGTTCATCGTCGAATGGTCCTTCGGAAAGACCTTCCCCTCCAACCCCGCGGCCAACGGTTACGTCTCCAACAAGGCCGGCCAGCTCATCTGGCACGGCATGGAGCGCAGCGTCGGCGGCAATCTGGTCGCCTACCCCTACATCAGCAACACGACCAGCGGCCTCGAGCGCGTCAACACACCTTATCAGCTCAACAACGGCACCTTAGCAAGCCACCCCGTCACCACCGAACTCATCCACGGCTTCTCCAATCGCCCGCCCAATCTCCCCATCCCCATCACCAGCTACTTCGGTTCCATCAACCCCACCTTCAACCCCGACAGGGCCGGGGGCGATGGCCTTCTCGAAGACCCCCTGGATTCCGCATCCCCCACCATCCCCTGGGCTTGGCCCAAGTTGATCCGGGTCACCCTGAGCCTGGCCGACCCGAGCGACCCGTCCATCGAGCGCACTTTCCAGTTCGTGTTCCAGGTCCCCGAGCCCGACGGCGTCTGACGATGGAGAATCTCATGAACATGCTGACCCGATCACTCGGATACTTCAAGGGACGCCCCGCCGTTCTGGCCTCCCTCGCCGGACAGCCCGCCGGCATCAACACCAAAACCACGCCCCGCCGCGGCACCGTCCTGGTCCTCATCCTCGGCGCCCTGGCTCTCATCAGCGTCGTCACGCTGGTCTACGTCATCCTCGGCCGAGGCGACAGCCGGAACACCGCCGTCGTCGTCGAAAAATCCCAGGTCGATGCCGCTGTCGAGGGCACCAAAGGGTACATCGCCGACATTATCGCCCGCAGCGCGCTGGCCGTCTTCGCCGACGGCTACCTGGACCCGTCCAACCCCGTGATCGGCGGCGCTGCCAACCTTGTGCACAAGCAATGGGACTACCCCTACACCGATCCCTACCGCATCTCCGTCCTCAGTACCAACATCCTCGATCAATACCGCCGCTTCGACCCCACGGGCAGCTACACCGAAATGACCCCCGACTTCGCGGGCACCGAGTTGCGCCGCCCCTACCAGCCCTGGCTCGCCTCCACCTTCCCCACCGATCTGCTCCCCGTCGCGCCGGCCAACCCGCGCGCCTTTGACACCAACAAGGACTGGCTCCAGATCTCCAACTTCGCGCCCGACGGCCGCTTCGTCAACCTGGGCAACCTCGCATTCCGCGATCCAAACAACCCACAGTTGGGCAAACGCATCGGCAACTTTGATGCGCTCTCGGCTCTCGGCGGCGCAGCCAGTTGGAATCCCCGGCCGCCCAGCGTCAACGCCAATACCCCCTTCTCCGAAATGAGCTACGGCCTCACGCTCAACAACCCCGCCAACGGCCAGCCATACCTCGTCGGCGCGCGCCAGTTGCTCGCCGCCCCCAACACCGCCAACGCCGTCCCCAACACCCCCGCCCACTGGAACATGTGGCAGCGCGGCGCCTTTAAGCTCGCCGGCGTAGACCCCTACCACAGCCCCGGCGAACTGGGCTACCTCCCCTATCAATGGTGCGACACCGACGGTGACGGCTTCTACGACGCCCGCTGGATAGAGCTCGTCGACGCCTCCAACCCCAACAGCCCCCTCTCGCTCCTCCCGCGTGATGACCGCTACCGCTGGTTCGCCGCCATCCGCGCCATCGATCTTTCCTCACTGGTCAACGTCAACACCGCTACCGATCTCCGCCGCCCCGCCCGAGAGCGCGGCTCGACCCAAGGCTCACCCCTGGGCCTCTACCCGGAGGTCGATCTCCTCCGCCTCCTCCGCATGGATGACATCTACGCCATCTACGGCTTCGGCTACGACGCTCTCTACCAGCCCACCGGCGGTCAAACGCCCTACTCCTACGCCACCGACGACTTCTCCACCTACGTCATCGGACCCGCCCGCAACGTCGGCGAAGCCGGCTACAACGCCATCCGCTTGGCCCTCCTGCCCAAGTCCGCGGCCATCGCCGAGCGCGGCGCCCTGCTTCAGACCACCGCCACCGGCGACCTCGCCGGCCTCACCGCCGATCAGCGCGCCCTCTACTTCCAGCAGGTCGGTGGCCAAAGCAACGCCGAGTACTACCGCGCCGGCACCGCCAACAGCCTGCGCTTCTCCGGCCGCTTCGGCGCGGCCGACCTCCAGGAGCTCTTCACCCGCCGCACCATCAACGATCCCGGCACCCTCTCCCGACTCGAACAGGCCGCTGGCGGCCGCGGCCCCACTCTCGCCACTTTGTACCTCGACGTCCTCCGCACCGTGCGCACCCTTCCGATCGACGGCAAGAATGAGTTCACCAACGCCCAAGGCCAGACCAACGGCACGCCCGACCCCGCCGCCTGGGCACGTCTCATCGCCGATGTCCGCCAATACCTGACCCCGTTCAGCGGCGCCCGCCCCCTCCAGAGCAAGCCCGTCTCCCTGGCCAACGCCGGCACGCTCACCACCGCCGACCTGGCCACCGACGCCTACGAGGCCGTCCGCAAGTCGGCTAACCCGAGCAACCCGACGGTCACCACCGGCCGCGATGCGACCATGCTCTTCAAGGCCTACGCCGATGCGCTGCTCCCAGGCTCAGACCGCATCGCCAACCACGGCTACTGGAGCGCCCCGGCCTATCCGATCCTCCGCACCACCGCCTTCGGCTACAACCCCGAACTGGCCCTCCGCACAGCCGGGTTCCTCACCGCAAACTTCACAGACCTCTACGACGGCTCCACCGGCATCGCCGAAGTCCCCAACGCCTACACCTTGCTCATCGACGGCAACAACTACACCGGCACGATCGACAACAACCGGATCAGCTTCCCGTGGTGGACGCCCCGCAACCCGGCCGCCAATCCGCCGCCTCGCCCCGGCACGCTCGACCTGGGTGATGCCCGCCTCCCCGGCAACGGCCCGGCCGTCCCCCTCACCACCCACGCCATCAACATTTACGGCATCGAAGCCCAGCCCTTCATCACGCAGGTGGTCTCATTCTGCATCTACACCGATGCGCCAAGCGCAGCGGGCGGGGACCAGGAGGTTTCCGGCATTCCCAATCAGCTCATCCCCATCACTATTGAGGGCCATCCCGTCGCCCCTAATCCGCCGTCTCGCGACGTTCTTGGTCAGGTTCTTGTCTTCCAACTCACCAATCCCTTCGATGTGACCATTCCCCTCTCCGATCGCAACATCGTCACCAACTTCCAGTCCGTCACCGACACTCAGATGCCAGAGTTTTATATTGAGTTCGCCGGTGCGTTCTACAAGCTGGTGAATGATGCCGCCGCCGGCCCCCAGTCTCTGGTATTGAAGCCCGGCGAAACACGCAACTTCTATGTCTTGAGCGGCAGAACCGAGGACTTGAAGGACCGTTGGGACAGCATGGTCAGTGATCCCGCAATCACTGTCTCTGTCCAGGACTTTCTCGAAAGCCAACTCAGCCTGCCCCAGACACCGGGCGTCGCCTATACAGCTACCGAACTCACGACCGCCGGCGCGCGCGTCAAGCCCATCGCCATCCGCCGCATGGACCCGACTAACGGCACTTCTATTCCCCACGTCGCCGGGGCCTTCCGCGATCTTCTTGAACCCATCGGGGGTGCTGGCACCAACAGCCTCAAGAACGTCTACCTCTGGCGCAACCTTGACACCGTCGGCACCGGCACCGGCCGCCCGGACCGCACCAAACACATGCTCGCCGACCGCCTCCGCGACCCAGGCGACCCCCTCAACGCCACACGACCCACGCTGGATCGCCGCCGTAGATCGACTGCCAGCAGCGACATCGATAACACCCTCGCAGGCACAGAGTGGTGGCCCACCGTCGGAACTCCGCCCGGTGATGACAACACCGGTTATACCATCGCCCTCTGGGGTTCCGTCCGCCGCCGCGATGATGCAAATGGTGGCACTTCCCTGACCGATCCTCGCCCCGTCATCGGCGGCCTTCCCGCCTACTGCCTCGAAAGTAAGTGGCCCGCCGGCTCACCCAACCTTCGCAACATTTCCGAGACCGATCGCCTCCGCCCCGACAACCTGGATAAAACCGACTTCAACGGCGATAACGCCGACACCACCATGCCCGGCTTTCTCGCCAAGTGCGCCACGGTGAGCGGAACCGCCACCACTCCCGGCATGTACGGCGGCGTCATTCTCAAGAAGTACAACAGCACCACCGCCACCATCACCGCCCGCGCCGACCAGCGATCGGGTGACAAGCTCCGCGACAATCTCGACACCAAGCCCTACTCCGAGCTCTACCCCCAAATCGCCCTCCAGAACAAGCAGTTCCTCGACACGCTGGCCACCACGCCCCCGGTCACCGTCTCCACCCTCCGCGTCACCGACATGCTCCTGCCCCTGGGCATCGGCCCCTGCCAGGACCCCGGCCTGGCACCGCCCACCACAGTCCTGCCCGGCCAGACCTTCAATCCCGACACCGCCATGACCCTGGGCGAAGCCTTAGCTGTGGCCCTCAACTACGCCAACCCGCCCGCGACCGGCGACCCCTTCAGCATCTACTACCGCACCGGCGCCCACCCCACCGCCCCCGTCGCAGGCGATCCGCCCAGCGTCGGCGCCTTCGACCGCGGCAACCTTTCCCTCGATAAGTTCGTCCCCTTCCTCGACGGCAACAACAACGGCATCCCCAACCCCGGCGAACGCGTCGTCTTCCCCGGCGTCCCCATCGCCCTCAACGTTCTGAGCGCCTTCCGCACGCTGGACCCACAGTTCGGCGGCCTCACCAAGGCCACTCCCGGCCTGATCAACATCAACACCGCCGACCTGCGCGTCCTCCGCCTGCTCCCACTCCTCAGCCCCACCACCGACACCGGCAGCCTCGCTCCCCCGGGCGGTCAGGCCTACTCCCGCTTCAACGTCGATTCGTCCGTCGTCGTCAACGATGGCCACCTCCCCGCCCAGGCCGCCGACATCGCTAACGGCCTCTTTGCCTACTGCCACAAGGTCGCTTCCTGGGCCCGTAACAACACCACCCTCGACACCTTCGAGGACACGGTCCTGGACCCCTTCGGCACGCTTCTCCCCCCCGGGGGCGCCGGAGACGGCCGCGCTCGTTCCACCAGTTCCACCGGTGCCGCCGGCACCACCGGCGTCCCCGGAACCCGCGAAGACCCCGGCTTTGTCATTCCCGGTGAGATCCTCAACGCCACCGTCCGCGGCCTGCTCACCGCCAACACCGCCCGCGTCTCCGCCGCCGACCGCATCGACGCCCTCGCCTTGGACGCCCCCGCCATCGCCTCCGGCACCGCGGGCACCGCCTCCGTGCTCTTCCCCATCCCCGGCGCCACCACCCCCACCGTTCCCGACAACATCCGCAACGACTACACCGAAAAGCTCCTGGTCGCCAGCGGCGTGATGAACTCCATCACCGTCCGCTCCGACGTCTTTGCCGTCTGGTTCGTCCTCCACGGCTACCAGCGCACCGACACCGAGAACCTGGGCCCCAACGACCCCCTGGTCCCCTCCGTCGCCAAACGCTTCCTCATGGTCGTAGACCGCAGCAACGTCACCCGCCTGGGTGAAAAGCCCAAGATCCTCCTCTTCACGGAACTCCCTATGTGACTCCCCCAGTTCCCATGTAGCCGGGCACGCCCCATGCAGGGGCGAGCGGAGTCCGGCTACACTCATACCGTCGGCGAGCGCGGACCCGGACCCGGCTCGTCGACGGTTTTTTGTTGGCTCGGTTTCCAGGGTGTAGCTCAGCTTGGTAGAGCGTCTGGTTTGGGTCCAGAAGGCCGCAGGTTCAAATCCTGTCACCCTGACTTTTTGAAAGATCGAGCCCTTCCGACAGCACGTCGAAGGGTTTTCTCGCGGAAAACACGAGGGTTTCGCCGTCCAGACGGCAGTTCAAACAGACGATTTCGAGGATTCGCCTCTTGACGCTGTAATCTGCCGTTTCCCACTTGTTTTGCAGGGTTTGCGAGAGTTCAAACACCTTCGAGGCGAGTTCGGCGGTTTCGTCGTGGGAACGGTCCAAAACGTCCAGTTGCAGCTTGATGGATGCCAGCCGGTCACGAAGCTCGGTGTGCTTCTTGGCGAATGTGTCCTGATCCACGTCTTCCGAGAGCCGGAGGTTCAGCAGCCGGTCTTGCTGGGCGACCAAAAGTGACGCCTGCCGCGTGAGTTCTTCCCGTTGAGCGCGGGAATCTGCCTGGGCATCGTGGGTTTGAGCAGCAAGCACCGCCCGGAACCAGTCACGGACTTCCGGGTCTTCGACTTTCATGCGGCCAAAGAGAGCGAGCACCTGACGCTCAGCCTCGGGTTCGGTGATTCGCACCCGGGGATGCCCCTTCGCCAGATAGCCGCTGCACCGGTAATAGACGTACCGCCGTTCTCCGGCCTTTGAGCGCTTGATGATTTGCTCGCCAGTCACGGCCCGCCCGCAGTGCCCGCACGTCATGAACTCTGCGGCGTAGGTCATCTGATGGGCGTGATAAATCTTCTCGCCCAGGAGTGCTTGCACGCGGTCCCAGGTGGCACGGTCAACGAGGGGTTCCTGCTTGCCGGGATACCACTGCCCCTTGAACGGAATCTCACCGATGTAGGCCCGATCAGTCAGCATCGCATGGAGTTTGCTTCGGGCAAAGCCCGGCGAGTCGGGCCGGTAGTTCACGCCCTCACAATGGAGCCTGTCTTTGAGCGCATCGAGCGTGAGCGGTTCGTAGGCGTACAGGTGAAACACGCGGCGAACCGTTTTCGCGGCGGCGGCGTCCGTTTCCGTCACGCAGCGTCCGTCCTTTCGGATATTCCGGTAGCCGTAGGGTGCCTTGCCCACGAACCAGCCCTCTTGCACACGCCGGGCGAGACCTTCCTTCACGTCGAGGGCTTGCTGTTCGGTGTAAAACGCCGCCATGTTGGCGAGCGTCCGCCGCATCATGCGGCCAGCAGGATTGTTCTCGGTGGGCTGCGAAACGGAGATGAACGCGAGGCCGTACTCGCTCTCCAGGCGTTCGAGTTCCACGTAGTCGAAGAGGTTGCGGGCCGCACGATCGACCTTGTAGAAGAGGAGGGCGTCCAGTTCTTCGGCGTTCTTCTTCGCGTAGGCAATCAGTTCCTTGTACGTCTTCCGCTCATCGCTCTTGCTGGCGGTTTCCGCGATGCGGAAGAGGCGGACAATCTCGCCCCCGGCGGTTGCGGCGTACCGCTTGAGGGCGTCCTCTTGAACTGCCAACGAAAAGCCCTCGCGTTCCTGTTCGCGGCTGCTTACCCGTGCCAGTCCGACAAATCGTTTCATGGCCGCTTACTCCCGATCAAGGACGCTGAACAAGTGCCCGGCATTCAGCACAAGTGTAACGGCATCCTCGACGGAGAGTCGTTTTTCGTAGTGCTTCTGCCAGACTTTCAGTGTCAATCGGACGAGCTCCGGCGTGATCCACGCAGGCGTCTCAGGCGGCAGTTTCTCCGCACTCGTAGGGGTCGGCGTGGTACCGGGTTGAATCGTCTGGGCCTTCATCGGTAACGGCTGCTATCCGAGGAAACCGATCACATCTTCATTCGCGGGCGGAGGGACGAACCTTGTGGCCCGTCGTGGGCCATGTGGAAGTTGTCCACCGCCCGATTGCGGCGTCTGTCGAGGCGGACGCGGATGTACTCCAACTCTGCCGCGATCCGTCGGTCGTTCTCGCTGCGAATCTCATTGAACAGCGACCCCTGCGGCGTGAGTTCCACAGTCAGGTGCGGCTGTGACAACTGCGCGTCGAGTTCGTCGTGCCGCTGCTTGGTGACAGGGATCGACTCTGCGGGCGCGGGAGTGATCGCCGGAGCCGAATTGAACTCGGAGGTCAGGTCGCTCGACTGCTTCATGCTTGCTTCTCCGCGAAGAGCCGCGCCCACACGAACGCGGCGGCGTTTCGGACGTGGACCCACACGGGCCGTTCAAGCTGCACGAGGCGAAGACGCGGTTGCTCGGCGTGGACCATGACCTTCGGCACGCCGAAGACCTGGGCGAAGGTGGCGACCATCAGCAGTACCGCGATCAAGTTGCGGAGTTTGCGGAGCAGCGTGCGAAACTGGATTGCGCCGTATTCGTGCGTGGTGTTCATGACGTATTTCCGGTGAATGTGGATCAGGACTTCGGCTTGGCGCGCTCGTAGTACGGGTTGGGCTTCGCAGCAGCCCGAAGGTTGGGCCGGTTGCGGTAGTCGATCTTCTCGGCGATCAGCGGCGCCATGTTTCTGTAGTAGAGGAGCATTTGTTCGGCGGGCATCGTGCGGATGTCGTCGGGTGTCAACAGCACTCGACCCGTGCGAGATTGCCCGTAGGAAAGGTCTGCTGCGCTCATGCCGCCGAGTGCAGAGGGTCGCAGGTTCTGGCTCACGTCTTCGACAGTCGCTTGGCCCGACATATCTGACAGCAGTTTGCAAGTCTGGTATTCCGTGACACCGAACGCTTGTACGAAGTCGCACATGCCGATGAGGTCACGCCAACCGTGAGGACCGTAAATGCGTTCCATTTGGGACGCTTGCTGCAAGTAGGAATGCACCCGGATGCCTTGTGCCCGGTAGAGCGCCATCGCCTTCAACAGGTTCGGCATGTACCCGAGGTTCGCCAGTTCGTCGAGGAGCAACGTAACGCGCGCGTGGCTCCGGTCCCGACCGATGGCCTCGATGAGCGTGCTGAAGACGAGGTTGGCCCACGGCTGGCAGGATCGAAGTCGTCACCGCTGACGTGCTTGCCCAGTGGCCCCCAGCCGTCGTAGATGCGCGTGGCGTTCTGCGCTGAAGACAGTCCGCCCTGAGCCTCTTCCGGCGCGTTGGCGAGCGTGCCGAGGAGTTTGCCGCCGATCTCGCTAACCAGGCCGTTGAGGGCGTCGGACTTCATCATCTCCGCCAGTTGTTTCTCGAAGGCTTCCGGATGCGCCTTGAGCCAGGCGCTCAACGCGGGCAGGGTGAGTGGCTGATTGCGGCGCTTGAGATCAAGGCATCCCGCAATGAGCCAGGTCTGCCCGGATATGGCGAAGAACTCGGCCTGCGGGTGTGCATGGCCCGGACACGGGAGCATCACTGACGCCAGCATTTCGATATCGTCCTTGATGGTCGG
>JBGAND010000045.1:0-35596 GCA_044222485.1 Phycisphaerales bacterium | reverse complement strand
CCCATCCTCAAGTGGACCGGCCAAAACTGGATCCCCCTCACCACCGCTGCATGGAGCACCGCCGCCGGAGCGCCTCAAGTCAGCGCCATGCACGTCTTCGATGATGGCCGCGGCCCCGCACTCTTTGTCGCCGGCTCGTTCTTTGACGCCGCGGGTGTGCCCACCCGCAATCTCGCCCGATGGGATGGGCACGCCTGGGAAGCCGTCCCCGGCGGCATCGGCTTCCAGACTCTCGCCATGGCCGACTACAACGACGGCCGCGGGCCCTCTCTCTTCTTCGCTGGCTCCTTCACCACCGCCGGCGGGGGCACCTCACCCAGCATCGCCCAATACGTCGGTTGCCCCAACTGCTACAACAACTGCGACGCCTCCGCGGCCGCGCCCGTGCTCAACGTCAACGACTTCATGTGCTTCATCAACGCCTACGCCCGGCGCGACCCGTACGCCAACTGCGATCTCAACAACACCATCAACGCCGCGGACTTCATTTGCTTCATGAACAAGTTCGCGGTCGGGTGTCCGTGAGAGCGGGCTGATTGAGTGTGGCCCCAAAAGAAAACCGGCGGCTTGCGCCGCTCGGTTCTGAAAAGCTCGGGTGGGACTGATTAGTTGCCGTGCCCGTTGGTCGGGGGCACGCCCGTGCGGCCGGCGAGGCGGCCGCGGACGACCTGGCGGGATTGGAGGAGATCGAAGTGGAGGTTGGATTCGGAGGCGATCTTGGCCAGGGAGACGCGCGAGGCGACGCCGAGCTTTTTGCCCAGGGACGCCCGGTGGGCCTCGACGGTCTTGATGGAGCGCGAGATCTTCTTGGCGATGTCGTGCGAGGAGAGGCCCTCGCCGATGAGGGCCAGCAGTTCCAGCTCGCGCATCGTCAGGGAAGACAGCGGTCCGAGGTTGTTGCTGCGGATGTGGATGCGCTCGACATCGGGGGAGATGTCATCCATGTTGGGCTTGGGCTGGCGGCGGACGACGGTGATGACCAGTTCCGGGTCGCCACCGAGGAGTGCGTAGGGCCGGCAGATGGATTGGTACGCGACGCCGTTCCAGACTGACTCGACCACGAAAGCGCGACGCTCGCGGGCAGCGCGGCGCATAATTTCGAGTCTTTCTTTTGCGGCCGCTTCGGGGTACACCTCAGAGAGGGTTTTCCCGGCGAGCGAGTCCAGCGTGGCAAGATTCAGGTACCGAACGAACTTCTCGTTGGTGTAGATGATCTTGCCCGAGGTGTCACAGACCAGGAGTCCTGCGCCCGAGTCGTGAGCCAACAGGTCCCACACAGCGCGAGCAGAAAGGCCCACTGGAGTGCTGGTGTCAGCGGTTACAGTCCCTAGATTAGAACCAGTCGAAATTGATGAGGCTTTGAGCGCATTCATGCCCTTGTTTCCTTTCGAGACCAAGATGTATTGGGCACCCCTACCCCAACCGACACTGAGTTCGCCAGGTCCTGACCAGCGGACTCAGAACGTCTCTCCACCCATATACTAAGCCATCAGCTCGGCGGTTCTCCCTATGTGAGGGGCACCCTTAGACGCAGATTAGGGAGAAACACCTACAGTTTAAGGACCAAAGACTGCGTTATCGCTCTTTTGGCGGTGCGGCGGGGAGGCGTGGGTCTGAGCCTCTTGATTTTGTGTCTCACTCGATTGTCGGCTTTAGGTGTCGATACGGTTGTCGATGCCTCCTGAGAAACCCATCGCGAAGTGGTCATTGCCCGGCGAGCTGCCCGCGGCGGTGGTGGCGGGGGTTCTGCTTCTGAGTGGATACGCGGTGAAGGCGGCCTGGGGCTGGCCGGGGGAAGTGCTGGCCTGGCTGGGGTTGGGTATAGGGCTGGTATACGGGGGTCGGGCGGCGTGGGAGGCGGTTCGGGAGCGGAAGTTCGACATCGATGTGCTGATGGTGTTGGCGGCCGTGTTGGCGGCGGTGATGGGGCACGCGGCGGATGGCGGGCTGTTGTTGTTCTTGTTCAATCTGTCGGGCGCGCTGGAAGACCGCGCGATGCAGCGGACGATGCGTGCGGTGGAGGCGTTGCACAAGCTGATGCCCAGCGAGGCGATGGTGCTTCGCGAAGGCAAGTGGGTGGCGTGCGTGCCGGGGACGCTGGTGCCGGGGGATCGGATCAAGGTGAGGCCGGGCGAACTCGTGGCCGCGGATGCGGAGGTGGCTGAGGGTGTGTCATCGGTGGATCAGGCGACGCTGACCGGGGAGAGCATGCCGCGGGAGATCGGGGTTGGGGATGAGATTTACGCGGGCACGCTGAATGTGGACAACCCGATAGAGGCGGTGGTGACGCGGGCGGCGTCGGAGTCGAGTTTGCAGAAGATTCTGCACCTGGTGACCAGCGCTCAGCAGCAGCGGGAGCCGATGCAGCGGGTGATCGACCGGATGAGCGGGCCTTACGCGATGGGCGTGGTTGTGGTGAGCACGCTGGTGTTTCTGGTGTGGTGGGGAGTGCTGGGAGTGAAGGCCTCGGGCGCGGCGTACACAGCGATCGCGCTGTTGATCGTGGCTTCGCCGTGCGCGCTGGTGATTGCGACTCCGACGGCGACACTGGCGGCGATCAGCCGGGCGGCGCGGGCGGGGTTGCTCTTCAAGGGCGGTCAAGCGATTGAGCGGCTGGCGCACATGCGGGCGGTGTGCATGGACAAGACCGGGACGCTGACGCAGGGCAAGGCGCGGCTGCAGCAGGTGCACGCGGTGGCGTGGTCCAACGGGGGGAAGCTGCTGGCGGTGGCCGCGGGGCTGGAGGCGGGGTCGACGCATCCGATCGCGCGGGCGATAGTGGAGGCGGCCAAGGCGAGGGGTGTCGAAGCGGAGGCGGTTTTGGAGCCAGTGGACCTGCCGGGGAAGGGATTGGCGGGGGTGGTAGGGGGTATGCCGGCGCGGCTGGGGACGTATGCCCACTGCGAGGAGTTGATCCCGATCTGTCTGCGGGCCCGGACGCGGGAAGTGTTGGAGCGGGTCAGGTCGCGAGGGCAGATCGGAGTGGTGGTGGCCTGGCAGGCGGCGGGTGGAGGAGTGGAGGATGGCCAGGCGGCGGTGCTGGTGCTATCGGATTCGATCCGGCCCGGGGCGGCGCAGATGGTCCGGAGGCTCCATGAACAGGGCGTGCGTCCGGTGCGGATGTTGACCGGCGATAACCGGCTCACGGCGGAGCATGTGGCCGCGGAGCTGGGGCTGGATCAATGGGATGCGGAGTTGTTACCTCAGGATAAGGTACGGATCCTGGGTGAGTTGAAGGCATCGTTGCATACGAAGGGAGGGGGGGGTGTCGGCGTAATTGGCGACGGGGCCAATGATGCGCCGGCGTTGGCCGCGGCCGATGTGGCGATCGGGATTGGGTCGATCGGTTCGGATGCGGCATTGGAGTCGTCGGACATTGTGTTGCTTCACGAGGACTTGCTGGTGATTCCCTGGGGAGTGGTGCTGGCAAGGCGGACGCGGGCGGTGATCCGGTTCAATATTGGTCTGGCGTTGACGGTGATCGGGGGCATGGGGGCGGCGACATTAGTGGGATCGCGGCTGGGGTGGAATGTGCCGCTGCCGGTGGCGGTGATGGCCCACGAGGGGGGAACCCTTCTGGTGGTGTTGAACTCGTTGCGACTTTTGTTGGCACCGGGGGTACAAACAGCACAGGTGCGGGCATCTGAGAAGAACCCAAAAATGGGTGGAGCGGCCGTGGCGGCACCGATCTAGTATTGCCGCACGAAGTTAGGGGAAGGTCGCGGCTTATGCCACAAGTCATGTGGTCGGTCAGCGGCGGGTACAGTGGAGTAGCCGATGTTTTCCCAGACCACCGAGTATGCGTTGCGTGCGATGGCCTGTTTGGCGCTTCGACCAGACACATTAGTGCCGACCCCGGTGCTTGCCAAGCAAACCAAGGTTCCACCGAACTACCTGGCGAAGGTGCTGCAGCAGTTGGCGGGTGCCAAACTGATCGTCGGCCGGCGCGGCGTGGGCGGTGGGTACAAACTCGCAAAGCCGGCGGGCCAGATCAGGCTGCTGGAGGTGATCAACTCGGTGAGCCTTGTGCAGCGGATCACATCCTGTCCGCTGGGGTTGCCGAATCACGGGTCGAACTTGTGCCCGCTCCACCGGCGTGCGGATGAGGCGGCCGCGGCGGTGATCAAGGTGTACAACGGGGTGACGCTGCAGGACCTGCTGACGGATGCGAACCCGAACAAGCCGCTGTGCGACACGCAGATGGCGGCGACGCTGACGGTTTCGGCGGGCAATCACAAGCGGTAAGGGGCGGGGGGGAGTCGGGCGAATACCATCGGTCCTGCGCGATCGCACCGGCCATGCAGAGCCATGACCAGTGCCACCAACGCCAGCGCCGAAGGACTTGCCATGACCGAAGAGACCCCCCCCCAAGATCTGCATCGACTAGAACAGCAGCGCCGGACCAACCGCGATGGCGCGGTCGGGTTGGGTCTGACGCCATACGGGTCGCGGACCAAGGACCTGATGTCGCTGGCGGATGCGGCGGGGAAGTATGACGCGGCGGCGGATGCGGAGCAGAAGGAGAAGGGCAAGGAGCCGGGGTACATCGATCGGCGGCCGGTGGTGAGTGTGGCGGGGCGGGTGCTGCTGTGCCGCGACAACGGGAAGCTCCTGTGGCTGACGCTGCGTGATGCAACGGGGGACTTGCAGGTGGCGATCAGCCAGCGGGATTGTGCCGCGCCGGGGTTTGATTTTGCGAAGCTGACGGACCTGGGCGATGTGGTGGTAGCGTCGGGGCCGCTGGTGAAGACCAAGACCGGCGAGATCACGGTGTGGGCGAAGACATTGGCGCCTGCGGCCAAGTGCCTGGTGCCGCCGCCGGAGAAGCATGCGGGGCTCCAGGATGTGGAGCTGCGGTATCGGCAGAGGTATGTGGATCTGTGGGCGACACCGGAAACGATGCGTGTGTTTCGGTTGCGGTCGATGATGGTGTCGGAGATTCGGCGGCTCTTGGATGGGCGGGGGTTTCAGGAAGTCGAGACGCCGATGTTGCAGACGCTCGCGGGCGGTGCGGCGGCGCGGCCGTTTTCGACGCACATGAATGCGCTGGATATTGACCTGTTTATGCGGATTGCGCCGGAGCTGTATCTCAAGCGGCTCTTGGTGGGTGGGATGCCGCGGGTGTACGAGATCAACCGGAACTTCAGGAATGAAGGGCTGGATAAGCAGCACAACCCCGAGTTCACGATGCTGGAGGTGTACGAGGCGTTCGGGGATTGCGGGACGGTGATGCAGCTGACGGAGGATGTGGTGCGGGCGTGTGCATCGCTGGTGGCTAAGCAGCTGGGTGTGAACGGGTTGGTGCTGCCGTTTGGGGATTGGCAGATCGATTACGGGGCACCGTTTGTGCGGGTGACGTATGCGGAGCTGTTTGAGAAGGCTCTGGGGTTTCCGATGTCGGACGGGAAGCGGGCGCGGGAAGCGGCGGTGAAGCGGCATGTGGTGTCGGCCGAGGCCGCGGCGAAGATGGATGATATTTTGATCGTGAACGAGTTGTTTGAGGAGTTTGCGGAGAAGTCGGTGGATGCGACGCGGCCGACGTTTATCACGGAATATCCGGCAGCGCTGTCACCCTTGACGCGGCCCAAGCCGGGGAACCCGACGGTGGCGGAGCGGGCGGACTTGTTTATCGCTCAAATGGAAGTGGCGCCGCACTACACGGAGTTGAATGACCCGGACGTGCAGGAGGCCAAGTTCCGTGAGCAACTCAAGGGGATCGATGACGAGGAGCAGACGTTCCGGAACTTTGATGCGGACTTCATCAATGCGCTGAAGGTGGGGATGCCGCCGGCGGGGGGGCTGGGATTGGGGATTGACCGGCTGGTGATGGTGCTGGCGAATCAGCGGACGATCCGGGATGTAATGCTGTTCCCGATGATGAGGCCGGTGGGGCAGTGAGGATCGAGCCCGCAAACAGGACTTAGTTGTCCGCATATCGTTGCCGGCATGCGCGGCGGCACCGCCACACTTAGAACGCTTGTCTTTGCCCTCGGGGTGGCGTGCTTCTTTCTCTTTGGGTTGGTGGTTTATCGCGATGATCCGGCAGGCAACACGGGCGGTTTTGTTCGGTTGAGTGAACAGGGGCAGCGGGGTCTGGGGTTGTGGCGGGACCGAAACTGCCACGTGTGCCACCAGCTTTTTGGCATGGGCGGATACCTGGGGCCAGACCTCACGCACGTTTCACAGCGCGTGGATGAGGATGCCTTCCGGCAGATCCTTCGCGTGGGCACCGGTCCGATGCCGCCTGCGGCGCTGGATGCGGAGGGGCAGAGCGACATCTACGCGTTTCTTTCGGAGATGGGTGGCGCGGGGCAGGGGCATCTGGCCAGTGGCGGTACGCCGCGGAGTTGGCAGGAGGTGTTCGCGGCCGGGGTGCGCGGCGGGGAGGTCTTCACCAGACTTGGCTGCGGTCAATGCCATGAGCCCTTTCGCCTCGGGCGGTTGGCATCTCCGGATCTTTCGCGAACGGTCGAACGACTGAGCCGGCAAGAGATTGAGGATGGGATCCGGCGGGGGCGGGGGAACATGCCTTCGTTTGGGTCCATTGATCAGGTATCGATGAACGACCTGCTGGACTTTCTGCAATCGCTGAACGAGCAGCGCGAGAGTTTTGCCGGGGCGCGGCGGGATCGGGCCACGCTTCCGTGGTGGAACTACAAGAAACAGGCGGGGGCGCCGTGACGGATACGTGCGTCTCGGATCGAGGGTGTCGGAACTTGACGCGGTTTGCGATTGCGTGTTTGTGGGGTGGCGTATTTGCCGGACTGCTGGGTAGCCTCTCGTATACACCGATGCATCCGTTGCTGCGGATCTGGGGGCTGACGCTGCAGACGCTTCGCCCGCTGCACTTGGCCGCGGGTGTTGGATGGGTCTATCTCGGCGGCATTGCGGTGGTTGCGCACCATTGGTCGAGGGCGTCGGCGGCGGATGATCGGCGGAACAGGGCGGTTAGGTTTTTCCTGGCGACGTGGCTTCTTGGGGCGGTGGTGGTGGGGGTGTGTCTGGCGGGGCACGTGTACGGAGGGCGCCAGTTCTTCTTTATTTCGGCGCCCTCTTCCGTGCTGTTCTGGATGGGCTGGGTGGTGCTGGCGTGGACGTATGTGCGGGCGCGTCCAGTATCGGCAGGACCCACTCCCGTCTACCAATGGATGTGGATGACAAGCCTGGGGCTGTTCACGTACGCGTTCGTCGAGACGCATGTCTTTGTGTTGCCGTACTTCCGGAGCCACCCGCTGCGCGACATGGCGGTGGAATGGAAGTCGTATGGCACGCTGGTTGGCTCATTTAACTTGTTGGTGTACGGCGGCCTGGCGTATCTGGGTGACCAACTGAAGCCGGGGGGTTACGCGCGGTCGCGATCGGCGTTTGCGCTGTTCTTTGTCGGCGTGCTGAACAGCTTCACCAACTACGGGCACCACACGTATCACCTGCCGCAGGCGGAGATCGTGAAGTGGGTCAGCTTCTTGGTGAGCATGACGGAGATCGTGATTCTGGCCAAGGTTGTGCTGGATGTGGCGGGGTGGATGCGGCGGCTGCGATCGGGCAAGGCGATGGATGGGGTGTCGCTGCTTTTGTGTTTCACCGCGGCGTGGACGCTGTTGAGTCTGACGCTTTCCATTGCGATTTCCATTCCACCGCTGAACGCGCTGATTCACGGGACGCTGGTTGTTGCGGGGCACGCGATGGGGAGCATGCTGGGCATTGACACGATGGCGCTCTTGGCGGTGTTGGGCTGGCTTCAGATTCAGGGCCGCGGCCCGGGCGCGCGGATTCCGAGGTGGGCCATCTTCACGCTGAACGCGGGGGTTCTGGTTGTGTGGTTCACGCTGCTTCGGGTCGGCGTGTTGGACAGCTTTCAGCGCTGGAATCAGGGGACTCTGCCCAGTTCGAGTCTTTGGCCCGGGTGGTTTGGATGGGCGTTTCTGGGGGGCGGGGTGCTGGTGGCGGCCGGCGTGGCGGGGCTGACGTGGTCTTGGGTGATTGGAAGCGGGCGGACGGACGCTTTGGCGCGCGAGGCGTAAGGGCCCGCGGGGGCGGCCCTGTTTCTCTACGATGTGCTCGCGATGAGTTGCGTCCACACGGTGCGAAGGAGATCTCATGAACACGGTGCCGCGGTTCTGGTCGGTTCTCTTGGTCCTGTGCGTGCTGCCGGGGTGTGCATCTTCGTCGTTGGTCGGCGCCTGGAAGTCGAACATCCAGTTCAAGGATGGGGCGTTTGAACAGGTCAAGGACCTGGAGTTTCTGTACGTGTTCAACGCAGGGGGGACGATGACCGAGTCATCCAACTATGACGGCGCGCCGCCGGTGCCGCCGGCGTATGGGGTGTGGCGGAGCGTCGGGGGCCCGGTGTATGAGGCGAAGTACGTGTTTTACACGACCAAGCCGCCGGCGAAGCTGGATGAGTTGGCGACTGCAGGGTGGGGGCCGGCGGGGCACGGGGAGTTGGTGGAGCGGATTACGGTGTCGGAGGATGGGAAGGGGTTTGGGTCGGAGATAGATCTGGTGCTGTATGACCAGAAGGGGAAGTTGGTGGAGGGTGGGGGGAAGGCGGTGGGGCAGGGGGTGAGGATCAGGTAGGATTGGTGAGGAAGCCAACACGCCCCGGCCCCGTCCACCAGGGCGTTGGAAGTAGGGCGGGGTTGATTCTACTGAAGCTGGTGACGCCGCTAAGGTACGTCCGCCGTGGTGACACACCACGGCTCGCCGCTGTAAATACAACGCCGAACGCGCGACGGTTCACTTGCGTCCGGCGCGCTTTGCACGTTCGGCGGCGATCCGGTCTACGGCTTGCTTGATGGTGTTGTCGAGCTGGTCGTTGGTGATGAAGAGGTCGTAGACGCCGCAGGACTTGGCTTGTGCGATTTCCTGTTTGGCGGCGTTGAAGCGGTGCATGATCTTGGATTCATCTTCGCGCTTGCGGTCACGGAGGCGGCGAAGGAGTTCTTCTTCGCTAGGGGGGAGGATGTAAATGCCGAAGGCGCGGGGCATTTTCTTTTTGACTTGGATGGCGCCTTGAACGTCGATCTCGAGGATGACCAGGCGGCCGCGGCGGAGTTGCTCGTCGACGGGTCCGATGGGTGTGCCGTACTTCTTACCGTAGATGCCGGCGGATTCAAGGAACTCGCCCGCGGCCTTCATGCGCTCGAACTCGGCATCTTCGACGAAGTGGTAGTCAACACCCTCGACGTCAACGGGAGTGCGGGCGCGGGTAGTGGCGGAGACGGAGAAGACAGCGCCGGGGATGGAACGTTCAACGCCTCGGGTGACCGTGGTTTTGCCGACGCCGGAGGGGCCGCTGATGATCAGCAGGAGGCCGTTGTCGGTGTCGGTGGGGAGGCGGTGGGTGGACATGGGGGAGGAGTAAATCAGCAAATGAGCAAATAGGCAAATCAGCAAATTAGGAGGGAAGGGGGAGTGCGGTGAAGGCGTAGGTGTTCGGCGCCGCCATGCCGCGGTTTGGGTGGACGGACGCGAGGGGTTTGCTGCAGCGAGCAGTGGCACCAATGCGCGGGAAGCCTCGTACACTTCGGACCGCCACTTTGAAGGGACTTCTGATGCTGATCCGGACTGTTGTGTGTGCGTCGATGCTGGCCGCGGCTGCTCAGGCTCAGCCACCCAAGACCGAAAAGAAGCCGGTGACGGATACGTATCACGGGGTGAAGGTGACGGAAGACTATCGGTGGCTGGAGGATTGGGATAGCAAGGCTGTGAAGGGCTGGAGCGATGCGCAGAACGTGCTGGCGCGCAAGACGCTGGATGGTTTGAAGAGCGCGGACCCGATCCGTATGCGGATCACGCAGTTGTTGAGCAACGATTCGCCGGAATACTCGGCGCTGGCATCGCGGAAGGGGTTGCTCTTTGCGATGAAGCATCAGCCGCCCAAGCAGCAGCCGATTCTGGTGGTGATGGCTTCTCCGGATGAGCCGGAGAAGGAGCGTGTGGTGGTCGATCCCAACGCGATCGACGCCCAGGGAGGGACGACCATTGACTGGTTTGTTCCTTCACCGGATGGGTCGATGGTGGCGGTGTCGATGTCTAAGGGTGGAAGCGAGAGCGGTGATGTGTATGTGTATGAGACGGACACGGGGGCGAAGCTGGATGATGTGATCCCGAGGGTGCACGGGGGCACGGCGGGGGGAAGCCTGGCGTGGGATGAGGGCGGGTCGGGCTTTTACTACACGCGGTATCCGAGGGGGACGGAGCGGCCGGCCGCGGACATGGACTTCTTTCAGCAGGTGTATCACCACATGCTGGGGACGCCGGGGGAGAGCGATGCGTACGAGGTCGGCAAGGAGTTTCCGCGGATCGCGGAGGTGCAACTTTCGACGTCGGATGACGGCAAGTATGTGCTGGCGACCGTGGCCAACGGAGATGGCGGGGAGTTTGAGCACTATCTGAAGATCCCGGCGGATGTTCTGAGCCCGGATCGCGGCACGTGGAAGAAAGTGACGCAGTTCTCCGATGGCATCACCCAGGCGAGCCTGAGGAAGGGTTGGCCGTATATGACCCTGGTTTCGCTGAACGGTTCGCCGCGGGGTAAGGTGGGGATTCTGCCGGTGCTGCGGGCGGAGACACAGAATACCGAGTGGATTATTCCGGAGCAGGACTTTGCGATCGATTCGGTGACGCGGACGGCGCAGAACATCTGGGTGGCGGGGCACAAGGGTGGGCCATCCGAGGCGCAGATCTTTGATGCGCGCGGGCAGGTGGAAGGGTTCATCACACTGCCGCCGGTGTCGACGGTGGGGCAGGTGGAGGCGATCGGGGACTTTGAGGTCCTGATGCAGATTGAGAGCTACACCGAGCCGCCGGCGTGGTATCGGGTGCGGACCAGCGATGTGACGCCGCGGAAGACGAAGCTGGCGCAGACTTCGGCGGCGGACTTCTCGGATTGCGAAGTTGTGCGGGAGTGGGCGACGAGTAAGGACGGGACGAAGGTTCCGATGAGCGTGGTGCGGAAGAAGGGGATCAAGCTGGATGGGACAAACCCGACGCTGATCACTGGGTATGGCGGGTATGGGATCTCATCGCAGCCGGGGTTCTCTGAGGCGCGGCGGCTGTGGCTGGAGCAGGGCGGGGTGTTTGCCGAGGCGAACATCCGCGGCGGAGGTGAGTTTGGCGATGAGTGGCATCGGAACGGGAACCTGACCAAGAAGCAGAACGTGTTTGATGACTTTGCGGCGTGCATGGGGCGGTTGATTGAGCTGAAGTACACCAACCCGCAGAAACTGGCGATCACCGGCGGGTCCAATGGTGGACTGCTTATGGGCGCGATGATTACGCAGCATCCGGACATGTTCCGGGCGGTGGTGTCGCACGTGGGTATCTATGACATGCTGCGGGTGGAGCTGTCGAGCAACGGTGCGTTCAACATCACCGAGTTTGGCACGGTGAAGGATGAGGCGCAGTTCAAGGCGATGTACGCGTATTCGCCGTATCACCACGTGGCGGATGGGACTAAGTACCCGTCGGTGCTGATGATGACGGGGGCTAATGACCCGCGGGTGGACCCGATGCAATCGCGGAAGATGGTGGCGAGGCTGCAGGCGACGGGGTCGAAGAACCCGGTGTTGCTACGGACCAGCGCGAACGCCGGGCACGGGGTGGGGTCGAGCTTGTCGCAGCGGATTGAGCGGTACACGGACCAGTTTGCGTTCTTGATGAATGAGCTGGGGATGGAGTACAAGGCGGTGAAGTGAACGGGAACCGAGGGGCGCGAGCCCCCGACCGGGCGTCAGGGCGTGGGGAGTACACCGGCGGCTTGCGCCGCTCGGCTCTGATAGAGGGCCGAGGATGTCGCTCTGAGATCGAAACCGCGGAAGTGGAACCCCGAACACCTTTGTTACAGCCTTGCGGAGTGGGCCTGATACACTCTGCTTCCGGCATTCCAGGCGGGATGCCTTCGCACCCTCTAGAGGGAGGATTTTGACTATGGGTTGGATCAAGAATTTCGCACTTCCGGCCGCGGCTGGCGTCTTCGCGTTTGCGGGGACGATCGTGTCGCCGGCGATGGCGCAGGATGCCAAGGACAACACGATCACTGAAGATAAGGTGATCGCGGGGACCATGGACATCGACTTTGGGACGCGGACGAACCTGGACACCACCGGCGACCTGAAGAAGGGCTCGGCGGCGCTGGGCGCCAAGGACACCTACAAGTTCACGCTCGCGGTGGCGACGACGACGGAGTTCTCGGGGACGATCACGCGTCAGCCCAACCTTAAGAGCAGCACCCTGGGCAGGAACAAGCAGGATGCGTTGATTACCTACAGCATCGACCTGTCGGTGCTCAACCCCAAGGACCTCAAGCAGAAGAAGACGGTGGGCAAGTGGGTCGGCACGATGCCGATCGACACGGCCAGCGGCGCATATGCCCTGGCGGGCGGCGCGGCCAAGGAGAGCGCGCTGCGGATTGCCGTTGAGCAGGTGGGCAAGGCGTCGGCGTTTGTGGACAAGTTCGCCGGGCGGCTGGTCGGCAAGGCGGAGAAGAAAGAATCGCTGGCGGAGTACCACTTCAAGCGCGTGATCGGGGACAAGACGGTCACGGTCACGGTGAAGAAGTCGGACCCGATGCGGTTTGAGAGCGTGGTCCTGGCCAAGGGGCCCAGCGAGAACTACCCGAGCACGACGGTGAACGGCCGGCTGGATTACGACTACGAGACGGGCAACTGGTTCACCGATGGCGTGCGGTTCAGCTACAACTCTGACGGCAAGGACATCACGGACGTGATGACCGGCTCAATCAAGTGGGTTGAGGATCCGGACCACAAGACCAACGGCAAGGGCTACTACGAGTTCAACCTGCGGTTCAATGAAGACAAGTTCAAGAAGCCCGGCAGCGAGGCCGACGCGTTCAAGGACAAGAGCGATGAGGATGCGTTCTTCGCCGTGGACAACTCGGTGCCGTGCCTGACGGGCAAGATCAGCTACGTCGACACGATGGGCGCCGGGGATGCCCCCAGCTCGAGCAAGGTGACCTATGCCTTGAACGCCAACAAGCTGTCCAAGCAGCAGATCATGAACTTCTTCAAGATGTGGATGATCGCGATCGGGCCGACGAACGATGAGTGAGTTTCACGGGCCATGCAAAGACATGACCCGTGCCACCAAAGCAGAAGCTTGATATTCTCAAGCGGCCGGCTCGGAAACGGGCCGGCCGGTTTTGTAGACAGACCGGGCGGATGCCCGCAAGGAGGCTCTTATGTCGCGTTCGATGTATGCAATTCTCAACGCTCGGTACGGCAAAGTTGCAACCCCGATGGAGCGGCGGCAGTTCCTGAAGGGGACGCTGGCGGCTTCGGCGGGGCTTTTGATTTCTCAGACTCCGGCCTGGGCGCGGCCGCGGCTGGGGCGGGAGTCGGGCAAGCGGGTGGTGGTGATCGGGGCGGGGTTCTCCGGCCTGACGTGCGCTCACGAGTTGCAGGCCGCGGGATATGACGTGACGGTTCTTGAGGCGCGGAACCGGGTGGGTGGGCGGGTGCTGAGCTTCAACGCGGCGAACAAGAACGAGTACATCAAGGGGCGGAACGTTGAGGGTGGGGCGGAGCTGATTGGCTCGAACCATCCGGCGTGGGTGAACTTTGCGGAGCAGTTCAAGTTTGAGTGGCTGGATGTGACGGAGGAAGAGGAGGGGGCGCAGTTCCCGATCGTGATTGACGGGAAGTTGCTCGGTTACGAGGAAGCGGGGAAGGTGTGGGAGGAGATGGAAGCGGCACTGAACAAGCTCAACGAGTTGGCAGCGCCCGTGCTTGAGGATGAGCCTTGGAACACGCCGGATGCCGCGAAGCTGGATGCGATGAACACGGCCGCGTGGATCGAGAAGCTGGATGTGAGCCCGGTGTGCAAGCGGGCGATGTGGATTAACCAGACAAGCGATAACGGGCAGGATGCGGGGAAGCAGTCCCTCTTGGGCCAGCTCGCATCCGTCAAGGGCGGGCAGCTTGAGAAGTACTGGACCGAGAGCGAGGTCTACCGCTGCAAGGGCGGGAACGATCAGCTCGCCCGGAAGCTGGCTGAAGGGATCGGCGCGGGTCGGTTGACGCTGGAGTTACCGGCGTCGGAAATCTCGCTGAAGGGGCAGAACGTGATCGTGACCGCGAAGGATGGGCGGACGATCGAGTGCGACGATGTGGTGCTCGCGGTGCCGCCGACGACGTGGAAGAAGATCGCATTTAACCCGGGCCTGCCCGCGGCCATGAACCCGCAGATGGGGGTCAACACCAAGTGGCTGGCGCATGTGAAGGCGCGTTTCTGGGAAACACACACGCCCAAGCTGTGCCAGTACGCGTTGTCGGACGGGTACAACCAGCAGACGTGGGATGCGACCGATGCGCAGGGACCGGTGGATGAGACCAATGGCGGGGCGTGTATGACCGGGTTCAGCGGTGGGCCTATGGCCGAGAAGGCGCTGGCCATGAGCAAGGAAGAGCGCGAGGCCGCGTTCAGCGCTCAGTACGAAGCGTTCTACCCCGGGTTTGGCGAGAACAAAGTGGCCACACGCTACATGGATTGGCCCAAGGAGGCCTGGACGGGCGCGAGCTATTCGTTCCCGGCCCCGGGGCAGGTGACGACGGTGGGCCCGATGATGGCCAAGGCGCACATGGGTGGGAAGCTGCACATCGCCGGTGAGCACGCGTGTTACAAGTTTGTCGGGTATATGGAGGGGGCGTTGAGCTCGGGCGCGGCGATCGCGAAGAGGCTGGCGAAGCGCGATGGGGTGGTGAAGTAAGAGGGATGACCAGTTTCCGATCGCGGGATTGCGGCCACGCTGGTCCAGATTGGGGTCTGCGCTCAATCAGCGCGTCCACATAAGCGGCGCGGGTAATTATGTTGGCGGCCACGGAATTACAGGTTAAACTGGGTTCCGGAGATTCCCCATGAAGAATCACGTGTCACGGGCAGCGATCGCGTTGGTCTTGACTTCGTGCGGGGTGGCGACGGTGCGTGGCCAGTGCAGCGGCTATGTGCTCGAGCCGGGGCCGGGGACTCTGACAGGAACGGTCTCGGCACTCACGACATGGGATCCGGATGGCGCGGGACCATTGCCGACGACCGTCGTCGCCGGCGGGGCCTTTGGCGGCGCTCGCGTGATGGTGTGGGATGGGGCATCGTGGCAACAGCTCGGGCCGGTGTTGCTCGGCGGCCTCTACTCGTTGACGACGTTCAACGGAGACCTGGTGATCGGATCCACCTTCACTGATGCGACCGGGGATTACGGCGTAGCACGGTGGAGCGGCACCGCGTGGGAACGACTTGGAACCGACAAGGGCGCCGGGGTGACTTGGGCGTTCACAGTGCATCAGGGCCAGCTTTGGGCGTTCGGCGGTTCGTCGGTCTTCCGATTGAACGGCACGCACTGGGAAGAGATGGGTCCGTTCAACGGCGAATACGGCTTTGCGCTCACGAGCTTTCAGGGAACCGTGATCGCCGGTGGGTTGCTGAGAGTGGGCACGCCGCAAGCGGGTTATGGCGTGGTGAGATGGGGCGGGGTGCCCAACGCATTTGAGCCGGTGGGGGATGGGTGGCAGACCTTTGTCTATGACTTTGCGACGACCAGTTCCGGGCACTTGCTGGCCGCGGGCGATGGCGGAGTGGCGGAGTGGAACGGCACGACCTGGAACCCCATCGGCGCGGCCGGGCCAACCCGCACGCTGTCTCGTGTGGGCGGACTGGCGGGTGAGCTTGTTGCGGGCGGATCCACAGCACCTTACCTTCGGCGCTGGGATGGATCATCGTGGCAGGTCTTGGGTGGTGGAGTTGCTGGACCGCAGGCGATGGTGAGCCAGATGGTTCAGTGGAATGAGGACCTGGTCATCGGCGGGAAGTTCACCAGTGTCGGCGGTGTGCCCTCGGGTTCGATCGCGCGGTACCGGTGCGTGCCGTGCTACGCCAACTGTGATGGCTCGATTGTCGCGCCGGTGTTGACGGCCAACGACTTTCAGTGCTTTCTGAACTTGTACGCCGCAGCATCCAGTTATGCCAACTGCGATGGGAGCACCTTGAATCCGGTCTTGACCGCGAATGACTTTCAGTGTTTTCTGAACAAGTTCGCGGCGGGGTGTACGTGATTGGTTGCCCACAGGATGGAGTAATCATGAAACACGTTACGTGGCTCACCACGATCGTGGGCATCGCCGCGGGGCTCGCCCAAGGGCAGTGCAGCGGGTATGTGCTGGAGCCGGGGCCGGGAACGCTGACCGGACAAGTGAGCGCGATTACCGTGTGGGATCCTGACGGGTCGGGTCCGGCGCCGTCAACGCTTGTCGCGATGGCCGGGAACAGCGGTGGGTACGTCAAGATCTGGGACGGCGCGGCGTGGCAACCGTTCGGTCCACCGTCCGCATACCTGGTTGGCTTGTCAAGCTTCAACGGCGACCTGATCGCGGGCGGCGGGGGGTGGTCCGTGTCCCGTTGGAACGGCAACGCTTGGGTGCAGTTCGGGGACAACCAGGAGTATTTTCCGGGAGCACCGAGAAACTTTGCCATCCATCAGGGGCAGCTTTACGCCACGTGCGCGGCCTCTTTCTTCCGGCTTGACGGTGCGACGTGGCAAGACTTGGGTCCCTCGAGTGGGGAGTATGCAAACGCGATCATCAGCTTTCGCGGCGAGCTGATCGGCGGCGGCTATCTTCGTCTGGGGATTCCGTTTGTGGAGGCCAACGTTGTTCGCTGGGTCGGCGCGCCGGAGTGGTGGTCGCCCGTGGGAAGCGAGCCCTTCAATTTTGTCTATCAACTTGCGGTCCACAACGACCGCCTGATCGCGGTGGGCGATTACCTTGTCCAGCAATGGGACGGCGCGACGAGGGAGTCGCTGGGCGGACAAATCTCGGGTCGTGAGGTGACCTCGTACAACGGGCAGCTCATCGTCGCGGGGGGTGTTCCGGGAGCAGTGGCCCGATGGGACGGAGTGTCGTGGCAAGCGCTCGGAGGCGGAGTCGGCGGCACGTTCGCCCAAGTTACCCGGATGGTGGAATGGAACGGCGACCTGATTCTCGCCGGAAAGTTCACCACTGCCGGCGGACTCCCCGCCGGCAACATCGCCCGCTACCGCTGTATCCCGTGCTACGCCAACTGCGACAACTCGCTCAACGCTCCGGTGCTTAACGCCAACGACTTCCAGTGCTTCCTGAACAAGTTCGCCGCGGCGGAGAGTTACGCGAACTGCGATGGGAGCACGCAACCGCCGGTACTGACCGCGAACGACTTTCAGTGTTTCTTGAATCGCTTTGCTGCGGGGTGCACATGAACCGGAGAACCCAAAGAGCCACAACGTACGCGCTGCCCATTGCGTTCGCGGCCACGATCGCGCGCGGGCAGTGCAGTGGGTTTGTGCTCGAACCGGGACCAGGCTCATTTCCCAACGCTCCCTCCGGGATCACTGTGTGGGATCCGGACGGTTCGGGTCCGGCGCAGCCGACCCTGGTCGTCAGCGGAGGCGGTGGTGCGGCGCGTGTGGTGATCTGGGATGGCACACAGTGGCAGCCACTGGCCCCCGATGTTCCCGGCGCCGGGGCGTTGATTTCGTTCAACGGTGACTTGATCGCGGCGACATCCATTCAAACCGGTGGCGTGGTTCAGGTTGTTTCCAGGTGGGATGGCTCCGCGTGGGTCGCCTTTGGAGACGGGCAAGAAGGACTATTCGGGGGCACTCCTTTTTCCTTCGCGGTCCACCAGGGGCAACTCTTCGCCGTCTGGGCCGCCGAGTTTTTGCGTCTGAACGGCACGCAGTGGCAGCGCATTGGTCCGTTTCACGGCGATGGCGCGACCGCTCTCATCAGTTATGGAGGCTCTCTCATCGGCGGGGGGCTGGTCGCCACTTCCAGCTTGGCAAACTACTACGACGCTGTGCGTTGGGACGGCGCGCCGGGGGTGTGGTCGGCGGTGGGTGATTCGATGGGTTCCTACACGGAACAGTTCGCGATCCACAACGGCCGCCTGGTCGCGGCCGGCGACTACCGCGTCCGGCAATGGGACGGCGCGACGTGGGAGACGCTGGGCAACTTGTGGGCGTGCGCTTCCGCGGCCTCGTACAAAGGGCAGCTCATTGTCGGCGGGGGCTTCGCCGGAGGCGTGAAACGGTGGGATGGGGCGACCTGGATCACGCTGGGCTCGGGCCTAGCCGGGGGGACCGGACCCAATGCCCTTCGAATGGTGGAATGGAACGGCGACCTGATCATCACGGGAAGGTTCACGTCCGCCAACGGTCTGCCCGCCGGGAACATCGCCCGGTACCGCTGCATTCCCTGCTACGCGAACTGCGATAACTCGCAAGCCTCGCCGCTCTTGAGCGCTAACGACTTCCAGTGCTTCTTGAACAAGTATGCCGCGGCGGACAGCTACGCGAATTGCGATGGGAGCACATCACTCCCGGTGCTGACAGCCAATGACTTTCAGTGTTTTTTGAACACGTTCGCGGCCGGGTGCACCTGATCGGCCAGATTCTCTTGGCGTTTCCCTACTTGCCGATAGCATGGGGGAAACCGAGGGACAGGCGATGAGAAGCGGAATCCTGATTGCGGTGGCGATAGCGGCCCTGTGCGGTGGGGCCCGGGCGCAGGAAGCCCCGGCGCTGGAGCCCGCGGCGTACCGCGTTGGGGTGGGCGAACCGGTGTCCTTGAAGGTCCGCAATGTGGTGACCGGAGCAGACATCCCTTGGGATGATGCCCGGATCTCCTGGACGCTGCTGCGGGTAGCGGGCACACAGGAGAACTCCGACCTGGCTCCGCGGGCGGATGAGAAGGGTGTGGCGGGCTCGATCCGCATCAACAGCGAGGGCGCGGCCGTGATTGGCGTGGACTTCAGGCCGCGGGTTGTGACGATTGAGGCCGCGGATTTGCGGAGGTTTGCGCATGATCGAGCGGGTGCAGAACTACCTGAAAGCGTGAAGGGCGCGGTTGCCGTGCGGCTGGTGGAGTCGGTGAAGACGGTGGTGCGCACCAATGGCGCGGGGGATGAGCGATCCGGCAATGTGACGGAGAAGACGGGGCAACTGGTAGAGATCCGGCCGTTGTTTGATCCATCGGCAATGGCGATCGGGAGCGACATACCGGTGGTGACATACGCGGGCGGGGGCAGGGCCAAGAACGCGCGGGTGATCGCGACGCACATTGCGTCCGGCGAGAAACAGGAAGTGCGGACCAACAGCAGCGCAATCGGGCAGTTCCGGTTGTCGAAGGCGGGGGTATGGCGGGTGGAGTTTCATCAGTTGGAGCCGGCTCCAAAGGCAGAGCCGGGAGCCAACGTGCCGGAAGGTCCGCAGCCGACTTGGGTGGTGTTGAGCGCGACGTTGATGTTTGAGACGATGGGGGCCGCGAAGCCCGCCGCGAAGGAGGCTGCGAAGTGAAGCACCCCCTGCTTATCGCGCTGTGTGTTGCCGCTTCCCCGGCCGCGGCTCAGGTTGCGACATCGCTGGGGCCCGCGCCGGCGACCGGGTTCGGAGGCACGACCGGGCGCGTGAGCGCGATCGCGTGCTCACCGACGAATCCGGATCGCTACTACGTCGCAGGCGCGGATGGCGGCGTTTGGCGCACCAATGACGGCGGGGTTACATGGACACCTCTGACCGACTTCATGCCGACAACGGCGATCGGCGCGTTGGCGATGGACCCAACCAGTGAGGCGGTTATTTACGCCGGGACCGGAGAGGCGAACTTTGCCAATCACAGTCGGTACGGACTTGGCGTGTACAAGTCGGTGAACGGTGGGGATTCGTGGGTGCAGCTGGCCGCGGAGACATTTGGTGGGCGGTGTTTTTCGCGGATCGTGATCAATCCTCTGGACACGCAGGTGTTGTACGCTTCGATCACTCAGGCGGGTGGTTTCCCAGAGCGGGCCGCGGCCAAGGGACATCCGGGGGCAGCAGGACCTCGGGGCGTGTTCAAGTCCACCGATGGTGGGCAGACATGGACGCAACTCGCGGGCGGGCTGCCCTCGCAAGATTCAACCGATTTGGCGATGGACCCGACGAACCCCTCGATTCTGTACGCCGCGATCGGGAGGATTTTCGGAGCGGCAGAAAACGGGATCTACAAGTCCACGGATGCGGGCGCAACGTGGCTGCGACTTGCCGGCGGCTTGCCGAATGCGGGCGCAGGGTTTGGAAGGACGACGATCGCGATCGCGCCGACACAGGCATCGAGGCTGTACGCGCTGACGTCAAACCCTTGCGATGCGGCAGGCGGCGGAGGGGACACGTTCGGCGCGTACCGGTCGGATAACGGCGGCGCAACATGGGTGCCGATTGCCCCCGGGTCGATCCAGGCGACGTATGGGTGGTATCTGTCGTGCATTGTGGTGAGCCCGACGGATCCGAATACGGTGTTCATGGGCGGGCTGACGCTTTCGCGGTCCACTAATGCGGGGTCATCGTGGAGCACGGTGACGCCGCCGCATGTGGACCTGCACGCATTGAAGTTTGACGCCTCGGGCCGCCTGCTCTGCGGTGATGATGGCGGCGTGCACCGGTCCCCGAACCTGGGGTCATCGTGGGCGCACTTGAACACGGGTTTGTGCACGATTCAGTTCTACGCCGGGCTTTCGACGCACCCGACCAACGACCTCATCTTCTTCGGCGGCACACAGGACAACGGTTCGCACAGGCGTAGTGCTGTCGGACAGAACTGGACCAGCATCAGCGGTGGGGATGGAGGCTGGACGCAGCTTGATCAGTTGAACCCGCTGCGCGTATTCGCCGAGAGCCAGGGCACGGGGGCGCTGTACCGGTCTGTGGATGGCGGCAACGTGGTGAACGGTGCGGGCGCGGGGCTGACGGGAAGAAACTGCTTTCTGCCGCCGTACTTGATCGATCCGCACAACTCGCAGCGGATGCTCTATGGAACAGAGAGGGTGTTTGTGTCCAATGACGGCGGGACCAGTTTCACAGCCTTGAGCGCGGACCTGACGGGGGGTGGATCCGCGGCCATCAGGGCACTGGCGATCGCGCCCTCAGATTCGAGCTATGTGTACGCGGCAACCAACGATGGGCGAGTCCTGGCATCGAGTAACAGCGGGGCGACATTCACACTCCGCCTGACCGGCGTGCCGGGATGGCCGCGGACCACGCGGGAGATCGCGGTGGATCCGTCGGACCCGCGCACGGTGTACCTGGCGACGGCAGCGTTCAGCCAACCTCGGGTGCGGCGCTCGCGCGATGCGGGTGTCACTTGGCAGACGCTGAGCGCGAACCTCCCGGATATCCCGGTGAACGTGATCGGCATCGATGTGCGGGGCCCGGCCCCGGTGATCTATGCGGGCTCGGATGCGGGGCTGTACCGGACCGTGAACGAGGGCCAGTCGTGGCGAAGGTACGGGGACAACCTTCCCAACGCGTGCATCATCGATCTGATTGTGGAACCGTGGCGGGAGCGGGTGACGGTCGGTACTCAAGGGCGCGGGGCCTGGACGGTACCGATCGTCACGTGCTACCCGGACTTCGACGACACGGGCTACCTCAACGCCAACGACTTCCAGGCGTTCTTGAACGCGTTCGCGGCCCAGTCGCCCGCGGCCAACTGCGATCGATCAACGACAGCCCCGGTACTGAACGCCAACGACTTCCAGTGTTTCTTGAACGCGTTTGCCGCGGGATGCAGCTGAGGGAGGGGCATGCAAGTTCCGGCAGAAACCAGCGGTCGGATGTGCAAACGATGCGGCTACCTGCTTGATGGGTTGGGCGCGGGCGCGTGCCCAGAGTGTGGCAGGGTGTTTGATCCGAGTGATCCGTGCACCTTTGTGGTTGGGGCAGCGCCGCTGCCGCGCTGGGTCAATCTGGTCGCGGCGATCGGGTGCGTGGTTCAGTTTTCGTTCCTGCTCCTGTTGTACACGAACTTTGTCGCGGCGTGGGTCCTCCTGGGGCGGCGGCCGATGCCGTCTATGGATGACCCCAGCGGGATCTCGGGGCTCGCGCCTTGGCTGGCGGCCACAGCGCCCTTTGAGTCGGTGTCGTGCTTTCTGGCGGCGCCGGTGATTCCGACAACGATCGTGCTGATCGTTTGGTTCAAACGCCGCGGAACCAAGGAGCGGTTTCCGTGGGTCAGCCGATTGATCGTGACCGCGTGGGCGACGTTCGTCGCGCTGGCGGCGTGGGATCCGCTTCGCGCGTTTGAGTGGATCATGGACTAACGCATCAGTCGATCACGATGGTCTTCGGATCAAACGCGGGCTTGGGCCATTGCATATCCAATCGCTCCATCGCCTTGACGAGGATGGATGAAATCGCAAGGTTCCGGACCCACTTGCGGTCGGAGGGAATGATGTGCCAAGGCGCGTGTTCGGTTGAGCACTTGGCCAGGACATCCTCGTATGCCTTTATGTACTCGGGCCAACTCTTGCGGGCCACCAGGTCTCCCTCGGAGAACTTCCAGTTCTTGGTCGGGTCATCGAGTCGTTCCTGGAGGCGCTGGCGCTGTTCATCCTTGGAAATGTTCAGGAAGAACTTGAGCACGACCACGCCGTTGTCGGTCAGGTGCTTCTCAAAGGCGTTGATCTGGTCAAAGCGTGCTTTCCAGACATCCTTGGGAACCAGGCTGTTCACCCGGACAACGAGCACATCTTCGTAGTGGGAGCGGTTGAAGATGCCGATGTCGCCGCGCGCGGGCAGGGCCCGGACAATCCGCCAGAGGTAGTCGTGGTCGGCCTCTTCCTCGGTCGGGCGCTTGAAGGATGTAACGTGGCAACCTTGAGGGTTTACTCCCGACATCACCTGCCGGATCGTCCCGTCTTTGCCCGAGGTGTCCATCCCCTGGAGAACGACAAGGATGGATCGCTTGTTTTCAGCCCAGAGCAACTCATGTAGTTCGCTCATTCGTTTGCGATTGGAGTCGAGGGCTTCCTGGGCGGCGGCCTTGTCCCAGCCCAAGGTGTCGTCCGGGTCGAAATCGGCGATGCTCGGACGGGAACCGGGTCGAACCAGGAGGTCCGATAGTGACGATGCCATAGGGACCTCCCGAACATTTCCCGCGTTGAGAAACGCACCACGCCCCGATTGCCCGGAGGGAAACCGGTCAGAATCGTAGGGTCTTTGCCGGCGTTGTAGGGAATAAGGGCATCCCCGGGCCCGAATAGTGCGTATGTGCCGTGTCCCAGGTGCCCTCGTCGGTACAAGGACCTCGTCACAACAGTTGGTCAGGAAAATCGACTGGACTTGTCGTGAATATCGCGGATGATCTGAATGGGCGGCTCTGCGCGGCCTCCGTGTGGGCCTTGGACTTCAAACTGGAGAAGATGCGAATGAAGCGGATGACTGTAAAAGCTGTGATTGCCGTGGTTGGCCTTGGCGCCGGGCTTGTGCAGGCCCAGGTCAACACGATGCGACCCATTATCAAGCCGGGTGCAGGCGACGTTTCGTTCGCGCCCGTAACCGCGTGCTTTGCGGAAGGCACCGATCCGGTGTACGTCAACCGAGTGAACGTGCTCGTGGAGCAGTTGAACAGGTTGCAGTTCGGGGTGCAGGACTACCAGCTCACCGGACGCTGGTCGGGCGCCCAGGGCTCGCCGCGGGCGCTGACCTGGAGCTTTGTTCCCGATGGCCTGAGCATCTCCGGCGGTATCGGGGAACCGGTGGCGCCCAGCGTGCTGTTCTCGAGCATGGATGCGGCGTTTGCCGCCCAAGGGGGTCGGGCGACGTGGGTGAACCGCTTTGTGCAGGTCTTTGCCCGGTGGCAGGCGCTCTCGGGTCTGACGTACACCCGCATTACGGTCGGCGCAAACGACTGGGATGACGGAGCCGTGTGGGGGTCCGCCGGGGCCGCGGGCGCTCGCGGCGATGTGCGGATCAGCGCCCACCCACTCGACGGCGGTAACGGCGTTCTAGCGTACAACCAGTTCCCATCCAACGGAGACATGGTGCTGGATTCCCAGGACACGGGCAACTGGGCGAGCGCTGGCAACGCCAATCGTTTCCTGCGAAACGTGATTGCACACGAACACGGTCATGGCATGGGCCTGCTCCACGTGTGCCCAGCCAATGCGACCAAGCTGATGGAACCCTTCATCAGCACCGCGTACGACGGCCCGCGGCAGGATGACATCCGCGCTGCGCAGCGCCAATACGGCGATCCATACGAGGCCAACGACACCTCTGCAACCGCCAAGCCCCTGGGGGCGCTTGCGATTCCCGGCGCCATCGCGTTTGGGACGCAGCCCGCGCCGGTCGCGGGCACGAGCGATGCAAACGCCGCACTGCTTTCCATCGATGCGGACGGCGAAACCGACTTCTGGTCGTTCACGGTGGCCGCGACGGCGTCGGTGACCGCCACGGTGACGCCGGTCGGGTCGACCTACCTGAACGCGCCGCAGGATGCCAACTGCAATACAGGGGCGAATTTCAACGCCTTGGCGGTCGCGGACTTGGTGGTCTCCATCATCGGCTCGGACGGCACGACCGTGCTGGGCACAGGCAACGCCTCGGCAGTCGGCGTGGCCGAGACACTCTCGAGCATCATCCTCCCGGGAGCCGGGACCTACTTCCTCCGCGTCACCGAAGGGAACTCTCCGGCCGAGTCCCAGTCGTATCGGATCAACCTCTCGGCCGTGTCCGGGGTCGTCATTTGCCCGCAGTTCACGCTGCAGCCTGTGCCGCAGACCGTGTGCCAGGGAAGCAACGTCCAGTTCTCGGTGGCCGTATCGGGCACTCCCACGCCGGGCTTGCAGTGGTATCGGAACAACGTGTTGCTGCCCGGCCAGACCAACACCACACTCAACCTGTCCTTGGTCTCTCCGGGATTGAGCTCCGGCACCTACACCTGTGTTGCAACCACCGGCTCGTGCACGGCGGTGACGAGCGACCCGGCCCTGCTCACTGTCAACACCCTGATCAACATTGACACACAGCCCAACCCCAACCAGACCGTGAGCGCGGGAAGCCCCGTGAGCTTTACGGTTGCATCCACCAGCACGCCGACGGCCACCTATCAGTGGCGGAAGAACACCGTGGATATCGGCGGTGCGAACAGCCCCACGTACACCATTAACTCAACGGTTCCCGGCGATACGGGCATCTACGACTGCGTGCTGACCAACCCGTGCGATCAGCAGACTTCCGACCCCGCGCAGCTCACCGTGAACGGCGCGGTGCCCTGCTATGCCAACTGCGACGGTTCCAGCACGCCGCCGATCCTGACCGCCAACGACTTCCAGTGCTTCCTCAACGACTACGCGGCGAACCTCGCCAGCGCCAACTGCGACGGTTCGACATCGGTGCCCACGTTGACGGCCAATGACTTCCAGTGCTTCCTCAATGCGTTCGCTTCCGGTTGCCCGTAACTTGCCCGGTTCTCGGGCTCAAATCGCTTGAAAACATGCCCCGGGGCGCGAAGGCGCCCCGGGGCACTTTGATAACCGGGTGAGGGGTCGCTATGCGCCATCGAACGATTATCGCGTGCCTCGTCGCCGCAGCGGGCATCGCCGTGCCCGCGGCCGGGCAGCGGCCCGCGGATCCTCCATGGGCCGGAGCGCCGGTGGCCGTGTGCTTCGCCCCCGGCACGGACCCGATCTACGCCGCCCGTATGACAGCCCTTGCCCACCAGCTCAACACGCTTCGGTACGGAGCCGACTACTACACGTTTCCGGGCTCCTCCTGGTCCGGTCAGGGGACGCCGCGGACTCTGACCTGGAGCTTCGCGCCCGACGGGCTGAGCATCCCCGGGAGCCTGGGTGAGCCGACCTCCGGCAACACCTTGTTCGCCACGATGGACGGTGCGTTCGCCGCCCAGGGTGGGCGTGCAACATGGGTTGGACGCGTGGAGCAGGTCTTCGACCGTTGGCACGCGTTGGCCGGCGTCTCATACACGCGGGTCCGATTCAACAACGCCGATTGGGATGACGGCGCCGAGTGGAACAGTGCCGGCGTGCCCGGCCTTCGTGGCGATATCCGGATCGCCATGCACTCGATCGATGGCCTTGGCGGCATCCTCGCTTACAACCAGTTTCCCCCCAGCGGCGACATGGTGCTGGATGCCGACGATGCCGGCCTGCTCACCCAGTCCACTTCACAGCACCTGTTCCTGCGCAACTGCCTGGCCCATGAGCACGGACACGGCCTGGGGCTCATGCACACCTGCCCGACCAGCCAGACCAAGCTCATGGAGCCGTTCATCAGCACGGCGTATGACGGGCCGCGGCAGGATGACATCCGGGGCGGGCAGTTCCTGTTCGGCGATCCCGGTGAACCGGATGATGGCCCGGCGACCGCCCGCGCGCTGGGCGTGATGAGCGGCCCCTTGAGCTTTGGTCCACCCCCGGCGCCGCTGAGCGGGACCAACGATCCCAGCGCATCGCTGGCATCGATAGATGCTTTGGGCAAGTCTGATTGGTTCTCATTCTCGGTGACCGGACCCGCATCCGTGGCGGTGACGGCGACACCGCTCGGCGGGGCGTACCTGCTGGCGCCGCAGAATCTTAACGGCACTTGCCCTTCGGGGACCTCGTTTGACTCGCAATCGGTCGGCAACCTCGCCGTTGAGGTATACGCCCCCGACGGGGTCACCGTGCTCGGATCCACCAATGTGTCGCCCGTGGGTCAGCCGGAGGTGCTTTCCAACGTGCCTCTGGTGCTTCCCGGAACCTACTTCATCCGAGTTTTCTCAACCACACAAATCGTCGGCCAGTCGCAGTTGTACCGGCTCTCGGTCGCCAATCCATGCCCGACCATCACGCAGCAACCCAGTGGGACCACCCTTTGCGAGGGGCAGAATCACTTCCTTGCGGTCGCCGCGACGGGAGTGCCGGCGCCTTCGTACCAATGGAGGAAGGACAACCTCCCGATCCTCGGAGCGGTTCAAAGTTCCCTGGACCTTTCGCCAGCGGAGCCGTCCGGCGCGGGTACCTACGACTGCATCGTGTACAACACCTGCGGCTCAGTCATTTCCGATCCGGCCGCGGTCGTGGTAACGGCGATTCCCACTATTACGCAGGGTCCTCAAAGCCAGTCGGTGCCGTCGGGCAGCCCGGCGATGTTCTCGGTATCCACCCCGACCACCGCCGTGTCGTATCAATGGCGAAAGAACCTGGCCGCGATCAGCGGGGGAACGGGTACGACCCTCTCTATTCCCAGCGTATCTGCATCCAGCGCGGGAGCCTACGACTGCGTGCTGACGACGATTTGTGGCTCGACCCCCACCGCCGCGGCGAACCTGGTGGTGCTCCCAGGTGTGTGCTACGCCAACTGCGACGGCAGCACCGCGCAGCCCATCCTGAATGTCAACGACTTCCAGTGCTTCCTGAACGTCTTTGCTGCGGGGGACCCCTCGGGTAACTGCGACGGCAGCGCGGCCCCGCCGACCCTGAATGTGAACGATTTTCAGTGCTTCCTGAACGCGTTTGCGGCGGGATGCGGCTGATGCCGCATGGCTTTGGGGTCCGGGTTGGGGTTATTGGCCTTGGAAGATTGAGATCTCAAGGTATGCTGGCAGCTTCCAGATCGGTTCATCTCTAATCCAGGGAGTCGTTCATGAGGATTCGTCGCTGCGCTTGTGTGTCGATTGTTCTGGCCGCGGGCGCGGCCCTGTCCGCCTCGGATGTCCGCGCTCAGTTGGCCGCACAGCCTCTGGACCTGAGGGCCGGCGTCATCGACACCAGCGTGGGCAACGGCGCCGCTGCGCTGGTTAATCAGCCGGCGGGCTCGAGGATGGTGGTGCAACTGGATGGCCCGATCACTCCCGAGCGTCGGGCGGCGTTGGAGGCCGCGGGCCTGCGCGTGGGCGATTACCTGCCGACGGACGCCTACATCGTGACGGTGGTGGTGAAGGCCGGCGCCAATGTCCCGGGTTTTGTCCGCTGGAGTTCGGCGTATCAGAACGCCTGGAAGCTGGACCCGGAGCTGGGCAAGCGGGCTTACGCGACAGCGGAGCGGCAGGCGCTCCGGGCCAGGTCACGCGACCTGGTGGTGGTCACCGTATTCGCGGGCCTGGACACCGGCCCGGTTGAGCGGGCGATTTGGGCGATCCGCAGCGCGGCGATCAAGTCAGTAGACAGCGGTGCCGCCGGGCACATGGAGATCCAGGTCGAGGCCGCGGATGCGGACATGCAGCGACTGGCCGCAATCCCTGGCGTTCAGTTCATCGAACCCGCCTCGGAAGTCACCCCGCGCAGCAACTACACCACGCGCTGGATCGTTCAGAGCAACACCGCGGGCGTATTCCCGCTCTACGCCAACGGCCTGCACGGTGAGGGCCAGGTCGTGGGCATCCTCGACGGCGCCATCGATCAGAACCACTGCTCGTTCAAGGATGTCAACCCCATCGGCCCCACCCACCGCAAGCTGGTGGGGTATAACGGCGCCGCCGGGGCCAACTCGCACGGCACGCACGTCGGCGGCATCGCCGCGGGCAACGACCCCCTTTCGGCCGACACCGCCAACACGCGTGGCGTGGCCTACCTGGGCAAAATCTCGTGGGGTCCCTACGACCTGACGGCGGCGACGTTCATTGCGAACACGACGTTTAATCACTCCCGCGGCGCTTTTATCCACACGAATAGCTGGGGCAACGACGGCACCACGGCCTACGACGCCCTGGCCCGCTCGATTGATGAGTTCACCTACACCAACGAAAACGACATGGTGTGCTTCGCGGTTACCAACCAGACGGCCCTGAAGAACCCGGAGAACGCCAAGAACTGCACCGCCGTCGGCAACGATGCGGACACTCCTAACCAGGGCAACGTCTGCACGGGCGGCGCCGGGCCCACGGCCGACGGCCGGCGCAAGCCGGAAATCTGGGCCCCGGGTTGCAGCACGGATTCATCTCTGGCGGGCTCGGCGTGTGGAACTACGCAACTCACGGGGACGTCCATGGCCTCGCCGGCCATCGCGGGAACGGGCCTCCTCTTCAGGCAGTACTTCATAGACGGCTATTACCCCTCCGGCATCGCCGGATCGGGCTCATCCATGGTGCCGACCGGCGCGCTCCTGCGCGCAGCGATGATCAACTCATCCGTGGATATGACCGGACCGGTCGGTTACCCGAGCAACGCGGAGGGCTGGGGGCGCGTGTTGGCCGACAACGCGCTCTACTTCCCCGGCGATGCCCGCAAGCTGCTGGTGCAGGATGTACGCAACTCCTCGGGCCTGGCCACCGGCGCTGAGGCGACGACCAACATCAACGTGCTGGGGTCCGCCCAGCAGGTCCGTATCACCCTGGCGTTCACCGAGCCGCCCGCCACCGCCGGCGCCGGAAACCCCACGGTCAACAATCTCGACCTGGAGGTCACCGATCCCAACGGCGTGCTGTACCGTGGCAATGTGTTCAACACCGGCACGGGTAACTCAACCACCGGCGGCGTAGCCGACGCCAAGAACACCGTCGAACAGGTTCACGTGACCAATCCTCCCGCCGGGCAGTGGGTTGTAAAGGTCAAGGGGACAACTGTCGCGCAGGGCGCTCAGGGCTATGCCATCGTTGTCACCGGCGACATCACCGGCGGCACTCCGCCCCCGATCATCATCTCGCTCCCCAGCGGCATCCCTTCGCTCATCCCACCGGGTGTCCCCACAGACATCGCCGTGAAAGTTCTGCCCGGGTCGCAGACCGTTGTCGCCGGCAGCCCGACCATGTTCTATCGCACGACCGGGGCCGGTGCGTTTACCAGCTCTCCGCTGGTGAGCCTGGGCGGCAACGATTATCGCGCGACACTGCCCGCGGCCCTGTGCGCCACCACGCCCCAGATGTACTTCGCCGCCTCGGGAAGCGGCGGGGCCAACGTGTCACTCCCCTCCACCGCACCGGCCAACTTTTATTCCGCCGCCATCGGCACCGTCACGTCCAATACGGTGCTCACGGTGGACTTTGATCAGGTGATCCCCGCGGGCTGGACCGCCACAGGACTGTGGCACCTCACCGCTTCGTGCCCCCCCAGCGGGACGGCGTGCGCCGGAGCGCGCTTCGCCGCGTACACACAGGAGTCCAACTGCACGTTCAACGTCGGCACCACCAACACGGGCACCCTCGCAAGCCCGGCGATCTCCCTGCCGACCGTGCCCCCGGGCGGAACGATCTCGCTTTCGTACTGCTCCGCCCTGGTCACCGAAAACGCCGCGGGCTGGGATAAGGCAGACGTCCTGGTTAATGGGAACGTCGTCGGCTCGGCCTCCGAATCCGCGGCGTGGACCACCCACACTGTCGACCTGACCGCATTCGCGGGCCAGTCCGTAACCCTCGGGTTCCGGTTCGACACCGTCGACAACGTCAACAACGCCTACCGCGGCTGGAGCGTGGACAACATCGTGATTTCCGCAACGGGCACTTCCTGCACCAACCCGCCACCGTCCTGTTACGTCAACTGCGACGGCTCGACGGTCGCGCCGATTTTGACCGCCAACGACTTCCAGTGCTTCCTGAACTTGTACGCGGCGAACGCGTCGTACGCCAACTGCGACGGGTCCACCAACGTCCCCACCCTGACCGCCAATGACTTCCAGTGTTTCCTGAACGGCTATGCGGCCGGATGCTCGTAACAAAAAGGAGAAGCCATGAAAGCAACTCGATATTGTGCCGCGGGACTCCTGGCCGCCTGCGCGGCGACCTGTTCCGCTCAGTCCATCGTGTACCAACGGGCCTCGCTGGGAACCACCGGACTGACCAGTGGTTCGGGGATCGCTGCGGATAGCCAGTTTTTTACCGGCTGGCGCTTCGAGGTTTCCGGGGGTCCGGTGATCACCAGCCGGATAGGCGGGCACTTTTTTCCGGGATCGGGTTTCATTTTCGGGGCCATCGTGCGCCTGACCGGGCCCAACGATGACCCAGACACGTTCGACCTGACCACCCCCGATGTGATCGGAACAACACTGATCGAGACGCCCTTTGCGGGTTGCTCGTGCGATGACTCGGGCCCGCTGTCGGTGACCCTGACCGATGGGTGGTACCTGGTCATCTTCGGCTCGGGCCGCTTCGGCGCGACGGGATTCGGTCCCGGCCTTATTGCCCAAGACCCTGCCACCGCGGCTACCGGGTCCCAGCTCAACATCACGTACCGCCAGCCTTCACACCCGGCGGGCCAGGGTGGTCCATTCCTGCAGGGGTCTGTGGGACGTGTGTGGGTTGAGGCTGACGTGGTTGGCGGTGGTCCTTGCTATGCCAACTGCGACGGTTCGACTTCCAACCCGGTGCTCACGGCCAACGACTTCCAGTGTTTCTTGAACAAGTACGCGGCCAATGAATCGGGCGCCAACTGCGACGGCTCGACATCCAATCCGGTGCTTACAGCCAATGACTTCCAGTGTTTCCTGAACGTGTACGCCGCCGGATGTTCCTGATCCGGGGCGGGGAGAGAGCGGATGAATCGTCTTGCGATCGTTTGTGCGTCCGGCTTGGCGCTGGGGATCTTTGCAGCTCAGTCTCAGGCGATGACGGGCCCGCCGGTTGCCGGCAAGTCCGCCAGCGCGCCGACCAAGCTGTGGGTCTACTTCAAAGACAAGGGCTTCACCAGCCCGGAAGCCGAGCAGGCGGCCATCAGGGGCTTGAAGGACACCTACGACCCGCACGCGGTTGCTCGCCGGGCGGCCCGCAGGTCTCTGCCCGGACTCTTTGATCAATCCGATCTGCCCGTGGCGGCTTCATACACCGACGCCGTTGCCCGCATCGGCGTCAGCCTCCACGTTCAGAGCAAGTGGCTCAATGCGGTCAGCGTCTATGCCACTCCCAAACAGGCCGCGGCGTTGAAGGCTCTGCCGTTTGTACGCGGCATAGAGCCGGTGCGCGGCGGGCGCAGGCCGGAAGTTCCCGGGGCCTCAGAGAGACCAGAAACAACGGTGCAGCAGCCGCCGTCGGATGACGATTACGGCCTCGCCCACGACCAACTCGACCAGATTCAACTCATCGCGGTTCACAACCTGGGCTTCACTGGGTCCGGGATGCGGATCGGCATCCTGGACACGGGCTTCAAGCGCTCTCACATCGCTTTCCACCACCCCAGTCATCCACTCCAGGTCATCGCCGAGCACGACTTCGTCAAAAACGATGGCAACACGGCCCCCGAAGCGGGCGATGATCCCGATCAACACTCCCACGGCACCATGATCCTGGGCACGCTGGGGGCCTACATCCCCGGCACGCTGCTGGGCGCAGCCTATGACGCCTCGTTCATCCTCTGCAAGACCGAAGATGTCCCGACCGAAACCCCAGTGGAAGAAGACAACTACGTCGGCGGCCTTGAGTTCATCGAATCTCACGGCGGAGATGTCGCCACCGCCTCCCTGGTGTACAGCGACTGGTATACGTATTCGCAGTTCAACGGCCTCACCGCGCCGACCACCATCGCCGTGAACCTGGCCACCAGCAATGGCTTGTATTGCTGCAACGCCGTGGGCAACTCCGGGCACGACTCGGACCCGTTGATCGGCCACATCGCGGGCGTACCCGCCGATGCGTTCAAGGTGTTGTCCATCGGCGCGGTCGACAGCGGGGGGGCTATCGCCGGCTTCAGTTCCGATGGTCCCACCGCAGACGGTCGCCTCAAGCCCGAGATCCTCGCCCGCGGCGTCTCGACATTCTCCGTCAGCCCCAGTGATGATTCGGGGTACGTGACCGCCAGCGGCACTTCTCTTTCGACCCCTCTGGCCGCGGGCGCTGTCACGTGTCTGGCCCAGGCCCGTCCGTGGTGGTCGGTGGACAAGATGCGGGCCCGCCTCATGAACACCGCCGGGGACTTTGTTGCCTTCGGCCACCCCGACCCGCTCATGGTCCGCGGCTACGGAATCCTGAACGCCTTGGCAGCCCTGGACTGCTATTCCAACTGCGATGAAAGCACCGCAACCCCGACCTTGACCGCCAACGACTTTCAGTGCTTTCTCAACAGCTTCTCCGCGGCCTCCATTTACTCAAACTGCGATCGCTCCACGACGGACCCGGTCCTGACCGCCAACGACTTCCAGTGCTTCTTGAACGCGTTTGCCGCGGGGTGCAGTTGATTTGGCACCCTCCGGGCTGGTAGTTTGGGTAAGGTTGGGGTTTCGTCTGGTCGGTTTGCGACGGCGTGCGACCAGAACTTGGACCCAACCCTTGCAGCTATTGACATGTGCGGTAGTCTGAATGCAACGAACTCTCGGAGGAATGCGAACAGGGATCGTCGATCAAGGTCAGAAAGCCCATCCGGAATAAGGCAGGTCTACCAGGACATCCTCGTACCTGGTTCGTTCACAACCACCAAAGGACACATTCCATGCGCAGCACCCGTTTCAGCTCTTTGGCTCTCGCCCTCTCTCTTGCGGCGGGATTGGCCGCATCCGCCCATGCGGCTTCAACCCTGACTGTGAGCGCGGCCAAGTCGGGTTCCACCCTTTCCCTGAATGGGGCGTCGGTGTATTCCACGGGCGCGGCCATCTCCAATCAGCGACTGATCACGCTGAACAACTCGACCACGGTGATCGCCGTTTGGAACGAGACGGTGAAGGGCACGACCACCAGCTTCTTCGCTCTCAGCCACGATGGGGCCCGGTTTGACCAGGTGCTCGCGACCGACAACAAGATCAAGCTCCGCTACGCCCAGTTCGACCCCCTTGTGAACGTCCCTGTCGTCCCGGAGAAACTTCGGGCCACCGCCGACAACGAGCTGTTCCTGGTTCAGTTCGTCGCGACGCCGCTGGATGAGTTCCGGCGCGACATCGCCGCGGCCGGCGGTGTCGTCGAGGCCTACCTGCCCGAGAACACGCACCTGGTCCGCATGAACGCGGAGACCAAGGCGGCGGTCGGCGCGTTGCCGTATGTCCGCTGGGTCGGCGCGTGCGAGCCCGCCTATCGCCTGACCGAAGAACTCCGCGCCACGCTCCTGGCGCCCGCCGCCAAGGCGGTAGCCGTGCGTTACTCCATTGCCTGCCTCCGCGACGGGCCCGTGCAGCAGAATGCCGTCGCGGACGCGATCAACGCCATGGGCGGCATGGTGGAGGGCATTTCTCCCGACCAGTTCCGCATGGAAGCAACCCTGAATCCCGAGCAGTTGCTGGCGGTCGTCCGCCGCAACGAAGTCGCTTCGATCGACCCCTGGGGCGGCCCCGGTGGATTTGATATGGACATCGCCCGCCAGATCGGCGGCGCGGTGCCCATCCTGTCGGGCGTCGGCTTCCTGGGCCAGGGCGTCCGCGGCGAGGTCCACGACACCGACGCCAATGACACCCACGTTCAGTGGAACATCGCCGGCGGAGGGCACGGTCCTCTGCACCATGGCATGGACGGCAGCAGCGGCGCTCACGGCGAAGCCTGCTACGGCATCAACTTCGCGACCGGAAACGGCGATGTCAACGCGACGGGCCTGTGCCCGCAAAACGAAGCGGGTATCTTCTTCTGGTACACCCGGTCCTCGCAGTTCACCGCCGGGCAGCCCACGCGCCTGTCCTGGAACACCGAGGCCACGGACCCGGCAGGAATCTATCGCTCGTCATATCAGACCAGCTCCGTGGGCAGCGCCCAAATCGTGAACTACAGCACGATTTCCCAGGAGGTCGATGATTACCTTTTCAAGATCGACTACCTCAGCTGCCAGAGCCAGAGCAACACCGGCAACACGACGTCGCGCCCGCAGGCTTGGGCCAAGAACATCGTCTCGGTTGGCGGGGTCCAGCACAACAACACGCTCACCCGCGCGGACGATGTCCTCAGCGGCGCCAGCTTCGGACCGGCTCAGGATGGTCGCGTTAAGCCCGACCTGATGCACTTCTATGACAGCATTTACACGACGTGGACCGCCAACACGTATACCCAGTTCTCAGGTACCTCCGGGGCCACCCCCATCGTCGCGGGCCACTTCGGCCTGCTGATGCAGATGTGGCACCAGGGCGTCTGGGCAGGCTTCGGCGGCGGCTCGTCGGTCTTTGCCTCTCGGCCCTTCTCCACAACAGCCAAGGCGCTCATGTGCAACGGCGCTTTCCGTTACCCGATCGCGCCCTTCACTCGCGCTCGTCAGGGCTGGGGCATGCCCGATCTTGGCTACCTCTACAACATCCGCAACAAGACCTTCATCGTGAACGCCGACCAGCCCGTGCAGAACGCCCAGACCAAGACCTACTCGATCGTGGTCGGAGCCGCGGAGCCCGAGCTCCGCGTCACCATGTGCTACATCGATCCTGCCCCCGCGGGTGTGGCTCTGCCCAACCGCGTCAACGATCTGTCGCTCAAGGTCACCTCGCCCGGCGGCACGATCTACTGGGGCAACGGCGGCTTGGGCGCCAGCAACACCTCCGCGGCCGGCGGTGTTGCCAACACCGTGGATACGGTGGAAAACGTCTTCCTGACCAACCCCCAAGCCGGGACCTGGACAGTCGAAGTCATCGGAACATCCGTCGCCGTGGATGCTTACCCGACCGGGAAGCCCGGAGTGGTCCCGGTCGCCCCCACCGATGCGGGCTTCAGCCTCGTCGTCACCGGCGGTGTCGCCCCGGTCGTGAACACCTGCTATCCCAACTGCGACGGCTCTTCGACGCAGCCCATCCTCACGGCCAACGACTTCCAGTGCTTCCTTAACTCGTTCGCCGCCAGCGCTTCTTACGCCAACTGCGACGGCTCCACCAGCGCCCCCACGCTGACCGCCAACGACTTCCAGTGCTTCCTCAACTCGTTCGCCGCCGGATGCTCGTGATCGATCGCTCGACTTACCATTCGGGCCGCGCCCCCAC
>JBGAND010000044.1:0-36717 GCA_044222485.1 Phycisphaerales bacterium | reverse complement strand
AACACAGAGACCCCGGCCTTGCTCGACAAACTCCTCGGATTCTTCAGCATCGACATGGGCATCGACCTCGGCACCTGCAACACCCTTGTTGCAGTCCGTGGCCAAGGCATCGTTCTGAATGAACCCAGCGTGGTCGCCGTCCGCAAAGGCACCAACCAGGTCCTCATGACCCGCAACGGCCCGGCCGTCGGCTGGGTCGCTAAGGAAATGCTCGGCAAGACCCCCGGCGCCATCAGCGCCATCCGCCCCCTTAAGGATGGCGTGATCTCCGACTTTGAGATCACCGAGGCGATGCTCAGCTACTTCATTAAGAAGGTCACCGGCCGCGCCAAGTTCATCGGGCCCCGGGTAGTCATCTCGATCCCCTCCGGCATCACCGCCGTCGAGAAGCGGGCCGTCTTCGATTCCGCCGAACGAGCCGGCGCCCGCCGGACGTATCTAGTAGAAGAACCCATCGCCGCGGCCATCGGCGCCGGTCTGCCCTTCGCCGAGGCCACGGCCTCCATGATCGTGGACATCGGCGGCGGCACCACCGAAGTCGCGATCATGTCCTTGGCCGACATTGCGACCTGTGAATCGGTTCGCGTCGCCGGCGATGACATGGATGAGGCGATCATCGCCCACATGAAGCGGACGTACAACCTCATGGTCGGCGAGCAGACCGCGGAAAAGATCAAGATCGAAATCGGCTCGGCATCCCCGCTGGGTGAAGAGATGACCATGGATGTCCGCGGCCGCGACATGATCTCCGGCCTGCCGCGCAAAACCACCGTCACCAGCGACGAGATCCGCGAAGCCCTGATGGAACCCGTGACCGCGATCACCGAAGCAGTCATGCGAACCCTCGAGCGAGCAGAGCCCGAACTGGCGGCGGACCTGGTCGAGAACGGCATCATGATGGCCGGCGGCGGCTCTCTCCTCCGCGGCCTGCCTGAGATCATGCAAAAGGCCACCGGCCTCCACGTCAAGCTCGCCGATGACCCCCTCACCTGCGTCGCTCGCGGCACCGCCATCTACCTCGAGAACATCGAGGAATGGAAGGCCACCCTCGAAAACGACATGAGCTCATAAGCTCCACCACGCATGGCACGGACCGCCAATCCAGAATCCACGAACAAAGGCATCCTGGTCGCGGCCCTCGCGCTCCTGTTCCTATTGACCTTCATGCCCGGCAGCATCCTCGCCTGGCTCAGCGCCCCGCGCAGCCTCATCTCGATGGTGCTCTCGCCCATCAGCGATCCGGTCAAACGCATCGCGACCTGGGTAGCCCCCGCCTCCCCCAAACCCGACGATGCCCGACTAGCCCATGCCGAAGCCGAGCGCGAAGCCTTCCGAACGCTCTACATGCAAGCTCAAGCCAAGATCGAACAACTCAACAGCCAAATCCAAGACCTGCAAAAAGGCGCCGCGGTTTCCGATGAACGCTTTACGCCCGTCCACGCCGCGGTCATCGGTAACACCAGTGCCGCGGCCGGCGGGGCTATCCAGGTCCGGGCCGGCAGAAACAAGCACATTGAAAAGAACACCGTCGTCACCACCAATGGCGACCAACTCGTCGGCCGCGTCGCTTCGGTCGAGCCCTTCGCGTGCTGGGTCACGCTCCTGACCGACAAAGCCATCGGCCCGATCGACGGCGTGATCTTGGCCGATGATGCCACGATCCTGTTCAACATCCGCAACCTCTCCCCCATCCGCGGCGAGCGAGCGCTTCAGGGGCAAGTCCAGTACAAGACCGCTGCCCCCGGCCAGCCTCCGCTGAAGAACGAGGCCCCGACTATCGGCGCGGTGGTACGCCTCGAAGACCAAAGCTGGCCGCGGACGGCCCAGCGGCTGATTGTCGGCAAGATCACCAAAGTCAACGAACTGCCCGGCGGCCGGACCATCGTGACGGTCAAGCCTCAGGTCGAACTCGAACGCGTCGGCGATGTCATCCTCTTCACCAACCCGCAGGCCGAAGCGGGCGGGGGTGCCAACCGATGAACCCCTTACTGGTCGTCGTCTTGGCGTGGCTGGGCATGGGCCTTGAGACCGGCCTGAAGAACACCTTCGCGGTGCACGTGGGGTCGGTCACCGGCGCGCCGGGGTTTGCCTTGCCCATTGTGGTGCTGATCGCCCTGTGCGCGCCGCCGATGGCCACGCTCTGGGCTGCGCTGGGGATCGGCCTCCTTCTCGACCTGACTGCGCCGTTCAACACGACCACCAGCGGCAACCTGTTCCTGTTCGGTCCGGGCGCGCTGGGCACGGTGTTGGGCGCTCAGTTCGTTTTGCTGGTCCGCGGCATGGTGATCCGGCGCAATCCGCTGACGCTGGTGGTGCTGTCTATGGCCGCGGGGATCATCAGTGCGATCTGTACGGTGGCCCTGATCACGGTGCGGGAGTTCATCCTGCGCGACCCGATCATGTGGGCTCCGACACATGAGTTGATGGACCGGCTGTTCTCGGCGATCCTCACGGGCGGCAGTGGGCTGGTGCTTGGAGTTCTGCTGCTTCCACTGACACCCATGCTCGGTTTGCCTGCGGGTCAGCAACGCATTCGCTCGCGACGATAGGAGTTTGGTATGCCCGCACGCCCGGTCTATGTGTTTGATGATGGCCTGACCAACCTTGCGCCGCTGACGGACCTGCGGGCCGCGTTTGATGTGCGCACGGGTGTGTTCACGACGCTGGAGCGGATCACGCGGGCGGGAGAGTTGGAACCGATTGGGTTGTTCGTGCCGGATGCGTTGGCCGCGATCACGCGAGAGCGGCACAAGATTCCGGTGAACATCGTGCCTGAGCGAACGCCGGCGATCTTCGCGGTGAACGGGCGATGGGCGATCCCGCGTGAAGCAGCGATTGCGTCGCTGCGCGAGCCGAACACGGCGTTGATTGATGAGGCGACGGGTCGCATTCTCGCTGCGTCGCTGCGGACGGAGTTGCTGCCTGCGCTTCTGCAAGGCGATACGTCGGCGTTCAAGTTGATCAAGTCTGAACCGCTCGCGCGGGGCGTGTTGATCGACCGGCCTTGGCACGTACGGTCGATCCGCGACAAGGCGATCGAGTTCGACCTGTCCATGCTCATCGGCGGCGCGCCGGGTCGGGTTATTCCGCCGATCGCATCAGTCGCGGCCACGGCCAAGGTCCACGCCAGCGCGGTGCTGGATCATGAGTTGGGGCACATCCACATCGCCGATGGTGCGGTGATTCGTCCGGGAGCGATCTTGATCGGTCCGTGCGCGATCGGTCCCAACTCGACGGTGCTGGACCGGGCGGTCATCCGGCCGAACACGGTGATCGGCCCGAGTTGCAAGGTCGCGGGCGAGGTATCGGGGGTCATCTTCCAGGGTTACTCGAACAAGGCCCACGATGGTTTCCTCGGCGATTCGTGGCTCGGCGAATGGGTGAATCTGGGCGCGGGGACGACCAACTCGAATCTGCTTAATACGTATGGAGAGGTGATCACGGTGGCGACTCCGGGCGGGTCGTACGAGCGTACCGGTGAGCAGTTCCTCGGCGCGATGATCGGCGACCACGTCAAGACGGCCATCTGCACTCGGATCATGACGGGGGCGGTGATTCATCTAGGCGCGATGATTGCTCAGACAGCGGCGGTGACGGGGTGCGTCGAGCCCTTTGGGTGGTGTACGGATGAGGGTGTGAAGAAGTACCGGCCGGGCAAGTTCATCGAGGTGGTGAAGGCGGCGATGGGGAGGCGTGGGGTGGTGCCGAGTGACGCGTATTTGACCCGAGTAGCGGGGTTGGCCGCGGCGGGCGTGCCCTTGCAGGGGTGAGATCGGGGCGGTACATTCAACATGAAATTGAATGTTGGATGGAGCCTGGCCATGATTGACCCCAAAGATGTCCATTCCCTTTCCGATTTTCAGAGGAACGCAAAGCAGCATATCAAGCGGCTTCGCCGTTCAGGGGCCCCTGAGGTGCTTACGGTAAACGGAAAGGCCGCGGTTGTTGTTCAGGATGCGGAAGCGTATTCAAAAATGATCGCGCGGTACGAACATGACCACCTGATCGAAGCCGTGCGCGCCGGGCTTGAACAGGCGGAAGCGGGGAAGGGAAGCCCGCTGGCGGATGTCGAACGCCGACTTCGGGCCAAGCACGGCTTGGCGCGTCGAGTTCGGCGGTCTGCTTAGGGACGTGGCATGCGGCGTATCGAACTCACACCACTCGCCGAAGAGGATCTTGAGTCCAAGGATTAGTGCGGGTCACTGGTAGCTCGTTCCGAGTCAATGCGCGTGGTTGGATCCGGATGTAAATCCATAATGAAGGATGTCGCAAGAGAGTTCGACCTGCTGGAGAACCTGTGCGAAGCGGGGGATGAGACGCTCGCGGCGGTGGCGAGTGCGCTTGGGGGACCTGATCGGGCTAGAGAAATCCTGTGGGCGTTTCTGGTCCACGGCCTCGTTCGGCTTCGCTTCGAATCATCCGAATGCTCGCTCGATCTTGCCGCGGCGGTACTGGTCGATGAGGCCGTGTGGGCCCCAGATTACGGAGTGTGGTGCGCCATTACTCAGGAGGGAAGCGAGTTGTGGCGGTCGGGTGGTCGCGAACGCCTCAAGGGCATCGTGCTTTCGACGGGGGCCGGACTTCGCACGAGGTTTAGGAGCGCTGCAGGGTCGGTCATGCGGGCGAGCTTGCGGGAGTTTGCCAGGACGGGGAAGCTTGGCGAGATCGTTGTCGGCATAACCAGCGCGGAGGTGATCGCGGTTGCAGGACAGCCCACGGGGTGGAACTCGGGTGTGCCTGAACCGATGGCCGCGGCGGCGCAACTGGGCAGAGGAGTTTGGAGTTACGGATCGATTGAGCTCTTCTGGTACGACTCGAAGCTAGTAATGATCTACTGGGAAAACTGTGACGATCCGATGGACGGCGGGACCATCGATCTTGATCCGTGGTTCGTTAAGCCGGGAGTGAAGATTGAGGATGTGGAGATCGCACTGCGGCAGGCAGCAATCCCTTATCAGCGCGGTTACTACCCGTCGTTGGAGCAGGTCTACTTCCGGACGGGGGCGGGCGTTGATCTGGTTTGTGCCCGAGCCGACTTTGACGACAAGTCTTTGCCGTTCCAGTTGTGCTCGATCAGCGGCACGACCGAGCGGCCACATCCGGACATCGTGTGGGATGCGGCGCGGTAGGCTGTCCGCTATCGTGATGGGACATGCCCACACTCTACATCATTGACGGTTATGGCCAGTTCTTCCGGGCGTTTCACGCGATCCGGACTCCGATGTCTTCGCCGGTGACTAAGGAACCGACGAACATGACGTTTGGGTTTGTCGGCATGATGCTCAAGCTGCTGCGCGGGGAGGGGAAGCACATGGCGGCCGCGGGGGGCAAGCCGGACTATGTGGTGGTGGCGCTGGATGTTTCGGGGGATACCGAGACGTTTCGGTCGGAGCTGTATCCGGAGTACAAGGCTCAGCGGCCGCCGATTCCGGAGGCGTTGCCGGCGCAGATTGATCGGGCGATGGCGATGCTCAAGGAGATCGGCGTGCCGATGCTGGGCTCGCCGGGATTTGAGGCGGATGATGTGATTGCGACGCTGGTGACGCGGCTCCGGAAGGAGCATCCGGATCTCCGGGTGCGGATCATCGCGAAGGACAAGGACCTGAAGCAACTGCTCGACGCGAAGGCCGCGGTTGAGATGTATGACGTGCATACGGACAACTTGATTACGGAGGAGACCTGGAAGGCGGAGACGGGGCTGACTCCGGCGCAGGTGATTGACATGCTGGCGCTGATGGGGGATGCGGTGGACAACGTGCCGGGGGTCAAGGGAGTTGGCGATAAGACGGCGGTGGAGCTGGTGAAGGAGTATGGGTCGGTTGAGAATGTGATGGCGAACGCGGCGGGGATCAAAGGGAAGCGGGGCGAGAACATCCGCGCGGCCGCGGAGCTGTTGCCGTTGTCGAAGAAGCTGGTGACTTTGCGGCATGATGCGCCGTTTGATTTTGAGCTGGAGTCGGCTCGGGCTTCGAATATCAAGTTGGACAAGCTGATTCCGATTCTGCGGGAGCTGGGGTTCAATCGGTATCAGGATGAGGTGAAGGCGTTGATGGGGGGAGGGAGTGCGACCGCCGCGGCGGGAGTGGTGGAGGCCAAGCCGGCGAAGACGACGACGGTGAAGTTTGAGAGTGGGTTTGGCGGGGGGCTGTTTGATGCGTTGCCGCAGGCGGAGACTCGGGTGGTGCATGGGGACTATCGGGCCGTGACGACTCGGGCGGAGTTGGAGAAGTTGGTCAAGAAGATGGAGACGGCGGAGGTGATCTCGGTGGATACTGAGACGACTTCGCTTTCGCCCCGGGATGCGAAGCTGTGTGGGATTTCGGTCGCGGTGGAGCCGGGGGTGGGGTATTACGTGCCGATTCGGTCACCATCGCCGGAGAGGCATTTGGATGAGGCGGCGGTGCTGGAGTTGATGCGGCCGGTGCTGGAGGATGCTTCGCGGCCGAAGTGTGGGCACAATCTCAAGTATGACCTTTTGGTGTTGAGGAATGCGGGCGTGGAGCTCCGGGGGATGGTGGGGGAGGAGGCGAAAGGCGAAGGGCGAGAGGCGAAAGACGGAGAAGATTGGCCGGGGTGTGACACGATGGTGGCGAGTTATCTGATTGATTCGTCGCGGTCTTCGCATTCGAAGGATGCGCTTTGTTTGGCGCTTTTGAAGCGGACGAATATTCCGATTTCGGATTTGATTGGGTCGGGGAAGAATCAGCGGTCGTTTGCGACGGTTCCGCTGGAGCAGGCGGTGCCTTATGCGGCGGAGGATGCGGATGTCACTTTGCAGCTTCGGAACTACATGATGCCACAGCTTCGGGCGATGAAGCTGATGAAGTTGTGGGAGGAGGTGGAGCTGCCGCTGGTGGAGGTGTTGGCGGAGTTGGAGTGGAATGGGATATTGGTGGATCCGAAGGAGCTGGATAAGCAGCGAGAGAAGCTTGAGGTGCGGATCAAGGAGCTGCGGGGGCAGATTGATGATGCGGCGATGGCGGCGTTGTCGCGGACGTTTAACCCCGAGTCGCCCAAGCAACTGGCCGAGGCGCTGTTCAACAAGCCGACGGATCAGGAGCCGGGGCTGGGATTAAAGTCGCTGCGGAAGACCAAGACGGGGCACTCGACGGATATCGAGGTGCTGGAGAAGCTGGCGAGTGATCCGAAGATGACTTCGCCGATCCCGGGGTTGATCGTTGAGCATCGGCAGTTGTCGAAGCTGGTGGGGACGTATCTGGAGAGTCTGAAGGAAGCGATCAACAAGAAGACGGGGCGGATTCATTCATCGTTCAACCAGACGGGCGCGGCCACGGGGCGGCTGTCTTCGAGTGATCCGAACCTGCAGAACATTCCGATTCGGACGGATGTGGGGCGGGAGATCCGGCGGGCGTTTATCGCCGCCGGGCATCGTGCTGACTGCCGCGGACTATTCGCAGATTGAGTTGCGGCTGCTGGCGCACCTGTCGCGGGACCCGGGGTTGATCGAAGCGTTTCAGCGCGATGAGGACATTCATACGGCGGTCGCGGCCCAGATCGCGGGCGTGAAACTGAGCGAGGTGACCAAGGAGCAGCGGAACGGGGCGAAGATGGTGAACTTCGGGATTGTGTATGGGATCACTTCGTATGGGTTGTCGAGAAGGCTGAAGATTGGGGAGAAAGAGGCCGCGGAGATCATTACGGGGTACAAAAAGAAGTTTGCGGGGATCACGACGTTTCTGGAGGAGTGCATCGCGCTCGCGCAGCGGTATGGGTATGTGGAGACGATGCTGAAGAGGAGGAGGCCGATTTCGGGGATTGATGCGAGGAACCCGAGTGAGAGGGCGAATGCGGAGCGGTGGCGATCAACAGCGTGGTGCAGGGGAGCGCGGCGGATCTGATCAAGATTGCGATGATTGATCGGCATCGGAGGTTGAGGGTGGGAGGAGGGGCGCGAAAGGGGCAGTTGGGCGAAAGGCGAAAGGCGGGGAGGCGGGGGGGGCCGGAGATTGAGGGTGTGAAGATGCTGCTGCAGATTCATGACGAGTTGGTATTTGAGGCGCCGGTGGGGGTGGCGGAGGAGGCGCGGAAGCTGATTGTGGAGCGGATGGAGAAGGCGATGGAGATTTGTGTGCCGCTGAAGGTGGAGAGTGCGGTTTCGGGGAACTGGTTTGAGGGGAAGTAGAACCGTACGCGAAGACGCGGAGATCACGCGGAGGCGCGGAGAAAGACAGATGTGGCAGGAAGAGGGATGGAATGTCGCATTGATGAGGTGAAGGGGAAATGAATGCGGCGATGGCGGGGCATACTGCTGCTGGTGCTCTTGAGCCTGGGGCTTGGGGTGGTGACGACGTATGGGGTGGCGTGGGGGTGTTTGAATAGCGTTGGGCCAAATCAGGGTTCAACCCACACAACCGCGGGCCACAACTACATTGAGGCAAACGGGTGGATCATTTTCCCAGAAATGTGCGGGCGGGCAGCGGGTGTCCATTGGATCATCGCTTCAGGGGCCAAGCAGGACACACGGGCTTCATACCGGGCGAACGAGGTTCCGCGATGGAGTTTGATGCGGCGCACCTCATCCTATCAGTTGTATCCGAATTGGAATTCCTCCATATCACCTCGATGCCATCTTTGGGAGCGAGGAGCGGGTTGGCCGATGTTGGCCGTGGTCGAGCGCGAGGGTACGAGTCCTCCGGCGGTGCAGCCGACGTGGCAGATCGGTTCGTCGATGCGGTTTGGTGGAGCGGGAACCAATTGGTCGGGGTGGGTGGTTGCGTTCACGCCGATATGGCGTGGGTTCGTGGTGGATGTGGGCGTGTACGCCGCGGCGTGGGCGGGCTTGCTTTGCGGAGTCAGCGGAGTTCGAAGGCGGAGACGGCGGGCTGCGGGGTTGTGTGTGGGCTGTCGATACGATCTGAGCGCGTTGGCTGGAGGGGTGTGTCCGGAGTGCGGGAGTGCGGTTAAGGGGACGTGAATGAGGCGCTGGCTGCGGGGGACTGTGGGGTTGGTGGTCTTGAGCCTGGGGCTTGGGGCGGTGACGACGTATGGGGTGGCGTGGTGGTTGATGAACAAAGGGATGCCAACCCCCAATTTTGATTTGTCGTGGGGACGAGACGACGTGAGTGCTGACGTGGGATGGCTCGCAACTGGTCAAGAGCAGATCGGAGTTGCTTGGTACTCATCAGAGGCGACTTCTCTTAACGGGCGCCGCATTGTTGGGCATGGGCGCTGGATTCGAATCGCGCCAACATGGAGTCTGGTTCGCAGTATGTCGCCCGCTGAGGTGGATCCGACGGGCTTGGGGGATCCGGTATTCATGAAACTGAAGGAGCGGGCAGCCGGATGGCCGAGCCTAGCAGTTGTCGATCGAACAATGGAGAAGCGCTGGGGGACGGCACTGCTGGCCGGGCATGACCTTTCGTTTCGAAGGAGCGCTTCGGCTAATCCGGTGGATACAACAACTCTTGCTTTTATGCCCATTTGGCGAGGGTTCGCGGTGGATGTTGCGTTCTTTGGTCTGGCGTGGGCGGGAGTGATTGCGATCTTGATCCGGGTTCGTCGTTGTTTCCGAGTGGGCGCGGGAATGTGCCCCCAATGTCGGTATGACATGAAGGGGCTGACAAGCGGTGTGTGTCCGGACTGCGGGAGTGCGGTAAAGGGGACGTGAATGAGGCGCAGGGCGCGGGGGATTGTGGGGTTGGTGGTCTTGGGCCTGGGGCTTGGGGTGGTGACGACGTATGGGGTGGCGTGGTGGCTGTTGAACTCCGTGGTGTTGCCTGATCCGAGGAGAGACATCATGTCGATCCTGTCAGGGGGCGCTACCGGCTGGTATGTCTGGACAGACCCGGGTATCGGGTGGCACCGTTGCATCTCATGTGTGCTCCAACCGGGTGAGAGCGGGGTGGATTTGACCTCTCGTACAAAGCGTCTGCCGACTTGGAGTGTCGTTTCGCAGGGAAGTCCGAATGAATTGCTCGCGGGGGTCGGAATGCGAGTGGATTTGGGGTTCTTAATCGAGGTGGCGGCGGGGTGGCCGAGGAGTGCTGTGGTGAGGCGTGAGTTCCTGTCAAGATCGATGGCGTTGCCGATACCGGTCTTGGATCATGGCCTGACTATTCGACGCAAGAATCCTGCCGATCCGATGCGTGACACGGTCTTCGTCTTCATGCCGGAGTGGCCTGGGTTTACGTTAGACGTGCTTGTGTATGGATCGGTGTGGGCCTCGATCTTGGTTGGAGTTGGTGTCGTACAGAGACGGATGCGAATGCGGGCGGGGCGGTGTGCCCGATGTCGATACGACTTGAGCGGCTTGGCGGGCGGCGTGTGTCCGGAGTGCGGGAGCGCGGTGAAGGGGACGTGAATGAGGCGCAGGGAGCGGGGGATTGTGGGGTTGGTGGTCTTGAGCCTGGGGCTTGGGGTGGTGACGACGTATGGGGTGGCGTGGGGGTTGTTGAATCGCTTTGATCCGTGGCCGACGTTGGTCGCGGCGACTCGGTATGACTTTCGCGTGGATGGTGGCGCGTGGCGATTTCGTGTGCTTGCGGGATGGGGGACGGAGTGTCTTTCTGCAAACAATCGCACTATGTGGGGGAGAGAGGGGGAAGGCGCGGAGGACCGGACAACAGGCACATCGCCGATGATCATCGTTGGGCCCGGTGTACCGCCGTATTGGAGCATCACTGGCCGGATGAGCCCGGACGATGTCGCCAAGAGGTTCGAGGCCCAGACTCGATTGGGGGATTGGGTGCTTGAGCGGGCCGCGGGATGGCCGTGCAGAGCGGTTGTTGAGCGGAGTTACTTCTTGGTTCCTGGCGGCCGTTTTGTCCCGATCCCGAATGCCGATGTTTCCATTCGCTGGGGTGGTCAGAAGCCGTATCGGCCTGGGGAGGATGGCAATCGTTCCTTGCCAGTTGTTCCGGTTTGGGGCGGGTTTTTGGTTGATGCGGCCGCGTTTGGGTTGGTGTGGGGGTTGTTGATCGTCGGCGTTCGACTTGTTGGACGGTGTGTGCGCCGCGCTCGGCCGGGTTGTGCGAAGTGTGGTTATGACTTGAGCGGGTTGACTGGTGATGTGTGTCCGGAGTGTGGGAGTGCGGTGAAGGGGATGTGAATGAGGCGCAGGGCGCGGGGGATTGTGGGTTTGGCGGTCTTGAGCTTGGGGCTTGGGGTGGTGACGACGTATGGGGTGGCGTGGGGGTTGATGAACTTGGCGAGACCTGCGCCGAGCCATGGAGCGTTCAGCGGAACAGTTGGTGACAATTGGTCAGCGCACGTTACGCGACGAGATGGAATTACCTGGGTGATTGGGGTTGGGATGGGGAGTCTAAGAAACGATCTTCTTGACAAGTTACCACTATGGAGCTTGGCGCATCGGATGAAACCGAGCGAAGTGGTTAAGGCGTGTGGGCCGGTTGGATTCGAGCCGGTGGTGTATCTCGTGGAGCGGGGCGCGGGGTGGCCGATGTTGGCGGCGGTGGAGCGGTATTGTGAGGGCTTCGCTCTTACTCCCTCGCTTCAAATGCGTTCCGTTTCCGTTCGTGGTGCGGATGTGTCGATCCGTTGGAGCACTCGTGCGAATGGAAATGAATGGGTGCTCGCACTGATGCCGGCGTGGCCCGGCTTTGCGGTAGATGCGGCCAGCTTTGCCTTGGCGTGGGGGCTAGTGGTGTGGGCAATGGGCAAGCTTCGCCGGTGGATGAGAATGCGAGCGGGATGCTGTGCTTGGTGTCGGTACGACTTGAGCGGGCTGACTAGCAGCGTGTGTCCCGAGTGTGGGAGCGCGGTGAAGGGGACGTGAATGAAGCGCAGGGCGCGGGGGATTGTGGGGTTGGTGGTCTTGAGCCTGGGGCTTGGGGTGGTGACGACGTATGGGGTGGCGTGGGGGTTGATGAATCGGTCGTTTTCAAATTTTGGGGCCGTGCCTGCACATCGGTTTATTCGAGATGACACGGGTTGGAACTACTCCGTCTATTCACGGTCAAGCGTGGCCTATCAGATCTCTCGGCCCGTATGGAAAGGGCCAAGCGTTCCGTGGCCTGACGAAACTACAGGCCCGCCTCATTGGAGTGTGATTGCTCACCTGTCTCCAAGTCAGGTGGCGACTCGTTGCTTGCAGATTCCCGAAGAAGATCTGTACTACGTCGAAGAGAGGAGCGCGGGATGGCCGGCGCTGGCTGTCGCGGCGAGACTCGCGAACGCGAAGAATCAGCTCATGCCGCTCGGGGAGTACGACTGGACGATTTGCCTAGGACCGGGCTCGCTACAAACGAAGGTGAAGCTGGCGTTTATGCCCATTGCCGAGGGCTTCGCGGTGGATGTTCTGGTGTTTGGTTTGGGTTGGTCGATTGTGGTGGTGGGGCCGCGATGGATTCGAGGGCGTATTCGCGTGCGATTGTCACGAGCGGGGCGGTGCGCGAAGTGTCGATACGACCTGAGCGGATTGTCGGGCGGCGTGTGTCCGGAGTGCGGGAGTGCGGTGAAGGGGATGTGAATGAGGCGGAGGGCGCGGCGGATCGTGGGGCTGGTGGTCTTGAGCCTGGGGCTTGGGGTGGTGACGACGTATGGGGTGGCGTGGGGGCTTGTGAACGCGGGAGGACCGGCAACCCCCAGTATGATGCTCACCACCGAGGGAGTTGACGGTTGGGTCGCGAGTGTGCAGGAGTTGAACGGTGTCACGTGCGTGACCGCCGCCGTGTGGAGCACAACTGAGCTTGAGACACGGCGGAGGTTGCTCCCGCTTTCGGGACGTGAGGCGCCACACTGGAGTCTTGTTCAACGAATGAGCCCGGACCGCGTGGCCGCGGCGATTGGACATCAAGGGCTTCGAGGGCAGTTGTTGCTGTTTGAGCGTGGAGTGGGTTGGCCGTGCGTAGCAATCGTTGAGCGTGTGGTGCAAGGTGCGAGAAACTCTGTAGGGATGGGCGGTCTGGATCTCTCATTGCGATGGGGACAGACGTCCGCCGGGGTTTGGTCGCGGGCGACGATCGCGTTCATGCCTGTCTGGCGCGGCTTTGCTTTGGATGTGGGTTTGTTTGGGACAGGGTGGTTGGCAGCGATAGGCGGAGTTATGTGGTGGAGGCGGCGGAATCGCATGCGGGCGTGGATGTGCCCGAAGTGTCGATATGACTTGAGGGGGTTGCCGGGCGGGGTGTGTCCGGAGTGTGGGAGCGCGGTGAAGGGGACGTGAATGAGGCGCAGGGCGCGGGGGATTATGGGGTTGGCGGTCTTGAGCCTGGGGCTTGGGGTGGTGACGACGTATGGGGTCGCCTGGTGGTTGATGAACTCAACCAGATTTGCGCCACAATATGGAGCTATTCAAGGGGCACTTGGCAACGAGTGGTCGGTGCACGCCATCCGACGAGACGGAGTCACATGGGTGACTGGTTGCGGAATGCTGGGCCTTGGGTCGAGCCGGCTTCGAGAACTACCAGAGTGGAGTGTGACGCATCGGATGAAACCAAGTGAGGTGATACGCGCTTCTGGGCAACTCGGATTCGATCCTGTGTTTCTTGTGGAACGAGGCGCGGGGTGGCCCTTTGTGGCGGTTGTAGAGCGGCGCTGCGACGGTTCGGTTTGGTCGAACGGGCGGATCGCGCCTGTTCGCGGAGCGGATTTGTCGATCCGTTGGGATGTGAGTCCGACCGGAAGCGAACGAGTCCTCGCGCTGATGCCGGCGTGGCCGGGTTTCTTGGTGGATGTCGTGTGTTTTGCAGTGCCGTGGGTGTTGGCGGTGTTGATGGTCTCGGAGGTCCGCCGACGTACGAGAGTTCGGGCCGGGCGGTGTGTGGAGTGTCGGTATGATTTGAAGGGGTTGAAGGCCGGCGTTTGTCCGGAGTGCGGGACCGCGGTGAAGGGACGTGAATGAGGCGCAGGGCGCGGGGGATTGTGGGGTTGGTGGTTTTGAGCTTGGGGCTTGGGGTGGTGACGACGTATGGGGTGGCGTGGGTGGTGGCCGGAATGTTCAGGCCGTCGTTCAAGGGCTTCTCGTTTCCAGGCTCAAAGGCAATGCCGGGCTGGTTTGTTCAATCGGATGCCCGAACGGGCGTGGTCTGGCTTGAATCGGGCGAGGGAAATGAGGACTTGCGCGGCGGGTTGATGATGTCCGGGCCGTTCGCGCAACGCGATCTTGCGGCTTGGAGTCTTGTGGATCGGATGAGTCCGAATGAGGCCCAAGTCAGGTCAGGCCTGGGCACCGGCAGTGGGGTGTATGTCCGTCTGCAGGAGCGGGCGGCCGGCTGGCCGTGGCTTGCGGTCGTCAGTCGCGCGTGTTCGGGGCTCCCGGTCGCGCCCAAGCCGGTGTCAGGCGCAGATTGGTCGATCCGACTTGGGAATGCCTTCGAAGAGTGGAGCGGCAAGACGATTGCATTCGCGCCGGTGTGGCCCGGATTTGGTATGGATGTGGTTGTGTACGGCGGGATGTGGGCGATGATGGTGGTCAGCGCGATTGCGATCCGGCGGCGGCTTCGAGTGGGTGTCGGCCGGTGTGCGACGTGCCGGTACGACCTGAGCGGGTTGACGGGTGGCGTGTGTCCGGAGTGTGGGAGCGCGGTGAAGGGGATGTGAATGAGGCGGCCGCGGGGGATTGTGGGGTTGGTGGGTTTGAGCCTGGGGCTTGGGGTGGTGACGACGTATGGGGTGGCGTGGGCGCTGATGAACCGGCGCGTGTTTGTGTATCCGGGGGTGAACATTCTGTTTCATGAGCCGGAGGCGGGGACGCCGGGGTGGAATGTGGCGATGGAGTCGCATGGTGGGGCGGTGTGGTTGGTGGCGGATGGGTCGTATTTGAATCCGGATGCGCGCGGGGCGTACTTGAGTGAGGCGGGGCATGAGGGGCGGGCGATTCAGGTGCCGGCGTGGAGTTTGGTGAATCGGGTGTCGCCTAATGAGTTGTTTCCGGGGTGGAACTCGACGAACCTGGCTCGGTGTCAGTTTTGGGAACGGGCTGCGGGTTGGCCGCGGATTGCGGTGGTGGAGCGGGAGGTGGCGGATCCGCCGGGTGTGTGGCCGACGCGGGAGCGTGGGGCGTCGGTGAGGGTGTGGGTGGGAATGGGGATGCGTGGTCGGGGGTGGTGTTGGCGTTTGAGCCGGTGTGGGGTGGGTTTGTTTTGGATGTGGGGGTGTATGGGGTGGGGGTGGTGCGGTGTGATTGTGGTGGGGCGTGCGGTGTGGAGGAGGATTTGGAGGCGGGAGGGGAGGTGTCCGAAGTGTCGGTACGATTTGAGTGGGCTGGTGGGGGGCGTGTGTCCGGAGTGTGGGGAGGCGTTGCCGGGGGCGGTTCGGGCTTTGGAGGCTTGAACGGGGCGGGATGCGAAATTCACTGCAATGACCTTGCGGGGTCGGACATGAGCAGGTAACTGGCCGCGGCGAGGTGCCGGGGTCAATCGAAACAACGAGCCAAACTCAAGACGGACCCCGTGAGGTTCATCCGTCGCGGGTATCGCTCAATCGTGAAGGGATCGTCCATGAACCGCTTTCTTGCCATGTCGTTGATCGCTGTGACGGGACTCTGTGTGTCGGTTCAAGCCCAGCCGAAGCTGACGGGGAAGACCGTGAGCGCCGCCGCGGCGGATTCGGTGTTTAACCTGACGGGTGCGGGTTCGGTGGAGCTTTCGGCACCGTTTGGCCCTGGAGACCGCAGCGCGCGGATCAAGATCAACTTGCTTCCCGGCGAGACGACGGGCAACGTCGAGTACTGGGTGCTGTACTCGGATGACAAGTCGCTGTTGACGGGTGCGCACATCGGGAGCGACTTCCCTCAGGGCAAGGCCAAGCTGGATGTGAGCCAGAGCAACGGTGAGGTGTATGCAACGTTCTACTTCCCGCACGCCAAGCATCCGAAGCCGAACGTGAAGGATGTTCGGGCGACGCAGTATGGGCCGGACAAGAAGGTGTACTTCCAGTGGGTCAAGCGAAAGGGTTCGGCGACAGTCGAGAGCCCGATCGTGGAGTTTGTGATGCCCGATCAGTTCACGATCGCGAACATGGGCGATTCGTACGCCGCGGGCGAGGGGGCGCCCAATGTCAGCGGGGCCAAGTGGCAGAATGAGCGGGCGCACCGCTCGGGGAATAGCGGGCAGGCGCTGGCGGTGAAGGAGTTCCGGGAGAACAACCCGGGCGTGGCGGTGGCGTTCATCAATGTGGCCAGCTCTGGCGCCGGGGTGACCAAGGGGATCATCCAGAGCCAGACTAAGAAGGGGCTGTTTGAGTCGGAGCTGCACGCTTCGATCATCCCGCCGCAGATTGATCAAGTGCGTGATTGGATGAAGCAGAACAAGCACGACACCATGAACGTGATCCTGCTGTCGATCGGGATCAACGAGATCGGGTTTGCGGATCTGGTGTCGGGCTACTTCATCGCGCCCGGGAACCTGGTGGATGACAAGGTCGCCCGGGGTCGGATCGACAACGACATCAAGGAGCTCAAGGCCGATTACCAGGCCGTAAAGGAAGCGTTTGATCGCTCGTTTGACTACGACAAGGTGATCGTGTCGCAATACCCCGATCCGACGCATGGCAAGAAGGGCAACCTTTGCGGGAAGCTGGGCGATGTGCTGGGGTATGGCTCGTGCTGGGGAGCGGTGGAAGTGCTCAGCGGTGATGGAGAGTTCAGCATCGCTCACGCCGCGGGACAGGCGATGAATGACCGGATCAAGTCTGTCGTGGAAGGGTTCGCCGGGTCTCAGTGGGTCATCGGCGGCGATGCCGCGGAGAAGACCAAGGGGCACGGCCTGTGCAACTGCGATGAGCCGTGGTTCAATACGATCGGTGCATCGCTGAAGGTGCAGGGCGACTTTGACGGAACGTGGCACCCGAACCGCGCCGGACACCGGGAACTGGTCAAGCCCATTATCGCCCACGACCTGAAGGTGGCGTATCTGAAGTTCGCCAAGGAATACGCGAAGGACCAGGCGAAGGAGGCCGCGAAGGAAGCCGCGAAGAAGAAGATCCTGGCTAAGCAGAAGCTGGCGCAGAAGACGGTGCTGAAGGCTTCGGAGCATGATTCGGGAAATGAGAAGGCTACGACGATCTCCGCTGAGGCCCGCAAGCAGGCCTTGGAGTCTTCCAAGCAGCTGCCCCCGCCGCCCCCGGGTGAGGACAACAACGAAGGAGATGACAAGTAAGGATTGGTGATTGGAAGTAGGCCCTCGAAAGGGGGCCTGCTTTGTTTTTGGGGGTGGCATATTCGAGCGCGGGCTTGTGAGTCACTACACTCTTGCAGTGACACGCCCCGCCCAACAGCAGGAGCCTTGGACGACCCGCCGCCTTCTGGCGTGGATGTCTGATGCGTTTACGAAGAAGGGGTTGGATTCGCCACGACTGATGGCGGAAATGTTAATGGCCCACGTGGTCGGGTGTGAGCGGATCAAGCTGTATATGGATGCGGATCGGCCGGCGTCGGAGCTGGAGCGGAACACGCTGCGGGATCTGGTGGCGAGGGCGCTGAAGCACGAGCCGATTCAGTATCTGGTGGGGGAGGCGTGGTTTTTCGGATTGCCGTTTCACGTGGATCGACGGGTTTTGGTGCCGCGGCCGGCGACGGAGACGATTGTGCAGCATGTGCTGCAGCACGTGCGGGCGGAGGCGGGGTTTGGGGGCAAGACGGGGGAGGGTGTGTTGGTGGGGGATGTGTGCACGGGGTCGGGGTGTATCGCGGTTGCGATTTTGAAGAATCTCAGCGGGGCGAGGGTGGTGGGGACTGATATTTCGGGTGAGGCGTTGGAGGTTGCGCGGCAGAATGCCAAGCGGCATGGGGTTGCGGATCGGCTGGATTTGTTGCAGGGGGACTTGCTCAAGCCGCTGCAGGAGTATCCGGGGACGATGGGGAAGGGGTCGCTTCACTTCTTGGTGGCGAACCCGCCGTACATACCGGATCACGAGTGGGATGCGGTGGAGCCGAATGTGAAGGATCATGAGCCGGGGTTGGCGCTGCGCGGGGGGAAGGATGGGTTGGACTTGGTGCGGCCGCTGATTGAGGGTGGGGCGGAGTTGGTGCGGAAGGGTGGGTTGATCATGATTGAGACGGCGATGAGTACGGCGAAGGAGGCCGCGGAGTTGATGAAGGCGAGGGGGGAAGTTGAGGGGGTGGAGGTTTTGAATGATTTTGAGGGGTTGCCGCGGGTGGTGATTGGGAAGAGGAAGTAGGATGGCGAGAAGGCGGCACTGCTAAGCCATGAATTGCAGGGTACGCAAACACTCCGTGGTGTACGCGCTGATTAGCGTGATCGTGATTGCGTCAGGCTTTGCTGGATGCGACGACCGCCCATCCGCAAACAAGTCGCCAGCGAAGCCGGTCGCGGAGCCGAAGCTCGTTCGAGAGATACGTGCATCAGGCGAGGCCGCGGCGGTGGGCAAGGGCGGAAAGGATGCCTATGGCGCTACCCAGCGTGCGATCGGGCAGGCGTACAAGAAAGCCTTGGCAGATGGGAAGTCGGCGATAATTATGGAGTACGTCGAAAAGTGTGTGAAAGGAGGCGGTCCGAATGGGATCGCGTACGCGCTTCAGGCAGATATCGTCGCCGACCTCATTTCGCGGCCTGACAAGGCCCAGCTGGCTAGGGTGCTCGCTTGGGGTACCACCGATGTCAGCAGCTACAGGTGCATTGAAGAAGATCTAACCAGAGACGATCCATGGAACAAGCTCACGGACGGTCTGGATGTTCTCTTTGACGCCTATGACCTCGCAGCCTCAGCGGACGCCAAGGATGCGAACTATTTCGCGGCATGGCGGGCTCTCGGGGACCTGCCGATCAAGACAACAAACACGGATGAGTACATGCGGGTGGCACGTGGTTGGTACGCCGAGAATCGTTCTCGCCTCCTTCGTCGCCGCGGATACGACTACACCGATTTCGTCTGGTGGCGTGTTGGAGATCGCAAAGGGCAGAAGCCTCGGCACTTGTTTGAGTTGCCAAGTTCTGCGACGAGGTAGTTTGAGCATGCAAAGCGACGGAGGGGACGGCGTCATAGTGAGGCGGTCTCTTGACGGGTGAAGGGAGGCCTCGTCACACGCATCGAGGAACTGCCTCAGGCCGAAGGCCTCGACATTCAGTAGCCGGGGGTTGCGAGGCTTGGCGAGCACCCCCGGAATCGGATTGGATTTTGTTTTGCACTCTGAAGGAGTGCGAGTAGCGGAGAAATCGCGGGGAGGGCGCGGTACTCGCAGCCTTTCAGGCTGCCGGAGACAAATGGCGTTGATCCGGGGGTGCCGCGAGACGCGGCAACCCCCGGCTACTGACTGTCGAGGCCTTCGGCCTGAAAGCAGAGCAATCTTCGCGCCTCCGAGTACTCTTTACCGTAGACTGCAGCCTCAAGGATGAGCCATGCAAGACAACGACTTCAAACTCTGTGCGACCATCGCGGCCAAGGCGCGTGTGCTGCTGGAGGATTTGCGTCTGCATGTGGGGATCTGATTCCGGCCGGACGGGATACCTCATTCTCTGCTGGAGCCATGATGTTGAATCCACGACTTCGTGTTGACGCCTTAGTTCCGCCAGATCATGAGGACATGGTGGCCGAGGGGTACATTGATGGCGAGTGCTTTGTCATTGTCAGCCAAGATGGTGGCTTTGAGTCATTGGATGTTGAGTTTCTGGCACGTCGAGATGGGCGGCCCTGGTGCCTCAAGTTTGAGCTAGCGTTGGAACTGCTGCTGAAGTGCCAAAGCCGACTTGGGGAGTTGCGTCGTATGCCGTCTGAAGGCGAAGCACTGGATGGATAGCGAACGATCATCCAAAACCGTCTCGTTGTCGAGCATCTGCATTCGTACACTCACATCTCAAGGATGAGCCATGCAAGACAACGACTTCAAACTCTGTGCGACCATCGCGGCCAAGGCTCGCGTGCTGCTGGAGGATTTGCGTCTGCACGTGAGCATGCCGACCGGGGGCGGAAACAAGGGGGCGCTCAACGAAACTCGGGATCGGCTGACGGAGCGGCTGCGGCGCCTGGGGGCGACGGTTGAGACGATTCCGGGAGATCCGAAGCCTTCGTGGTTGCATGGAGTGGTGCCGGGTGGGCATGTGCCGCCGGTGGCGGTGGTGCGGCGGCCGCCGCGGAAGCCATCGAAGGTGCCGGTTCTGATTTCGGGGCATCTGGACACGGTGCATGATCCGTCGGGGCCGTTTAAGGCGTTGACGATGGCCGCGGATGGGAAGACCGCGACGGGGCCGGGGTGTGTGGATATGAAGGGTGGGTTGGTGATTGCCGTTGCGGCGCTTGAGGCGCTGTCCGAGGTCGGAGTGGACTGCGACTGGACCGTGATCTTCAACAGCGATGAGGAGACGGGGTCGTACCACTCCGAGAAGGCGCTGCGGGCGGAGGCGAAGCGGTGTCTGGGCCGCGGCGGGGTTGGGCTGGTGCTTGAGCCCGCGCTTCCGGATGGGTCGCTGGTGATCGAGCGTTTGGGGAGTGGGCAGTTTGCGATTGAGACGCAGGGGAAGTCGGCGCACGTTGGGCGCGACTTTGAAAAGGGTGTGTCGGCGGTGACAGCGCTTGCGGAACGGCTGGTGACCATCGCGAAGATGCCGGATGTGAAGCGCGGGATGATCGTGAATGTCGGGCCGGTTGAGGGAGGAGTTGCGACCAACACCGTGCCGGATCGGGCGCGGGCTTGGGGGAATGTGCGGTTTCCGACCAAGGCGGTGGCGGATGAGCTCGAGGCGAAGCTCAAGGGGTTGGAAGCGAATAACGCCGCGGGAGCCGTGGATAACCGGGGCGGGGACGGTTCCAGTCACGCGGAAAAAGGCGGCGAATTGCCGATAGTAAGGGTGCAGACGAGCTTCAACCGGCCTGCCAAACCCCTGACTCCGGGCACCCAGAAACTGGCCGAACTGGCCCGTTCGGTGGCGGAGGGCATGGGGCAGAAACTGCCGTTTGGGAAGACCGGCGGCGTCTGCGACGGCAATATCCTTCAGGATGAAGGTTTGCCGACGATCGACACTCTGGGTGTGAGGGGCGGAGGGCTCCACACGCCGCAGGAGTGGATCGAGATCGCGAGTTTGGTTGAACGGTGTCAGTTGTTTGCGATGCTGGTGAAGAGACTTGCGGAGGGAGGATTGGAGGGAAGGTAGTGTGGGAGGAGCACGGGTCAGTGACTTGTGCAGCCTCAAGGTGAGTGCGGTCGACGAGGATCGTCGGAGCACCCAGGAAATGCCAGGAACGTCTTGGCGAGTAGGGCCGCGGACTTCGCGGCGTGAAACCTGTTGTGAAAGGTAGTTCAATGTCTCAAGTTGCGACGCAGAAGAAGAGTGGCGGAAGCGATAAGCCCTCGAGCACGATTGGCCGGCAGCTCCATGAGAGCCCGGTGGTCCGCGAGGCGATCGACAAGATTGTCAACGAGGTCAAGGCGAAGGCGGCGCTCCTTACCGGTGCGCGGCCGCCGAATGACGGCCTCAAGCAGAGCTACGAGGAATACATGAAGCGGGCCGCGGATGTGCGCGGCCGCGGGTTGCTGTACCCGTATCTGGGATCGGGCGTCGGGAACGGCGCCCTGGTCGAGATGCTTGATGGCAGCGTGAAGTGGGACATGATCTGCGGCATTGGCGTGCAGTTCTTTGGGCACTCCGAGCCGGAGCTCATCCGCGCCGCCCTCCGCGGCGGCATCGACGACACGAACAAGTACGGCAACCTCCAGAGCAACTTCGAGGCCTACGAGTTCTGCGAGACGCTGCTGAACGAGGCCAAGAAGGGCAGCAAGCTCAAGTATTCGTATGTGGCGACCAGCGGCGCGATGGCCAATGAGAACGCGTTGAAGGTGTGCTATCAGCGGGCTCAGATCGTGAACAACATGTCCGCGCCGCGCGTGATCGCGTTCCGCGACTGCTTCATGGGCCGCAGCGTGACGATGTCGCAGATCGGCGACACGGCCGCGTATCGCCAGGGCATCCCGCTCTCGACGCTCGTGGATTACATGCCGTTCTACAACCCCGTCGAGGCGGAGAGGATCGGCAAGGCCAAGTACATCGACGGTTCCGTGGCCAGGCTCATGGAGTACATCGAGCGTTACCCCAAGCAGCACGCGTGCTTCATCTTTGAGATGGTGCAGGGTGAGGGCGGGTTCAACGTCGGCGATCGCGACCACTTCAAGGCGCTCATGGAGTGCTGCAAGGCCCACAAGATTGCGGTGTGGGATGATGAGATCCAGACGTGGGGCCGCCTGCCGCGGATGTTCGCGTATGACCAGTTTGACCTGGGGCAATACGTGGATGTGTTCTGTGTCGGAAAGATGACGCAGGGTTGCGTGACGATGTTCACCGAGGACTTCAACCCGCAGCCGGGGTTGCTCTCGGGCACGTTCCTTGGTGAAGGTGTGTCGTTCCGCGTGGGCCAGGAAGTCATCGAGCGTCTACGCGATGGGAACTATTACGGTCCGACTGGCACGATCACCAAGCACCACGAAGCGTTCGTCAAACAGGTCAAGGCACTCGCGGCCAAGCATCCCGCCTGGTTCCCCAAGGTGCCGGAAGTGCTTGACATCGCCAGCGGCCTGGGCGGCATGATGCGGTTCACACCGTTCGGCGGAAACAAAGACAAGATCATGAAGGCGTGCAAGACGTGCTTTGAGGAAGGCGTGATCGTCTTCTATTGCGGGCACGGGCCGCATCACGTCCGCATGCTGCCGCCGCTGGGCGTGTTCCAGGAGAAGGACTGGCCGGCGGTGTTTGAGTGCATCGAGCGCGGCCTTGCACGCGCCTTTGAGAGTTGAAGCAGAAGATTCACCGCAGAGGCGCAGAGAACGCAGAGAGGAAGAGAGTGTTCGAGCAGTTGTTGCCACAGCGTAGCGGCCCGATTGAAAGCACACGTATCTTCTCTGCGATCTCTGCGTCTCTGCGGTGAGTCATTCCGGAAAGGACTTCCGTGTTCGTCATACGACAGGCCAAGCTGGATGATGTCGGCGCGCTGGTGAAGCTCGCCAAGATGGTGCACTTCATCAATCTGCCCGCGGATCGGGAGATCATCGCGCAGAAGGTGTTGCGGAGCCGGGAGTGCTTTTTGAAGGCCGCGGGTGTGGAGGATCACACGATCGGCAGCAAACGCGGCCCCGGAGGGAAGGGCAAGGATGAGGGCCTTCCCGCGATCGTGAGCTCGACGGACTTCTTCATGCTGGTGCTTGAAGATACTTCGACGAACGTGTGTGTGGGCACATCGCAGATCATCGCGCGGATGGGCGGCCCGGGGAATCCGAACTTCTCCATGCAGTTGTCGAAGCGTGACTACTTCTCCAAGAGTCTGCAAACGGGCACATCGCAGATCGTCGCAAAGCTCTACGGCGATGAAACCGGCCCCGCAGAACTCGGCGGCCTCATCCTGCAACCCGCGGCCCGCGGCCACAAACTCGGCCGTTTCTTGAGCCTCGTCCGGTTCCACTTGATCGGCCTGCATCGACAGCTCTTCCCTGATCGTGCCATCGCAGAGATGATGGGGCCGATTACCGCGGACGGTCAGAGCCTGCTGTGGGAGTACTTCGGGCGACGGTTCATCCCGCTGAGCTATACCGAGGCCGACAAGCACTGCCAGCGATCGCGGGAGTTCATCTCGGCTCTACTCCCCAACGAAGACATCTACCTGTCGCTGCTGCCGCCCGAGGCTCGCGATGTGGTGGGCCGCGTCGGGGAGGAAACCATTCCCGCGCGGCGGCTCCTGGAGAAGCTCGGCTTTGAGTACAAGAACTTCGTCGATCCCTTCGACGGCGGCCCGCATCTTGAAGCCCAGATCGATGATCTGGCAATCGTGAAAGCGACGCGGACGGCGGAGCTGGGCGAGGCCAAGGGCGTGCCGACGGTGTCCGCCTACGTCAGCTTGCTTAACGAGGATGGCGAGTTCCGGGCGGTGGATACCAAGATCACGGTCGATGGCGCCAAACGCATCGGCATGGATCGAGAGCAAATGAAGGAGCTCGGCTGGGAACCCGGCATCAAGGTCGGCGTCACGGTGATGGAAGAGAAGCCCGAGCCGAAGAAGAAACCGGCCGCTCGCGGAAAGAAGGTCGCATCGTGAGTGGGGTGCACGGGTCGCTTGGGCGGCCACCGTCGGACCTGATTGGCGGCGAGTGGGTGGAACTGGGAGCGGGTGGTGAGAAGCTCATCGAGTCTCACAACCCCGCGCGGCCGGCGGGAGTGCTGTGGTCTGGCCGATCCCGGATCTCGCACGTCGATGCGGCGATCGCCGCCGCGCGTCAGGCTCTTCCGACCTGGTCGCGCTGGCCCCGCGAAAGGCGGTTCGCCGCGCTCACACGCTACAAGCAGCTCTGCGAATCCCGAGCCGAGAAGATTGCTGAACTCATCAGTGACGAAACCGGCAAGGTGTTGTGGGATGCTCGCCAAGAGGCCGCGGCCCTGGTCGGCAAGGTAGACATCACGCTCGACGCCTCGGCGCAGGGTCCGCTCTCACGCGTCAGCGGCTTTGAGCTCAACCTCGCGGCGACCCGCACCGGCAAGTGCTGGTTCCGCCCGCACGGCGTGATGGCGGTGGTGGGGCCCTTCAACTTCCCCGCGCACCTGGCGAACGGGCACATCGTCCCGGCCCTGGCGATGGGCAACACGGTTGTGCTCAAGCCCAGCGACAAGGCCCCCGCGACCGGCCAACTGGTGATCGAGCTGTTCAAGGAAGCTCTGGATGCCGAAGGCGCACCCCCGGGCGTCGTGAATCTGGTCCAAGGCGGCGCGGATGTCGCGCGCCGACTCGTCGGGCACGAAGGCCTCGACGGAATCCTGTTCACCGGCTCTTGGCCCGTCGGCCGCGCAATTATGCAGGCCAATCTCGACCGTCCCGGTCGCATCCTCGCGCTGGAAATGGGCGGAAACAACGCCGCCGTCGTGATGCCGGATGCCGACCTGAAGCAGGCCGCGATCGAGTGCGTGCGTTCGGCGTTCGTAACCACCGGCCAGCGCTGCACCTGCACCCGTCGCGTCATCATCCACGAATCCATCGCCGACAAGTTCATCGCGGCGGTCTGCAAGGCCGCGAGCAATCTCATCGTCGGCGACCCCCGTGCCACGCACCCCGTCTTCATGGGCCCGATCATCTCCGATGCCGCCCGACACGCCGTGCTCGAGTTTCAGAAAGCCGCGGCCGCGGCGGGCGGCGAAGTTCTCGTGAAATCAACAGCAATAGAAAGCAAAGAAGCCGGCTGGTACCTCACGCCGGGAGTCATCAAGGTGGACCGCTTCGAAATCGGCGATGACAACTCAAAGGCACCAGGACGCGACGTCGAAGTCTTCGGCCCCCTCCTGCGAATCTCCATCGTCAACACCCTGGACCAAGCCATCGAACAAACCAACGCCACCCGCTTTGGCCTGGCCGCCTCCATCTTCACCAAAGATCCCGCGGCCATCGAACGCTTCCTCCACGAAGCCCGCGCCGGCTGTGTCAACGTCAACACCGGCACCGCCGGCGCCAGCAGCAAGCTCCCCTTCGGCGGCCTGGGGCACTCCGGAAACCACCGTCCGGCCGGGTCGTTCTCGCTAGATTACTGTGCGTATCCCGTCGCCGGAATGGTCGAATCCGGCTCGGCCGCGGCCATTCCCACCGGCATGCGATTCGAAGATGCGTGGTTGAGGTAGACTCTCCTCATGCCCGACGAATCCCAAGGCTGGGGTCTGAGCCACAAAGAGCGCCTGATGGTGCTGGGCATCCGCGCATCGGGGCTGCTGCTTGTCGGCCTGGGCATTCCGGTTATTCAGAACCTCATTTGGTTGGTGTACAGCGGTGGATGGGCCGGCCCCGACGGTGAGCAGTTCTGGAGCATCAGCAACTTCCTCCACGTTCTGATGACCAAGTCATTCATCGTCGGCTTCGTGTCCTCCATCGGCGTGTACCTCGCGGCGATCATCGCCGGTTTGTATCTCATGCGCTGCGACCCACGCCCCATGCTCAGATCCGCAGGAGTCAAAGTGTGAGCGACTTCGCCTGGTTTAAACTCATGGTCCGGCTCGTCGGAATCCTGCTCATCGGCCTGGGTGGGCCCATGGTCATCTGGGACATCGGCCGCCTGCTCGCGGCCTCGGTCCCGGATAGCCCGATGCGAACCTCATCATCGCTGCATTACGAGCTCTATTCGGTTGGCCCCGGGCTGCTCGCGTACGGATCGCAGGTCGCGATGGGGCTTTATCTGCTGCTCAAGGGAGACTGGATCATCCGAAAGGTCGTCGCTCAGATCAACGGCCGCTGCGCGGTCTGCGGGTATGACCTGGCCAACCTCAAGGGTTCATCCTGCCCTCAATGCAACACTCCCTTCAAACGCTTCGAACAGCTACCCGTGAAGGTCGATGAACCAAAGCCTGATCCGCACTAGGTCCAGGTGAACATGTCCCCCCATGCCACGTGCAAAGTCGCGATCCGGCTCATCGGCATTCTCATCGCCGGGCTATGTCTGTCTCAGGCCTGGCACGCCGCCCACAACACGTTCTTCAACCGCGTGTGGTTTGGGTTGTACACCGACTGGCTCTGGCCGTTCACGAGCTATGACTCCGAAGCTCTCGATGACCTGGGCCACCTGATCCAGTTCGGCCTGGCGATGTCGCTGATCTTCGCCGCGGGACCGATCTCGCGGCTGGTCATGCGGGGCATCGCCCACCCCTCAGGCCAATGCGGCAAGTGCGGCTACGACATCCGCGGCGTATCCGGAGGAGCCTGCCCCGAGTGTGGCGCGGCCATCCCCCCGATACACTGATCCTCGCATGACCACGAAGAAGACAGTGATGCCCGACCCCCGCCGCTCCCCCCGGTTCGCGGGCGTCTGCACGTTCTGCCGCTATCCGCAACTTTCCGAAGTCGCCAAAGAGAACGCGCCGGTCGATTGGGCCCTCTACGGCGTGCCCTTTGACGGCGGCGTCACCTACCGCCCCGGCGCTCGCTTCGGCCCCCGCGCCATCCGCGAAGAATCCCAATACGTCAAACGCTACTCCATCGAGCACGACCTAGATGTCACGACGTGCCTCAGCCTTGCCGACGCAGGCGATGCACCCATCCAGCCCTACTCCATTAAGGGAACACTCGACGCCGTCGCCGAGTTCGCTTCCACCCTCGGCGACCCCAAAACAACCAAACTCTTCGCCGTCGGCGGCGATCACTCCATCGCCTACGCCAATCTCAAAGCGACTTGGCTCCGCCGCGGCAAGCCCAAGGGCGGCCTGGCTCTGCTCCACTTCGACAGCCACCTCGACACCGTCGATGCCGTCTGGGGCGAAAAGTGGGGCCACGCCTCACCTTTCATCCGAGCCATCGAAGATGGCCTCATCGACCCCAAGCGCATGCTCAGCGTGGGCATCAAGGGCCCGCTGAACACAGGCGAGGATCTCGCCTTCGCGAAGAAACACGGCGTCACGATTCTCACCTACGAGCAGTGGCACAAGGGCATGCGAGCCGGCACCGGCGAAGTCGAATCGTTCGTGAAAGCACTCAACGGCGCTGAGGCCTACCTCACTTTCGACATCGACTGCGTGGACCCCGCCTTCGCCCCGGGCACCGGCACCCCCAGCGTCGGAGGCTTCACCTCCGCCGAAGCCCTGACTCTCCTCCGCTCCCTCAAAGGCGCCAACATCGTCGGTGCCGACATCGTCGAAGTCCTCCCCGACCGCGACGTGTCCGGCATCACCGCGCTCCTCGCCGCCCACGTCATCTTCGAAGTGTTGTGCCTGGATGCACTGAACAAGAAGTAGCGCCACGTGGTCCCACGCGGTGCCACTGCTCGCCGCCGACCTCCCAAGCCAACCAACCTTCCCACCCCAGGCGCAGCAGTGCCGCGGCGACCGTGCGCAGTTACACCACCGCACTGCTGCGCCTGCATCCAGGTCCCCGTACGTCTCAACTATTCGACGGCGAGCAGTGGCACCTCACCAAACCTCAATGCTGCCTCAGCGCCAAAATCAACTCCACCTTCCCCGTCTGCTGATTCAACTGCCGCGCGATCTCCACCGACGGCAACCCCCGATCCGAAAGGTCATACACCTGCCGGCTCAAGGGGTCCGTCATATCCTGTCGATTCGGCCCCCGCGGCACCGGCTGGGCCAGCGCCTTCTCCAGCCGCGCCAGCCGATCATCCGCGGCCGCAATCAACTGCTCCAGCCGCGCTGCCTGCCGATCCATCCGATCCGCCAAGAGCTGAGCCAACTCCTCCGCATCCGCCATCACCGAAGACAGCGATTCGGACTGCGTCGGCCCACGCTCATCACCCGGCCCGGCCAGCGGCCGCGAATACGGAACGTCGGACGCACCGGGCGTCTCCGGCCGCTTCAAAACCCGCCGCGCAATCTCCGCAATCGATGAACGCATACTCCAGGCTCCAATGATGGCCCCGGCGATCATCAACCCAAGGGCAATGCTCTGAATCAACGACGCATCCGCGAGCGGAAACACGCTCGAAAGGGTGAGGTCGGAGATCAAAACAGGGGTCGGCATGGGGGACAACCTATCATCGGTCAATGACGCTTGCAGGGGCCAAGGTAGGGCGCAAAGATCGCACGGTCCGGGCCATCGCCCGGTCCTGGCGGGAGTTGACCGGGGGTACGGGCCGCGACCGCGACCACACCCGCCGGACCCTCATCGCCTGCTCCGGCGGGGCAGATTCCTCTGGATTGGTCCTGGCCTTGGCCGCGGCCGTTTCCAACCCGGCCGACACCTTTGTGATCGCCCACATCGTCCACGACATGCGGAGCCCAGAGGAATCGCTGGCCGACCGCGACGCCGCCAAGGCTCTCGCCGACCAGATCGGACTCCCCTTTGTTGAGGGTGAAGCCAAGACCAAGGCGGTCAAGGGAAACGCCGAGGCCGCCGCCCGCAATCTCCGCTATGCCGCCCTCGAGCAACTCGCCATCCAAAACCACTGCCCCTACATCGCCCTCGCCCACCACGCCGGCGACCAGCTCGAAACCATGCTCATGGCCCTGGTCCGCGGCGCCGGCCCCCGCGGCCTGGCAGGTATCCCCAAGTCCCGAAAGTCCGGCACCGTCAAACTCATCCGCCCCGCCCTCGGCATCGCGCGAGAATCCATGCGAGCCCTCTGCCGCGCCGCCGGTTGGACCTGGCGCGAGGATGCCACCAACCTCGACGAGTCCCGACTCCGAGCGGCAATCCGCCACCGAATCGTCCCGGAACTCGAGCGTCTTCGCCCCGGCGCGGCCAAGCGAGCCAGCCGCTCCGCCGCGCTCGTGCGAGGCGCTGCGCAACTGGTGCGGAAGCGCGTGAGCGAACTTCTCGGGCCCGCAAACGTAGAAAAGTACATGTGGCCGCGGCCGAGCCTCCGCCGTGAACCCGCCGTCATCCTCGGAGACCTGATCAAACTCGCGGCATCCAAACTGACATCAACACGCGGCCAAGACCAGATGAGTTCAACCGCCGTCGGCAAAGTGGTCCGCGCCATCCGCGACACCAGCACCGAGCCGCGCACCTTCATCATCGGCGGGACCGTGATCAAGATCACCGCCCGATCCGTAACCATCGGAGCTAAACAAAGTGCCTGAACCCAAGCCCCGCATCGCCCTCGTAGGCCACTGCGGCCCCGACTCCTACGCCCTCCGCTCCGCCGCCCGCCGCGCCGTCCCCGAGGCGGAGGTCGACTTCATCACCGATGAGCCCGCCGCCCTCAAGGCCGCGGCCGCCGGAGCCCTCCTCCTGGTCAACCGTGTCCTCGATGGCGACTTCCAAGATGATGACGGCCAAAGCCTGATCCAAAGGGTCCTCGCCACCGGCTCCAAGAAAGTCATGTTCATCAGCAACTTCCCCGACGCCCAGGCCGCGGCCGAAAAATCCGGCGCCCTCCCCGGCTTCGGCAAGACGTCGATGAACGCCGACGAAACCCGCAAGCTCCTGAAACAGTCCGCGGCGAACTAAGCAAAAAACGCAATCTCGTCCTCGCCCCGGCAGGGGCGACGGGCTGTAGCCACGGGTGGAGCGAAGCGGAACCCGTGGTAACCGACCCACACATCACACTCCCGCCCCGGTAGGGGCGGAGGAACCGCATGATGAACGCTCGATGCCAAGTTCGACAATGGCAACTGCCGGGATCAATCACCTCCCTCGCGGTGTATCCGAAGCTCGCGAGCCACGCAGATGAGGTGACATCCATAGGACGGGCTCACTTCAAGCACGAACATCCCGTCGCGATGAACCATTGACAGTATTCGCTGCAGTTCCGAGTCGGAGCGCTGCACGCCTTGGTCCATGTCGCCCAAAGGCCGCAGATCGCTGCGCGAGACCGCCGCTCCGCGAACAACTGACACATGGGAAATGATGTTCCCTTGCCGCAGGTTCGTCGCGAAAAACTCTGCGACGCCGTCCAAAATGAGGGAATATCGGTGCCCGGCCAGATCCGTTACAAAAAGCAAGACGGAGTCCCTTGACGGCAGCCGGATTCCAACGAGCCACCCATCGTGTAGGTTTGGCTCGATCAGAAGCCCAGCGTCGGAGGTGCGGAGTGGAACATCGCTCATTGCTATTTCATTGAATTATATGGAAAGCCGAGTTGTCCGGCGTTCCATGAAATGCCCGTCATCCTCCCATGCACGCCCACAACCTCCCCCTCTACACTCCCCCCATGAATATCGGCGACGGAATGTCCATCTCAGAATTCGTCTCACGGCGAAACCAGGTCCTCACCCGCCTCGGCTCCTCCGCGGCCATCGTCTACGCCGGCGACGGCCCTCCCTCCCTCCACGGCATCTGGCAACCCGACTGGAACTTCTACTACCTCACCGGCATCCGTGACGAACCCGGCGCGGCCGTCCTCTTCGACCCCAAGTCCGAAGACCCCACCCGTCGCTGCATCCTCTTCCTCAAACCCCGCAACCCCGAAACCGAAGCTTGGGACGGCTACCGCGACGCCATCACCACCTCCCTCAAAAAATCCACCGGCTTTGACACCATCATGCGGACCACCATGATCCCCCGCATGCTCACGGCCGCGGCCCGCAAACGCAAGTCTCTCGCGTGCCTCCACCCCTTCTCCGTCTACGACGCCCCTGTCTCCCCCGACCTCGCCACCTTTCGCAAAGTCAGCGAGCGATGCCTGGGCATCTCAATCCAAGACCAGACCAACATGCTCCCCTCGATGCGGGCCATCAAGTCGCGCGAAGAGCAGAGCATCATGGAGAGCGCCTGCATCGCCACCGCCGCCGGATACGCCGCGGTCGCCAAGTTCATCAAGCCCGGCGTTAACGAAGCCCAAGTCCAGAAAACCCTCGAAGACGGCTTCCGTTCCGGCGGCGGCACCGGCACCGGCTACAACTCCATCGTCGGCTCCGGCCTCAACTCCACCGTCCTGCACTACAACGCCAACAACGGCCCCGTTCGCGATGGCGACCTCCTCCTGATCGACGCCGCGGCCCGCGTGGATGGCTACACCGCCGACGTCACCCGCACCTTCCCCGTGAGCGGCAAGTTCACGCCCGAGCAACGCAGGGTCTACGACATCGTCCTCGCCGCCCTCGACGCCGGCATCAAGGCCGCCAAACCCGGCATCCATATGCACCAGGTCGAAGCCGCTGCCCGCAAAGTCATCGAAAAGGCCGGCTACGGCGACTACTTCATCCACGGCATCGGCCACCAACTCGGCATCGAAGTCCACGACTCGACACCGGATGGCCCCCTCAAGCCCGGCATGATCGTGACCGTCGAGCCCGGCATCTATCTCCCCGAGAAAAAGCTCGGCATCCGAATCGAGGATGACATCCTGATCACCAAGTCAGGCGCGAAGAACATGACCTCGATGATCCCACGCAAGGCCGCGGATATTGAGGCGATGATGCGCCGCCCAAAACGCTGATCCTTCAGAGCCCCCTGCGGCAGCAGGGGGTCAAAACACGCCAACGTCTCAACGCTTCACCGGCGCCCCTTCCGCCGCCGCCTTCTCCACAAACGCAATCCTCTTCGAGTCATAATCCAACACCAGCGTAAACGGCTTGAGCAACCCCGCTCCGATATTCCCATCCCGATCCGACTCGCCAAAGTTCCCCTTCGCCTCCACCGCAAACGTCGCCTCGATGTTTTCCTGAGTGACACCCCCCAGCGTGAACGACTTGATCACACCCCGCTTGGCATCCACAAACCCGCCGACGCCGCCGAGCTTGGCCGACTTCACCTCACGCCCCTCCAGCAACTTCCACTTCTCCACCGCCGGCTGGTGAAACGTGACAAAGCCGTCAGCTCCCGTGTCCAGCCGGAACACCCCTTCGTGGTCCTCAAACGTCGCGTGAACGCTCGGAACTCCCCCAGTAATCGTCAACTCAGTCCAATGGCCCTGCGACAGGGTGTACGTCTTGGGATCGTGAATCGCAATCCGCGGCGCGGCCAAATCAAGCTCCACCACACACTTCGAAAGCACGCCAAACCCGATCACACCCGCGATCTCATCCCCCAGATGCTGCTTGAGGAAACCAAGATCCGTCTCCATCATCGGCTGCTCGGTAAACGCCCCCGGCCCCAGCGTGAGCGTCCTCGCCTTGTACAAAGGCATCGACTTTCCGCCGCCGACACCCGACCCATGAATATCGCCCGTGCGCTCAAGCTCCAGTTCCCTCGCGTGCTCCGTTGAAACAACGCATATCCCCGCGCCCGTATCAAAGATGAACCACCCCGCAGGATGCCCGTTGATCACGGGCTTCACCAGAAGGTGCCCGGTCTTGGCGCGTTTCACCTCGATCGCCGGTGCGGTGCCCGCGTCAAACGTCGTCGGCCCACCCTGAATGCGCGCCATATGTTCGTCGTCAGTCTTCGGTGGTTGTGCAACGCAAATCACGGTCAACACCAGCGACATCAAAAAGGCTCGAATCACAGAGCACCTCCCTTGTTCGAATTCCGAACCGTTCTTTTCAGCGGCGTCAACGCAAACGCCAGCGCCACAGGCTGCGTCCCCTCTCGCGGCGGCGCTTCATACACCAACTCCAGCAACTCCCCAAGCAGCGCATTGGCCCGCGCGAGTTGAGCCGGCGTCAACCACCCACGCGCTCGAGCCACCCACAAGTCACGCCGCGGCCCCTCCGTCGATACCTCGGCGGCCCCCAGCGCTCGTTTCACATCACGCCGGGCGATGCGAAGCAGACTGTCCAGCGCCGGCCCCACCCGCCGCCGCCGTTCCGCCGGCGTCGATCCGTACACGAGCCGCAACGGCCGCCCCGGCAGATCAAACACCGCGGCCTCTTTCCGGCCCTTGCCCTTCGTGCCGCGCCGCTTGAGCAGGCCGACACGCTCCAGCGCCCGAACGTGAAAGTACAACGTGTCCGGCCGCCGCCCCAGCCGCTGAGCCAACGCTGCAATCGTGCTGGGCCCCTGCGATTCCAGGGCATCGACGATTTCCTGCCGAAGCGGCGAAGACAAGGCGCGTGCCTGAGCAAGGGGCAGGATGTCGTACCCGGAAGTGGGTGAGGCCATGGACCATTATTGCAGTATCGCCACAAAGTTCAACAATGAACACAAGGTGACCCAACCCCCCAACAGCATCACGGTTCAGTTGCCCAGGCGTTTACAGACCAGCAGCACCTCATCAACCTTGGCCGTGTCGAGCAGGCGAGGTTGAAACTGGAGGGGCTTTTGCAGCGCCAGCCCCAGTGGCATCACGAAGTGGTTGTAAATAAAGATGGTGATCCGCGGCACACGCTCAAAGCCCAGGGCCGTGAACTCGCAGAGGCGATCGCTGGTGGATTGCATGCCGTACGCCGCGCTTCGCTCCACGGAGAGGTTGTGCCGGGCAAGTATGGCAAGCAGTTCATCGGGCCCATACCGATGGGCGTGCCCGACGACGGTGTCGAAAGTGGTCCAGCGGTCTGGATGCAGCGGCACGGCCAGCAGCACAGCGCCGCCGGGCTTCACGACCCGCGAAAGTTCCGCAAACGCGGTTTCCTGATCCACGGTGTGCTCGATGATGTCCAGGGCGCATGCGAGCTCAAATGTCGAGTCGGGGTACGGAAGGCGGGCGATGTTGCCCACCTGCGTCAGCCCGCCCCGTGACTTGAGCGCGACTAGCGCGGGCTCGCTGATGTCGACAAAGTGTGTGCCGGCCACAGGCAGCCGCGGACGCATGCCGGGCCCGACCTCCAACCGGTTGGCGGCGCGCGCCGCGAGTTCCTTGACCAGAGGCCAGGTGTTGAACCGTTCGGGACCTATGAAGTAGGCGTGTCGCCAGAGCCGGTCATAAAAGCGCTGGTTGACGGTCGTGAGATCGTCGCTCTGAATCCCGCTGATTGTGGAGGTGACAGGTGCCACGGTGTTACTTGCCACGCGGCTTGGAGTTGCCAAGGACGCGGCGACGGATGAGCGACTGGGCGGGCCGTTCAAAGGCATGAAAGGACAGCAGCGACATGCCGACCAGGGCCGCGAAGAAGAGGATGAAGGTTGCCGGATGCAGGTAAATCTGGGTGGACCATCCCGCATAGCCCGCGATCAGGAACACGATCGCCTGCAAGGGGAAGTGAAGGAGATAGGACGAATAGCTGACATCGCCGACGAAGGCGATCCGCTTGCCCAGGGTGCCACGGTGAGATTCGACCAGGGCCAGCGTGATGACCGTGAGCGGAAAGGCCGCGAAGTCGAACATCGCGTGGGTCTCGAACATCTGGACAAAGCGGGTCAAGCGGCCCAGGCTCGTGCCGGGATGATCCGCGATGTAGGTTTGGAAAGAGCTGGTCAGCGCGTGCGTGTACCAGATGACGCCGACGGCCAGCCACACCAGGCCGCAAACGGTCGTAAGAACGGTCAGGGCCGCGGCAGATGGCCGGCGGGCGTTGACGGCTTTGAAGACATGAAACGAGAGGCAGCCCAAGAAGAACGAGTTGAGGCCGCGGGCGATCTCAGGATGCAGGCCCAGCGCATACGCGATCACGCTCAGGATCAGGAGCGTGAGCAGCGACCACCACCTGTGGAGGCCCAGAAAGCACGTAGTGAAGAAGACGGCGTAGAGGACGATCTCGACCGAGACCGACCAGACCGGGCCGTTGAAGGAAGGGCCGCGCTCCAGGCCCCAGGAAGAGGCAAAGAAGAGATTGAGGACGAAGTGGTAGGCGTCGTTAAGTTTGTAAACCAGCGGGCTGCCCGTCTGTCGGATGATGAGCAGTTGGAGGCCCAGGACCAGGAGCAGAGTGGCGAAGTGGAGGGGGTAAAGGCGTGAGAAGCGGAGGACTCCGAACGACCATGCCGAGATCTGGCGTTCACGGATAGGCGCGGCGTAAAGCCAGGTGAAAATGAAGCCTGAGAGACAAAAGAAGAGATCCACTGCGCGCCAGCCTTCGTTGTAGAAGGGCTGGAGGATGCGGTAGAACGGCTGCTGGACCGCCAAGGCGTGCTCGATGTCGTCGGTTGTAATAAGGAAGTGGCGCCAGTGATAGCACACGACCGACAACGCCGCGAAGCCGCGGAGCACATCCAGAGAGTAGAACCGGCTGGGAATGTGTGGTGGATCGGTGGAGGGCATGCGTGCTCGGCGAGCGATGACCCGAAATGAGCAACGGAGCCCGCGCTGGGCCCATGGTATCTGACGCGCACGGGGGGGTCCAGTATCGCGGTTACGCGGTGACTTTCATTGACGCTCTGAGTCTAACCGAACCGGTGGGGTACGACAATGGGGCCTCATGTTTGAATCCGGGTTGGGGTTCCATGGCGTGTGTGATGGTCCGACTACTTGCGGGGTTGCGGTTCTCAGCCCCGTGTCGATCAAGCCGCACACCGGCCCCGTCGAAACACAACAGTCGGTCGGACCGCGCTGAAACGTCCGGACTTGAGTTATCCCATGGAATCGCTAAAGGTCGAGTACATCAACCCGTTTATTGTCTCCGCCCGGACGCTGTTCAGCTCCATGGCGAAGCTGGACATTTCGCTCGAGAAGCCGTGGCTCCGGGGTCCGCGCGAGGCGATACCCCGGACGTTTGAGCTTGCCGTTTGCGTGGAACTCAGCGGGCACACGCACGGGGCGGTCGGTGTTTACCTGTCGCGGCCGGTGGCGTGCGCGTTGGCATCTGCCCTGACGGGTGCGCCTTACACGACGATCACCGAAGAGTGCCGGGATGCGCTGGGCGAGGTGGGGAACATGCTGGTGGGCCAGGCTAAGGCAAAGCTGCCGGGCGGTTTGTGTCTGATGAGCTTGCCGCGGATCGTCAATGCCGGGGAGATGAAGTTTCCACCGTCGGTTCCGGTGATCAACATTCCGATCGATACGCCGGCGGGGCGGTTCATCATCGCGGTGGGGTGTCGGACGGTGAGCGGCCACACTGCGGATGCCGGCCTGGCTGTTTGAACGGGTGATCGCGGGGCGGAATCCAATTATCATCGAATCTGGGGGGATGCCGCGATCGAATCGCTGGCAGGTTTCTTGCGAATGGAGCGCCCATGATTCGAATTGTTGTTCTGGCGTGTTTGTGCTTGGCGGGGTGCGGCACGATGGGGCGGCCGGCTGAACATGCGGCGGTGCTGCCGTCGGACATTGATGCCCTGACGGGTGCGCCGTGGGTGGGCACGTTGACGTACCTGGACTACACGAGTCGCAAGCCGGTGACCATCGATTCGAGTCTGATCGTGCGGAAGGTGGGGGAGGGGTCGTGGGAGTTTGGGGTTGGGTATTCCAAGGAGCCGCATGCGGACTCGAAGGAAGTGGTGACGCTGGCGGCGGGAATGCTGGGGGGTGATCGCGTGGTGTCACGGGCCGCGCTGCCGGATGGCGGCGTGGTTTTTGTGACGGAGAGCCGCGGGGAGGATGACCACCGGGCGGCGGTGTTTCGGATTGAGCACTCAGTCACTGGGCATGAATACACGCGGCGGAAGATGGTTCGGTTCGAGGGGGAG
>JBGAND010000043.1:0-36524 GCA_044222485.1 Phycisphaerales bacterium | reverse complement strand
GCACATCCCCAGCAGCGCGCCCGTGCCCGGCGCGGGGGCCGGCATGGTCCACAGCAGCGCCCGCGCCACGTTCGCCGAGTTCATTCCATACCCCACGATGGACAGCTGGTTGCCGTCGCTGAACACGGCCGTCGCCGTGCTATGCACGAAACCGGCCGGGTGCAGGTCAAGCCATGAGCCCGCGGTCCCCATCCACAGGCCGGCGCGACCCACGCCCGCAAACTGCGCATAACCCACCTGAATGTTGCCTTGCAGGCCCTCGACGTACGAAGCCTCCGCGCCCGCAGGGTGCAGGTTGACCCAGGATTGCGCTGTGCCGCTCCATATTCCCGCCTGCTCTACGTTGTCAAAGCGTGCAAAGCCGCCCAACAGTCCCCCGCTCCCGGACACAATGGCGGACCACGTCGATCCCTCCGGATTCAGATCCACCCACGACTCGGCCGTACCGCTCCACAGGCTGGCGTGATTCGCGCCGCCGACCTTGACCCATCCCGCCTGCTGGTTGTTGCCGACATACGTGGCATCCGATTCCGGGGACCAGGATGGCGACAGGTTGACCCACGACGCCGCCGTCCCGCTCCACAACGAAGCGCTCCACACGTTGCCCACCAGCGCAGCGCCCGCCTGCTGGTTGCCATCCATCGCCTTGATATATGAACTCGATGCTGATCCCGCGGGATGCACGTCGGCCCATGATCCGGCCGTGCCGGTCCACGTGCCGGCCCGCCAGACATTGCCGATCAACGCGGTGCCCCCTTGGCGGTTCCCAAAGCTCACCCTTGCCTCGGATGCGAGGGCCCCCGAAGGCGTGAGGTCCACGCCCGATGCCGCCGAACCATTCCACAGGTACGCCCGCGGGATGGCGCTCGGCGTTTGCACGATCCCCACCTGCCCGCCGCTGGACACACCCCGGGCGGTCGATTGCGCCATCCCCGGCGGGTGCAGATTCGTAACGACCACCTGACCATGAGCCCACGAAGGGCCAAGCGCCGCCGCGGCCAAGCCCATGAGCACAAAACCTCGGACACGTGTGATGGTTGACATGCTTCTCTCCTCAAACGGTTGCCTGCGAGAACAGCATACCAGACCCGCCTCCTTTGACAAGACCGCTTTCCAACCCCGGCCAAAAGGCCGGTCGCGTGCCTCAGGGTCCGAAGTCAGGCCTCAAACACCCAGGAGCACGTGCTCGATGCCCCGCCCGCTTCTCATTCTTGAGAAGCAGCGAAGCCATCTCCCCGTACACCGCATCCCCCGTGAACTCGCCCGGCCAGCCACCTCTCACTAATCGCCAATCCGCTCTCCCTCTCCTATCCTGTAGGTCCCCCTTGGGCCGGTCCCGGCCCGCGCACGGAGTATCGCATGTCCATGGCTCCAATCCCTCTCCCGCAGGCCCTCCCCCAGCCGCGCGGCCTGGCCCAAACTTCCCGCAAAGACCGCTGGTGGCTCCAGCCCCTGCTCGTCTTCCTCGGCCTCTCCGCCTTCATCGTCTACGCCTCCTGGGCCGGCATGCAAGGCAAAAACTACTTCGTGCCCGGCACCAACTACCTCTCCCCCATGTACTCCCCCGTCCTCTTCGACGCGCCCGGCCAGCACTCCGGCCACGCGTGGTTCGGCCCCTGGCCCGAAGCCATCAAGTGGCTCCCATGGTTCATGGCCACGCCCGCGATCCTGATCCTCTGGGCCCCCGGCGGCTTCCGCCTCACCTGCTACTACTACCGCGGCGCCTACTACAAAGCCTTCTGGGGCGACCCCTCCAACTGCGCCGTCGGCGAACCCGGCTTCCGCGGCAAAAAATACCGCGGCGAGCAGAAGCTCCCCCTGATCTTCATGAACGCCCACCGCTTCTTCTTCTACATCGCAGTCATCTTCATCGGCTTCCTCAGCTACGACGCGATCCTGTCGTACATCTTCACCACCAAGGATGCCGCGGGCGTCGAGCACTCGCACTTCGGAATCGGCATCGGCTCTCTGGTCCTCACCACCAACCCCATCCTCCTGGGCGGCTACACCTTTGGATGCCACGTCTACCGCCATCTCATCGGCGGTAAACGCGACAGCCTCTCATCCCTGGGACCCCGCAAAAAGGTCTACGACTGCGTCAGTTGTCTTAACCGCCGCCACATGCTCTGGGCCTGGATGAGCCTGGTCTGGGTCGGCTTCACCGACGGCTACGTCCGCATGGTCGCCAGCGGCGTCATCCACGATCTCCGCATCATCTGAAAGAAGTTTTCACCGCAGAGGCGCAGAGAACGCAGAGCAATACAGAGAAAAACAGTGTCAATACAACCCGCCGCAGACTCCTCTTTCTCGTCTCCTTCCCCTCTTCTTCCTCTGCGCTCTCTGCGCCTCTGCGGTGAAAACTCCTGGAGCCTTAGATGAGTCAGTTTCAAACCCAACAACACGACGTAATCGTCATCGGCGCCGGCGGCGCCGGCCTCCGCGCCGCGATCGAAGCCTCCAACGCCGGCGTCTCCGTTGGCCTGATCTGCAAGTCCCTCCTCGGCAAAGCCCACACCGTCATGGCCGAAGGCGGCATGGCCGCGGCCATGGCGCACAACGATGAACGCGATTCCTGGAAGGTCCACTTCGCCGACACCATGCGCGGCGGCCAATACCTCAACAACTGGCGCATGGCCGAGCTCCACGCCAAAGAAGCCCCCGAGCGCGTCCGCGAACTCGAAGCCTGGGGCGCCGTCTTCGACCGCACCAAAGATGGCCGCATCAACCAACGCAACTTCGGCGGCCACCGCTTCCCGCGCCTGGCCCACGTCGGCGACCGCACAGGCCTGGAAATGATCCGCACCCTCCAGGACCACTCCATCCACCGCGGCATGTCCATCTATATGGAGGCCACCGTCACCGCCCTCATCAAGGATGGCCCCAACGGTCGCATCACCGGCTGCGTCGGCTACGACCGCCCCACCGGCACACTTCACTTCTGGAAAGCCAAAGCCGTCGTCCTCGCCACCGGCGGCATCGGCAAGGCTTACAAGATCACCTCCAACTCCTGGGAATACTCCGCCGACGGCCACGTCATGGCCTACGAAGCCGGCGCCGATCTCATGGACATGGAGTTCGTCCAGTTCCACCCCACCGGAATGGTCTGGCCCCCCAGCGTCCGAGGCATCCTGGTCACCGAAGGCGTCCGCGGCGAAGGCGGCGTCCTCCGCAATAAAGACGGCAAGCGGTTCATGTTCGATGACATCCCCGAGAACTACAAGCCCTCCACCGCCGATTCGGAGGAGGAAGGCTGGCGCTACGTCACCGGCGACAAAGCCGCTCGCCGCCCACCCGAACTCCTCACCCGCGACCACGTCGCCCGCTGCATCAACCGCGAGGTCAAAGCCGGCCGCGGCAGCCCCCACGGCGGCGTTTTCCTCGACATCGCCTGGATCAAGTCCAAACTCAAAAACGGCGAGGAGCACATCAAGAAAAAGCTCCCCTCGATGTACCACCAGTTCATCACCCTCGCCGGCGTCGACATCACGCAGGAAGCCATGGAAGTCGGCCCCACCACCCACTACGTCATGGGCGGCGTCAAAGTAGACGGCGACACCCAGATGTCCACCGTCCCCGGCCTCTTCGCCGCGGGCGAAGTCGCGGCCGGACTCCACGGCGCCAACCGCCTCGGCGGCAACTCCCTCTCCGACCTCATCGTCTTCGGCAAGCGAGCCGGCGAATACGCCGCCAAGTTCGCGAAGGAAAACGCCAACATCAAGGTCAACCAATCCGAAGTCGATGCCGGCCTCAGGAAAACACTCGCCCCTCTCGACCGCACCACCGGCGGCGAAGGTCCCTACCAAGTCCAATACGCCCTCCAAGACATGATGCAAGACCTCGTCGGCATCGTCCGCCGCGAAGATGAAATGACCCGCGCCCTCTCCGGCCTCAAAGACCTCAAAGCCCGGGCCGCCAAAGTCTCCGTCCCCGCCACCCGCGAATACAACCCCGGCTGGCACACCGCCATCGACCTCAACAACCTTCTCACCATCTCCGAAGCCGTCACCCTCGCGGCCATCGCCCGCAAGGAATCCCGCGGCGCCCAGTTCCGCGAAGACTTCCCAAACAAGTCCGACGAATACAGCACCTTTAACCACGTCATCCGAAAATCCGCCACCGGCGAAATGCAAGTCATCCGCCAACCCCTCAAGCCCCTCCGCGACGACCTCAAGCAAGTCATCGAAGAAAACAAGTCCCTATGACCGAATCGCTTTCCGAACACACCTCCTTCCTCCGCGCCTCTGCGTGATCTCTGCGCCTCTGCGTACTCTTAAAAAAGACCACTCCATGACCACCGCCCCAACCAAAAAATCCGCCCCCGGCCCCGCCCTCTTCCGAGTCTGGCGCGGCAACAAAAACTCCCCCAACGGCGGCGCCTTCAAAGACTACAAAACCACCGTCTCCGAAGGCATGGTCGTCCTCGACGTCATCCACCAAATCCAAGCCGAGCAGGAAAACGACCTCGCCTGCCGCTGGAACTGCAAAGCCGGCAAGTGCGGCAGTTGCTCCGCCGAAATCAACGGCAAGCCCCGCCTGATGTGCATGACCAGGATGGATGAGCTCGACACCTCCATGCCCGTCATCGTCGAGCCCCTCAAGGCCTTCCCGCCCATCAAAGACCTCGTCACCGACGTCTCATGGAACTACGAAGTCAAAAAACGCATCAAGCCCTTCAAACCCCGCAAGCCCGACGCCCCCGACGGCACCTGGCGCATGGACCAGGCCGACGTCGACCGCGTCCAGGAGTTCCGCAAGTGCATCGAGTGCTTCCTCTGCCAGGACGTCTGCCACGTCCTCCGCGACCACCACAAGCACGATGAGTTCATCGGCCCCCGCTTCCTCGTCTACGCCGCGGCCCTGGAAATGCACCCCCTCGACACCGAAGACCGAGTCGCCGACCTCAAAAAAGAACACGGCATCGGCTACTGCAACATCACCAAGTGCTGCACCAAAGTCTGCCCCGAACACATCACCATCACCGACAACGCCATCATCCCCCTCAAAGAACGCGTCGTCGACGAGTTCTACGACCCGGTGACGCGGTTGTTTAGGATGTTCAAGAAGAAGGCGTAACCCGTGGCACCGGCTTTCCAGCCGGTGTTCCACCGCCCACCCTTCGCGCCGTCTTCATTCGTCCCATAGGTCCTATTGGTCCTATGAGACCTATTGGACCTATCCCCCAAACAGCCATCCGACCGCAATCGGCCAAATTGGGGGGCTCTTTCTCGCCTCTACTGAACTGCGTGTGGCATTTTGCCGTACAACTAGGTACGATTACCCTGCAAAGGACCGCCCTATGAGTGCCATCCCCAAAACCCAATCCGAACGCCTCGACTTCCGCCTCACCCCCGAGCACAAAGCCCTCATCGAACGCGCGGCCAGCGTCCAGGGCCAAACCGTCTCCAGTTTCGCCAGCGCCGCCCTACTCAAAGCCGCCGATGAAGTCATCCAAAACCAAACCACCCGAACCCTCTCAGCCCGCGACTCAAAGACGTTCTTGGCCATGCTCTCCTCCGCCGAACCCAACGCCGCCCTGAAGGCCGCCGCCAAACGCTACAAGAGGCGCAGTGCCCGCTGATCACTGGCTCATCGAGCAACTCCGCTCCAACCACAACCGAGCGGAGTTTTCCTGCGGCCACGACTCACTCGACACATTCATCAAGAACTTCGCAACCCAGAACCAGAAAACCGGCATCAACCAGACCTTCGTCGCGCTCAAACCCGGCGACCTGATCGTTCAAGGCTACTACTCAATCGCGGCCGGATCGGTGAAACTCGAACACCTCACCGATGAACAACGCAAGGGCCTGCCCAAATACCCCATCCCCGTCGCGCTCCTCGGCCGCCTCGCCGTTGACAAACGCGCCCAGAAACAAGGACTCGGAGAGCACCTGCTGCTGGATGCGATGCGACGCATCGATCAAACCGCCAACGAAATCGGGATCCACGCGATCGAAGTGGATGCCATCGACGACTCAGCGAAGCGGTTCTACTTGAGGTACGGCTTCACCGAGCTTCGGGACAACCCTCATCATCTCTATCTCCCGATGAAGATCGTTCGGAAGCTCAAGTTGGGCTGACGAGCAAGTCCCACAGTTCCTTTCGCCGTCTGACCAAGCCCGTGCAGAGAACAGGCATGCCACCCGCGGTCTGTCTTGAACCGAGATCACAGATGTCCACACTCTGGACATGGCGCGCCGTCGACAAGGCCCGCTCGGTCATAGCCACACTTGGGACAGCTTCCAGACTTTGCGGTTCGCCGTAAGTCTGAATCAAAGCGGTGGGCGGCTAAGGCCACGCAGAGCAGCATGAGTGTCGGAGTCCACAGCGGCATTGCGAACACCGACGTTCCCCAAGTAAACCGCCAAAACATCTCGTGTTTCGTAAACTGGAAATGCAAGTGCCCCGGTCCGGTGCCGCCTAAGCGCGGTTGGAAGCCCCCGATTCGCCCGGCCAACACATACACGTATCCGCCGCCGGACGGGTACCACCAGGATGAACACCACTGGCTGCCAACCAAGGCTAAGAGGAGGACCAGCGTACCCGCAACGCTCAGCCACTTGACCACTCTTCCGACTCGGCTCGACTGTCGTTGCTGCGTTTCCACTAGGTCAGTTTACGGCGGCGGGCGGCATGCCCTCGCACCCGCGTCCGCGCTGCATGCCTGTGGCTCTGCACGGGCATTCCCTTCGAGTCTCTCTACCCCACGCCGCACTCCGGGCATCTTCCCCCATCAAGCCCCCGAAGGTCATACCCGCACCCCAAACACTGCCCGCGACGCCCGCGGCGGAAACGTCGAACCGAGCCTGCCGCGAAAAAGACTCCGTACCACACCGCGCCGAACACCAAAGTGTCAACGATCAGCCCTCGCCAGATCGGGCGCAGCGGCAGCGCCCTGGCGTACGTTTCATCACTGCCCGAGCCTCGCATCTGCAAGTCAATGCCGCCGCTGACCGGCGCCAATTTCGCAAACGTCGCGCCCTCGTGCCATTCGCACCAGAGCGCCAGCGCAGGCCATCCGCGAGCGTCTTGAATCACTCTCGGCGGTTGATCGGAGGGAACATCGCGCTTCATGGACGGCAGCGCTCCCCACCAGTGGGGAAAGCGGCCATCCGCTAGGAACTGAGGGAGCACCTCGGCGCCTGCCGACCGCATCCTCTTCCCGTCTTCACCCACCAGCGGCGTCCATTCGCCGGTTGGGGAGCGAACGACCTTCACCGCACCGTCGTACGTGTACGAGTTGAGACCCCACCGAACGCGCTCGGCTCCCATTCCGCGGCAGTCGTACCCACCAAAAGAGAGATTGCCAAACTCATTCTTCCATTCTGCGTACGGACTGCCCCTCTCAAGCTTGACAAACGCCGCGATCAACCAAGCAACCGCGACCGTCGTCATCAGCCCAACAGCCGAACACACGAGCGCCACTCGGGTCACGCGGCACCATACGTTTCGAATGGGCACCATGCGCCAGGAGTCTACCGCATCGGGCCGGAACGCCTAACCAACCCCCGCGCCCGAATCCTCGACTCCGAGCAGGGGAGTTGCAGAGGGGGCGGCCAGCCCCCTCTGCACCGAGGCGCCTTTCCGCTCCCGACACTACCATTGTCCGCCCATGGTCGTAGACCCGCGACGGCTGCTGCCCCAGGACAAGAGCGATCTCGCCCGTGCCCGAATGTTGATCGCGCTTGGCTACCCAACCGTCGCGCCGGTGCTCCCCGACCTTCTCACGTGGCTGAAGGACTGCAACTGGCCTGTGTCGCGCCCAATCAGCGACTTTCTCGCGACATTACCAAGTCAAATGGCGCCCCTCGTATGGGAGGTCCTCAGGGGTGAGGACTACATCTGGAAGTACTGGTGTATTTCTCGACTGGTCCGCACCATGCCCGTCACACTCGCGGAACAGTTCCGCTCGGAATTGACGCGCCTCGCCAATCAACCCACTACCGTTGAACGTAGTGAAGACCTGCACGAGGTTGCGCAAGATGCGCTACAAGCGCTTTGGCCGCACGGTAACACGTAGATGCATCCCTTTCGGCGCGTGGCCCGCCTTCTCACTCAAATCCGTGTGACAAGCCCGTGACTCTGCACGAGCACGCTCCTCCCCACCTCCATCCCCCCCATCTTCCCACCACTTGCGTAAAAATCTTGAGTTCCTTGTTTCAACAGTGACAACGTCATGTCACTCTGACCCCTCCACCCCCCTTGCAAATCACTTTCCCGCGGCTAACTTCCAAGCATGGTCGCACAAGCCGCCACAACTCCACTCCCGCAACTCTCCAAACCCGACAAACTCCGCCTCACCCTCTACTTCGCCGGCGGCCAAAGCACCGAAGCCCTCGCCCAAACCCTCCTCGAACTCCACCAAAACCACCAGGCCGCCAACCCCACCAACCCACGCGCCCCCATCCCCCAACCCCTAATCACCGAAAACACCGCCCTAGCCCCCATCCTCTCCTCCAACTCGGGACCAGGGACTCGGGACTCAGCACTTCCTGACGCCTACGACCTCGCCGCCTGGACCCTCTCCCCCGAAATCTCCCCCCACATCGCCTACCGCCGCGCCGAGCTCGCCGAGCGCCGCAAACAAACCGCCCTCGCCGAGCTCGACACCATCCTCGCCACCTCCACCAACCCCATAGAAAAAAGCCGCGCCGCCACCACCATGCTCCGAATGCTCCAGAACCCACGGACTGCAGTCCGTGGGTTCAGCGATCCCCCATCACCCGCGGCCCCACCACCAGCGCCGCCACCTCCTCCCGTTTCCGTGCCGGGATGCGAGAGAGCCGCCGCGGTCAGGAGGGACCGCGGCGGAGAAGGCTCCGTCTCTGCATCTGCTACCCGCGCTCCATCATCCAGCAAGGAACACGCCGAACCCCACCGCGCACCGCAACCCAACTCTTCACTACCCCCTCACCTTGTCACCTTGTCACCCCCTCCCCAACCCCTCCCTCTCCCCCCAACAAGTCATCAACCACATCACCCGCGCCATCGAGAACCCCGAAACCCCGACCACCTCGCCGCACCACCTTCGAGTCCTCTCTCCTGAGGCCAAGATCAACAACGAACCCGCCCCGAAAACCGACGAAGAAACCACCCCGCCAGCAGGCGAAACCCACACTCAACACTTACAGTTCAAACCCCTGACTCCCCGCCACCTCAAAGTCACCCTCACCCGCCCAACCTCCGGGCCCGCACCGCAACTGCTGGCTCGTGCAAAGCCTCGACCCCGACACCACCTAGTCACCCCCACCAATACCCTCCCCCATGCCCCCAATCTCCCTCCGACCCACCACCCTTGCCGACCTCCCCACCCTTTTTCAATTCCAACTCGACCCCACCTCCAACCAAATGGCCGGCACCAAAGCCCACACCGAACCCGCCTTCTTCGCCATCTGGCACAAGATCCTCGAGAACCCACACCACGAAGGCCGCGTCATCCTCGAAAACGGCCGCATCGTCGGCAGCATCAGTTGCTTCCAAAGCGACAACCTCGACCACATCGGCTACTGGATCGACAAGCCAAACTGGGGCCGCGGCATCGCCACGCGCGCCCTGGCCCTCATGATCCAGGAAATCCAACGCCGCCCCCTCCACGCCACCGCGGCCCGCGCCAACGCCGGCTCCCTCCGCGTCCTCGAATCCAACGGCTTCCGCCTGACCGGCTACTTCAACGGCGAAGAAACGCCCCGCTACATCGCCGGCGAATGCGCCTCGTTCCTGCTCGAATGATCGTCATCCCGGAATCTCTGCCTCCACCAACCTGGTCAGCATCTCCAGCGACTCCTGCCATCCCAAATAGCACATCTCCGTCGGAATCACCGCCGGAACATTCTCCTGCACGATCGTCAGCTCCGTCCCGCACATCACCTTGCGAAACCGGATCGTAATCTGCATCTCCCCGGGCAGATTCGGATCATCGAACTTATCCGTGTACCGCAGCAACTCCCCCGGCTTTACCTCAACGTACTTCCCCCCAAACGAGTGGGACGCACCGGTATTGAAGTTCGTAAACGACATCCGATATCCGCCGCCCGCCCGCACATCCATCGAATGCACTTCGGAGATAAACCCATGCGGCGCCATCCACTTCACCATCGCCCTGGGATCCACAAACGCCCGGTACAACCGATCCGCCGGACACTTGATCACCCGATGCAGCCGAACCGTGTGTTTTTCATCAGCCATGAACAAACCCTCCGCGGCGGATCCCCGCCGATCAGACAACATAGGCCGGGTGGTGGCTCGACGCGGGCCTCGCGTACCCCCACCCCCTTTTGGTATATTGCATTTAACACGAGGGCATCCACCATGTTGCGAACCTTGATGGCACTCACCGCTTGTTTCTTCCTCAGCTCCTGCGAGAAGGAGCGGCCGCCCCACCCCGCGTCCAGCGGCCCGCCCGCCGGCGCAGAGTTTGTCGAGGAAGCCCCGGCGGGCGTCATCGCCCTGGGTGTCAAGGAACCCGAACGATTCGTCGGCAAGTGGAACCCTGCGGGCGGGTGGGACGGTGAGCTCAAGGAGATCACCGAGGACAAGAGTGGCACCGTGCTGCGCTTGTACAACTATGAGTCCACGCTGGTCGGCGGCGGCTACTGGATTCTGGCCATCGTGGGTGACAACCCCGACGTTGAGAAGGGCAAGCTGTGCCGCGTCCAGGGCAAGATCAAGGAAATCAGCTCGACGACCAAGGGGCCCAACGTGATCCACCGTATCGTTCTGGAAGATGCCCGCGTCGTGAAGTAGCCGTTACTTTCCCCCGACCATCTTCGCCAACTCCTCCCCCAGCTTGCCCAGACTCGTCCCCTCGGTGTTGCACATCAACGCCACGCACACCCTTTCATCCGGCAATAGCAAGAGGTACGTTGCTGTTTTCTCTTGCGAGCCGCTGTGACTGACCGCGCGTTTCTCACCCACCTTTCCAACACTGAACCCCAGCCCGTATCCCGTCGCTGTTCCATCTTTGGTTTTCTGAGCCGTCCACAGCAGCGCCTTGGTGGGTTCATCAACGACCTTGTCGGTCAACATCCCGATCCCAAACCGCGCCATGTCGTCGCACGTCGAAATCCATCCGCCCCCCGCCAGCTTCCAACTCACATCCGTATCCGTGGACTTCTCCATCTTCCCGCCGTTGCCTTTGTGATATCCCACCGCCCTATGCCCAATCGCCTCCCACTGATAATCCGGGCGCAGCGTTTTCATGCCGCACGGCTCGGCGATCCGCTTCTTGACCTCGTCGGCGAACCGCTCTTTGCCGGCCCGCTCGGCCGCGGCCCCGAGCAGCATGTATCCGTGGGTGGTGTACGAGTACTTGGTCCCGGGCTCGGACAAGAGCGGCGACTCCTTGAAGTAGTCAAGCGCGGTCACTACATCCGCAAACGGATGCGGATCCGAGTACGTCCGCTCGGTCTTGATCACCTTGCCGTTGGAGTAGTGCACCACCCCGCCCTGATGACACAACAGTTGCCGGCACGTCACCGGCCATGGCTTCTCTGGAAACTCCGGCACCAGCACCCGCACATCTGCATCCAGGTCCAGCTTCTTCTCGTTGGCCAGTTGCACCACCACCACCGCCGTCATCGGCTTAGACACCGACGCCCATCGGTACATGGTGTCCCCCGACGCGGCCACCCCCTTCTCCCGATCCTCAAAGCCGAAGCTCTCGGAGAAGACGATCTTGTCCCCCACTCCCACCGCTGCGGCCAATCCCACAATCGACTGACTCTGAACCTCTTTTGCAATCCGCTCGTGCAACCGCGCAGCCAGATCCGGAGCCTGACCCGCCGCCATACCCGGCACCAACGCAACGATCGCCGCAAACCGAAGTGCCCATGGAGTGATGTTCATCCCCACAGAATACAGCAGGCCTTGGCAGCGCGCTCCAGCCTATGAATACGGGCCCCTTCTCATGAAAACCAACCACAAGATCCTCGTCGCCTCCATCATGTACCGGACCCTGCACGCGGTTCGGTCCATCTTCGGCCTGCGCGACAACACCACTGTCACTCGCAAGGACATCCGCTGGAACCTGGACCTGGCCGAGGGGATCGACCTTTCGATCTTCGTGTTTGGGTCCTTCGAAGTGAAGACGGTGGCTTTCTACTCGCGCCACATCAAGCCCGGGGACACGGTCATCGATATCGGGGCCAACTGCGGCTCCCACACACTGAAGTTCTCCAAACAGGTCGGGGCCCAAGGCCGGGTTCTAGCGTTCGAGCCGACCGATTTTGCCTTTGGAAAGCTGCGCAAGAACATCGAACTCAACTCGCCGTGGTCCGGCAACATCGTTGCGACGCAGGCCCTGCTCTGTCGCGATACGTCGCAAGAGGTGCCGGCGATGATCTATTCAAGCTGGCCCTTGAACGGGCAGGCAGACTTGAACCCGGACCACTCCGGCGCCCTCAAGGCGACCAGCGGCGCGATCACCAAGACACTGGACAGCGCGCTGGCCGAATGGCAAGTCGCCAAGGTGGACTTCTTGAAGATTGATGTCGATGGCAATGAGTTTGATGTGTTGCAGGGCGCCCGTGGCACACTGGCCACGCACAAACCCAAGATCCTGATTGAGCTGGCACCCTCCTGCTTCCAGGACAAGCCCAAGGACTTTGACAGCCTCATCGAGCTGTTCGCCGACATGGGCTACCACGCCATCGATATCTCCGATGGCAAGCCGCTGCCCCTTGATCCCGCGGCCATCCGGACCCGCACCGGCACCAGTGCATCGATCAACGCTCTGCTTGAGTGCAAGTAGCTCAGCGTTCGTCGGTGCGCGACTTTTCGATCAGGGCCATGTACTTCATGGCCGCGGATGCTCCGACTGAGGCGGCCGCGAGCCAGCCGGGCCATCCATCGCGCCAAGCCTGTTTCAGCACGAGTTGCTTCAAGAAGGCCGAGGGTGGTGAAGTCACCAGCTTCCAAACGCTCCCGCGCTGCCCTTCTGCGAGCATGCTTGAGGCCATCGTTTCGGCATGCCGGGCTTGCTTGGCCATGAACTCGGTAAAGGTGGATATCGAGTCATGCCGAAGGGAACCCACCAGATCCGCGGCCGCGCCTTCTGTGAGTTCAAGTCGATCGTGCGGGTCGAGTCCGGTCCAGTACGCCTTGTCTTTCCGAACCAGTCGCAATCGCCATTCGGGCTGCCACGCATGGTTCAAGGGCTTACCTCTGTAATACACCTTGCGATTAACGCGGTACCCGCCGGCAGTGCCCGACTCGACGGCTTTGCGAATCGCGGCCGCCAACTCTGGTTCTGGTGACTCGTCACTGTCCAGACACAACACCCAAGGCTGCGAACAGGAGTCCAGGGCCAACTGCTTGGTCTTGACGTACCCCAGCCATGGCGAACGGATGATCCGAGCCTTGTGCCGTTCAAGGAGTGCGATGGTCCCATCGGTCGAGCCCGAATCGACGGCCACGATCTCGGTCGCCAGCCCGGCCACGGACTCGAGGGTGCGGCCGATGGTCGATTCGCTGTTCTTGCACACGATGGACACGGACAGGGGCATGGGGAGTAGCAAAGCACAGTCGGAGCCCGGCCGCAAGGGCGCATCCGGATTACCCTGTGGTTCCTTCATGACGACCGACCCCTCCCGATTCCGGATTCTGCGGCTAGGCCACAGCGAGACTGCGCCGGCTTGGACCGAGGCACTGGCAGCCTTCGATGCGGGTTCGGCGACGGTTCTGAAGCGAGAGGGTGGGTCGGCGGTGTACCGGACGCGGATGGTCAACCGCGATGTGGTGGTGAAGGTGCGGGAGATGCGGGGGATCAAGGAGCGGATCAAGCTCTGGGCGGACAACACCCGAGGCCTCCGCCACTGGAACGGCGCGGAGTGGCTGATGTCGCAGGGCATCGCGACAGCGCGGCCCTATGTGCTGGCGATCGAGCAGCGGCCCGAAGGAATGAGGGAGTGGCTGGTGCTCAGGCTGCTTTCAGGCAAGACGCTCCTCCAGCACATGGCGGATCAGGACCTGTCGGTCAAACAGGAACATTCACTCGCCCGCCAACTAGCGCGCCAAATGTACTCGCTGACGGTGGCCAATCGCTTCAACCGAGACCACAAGCCCTCCAATCTCATACTCGTTCCCGATGCAGAAGGGTTTCGGCTGGCGTTGATCGATTGTGTGGGTATCCGCAAGGGCGGTCATATGTGCTGGCGCATGTTTCATGCACTTGCGGTAGAACCAACGGGGCTTGGCATCCTGCCGCGCAAGGCAATCCGGGCGCGAGTGATTCGCGAGTTCAACCGAGTTGAGTTTGAAACAGATCCTTTCTACGCCAACGGACGCAATTTTCGGGTTCTGCAACGGACTCGCCGGGTTTATTGGAGCATCGTTTCCAAGTCACTCAACAGGCACGGCAACCCCACCCCCGTGGTAAATCCCCTCGCTACGCCCTCGCGCTAAGCTACTCATGATGACCGAGCCGGCACACCAATCGGATTCGCTCACGGCCTCCAAGAGCAAGTACCCGGGCGCGGGAGCGCCGCCGCCGGTCGTTCCGTCCAATCGCTTCCGCTTCTCGCGTCAGCAGCTTCGGTTCTTTCCGATGCTTCGGGCGGAAGAGGATCATCCCAAGGCGTGGACGTTTCCTTCCTACTTGGACAACCCCAATGTCCCGTGGCTGACCACGCTCAAAGAGATCTACGCGTCGCCGCTGGCGTTTCCGGCATCGCTATCTCCAGAGGCTGGTCTATTGCTTCATGCGCTGGTCCGGAGCATTCGGCCGCGCGCGGTGGTTGAAGTTGGGTCGTTCCTGGGTGTGAGCACGATCTGGATGGCCTCGGCCCTGGAAGCGGCGGCGAACGATCCTCCGCATATCCCATCGCCCGCGGGTTCGGCGATCATTCACTGCTTTGATGACTTCGGCCCCGTGGCCGCGGCCAAGTGGCGGGAGGCGTCGTTCAAAGGGCCGCGGGTGGACCTGGTACGGGCGAACCTTGCCAAGGCCCGGCTTGATCACTTGGTGGTGCTGCACCCTGGGGACAGCTCGGTCGAGATTCGGGCGATGCGGGACCAGCTTCGCGGGCCGCAGGAATCGTGGCCGATTTCGCCGCGGGAGCATATTGGTGGTGTGGACTTTGCGCTGATTGACGGCAACCACACGGTTGAGGGGGTCATGCAGGACTTGTGGGCGATTGAGCCGGTGCTGAATACGGGCGGGTGCATTCTGGTGCACGACACGTTCCCGGAGCAGTGCGGCGGGCATGAAGGGCCGCGGCACCTGATTGACCACATTCAGACCGAGGCGCAGGGGATGTACGAGGTGTGCGAGTTGTACACGGCGCCGTTGAATTATGGAATGGCGCTGTTAAGACGGGTGGGATAGGGCTGTCGGTTGGCGACAGAGACGCGTCCCGCATGGGATGGGCCGATTATCATCGCCCCGTGTCTAAGAAACCCAAGCAACTCGTAGAGGCCAAACCGACCGGAACTGCCCTCGTTCCGGACATGGTCATTTCCAAGCCTGAGCTTCGCGTGTATGTCGGTGACTGCCGGCAGATCCTGCCGCGGATTCCCGAGGTTGCGTCGAAGTCCGTGGACTTGGTTTTTGCAGACCCGCCGTTTAACTGGAACCGCGCGTACGACAAGTGGGATGACAAGATGCCGCGGGAGGACTACCTGAAGTTCACGCGGGAGTGGCTGGACCTGTGCGTGGATGCGCTGACGCCGACGGGGTCTATGTGGGTGAACATTCCCGATGACACGGCGGCGGAGATTGTGCTGCACCTGAAAGGCCGCGGCCTGAAGATGGTGAACTGGTGCATCTGGCACTATCGATTTGGCCAGAACACGGAGAGCAAGTTCATATCGAGCCACGTACATGCGCTGTATTTCGCGCGTGACCCGATGAACCGGACTTGGAACGGGGATGAGATTCTGGAGCCGTCGGACCGGGCGACGACGTACTTTGACCCGCGGACGCAGAACAAGAAGGAAGGCACGGCGGGCATGCGGCTTCCGATGGATGTGTGGTACGGGGCGTATTGGGGTCGCATCCAGGGGAACAACAAGGAGCGCCGGGCGAACCACGACAACCAGTTGCCGGAGGTGTACCTGGAGCGCGTGATCCGGGCGTGTTCGAACGAGGGGGACCTGGTGCTGGATCCGTTCCTGGGGAGCGGGACGACGGGTGTAATTGCGCACGCGCTCAAGCGGCGTTTTATCGGAACTGAGTTCTCGACCGATAACGCGAAGAGTGCGTTCAAACGGATTCAGGAGGGGCCGATCCGGTTGGGGGCGGCGCTGGGATTGAGCACGGCGATCCATGCGCCAAGACGCGTTACAGCCCGCGCGGGTGGCAAACGCGGAGCGGCCGTGGATGTGAAACTGAACTCTGACGCAACCTGAAGCACGGTCGAGGTGGGGTTTGCCCGATACCGAATGGCGACGGCTGCATTCCGTCAACCACGAAGGTCCGCGTGTAGATATACGCGCGTAAACCGTTGCGGAATGGCCTTTTTCGAGTAGTATCGGGGCATTGGTGGGATTATCACTTTCAGGGGAGTAGGCGCCATGGCTTGCGTCCAAATTGGTCGGCACCGGCGAATGATCGCCGCGTGCGTGGGCACGGTGTCAGTCATGCTCGGGGTCGTCGGGTCCGCGATGGGACAGCCGACGGACACGTCATTTACGTATCAGGCGCAGCTCCGGCAATCGGGCGTGTTCATTGAAGGTCCGGCAGACTTCATCTTCACGTTGTGGAGCGCGGCATCGGGCGGCACGCAGATCGGCTCGCCGCTGGTGCTGACGAACGCGTCGCTTTCCCGCGGGCTGTTGACGGTGGATCTGAACTTTGGCGCAGGCGCGTTTAACGGGAGCGGCCGGTTCCTGCAGATCGCGACGCGTGTGCCGGCGGGAGCGGGCGCGTACACCACGCTGACGCCGCGGCAGCCGATTCTGCCGGCGCCGTATGCGCTCTATGCGCTGAATGGGAATCCTGGTCCGACGGGGCCGCAGGGCGCGGCGGGCGTTGCGGGTCCGACAGGACCGCAGGGCGTCGCGGGCGCGGCGGGGCCGACGGGAGCGCAGGGCGTTGCCGGACCGACGGGCGCGCAGGGTGTGGCTGGAGTTGCGGGACCGACGGGGCCACAGGGGGTGGCGGGTGTCGCAGGGCCAACGGGCGCACAAGGCACGCCAGGAGCTGCGGGCCCCACGGGTGCACAAGGCATCGCGGGAGCGACGGGCGCAACAGGCGCACAGGGAGTTGCGGGGGTCGCTGGGCCGACCGGGGCGCAGGGTGTCGCGGGAGTGACCGGCGCGACGGGCGTGCAGGGCATCGCGGGTCCGACAGGAGCTCAGGGCGTCGCGGGGGCAACGGGCGCTACGGGCTCGCAGGGCGTCGCCGGAGTGGCGGGACCGACGGGAGCGCAGGGTGTCGCCGGTGCAACTGGTGCTACGGGTGCACAGGGTGTGGCGGGAACCAACGGCGCAACGGGTGCAACTGGGTCACAGGGTGTGGCCGGTGTGGCTGGACCCACGGGTGTTCAAGGAACAACGGGTGCCGCGGGGCCGACGGGGCCGCAGGGCACAGCGGGCGCGACGGGCTTGCAGGGGATCGCGGGCCCCACTGGCGCGGTGGGCCCGACGGGCTCTCAGGGCACCGCGGGCGTTCCAGGAGCAACAGGCGCACAGGGAATCGCTGGTCCGACTGGAGCTCAGGGAGTTGCTGGTATCGCCGGCCCGACAGGCGCGCAGGGCACCGCGGGTGTTACTGGTGCAACGGGTGCGCAGGGCATCGTGGGTCCAACGGGAGCACAGGGAGTTGCCGGTGTCGCGGGGCCGACGGGACCTGTGGGTCCGACAGGCTCGCAAGGAACAGAGGGTTTGACGGGTGCAACGGGCGCACAAGGCATCGCGGGGCCGACAGGTGCTGTGGGACCCACGGGCTCGCAAGGCACGGCGGGTGTTACAGGCGCAACGGGTGCGCAGGGCATCGCGGGGCCGACAGGACCTCAGGGAGTTGCCGGTGTTGCGGGTCCGACGGGCTCGTAAGGCACGGCGGGTGTTACAGCGCAACGGCGCGCAAAATCGCGGGGCCGAGCAGGTGCCGGGACCCACGGGCTCGCAAGGCACGGCGTGGCCGGGGCAACGCCGCTGCAGGGGCATGGGCCGACGGGAGCTCAGGGAGTCGCTGGTAGCGTTGGACCGACCGGCGCTGCGGGTGTGACGGGCGCGCAGGGTGTTGCAGGGCCGACTGGATCCGCCGGGCCGACCGGAGCGGATGGCGCGGTGGGCGCGGCGGGGCCAACCGGAGCACAAGGCGTGGCGGGAGTCGCAGGGCCAACCGGGGCACAGGGCATTGCCGGAACTGTTGGTCCGACGGGGCCGCAAGGCAGCGCGGGCGCGGCCGGACCGACGGGTCCGCAAGGCACGGCGGGCGCTGTCGGCGCGACGGGGGCGCAGGGTGTGGCAGGACCGACGGGCGCGCAGGGAACAGCGGGAGTTGCTGGTCCGACCGGGCCGCAGGGCACGGCTGGTACCGTTGGTCCGACAGGACCGCAGGGCAGCGCGGGCGCGGCGGGACCGACCGGAGCGCAGGGCACAGCGGGTGGAACGGGCCCAACCGGAGCACAAGGTGTTGCCGGTGCCGCGGGACCGACCGGTGCGGCGGGCCCGACGGGCTCGCAGGGCACGGCGGGCGTGACGGGGCCGACCGGGTCTCAGGGGGTGGCGGGCGTTGCTGGTCCGACCGGTCCTCAAGGCACTGCCGGCGCGGCGGGCGCGACCGGACCGCAAGGAGTGGCGGGCTCTGTAGGCCCGACCGGCGCACAGGGAATCGCGGGCACGAATGGGGCCGCGGGGCCGACGGGCCCGATTGGTCCGACCGGCCCGACCGATGATGGGGCGACGATCATCGCGAAGATCAACGCGGCGACGTCGGGGAACATCGAGACGCATCGGATTTCGAACATGGTCCGGCGGTATGTGGTGCCGGCCAGCGCGTGGATGCACAGCAGCGGGACGCCCAACCAGGTTGAGGGCAACCCCAGCGCTACGGTGACGGGCACGAGCAACCCGCGGATGCAGGCGCTGAAGCTGGCCGACGGCGTGGTGAGCTACATCTCAACGACGATCGTGATCCCGTCGGACCACGTGCCCAACGGGCCGTTCGGGGAGCCGCCATTCAGCGGCATCACGGTGATCTGGGCGACGCCGTCGACGGCACCGGACAAGCGGGTGCACTGCGAAGTTCGCTTCTGCAAGATTTCAGAGATCACGGATGCCTCAAGCCCGGTGCCGCTGCGGTATACCTTCAAGCGGAACGGCACGGGCAACTACTTCATGGATAGCGCCGCGCCGACTGCGCCGTACCAGATCGTGACCAACCACACACCCAAGGAGTTCTACGAGGGCTACATCGGCCAGCCGGCGTACGTCGGCGGGGACATGGTGGTGGTGACGATCGTGCGGTACGGCAACAGCGCCGATGACCCCAACGACAACGACATGCTGATCTATGGCGTGGAGTTTGAGTATCACGCGGTGCTGTAAGCGAAGGGACAATCTGAAAATCAGCGACGCCCCGGCGACTTGCCGGGGCGTTTTGCTTTCAAGCGGTGGGGGAGGGATTCGAACCCACGGTACCCTTACGAGTACACCGGTTTTCAAGACCGGTTCCATAAGCCGCTCGGACACCCCACCAGGGTCTGGTGCACAAGCTTAGTCAGGGGTGTGCGATGTTCGCCGGGGGGTTCAGGTCTGCCTGCCATCGAGCATCGAGCGGATTGTCCGCAAGAGTGTGTCCGTGGTAAACGGCTTGGCGAGGAGGTGGACGCCGGAGTTGTCCTGTTGGGGGATGGAATCGTCGCCGCCGCCGGAGATGTAGAGGATGGGTGTGGGCTTGCGCGCTTTTGAAAGGGCCGCGGCGAGGTCTTTGCCGCTCATGCCGGGCATGATGAGGTCGGTGATGAGGATGTCGATGGAGCCCAGGTGCTCCTTAGAAAGCAGCAGGGCTTCGGGGCCACCGGAGGCGGAGAGGACGGTGTAACCGGCCTGACGGAGGGCGATGGTGATGAGTTCGCGAACGACGCCGCTGTCTTCGGCGAAGAGGACGGTTTCGGTGCCGCGAGCGGCGGGGGCCGGGATAGGACTCTGGGCGACCGCGCCGGGCTGACCGGCGGCCCGGGGGAGGAGGATCCGGATGGTTGTGCCGTTGCCGACGGCGCTTCGGACGGTGATGTGGCCCCCGCTCTGGGTGATGATGCCGTAACAGGTAGCGAGGCCCAGGCCAGTGCCCTTGCCGGGTTCTTTGGTGGTGAAGAAGGGTTCAAAGAGGCGGCTCTGGACCTCCTTGGACATGCCGTTGCCGGTGTCGGAGACCGAGATGGCCACGTGTGGGCCGGGCGTGGCGCCGACGGTGGTGGCGCAGTAGGCCTGATCGAGGTCGATGTTGGAGGTTTCGATCGTGAGGGTCCCGCCTTTGGGCATGGCATCGCGGGCATTGACGACCAGGTTCATGAGAACCTGCTCGAGTTGCGTGGGGTCGGCACGAACGTTGCCGGCGTCGGGGGAATACTGGGCCTTGAGGATGATGTCGTCGGTGATGAGGCGGCGGAGCATGGGCTCAAGGCCGGTGACGACTTCGTTCAGGGAGATAATGCGCGGGCGGGCGACCTGCTTTCGGGCGAAGGTGAGGAGCTGGCGGGTGAGGAGGGCGGCGCGGTTGGAGGCTTCGTGAACCTGGGCCAGGGCGGCGCGGCTGGGGTGCTCGGGCTCCAGGCCCTTGGTCGCGAGGGTCAGGCAGTTGAAGATGGCCATGAGGAGGTTGTTGAAGTCATGGGCGATGCCGCCGGCGAGGCGTCCGATGACCTCCATCTTCTGGGCGTGGAGGAGCTGCTCTTCGAGGCGTTTGCGTTCAGAAATGTCGCGGAGGATGACGGTGTAGAGTCGGCGGCCGCTGAGGGCCGACTGGGAAATGGAAGCTTCGATAGGGAACTCGGTGCCGTCGGCGCGAAGGCCCGCCAGCGAGCCTAGGAGGCCCATTTTCCGCATGGTAACGCCGGTGGAGCCAAAGGCGCGGACGTGCGAGGCGTGGTCTTTGCGGTAGCGCTCGGGGATGAAGCGGTCCAGGGATGAGCCCAGGGCTTCGGATGCCGGCACGCCAAAGAGGCGCTGGGCGGCGTTGTTAAACATGATGACGCAGTGGGATTCATCGACGGTGATGATCGCATCCATCGCCGAATCGATGATCGACATCAGCCGGGCTTCGGTCCATTCCGGGGTGGAAGGGCGGGATGTCGGGTCTGGCGTGGACATGGGAAAACCAATCGTAACGATTTGCGTCCCGCAGGGCTCCGGCGGTCAAGATCCGGCCTGAAAAGACGGCCTGACGGAGGTCGGTGTGGCCTGTGTGTCGGGAGTGTGTCGCCGCATGGATACGACGCGGATGCGGCAGGCAATGAGGAAAGCGATCTCGACGACGGCCCAGAGGCCTACCCAAACCTCTCCGCCGGAACCGAACCCGTAGCTGTGCAGGCCGGTGGCCATGACGTAGTTCACTCCATAGAAGGTCCAGACGATGACGACAAAGCCCAGGACGGCCGCGGCCGCGAGACCGAAGTCCATGATCCAGCGGATGTAGCGGGCGTGGAGGACGGCGAAGTAGGTGAGGATGCTGATGAGGGCCCAGGTTTCCTTGGGATCCCAGCCCCAGAAGCGGCCCCAGGATTCGGCGGCCCACACGCCGCCGAGGATGGTGCCGGCGGTAAGCATGACCAGGCCCACCTGGATGGTGCGGTAGGTCTGAACGATGAGCGGGGCGGAACGCTTGGCGTGTTCTGGTGCGGGCTTTTTCGCGAAGAGAAGTTCGCGGCCGAGGTAGACGTGTCCGAGGACGGACGCGACCGCCAGGACGCCGTAGCTGGCAACGATGGTGAGGACGTGGATGGTCAGCCAGAAGTTGCTGCGGAGGACCGCAGGGAGGGAGTTGGTGCGGTCACCCAGGGGGACCATGTTGGCGAAGAGAACAGAGAGAAGCGCGGCACAGAGGCCGGCGAAGAGGTACCAGCCCTTGCGGTTGATCAGCTGGGCGATGGCGCCGACGGCGATACCGATCAGGCCCATCCAGACGAGGGCTTCGTAGGTGTTGCTGACGGGGGCGCGATCGAGGATGGCGACGCGGAGGCCGACGCCCAGGATGTGCTCGGCGACACCGACGGCCGCGGCCGCGAGGGCGACATAGGTGAGGGGGCGGCGGAGGGTAAGTCGAGAAAGACCGAAGAGGATGATGCCGAGGATGTAGAAGATGGAAGTGAGGAGGAAGGGCTTGTGGTGGTCGTAGAACAGCTCGAGGCTAACGGCGCGGGATTCGGAAGGTTGAAGGGTGCCGAGCGCGGCGATGGCCTGGCGGAGTTGCAGGGCTTGGGGTTGGAAAGATCCTCCGGCTTTGTAAGCCTCACCAACGGCAGCGAGGGCGGTGCGGACGGATTCAGTTCCGGGTTCGGTGTCGGTGATGCCAACTTGACGGAAGGACTTGCCGCGGCCTGAGGGAACTAGGGGGAGCGCCTGACCGTTGGCGAAGGCCGCGACGCGCTCGACGGCGTCGCGCACGTCAACGGCGCGGCGTTGGTCGCGGGTAGCTTGAGCATCAGGGGAGGCCTGGCGGGCTTCTGAGAATGAACTCAGCAGTTGGTTGATGCCGTTGCAGGAGGCGAGCTCTACGGCGGTGAAGAAACGGCGCTCGGGGTCGAGGCCGACCATTCGTTTGAAGGGGCGGTTCTCGACGGCGATGAGCTGCTTGCGGAGAAGGTCGGGGCCCTTGAACATCAGATCGCAGAGGAGCTGAGTCGCGGAACGACCGGCGAAGGCCTCCGGGCCACTGCTGGCAGACCAGTGGGTCCGGCCGGTGAGCTGCACGGCGATGCGGCGGGCGTAGGCCTCAAGGGGCATGATGCGGCCGCCATCCTGAATGGCGATCGCGCCGAACTCGTCGAGGCCGGGTGGGGTATCAGACGACGCTCGGGCTGACGGACTTGCCGACCACAACAACATGGCCAAGAGGGGGAGCAGGAGGCGTAGACGGGGCATGGACAGGCTCCTTTGAGACAAAGGCCGCGGGGATGCCGGGGTGGCCCCAGCTCAGCGACCGACTGAAGAACGTGATGAGGATTCCGATGCAGAGCACGGCCGAGGCGGTGTAGGTGAGGGGAAGGCCGGGGTCGCGCATGACGCTGAAGATGGACACGCCGTCGCCGACGAAGCCGGACTGGTAGACCTTCCAGGGGCCGCGGGTGTAGGGGTGGTTCATGAAGATGCGATAGGGGGTGGCGGCCTGACCGGGGACGGTGACTTCGACGTCGGACTCGTAAGCCATGGCCATTTCGGTGCCTGGGTAGTCGGTCTTGCGGAAGTCCACGAGTTTGATCTCAAAGGGGACCGTGACGAAGCGAGGGCCGTAGCGGAGCATGAGTTGGCGGGCGCCGGCGGGAATGGGGGCCATTCCTTTGAAGGGGACGATGGAAAGTTCGGTGGAATCACCGATGCGGAGGACCAGGGCGGGGCGGTTTTCTTTGGCGCGTTCGGCCTTGAGCGTCTGCCAACCGCCCCGGGCGCGGGCGAACTGTTTGAGGATGTTGATGCGGCGCATGCCCAGGTCGACGGACTGCGGGAAGGCGCCGGAGGATTCGACGATGCGAGCTTCGCCGGTTGGAGAGATGTAGCCGAACTTAGTGGCGGCGACAGTTCCGAAGACGATCAGTGTTTCGGGCGAAGACGCTTGGACGCCGCCGGGCGTGAGGCGGGCGCTGGAGTTGGCTACCCCCTCGATGGCGCGGCTCATGACCATGTCGGTGAAGTTGAGGAAGGCGGTGTGGCGCTCGGTGTTACCTTTGCCGTCGGTAATTGTGACATCTACGGCGGGGTTTTCAGGACCGCTGGCGGCTTCGATCAGGCCATCGGAACCGACGAATGCGTGGGTGAAGCGTTTGATGGCGAGGATTTTCCAGCCGGGGAAAGCGTCCTGGCCCTCAGCGGCGAGCGGGAAGTCACGGCCTTGAACAGTGAACTTGAAGCTGACGGGCGGGGCGGCGGTTGGCTTGGCCGGGGGGTCCCAGGTTGCGCCGTCGGGAAGGACGCGGATGATGATGCCGCCGATGACGGGCGCGGGCCCGGCCTTGCCCTCTTCGCCGACCCAGATGGGATCGATGCCGGCTTGGGCGGCGATCTGTATGCCTCGGAAAGGCATGGGGGCATCGTCGTTGACGACTTGTTCATCGCGCGAGTTTTCCCAGCGTTCGACGACCTGGAATCTCGTGCTGGCGAGGGTGAGCGTCGCCGGTCGGCCGGGCGCGGAAGCGGATCCGAGTGTGGTGAACCCTCCGGACAGATGCTCGACGACTTCAACTTGTTCGCCCAGGGTTTCCATCGTGCTGGCGGACTTGCCCTCTTCGAGCGGCAGGTGACCCTCAACGCGGCCGTACATGGAAACAAAGCCGCCGGAAATGAGGCCCAGAAGGCCCGCGTGGACGGTGATAAAGCCAATATGCCGGCGCTTCCAGGGATAGCGGGTGAAGACGGCGAAGATGAGGCTGACGCACATGAGGCCCATCGTGGCGAGGAACCACCAGGAGCCGTAGACCGCCTGGCGGGCGACATCGGCGCCCTTGGCAGAGTCGAGGTAGGTGCCGACGGCCAGGGCGATGGCGGTAAGAGCGAGGACCGGCACGGCGAGTTCGATGCTGCCGAGCCAGAGCACGATCGAGCCGGAGCGCGTGTGGTGCCAGGGGAGGTGCTTCTTCATGAGTGGGTTCCTCGGGCGACAGGCACAGGCGTGTCCCCACCGGGCTTGCTTTTGCGAATCGCAATCGGGGCGGGCTCGCTGAACTCCGCGACGGATCGGGGCAGGTCGAGCATTTTCTGTCCCGGGACGTAGTCGGTCAGGACGACTCGACGGATGTTTTTGAGAGAGGAGACCGTGCCGGACATCTGGGCGAGATTGGAGCGGATCTCGTTGAGGTGGCGCGCCAGTTGAGGATTGCCGCCGGACTGGCGGTCCATCAGTCCCAGTTGCAGTTCGATGACCGCCATCGCGTTGTTCAGGTCGTGGTTGAGCGTGACGGCGAGTTGGCGGAGCGTTTCGGCCTTGCGCTCCTCATTGGCTTGGAGCTGGCCGGCAAGTTGGTTGTAAGCGTGGGCGAGTTCGCCGAACTCGTCCTTCTGATCCACCTGCACGCGGTGGTCGAAGTGCTCGGCGGCAAGCTCGCGGCTGCCATCGACGAGCGCGGCAACCGGCTTCAACACGACACGGGCTGTTCGGAGGAGCACGACGATGGCCACGTTGACCATGATGAGTGCCGAGAGGGTGAGGCCGACCACCAGGGCGCGGAAGTGGCGACCGAGGTTGGCTTGTTCGGCGGCGACGTGGACCCGCAGCGCTTCGCCCAGATGCTGGACGGCGGTTTGCACCTGGACGCTTGAAGTCAACGCCTCGGGGGAATCCAAGTGAGCGGGATTGGTATTGCGGCTGATGAACTCGGGGAGGACATCTTGTAGGCGGCCAAAGGCCGCGGCCGTGGCTTGCTGAACGCGAACGGCATGGTGGGCGCCAATGCTGTCCATGGCGCCAGTGATGGACAGGACCGCCCCCGCGGAGGCGGGGGATGAGGCCTCGCCGTGACGGAGGCGCTCTCTCTCGGCCTGAATGCCCGTAACCGCGCCGCTGACAGTTTGGATACCACCGATAAGGACGGTGGCATCGCGGTTGGTCTGGTCGATGTCGGTGAGGGCATCCTGCAGCAGCCAGATGGCAATGACCGCGCCGCTGACAAAGGCGACAATCAGCAGGCCGATCCGAATGAGCAGTTTCCGACGGAGCATCTGGATCCCTTTTGCGGCCGCGACGTGGGCACGAAGGAGATGAATGCAAACCGCGGGCCAGAGCAATCATCGCTCGGCGTGGTTGCGTTCCTGCTCCTCCAGGTCCTTGGGGATACTCATCTCTTCCAACTTTCGGTAAAGGCTGGAGATGCCGATACCCAGGTGGCGGGCGGTTTCGGTCTTGTCGTGGCGATGGCGGCGGAGGCTGTAGATGATGTGCTGCCGCTCGAACTGAGTGAGGGCTTTTTTGAGGTCTTCGCCGTCATCGATTCCGGTATCGACGGCCTGGAAGGGGAGATCGGCCAGGTCGATTTCGCGGCCTTCGGCGAAGATCACGGCGCGCTCGATCACATTTTCCAACTCGCGCACGTTGCCGCGCCACTCGTGGCTGAGGAGCGCTCTCATGGCGTTGTTGGTAATCCCGGTGACATTCTTGTTCATCTCGTGGGTGTACTTGTCGAGGAAGTGATGCGCGAGGAGGGGGATGTCCTGACGGCGCTGGCGAAGGGGTGGAAGCTGGAGGCGGACGACGTCGAGGCGATAGAGGAGGTCTTCACGGAACTTCCCGTCGCGACTGAGGACCTGGAGGTCCTGATTGGAGGCCGCGATGATGCGGACATCGACGGGGCGTGGACGGGTGTCTCCGACGGGGACGACCACACGCTCTTCCAGAACGCGGAGGAGCGAACTCTGCACGGCCATGGGCAGGGTGGAGATTTCGTCGAGGAAGAGCGTGCCGCCGTTGGCTGCTTCGAAGTAACCGATGCGGTCCTTGATGGCGCCGGTGAAGGAACCCTTGCGATGACCAAAGAGCTCGGATTCGATCAGGCTCTCGGGTATCGCACCGCAGTTGACAGCGATGAAGGGCTTGTCGCGGGTGATGCCGTTGTAGTGGATGGCGCGGGCGAAGAGTTCCTTTCCGGTGCCGGATTCGCCGACGATCAGGACGCTGCTGCGGACGGTGGAGAGCTTTTTGGCGAGCTCGAAGAGCTTGGTGATGGCCGGGGACTCACCCATGAGATTGTGAAACTTGCTCTGGGATGCGAGTTGCTCGGCCATCATGCGGTGATCGCGGCGCATCTCCCCCACTTCCAGGGCCCGGCGGACGCGCATGAGGACATCCTCAAACTGCACGGGTTTGAGCACGTAATCGGCAGCGCCGGCCCGCATGGCAGCAACGGCGCTTTCGACGGTGCCAAAGCCGGTGATGACAATCACAGGCGTCTGGGGGCAGAGCTGCTGGAGGTGGCCCAGGAGGGCCATGCCGTCCATGACGGGCATGCGGATGTCGGTGAGGACGATGTCGAAGGGGCGAGAGAGCGCAGCCTCCTGGCCCTTGGCGCCGTTCTCGGCCTGCACGACCTGGAAGCCCTCATCGGTCAGGAGCTGCGCGAGCGATTCGCGGAGCAGCTTTTCGTCTTCGACAAGGAGAATCGATGTGCTCATGGGTGGATCCGTCGGTTAGTTCGAGATGCCCTTGAGATACTTCTCGGGGATCGGGGAGTCTTCACGCTCAAAGTCCCAGAAGAGATTGACGATCCAGAAGCGGTCGCCATCCTTGAGAAGCTGGATGCTGTTGATGCCGCGGACGTAGGGCGTTGGGTCATCGGCCTTGTGCCGCGACTCGTAGGTGCTCCAGACGTGGGTGATGTTCCCGAAGGTCTCGACGCGGCGGGAGACTTCCTTGTCAAAGAACCCGCCCTTCTCGAAGTAGGCTCTGTTGGAATCTACAAAGTTGCTGACGGTGAGGAACATGGCGGTGGCAGCGCCTTCACCCCCGGGGCGTGCGGCGATCAGCCGGGCATCGGGGGAAAACAGGGAGCGGTACCGGTCCCACTCGCGGGGCTGGTTGGGAGCGCCGCCGGTGGCCTTGTACATGGCGGCGAGGAGCGCGTCGATCGACTTGACGTCGTCAAGGTTGGCTTTGGGCCAAGCCGAGGCGATGGGGGCCGCCGGGTGCCCCGCGGGAACGGGCGGCTTGGGGTGGTTGGCGGGTTTCTCGGGCTGGGTCATCGCCAGGGCGGTGATGGAACCCAGAAGGATGAAGGCCGCGGCGATGCGTCGCATGAGGATTCTCCAGTGGAAGTAGCACGGACCATGTACCCAAGTGCAAAGACCGTGCCCGGGTCGGGATAGGGCCAAGTTGAGGGCTGAGAAGGGAATTAGAGAGGTGATTCTCAGAATTTGGAATGGGGTTGGAGGGGTGTTCTTGATTGTGAGAAACATGGTTGGAACGGCTTAACGACGCCTTTGAGGCGCGGGGGCGGCCCCCCGGAAAAGCGAGGAGCCTGGGTACGTCTTGGGGGAGTGGGCTACGCCGTGGCAACTCAGGAAGCACTCGCCGCTGAAGTTGCCCATGTCGCGGAACTCAAGGCGGCCGGTGACGGGGTCAGGGAGGACGGTCCCAGTGGCGAAGTTGATGAGATTGCTGTTGTTGGAGGGATTGCCCTGGCTGGAGGCGATGCCGTGGCCATCGTGACAGGTGGCACAGGAGGTCCGTTCATCCACGACGTGCTTTTTGTGGGTGGGAAAGGAGGCATCACCCAGGATGCTGGCGCGGTCGTGGCACTTGTAGCAAAGGGCGTATGCGGAGGTGCTTTCGGAGGTGAGGTCCGAGGTCTCGTATCGAGCGACCAGGAGCGGTTTGAAGTTGGAGCCGTGGACGCCGTTGGAGCCGGCGCTGCCGGCGTTCTTTCCGGTGTCGGAGTTGTGGCAGTCTGAACAGTGGAGGACGCTGGAGACGGTGTAGCCGCCCCTGAGGCTGGGAACCTGCGGGTTGCGCCCGGTGGATTCGACCGGATGGAAGGAGACTGCCGAGGGGCTGAACTGCAGCCGGGTGTTGTTCTGCGCGATGCGGCGGGGGACCGTCGGTTGAAGGGTGTTGCCCTCCGCATGGCACTTGAAGCAGGTTTCGTATTCGGAGGTGCATTGGGAGATGGGGGAGCCCGAGGCATTGACACCCGCGATTCGCCCGAGGTTCGGCTGGATCAAGGGCGGCTGGGCTGAGCCATGTCCCATCGTGTGCGGATCGTGACAGCTTGTGCACGAGGTGTGGCTGATCTGGGGGTCGGGCGGGTCAACTGGGCTGTGGGTGTCGTGGGTGTAGGACTTCTCGAGATCGGAGGCAATGTTGGGGGCGCCGGTGGTGTGGCCGTCGTGGCAGCGAAGGCAGGTATCGGTAACCGTCTGGCGAGTGAGCAAGTAGGGTCCGCTGGGGGCGCTGTGGGGCTGGTGGCAGTCCGCGCAGCGCTGGTGACCGGTCACGGCGGTGGTGCCGACGTTGTGACAGGTGATGCACAACTCGGAGTTGTCGTTTCGCTTGACCAGAAAGCCACCCAGGGAGTTGTTGTGGGCATCGTGGCACGTGGTGCACTGGAGCTCGGAGTTGACGTCGAGATGGACCTCCTTGGAGAGCGTGCCCGGGCTGCGGAGTTTGGCGTCCTTGGCGGCCAAGGCGCTGTCGAAACGGAACGAGATCGGGTGGTCATCGCGGAGATCGGTACCGATGTTGGATGCGCCCGGGGGGATGGTGGTGATGCCCCCGGCGATCTGGATCGGTGTGCCGCGGGAGAGCACGCTGCCCAAGGCGATGGTTCCGTCGTGGCAAGAGAGGCACATTTTGGAGTTGCCGGTGGGCTGGCCGGGGCGGGCATCCAGGGCGCGGCTGGCATAGATGGAATACGACTGGATAGGATCGTAGCGATTCCAGAGTTGCCGCATGGGCGCCGCGTTGTGGGGCGCGTGGCAGAAGATGCAGACCTCGTTTTCCATCAGTGCATGGACTGGGCCCGGGCCGCTGGCGGAGAGGTTGTGGGGGCTGTTGACGACGCTGGTGGGCTGAGCGAGGGCGATGCTGGCCAGTGCGCCGACAAGCAGGGCGATCCGGGAGTGCTTCATGGCGCGTGATCCTCCGTGAGGTACTGAAACACCTGAACTCTTCGGTTGTACGTATCGGCGACCCAGATTCTCCCCGTGGGGTCGATGCAGATTCCTGCGGGGAGCCAGAACTCGCCGGGGCCATGCCCCTCGCGGCCAAAGGACATCAGGAGTTCCCCCTGGGGGTCGAACACTTGAACGGCCTCGAAGTTGGCGTCGACAACGTAGAGATGTTCGTCGGAGTCTAGCGCGAGGCCCTTGGGTTGAGAGAAGTAGCCCGGCTTGTCTCCCTTGGTGCCGATCTGGCGCAGGGGCTGGAAGTCGGGCGAGAAGACCTGAATTCGGAAGTTGAGCGTGTCGCTGACATACATGCGACCGGCGCGGTCGAGAGTGATGTTGGTCGGGAAGTTGAAGTTGCCCGGATCGGAGCCGCGCTGGCCGATGCGTGCGACTTCCTCGCCTGAGCTGGAGAAGACGACGACTTGGTGGGCCGCGGAGTCGACGATGAGGATGCGACCGGTGGCGGGTTCGATGGCGATACCGCAGGGGCGTTTGAGCTTACCTGCGCCCAGAGTGCTGGTGCACTTGCCGGTTGAGTCAAAGACGAACACGAGCCCCGCGACGGAGTCGGAAACCATGACGCGGCCCGATAGATCGGCCGCGACGGCGACGGGCATGGAGAACTGGGTTTGCTCCTTGGCTGGACGCCACTGCTGGTACTTTCTGGAATCAAGGTCGAAGACATGGAGCATCTGCCCGTTGCTGTCGGCGATGAACACCTTTGAAGCGCCGACGCTCACCGCCAGCGGACTAAGCATGGAGTGCGCATCGTCTTTGCCGAACAGGAACTCGCCCACACGCCGCCCGGGGCGCTGGGCGGGCTTGAGATCCTGATCGGTTTGCAGCTGGCCGACGTACCGCACGCGCGGCGTTTCGGGCGGGGCGGGCCATGAGGGAGCGTTGAGTGGAGGCTCGAAGACAACGCCGGCGGGCCGGCCGCAACCAACGATGGTTGCCAAGCCGGTGAGCAGAAGCACGATCCTGACCAACGGCGAAAGCGGCGGGTTAGAAGTCACGGCGGAGTCCTAGCTGGAGGAGCTGCGATGTTCGATCGGAACTTGGGCCACGCAGGAACGCGTTCTGGATGGAGCCGTAGATGCTTGTCTGGGCCTTGTGCCATGTAAAGCCGACAATCTGATCAAAGGCCTCGGAGTTTCCGTTCAGCCGGTCTCGCTCGTTGCGGTATTCGAGCCGGACGTTGAAGTCGAACGTCGGCGAGACCCGCTGGGTCCAGCGGGAGGTCACGCGGTCAAAGTCCAGGCGGTTATCCGTCAGTTCGTGGGAGGTGGATTCGTGGGTGAACTCGAGGCTCACTGCCGAGTCGCGGCCCAGCGGCTGGTGAAATGAGGCCTGGAAGCGGTCGCTCTGGAAGGGGTCCACGTTGCTCCAACGCTTCTCGTGCTCGTACTTGGTGTCAATCCCGGAGCGGACGTATTCCAAGCCAAGCACCAGGTCTCGGAAGTCATCGAGCACGAAGAGGCTGGGGTCGGTAGTGGTGACCTGCTGATCAACCGTCCGGTAGTTGGTGTAACCGGAGAGGCCCCGCAGCGCGCCTTCGGTCAGCGAGTATCGCGCGTTGGCGGTGGTGCCCAGGGTGTTGATTTGACTGCCGGGCTCGGGACCAACCTCGTAGTTGGCCAGAACCGCCTGGCCGTTCTGGATGGCGCTTCCGGGTGGGATGACGATCTCGACGCGATCGGGGAAGTAGCGGAGGGTGTAGTCGATGCCTTCGACGTAGGGCGGGAAGCCCGCGGTTGGCAGGACCACCACGGAGCCCTGGGTGATGTTGCGCCGGGAAAGAACGATCGGCTGCGGGTCGGTGAAGGTGTGGGGGTCATTGAAAACGGAGAGGGGCGATCCGCGCGAGCTGTTGTCCTGGGCGTTGTACGAAATACCGCCGGACGCATTGAAACGCCCCATGGGCACCTTTTTGGTGTAGTCGAGCTGGCCGGAGCCGAACGTGTCATCGCTGGTGAAGTTCTCCGGCGCGGCCAGCCTCTGGGCCCCCACCGATGCCGTGCTGACCAGGCTCTGGTAGAGCCGGTGCCGGACCGAGGCCTCGCCGCGGTAGAAGCGCTGGGCCTGGCCGGAGTGGGTCTGCTCATCCAAGGTGGCGCTATACCTGGTCTCGAGCCGCTCGGTGTGGCGCAGGACCAGAAGCTCATCAAGGCGAGTGTCGTTCTGGTCGAACTGGCCGCTCTGGTCGTAGATACGCAACGAGGAACGGAGTTCGTGCCGGAGGGACTCGGGCCCGAAGTCCACGGTGTGGACGATGTTGGCATCGTGCCGATCGAGCGTATCGGAATAAGTGGCGCCCTGATCCTCGTGGATGTGATCGAAGGTGTAGGCGATGTCGAGCCGCTGGTTCGGGCTGAGTCGGATCCCGCTTTGACCGGTAAATGTGTCCTGCGTGGTAGCGCTGTCGGTCTGCTGGAAGGGATTGTCCAAGTCGATGCGGCGGTGAAAGTACTGGAGACTTGTCGGGGCGATTTCAGAGCGGAACTGAGTGATGATGCCGGATTCGCTGAGCGTCTGCTCGACGCGCCCGCCGAATCCCTGGTCGATCAGGCTCTGGTCACGCCTGGTGTAGAGCGTGGTCGGAACCGGGCCGTTACCCAGGAGCAGCGCCCGGATGTCGAAGAGATTGAGAAAGCTCCATTCTCTGGACGTCTGTCCGGCGGTGTCGCTGCGGCTGGTCCTGTCATCCAAGCCGAACTGAACAGTCCCGGTGACGTCGATCAGGTTTTTGTGCCCAATGGCCGCCTCAGCGGAAAGGTCCAGCGTATGCCGCAACAGGGTCTCTGTATCGACCAGTGTGTCGCCGTTGGCCTGGCGAAGCCGGTCCTGACGATACTGACCCAGGAACTCGTAGGCTGCGCCGAACTTCGAGAGTTCGAAGAGCTTCCAGGTGTCCTTGCGCTTCCCCACGACAATGGGGTCATCCTGCGGCCCCTGCGGCTGGGCGGTGGCGGTCGCCGCCAAACCCGCGAGCAGGGCGATCAGGATGGATGCGCGGCTCATAGTGAAGGCCTACTTCTGCGCCGGCGTGGAGCCGGGGACAACGACGCCGGGTTTCAGCATGAACGGGAGCGTGCCGCCATGCCCGGAATGACACTCCACGCAGCCGCGCGTGTCGTCGGCATGGGCTGGCACACGGGCGGATTCCAGCATGCCCGCGGTGTGACACTGCGAGCATACCTTGCGATCGGCGCTTCGCAGGAGCGCGGGGTGGGATGACTCGTGGGGGTTGTGGCACCACAGGCACGCCATCGCGATGACCGCACCGTGCATCTTTGGATACTCGGTCTGCACCGCGGCGTGACACTCAATACAGATGCCCGCATCGCTCTTGGTCGGTCGGTACTTGGTGCGATGGCAGGCGTCGCATCGATCCTCGGCGTAGGGTTTGTGAACCAGGACGAACTGTGGCTTGCCGTCGCTTCCTACCCCGGCGCCTCCGATCGACGATGATGGGTCCGGTACCCCGTCAAAAAAGAAGCTCAGCGTTTTGTAGTTGTGTTTGGTAACCGAGCACCCTGACCAGATCGCGATAGCCACTGTGGTTACAACGACGGCCAAGCCCGGCGACCGCCGGCCGCCCCTGCACCTGGCTGTATTCAATCGCCGAAACCGCATCATCAGGACCCTCTAGGCTTCACCGTGGTTCGGGAGTTGCGGGCTGGTCGGGCTTGGCGGGCACTGGCGCACCGCCCGGGGGAACACTCGGCCGAACACCGTCGGCCGGCGGAGGCTCCTCTCCACCGGGATTCTGCATCTTCAACTGCTCCTCGGACGGAACTCCGGTTCCAGTGGGCAAGGCGGCCGCGGATCGGGCCATTTCCGCGGCAGAATACTCTGGGCGTCGCTGCCCCATGGCGTAGACAACCACTTTGGTCGGGCCGAATTGATTGGAGACAACCACGAGGCGCTTGGCATCGAAACCCGGGTGCAATTTGTCTGCGAACAAGTCGAGCCCCTGATCGGTAACGGTGATTCCCGCGGGGAGGTTCATCGCACCGGGGAAGTCGCCCAAAGCGCCAAAGTGCATCAGGATGTGGTAGTCGGGATCGAACATCTGAACGTTTTCAAACGCTGCATCGACGATGTAGATCAGCCCATCGCTGTCGACCGCGATGTGCTTGGGCCTTACAAACGTGCCCTGGTAGTCCCCCAGGCTGCCCATCTTGGAGATGAACACACCGTCGGCCGTGAACTTCTGAAGCCGGCACAGCATGACGTCCATGACGTACACGTTGCCTTGTCGGTCCGTCGTAACGCCGAGGGGAACGCGAAACTGCGCATCGTCATCGCCCACGGTACCGATCACGCCCAGCTTCTTGCCGCTCTTGCGATCAAAGATGGCCACGTTCTGCAGCGTCATGTCCGAGGCGTAAAGCCGATCGCCATGGACGGCAACACAGGTCGGTTTGAACTTGGGGAACCCGATCACCTGGGAGTACCGTTCTTCAGCATCGAAAACGAACACGGTTCCGCGCGAGTTATCGGCAACATAGATCATGCCGTCGTCAGCCACGGCGACGCTGACCGGATGCTCCAACCGATTTACACCGCTGGTTCCCACAAGGCGGGTCTGCTTGTGCAAGAGATCGAGTACAACCAGCGCCTTGCCCCGCATGTCCGCGACGTAGATCTTTCCGGCGTGCATCGCGACGCCATAGGGCTTTTGAATGAGCGCTGTATCAGCGGTCTCCTTGCCAAACACAATCCGCTCCAGCCCCGAGGTCTTTGTAGGGGCGATGTCCTCGCTGGATGTGTAGGACGCCAGAAACTGGATGCGCGGATCATCGGGGAACTGCGGCCAAAACGAATACGACCGGCTTTCGGGTGTCGCCTTTGCGGCCTGAGGGGATTGACATCCCATCAGGGACCCCAGAAGGAGAGAAAGGGCGGCTGCCAAGCCCCGCATCACGTTTGGCCTCGAGTTCATGGGATGCTCCGGTTCGTTACCGAAATGAGTAACAAAACTGGTGCCATCGTCTCGACGCTTGGAATTGACTGCGCTTCGCGTGCAAAAAAGAGCCGCCCCGGGCTCTCAGGCTGGAGAGCTCGGGGCGGATGAAGCTGTCTTCAAACAGATGTTACTTGATGTGGCACGTCAAGCACAGGTGGCTCGACGCGTTGCTGAAGTTGAGCATGTGCCCGAAGTTGCCCGCGTTGTGCGGGTTGTGGCAGGTCTTGCAACCAACGACGTATTGGGTCACGTTGCTCGTGTCGACCCAGGTCCGCAAGCGGAGTTCGCCCCAACTGCCGACGACCCGGTGGCTCGCGTTCTGAGGATTGAACGAGGTGCTCGTTCCCGTCGGGTAGATCGCCGAGCTTCCGATCGGGTGGTCGTTGTCCAAGTCCGTACCCAAGTTGGCCCGGCCCGGGACAAAGTTCGTTCCGGTGGTTCCGCCAAAGCTGTCCAGAGCAACGGTGCCGTCATGGCAAGAGAGGCACAAGCGGCTGCTGGTGTCGAGATTGGCCACTGCGGTTCCCGTCGTGCCGCCAAACATCGTGTACGTGGCGGTGGTCAGCGCGTGATTCCACAGCGCGAAGGAAACGGTCCTTGCTGCAGCAAAGTGCGGCGTGTGGCACGGCTTGCAGATTTCGCCGCCGGACCATGAATAGCTGCTGAAGTCGTGCATCGAGTTGGTAATCTGTGCGTTCGCGGTGCTTGCCAAGCCAGCCAAGGCTACACAAGCGAGCCAGTTGGTCCTGAACTTCATGGCTTCACCCTTTCGTTGGTTCTCTGGACGGAAGAAGCGGGTACACCCACACTTGGTCCGGCCTCACGTGTACGACTTAAGAGATAGCAACCGCCGTACCAAACCGGATCTCCGCCTGGCGGTACCAAAAGCCGAGATTCTGAACAGATAATGCGGGTAGCCACCTTGAACGTTCCCGGGCTTGGGAACCTCACCGCCCGCACGCCTCTCAATTCGCCGCGGTCAGATCCCTGAAGTTGGGGAGACAGTCCGCCGACGAAACTGCCTGGATGGAACACGGGGGAGTTGGAGTTATAGGACTATTTGTGGCGCGCGTCCGGCGGGCGGTCGCCGTGGCCGTCGGCGCCCTGGGAATCGTCGGGGTGGTGTTGGCTTCCCCACCTCAGGTTGAACGCGGAGCGAGCCGACCCCTGGCTGTCCGGAGTTCCGGCTGCACAACCTGCCATATCTTCAATCCGGTGCTGACGCACCCCACGGGTGTGGTTGCCACCTGGATGACAGGCTCGAACCTGCCGCTGCTCGATGGAAAGATGGATTGCGTTACCTGTCACGACGCAACGGATGAGCATCGATCCGTCGATCGTCCGGTTGGTGTTAGGACAACGGCCGCGGGGCTTTGTGCGGAGTGCCACCAGCCGGGAACTCGGTCGGGACACGGCTCGGCGGGGAGGTTTCGTGCCCACTTGAGCGGGATCCAATCTGGGAACCAGAGCCGTATCGATGCGGAAAGCACATCCTGCCTTTCGTGTCACGACGGGACTGTGGCGGCGGATGGCGGTGCCGCAGGGACTCATTCAGTTGATGGTCAAGCGGGACACCCGATTGGGCCGGAGGCCCGTCCGCATGCGGGACGGGATGGGATGCGGTTTGTTTCGGCTGGGTCTCGGGATGCGCGGATTCGCCTGTTTGACCAAGCGGTCGGGTGCGGTTCGTGCCACAGCGTGTACTCCAAGGTCGAAAGGCTGCTGGTCATGAGCAACTCGAAGAGTCGGCTTTGCTTGAGTTGCCACGTCGAGTAGAACGCCCCGGATTCCGAACCATGAGAGGCGT
>JBGAND010000042.1:0-36393 GCA_044222485.1 Phycisphaerales bacterium | reverse complement strand
CCGCGTCGCGCTCGAAGGTCGTGCGCTTGGTCTCCAGGAAGTTGGACCGCTCGAGCTTGGGATCAAAGTCCGTCGGGAACCGCTGGCGATACTTGCTCAGCTTCATGCCCTGCCGGCTGAACGCCTTGAGAATGGCGCGGCAGGCGTAGGTGCTGAACTTGTAGCCGCGGCCGGCATCGAACTTATCCACCGCGCGGAGAAGGGCCATGTTGCCCTCGCTGACCAGATCGGCAAAGTCCACCTCGCTCATGCGGGTGCGCTTGGCCATGGCCAGGACCAGTGCCAGGTTCGTCTCCGCGATCTGCTCGCGGATGACGTCGGCAATCCGGTACCACTTGAGGACCTCCTCGGCCTGCTCAGCGGTGGGCTGCTTGCTCGGCGTCGCCCACGCCTCCATCTGGATCTTGTAGATCCGATAGCGGGCGTAGTTGAACTGGTGGAACAGGACCTTTTCCTCAGCGCCCGTCAGGATCACCTGCTGAGCGCTCTTGACCGTGCGACCCTTGGCCGTGGACAGGTCATCCATGACAGGGTGATACCACGAGGTGTCCGGCTTTTGGATGTCCGGGGCCTCATCGTAAATCTTCTTGTCCGCGGCCTTCTCGTAGAAGGCCGGGCTGTCAATGAAGTCCTGCTCGCCGGACATGATCTGATTCAGGAGCTTTTCATCGTCTGAACTGAGGCCACGGCGGACCGCCTTGGTCTCGCCCTTGCCGGCCTTGACCGGCGCAACGCTGACCCCAACCCGGTGGCGACGGCGCACCTGATCAAGCGGACTCGGGGTTGTGCGATGAACTCGACTCATACTCAATCCTTTGCTCACGACGACCGGCGCGCTTGTCCCTTTCTTGCGGACCCCTGCCGATCTGCCTTTCCACCCACCACTGCTACCCGGGATTACCCCAACCATTCGCTAACCAACCCGATCCGGGCGCATCTTCTAGTAGTACGCTAAACCATCTGATTTGTTTCGCCCACTTAGAGCGATTCTAAGCAAATACTCCAACATCTGCCCCCAAATTGAGTACAACTTGGCGACAATCCGGCAACTGCCCTACCCAACGGCACGCTTCCGTACGACCGTGGATCGGATTCTCAACTAATTGACCATCCCAGAACCCCTGGGTAGGCTCTCATTGGCAGCCGCGGTCCCCTGCGGTTTCGACTGAACCCCTGAAGCCGGGCGCAGCGTACCCTGCCTAACGAAGCAGATGCCCAGCATACTCGGTTTCCGGCGTTTCGCAAGTTGAATGTTCGCCAAGCCTTCACCATTGGGTAGTATTCCGTTAGTATAACCCCTGCAAGTGCAAGTCCCCCAACGACTAGGAGCCCATCCATGCCTTTTACCCTTCCCGCGCTTCCCTATGCCTTTGACGCTTTGGAGCCCTCCATCGATGCCGTCACGATGCAGACCCACCATGGCAAACACCATCAGGCCTACGTGACCAACGCCAACAAGGCTCTGGAAGGAACCAAGTGGGCGGACTTGGATCCGGTGGAAGTGATCAAGAAACTCGCGGAGCTCCCCGACGACAAGCGCGGCCCGGTTCGCAACAACGCGGGCGGACACGTGAACCACTCGATGTTCTGGACCATCATGGCGCCGGCGGGCAAGGGTGGCGGCGGAGAGCCAACTGGTGCGCTAGCCGACGCGATCAAGAAGAGCTGGGGTGACTTTGCCCACTTCAAGGAGGAGTTCCAGAAGGCGGGCATGGGTCGCTTTGGCTCCGGCTGGGCGTGGCTCTGCGTCATGCCCGACAAGACCGTGCAGATCTGCTCCACCGCCAACCAGGACAACCCGCTGATGGGTAAGGCGATCGCCGGGTGTGACGGCACGCCGGTGCTGGGTGTGGATGTGTGGGAGCACGCGTATTACCTGAAGTACAAGAACCTGCGTGCTGACTATCTGGCGGCGTGGTGGAACGTGGTGAACTGGGGCAAGGTGGCCGAGTTGTTCGCAGCCGCGGGGAAGAAGTAGCGCTGTGGGCCAGGGTGTGGTCGCAGCAGCCAGTCGGGTGCCGCGGCGAGCAAACTCGCCGCGGGCTCGGTTCGCGCTGCTCTTGTTCGTCATCAGCCCACTGGCGGTGTTGACGATATTGTGTGTGTTGATCGCGCGGTCCATCCACAGCGGGCAGTCGATGTCGGCCAAGCCGGTCGGGGCCGGAGCGGGTCACACCGGCATGTCCAACGAATACATGGGGATTGGAAAGAACAAAGACCCCGCGAAGCCCTGAGCGTGCGGATCCCGATCTGGCAGATCTGCGTGCGAAGTCCGGGCTGGAATGGTTGCGTACCCCAAAAACAACTCGTCCGGCGGAAGGCCCGCCGGACGAGTGATTTGGACTCTAGAACGAACTCAGGTGCTTAGCTGCAGCCGCCCGCGTAGGCGTTGAGGAAGCACTGGAAGTCGTTGGCGGTCAGCAGCGGGTTGCTGGTGCTGCCGTCGCAGTTGGCGTAGGACGTTCCAGCCGCGTACTCGTTGAGGAAGCACTGGAAGTCGTTGGCGGTGAGCAGCGGGTTGGAGGTGCTGCCGTCGCAGTTGGCGTAGGAGTTGCCAGCGGCGTACTCGTTGAGGAAGCACTGGAAGTCGTTGGCGGTGAGGAGCGGGTTAGAGGTGCTGCCGTCGCAGTTGGCGTAGCAGGCCACGGCGGCGGGGACCCAGCAGGCTCCGGTGAACGCGATGGTGTAGGCGCCGGTGCCGGTGCCGGTGGAAGCGTTCCAGCCGGTGATGGGGCCTGCGGCGCCGGGGCCGTCCGGAGCGCGCTCGGAGCGATAGGGGAAGGTGACGCCGTCGTTGATCCAGATGTTGCCACTGGCGCTGAAGGGGATCTTGTTCCACTGGCTGACGTGGATGTAGTAGTTGCCGTTGCCCGCCGGGGCCACAAACAGGTTGGTGATCCGGGACTGGAGCGTGGTGCCGGGGAACTCGTCATCGTTCCAGGAGACGCCGGTGCCGTCAGCCCTGTAGAAGGAAAGGATGGTGTCGAGGGTGTTGCCGTTGCCGACGGTGGTGGCTGAGAAGTTGGCGGCATCGCAGACCCTGATCTGGTACATGTCGCCTTCGCCGGCAGCGCCGATGTTGCCCTTGATCTTGAGCAGGGAACCGGTGCCGGTGGCCGTCTGAGCGGTGCCGGGGAGATCGCCCGCATCGCCCACTTCGTTGTACACGATGGCGGGGCAAACGACCACGCCGCAGGTGCCGGCCTGCCAGGTTCCGCCCGCGGTTGTGCAGGCGGCGCTGGTCAGGGTGGAGCAGCCGGACTCGGTGCAGCAGGCGCCGCCCGGGGGGCAGTTGGCCGCGGCACAAGTGACGGTGTCGCCAGCGTAGGTTCCGCCGGCGGTGGTGCACTGGGCGGCGGTGATGAACTGGCAGTCGCCGTTGGTGAGGCAGCAGGCGCCCTGTGGCGCCGGGGGGCAGTTGGCGTTGATGCAGAGGACGTTATCGCCGGCATAGGTGCCGCCCGCAGTGGTGCACCCGGCGGCGGAGGTCACGATGCAGGAGTAGGACGGGGAGCCCAGGCAGCAGGCGCCGGTGACGCCGGCGACGGTGAAGGTGAACCAGTTGACATCGAACGCGCCGGCGTGGGTATTGGGGACCGGCGTGGTCGTGGTTCCGTCGGAGATCGAGAAGGCCATGTTCTGGGCGACGGTGGTGCTGCTGTTAAAGTGGATACCGGCAAAGTCAGAGAGAGTGCCGGTGCGGAAGTCGTCATCGCTGGGGGAGGGCCGGTTGCTTCCGGACTGGAAGACCGACATGGCGATGTAGTAGACACCGGGGGCGTAGGTGCGGTTCAGGGCGCTGTTGAGCGTGGTTCCGGTGGTGCCCGGAACGTTGCTGATGGCCGCGACGGCCTCATCGTCGTTGCCGTAGCCTGGGATGGGGTTGAAGTTGGAGTCGTACACCCAGAAGTCGGTGTCGGTGGTGTGGCCCTGGCCGAAGGACTTGATGATGATCGAGCCGGGGACGTAGGTTCCGACGTTGGTGGGGACGACAGCCTGGCGATCGAGCGTGGAGACGTAGTCGCCGGTGGTGGTGGCTGTGCCGCTGACGGTGTAATAGAACTCTTCCTGACCGCCGAAGCCGTACCACTGGTTGAAGCGGGCGGGGGTGGAGGTGGCGGAGGAGGTCTGGAGTGTGGCTTCGGTCGCGCTGGCGGTGCCGACGACGCCGGCCCAAACGGCTTGCGTGGCGGCGGTCTGGCCGGTGCCGCGGATGGACCCGACATGGCCTGCGGTGCCGGTGGTGGTCAGGGTGAGGCGGTAGCGATAGATGCCGGGGGCGGTGGCAGCGGTCTTGACGCGGAAGTAGTCGATGCTGGTGGTGCCGGCGACGGTGGTGCTGGCGCCGGTGGTGTTGCCGGTGATGAAGTCAAGGGGAGCCATGCCTGCGCCGCCGGAGGCTGCGGGGGTGGCGGTGGCCTTGTTGTCGTTGGCTTCGGTTTCGGGGTTGGCGACCTGTCCGTAGGACGTGACGGCCAAACCGCAGACCGCCATGATGGCGGCTGCGAAGCGGTTTTTTTCCATTTTCATTCGTTCACTCTCCAAAGAAACTGCAAAGGTGGTTACACGAGAAACCTGGACCCCTTCGGGGGTACCAAGTGCCATACTACCAAAGGGTTAAGGAATGACAAGGCTATCTGTGGCCGTTGCCAGGCAAATCTTACAGGATGTGGCCAGTGGTGGCCAGGATGGGCGGTATCCTGGCGAGAGGGGCGACAATATGGGCCGTTGCTCCGTGGTGGAAAAAAGAAGGAGGGCAACCTCGGTGGTTGCCCTCTTTTGAGCTGGGGGTTGCTGGGCTCAGGTGCAGCCGACGGCGTACTTGTTGAGGAAGCACTGGAAGTCGTTGGCGGTGAGGAGGGGGTTGCCGGTGCTGGCATCGCAGTTGGCGATGGTGTTGGCCGCGGCGTAGAAGTTGAGGAAACACTGGAAGTCGTTGGCGGTGAGAAGGGGGTTGGAAGTGCTGCCGTCGCAGTTGGCGTAGCAGGGGGCGGGGCCGCCGCCCAGGAAGCAGGAGCCGGTCATCGCGATGGCGTAGGAACCGAGCCCGGTGCCGGTCGAGGCATTCCAACCGGTGATGGGTCCGGGAGCGCCTGGACCGTCGGGGGCGCGCTCGGTGCGGTAGGGGAAGGCGATTCCGTCATTGATCCAAATGTTGCCGTTGTTTCCGTAGGGGATCTTGTTGAACTGGCTGACGTGGATGTAGTAGGTGCCGTTGCCAGCCGCGGACACAAACTGACTGGTGATGCGGGACTGGAGTGTTGGGCCGCCGACCTCGTCATCGTTCCAGGTCACACCGGTGCCGTCGGACGTATAAAGGGACAGGATGGTGTCGAGTGTTGTGCCGCCGGCGGTGGTCGCGGAGAAGTGGGCGGCATCGCAGACCTGGAACTGGAACATGTCGCCATCGCCGCCGGCGTCGATGGCACCGGAGATGCGGACCAGGGGTTGGCCGGTACCTGAAACGGGTGTCGCGGTGCCGGGCAGATCGCCGGCTTCGACGGTTTCAGCGAAGATCGCGGGCCGGCAGTTTGCGGCGGCGCAGGTGATGTTATCGCCGGCGTAAACCCCGCCTGACGTGAGGCACGCCGCCTGGGTGACGACCTGGCACGAAGTGCCATCGGCAGAGCAGCAGGCGCCGGTGGCGGGAGGAGGGCAGGTGACCTGACCGCACGTTTGGTTGTTGTGGAAGACGCCGCCAAAGAGGGTGCAGCCCGCGGCGTTGGTGAGCGTGCAGGAGCCGTCCTGGAGGCAGCAGGCAAAGGGCGTTCCGACGACGACGGAGATGTCATCGATGAGGGAATAGTCGGGTGGGTTGAGGAACGTGAGTTCAAGGACCGGATTGGTTGACGGAGCGTTGAGGGTGTAGGTGTAGAAGGTGAAGGAAGGGTTGGTGTCGTTCACGATCGTCACGAGATTCTGGCCGCCGAGGGCCGCGGTGAAGGTGTTGTTTCCACCCGGGGCGTAGAACCAGAAGGACACGGTCACGGATTCTCCGGTGTTGCAAGCGACGGGCTGGGTAATGCCGCCGGGCAGCGTCGGCCCGAAGCGGCCGCCGAAGGCTCCGGAGTGAGCGGCGAGGGCGTTGACGGTGGTGAAGCCGGTGTTGCCGAACTGGGTCCAGGCGGGCGCGAAGGCGCCGGTTTCAAATCCGCCGTTGGCGATTTGAGCATGGGCAACGGAGGCCGAAACCGCCAAGCCGGCTGCCACGATAAGAGACCTGTTGTGAATCCGCATTTGATTCCCTCTGTGTGAAAGGTCTTGGTCATATGGACGACCCTGGCGCACATCGCGCGTCGGGCCACTTCATTCCTGACCGAGGAGTGATCTGAGATTAAGGTACAGATAATTGTGGGCGGGTCAAGGCGAAAGCGGAGGAGTTGCCTGGACGATCGCGCGAGAGGCGTGGGTTCGACTATTTTTTCCGAGTGAGAGTGAAGGTGGTGGGGCCTTCGAGTTTGCCGCCGACGTAAGAATACCACTCCTGCGTGATGTGGTTGTTGTCCTCTATGGTCAACCGCATCTGGCCCATGTAGTGGTCGTTGGCGTTGTGGAGGTCGGTGACGCTGTCGAACTTGAAGTCCAGGACCTTGGGATCCGGGCCGCAAGTGGCTCGCATGCGGGGCTGGTTGCCGCCGGCGCAGTAGTGGGTGACGACCAGTGATGGGCCATCCATGTGGTAAACGTTGGTCATTTCGTAGCGGTCGCCGGGGACCATGATTTCACGGATGGCTGAGCCGCCGGCGGTGACGGCGAAGACGCTTGCGGTTTTGGTCTGGCCTTTGTCGTTGGTGGATTCCCAGGTGCCGGCGAGTTGGGCGACCTTGTCGAAGAGTTGCTTGCGCTGGGCGTCGGTGGCGGGGGGGGTGGTGGTGGCGTGGCCGGGGCCGGCGCAGGCGGGGAGGAGGATGAGGATGGGGAGGGTGAGAAGGAGTCGGGCGTTCATGGGGATGTTCCTGTGCCGCGGCCGCTGGGCGGTGGGGACATGGTAACAAAAATGTGGGGTGTGCAAGCAGGTGGTTCAACCGCCGCGGCGGATCATGACGGAGACGTCATCCATGAAGATCTGCTCGTCGGATGTGGGTGCTTTGGTGTCGGGGAGGGCGTCGACCTGTGTGGGGCGGAGGAGTTTTTCGAGTTGCTCCTTGAGTTTGGTATCCAGGTCTCGTTTCACGCCTGCGGCTTTCATGATGGGGTTTTCTTCGAACTTACCGAGCATCACCTGCATGGTGCCGCCGGAGTCCATGGTCATGACGATTGATTGTCTGGAGGTCTCGAAGTCGCGGGTGGCTGCTTCGAGCTTGGCGTTCGCGGCGGCGAGGTCTGTTTCGTAGGTCTTGCGGAGTGATTCGAGTTTTTCGAGTTGCGCCGCGTCGAGGTCGGTGAGTTTCGAGGCCGCGGCCAGGAGTTTGGAGCCGGGGCTGGTGGCGTACACGCTTGGGAAACCAGCGGTGTGGACGGCGGTTCGGAAGTTGGCGCGGCGGGATTCGGGCAGCGCGGCTTCGATCTGGCGGGCGTGACGGTCGTTGAGGTCGCGGATAGTGAGGCCGAAGTCGCGGGTTTGGGTGGTGCGTTTCATCAGGGAGACGGAGTTGAACTCGTTCAGGGCGTCGAAGGGTTTTTCATTCTTGAGGATGCGGTCTTTGTCGAGCAGTGCACGGTCCAGGTCGAGCTCGTAGGAGGTCAGGGGTTCGGCGAGCGGGGTTGAATCGTCGGGGGTGAGGCGGAGAGAGTCCACGATTTGGATGAGGTCGATGCTTTCGCCGCTGACGACGCCGCGGAGGAGGAGTTCGCGGCGGCGGGCTCGTTCGACGGCGGGCCAGGACTTTTCTTGATCGGTGGTGAGCAGGGCGCGGAGGTCGGAGAGGAAGGATTTTTCGAGTGCGGCGTGGCGGTCGGTCTTGGCTTTGAGTGCCGCGGCGATGTGCTCAGCGAGTTCGGGGGACTTGGGGGTGTCGGCTTCGCGGATGCGGCGGGATTCGGTGGTGTAGTCGCGGGTGGCGGTTCGGAAGGCGTTGGTGTAGCCGTCGTAGAGGGCCGCGGCGGAGTCGGATTGGTCCTTGTCGAGGTGGAGGATTTTGGAGAAGCGGTCGAGGGTGGGTTTGGAGATCATGCCGTCGGGTGGTGCGGCGGAGGTGGTGCTCGATAGAAGCAGGAAGAGCAGGGGGAGGAGGCGGATCATGGGCGTTCTCCGTGCGTGGAGGAATCACGCATCTATCGACCATTGTTCCGGATTGTGTTCGGGATTGCGGGTGCGTGGGAAACTATGGCATGTCGATGGCAAACAACTGGAGAGACTCCTTTGCCAGTTCTCTCGCGTGGTTCCATTGCGGAGCGGTTTGAAGTGCCTCATCCGTCCACAGTGTTGCGTTTGACTGCCCCCACAAGGATCGGAACCAACCGTCCACGAGGACGAGCGCGGCGAGTTGGCGTTCCATGAGCAGGCCGTGGAGGAATCCACGCTCGGGCATGAACCACTCGACGCAATCCATGAAGCAGAGTGCCACCTCCTCGGCGAGACAGACAAAGTCTTCGGGGATGGCTTGGCGCTGAACGGAAAATGGCGACGCTACGACTTGGGTTTCCGCGACGAGCCGCCGGATCATCTGGCTCAAGTGGAGGGGAGCTCCCTCTTCCACCTCCGTTGCGCCTGGCTGCCACGAGATGGACTGCGCCAGCGATTCTTCAAGGGTGATGTAGAAGGTGGTCGTGAGCTGGTTGGTAGGGTCCTCGCCGCGGAGGTGATGGGAGAACCTCGCGAGGGCGGTGCCTTTGGGATCCGGGGCTATCAAACGAATGCGAGGAGCAACCTCGGCGGCCCACTGCGTCGCGAGGGAAGCGATGCGGTGCTGGGTTGGGGTCGGGTTCAATGGAAGCGAGGATAATCATGGAGATGGGACGGTGCATTCTTGGGTTGTCGCATGGTGTGATGCAATTGAACAGGGCGGCCCCCCTCCAAGGGGCCGCCCGTTCGTCGCGGCGTTGGGGGCCGCGCCTGACTCCGCTGGGCCCGACGAAGGCCGTCGGGGAACCCAATCACTTGAAGCGGAGGTTGTCGTTGCCGTGGATGTACATCTTGCTGTCGGTGACGTTGCTGGGCTTGTTGGCGTAGAGGGCGTCGAAGAACCACTTGCACTCGTCGTAGCCCTTCTGCACCGAGGAGTCGAACTGCTCACCGTTCATCCAGTGCTTGAGGAAGCCGAAGTACTGCGGGGGCATCATGTTCAGCTTGTCGGGCTTGGTGCCGTTGACCACGTCGGCGCCCACCGCGAGCCATTCGGCGGCCAGTGAGCCGCTGAAGCAGTTCATCTGGTAGACGGCGCGGATGTTGATCCCCTCCCCGCGGGCCCGGCGCTGCTCGATCTTGGTGAAGAAGTTGGCGGGCGTCAGGGTCTGGTTGTTGTAGCCGACGATGGTGTTGGGGCCGCCGTGGGAGAGGACATGGATGTCGATGATGTAGTTGGGGGCGAGCTGGTCGATGGTTGACAGGACGCTGGCGGCGTTGAAGTCGCCATCTTCGCACTTGATGACCTTGTCGTACTTGCACTTGGAGGTGCCGGTGGTGGCCAGGGTGATGCCCTTGGCGACTTCCTCCAGGGCAAAGTCGGAGAACTCCTTGAACCAGGAATCCAGGTTGACGGTTTCGTCGTGCCACTTCTTGGGATCGACGCACTCCATGCAGTTGCCCAGGCTCTGGGCGACTCGGGCCATGAACTCGCCGAAGTTCTCACCCTTCTTGCCTTCGAACTTGCAGGAGCCGCAGGTCCAGTAGGTGATCTTGGGGCAGGCATCTTTGAGCTCTTTGACGCCGGAGAGCTTGACGCCGCCATTTTCCAGGAGGATCACAAGGGCTCGCTTGGTGGGGGCGGCCTGGGCCGCGGCGATGGGGCGATGGCCGGTGACCTTCATGTTGACATCCAGGCCGAGGTTGCCGCTCGCGATGGCGTTGCTGAAGACGTAGGCCTCTTCGTTTTCGGAGAGATAGAAGGTGGCGTTGCCGGTGTTCTGGAACTCGACGGTGTAGATGTCGCCGGGGGTGAGGGTGAGAGCGGGATTGAACGTGGCGATGGCGGTCTCGCCGGCCGCGGTCATGAGGGTGGTGGCGAGCTGGGTGCCGTTCTCACGGAGGATGGAGACCTTCAGAGCGTGAGCGTTGGCGACGTTGACGCTGATTTCGGAGAGCGTGGGGGACTTGGCGATGAAGGACTGGGAGAGGCGGTTGGTGATCTTGGAGGTGCGGGCGTTGCCGGCGGCCCAGACGTTGTAGGAGTTGACGGTGGTCTGGAGCTTGCCGAGGTCGGGCGTGAGGTTGGGGTTGCCGGAGATGGGCTTGATTTGCCCTTGAGCGGCGGCGGAGAGGAGGGAAACGGTGACGAGCGATGTCTGGAGCCTGCGGTTCATGGCCTTTTCCTTTCGAGTGGTTTGGTGATTGGGAACAACCACTCATGTTGGAAAGGGACAGGGGATTGCAGCTGGAGGGAGATTTTGTGGAACAGGGCGAAAATGGCCCATTTCAGGAGGGTTTTTGCTGCTGCTGTTTCTTGGCGGCATCGGTCATGGCTTTGCCTGGCCGATGGTCAGGCGCTGGACAATGGCCATGCAAAGCATGACCAAAGCCACCAAAGCCAAGACAGGACTAGGAGCGCTTTGAGGAGGTCGCGGCCTCCGCCGGCTTGCTCGTCTCGATCACCATGCTGTCGAAGATCTTGACGAACTCGGCGGCGGGGACTTTGAAGATCCCGGCCTTGGTTTCGTAGCCGCGTTCGAGGCCTGCATCGCCCTTGGGTTTGAACGTGTTGCCGTGGGGGTTCCAGACTTCGATCACGCCGGAAGCCTCATCGAATCCGAGGATCGCGTAGGCGTGCTTGCCGTTGACTCCGGGCGGCAGGGGCAGGGTGGTGCCGGTGCTGGCGCCTGCGAGTCGGTTCTCTTTCATGGCCGCGGCGAGGTTGGTTTTGACCTTAGTTACGAGCTCGGCATCTTTGTCCGCGTTGGCGCGAAGCTTGGTGCGGTCGATCGCGTGGCCGGTGAGGACCTTGAGCGTGGTGCCGAGGCTGCCGCCGCGGGCGATGGCGTCGGAGGCTTCGGCGGTTTGCTTGCCCTCGGGCTTGGCCTTGTTGCGGACTGCGCCGTAAGCCTGCTCGAGGACTTGGAGCCAGATGCCGTCATCACCGGTGGAGGAGGTGAGGGCGAATTGGGTGTCGGTGAGCGGCGGGATGGTGATGTCCTGTCCCGCGGGAAAGTCAACGTGGTATTGAACTCCGCCGCCGGGCACGGACACTTGGCGGATCATCCTCTTGACCGCCTGCGAGTCGCGGTGCACGAACGCGCCGACTCCTGCGACAAAGAAGCAGTCGCCAAGAGGTCCCTGGCGGCACTTATCGATGTCGGGCGTGCTGTCGAGGAAGAGCTCCGGCCTTTCCGCGGCCTTGATCTTGCGGAGGGCCGACTGGTAGCGGCGTTCAAGGCTGGAGGGTGGCCGCGCGGCCTTGACCTCGGGTTTCACGTCGGACTTGGGGTCGGGTTTGAGTTCGGACGGAAGCGCCTCACCCGCGGGGTCTTTGGAGTGGTTCCCGACAAAGTCGCGGGTGAGTTCCGGCGGCTTGATCTTGTTGCTGCGGACGGTGAGTTTCATCGCGGCGAGGGCCGCGGCCTGTTCGCCCTTGTACTTGGGGTCTACGACGAGTTTGTCGATTTCTTCGGGGGAGAGGGTGCCGTTGCGATCGGCATCCCAGGAGGTGAAGGACTCGGCGGCGATGACGGAGAAGGGGCGGACATCGCTCTTGGTAGGTTGAGCGAGTGCGATTCCCTGGAGCGCGATGAGTGCGAGGATGACAGAGGCGGAACGGAGGAAGGGCAAGGTTCGCATCTTCGGTTCTCCCGCGTGTTCGGGGCGCACGATAGCTGGATTTGTCTTGTCAGGTTCAACGGTTCTGGGCGGGGTGCATTGCACGGACGGTGGCGGTAGGCTGGGGGACTTAGCTGTTGGATCACTTTCATCGGAGCAGGTATGCGAAACTGGATGATTCGGACGAGTTTGGTCGCGGTGATGGCCTTTGGAGCTGGTGGGTGTGCCGCGGCGGGTGGGGGCGTGAGTGGGGGGGTAGTCGTGGGGTCGCAGCCCGCGGCCGCGGAAGGCGGTGCGAGTGGCGTGAAAGGCTACTACCGCCAGCCGACTATCTATAAGGACACAGTGGTGTTTGTGGCCGAGGGAGACCTCTGGCGCGTCGCGGCCACGGGCGGGCGGGCGGTGCGCATCACCAGCCACGCGGGCGATGAGGGCACGCCGGCGATTTCGCCGGATGGCCAGACCCTGGCGTTCATCGGGCAGTATGAGGGGCCGACCGAGGTGTACACCATGCCACTGGGGGGCGGGTTGCCCGTGCGGCGGACGTTTGATGCGGGCGGCCGCAACGTGACGGTGCAGGGGTGGACGTCGGACGGCAAGCTGGTCGCGGCGACCGATCGCATGTCCACGCTGCCCAGCACGCAGCTGTACACGTTGGATGTGAAGACGGGCGAGCGGACGATGGTGCCGCTGGCGGAGGCGAGTGATGGCGCGTTTGAGGATAAGGCAGATGGACCGCTGTTCTTCACGCGGTTGCCGTTTCAGGGAAGCCAGACCAAGCGGTATAAGGGTGGGTACATCCAGAACATTTGGAAGTTTGAAAGCGGTAAAGAGGCAGTGCCGGTGACGGGGGACTTTGAGGGCACCAGCAAGCGGCCGATGGTGTGGGATAAAAAGGTGTACTTCCTGAGCGACCGCGACGGGACGATGAACATCTGGTCCATGGGCCTGGATGGGAAGGATGCCAAGCAGGTCACCAAGCACAAGGGGTTTGACGCGGCGGGGGCATCGTTGGGTGGCGGGAAGATCGTGTATCAGGTGGGTGCGGACCTGTGGGTGCTGGATATCGCCAGCGGCAAGGATGAGATGTTGGCGATCACGCTGGAGACGGACCTGGACCAGACGCGGGAGCGGTGGGTCAAGAAGCCGATGGACTATGTGACGTCGGCGCACCTGTCGGCGGATGGCGAGAAAGTGGTTCTGACGGCCCGTGGGCGCGTGTTTGTGACGCCGCAGAAGCAGGGGCGGATGGTGGAGGCGGGGCGGGATGAGGGGGTTCGATATCGCAGCGCGCGGCTGTCGCCGGATGGTTCTTCGGTGATTGCGTTGTCGGATAAGTCGGGGGAAGTTGAACTTTGGATGTTGCCCTCGAACGGAGTGGGGGAGGCCAAGCAGCTCACGACGGATGGAACGGTTCTGCGCTGGGACACGCTGACATCGCCCAATGGCAAGCTCATCGCGCACTTTGACAAGAACCTCAAGCTCTGGGTGTATGACGTCGAGAAGAAGGCGAGCACGAAGATTGATGAGAACGAGAACGAGGACTTCGCGGACCTGACGTGGTCGGCGGACTCGCGGTGGCTGGCGTATTCGTCGTATGCGGAAAATATGTTCCACATCGTGAAGATCTGGAGTGCGGAGACAGGGAAGGCGACGGCGGTGACGTCGGACCGGTTCGACAGCTACGCACCCGCGTGGGGCGCGGATGGGAAGTGGTTGTACTTCCTTTCGGATCGGAACTTGAAGACGGTGGTGGAGAGCCCGTGGGGATCCAACCAGCCCGACCCGTTCCTGGATAAGACGACCAAGGTGTATCAGCTTGCGCTGAAGCCCGGGTTGCGGTCACCGTTCCAAGCGAAGGATGAGCTTGAGCCCAAGAAGGATGACAAGAAGAAGGAAGAGAAGTCCGACGTGAAGGCGGATGAGAAGAAGGCTGAGGACAAGAAAGCCGACGACAAGAAGGATGCCAAGAAGGAGCCGGCGAAGGTCGAGATCGACTTGAACGGCATCGCGGCCCGGATTCAGGAAGTGCCTGTTCCGGCGGGGAACTACGGGAAGCTGTTCGCCAACGAGAAGGCAATCTTCTGGACGACGACCAACCGGGAAGATGGCGACAAACAGGCGCTCTCGGGGCTGAACATCAGCAACGACCCGATCGAGATCAAGACGGTGATCAGTGATGTGTCGCAGCTTGAGTTTTCCGGGGATGGGAAGAAGTTCCTGGCCCGCAAGGGGGATGGGCTTTTCATCATCGATGCGGCCGCGGCCCCTGTTTCGGACCTGGACAAGAAGGCTGTGGACCTGTCGGGCTGGATGCTCTCCATCACGCCGCGGGAAGAGTGGCGGCAGATGTACACCGAGGCGTGGCGTCTGGAGCGCGACTATTTCTATGACACCAACATGCACGGGGTGAACTGGAAGGCGATGCTGGAGAAGTACAAACCGCTGGCGGAGCGGGTTTCGACGCGGGCGGAGCTGGCGGATGTGCTGGCCCAGATGATTGGGGAACTCTCGGCCCTGCACATGTTCGTCCGCGGCGGCGATCTGCGGAAGGGTGAAGACCAGGTGCAAATCGGTGCACTTGGCGCCGCGTTCTCACGAGACAAAGCGGGGTTCAAGGTCGAGCGCATCTATCAGAGCGATCCAGATGACCCGCAGTTGGTTGCGCCGCTGGCGAGGCCGGGCGTTGAGCTCAAAGTCGGCGATATCATCACGATGGTGAATGGAGTCGCGGCGACTTCGGTTGCGGATATCAGCGTGCTGCTGCGGAATCGCGTGGGTAAGCAGGTGCTGCTGCACGTGAAGCCGGCGGCGGGCGATGAGAGAGACGTCATCTGTGTGCCGCAATCGGTGGCCGCGGAGTCGGATCTGCGGTATCGCGACTGGGAATACACACGCCGCAAGCTGGTTGAGGAATGGTCCGGTGGACAGATCGGCTACCTGCACCTGCGCGCCATGGGTGGGGACAACTTCACCGAGTTCGTCCGCGGGTTCTATCCGGTTTTCACTCGGAAGGGCCTCATCGTCGATGTCCGCCACAACCGCGGCGGAAACATCGACTCATGGATCCTCGGCAAGTTGATGCGCAAGGCCTGGTTTTATTGGAGCCCACGCGTCGGCAACCCGCCGCAGTGGAACATGCAATACGCGTTCCGTGGCCACATGGTGTGCCTCTGCAACGGTATGACCGCCTCGGACGGTGAGGCGTTCTCTGAAGGGTTCAAACGATTGGGCCTGGGCAAGGTGATGGGCACTCGGACGTGGGGCGGGGAGATCTGGCTCTCTTCGTCGAACGTGCTGGTAGATAAGGGCATCGCGACCGCGGCCGAAACCGGTGTGTATGGGCCGGAGGGTCAGTGGCTGATTGAGGGTCGCGGCGTGGAGCCGGATGTGGTTGTGGATAATCCTCCGTACGCGACGTTCAAGGGAGAGGATGCGCAGTTGCGGGCCGCGGTGGATGAGCTGCTCAGGCAGATCAAGGAGAAGCCGGTGGAGATGCCGGTGGTGCCGCGGAAGCCGGATAAGAGTTTTGAGAATAAGTAACGAGCCCGAAGCGCGAGCGAGGAACAATTGCGCCGCGGATCAACGCGGACGGACACGGACAAAGGCCGCATGCTGAGTGCTGGCCCGGCCCCGCTGCGCAGCGCAAACCCCGTACAGTATTACCCATGGGCTTCGGTAAAGACTTCACCTGTCAGAAGTGCGGTGCGAAGACAACGGTCTCCAGCGGTGGGCTCATGTATGCGCGAGCTCCGGGTGACCTGATCTACATTCCGCACCCGGGCGAAGCTGGACGGCTTGAAGCTCTCGGGACGACGGCGGACAAAGCGCAAGCCGAACGTCGCCTGTATGTGGAAGAGGACTGGGCGTGCACATCATGCGGCAAGATGTTCCAACACGTGCGACTGCTCTTGCCCAGCGGGATTCTTGGCTGCAAGGTCTATGTAGCCTTCACGCTGGTTGGAATCGCCGGGACGATCTACTCCGTGTCGATAGGCCGGTGGCTTTTGCCTTCCTGGAAGCTCGCAGAGTGGCATTGCGTCGTGATCGCCTGGGTTCTCTTCATTACGGTGCTATGGGTCATCGGGACGATCGACGAGTCCATCGCACTCAAACGCAACGACAAGACGCCTGAGGCCCGAGATCCCGCGGCCTGTCCAGCGTGCGCGAGCACCCGCGTGAAGATCGCCATGGACTGTTCGAAAAAGGATTGTGCGTTCAAGTGCCCGACATGCGGAAGTCCGGGTCTCAAGATCACGGGCGAGTGGATTTCCTGAAGCGCATGGAGGCGATGTCCCTCAATTGCAACCGTCTACCTGCAAACAGCCTCAAAACCAGTTCGATTCAGATCCAGCCCTGTCCGATTCAAGAACCCACCCCCTGTTCGACCGGTAGAATCACCACCGCAGGCCGTCTCTGCGTGCTCTCCGAATCCCACATCACAGGCCCCTCGTGTCAATGCGAACCGGGCCCCAACCAAGGAAGTTCACATGAACACGATCCGCAATGCTCGCTTGATGTTCGCCGCGGTAGCCGCGCTTTCGCTGGGGGCCGGGGCGGCGTTTGCTCAAGACAAAAAAGCAGACCAGCCCAAGCACGACGAACATGCGGCCGCGCCCGCCAAGGGCGACCAGCGCGTAGGTGGGCCCTACACCCTCGGCATCTGTCCCATCACCGGCAAGAAGCTCGGCTCGATGGGCGATCCCATCGTCAAGGTCTACGACGGCCGCGAGGTTCGCTACTGCTGCGGCGGTTGCCCGGGATCTTTTGAGAAGGACCTCGCGGCCAGTTTCATCAAGCTTGATGAGAAGATCGTCAAGGACCAGTTGCCTCTCTACCCGCTCAAGACCTCGGTCGTCACGGGCAAAGAACTGCCCGCCAAGCCCTTTGAGTTCGTGTACGGCAACCGGCTCGTGCGTCTGGGCGCTGAGAGTGAGAAGGCTGAGTTCCTCAAGGACCCTAAGTCGAATCTCGCCACGCTCGACAAGGCCGTGATCGCGGCCCAGGGCAAGGACTATTCGATCAAGACCTGCCCCGTGAGCAACGAGAGCCTCGGCGGAGATGGCGAGGTCAAGGATGTGGTTATCGCGGGCCGGCTCATCCGCCTGTGCTGCAATGACTGCAAGAAGGAGCTGGACAAAAACCCGTCCAAGTTCGTCGCGATGGTCGATGCGGCGCGCAGCGGCAAGGTTGCACCGGATGCGGATCACAAAGAGAAGCACCAGGACAAGAAGCCTGGTTGATCGAACACGTCACGCGCGGGCAGACGCCCGCGCGTGGCATTGCCTCGCACAGTTTGGATCCGTGCCACGGCTTTCGTCCGGCTCTGCGGACGACAGCCGCGCGGAAGCGTGGGACTGCTTTGAGCGCGCCAAGGGTCGGTCGTGCTCGCACGGGCGTCGGCTCAGAGCAGCCGAAGCCCGTGGCACGTCGTTCTCGCTGTGCCTCAATGGCTGAAGCGTGCAATACCGCCCATCAAAGACAGCGGCCCGATTCAAGGTGAATCGGGCCGCGGATTGCGTTGAGTTGCCTAATCCCGCTTACCGTTGCGAAGAGCGGTTGCGGCTGCCAGGCTTGGGGCCCTTGCGATGGCTGGACTGCTCGGTCTTGGGCCGCCAATTGTTGGGCTTGCGCGGGCCGGACTTGGATGCTGGACGGGTGTCTGACGCGGGCCGGGCGTCGGAGTGCGCTCCCTGAGCCGGCCTCGGGTGTGCCGGACGGCTCGGATGAGCGGGCCGCGCGGCGTGAGTTCCGTGCGAGGGGCTTGCATGCGGCGCACTGCCGTGGGCAGCACCGCCATGCGAAGGACCACGCGCCGGGCGATTCGAGCGCGACTCGTGCGAAGGGTGAGATGAACGAGACTGACGCGAAGAGTGCTCATCGCGCTGGTCGCGGTCGTTGAACGAGTGCGGAGTCGGGGCCGACGGCGTCAACCCCGTCGGGGCAACCACCACCGGGATCTTCTTGCCCGTCAGCCGCTCGATATCGCGGAGCGTTCCCCGCTCTTCGCCATCGCAGAACGACACGGCGATGCCGGTCGCCCCAGCGCGCCCGGTGCGTCCGATGCGGTGAACGTAGGCCTCTGCCTCAACGGGCAAGTCAAAGTTAAACACGTGAGAGATATCGTCGACGTCAAGGCCGCGGGCCGCGACATCGGTGGCGACCAGCACGCGCGCGGCACCGGACGTGAACCGGTCCAAAGCCCGCTTGCGCTGGTTCTGCGACTTGTTGCCGTGGATGATCTCGGCCTGGATCCCCGCGCGCCAGAGCTTGACGCCGACCTTGTCCGCCCCATGCTTGGTGCGAGTGAAGACCAGCGCTCGGCTGATCTTGTGCTCCGGGTCCGCCAGCAGGTGCTCCAGGAGCGACTGCTTGATGTTCTTCTGGACCATGTAAAGGCGCTGCTCAATGAGCGGCGCGGCCGAGGAAAGCGGGTCCACCGCGATCTTGACCGGGTCGCGGAGCAGCGAGTTCGCCAGGCTCACGATCTCCTTGGGCATGGTCGCGGAGAAGAGGAGCGTCTGACGAGAAGCGGTCTTGATGGTGGCCGCGATGCGGCGGATCGGCTGAATAAAGCCCATGTCCAGCATGCGGTCGGCTTCATCGAGGACGAAGATCTCGATGCCGGAAAGATCGACAATCCGCTGCTCCATGAGGTCCATCAGGCGACCGGGCGTCGCAACGATGATGTCTACACCGGCGTTGACCGCCCGCTCCTGGTGCCGCTGGCTGACGCCGCCGTAGATCACGACGTGCGAGAGGTGCGTGCCCTTGCCGTACGTCTTGAAGCTCTCTTCGATCTGGACCGCGAGTTCGCGCGTCGGAGACAGAATCAAAGCACGGGCCTTCCGCGGCCCTCGCTTGGTCTTATCAATCACCGCCGTCGAAAGCCGCTGCAGAATCGGCAGCGCAAACGCCGCCGTTTTGCCGGTTCCGGTGCGAGCGGTTCCGAGCACATCACGTCCCGCAATCGCGTGCGGAATGGTCTGTGCCTGAATTGGGGTGGGAGTCGTATATCCCTCCTGCTCGACGGCGCGCAGGATGGGCTGGGAAAGACCGAGTTGTGAGAAAAGCATGAGCCGGTGGCTTCCTTCGTAAGGCGGATCAGGCCGTACCTGGGTGAGTGGTCAAGCGGTGGATCGCGAAGTTGCGAGCACAAACCGCGGCCGACAGTCATCCAGACGAACCTAGGAGCTACCGGCAATCGGGGGATAGTAGGAGCGCGCGATCACAGAAGCGAGTTTGTGCCGCGAAATGGACGGGAACCCGGTTATCAGCCAAGCGGAGCGCCGGAGACTCAGCATGCGACGACGAAGCGGATCCAACAAAAAACCGGGCCCCGCGGCCCGGTTTGGTGAGTCAGACTCATCGACAAAGGCTCACTTGCCCTTGTCCTTTCCCTTGCCCTTGTCGTCGTGACCGTCGCTGTGCTCTTCGTGTTTGCCGCCACCCTTGCCGCGCGTGAAGGCGATGGTCATGACCTTCACATCCTTGCCATCCATCGACATGAAGAAGTCCATCGTGTAGTGCCCGGAGTCCGTGATCGTGATCACTTCCTTGGTGGTCTCTTTCTTGCCCGATGCCGGATTGGTGTGCTCACCGGTCATCGTGAACACCTTGCCCGCCGCATCCGCCGTCCCCGTCATGAACGATGTCGCCGTGCCCATGCTGTCCGACCAGGTGCTCTCAAACCGCTTGTCGGTGTTGTTGTAGCCCATGGTGCCGGCGCCGCGATACGGCTGGCCGTGGGCCTTGCCGTCATATTCCATGTGCAGGAAGCGGCCATCCAGAACGACTTTGGAACGCATGGTGCCGTGAGACTTGACTTCCGGCGTGCCCGGCATCATCTCCGTGGTCTCGGCGGTCCATTCGCCTTCGAGTTGCGACAGCAGCTTGTGGTTCGCTCCGGGCTGGCCGGCTTTCATCCAGGCCTCCTGCATGGCCTGAGCATCCTTGTTCGGCTGCGCCTCGTGCTTGGCATCCTTCTTTGCCGGGGCATCCTTGCCGGGCGGCTGGGCAAGCGCGGGGGCCGCGAACAGAGCGGCGAGTACAGAAGTCACGAGAATGCGATTCATGGGGTTCTCCTTGGGTTGCACGCCGTGGGCTGCACGGGGTTTGTACCGTTCAACGCGCCCATAGGGTATTCGCCAAAGGCGCAACGATCGAACACCCAAAAAAGAGCCGCATTTCCGCTTGTCAGAACCCAATTCCGAGGGCATTGTGTAAGCGGTTGCATCGTGCGGTCCGCCCCCCCAAGGAGACTCAACATGGTGGCGATGTGGATGGCCGCGGCCATCGGCGGGTTGACCGCATCTGCGATGGCCCAGTTCGAATCGGTGAACAGCAACGCCGTCGGCCTGCGCTACTTCAACGACATCCCCGCATCCAGCGTGCAGGTCTCCCAGAACAACTACCCGAGCCTGCTGAAGTTCGAAGAGAACTTTCCCGTGCGCCCGCCCGGCGGCGGCGGCGTGAATCGTCACATCGGTGTGCTCTCGGCGGATTCGGGGATCTCCCCGTTCATCATCCCGCACAACACCGCCTGGTATTACCAGGCTACCGTGCGCATGGATGGCGATGCCAGTGTCGAAGTCGGCCTCCACATCGGCGGCCTAGGCACCACCCCACCCTGGAACCTCAACGCCAACACCGGGGTGCTTGCGGTGAACGGACAAAACGGAGAGATCGCGGCCTTCGGCGGCTGGCTGCCGTTCTTCTCCACGTTTGATCCCGCGTTTGCCTACATGGGGCATGGCGCCCGCGCGCAGGATTTCCGACTGGGCATACTGGTGCGTCCGCTCTCACCAACCAGCGTGACCGCGGAGTACTTTGTGGATGGGCGCAGCACGGGCCCGCTTGCACTCGATGCCGGCGCCGTGGCCGCCTACTACACGCTCAACAACAGCGCCTCGGTCTACGCCAACAACACCTGGCGCACCACCGGGCCGACGACATCCACAAGCACGTTCAGTAACTTCTCGATCGTCCCGGCGCCCGGCATGGTTCAGGCATTCGCGGCCGGGTTGCTGATGTTCGGGCGACGTCGGCGACGGCCCGAAGTCGCCTAAGACTCATCCGCCGCGCTTCGGCGCGGGATCCAGCTTCTTGGGAACAGGCGTGCCTTCCGACCTCTTGGGCGCTGGGGCCTCTTCGGGCTTTGACGGGCCGGACTTGTGCTTGTGGTTCACCGCCTTGTCCGCATCGATGATCTTCTGGATGATCTCTTCGGTCAGCTTCTCGTCCCCTTGCGGGAAGCCCTGCCACCGGACGATCCCCGCGCTATCCACGATCAAGACGTGCGGGATGCCCTGAACGCCCACGGCATTCTTCATCTTCGCCCCGGTGTCGATCGCCATCGCGTACGTCACCTTCTTCTTTTCGATGAACGGCTTGACAATGTCCGCCTTCTCATCGCTGACGCCGATCACCACCAGGTCATCCTTGAACTTGGTCTTGAATCCCTCGAGTTCCGGAATCAATGCAACGCACGGGCCGCACCAAGTCGCCCAGAAATCGATGAGCACCACCTTGCCCTTGCGCTCCGGCTCCTTGCTCAGCCACGACTGGACTTCAAACTTGGGCGCTGCCTTGCCGCGCAGATCGTTCTTGGCGTACAGCTTCTTCTCGACCTTGGCCGGAAAGCCACCAGTCGGCTTGGAATCCTGAGCCAGCGCCGTGAGCGAGGTGAGGGGAAGGGCCAACGCAAGGAACGCAGCGGCGAAAGTGCGGGTCATGGCGTGCTCCAGAGTTGTCATCATTATTGTCGGTCTGGGCTCCCGACGCTGTAACAATGGCAACGTGGCTATCCTGCGCCCATGCCACGCACCCGAATCAAGATCTGCGGCATCCGTACGGTGGATGCAGCCCTGGCCGCGGTGGATGCCGGTGCCGACGCCGTCGGCTTCATGTTCGTCCGCAGTTCCGTGCGTGCCATCGACCCCGAAGAGGCCGCGGCCATCATGTGGTCGCTTCCCCCCATGGTCACCACCGTCGGCGTCTACATGAACGCCTCCGTGGACTCCTTCGCCGACATGGAAGAGGTCTGCCCCACCCATCTGGCACAACTTCACGGCAACGAAGATGAAGACACGGTCAAGGCGTGCGGTCCGGTGATCAAGGCCGTTCGCTACGACCCCGCAACCATCAAGCAAGACCTCGAGCGCTGGTCCGCCATCGACGAGGTCGATGCGATACTCGTTGATGGCGGCTCCGGTGGCGAAGGTGTCAGCCTCGACTGGAAGGGCCTGGCCGCGGCCCTTGACGGCATCGGTGCCCCCATCATCCTCGCCGGCGGCCTCACGCCCGACAACGTCGGCGAAGCCATCGAAATCGTCCGGCCCTTCGCTGTGGATGTCTCCAGCGGAGTGGAAAAAGAACGCGGCGTGAAGGACCCCGGGTTGATCGAGCGGTTCTGCGATGCGGTGCGGCAGGCAGATAAAACCGGTTGAATTCGGTACAATCCGGGGATGCAGGACTCGACGCATTCAGCGAGGCGCTGCGACCGGCGTTGCAGCGTTCAGGCACCGCACACTGATCTGGCGGCGCGCCGCGATTCACGTGGCAAGGCGTGTCGCCCATGATCGCGCCCGACCGCGTTCCCCAAACCCAAGGGGGATTCGGGCCGGAGCGACCGGCCCGTTGGCTGACGCCGCGCCGGGCCGTCATCATCGTGGCGGCGGCCTCCGCGGCCGTCCACATCCTGGCCTCTGGCTCGATGCCCCTTATCGTGCCGCCCGATGGCCAGGAATACTCGATGTACGCGTTCCAGATGCTCGACGGCGGCCCGAATTGGCACAGCCCGAATCGAACGCCCGGCTACCCCGCGATGCTCGCCGTGGCATTCGCCCTCATCGGGCGCAGCGCCATCGCGATCCTCGTCTTGAACCACCTCCTGGCCTGGCTGACCTGCGTGATGATCGCGTTTGGCAGTGTCCGTGTCGCCGGTGCTCGCTGGGGCCTCCTTGCGAGCCTCTTGTTCGCGATCGAACCTTGGTCTATGGCGTATTCGAGTTTCGCGTGCACGGAAACTCCGACCATCTTTGTAACCACGGCCGCGGGTGTGGCATTGCTGTGTTGGCGCCCGGATCGCATACGTTCGAGCGTCGGTATGGCGGTCCTGCTGGTGGCCGTGTGCATGATGCGCCCCGCGCTTCAGGCGATGGTGCCATTCTTGGCTCTGGCCTGGGTGCTGCGCATCCCGGGCCCAATCAAGAGGCGTGTCGCGAGCGGAGGCGTCCTTGTTGCGACATTTGTCGCGCTCAGTCTCCCCTGGCTTATGTTCAACGCACGCCACGGTGTCCGTGGGTTTGCACGGGGTTCCAACTCGGCGATCTGGTACGGCGCAGGCTTCTACGACATGCTCGACCCCGCTTATCCGATGAATGAAGCGACTCGGAGAGCCTTCGACAAGTACCTCGCCGGACGCCCGCCGGATGACGATTCGCTCTGTCGCGTGATGTACGACACGCATTCACTCGAGGATGCGGCGCAGGACAAGCACCTGGGCGACTGGGCCAAGTCCAGCATCCGCAAGCGCCCGGTGACCTACGCCTTCTCGTGCTTCTACACCCTCCTGTGGCAACTCAACTGCGGCATTTACGACAAGCCGCCTATGTACGACGAGTTTCCGTTCTTTGCCCGCAGGCCGTTCCAGCCTCGCACCCGGTCATTCGCACCCAACTTCCAAGGGGCGGGCCAGTTCCCGGGTTGGGAAGGCTTCGTCATGAACTCCGGCGGCCGTGGCGTTCTCGCTCCCTACATGCTCTGGTGGGGGCAAAATCACGTCCGCGGCGTGCCCCAGGTTCCCTTGGCGATCGCCGCGCTGGCCGCGTTCATCGTCGCGATCCGCCGCCGCCGTTGGGAACTCGCCTCGTTCGGCTTGGCGACCTTCGCCCTCGTCGGCGCTCACTGCGTGCTGCTCATGCCGGTCACCCGATACTCGATGCCTTCAACCACGCTGTGGTACATCAGTGCCGCGTGGGTTCTGAGTGTGGGAGTCCCTCATCTCCGAACGATGGTCCGAGGCGGTGAAGTCGCGCCTTCATCCCCCCAGCAGTGAACTGACGCGCGCCACCACCAGATCCGAATCCAGCGCATCAGTCTCAATCACCGCGTCCGCAATACGCCGATACAGCGGATCCCGCGCCGCCAGCACATCTTCAATCTCATCCAGCGGATCCTTGCCGGTGAGGCTGGGACGGTGGGTGTTGTCCGATGTTTTCAGTCGCGAGCGAAGAGTCTTAGCCGAAGCCGCCAGATACACCACCACCAGCCGCCCGTTCGCCCGTTCATGTTGAATCAAGTCCGGCACCAGCGGCGCGGTCGGCGTGCCGCCACCCAGCGCCACGATGCAATCCTCACCGCTCAACGCCTTGGCCAGTGCCACGGTCTCGGCGCGCCGGAAGGACTCCTCGCCATAGGCGGTCCACGCATCTCGGACGCTCAGCGACCCCAGAATCTGCGGCGTGAAATCATCCAGATCAATGAACTCCCGCCCAGTGCGCACTGCCACAAGCCGACCAATAGCCGACTTCCCGGCTCCACGCAGGCCGATGAGTGCGAGATTCATATGGAGAGCATAACCGGACTTACGCCCGCGACAGATACGACCCATCCGTCGTGCTGATCTTGATCGTCTCACCGGTCGCGATGAACTCCGGGACCTTGGTCTTGAGCCCCGTCTCCAGCGTCGCTTCCTTGAGCCGGTTGGTCGCGGTCGCGCCCTTAATGCCCGGGGGCGTATCCGTAATGGTCAACTCCACCGATGCCGGCAGTTCCAGCGACACCGGCTTGCCGTCATGGCACAGCACCACGGCCTCGGTGTTCGGCTTCATGTAGAGAAGGCAATCGCCCAGCACATCCTTATGGATGGTCATCTGGTCAAACGTCTCCTGATCCATGAACGTTGCCCCAGTGTTGTCGGAGTACAGGTACTCCATCGGCCGGCGATCCAGGTCGATGACCTCCACTTCATCGCTCGACGACAGCCGCTTCTCCAGCGACTTGCCCGAGATCACATCCTTGATCTTGATATTGATGAACGCCCGCAGGTTCCCCGGCGTCCGGTGCTCAAAGTTCGTGATCACAAAGAGCTTGCCGTCCATCTTGACGCCCAGACCGGGGCGGAGCATTGTGGCTTTCATAGTTCAACCTCGGGGACAGGGGTTCAGGTAAACGGGGCGGAAAATGGGGGTCGATGATAGGCCGCGGCCCCCAAAATGTCAGACCCGCCCAGCCGCGTTCGTCGCCCCCACCGGGTATTCTTTGCCCCATGAAGACGGTTCTGGTTGAGGGCTGGCGGTTTCTATCCCACTCCTACGCGGTGGTGAACCAGTACCAATGCATCGAAATGCTCCGCCGCCCCGACATCAAGCTTTTCCACCGGGATGTGCCCTACTACCGGGCTTGGACCCCCGTCGCCGGCACCATGACGCCCGAACATGAGGGCATGCTCAAGGGAATCCCGACACCGCCCCCAGGGCTCAAGACTGACGTCCTCTTCCGCATGGGCTTTCCACACTACTTCGACAACTCTCCAGAAGCCGCTCGCACCTTCGTCTGGGTCACCAGCGAGTTCAAGCGCATCCAGGAAGAAGCGATGGGCAGTGGCAAAAAACCATGGGAAGAGCTCTCCAAGGCGCAGGCCACCGTAATTGCCTGTTCCAGGTGGGCGGCCCAGGGCTTTCTGAACTCCGGCCTCCCCAAAAACAAGATCGTGGTCGTCCCGTGCGGTGCGGACACCACCGTTTTCCATCCAATCTCGACCCAAGAGCGAACCAGCCTCCGCAAAGAAATGGGCTGGGAAGGCCGCTTCGTCTGCCTGAACATCAGCGCCATCACCAACAACAAGGGGATCGATCTGGTGATGCGGGCCATCGCCGACCACGCGGCCAGTCATCCCGAACTGCTCCTCTGCGTGAAGGGCTCCGACAATCTCTACCTGTCCAGCGAGTACATGCGAGGCTTCCTGGGCAACATGCCCAAGCCCGCCCGCGAAGCCGTGACATCCCGCATGTCCTACCAGGGCGCGGCCCTCAGTGCTGCCGCCATGGCCAGGCTCTACCAGTGCGCCGATGTCTACCTCTCGCCCTACCGCGCAGAAGGCTTCAACCTCCCCATCCTCGAGGCCGCGGCCTGTGGCCTCCCGGTCATCTGCACCCTCGGCGGCTCCACCGACGATTTCGCCGACGACTCCTGGGCCCTCCGCATGCCCGGCAAAGAAGTCACCGACCCACGCCTGGGCTGGATGATCGAGCCGGACTACCCCCAGTTCTCCGCTCACCTGAAGCGAGCCATCACCGACCCCGCGTGGCGAGCCTCCGCCGCGGCCGCGGGACCCAAGTGGGTCGCCGAGAAGTTCACGTGGAAGCACAGCGTGGACAAGCTGCTGCAGGTGATGTTCGCTCAGGGCTAGCGAGATGCCCATGATCCCGTTGGAAACGCCAGCCGGGATAGTGCCTCAAACTGCTGCTGTGCTCGCCGGGCTTCAACTTGTTCTGTTATCAGGTTCACGTTTGAACCTTCGAGCATCCCTTGATGGAGTGTGCCCCGGTTGTCCGCGCCCGGCTCACCCTCAAGCGGCTGGCCGGACTCGGCAGTTTCCACGAACAGCCCGCAACCGACCGGCTTAAGCCCTTCTGGATTCACGAAGCAAGACAACTCGATTTGACCGACCTCCTCGGGCTCAATCGAGCCCGCGCGAAGCACCGAGATGCGGCCCGACGACGAGACTTTGATCTGGGTCGTGTCGCACGGAACGCAGATACTCGGTTCTATGCGCATGTCGGGGCGGCCCATCAATACCATTTGGCCATCCGCATTGAGCGAGAACTGTCCCGCGCGGGTGTACTCGCGCCCGATGTCGCGTTCCGTGCTGGTCGTTGCAAAGAAGCCGGGGCCTTGGATGAGCAAGTCCAGTGGCCGCGCCGTTTGGATGGCCGGGCCCTGAGTCATGTCGGTCGTCGTACGGGCGAGATGGACACCGCCACCGATTCGGGCGGTCATGGTGCCGCCGCTGCCATCATCCAGTGAGCGGTTGTTGTAAGGCAGATCGGAGAGAACGACCCGTGTTGCCTTGTATCCAACGGTTTGGAGGTTGGCGATATTGTGCGAGCAAATCTCGACACGGGCCTGAAGAGCGTTGAGAGAAGTTGCGGCCGCATCAAGTTGTGGCCCTGAAACCTGTTCGGTTCGGTGGGTCTGGCACCCCGCAACGAACAGCAAAGACACAAGAGTCGCGGCGCGTTTCATGTTCGGCCTCCTTGCCGGTTGGGGCATCCTGCCCATGCACTATCGGCGCGGGCGAAGTTCCGCGGTGAGAAAGCGACTTGTCAAGGAGGCTTACTTGGCGGGCCAGATGTCTGAGAGGTCTGCTGAGGACCGGCTCCGGATGCCGTTGTCATCCAGAATCTCATCCGTTGCAGCCACAATTTCCGCCCTCTTGAACACGATGTTTTCCACGTGCTGATCGGTCCACTCGAATGTGACGAATTCGTCCTTGCAATCCCGCAGGGTTTCAATGAGGTGTTTCAGGTTTTTTATTTTGACCCCGTTCACTTTTGCGACACAGGGGAAGTAGTCAACGTCGTAGCCCTTGGTGATCCTGTGAGGGAGCAGGGGGGAGCAGACGGTGACGAGTTGCTCATCGGGGAAGGCTCGCTTGCCAAAGCCGCGGGAGAGGATGGGGCTGCCTCGGAAGGAGAGGATGGTGGGGTTGAGGCGGAGGTGCTCGGTGTAGACGGGAGAGAAGACCAGGGGGCCGTAAATGAAGTACGACGGATAGGCGGTGCCCAGGGGGGGCAGGAGGCCCTGGGTGTCGGAGGAGACGGGCAGTTCGATCTGCATGGCTTTGCCGGCGCGGTTGATGGAAAGGGGGACCTTGCCATCCTTGGCGAGCTTGGGGATGAAGTAGCCGAAGTTCAGGCGGAGGTTTTCGGCGACCTGGACCATGCCGGTGTTGTCCACGGCGTGGTCGCCGATGGTGGTGATGATGTCCCACTGCTGGAGGGGCCAATCCTTGTCTGAGGAGCCGCGGGTGATGATCATGCCCTGGACATCCTTGCCCACGCCGAGCTTCTCGCGCAGGGCGGGGTTCTCGAAGGTCTGCATGGATTCGCGGATCTGGGGGCGGCCGTCGTACTTGCCATCCTTGATGTCATCCAGAAATGCGCGGATCTCTTCGACCGGGATGATGTAGCCGATGTTGTCCGCATCGCGGATGCCGGAGAAGACCAGGCCGATGATCCGGCCGGTGGTGCTGGAGACCGCGGGCCCGCCGCTGTTGCCGGGGTTGAGCGCGGCATCCACCTGGATGCGCAGGCCCAGGGTGTCCGCGTTGTAGTCGGTGTATTCGATGCGGCTGACGATGCCTTCGGTGATGGAGAGCGAGTCGCCACCCTTGGGGTAGCCGACGGCTTTGACCTTGTCGCCAACCTTGGGGAGCTCATCGGAAATGACCGCCGGCGGGTGGGTGTCGAAGTAGGTCTCATCCTTCAGCTTCAAGAGGGCCAGGTCGATTCCGGGCGCGACGGCGACGATTTCGGCGTCGAACTTGTCCGAGGACTCGTTGGGCTGGATCAGGATGCGGCTGGCATACGTCACCATGTGTGCATTGGTAAGGATGCGTTTGCCATCGATGCAGACGCCGGTGCCGGTGGCATCGCCGGGGGCCTGCTTGGTCCATGGGCGGCGCAGGTCGGGCTGGCGGAAGGTCGAGAAGATCTTGACCACCGATTGGCGGATGTCGCCGGGGACCGATTCGGAAGACTTGGTTTCGGGCTGAGCCTTGGCGGGCGGGTCTTTAGCCGGGGGCTGTGCAAGGGTGAGGGAGGGGATGAGAGCCAGAAGAGTGAGGATCAGTCGCATGAGGGACTCCGGGCTCGGGGCTAACCGAGGGTGTGGAGTTTAGGGTAGGGAGAACGCGGGCGGAGGAGGTCTAGTTGGGTTCGACTTCGCACCAACTGGCGACGTATCGCTTGGTGACGGTCGCGCCGCTGCCGGTGACCATGAAGGTCTCGTTGTCGGCCGCCCCCGAGAGGCTCGAGCTGAGCACTTGGTAGCCTGTCAACGCCGAGCCGGTCCAACGCATGAAGCACAGGGTGTCATCGTTCTTGCGCCGGACGACCGCGAGAATCTCCTGACCGCTCCCGCAGCCGGTGAGTTGGACGACGCTGGGCGGCTCCGACATCGCGGGCCCCGCGGCCGCGGCAGACCAACTGCTTCCGTCGTACACCCGGTAGTAGACGTTGTTCTGGGATGACCGCCCGTACATGGCCAGCGCGCGGTTTCCGGCGGGCTCGAAGGCGATGTCGATGGCCCGCCGATTGTCGTCTGGTGCACCGGTCTCGAACTCCACGACAGAGCCCCAGGACGAGCCGCTCCACACCACCGCGTTGACATCCGATGAACTGTCGAGCGACATTGCGATGATCTTGTTGGTGCTGGGGTCGGCCGCCAGGCGCATCCACTTGGTGTTGCCGCCGATGTCGGGCATGTTGGAGGCCGAGAGCCACGAACTGCCGGACCAGATGCGGTACTTGGGTACGCTGGTGCCGTTGGTGGTCCAGGCGATCAGGCATCGCCCGGTCACGGACTCGTACGCGGCATCAAACTCCTCGTGCCCTGAGAAGGGCGTGCTCGAGTCCAGCAAAATGTTGTTCGTGAAGGAAGAGCCGTTCCAGATCACCGCGGAGAGGTCTTCGTCGTTGTCGAGCACGAGCACCATGATCTCGTTGCTCGCGGGCTTGGGTACCATCTTGACCCACTTGGGGTCGCCCGAGCCCCAGTACGTCATCGAACCCTGGGATGACCACGCCGAGCCGTTCCACGTGCGGTAATAGAGCGTGCTGCCCGGGCTCTGAACGCGGTAAGCGATCAGGGCATCGCCGGAAGACTGCTCATAGGCCGCGAAGAACGGTCGGTCGGAGTTGGTCACCAGCTTGTCGGTCGCCTGAAGCAAGTTGCCCCAGGTGGTGCCGTTGTGGACCATCAGGTTCAGGTCATCCTTCTTGTCCCCAACCGCGACGATGGTCTCGTTGCGGGTCGGGCACTTGTTGGTGACGATCCAACGCGGTTCCTCGCCGACATCCAACGTGTTGGCCTCTGCCGACCAGGCGGTGCCGTTCCAGGTGCGTTGTTTGGGTGTGTTGTTGGATGAGATGCCGTAAATGAGTGTGCGGCCGGATTGGGCGAGAGTGGGGGAGGCGAGGGTGAGCAGCGCGAGCGCGGCCGCGCAGCGTCCAAGCTCGCTGCTTTGGATGGTCCTGCCCAACTTGCACCCCCTGCTCAACTTCGGAAGAAGTCGCGATTGAGGAAATCGCTCCAACCAATGTCGGCCATCGGTGGGTATCGATTCACCCAGTGTCCCGGTTACCGGACCGCGCGGGCGTGGATTCCTCATTGACCCACCCCTTTGCCCGCATTGCAGTCGCGGCACAACACGCGCAGGTTTCCTTCCTCGTTTACTCCTCCCTTGGACACCGGCACGATGTGATCGATCTGCAGCACCGCCGATTCGTCGGTCGCCGGATTCGCCCCGCAACTCACACACCGATGCCCATCGCGCTTCAGCACGCGCCAGCGCATATCCACCGGTATCGCCTTCCGCCCCCGCTTGATCCTCCGCTCATGCACCGGCACCGGCCGCAGCATTTCCTCGCGCGTCATCTTCCCCGCATGAAACGCCGCCAGCCGCTCACACGCCGCGCGCAGCGTCCCCCAGTGCCGCACATACGGCCCCCAGGTCATCCCACTCACGCGCTTCAAGCTGTGATACCCCGGCCGATACCCCAACTGCTTCCACGCCGCCTCCAGCCTGTCCATCAACTCCGCGGGGCCATACTCGCGGACCCGCGACACCGCCAGCCCCGCCCTCTGCATCGCTTCTCGCCAACCCCCGATGCGCAGCGAGATCACGCTCAACCCAAACTTCCGCCCCGGCCACTTCTTGAACTCCGACATCGCAAACGGCCGCCCGCCCACGCTCTCACTGAACTCCCTCAAAGCTGCGATGATCTCCGCCTCCGAAACCTTGATCCGCTTCGCATGCGCGTCGAACTTGAACCCTTCCATAAACCCCCCTTTGCAAAAGACAACCAAAAAAGGACAACCCGTGCCGCGCCGTAGCGAGCGAGGCGAACCTGCACGAATCCCGAGGGGGGCCATCAGTATGACGCACGAGCAACGGTTATGGAAGAGCAAATCCGGCAAGGACACAAAGTTGCAGCAATCTTGATGTCATCAAGATTTCCATGGAACAAATCGCTGTTCAGCAAAACAGGAGCCCAAGCGCCAGCGCCGGGCCGCCAACCCCACCCCGCCGCCAAGGAATCCGCAGTGAGCCGTGGTGTCCCCATCCTGCTCCCCCTCCCGCCGCCGGCGGGAGGGGGCTGGGCTACCTCTTCTTCCGCTTTCTACTTCCCGCTCTGCCTTTCCTAACCCCCCCTCACTTCACCAGCGCCACCACCGCCAAAATCACCCCAACCACAACCAGCCCGCTGATCACACCTATAACCGCGAACTTCACCCGCACCCGCTCGCCCGCCTTCTCCGCCGCCTCATCCAGCCAGAACCGCCCGCCCGTTTCCTCCTTGATCACGCCACTCTTGACCATGCGCCCGAAAATGTGGCCGCGGGCCAGGCTCTCCAGAGTCTGAGCGGACTCAGGGCTCAGGGCCGCGGCCTTGCGAAAGCCGCGGATGATGCGGTTACGCCTGGCGGCGACGGCGATGGCACCGATCGGGGGTATGACTGCTGCGCACATGGGAAAAGTGTACCCGATCGCCGCGGCCTCGCCGAAGCCACCAATCTCGCTCAATTCCCAGCGGGGGTGCGGGGGCGGCAGCCCCTGCATCGGCGACTTACTTCGGAGGGCGAATGCCCTTGAGCGAGCTTGTATCGCACCGCTCGAATGCGTGCCGTGCCGCGATTTGGCTTATCGCAGCCTTAACCGCGCTGTCAAGGAGTGAACCATTTGAGTAATCAGCGGGTACCGCGATGTCTGCGCGCTGATTCTCTACGAGTTCGTGGGCCGTCTCTTTTCTTCCGTGTTTGGCTTTTTGATAAACGACGATCGACCGCCCGCCCTGATAGGTCACCATCTTCATCGCGGGGATGTCAGTCTCTCCATCACCGATGTACACCATGTTTTTGAAGGGATAGAGGCGACGATCCTCAGGCGTGTACTTGTTGATGGTCGTGTTGTCGTGGGAGTTCTCGATCCCTTTGTTGATCCGAAATAGGAACTGAGCCTTGTTGGTGTAGTTCACGGCAAGGGCGGCCCACTTCGCGACGTCGTTGTTGTCGTACCCAAACGCCGAAGCGAAGATTCGCCCTTTGAAATGCTTGGCGATGCGCGTTCCCTGAATCGTCTCTCGGTTACCGGAGGAAATTATGAAGTGCGACAGAATGCAGTCGAGCTTGCTCGCATGACGATTCATGCGACCAAACCATCCTTCGACGCCGGGGAAAAACCGGATGCGCCGGCCATAGTCCTTGAACGCTTGCCGAGTGCTCTTCACCTTTGATCCCGCGGCGTGCCGCAGCATCAGCTCCATATAGGCAAGGATTTCGTCGCCATCGGTCTCTTTGGCCCTTGCTTTGGCTTCAGCCCAGAACTTCTTGCCGTCACTCCCCACCGCGGGGAGGAAGCTCTGTTCCTGCATGTTGCCCGGTGCAAGAGTGCCGTCAAAATCGTAAACGAGGGCGATGCGGGCCTTCCGTGGCTTCATGGGCAACAGTTTATCCTCGTCAGCGTTCGCGGCTTACCCAGGCACGCCATCGACCCCATAAAGCGCAAACACAGCCTCATCAATGCGGTGCTCATTGGATTCGACTTCGCCCTCGAGGGTCATGCGATCGCGGTCGGAGAGTTTGGCATCGCGGAGTTTGGTCTTGGCGGCCATGATGGCCCGGACCGACTCTGTGATCTGGGCGGCCTTCTTCTTGTCGTCGGCGGTCTCTGGTAGCTTGATGGGGAGATCGCGGATAAACCGGATTTCACAATTCAGGTATCCACCGCGAAACTTTGTTCCCGTCTGTTGAAGTTGGGCCTCGATCAGTTTGCTGTTCAAGATGCCTGCGATCAAGAGCAGGTGCGAGGGGTCGTGCGGAACGATGGCGTTGCCTTCCACTTGTAGAACTCGCACTCCTCCTCTGCCCACTCATTCAACTCCTGAACGCGGATATAAGGCGGGTTTCCGATAATGCCGTCGAATCCGGCGCGGCCCCGAAGGGAATCGAGGCGTTCCAGGCGTACCGCTTTGCTTGGAAGATTGCTTTCTTATCGGTGTCGATGTCGACGGCAGGCTTTTTGGCCTCGACCACAAAGCGGGAGAAGCCGTTTGCCCGGAACAGGTAATCCGGCTCCCGGGATTTGAGCCCATCATCTTCGACGGTGTCCATCGACGGCTCGACCTGCACCTCGACGTCCTGCGGAGCGCGCTGTTCGGTGTTGTCGACGTCCCAACCGAGCAGCTTCCAGAACGGATCGATGTAGTGAAGGCGAACTTGGGATTCTTTGTATTCGGCGGCCTTGAGGTCTTTGATATGTTGAGCGAACCCTTGAACAAGGGATTTGATGGTTGGGGTCTTGCGGTCCATAAGTCCTTCCGTGCGGGAAAGTAGAGTACCGGGAACTAGGGGTCAGTGTCCGAACATTTGACGAGTCGATGGGTGGGATTTCGGCCTCTTAGACACCCACGCGATTTTGCCGTACACTGGGCAAAATGCCAAATCCATTCTTGGACGACGACGAATCATGGCTCGACACCAGGCCCGACGAGCCGCCGCCGACCAAGAAGCGTCGCGTGACGCCCCTTTGGGTCGTTCATATGTCCCATCACAAAATCGCCGCTAAGCGAGGGCTGAAGGAAGGGTTCATTTGCGTTGGTTGGGTAGAGGCTGGCGACTTGTCTCAATACCCCACGCGTGACCGCATGAAGTGGGCATTCGACACGAAGTATCCCGGTGAGAAGAAAATGAGGGTGGCAAACTGGGCCGGTGACGCGCTTCGGTTTGTCTTCGAAATGAGCAAAACGGATCTGTTCGTGTTTCCTGTGACTGGTCAGGACGAAATTCATATTGGTGAGATCACAGGGGACTATCAGTTTGCAGCAGAGGACTTGGAGTTGGTGTCGAGTGATTCGGCCAGCATGCGCAGGGTCAAGTGGCTCAAGACTGTTCGCAGGAGCGCATTCACGGCCGCAGCTCTTGAATGCTTCGATTCCGAACACACGGTTCACTCCGGAAGTTCTTACCGCGAAGAAGTGAACAAATTGCTTGCCATCACTCAGTAAGTGCCGACTTTGCGTTCCATGCCGCTTGAAGGGAAAGCCAAATGACCGCCAAAGCCATCGTCTCCGAACTCAAAAAACTCGCCAACCCCCAGACCAAAAAGACCTGGATCAACCACGGCGCCCAAGAGCCCTGCTTTGGCGTCAAGATCGAGGACATGAAGAAGATCGTCAAGCGGGTGAAGATGGATTACAAGCTGGCCCTGGATCTCTACGACACGGGTATCGCCGATGCGATGTACCTGGCCGGGCTGATCGCCGACGATGAGAAGATGACCAAGAAGGACCTGCAGAAGTGGGTCGAGGGCGCCAACTCCCCCTGGGTTTCCGAATACGCCGTTCCGTGGGTGGCCTCAGCCAGCCTGCACGGGCGCGAGGTGGCGCTCAAGTGGATGAAGTCCAAGGATGAAACCATCGCGGCGGCCGGGTGGCAGACGTATGCGAGCCTGGTCGCGATCAAGGAAGATGCAGAGCTTGACCTGCCGGAGATCAAGTCACTCTTGGAGCGTGTGGCCAAGTCGATCCACGCCGAGCGCAACCGCGTGAAGTACACGATGAACGGGTTCGTGATCGCGGTGGGGTGCTATGTAAAGCCCCTGCACAAGGCCGCGGTGGAGACGGCTAAACGCATCGGCCCCGTCACCATCGACATGGTCGGCGACTGCCAGGTCCCGTTCGCGCCCGAGAGGATTAAGAAGTTCCAGGCCCGCAGCCCGATCGGGAAGAAGCGCAAGTCGCCGAAGTGCTGAAAAAAGAAAGGACGGGCATTCGTGCCCGCCCTCTCAGGGGTGGTGAAAGTTGTTGGTGGTTACTCGTCCTTGACCTTGAACTCGGCGTCGATGACGTCGTCGCCCTTTTTGGCCTCACCCTCCGGTGTGGCGCCGGGGGCTCCGCCGGTCGGGCCTTTCTTGGCGGCTTCTTCGTAGACGACCTTGCCTAGCTCCATGCTGGCCTTCTCGAGTTCGCGGAGGGCGGCCTCGATGGGGGCGGCTTCGTCGCCTTTGATTTTCTCTTCGAGGCTAGACAGGGCGGACTCGACCTTGCCGCGGACATCGCCCGAGACCTTCGCCCCGTGCTCTTCCAAGGCCTTGCGCGTCTGGATGACGGTGGCGTCTGCCCGGTTCTTGAGGTCCACCAGTTCGCGGCGCTTTTTGTCTTCGGCGGCGTGGATCTCGGCATCCCGCTTCATCTTGTCGATTTCTTCCTTGGACAGGCCGCCGGAGTTGGTGATCTTGATGTCGGCCTTTTTGCCGGTGGCCTTGTCGGTGGCGACGACGGTGAGGATGCCGTTGGCGTCGAGGGCGAACTCAACTTCGATCTGGGGCAGGCCGCGGGGGGCCGGGGCGATGCCGGTGAGGTCGAAGTTACCGAGTGTGCGGTTGTCCTTGGCGAACTCGCGTTCACCTTGGAGGACGTGGATGGTCACGCTGGTCTGGTTGTCGGAGGCAGTCGAGAAGGTTTCCTTCTTGCTGGTCGGGATGGTGGTGTTCTTTTCGATGAGCTTGGTCATGACGCTGCCGTAGGTTTCGACCCCGAGGCTGAGCGGCGTGACGTCGAGGAGGAGAACATCCTTGACTTCACCCTTGAGGACTGCGCCCTGGATAGCGGCGCCGATGGCGACGACTTCGTCGGGGTTGACGGACTTGTTGGGCTCTTTGCCGAAGATGTCCTTGGCGATTTGCTGGGCCTTGGGCATGCGGGTGGAGCCGCCGACGAGGACGACCTCGTCGATCTTGGACTTGTCGATCTTGGCATCTTTGATCGCCTGGAGGCAGGGGGCCTTAAGGCGCTCGAAGAGGTCGTTGCAGAGGGACTCGAACTTGGAGCGGGTGATGGAGAGTTGCAGGTGCTTGGGGCCGTTCTGGTCGGCGGTGATGAAGGGGAGGTTGACGGTCGTCTCCTGCATGGAGGAGAGCTCGCACTTGGCCTTTTCCGCGGCCTCTTTCAGGCGCTGGAGGGCCATGGGGTCCTTGCGGAGGTCGATGCCTTCCTTCTTGCGGAACTCCTCGGCGATGTGGTCGATCAGCTTCTGGTCCCAGTCGTCGCCGCCGAGGTGGGTGTCGCCGTTGGTGCTGAGCACTTCGAAGACGCCATCGCCGATGTCGAGGATGGAGACGTCGAATGTGCCACCTCCTAAGTCGAAGACTGCGATTTTCTCGTTCTTCTTTTTGTCGAGGCCGTAGGCGAGGGCCGCGGCGGTGGGTTCGTTGATGATGCGCTCGACCTTGAGGCCGGCGATTTCGCCTGCATCCTTGG
>JBGAND010000008.1:0-156416 GCA_044222485.1 Phycisphaerales bacterium | reverse complement strand
GCAGATCGCGCCTCCCCGCCCCGCGAAGCGGGGAGGGGTGGTCGAGGCTTGGCGAGACCGGGGAGGGGTGTTCGGTATCCGGATCTCGCAGCAGATAGCCACCCGCAATCCCCTCACCTGATTTGATGCTTCGCCTCAAATCGTCCTCTCCCCGCAGGCGGGGAGAGGAGGCGCGTGGCCGCGATCATGCCGATCAGCGACGCCGCGTGAATCTCTACGATTCGCCGTGTCCGACGACGTGTCTTCATCTCCGCGCGATGATCGTCTCGCGAGCCTGCTCGCCAAGGCTCGGGCGTTGCCGAAGGTGCCGGGCGTGTATCTGATGAAGGACGCCAAGGGCGTCGTCATCTACGTCGGCAAGGCCGCGAATTTGCCGGATCGGGTGTCGTCGTACTTCATTCCCAGCGCGGACCTCGGCGCTCGCAAGGAGCCGATGCTCGATCGCGTCGTGGACTTTGACATCCTCGAGTGCGAGGGCGAGTGGGAGGCGCTGCTCACCGAGAACCGGCTGATCAAGGACCTCAAGCCGCCGCCGCGGTTCAACGTGCGGCTGAAGGACGGCAAGAGCTTCCCGTACCTGGCGATCCAGCTGAGGGAGGACTACCCGCGTGTGTTCGTGACGCGCAACCCGGCGGACCCGGCGCTGGTGGGCGGGAAGGTCTTCGGCCCGTTCACCAACGCGGGAGCGCTGCGCGAAGCGGTGCAGATGCTCCAGCGGGTCTTCAAGTTCCGCACGTGCTCGCTGGACATCGTCGCGGGCGACCCGAAGAACAGGTTCTTCCGGCCGTGCCTGCTCAAGGCGATCGGCCAGTGCACCGCGCCGTGCAACGAGAGCATCGGTGTTGAGGACTACCGGAGAGACGTGGACGCGTTCGTGCGGTTCCTGGGCTCCAAGCGGAGCGTGATGCTGCGCGAGCTGCGCGCGGAGATGGAGACGGCGAGCGCCGCGCACGAGTTCGAGCGGGCGGCCGTGCTGCGCGACCAGGTCCGCACGATCGAGAAGCTCGACGAGCGGGCGAGCCGCGCGGACAACTTCCAGCCCGAGACGGAGAACCTGATCCTCGAGCCGGAGAAGGGGATCAAGAGCCTCCAGAAGACGCTCGGGCTCGAGACGCCGATCCGCTGCATCGAGGGGTTCGACATCGCGCACCTGCAGGGGGGCGAGACGGTCGCCTCGAAGGTCTGCTTCATCGACGGGCGGCCCTTCAAGGAGGAGTACCGCCGGTACAAGATCCGCACGGTGGACAACGACGACTACATGGCGCTGCGCGAGGTCGTCAGCCGCCGGTTCCGCGATGCCGGGCACGGGCAGGAGCTCTACCCCGACGTGATCCTCATCGATGGCGGGCTCGGGCAGCTGCACGCGGCGCTCGAGGCGTTCGATCAGCTCGACGTCAGGCCGCCGATGGTGATCAGCCTGGCCAAGAAGGAAGAGCTGGTGTACGTGCAGCGTGAGGCGGCGCCGATCAAGCTCTCGCGCTCGCACGCGGGCCTGCGGCTGCTGCAGGCCGTGCGTGACGAGGCGCACCGCTTCGCCCAGGCGTACCACCACATCCTGCGGCGCAAGAGCCTGCTGGACGAGTAGCACGCTTCTGTGCTCACGACCCTATCGGCGCGAGACCTCGACCTTGCCGCCGGCCACGTCCTTGATCTGGTAGCCCATGGCCAGCAGTTCGTCGCGGATGGCGTCGGACCGCTTGAAGTCCCTGGCCGCCTTGGCATCGCGGCGCGCGACGAGCTTCTCGACCACCGCCGGGTCGGGCGTGGTGCCCGCCAGGAAGATGCCGATATCGGTCTGTGCCGCCGCGGGCTTGGCCCGCTCGAGCACACCCAGCACGGCGTCGAGCTCGCGCAGCAGCGCCGCGTCGTCGGCCGTCGGCTTTTCGACCGATCCAACCCAGGCGTTGATCTCGCCGATGGCTCCGGCGACGTTGAGGTCCTCGTTCATCGCGGCGGCGAAGCGGGAGCGGCAGTGCTCGCGGGCCGCGGCATCGCCGCCGGGGCCGGTTCCCGCGGCGACGCGGCGCCATCGCTCGACCATCCGCTGCGAGTCCGCCAGGCCCTGGTCGGTGAAGTTGGCGTTGCTGCGGTAGTGGGTCTTGATGAGCTCAAGGCGCAGCGCGGCCGCTTCGATGCCTTTGGCAAACAGATCGCGGGCCGTAAAGAAGTTCCCCTTGCTCTTGCTCATCTTGGTGCCTTCAACCAAGAGGAAGCGCGGGTGGAACCACATGCGGGCGTAGGTGGCCTTGGCGGGGTCGGCCATGGTGGCATCCGACATGAAGCAGCCGCAGGTCTGGGCGATCTCGCACTCGTGGTGGGGGAAGATGTTGTCTTCACCACCGGAGTGGAGGTCGATGATGGGTTGGGTGATGCCGCCTTTGGTGAGCATCGACTCGAAAGCACTCATGCCCAGGAGGTTTACCGCGGACATGACAGAGCACTCGATGTGCCAGCCGGGATAGCCCTTGCCCCAGCCGGCGATGGGCGAGTCCCACTTCATGATGTGGCTGGGGTCTTCCTTCCAGAGCAGGAAGTCGGCGGGGTGTTCTTTCTGAGATTGGTTCTCGGTGTTGACGCGGCCGCCTTCTCCCTCACGGAGGCGATCGAGTGTGTTGCCGCTGAGGCGGCCGTAGGGGGCGAAGCTGAGCACTCGGAAGTAGATGACGCGCGAGCCGGGGTTGCCGGAGGGGTAGGCGTGGCCGCGCTCGATGAGGCGCTGGATCATCCGGACCATGCCCTGGATGTTCTCAGTGGCGCGGGGCATGTTGGTGGCGCCGGCATCGTGATCGAGGACGAGCTTGAGGCCCAGGCGGCGGCCATCTTCCTTGAAGCGATCCTCATAGAACCGGGCGATCTGGTACGGATCGTTGGGATTGATCTCGACGTTGGCGGGGAGCTTGCCGGCCTTCTTGGCTTCGACCAATCGCTTGCCGGCGATGGCCATGCGGTCTTCACCGTTCTCGCCACCCTCGGCATCATCGGTCATGTGGCCGACATCGGTGATGTTCATGACGTGGACGACCTTGCGGGGGCCTTTGGTGGTGCCCCCCTTGCCGTCGGAGAGTTCGCAGAGGGGTGACTCGATCCAGCGGCGAAGCAAGTCAGCCGCGAGGAAGGAGCGGAAGTTCCCGATGTGGGCATCGTCGTAGACCGTGGGGCCGCAGGAGTAGAAGGTGACCCGCGTCGGGTCTTGGGGGATGAAGTCTTCGAGTTTGCGGGTGAGTGTGTTGAAGATTCGTAGGGGCATGGGCGGATGGTAAGGAGGCGAGAGGCGAAGGGCGAAAGGCGAAAGTGAGTCAAGAAGTCTTGGCACCGGTCAGACAGGTGAATAGAGGCTCAAGGTTTGAGAGGAGCTTCTATCCCAGTGGTGTTTTGCCCGGAGGGCAGACGGACGTTGCCAGGGGCGCTAATCGCGCAGCGATCGAGCCCCTGGTATGGGGGTTTTTGTTTTCCCGCCCGGAGGGCGAACGTGGTTGAAAGTTCCATGAAAGTCTCGTCCGCCCACCGGGCGGGAATGCAAGAAGGGCCTTACCAGGGGCTTGCGAAGCGCTGCGCCCCTGGCAACGTCCGTGCGCCCTCCGGGCGAAAGCCGGGTAGTGCTTCGAGCGAAAGCGACCGGCTGCGATTACTTCCTCTTGTCCCTGTACTCCGCGTGGCAGTCTTTGCACGAGCTCACCACCAGCTTCCAATGGCCTTCGAGTTCGGCCGCGGGCGCGTTCTTGAGGATGCCCTCTTCGATCGCCGATGCGCTGGCGACCGCTTTGGCCAGCCGGTTGGAGAAGTCCTCGCCGTGGGCTCGCGGGTCTTCGCCGGAGTGGCGCAGGCTGTCGGCAAGTCGCCCCGCCTCGGCCGCGGGGACCAGGTCGGGATGGTCCGGCGGAATCTTCCAGCCAGCGTTCTTGATAAAGCCCAGGTGTTCGTAAGACTCGTCAACCTCGATCATGGATGCGACGATGCCTTTGGGTTTGTGAACGGACGGGAAGTCTGCAGGCGCGGCCGCCATCGCGGCGGCGGATGCGACCGTGGCTTCGGCGACGCACTGGTAGAGCCCCGCGTAGTTGGGCGCTGTGCCCGCGGTCTTCATGAAGGCGACACCCTGCTCGGGCGTGATGATTCCCAGCGTCACGCCCGCGGCGGCCACCGCGGCCGGCGAGCGGTGCTTGCCGTGGTGGCAGTGGACGTAGATCGGCCCCGGCAGGTCCTTGAGGGCCCGAGCGATGGCCAGGCGCTGCGGCTCGGTGACCTCGGCGTACGTGATGGGGATGTGGACGTAGCGGATGCCGCGAGTTTGGGCACCCTGGACGTCCGGCGTCGCGCCATCGACGGAGATGATGGTCTTGACGCCCATGGCTTTGAGCTCGTCAAAGGCCGCGGCGTTTTCGGGGACGGCACCGCTGATGATCTTGTCATTCAAGCGGTGGACGTTGTGGAGGGTGTGGTTCTCGACCACAGGTTGGGGCGCCGGGGTGTTGAGGTCGCACTGAGCGGTGGGTCCCGCGGTCTTCGTGGATGAGCAAGAGGCGATGCCGATCAGGCCGCCCGCGAGAAGAATGAGTGCTGTCCCGGTGCGCATGGAGGACTCCTTGGATGCCTGAAGTGTACAGACGTCGGAAACGGGGGTTGCGTTCAAGAAATCCGTGGCTCGGGGAATAGAGGCTCAACCGGAAGGGACAGGGTTGCGCCTCTATTCCCAGACCCCCCCTCTCGCCCGGCGGGGCCGTGCTGCGTTCAATCCCCCATGAAGCTTGCCGTCATCATCCCCGCCGCGGGGTTCTCTTCCCGGTATGCCGAGGCCCTGAAGGCCGAGACGGCGACTGACTTGGCACGGTCGAAGTTGGATGAGGACCTGGGCGGGCGGCCGGTGCTGCAGCGAACTGTGGAGTTCTTCACCAACCAGGATGTGGTTTCGACGATCATCGTGGCAGGGCCTTACGAGGCTTCCGCGTTCGCGGAGTTCAAGACGCGGTACGGGGACAAGTTGGGGCTCTTGGGAGTCAAGATCTGCCGGGGTGGGGAGAAGCATCGGTATGAGACGGTGAAGGCGGCCCTGGCCGAAGTCCCGGCGGATGCGACGCACATCGCCGTGCACGATGCGGCGCGGCCGTGCATCTCGATCGAACTCTTCGAGCGCCTGATGGATGCCAGCGGGAAGTATCCGGCCGTGATCCCCGGCATCGACATCCCCGACACGCTCAAGCGGATCGGCGAACGCGAGATCGATGACCGCGATGTGGACCCGCTGGATGCGATCCTCGGGACGGCCGGGAAGAAGAACACGCGGGTGCGCGAGGTGGAGAGCACGGTGGACCGCACGCGGATGATCGCCGTGCAGACGCCGCAAGTGTTCAAGGCGGAGCTCTTGAAGAGGGCCTATGCGCAGGCCGACCTGACGAGCACCGACGATGCCCAGCTCATCGAGCGGCTGGGAGAGAAGGTGACCGTGATTCAGGGTGACCCCCGGAACATCAAGATCACTCGTCCGGCGGACCTGCACCTGGCCAAGGCCATTCTCGGCGTCCGGGGATCTGAGGGCCGGGCCGCCCACAAGCGGTTTTGAGGGAGGCTTTCACGCCCTAGAAGTGAAATTGGGGTGTTGGCCGTGCAATTGTGAGCAGCCGAAGCCGGGATTTGCGGTATGCTCTGAGATCATGAAGACGCTTTCCCTCATTGGGAGCGCGGGCCGCCGCGCGTTCACTCTGATTGAGTTGCTGGTGGTCATCGCGATCATCGCGCTGCTCATCGGCTTGCTCTTGCCCGCGCTGGCCAAGGCGCGCGAGGCCGGGCGGCAAGCCGTGTGCATGTCGAACATGAAACAGCTGGCCCTGGGCGCCATCCAATACGCGCAAGGGAACAAAGAGAGAGTCTGGCCAACGTTCAACACGACCAACAACCAGCCGCCGCCGGCGCCGTTCAACGGCATCGGCGCGGCGTGGGCGCGGCTGCCGGATGTAACCAACAACACGATCCAGCCCGGTTACCTCTACCAGTTCTTGCAGTCCCCCGACAAGGTCGGCGAGTGCCCTTCCAACAAGCGGGCCAAGTCCACAGGCCAGGATGGCAACAACGTGTTCTTCACGGGCACAGCCCTGGACTTTGACTACACCTACCCACCCCGCATGCAGGGGGCGCGCCTGGGCATGGAGACGCGCTTTGCGTACCTCTCCAACCCGGCCCAGTACGGCGTCCACGGCTTCCCGCCGGTGACGATGCCCAACCCGACACCGGGCACGCTGGTCCCGCTCAGCGGCAGCCCCATCTTCATTGAAGAACACACCCGCTGGTACAACGAGGACACCCCCGACGGTCAATGGTCCAACTGGGACCAGGTTGAGGAGCGGCATTCCAAGGGCGGGCACATCGCGTATCTCGAAGGGCACGTGAGCCTGGTCAAGACGCCTCACGGGCATATCTACGGCACCGAAGAGCCCCAGGACCTGATCGCCAACGACTTCTACGTCAAGGGCTCGACCAACGCGTGGATCCGGATGGAGCTGGGTGTCAACGTGCACCGGCCGTACGGGTGGATCAACAATCCGCGGTAGTGAATAGAGGCTCAAGGGTTGGGGTGAGGGTTTGATCCTCTATTCGCATGGCCGCGCGCCTTGAATCCCCCGATGCGATTCGTTCACCTGGCAGTTGTGTTGTTCGTGGCTTCGCAGGCGGTGGCCCAGAAGCCCTTGCTGGATCTGACCGCGGCCCCGCAGGCACCCGCGGCGGGGTCCGGAACCGGTGCCTTGGCACTGGCCGACCAGCTCGCGGCCGAGGCCAAGGCGATCACCGCCAAGAGCGATCTGCCGGAGGCGGCTCTGCGAGCCGGGCTGCGGCGGTTGGCGCAGACGCTGATCTCAACCGGTGAGAAGGCTGGGCAGGCGGGGTCGGCGCGGGTCGTGCTGGGTCGGACGCTGGTGGGCGCGCTGCCGGCACTGGATTCGGCGATCGCGGGGGCGACCCAGCCGCACTTGTTGCTGGCGGTGGAGGATGTCAACGCGGCGTGCACTGAACTGGCGGGGAACCCGGACCCGGACCTGGTGGTGCGTGATGCCCTGGCGTGGCTGGCGCCGCTGGTGTCGGACATTCCCGCGACGGGAGGATGGATCGATGATCGCGTGGGGACCGCGCCGGAGCCGCTGTCGGGCAAGCTCGACGCTTGGACGAAGCTGCCGGGCGTGTCCGCGGAGGCGATCGCGGTGGTGCGTGACATGGAAGCGGCCGCGGCCAGCGCTGACGCGGTGTACCGGCCTTCAGCGCTGCGGACCCGCGCGATGTTGACCGATGCAGCAGCAGCGATTGAATCGCCCGCGGCGTGGCTGGCCGAGCCGACCCGAAAGGCCCTTGGGGAACAGTTCTCAGAAGCGGCGAAACTGCTCTCCGCTCGCGCGACGCGCGGGCAGGCGCTGGAGGCCTTGTCGCGCCTCGCACGCTTGTCCGATGTGATCGGTCGCGTCGAGATGCTGGAAGATTCAGCGCCAACCAAGAAGATCCGGACGGCCGCGGCCCTGGCCATCGCCCTCCCCGCGGCCCAGACCGACCCGGCGACCATCGACTCGTGGATCCGTCTGCTCAAACTCGCCTCGGCGCGATCGGAATGGCCCGACGAGAAGGCGCTGATCCGGCAGTTGCGCCCAGGTTGGCGGATATTGGTGACCCAGGCCAAGCAGAGCGAGCAGCACGTGCTGCAGGTGCTGCCCGAGGTACTCAAGAAACCCGAGGCGATGACCGACCCGGCGGTGCTGGCCGCGGTGACGGCCCACAAGCGGGCCGTCGGCGATGTGGAAGGGTTGATCGCGATCAGCAAGGTATTCGCTGCGGTGAACAACGACCCGGATGCGCCACCCTCGGAGCCGACGGCCGCGACCGCGTGGGTGAAGGCATCGGATCGCGTGCTGAAGGTGTGCCAGGAGTATGCCCGGGCCGATCGCAAAGAAGCGGCCCAGACCAGCCTGCGCTCGCTCATCACGCACATCCAGACATACGGGCAGTTGCCCGGCGAGGTGGAGCTGCGGCTGGCGGTGAAAGCCGATGCGGGCAAGGCGGAGCGAACCTCGATCTGGGCCAAGCTCGCGGGCGGCAAGGATGGGTCGCTGCTGTCAGAGATCACGGATCGACGCGCGGGGTGGATCAACGCGTGGGAGAAGGGTGGCATGATCGGCAGCGACGGCGAGCGTTTGGCCGCGACACGGGCGCTGATGGCGGTGATGGCGGATGCCGGTCCGGTGGTGGAGACACCGGGGGCGGGCAAGTCCGGGCCGATGTACGCCGCGCTTCAGCAGTGGCCGGGGTGGGAAATCCCGTGGACAACGATGGCGTCGCTCTCAGCGGGGATGTCGGATCAGATCGCGGAGGCGACCAAGGTGTTGCTGACAGGTGATGCGGGCAAGGCCGCGGCCATGGCGGCGAAGATCAAGACCGACTTTCCGATCCCGCTGCTGGCCGGGCGGATGGCTCGCGAGGGCAAGGCGCGGGGACTGGTGGCCAAGACGACGCTGGGCGCAGCGGTGCAGGAGTTGACCTCGGGCGGGCCGATCGCGGCACGCTCGTGGATGGGACGGTGGACGGATCAGCTGGATGATGTCTGCCGGTACGCCGAGGAGAGCGCGGCCGCGCGGAACCTGGGGGCCAAGGACAAGGCGGATGCGATCCTGAAGTTTGCCAATCAGCGGGCGCGGGAAGTGATGGAAGGGCTGGAGAGGTGAATAGAGGCTCAAGGCTTTGTGAGGAGCCTTGAGCCTCTATTCACTGAAAGCGCATCTGGAGGCTGACGGGGCCTCTGCTTTCGCCCGGAGGGCGCACGGGCGTTGCCAGGGGCGCAGCGCTTCGCAAGCCCCTGGTAGTGGCTTGTTGTTCTGCCGCCCGCAGGGCGGACGGTGGGAGGTTGCAGGGTTCGTCCGCCCTCCGGGCGGCAGAGCAAAGGGGAGTCTTCCAGGGGCTCGATCGCTGCGCGATCAGCGCCCCTGGCAACGTCCGTGAGCCCTCCGGGCGAAAGCAAAGGCGCCCCGAGTATGAGGCGTTGGCGACACCTCTTACGGCTCCACCGGCTCTGGCGCCGTGGGCGTCTCCACCGTCGGGGGCTCGGGCTCGCTGCTCCTGGCCTCAAGCCGCACCCGCGACACACGCGTCGGCTCGGCCTCGACAATGTGTATCAGCGAGTCGCCGATCGTCACCGACTCACCGACCTCCGGGATGCGCCCCAGCGTCGTAACGACCAACCCCCCCACCGTGTCGTAATCCTCTCCCTCCGGGAGCGTCACGCCGATGGTCTTGAGCTCGGCGTTGGCATCGTCGATGTACGCCCGGGCATCGATCTCCGCGGCCCGGCCGGTCATGTTGACCTTGATCTCGGGCATGTCATCTTCGGTCAGCTCGTACTCATCCTGGATCTCGCCGAAGACCTCTTCGACGATGTCCTCAAGCGTGACCAGGCCGCTGGTGCCGCCGTATTCGTCGGCGACCATCGCGACGTGCACCTTCTTGTTGATCAGCTCGGTCAGCAGTTCGCGAATGGTCTTGGTTTCCGGGACGAAGATGGCCGTGCGCAGGATGGAACGGAGTTCAAAGGGCTTGCCCGTGCCGCGGGCGCCATCGCCGGCCAGCCAGCGCATCAGGTCCTTGATATAGAACACGCCGACGATCTGATCCAGGCTGCCGTCGTAGACGGGGATGCGGCTGTGGCGCGAGGCCTTGATGAACTTGGTCAGTTCACCCAGGTTGTTGGTGAGCTGGAGGGCCTCGACCTCGGTGCGGGGGGTCATGATTTGTTCGACGGTGGTGCCGCGGAAGCCGACGACGGCCTGGATCATGTCGCGCTCGACCTCGTCGAACTGGCCCTCCTGCTGGGCCTCTTCAACGACGGACATCAGTTCGGCCTGGATCTGCTCGCTGGTGTCGCCGGGGGCGTTGCCCGCCAGACGACGGACGACTTCATCGCAGAAGTTGATCACGGTGAGCAAGGGTGACTGCACGATGTAGCAGGCCCGGATGAGCCACGACCAGGAATAGACCGTGCCCTCCGCCGCGTACGCCGCCACGCTGTGCGGCACCACCAACCCGACCAGCCAGATCAGCACGGATGACCCCAGGATACCGAACACAAAGTCCTGCACGATCGGCTTGGTATCGCCATCCAGCCCGCCGATCCACGTCACCGAGGCGACCGCCGTGACGATATTGCACACGATCCGCGGCAGGGCGACCGCGATGGAGTGACCATCGACGTTGGAAAGGATGCGTTCGACCCGGCGCGAGCCGCCGAGGCTGTCGCGGGACACGGCCAGCTCTTCGAGCTTGGACCGCGTCATCGCCTGAAGCGAAAAGAACAGGGCCGAGAGAACGCCGCCGCACAGCAGCGTCACGATCGCGGTCCAGAAGGCAGCAGCGCTGGAGATCATCGCGTGCCCTCCGGGGCAAACGTCCGGCCCACGCCGATGGCTTCCAGGACCCGGTCCTCTTCCACATGCATCCGGGCCGCATCCGCCTCATCGTGGTCATCGTGACCCAGGCAATGCAGCGTGCCGTGGATGATGTAGAGGAGCAGTTCGCGTTCGACCGCGTGCCCCCGGGTGGCCGCCTGACGGCGGGCCTCATCCAGACAGATCAGGATGTCTACATCCAAAACCGCCGGGTCGATCGCCAGATCGAAGGTAAGGACATCGGTGGTCCCGGCGACGCCGGAGAACCGCTGGTGGGCCTCGGCCATGGCCGCATCATCCACAATCCGGACCCGAACATCACCGGCCGCCTCCAGAAGGGCCAGGGCTTTGTGGGCCTGCTCGGACAGCCACTGATGGCTCCGCGGCTCCAGTCCGTCCACGTACACAGACCGCGTCGGACTCGCGTCGTCGGAAACCGGCGATTGAGCGGTATGAGACATGGATCAAACCCCCACGGACCTCAGTTTATGAAGGCCGAACGGTTTCTCCAAGGACCGGGCCTAGCCCATAACCCTGAATCGCGCAGATTTGGTCGGGATTTGGCAGGATAACCCTGGGAAACTAGCCTTTCTGGCCGCGCAAAAACAAAGACCCCCAGCCGGTCCCCTCGATCGGCTGGGGGCTACATATCCCAAGGCGGTACCGGGCTCGTGCAAAGCCGGTACAACCCCGGGCCCCCCCCTCGGGAAACTCGACTCCGAATCCACACCCGTGCGGGGTTGGGAACGCCCGGGGGGATCAACAGAGTCGAGGTTGGCCGCGCGACGAACGTCCACCACGGGCGCCCGCCGCGGATCTCTTACTTCTAACGTGTGAGGAGCAGCCGACAGAACGGAAAGCCTGACGGGCCGGGAACGAATGCCGGCACCTCTCTCTCCGACACCCCGGCGCGGGCGGTTGCAGGATTCTCCGGTTTTCGCCCTATCGGTTAGGCTAGGTTTCTGGCCCCAGCGCAAGGAGTTCCCCATGGAGATGAGTCGTCGCAATGTTCTGAAAGCAACGGGCCTGCTCACCGCGGGCGCGGCCCTGGGTTGGCCAAGGGGCTTGACGGCCCGCCCCCCCGCCTCGCGCAAGCGGGCGATCCGCATCGCGCACATGACCGACCTGCACATCCAGCCTGAGAAGCACGCGTACGAGGGTGTAACCAGTTGCCTGCGTCACGTGCAGTCCAACGCCGACAAGCCGGAGTTGATCCTGCTGGGTGGCGACCTGGTGATGGACAGCTTCGAGGCGGATGATGCACGCACCAAGACCCAGTGGGATCTGTTCAAGCGCGTGTTCAAGCAGGAGAGCTCGCTGCCGGTGGAGGCGTGCCTGGGGAACCACGACATCTGGGGGCAGAACAAAGCCAAGAGCAAGACCAAGGGCGATGAGCCCGGCTGGGGCAAGCAGCGCGCGATGGAAGTGCTGGGGCTCACCAAGCCGTATCACAGCTTCGACAAGGCGGGGTGGCACTTTGTGTGTCTGGACAGTGTGACGCCGCAGGGTGATGGCTACATCGGCAAGCTCGATGATCAGCAGTGGGAATGGCTGGAGGGAGATCTCAAGGCCACCAAGCTTCCGACGCTGGTGCTCTCGCACATCCCGATCCTGACGGTGACGGTGATCGTCGATGTGAAGAAGGATGAGAAGACGGGCAAGCGGCCGCTCAGTGACGGCCTGATGATGACCGATTCCAAGCGATTCGCGGCCACGTTCCTCAAGAACCCGCACGTCAAGGCGTGCATCTCCGGGCACATCCACGAGATTGACAGGGTCGAGTACCAAGGCGTGACCTACATGTGCAACGGCGCGGTGTGCGGCAACTGGTGGAAGGGCCGGCACAAACAGTGCGATGAGGGGTACACGGTGTTGGACCTGTACGATGACGGGACGTTTGAGCGGGCGTATACGACGTATGGGTGGAAGGCGGAGGGGTGAGGGGGGGGAGGGAAGGCGAAAGGCGAAAGGCGAGAGTGAATAGAAGCTCAAGGTTCATGAGTGGACTCTGAGCTTCTATTGGTTCAGCACCGCAGAGGGCGCTCCGTCTTTCGCCTTTCGCCCTTCGCCTCTTCCCCTACACTCCCGCCCATGACCCCCACCAAACCCCGCATCCTCACCGGCGACACTCCCACGGGCCGCCTCCACCTGGGCCACTGGGTCGGCTCCCTGGAAAACCGCGTCAACCTCCAGAACGACTACGACTGCTACTTCCTGCTCGCCAACATGCACGCGTTCACGACTCGGGCCGACAAGTCTGCGGACATCCGGCAGGACACCATCGAGATCGTCAAGGACTGGCTCGCGGCCGGGATCGACCCCAAAAAGTCCACTATCGTCCTGCAGACCGAAGTCCCCGCGATCGCCGAGCTCACCTGGTTCTTCGCCATGCTCATCCCCTTCAACAAGGTGATGCGCAACCCGACTCTGAAAACCGAGATCGATGCCAAGGGCCTGGGTGACACGTACAGCTTCGGCTTCCCGATGTACGCGGTGGGGCAATGCGCGGACATCCTGGCGTTCCGGCCTGAACTGGTACCGGTCGGCGAGGATCAAGAGGCGCACATCGAGATGTGCCGCGATGTCGCACAAAAATTCAACCAGCTCTACTGCGGCGTGGGCAACCGCGTCGAGTCGCAGGACCACGTCAAGGCCGGCGGCCTGTTCCCGATCCCCAAGGCCAAGATCGGACGGATCGGGCGGCTCCCGGGGATCGACGGCACGCAGAAGATGAGCAAGAGCCTGGGCAACGCGATCATGCTCAGCGATGGGCCCAAGGAAGTGCAGAAGAAGATCGGCAAAATCACGACCGGGCGGCAGACAACCACCGAACCCGGCGATATCAAGAACATCCTCTTCACCTTCGTCCGAGCGTTCATCCGCGATGAGGGTCGTGTGAAGGAACTGGAGCGACGCTACGCCGCCGGCGACAACATCGGCGATGGGCACGTCAAGCAGGAGATCGCCGAGGCGATCAACGCGATGCTGGAGCCCATGCGAGCCCGGCGTGCTGAGTACGAGAAACCCGGCGGCGATGATCTGGTGATCGACATCATTAAGGATGGCACCCGCCGGGCGAATCTGGTCGCGGAAGAAACGCTGTACCTGGCGAAGAAGGCGATGAAGCTGGACTTTGGGGCGCGAGCGCTGAGGTGAGCGGGAATAGAGGCTCACCGTCCCCGGTGAGCCCTTGAGCCTCTATTCATTTCTAGCCACAAGCAACCCTGCCAAGGGCTCGAATTCCTCCGCGCCTTTCGCCCGGAGGGCGCACGGGCGTTGCCAGGGGCGCTGATCGCGCAGCGATCGAGCCCCTGGTTTGGCCTGCTTTGACTTTGCCGCCCGGAGGGCGGACGAGGTAGGCGGGTTCGTCCGCCCTCCGGGCGGGGAACAAAGGGGGGCCCATCCCAGGGGCTTGCGAAGCGCTGCGCCCCTGGCAACGCCCGCGCGCCGTCCGGGCGAGCAGGGAAGCCAGAGCTGCTCAGCAGGCATGTAAGTCATTTTGTAGGATTCTCCGATGCCATCATCCTGGACACAGAACTTCTATCACACGGTCTTTTCCACAGCCGGTCGGGTCGAGTTGATCACACCCGAACTCGAATCTCGGCTGTACCCCTTCATCGGCGGCATCCTGCGAGACCTGGGGTGCTCGCTGCTGGAGATCAACGGGATGCCCGACCACGTGCATCTCCTCGTGCGCTACAAAGCGGACTTGTCGCACTCCAGCATGCTCATGCACATCAAGAGCCGTTCATCCAAGTGGATACACGAGACCTTTCCGCAACTCAGGTTTGGCTGGCAGGACGGGTACGGTGGGTTCACCGTGAGCAAGTCCGCCGTGCCCACCGTTTCTCGCTACATCGCCAACCAGAAGGAGCACCACAAGAAGCAGACATTCAAGGACGAATTCCTGGAGATGCTGAGGCTGCATGAATTGGAGTTCGATCCGGAGGAAGTGTTCAGGTAGAAGTTCGTCCTGGCATCAGGGAGTCTTTTGCGTCTTCGCCCGGAGGGCGCACGGGCGTTGCCAGGGGCGCAGCGCTTCGCTAGCCCCTGGTAAGGCCTTCTTTGTCTTTGCCGCCCGGAGGGCGAACGAAGCGACATTGAACAGGGAAAGGCTCGTCCGCCCTCCGGGCGGAGAGCAAAAGGGGAGCCTTTCCAGGGGCTCGATCGCTGCGCGATCAGCGCCCCTGGCAACGTCCGTGCGCCCTCCGGGCGAAGACGTGGCAAGGCCTCAACCCATCACCGTTCAACCAACGAATAGAGGCTCAAGGTCCTGAGGAAGACCCTGAGCCTCTATTCGCCGCCCACCCTCACTCCTGCTTCTTCCACCCCTGCTTCTCCAGCTCCGCCTGAGCCAACTGCACCTCATCGATCCTCAACTCATGATCATGCTGCAGCGCGAACAAGTACGCCTTCTCAAACTCACCGGCCCGCATCATCAGTCGCAGCTCGTTCTTCCACGACACTCGATTCACCCGCCCGGCGAAGCGGTCCATCAGCGCCCAGAACTCGGCCTCCGCCGGGCCGCTCAGTTCACGTCCCGCTCGATACATCCGCCACCTCCTTCCCGGTTGCAACCAGATCACGGGCCAATAGAGGCTCACCCTCTGCCCCCGACCCTTGAGCCTCTATTCCCCCCCCCACTCCCCCCACTCCCCAAACCCACGGCCGATCGCGCCCTCCGGATCCGCGCCAGCTCCGCACTCCCGCCAACCGCTTCGCACGCTTCAGCGATGCCAGCGGGATCCCGTTCTTCTCCGCATCGGCAATGACCTCCTGCGCCGGCCGCGGCCCCGCCGCCAGCGTGCTCCGCAGAAACGCGCACGCCTCGGGCACCGCATCCCCCTCACCCGGCGCTCCCTCCTCCATGAAGTCGGCGCTGATCTCCAGGCTCGTGTCCAGCCACTGCACAAACCCGTTCCTGTTCTCATCCTGGCTCAATCGAAACGCCAGCCCCTTGCCCACATCCGGCAGGTTGCTCTTCACCAGCACCATCGCACGCTTCTCTTCATCTCCGGGCATCTTGGCGATTTGCCAGGCGATGCGGGCCGCCGCCGTGAACGCCAGCGAGCCCATCGCCCGGTACACGGCCTTGCCGCCGGGCGCCTTATTCAAGTGCGTCACGCACACGATCGCCGGGCCCAGCTTGCCCGCCAGTCTCGAAAGCTCCGCCAGGATGCCCCGCACCTCCGTGTTGTTGTGGCTGTCCGCATCGCCCATGTACGCCGAGATCGGATCAATAATCACCAGCCGCGGCCGCTCCATCGACGCCAAGGCCTGCTCGATCATGTCGATATCCACGGTCAGCGAGATGCCCTTGCTCCCACCCCCGCCCTCCCGCTTCACACCCTCCAGCACCAGCACACGCGAAGGATCACCGCCCGCCGCTTCGATCCGCGGCCGAATCGTGTCGGACGGATCATCCTCCGCCGACAACACCAGCACCGATCCCGGCTGCTTCAAGGGTGTGGGCGCATCGGGCCAATCCTGATGACTGGTGACACGCGCGGCCATATCCATCGTGACAAAGCTCTTTCCCAAACCCGGATCACCGCACAACAGCGTGACCTTCCCCCTCGGGATGCGCCCCGGCCAGAGCCAGGAGACGGGTGTGGACTTGACGGTCGAGAGATCGGTGGTGAGAGGTGATCGCATGGGGATTCCTTTGAGTGAGAGGGTGAATGGGTGACAAGGTGAAGGGATTGGCTCCCGCCCGGAGGGCGCACGGACGTTGCCAGGGGCGCAGCGCTTCGCAAGCCCCTGGAAAGGCCCTCTTTGAATTTGCCGCCCGGAGGGCGGACGAGGTTCGGTTCCTTCACCACTCCGCCCTCCGGGCGACAAAGACTCAAGAGCTCTCCAGGGGCTCGATCGCTGCGCGATCAGCGCCCCTGGTTGATGAGCAATAGAGGCTCACGGGTTGGGGAAAGGTTCTGCGCCACTATTCCCGACGCTGCCCGTGACCGGCAGTTTCTGGATGCGCCGGCTGATCTCCGCACACACCAGACGGTGGTAGGGAATGCCTTTGGGCAGAGACTCCGCCAGGCTGAGCAGGCACTTCTGGTCGAAAGACTCCATGCCCTTCCGCATTTCGTCCAGAGCGTCCTCCCAGTGCCGCCAACTGGCTCCGACGCTGTTGCACCACTTCTTTTCTTCTGACGTCAACATGGGTACCTCCATGGGGTGAGTGACAAAACCCGGCGGGTCAACGCCACGCCGGGGTGAAGGAGCAAACAGCCCCTCTACCCATGGACCAAAAGCACGATTCGTGCGCACAAACCGTGTCGAACTTCGACCCGGCGCGCAGAAAACCCCTTGTTTTAAGGCGAAAATGAAAATCCAGATTTCGCAGAAAACCTGTCCACCCCGAGCACATTCGTGCGGACAAAACCATGTCCAAAACGCCAATAGAGGCTCACCCCCCACCCCCCAACCATGAGCCTCTATTCATCCCCCCGGGCCCAAGCGGACCACCGACAGCTCATTACACTGTTGCCACACTTTCTTCCGGAGGATGCCATGAGCGACAACTGGATGCCGATCCTCCGCCACGAGGTTGACGGTCCTGTTTCGATCATGGTGTGCCTGCGGTACCGCGATGAGAAGCTCATCCCCGACGCGTCGCGGCCATCGGCGACGCGCATCCGCGTGCCGTTCAACGACCCGGATCACCACGGCATGGGGGTTGCCAAGGAATCTACCGCGATCGATCGGATCATGGATGACCTGGGGCTGCGGCTTGCCTCGGAATCGTCGGCGGAGTTCGTAGCACGCGTCCGCGGCGGTGGAAACGCCCGTATCTGGGTGTATTCAGACCGCAGCCAGAGAGACACGATCGAACGGATTGCACGCGAAGCCTTCGCGGGCCGCGACATCGACTTTGAGCACCGCAGCGACCCCAGCTGGGAAGTGTATTCGGCGATGCTGCCCACACCCAGGGAGGAACGGTGCATTCTCGACTACGAACTTGTCGAGGTCATCAAGGGGCACGGCGATCCTCTCACTCCCAAACGCGACGTCCGCCACTTCATCTACTTCTTCACGCAGAGCTCTGCCGAGCAGTTCTCGGAGAGGGTTCGGGCGGAGGGGTTCACGGTCGAGTGCCGCGAGATAGAGCCTCACGAGGATGGCCGCGGCTGGAGCGTGATGGCCGCCCGCGATGATTCCGTCGAACACCCTCAGATCAGCGAGATCACGGGCGGGCTGGTCGATCTGGCCATCGAGTTCAGCGGCGAATACGACGGGTGGGAGGCGATGCTCGTCAAGAAAAAGGGGCTGCTGGGACGGCTATTCAAGAAGTGACCGACGGCTCGCTCACCTTCCACCCCGCCCCACACTCCGGGCATCGCTCCGCATCCATGCACCCGCTCATGTCGTAGTCGCACACATCGCACAGGCCGTGCATCCATCGCCTGCGCCGCCCGGAGAGGGGCAACAGGAACACCGCCGGCCCCAGAGCCAGCGCCCCGACCCCCCAGCAGAACGTCAGCGCCCAGAACGTGCCCTGCCCGCAGTAGCAATCGAACTTCTTGCGCACCATCACATCCAGCGGGATGATGGCCGCGGCCTCGATGATCGTTCCGAGGAACAACCGCGCCGCGAGCTTGGCCAGGGCCGATTCGGGCCTTTGCCTGCGGCAGAACGCCAGTAGCAGCGGAGTAAACGCGACCCACGCGATCGCCCCGCCGCTGAGCATGACGATGGTCGTGATGTCCGTCTGGCGCCCCAGGATGAGATCGATCGCCGACGTCGCCGCCCCCAAGAGCGCCGCCACCAGCATCGCCGCCGCCATCGCCGCGATCGACACGCTGAGCAGCACGGGCACACCGTTGCCCCGGCGCGGCCAGAGAAAGGCGAACGTCACGATCCAGGCAGCGATCGGCACCGTGAAGCTCAGGGCGCTGTCTCCTCTTGGGAACCAGCCGCCGCGGAAGCCGATCTCATCCAATGCTCCCGCCACCGGCCAGATCAGCAGCCACGACCCCGCGGCGATGGTCGTCGCACACAGCCCGCAATGCAGCAGCCGCTTCCCCACCGTGCCCGCCTGCGCACCCGGATGGTGAACCGGCATGAGCAGCACCGCCTGCATCAGCGTCACCATCCCAACCAGAAACGCGTTGATCGCCATCAGGTCTTCGCTGGCGATCCGATCCCATGCTTCCCCGGCTGATCGTGGGAACCGCTCCTCCCACATCAGCACGGCCGACGCTGCGTGGGTCACCAACGCCTGAAGCACCCAGAACACCAGCACCCAGCGCCACTTGGAGCGCCACGCGCTGTGCGGACTGGAGGGAGCCTGCGTCATACCTTGAGAATACCACCCCGCACGTGAGCCTCTATTCCCTATTCCCTATTCCCTAGAGCGAACTCGTTTCAAGCGTAGCGTTTGCGATGGTGAGCCGTGCCGTGTCGGCACGGCGGTCGCCCGAACATCGGCGCCGCACATCGGCGAAGGAACCTTCCGCCGTGCCGACACGGCACGGCTCGCTTTCGAACGTAACCCGATCCAACCAAGAAGACACCCACTACCGAATCCGATCCAGTGCCCACCCCGCCTCGCGCGCCCCCGGCGCCGGAAGCCTGCTCGCCAGCGCCTCCAGAGCCGGGATCGCCTCGGCCGCACCCCGCCCGATCATCCGCAGCGCGTTGGCCGCGTGCACCGGCACGTATGGATCCGGATTCGACAACGCCCTGATCAGCGCCGGCGTCGCATCCACCGCCCGCGGCCCCATCGTGCACAGCGCGGCGGCCGCCTGCGCGGCGATCGTCGGATCCTCATCAAGCGTCAAGCTCGCCAACGCCGCAACACCATCCGCCTTGCACAGCGTCAGCAGTTCCATCCCGATCGGCCCCAGCGGGCAGATCCTGTCCCGCGTCGCGGCCACGACCGCCGGCACCAGCTTGGGCGTGGGCCCCCCGGCGAGCTTGATCCCCCGGGCCGCGGCCACCCTGGTGTCGCAATCCCCATCGGCCAGTACATCCATCAGGACCTGCAGCGTCCGGTCTCGCGGGATGAGCGCCGCCAGAAACTCCGCCGCCTCGCTCTTGGAGGACAGCCCCTCATCGCCGCGCAGGATACTGATCGCCGCATCCTCGGCCGCGGGAGACGGAACGCCGATGGCGACCAGAGCGTGGAACATCGGCGCCCGGTTCATCCTGATCGAGGACCGGATGAACGTTGAAATCGGTTCGACCGCATCGGCCGCGCCGGGGCCGATGTTGGTGATGGCTTGGATGGCACTGTCACGGAGCGAGTAGTCATCCAGCGCCGCGATGAGCTCGGGCAGGGCGGGTCGGGCACGGGGTCCGAGCCGGATCAGCGTGTCCATGGCGGCGCGATGGCCCGCGTTCACGACCGGGAGAGCTCGGATCCCCATCGGGGCGCCCGCCGACGGGACACCCACGGGGGGCGGCTGCGTCCGCAGCGCCCGCGCACAGGCCTTGGCCAGCATCCGCTGCTCCCAGCGCGGCATGTCATGCTCGCTTTCCGTTCCCAAACGTTCCTGCAACCGATCAAACACATCCCCGTTCGGTGTGTCATAGAACTGCAAGATCGTGACCAGCCCCACCGTCGGCACCGCCGACCACCACCCCGTCTCGATCGCCGCGGGCGCACGCCACACCACCATCGACAACACAACCAAGGCCGCGCCCAACACCGCCCGCCCCGGCCGCCGGCGCGTCTTGAAAAGCGACCGCTCCGCCCGCGCCACCTTCCCGCACTCCGGGCACCGCAGGCCCGCAACGCCCGACACCCCCCCCATGTCATACCAGCACTTGGGACAACGCTTCCGCCCACGCGCCCGATCCCCCACCAACGCGCGAATGAACACCACCAGCCCCAAAATGAGCATCACCCCGCCCGCACACCAGATGGCTCGGATGACCCAGACCACGTGATCCTTTCCTCCAGCAGCCTACCAGAGAGGGATGCGCGGCCAAGGCAAATCAGTCAATGATGCCCGCCCCATGGAGCTGAACGCCCGATTGGCCGCTGGAAAACCGGCCGCTACCGTCGGAGTAGGCGATGTTGCCTCCGCCCACGCCGTGGTTGTCCACCCTGGCATAACTCCCCACACCCGCGGCCCCGGCGGCCGCGGAGTTGGCGGTCGTGCCCCCCGTGGGTGTGGTCCCATCGCCATACCACGCCAGCTCGTACAGATCCGGGCCGTTGCACTCATCGGCCCACAGCGCCACGGCGAAGTTGCCGGTGTTGGTTTGCCCGGTGAAGTAGACATAGCTCAGGTTGTACGTCACGACATCCTGGTCCTTGCCGCACGGCGTCGGCCGGATCGGCACGGCATTGGCGTAGCTGGTCGCGTTCGTCGGCGAATACGGACTGCCGTAGTACCGATCCTCGCGATCACTCGGGCACGTCAGCGCGCCCAGCGAGGTGACGTACTTCCGCAGCAGCGGCTCGCGCTCGCCGTTGGAGTAGGCGCCGCCTCCGGGTATCGCTCCATACCCCAGGTGCCCGCCATCACCTTGTTGCTCCAATGAGAACAGCCCCGCCAACCCGCCATAGATGTACTGGTTCGACTTGACCGACAGCGTCGCGGGCACGGGCATCATGGGAAACGTCCCTCGATACTCACCCGCGTACGCCGACAGCGCCTCGGCCGCCTGCTGGCAGTTGGATAAGCACCGGATCTGCCGCGCCCGGGCCATCGCGCCCGACAGCCCCGGCAGCACCAGCGCCACCAAGATCGCGATGATCGTGATGACCACCAGCAGTTCAATCAGCGAGAACGCCTTGCGGCCCATAGCAAGAGCGTACCGCCCGGCCGCCCGGTCGTTGCACGAATAGAGGCGCAGCCCCCCACCCAAACCCGTGAGCCTCTATTCACCCCTTCAGCGTCGCCGCCAGCGTGATCTTGGCCTTGAGCACCTTGGACACCGGGCAGTTGGTCTTGGCATCATCCGCCAGGGTCTGGAACTTGGCCGCATCCAGACCCGGCACCGCAGCGCTCATGTCCAGGTGGATCGCCGTGATCTCAAACCCCGCCCCGACCTGATCCAGAGACAGCGTCGCCGTCGTCTCAATCGAGGTCGGCGTGAACCCGGCCTTGCCCAGCGTCGCCGAGAACGCCATCGAGAAGCACCCGGCATGGGCCGCGGCGATCAGCTCCTCCGGATTGGTCCCGGGCGCATCCCCGAACCGGGCCGCGAACGAATACGGCGTGCCCTTGAGCACGCCCCCGGGCGCGCTGAGCGAACCCTTGCCATCCTTCAGACTGCCGTTCCATTTTGCGGATGCGGTACGTTTCATTGGTTTCCTTTCAATATCTGAATCAGCCGCGGCCAACTCACTTCGCCGCGTGCTCCAGCGCGAGCAACGAGTACGCCGAGATCAGCACCGGGTTGTTCTCCATCCACCGGTCATCGATGCTCTTGAACGAGCCGTCGGCGTTCTGCATCTTCGCCAGGGCATCGATCAGGTCCGTCGCCCACTCCCGGCTCTCCTCGGACCCGTCCGGCTTCACCACATCCACGAGCGGGTCGCCCCAGGCATCCATCGCGCGGGCGAATGTCAGGTAGTAGTAATACACCCCGTCCTTGCCGACCCCCGGGTTCTCCGCCAGCGTGTAGTTCCGCTTGATCCAGTTGTACGCCGCCAGCACCCGCTCATCGTTCCGCGGCAGCTTGGCGTAAATCAAACTCTTGAACCCCGCGTACGACATCGAGCCGTACGACCGCAACCGGCTGACACCCTGCCAGGCCGGCACCGTCTGGGCGTTCACGATCGCCGCCGGCTTCCCGCCCTCTTCCAGCGCCTTGGCGACCACCGTCGCCAGCGCGTCGGGCGCCTGCAGAGACGATCGAACCTCAAACTGTGACGACGCCTCGCCATTGCCCGGACCCACCAGCACGATGATCGCCGCCGCGGCCGAGGCAACTGCCTTGTCCGCCTCCATCGCCTTCTGCACGCGCGACTTTACTTCGTCCGGCTTGAGCGTCCGCTTCTTGCCGTCGGCCCCGGGGCTGAGCGTAACTATCGCCACCGTGCCCGGCGGCCCCGACAAGCTCTCGGCGACCTCTCCGCCGTAGCTCTGCCCCTTGCCCATGTTGTCTTTGCCCGACGAGTTGGAATAGATGAACCCGCCCTGCGTGCTGCCCTGGGCAAACGGCATGTCATTCACCGTCCCGAGCATCTGCGTCCGCTTCAGGAACACCAGCGCCCGCTCGATGCTCGGATCCTTTTCCGACAACCCCGAGTCCGCCATCGCCTGCAAGAAGAACGACAGGTTGGACAGGTCCGGCCGTCCGGTGCGCCCGTATCCCACGCCGCCGTAGAAGGGATGGTCCTTACCCACCCTCGCCGTTTCCCCGGCCAACGGGCCCTGCGTCAACGCCTCATCCCCGAACTGGAGAGACTTCAGAAAGTCCTGGGCCGGCTTGATCGCGGCCTTGGCCTCGGGCGTACCCACCCGCGCCAGCATCGAGAGGCAGATCGACGTGTTGTAGCTGGGCAGGATCTTGTCGTAGATGCCCCCATCGGCCTGGCGATACTTCAGGACGTACGCCACACCCTTCTTCACCGCGGGGTCATCCACCGTGACGCCCGGCTCCATCAGCATCCCGTTGAGAACCAGCGCCGTGATCGCGGGATAGGCCGGCCCCTCCTTGGGCACCGCCCACCCGCCCGTTTTCTCATCCTGCTGGGCACGCAGGTAAGCGATGGTCTTGTCGATCACCGGCTTGGCCTTCTGACGCGGATCCTCAGCGCCAAGTGCTCCGGAAACAACGGACAACGCGGCCAGCATCGAACCAATCAGCGTGCGCATGTGCGGTCCTCCATCACGGCTGGCGCGATGGTATCACCCGCGGCACACCCCTGGCCATCCTTACGAACAACCCGCCGCGAACTTGTTCAGGAAGCAGGAGAAGTCGTTGGCGTTGAGGACGGGTGCCACCGTCGAGCCGTCGCAGTTAGCCGAGGAATTCCCAAACACGTAGGCCGTCATGAAGTCCATGAAGTCGTTGGCGTTCAGGATCGGCGGAACCGTGCTGTTGTCAAAGTTGACGTAGCAGGGCAGCGACGCCTGCGAGTTCAGTAAGACCGACACCGTTCCGCTGTTCATGTTCGAGACCGCGATGTCCGGAATGAGGTCCATGTCCATGTCCACGATCGCCATCACGCGCGGGCTGGCTCCGACAGTAAAAGTCTGGGCGGTGGCAAAGACGCCGTTGCCGGTGTTCCGAAGGGTCGAGATGCTGTTGGAATCGGGATTGACCACGGCCAAGTCCATCTTGCCGTCCCGGTCCAGGTCGGCCGCGAGCACTTGGCCCGGGTTCAGGCCCAGCGTCGGGTAGCTGGCCGATGCCGGGAACGTGTTGTTGTTGTTGAGAAACACCGTTGCAAAGCCCTGGCCGGTGTCGCTCGCGTTGGCGATGATGATGTCGGTCTTGCCGTCGGCGTTCAGATCAGAGGCGAAGATCCCGTTGGGGCGGCGATCCGCACCCACCAGGATCGAGCCGCCCTGCGTGAAGTGGCCCGCTCCGTCGTTGGTCAGCCGGACGAAGTTGCGGTTGGCGTAGCTGGTCACAAACAGTTCCGGGAAGCCGTCGCCGGTCACGTCAAACCGGGTGATCCCGCGCGGGTCCGCCCCAACGGGGTAGGTCGAACTGGTGAACGTCAGGCCCGTCTGCTGGAGCAGCACCGTGACCGTGCCGTCGGCCCGGTTGGCGACGATGATGTCGTTGCTGGACCCACCGTGCAGCGGCCCGACGATGAACCAGCGCGGGTTGTTGCCCACGGGGATCGTGGCCCCGACCGTGAATCCGGCCCGGCCATCGTTGATCAGGATCCTCACCTGCGCCGTGTTCTTGAGCACCACAACCAGATCGGCGATGCCGTCCTGGTTCATATCCGCCGCACGCACAAAGTTCGGCGCTGACCCCGCGGGCAAGGGAATGTAGATCGGCGCGGCAAAGCCCTGTCCAAAGTTGTTCAGGAAAAGCGTGATCCGGGCCGGCGAATCGGTCACGACCGCCATGTCCGGGTCGCCATCCCTGTCAAAGTCCGCGCTCGCCAGGCCATCGGGCGTCGAGGGGGCCTGGTACGCCACGGGCGAGTTGAATCCGACCTGAGCCATGGCCGAGCCGGCAACGAGCGCCAGCGTCATCGCAGCGCTAAGGGTTTGACGAGTGGTCATTGATCTGCCTCCTTGAATGAAAAGCGGCCGGGGCCGCGGGTTCCGATGTCAATCCAAGTAATACCTCAGCATTGCCCACGCACAAGCAATCGGCAGGTGTTGGGCCGCAAATTCAACAGACAGAGAACTTGCACGCCAGTAACAAACACCGGTCATTTCACCGATCAGGCCGCCGGACGACGCCATCCGGGTCTTGCACACCCCGCCGCCCGCTCAAGAGTTCCACGCGAGCATGAAACTCCACTGATGCGATGATGAAGATATCTTGAGAATGCACGCAGGCCAGGAAAACCCCCCGCCTCCGCTTTCCCGTCACCACCCCTGCCAAACCTTGAGCCTCTATTCCCTATTCGCGCTTTGCTCTAGAAAATCCACCGCATCCGCCCGAAGTCCGGCACCGGCAGCCCCGACGACGGCCCGGTCATCAGCGACGGGAAGTAGACAAAGAACGCCTTGCCGATCATCAGGTCCCGCGGCACCACGCCGGGGGTGTTGTCGATCACCTTGGCCACCCACTGCTCCGGATCCGGCCACAGGCGGGCATCCAGGCTCGCCGGGCTGTTGTCCCCGCACACGAAGAACTGGTCCTTGTTGAGCGTCATTGTCGAGAGCGGGTGCGTCGCCCGCGACGGCACCGTGTTGCTGAGCATGCCCGGCTGGTAGTGAATGTCCCGGCGCATCCCCACGCGGTGCATCCGGGTCGGCTGGCTGATCTCCCATCGCATCTCGGGGTTGGGATAGCGGGAAGTCTCACGCATCACGTTGCGCTGCTTGCCTTTCCACTCCGAGATCACCTCGCCCGTGTTCATCCCGATCGTGTTCTGAACCCGCTCCGACGGCGACCAGTTGTACTCACCCTTGGCGACCAGGACCCCATCCTCCCAGACCTGCACCGACTGATCCACGTGCCACACCTCGATATTCGAGACGGTGCCCCTCTTCAACGGGTGCTTAAGTGTGCCCGAGCCGATGGTCGTCCAGCCCGTCACGACCCGCCCGGCGCCCGTGTCATTGCCCAGAGGCCCCATCCGCAGCGTCACCGCCTGATCCTGGATCTGGGCCTGAAACTCGTGCCCGCGCGTCCGCACCGCGGCGGTCACCGACACCGGGCCGTCCGCCAGCGGCTCAAACCCGCAGCTCATGTTGATGTCGGACACCGGGAACACCATCTGCCCGTACCCGTTGTGCGATTCGTTGTACGAGTACGAATCCTCCACCGGACGTCGGGCGTGGTCCCACTTCAGGCTCGTGCCCGTCGTTCCGTGATACTCGTAGGACTGCTTGCCCTCGATCTGCCAGTCACGATCGCCCGCAGGCGCCAGCCACGGCGACTTGAACGTACCTTGGCCGCGGATGGCGGGGTTCAGCGGCTGATACTCGCTGGAGAACACATCCTGCCACTCGGAGCGCTGGGCACGCTCGGGCTTGCGCTGAATCTGCCAGCCCGGAAGAGACCAGGCATCCTGATCCGCCGCGAGCTTCTCTCCCGGCGGCGGGATGCGGGTGAACACATCCCCATCCACCAGCGCGACCTGATCCCCCGGCAGCCCGACCAGCCGCTTGATGTAGTTGATCTGCGGCGTGTGCGGCGCCTTGAACACCACCACGTCAAACCGCTTGGGGTCGTAGATCCCAAAGAGATACTTGAACACCAGGATGCGGTCGCCCGAGCGCGTCTTGACATCCCTGAGGGACATCAGCTCGCCCGTTCCCGATCCGACCGACCCCGTCATCGGATCGTGCACCTGCACGGACTTCTGAATCGGGTCGGGCACCGCATCCGGGCTGTTCGGGGGTGAGCTGTATTGCGGCCCCACCGCCCACTCATACCCCGTGTTGGGCGAACGGACCCGCACGTGCTGACCATTCAGCGTCGGGCCCATCGACCCGGTCGGGATAATGAACGCCTCGATCACAAACGCCCGGAACACAAACGCCAGGATGAAGGCGATGATGATCGAAATCAGCGTTTCTTTCACCGGATTGGCGGTCGAAACTTGCGCTGCCGACGCGGTTGTAGTTGCTTGGGCCATGGGTTCCTCACAATAGCGATCCGGAGTTACAAAAACCGCCCGCCCTTCCCGTCCGCATCCCTTTAGGGCTGATTCGGACCCGCCGATAGCTATCCAGCGGCGGTCCTTTCGGCAATCCGGGGGCGGAACATTGCTTAAGAGATGTCTCATCGGCCTGGCCACGGCCACCTCAGTTTCGGCTCAGCCCCTCACCGTCCCCGGCGCGTTCGCCACCGCCGGCGGCAACATCGCCCCGGCCGACACGCTCACCCGTGAGTTCCCCCGCATCCACCAGCAGATCATCAGCGCCAGCCAGCTCATCAACGTCCCCGTCGGTGCCTCGATCACCCAGATCACGTTCCGCTCTGCCAACTTCGGCACGGCCAACCCGCTGGGCAACTGGCCACCCCACCCCATCACCTTCGCCGACTACGAGATCTACCTCGCCAAGGCCGCGGCCACTCCCGGCTCCATGTCCACCACGCTCGCTTCCAACATCGTCCCCGGCACTGAGTTCCGCGTCCGCGACGGCGCGCTGACCATCCCAGCCGCCTCCTATTCCAACTTTGTCGCACTCCCGGGCGCCAACCCCTGGGGCATGGACATTCAAGTGTCCCCCTTCGTCTACACCGGTGGCGATCTGGTCATCACCATCCGCCACAGCGGACACCAGACCCCCGGCACGCCGCGGCTGTTTGTGGACTCGCTCCCTAACCCCTTCGGCCCCGTCACCGAGTGCATGGGCGCCTCCACCCAGACCGCCACCGTCGGCGCGCCCGACCAGAGCCTCCCCTTTATCTTCCGCTTCCGCTGGACCAACCCCAACATCTGCTACGCCAACTGCGACCACTCCACCAACGCGCCGTTCCTGAACGTCAACGACTTTGTCTGCTACCTGAACGCCTTCGCCACGGGCTTTGCGATGGCGCCCGCCCAGCAGGCCGCGTGCTGGGCCAACTGCGACGGCAGCAGCGTGCCTCCCATCCTCAACATCGTGGACTTTGTCTGCTTCAACAATAAGTTCGCGGTCGGGTGCACGAACCCGTAGCCCACGAACCTGGTGACCAATAGAGGCGCAAGGCCACCCTCTCGAACCGTGAGCCTCTATTCCCAATTCGTTCTTGCCCCCGCTCTTCCGCCCGGAGGGCGCACGAACGTTGCCAGGGGCGCTGATCGCGCAGCGATCAAGCCCCTGGAAGCCGCCCCTCTTTCTTCCCCGCCCGGAGGGCGGACGAGCACGCCGGTTTCACTTATCCGCCTTCCGGGCGAAATGACTCCTCAAGCGACACTCGAATAGATGTTCAACCCCGTCTCAAACCGTGAGCCTCTATTCCCTATTCGCCCTAGACCGGCGGAGGCGGACCGCCACCCTCCACAGGCCCGCCACCCGGCCCGGGATGCCCCGGTGGACGCCGATTTCGACGACGACGACGACGACGCTTGCGCGTCCCCTCACCGCCCTGGCCCTCCACGCCCGGAGCCCCCGCGTTCCCCGGCGCACCGGTTTCGGGTGGCCCGTCGTCAAGTTCATCCAGGCCATCATCCGTCTCGGGAATCGGAACCGGTGGCCGCGCTGGTGGTCCCGGCGGACGAGCAGGACCTCGATTCTGCGGTGGGCCCCCCGCCCCCCCTGCCCCCCCCGCTGCCGGCCGTTCATCTCTCTTAGGTCCGCGCTGGTCTCTGCGATCCGAAGGCTGCTCGGGGCCGCGGCGTTCGCCACCGCCTCCACCGGCGCCCGGTCCGGTCCGAGGCCGTTCGCCCGGCCGTCCACCCCTACCCGCCTGCGCCGGTGGTGCCCCACCCTGCTGCTGCACCGGCGGAGGCGCGGCCCCCTTGGGCTCCGTCAAATTCTCTACCGGCACCGCAACTTGCCTGTCTTCCGCCTCAAGCTGCACCAGAACCAACTGAGTCAGGATCTGCGTGTCCACCACCCATCCATCACCCTCCGGCGATCCCACACGCGTCTTGCGCTTGGGCAGCCGCTTGCGCAGCTCGTCGTAGGTCTGGTCCTCATACCGCAGGCAGCACATGAGCCGTCCGCAGCGCCCGGAGATCTTGAGCGGATCCAGCGTCGCCTTCTGAATCTTGGCCGAGCGCATCGAGATCGGCTTAAGCACCTTCAGGAACGTCTTGCAGCAGCAGTGCTGCCCGCAGCGTTCGTAGTCGGCTGTGATCCTTGCCTCATCGCGAGCGCCCACCTGCCTCAGGTCAATCCTGGCGTTCAGGTGCTGCGAGAGCTTGGGAACCAGGTCCCGGAAGTCGATCCGCTCTTCAGAGTGGTAGTAAAAAGTGATCCGCTCTTCACCCAGGATCGGCTCGGCATCCACGATCTTGACCGTGATCCGGAGCTCCTCGGCCAGCTTCTTGGCTTCCATCTTCAGCCCGTGCCGCGACTGCTCCAGCCGCGACTGCTTATCCAGATCCTCAACGGTCGCAACCCGCAGGATCCGCCCCTCGGTCGTAAACGGGTAATCCCGCCCGCCGGAGTTCTGGATGTAGTCCAGCATCTCCTTGCGCGAGACGCTCTTGGAGCACCCGGCATTGGGGCAGGTGCTGGTCAGCATCTCCCCGATCTCGGTCCCCCGGTGCGTCCGGACGACCAACTTAGACCCGCACCCGGGCTTGGCCTCCCCGTCATACGGAAACTCACCGACCATCTTGAGCGCGCCAAAGCGCACCACGATGGTCTTAGGGGGTTTCAGGGCCTCGTACGTCTTGCGGTCGGCCTCGACATCGGCCTCAAACTGCTGCAATGGGAGAATGGGCATAGTGACAGACAACCACAACCAAGAACGCAGACAATTCCCCGAAGGGGCTTGCGCGAACTCGGGATGACTCCGGACAGCTTTGTGGTCCCGACACCGGCCCGGCAGCGGCGGCGGGTTCTAACGTGAATAACCCCCGCTACTTGGTCGGCTTGCCCGCGGAGCGGCCGCGGGCCTCGCTGAACATGCGGGGCAGGTTGAGCTTCCTGTGAAGCTCGATGCTGGTCTGGTTCTCCACCTTGTAGACCATGATTTCTTCGGACCGGCCATCCAGCACGACCAGGATGTCGTTGGAGTTGCTGGCCTCCACGGTCAGCGCGGTCACGCTTCCCGAGGTGGACACCAAGTCGGCCTTGGCCTCCGGCCCGGACAGCAAGCGTCCGGCCTGGACGATGACCAGCGCGGCGATCAGGATGGCGCTGGCGGAGAGGGCGGCTGAGGAGTTCAGTTTCTTCATGGCTGGTTCTCCTTAGCGACCGGGGGACAGGTTGGCATCTTCTTTGAGGTCGCGGTACCCGATGGGCTCAAGAGTCTTGGTCGTCTCGCTCCATCGCAGCGCGATGAGATCCTGATTCGATGAGTCCACCACGTACACGGCGTGAGCCGACGAGCCCGTCACCTTTCCGGCGACCAACGTGTACTCGCCGCGGGCCCGCCCGCCGCCGCGCTGGGCCAGAGAGCTGGGGGCAAGAGACACGGCCGCCAGCAGCATGAGCAGGGCGACATTCACAACGATCAGCCCGCGTCGGGCCTGTGGATTGTTCATGGGCAACGACTCCAATACGGGGGTCAGTCTTGGTGGCCGCGTTTGCTGGGGATCATGTTGGCACCAAAGACCACGCCAGCGATCACGAGCAATACCGCGAAGTTCCAGAGCAGTGGCGGGCTGGGGTCGGACTTGCGTGCGATGGGCGGGCGAGGGGCTTCCTTGGGCTTTTCCTGAGCGCCCGCCAAGGGGTCGTTCAGCGGGTCGCCGGGCTGCTGCTCCTGAGCACTTGCCAGACTCGGAAGCATCGCTACCGTCGCCACCAAAGCCAGGGACCATCTGCTTTTCGCGTTCATGAACAGCCTCCAAAGGTGCCGCCCGACCCATCCATACGCAGTATAGCAGGGGGCGGTTTGGGGGCCGGAGTAGTGCCCAGTCCCGAGTGGGAAATCAGGCTCAGGCGATGGAGAGCCGGCGGCTCATGCGGTCAAAATCGGCCGTGGGCAGGTGGACCGTCCGCCAGCGGGGGCTCCGGGTCCGCATCGCCCCGGCGTATTCGGCAACAGTCACCACCCGGACCGCGTACCACCGGCCCCGATGCTCAAAGGTCTCTTCAAAGAGCGGTACGGGGGGCTGTTCCTCGCACCAATAGACGAACACAAAGGCCGCGGCAAACCCGGGGCCGAACAACCCCTCCCAGGCCGTCAAGGCCTCAACATCGTCCTGCGTCACCCATGATTCCAGCCGCCGGGCCCGCCCCGGACCCACCCGCCTCCCCTTGATCTCAGCCAGCAGGTTCTGGTTCTGCCCGTAAAGCACAAAGTCAAAGGACTTGAGGGGCTCGGCATCCTGCGTTGGCTCTGACCCCGCCAACCGCAGCCGCGTCCCCGCCGGTACCAGTGCCTTGCGAGCCTCATCCACGGCGACGTAGGGAATCCGCCGGGACCGGAGGTACTCCTCAAACGCCTGCTCGTAATGGTGGCGACGGAGCATGGGTTGAATCATACATTCGAAAGGGTTTGAACGCAGAGGCCGAAGAGGCCGAAGAGGCCGCAGAGGGCGCGAAGAAGGCAAGAACGCTTAGCCAATTTTGAATCGGGGAGGATCGTCAGGAACAGGTCGTTTTCAGGAGAATGAACACGCTCTGCGTTTCTGCTTTGCGTCCTCTGCGGCCTCTGCGTTCGAAAGCTCCGCTACTTCTCGCTCATCTTCTTGAGCAGGTCCTTTTCCGCATCCTGGTACTTCTTGAACGCTTCTTCCAGGCGCGTCTTGATGTGGTCGATCGTTTCGTGGCTGGCCGGATTCGGCCCCGCGGACAAAGCCTGCAGCGCCTCGCTGGCCGCCCGCAGATCGCCGACCGCCTCGGCATAGGTCCGGGCCGCGTCGTAGAACAGCTCTGAATCCAGTTCCTTGGTCTTGGGCGTGTACAGCAGCCGCCAAGGGTTCCTGCGAACCTCGATCCCCACCAGCTTGATCTGGTCCGACGCCAGGCGGAAGTTGGCCAGCATCCTCTGGATGTTGGGAACTTCTTCCTTCACCATGGACTGGAACCGTTCAGTCGAATCCCGCATGTTCTCCGCGGCCTGCTTGGACGTCTTGAACGTGTCATCCATGTACGCCAGAGTCTCGTTCTTGAACCTCGCCATCCCCTCCTCGGCATTGGTCACCGCGCGGTTCAGGGGCGCACGGTTCTCTTCCAGGAGCGTGCGGAACTCCTTGATCGCCTGGTCCGCGTTGGCCACCACCGCTTGGGCCTGCTGCGCGATCGGCTTGAACGAATCCGCCGCCTCATCCGCCTTGGCCAGCACCGAATCCACCCGCGCCGTCCACTGCGGTGACTTGGCCCGCCACTCCGCTGTCACCGCGGTCAAGTCATCCATGGCCTGGCGCAAGCTCTTCAGGTCCGGATCGACTTCCTTTTCCAGCCGATCCGCGATCCGGTTGATCTTGGCGGTCGCCTCCGAGGCTTCGGCGATCATGCGCTTGACCTGCTGGATCTGGTCCGGCCCATACCCGGCCTGGGCCAGGAACCCCGGGGGAGCCAGCACACCCATCAGCATCGCATCTTCATCCAACGGCGGTCCTTCTTCACCCAGTCGCGAGAAGTTGATCGAACTCATCGAGCCCAGCAGGGGCTTCTCAAGAAACGCCCAGGCGTCCTTGTGGAGCACCAGACTCGACCGCAGCGCGACCTTCACATCCACGGCTTTGATCACGTCCGAATCGCCCTTGTCGAACTTGATCCCCGTCACCCGGCCGACCTCTTGCCCGCCCAGCGTCACCGGCGAATCGATCTTGATCCCTGAAGCGCCGTCCGCCAGCGCAAAGCGGATGGTGTACGACTTGGTCGCGGCCAGGCGTTTCTGAGCGCCCGACACCACGACGCTCATGGCCACCGCCAGGATCATCGCCGCGACGACGAACAGCCCGGCGAGCACGTTGTTCTTGGAGACCTTGCCTGCCATGGGGGACAGGGTATCAAGTAGCGGCCGGCGAAGCCCGGAAGAACACAGAGGGATACAGAGGATCGGAACTGAGGAAAACTGAGAATGGCAAGTGGGTCAACCCGATCGCGACGCCGGACGACTCAATGTGCTCGCAATGACCCAATCGCCCGTCCGCGCAGAACTCCGCTCTGGCCCCAATCCGCTGCTTCCTCGGTCTTCCTCTCTTCCGATCCTCTGGCTTCCTCTGTGTAATGCCTTACGAAGATCGCGTCGCCTCGACACTCGGCGTCGTCGGCTCAAGAGTGACCCCGCCCAGGAGGTCATCGGCGTAGTTCGTGGCCGCGCGGCGTTCGGTGATGGGGCCGTCGGCATCGCCCCGCAGGAACTGGCGAATGAGCCGCTCATCCACAGGGAGTGCCCGGGCTTCTTCATTGGAGAGCTTGCGGAGCTGGTCGTACCAGGCGCGGGTCTCGACCTTGATCATCCGCCCCTTGTCGAGCATGGCCATGCGGTCGGCGATAACGAACGCCGAGTCCATCTCATGGGTCACGACCACCGAAGTCACGCCGATCTTCTTGGACAGGTCCATGATGAGCCTGTCGATTTCGGCGCTCGTGACGGGGTCCAGCCCAGCCGACGGCTCGTCGTAGAACAGAATGCGAGGGTCCAGAGCCAACGCCCGAGCCAGCCCCGCCCGCTTCTTCATGCCGCCGGAGATCTGGGCCGGGTACTTCTCCGCGTGCTCGCGGAGCCCGACCTGCTCGAGCTTGATCTTCACCTGGATTTCGATGATCTCGCGCGAAAGGTCTGTGTGCTCAATGAGCGGGAGCGACACGTTTTCCCGCAGCGTCATCGAGTTGAAGAGCGCCCCGCTCTGGAACAGGATCCCGAATTTCTTGCGGACTTCGTTCAGGCCCGTTTCGTCGAGCTTGGTGATGTCGCGCCCGAACATCATGATCTGGCCCTCATCGGGCTTGAATGACCCGATGATGAGCCGCAGCAGCGTGCTCTTGCCCGAACCCGAGCCGCCCATGATCACCATCGTCTCGCCCGGGTAGACCTCCAGGTTGATCCCGTCCAGCACCACACGATCGTCAAACTTCTTGACGACATCCTTGCAGGAGATGATCGGGTCGGTGGTCGGCATGCTCAACCGCCGGGTGGGGCTTCCGGGGGCTTTGGGGATTCGGGAGGCTTTGGAGTCGGCGTGGTGAACGGGAACGACTTGCTCTTGCTCGCCGGGTCCACCAACCAAACCTCTTTGCCTTCACCCACGACGCCGATGTTGCTCGCCGTTCCGTCGATCGACTTGCCGCCCCAGAGAATGTCCGGGATTGTCTCGGCAGAGTCGGTCACCACGATCACCCACGCCTGGCCGTTTTTGAAGTCCACCGGGAACGGCAGCATCGTGTGAACGCCCGTCTGCTGGATGTTCGGCTGCTGGTTGAGCATCTTGTTCCAGTCGATCTGGGTCGGGATGCCGACGAAGGTCCCAAACTTCGCTCCCACATCGTCGCGGAAGGCCTTCACCTGCTCGTCGGTGACCTTGGCCGACACCTTGCTGTCCAGGAGCTTTCGAGCCGAGGCCCAGTCCCCTTTCTCAAGCGCCTGAAAGTAGGTTTGGCCCGGAACGAACACGCGAGTCTTGAACGCCGACACCGCCTGGCCCGCCCCCACCACGAGCGCGAGCCAGAGCGTTGTGGACAGAATCCCCAGCGCCAGCCCGATGAACGAGAGCGTTCGGCCCGAGAGCCGTCCCTCAGACTTGGAAATCCGCACCATTCCCGCGCCGCCCAAAATGGTCGCCAGCAATCCCGAACCCGGGATGCAGCACACCAGTCCGAAGACCAGGGAACACACCGCCAAGGCGCTCACCCGCGGCTCGGGTGGCAGGTTGTCCATCGTTTGCGGCTGCTGATACGGGTTGTTGGCCATGATCTCGCCAGGGTTTGATCGCCGCACAGGCCGCGGCGAAAGGAATGACAGGAACAGGATATCGTCGCTCGGGGGGTCGCCTCCAGAGATTAGTCGGGAGGCGCCGGGAGGGGTTTCATGCCGGCATCGACACCCGCAGCCGCTTCACGCTCTCCGCCACAATGGCCGCGGCCTCATCCACCTCATCCTGCGTCGTCTCTTTGGACAAGCTGAACCGCAGCGACCCGTGCGCGATTTCGGGGGGCACTCCCATTGCCAGCAGCACCGGAGACGGGTCCAGCGACCCCGACGAACACGCGGCCCCCGCCGAAGCGCACACGCCACGCTCAGACAACAAGAGGAGGAGCGCCTCGGCCTCAAGCCGGGGGAACCCGATGTTGGTCGTGTTCCAGAGCCGCTGCGCGACCGTGCCGTTCACGACCGCATCCGGGACTGCTCCCAGGACGGCCGACTCAAACCGATCCCGCAAAACTGAAATGGCCCGGCGTTTTGCCGGATCACCTAGCCACGCCATCGCCTCGCGGCATGCCGCACCAGCGCCGAGAATCCCCGGTACGTTCTCCGTCCCGCCGCGCCGGCCCATCTCCTGAGTCCCGTGCAGCACCGGGCGGATTGGTACGCCGCGGCGCGACCACAGCACCCCGACCCCCTTAGGCCCGTGGAACTTGTGCGGCGAGAACGTCATCACATCGCTGGGCGGCACCGCCACTTCTTCCTTACCCACCCACTGTGTGGCATCACAGTGGAACATCACCCCGCGTGCGCGGCACAGCGCCCCGATCTCTTTGACCGGCTGAATCACACCCGTCTCGTTGTTCGCCCACTGGATGCTCGCCAGTGCGGCCCCGTTCAGGAGCTCGCCCAGCTCGCTCAAGTCCACCTGCCCGTCGCGCCCGATGGGGGCGTAGCGGACCTCCACACCCGCGCGCTTACCCAGATCCTCAAGCAGGTCCCGCACCGCCGCGTGCTCGGTCCTGGTGCTCACGATCACCCTTCGCGATGATCCGCCCAGCAACCCTCGGATCGCCAGGTCGATCGCCTCCGTCCCGCCCGATGTGAACACGATCTCCTTGGGATTCACCCCCACCAAGCCTGCCACATCCTTGCGGGCCAACTCGACCTGCTGCCGCGCGGTTTGCCCCGCCCGGTGCACACTCGAGGGGTTGTGCCAATACTCGCTCAGTGCTTGGTTGACGGCCGCGACGACCCCGGGGCTTGGTCGGGTGGTGGCGTTGTTGTCGAGGTAGATCACGGGCAATGCTAAGACAGGCAAGTTCCCGGACTTGAGAACCGGTGAATCTCCTCTGAAGGAGGGTGCGAAACCCTAAAAGCCAGCGTGCGTATGGTGCCCGGGTTTAACGTGAATTACAGTTAGACCTCTGGCCTGTTGGGATTGCTTCAAAAACCGGCGCTCTCCGGTGGAGGATTTGAGATCACTATGCGGGCTATCGCTCTCTTCGCAGGATGTCTGCTCGCCGCGGCGTCGGTCTCGGCCGATACCGTCACGCTCACATCGGTCAAGGACAACACACTCTACTACCAGCCGGAGGGGCAGTTCTCCAGCGGGGCCGCGGACGGCATGTTCGTGGGCAAGATCGCCTCGGGCGAACAACGCCGTGGACTCTTGGCCTTCGACCTGACGGGCATTCCGCCCGGCTCCACGATCACCGCCGCGACCCTCACGCTCACGGTCACGCGCAGCCACGGCGGCATCGACTCGATCAGTTTGTATCGCGCCACATCCAGTTGGGGTGAGGGCGCGTCGGGCGGCGCGGGCGCCACCGGTGGCGGGTTTTCCGCCGCGCCCGGTGATGCGACCTGGATCCACCGCTTCTACGACACCACGCTTTGGACGGCGCCCGGCGGAGACTACTTGACCGCGCCCAGCGCGACGTCCACCGGGTCCACCTGGTCAGGCGCCGGAATGATCGCCGACGTTCACGCCTGGGTTGACAACCCCGGTTCAAACCTCGGCTGGCTCATCCGCGGCCTGGAAACCACCTCCGGCAACGCCAAGCGCTACGCCACGCGTGAATACGCGACCGTCTCGGCGCGGCCGCGACTGGTCGTCACGTTCACGCCGCCGGTCGATGCGGGCGCGTGCTGTTTCGCGCTTGGCACCTGCACCTTGTCAACTCCAACCCTGTGCACCTCTCAGGGCGGCACGTTCTCCGGCGTCGGCACGACCTGCAATCCCAACTCGTGCCCCCAGCCCCAGGGCGCCTGCTGTCTGCCGGGCCTGATCTGCCAGATCATGACCCAGGCCCAGTGCACCACCGCCACGGGCGTGTGGCAGGGCAACTTCACCACCTGCACCCCCGGGCTCTGCCAGATCCCCACCGGCGCCTGCTGCCTGAATGATGCCAGTTGCCAGATCCTCCGCGCCGACCAGTGCGCCACCCTGAACGGCATCTACCGCGGCGACAATGTCCAGTGTTCGAGCGGCCTTTGCCCGCTCATTCTGGTCCCCTTCGTTGATGCCCTGCCCATCCCACCCCTGGCGGCCCCGACCATCGGGTTCCCCGGCGGCGCCGCCACGTACACCATCACCGCCCGCGAGGTCACCCAACGGCTTCATCGCGACCTACCCCTGACCCGCGTCTGGGGGTATAACGGCTCTTACCCCGGCCCCACGATCGAGGCCTTCCGCACCCAGCAGGTCAACGTCACCTGGATCAACGACCTGCGCGATTCCACCGGCGCCTTGCGTCAACACCACTACTTCCCGGTCGACATGTGCCTGCACGGGCCGATGACCGAGGGCGACGCTCCCCGGATCGTGACCCACCTGCACGGGGCGCATTGCGAGGCCGCGTTTGACGGTTACCCCGAAACGACCATCCTGCCCGGCGAATCTTCTTACCAGTACCGCTATCCCAACAACCAACTCCCCGCGACCCTCTGGTATCACGACCACGCCCTGGGCATCACGCGCCAGAATGTGTACATGGGTTTGGCCGGCTTTTATCTCCTGCGCGATTCGTTCGAGAACAGCCTTGGACTCCCCAACGGGCCCAACGAAATCGCGCTGGCCATCCAGGACCGCTCCTTCAACCCCGATGGGTCGCTCAAGTACACGGCGATGTGGGATGAGCACTTCTTCGGCGACTTCATCCTGGTCAACGGCAAGGTCAACCCCTTCCTGAACGTCAACCGCGGCAAGTATCGCTTCCGCGCCCTCAACGGCTCGGGCTCGCGCACGCTCACGCTCGCGCTCTCCGACGGCGCCTCGTTCCAGCAGATCGGAACCGATGGCGGCTTGCTGGGCGCACCGGTCACGCTCACTTCGCTCACGATCATGCCCGGCGAACGCGCCGACCTGATCATGGACTTCTCCAACTACGCCCCCGGCACGCAGATCACCCTCACCAACTCCGCCCCCGCCCCCTTCCCGGGCGATCCGGGCGTGGGCGTCATCCCCAACGTCATGCAGTTCCGGGTTCAGGCCGCGGCCGGATTCACCGGATCCATCCCCACGACCCTTCGCCCGATGACTCCATACGACCCGGCTCTGGCCGCGGAGAACCGCGACTTCACGCTCCAGAACTTCGCCGCCACCTGCACGGGCAACCGGTGGATGATCAACGGCCTGGACTGGGACACGATCACGGAGTTTCCGCACCTGGACACGACCGAAGTCTGGAACTTCATTAACCGCTCCAGCGTGTCCCACCCCATGCATATTCACCTGGTCGAGTTCCAGATCCTGGACCGGCAGGACTTCCAGATCGTCGACGGTGTCGTGGTGCCCATCGGCCCGCGGGTCGCCCCGGCCGCCAATGAGGCCGGCTGGAAAGATGTTGTGCAGTGCCCGCCATCCCAGATCACCCGCGTCATCATGAAGTTCACCGAGTTCTCGGGCAAGTTCTCGTACCACTGCCACATCCTCGAGCACGAGGACAACGAGATGATGCGGCAGTTCCAGTCGTCCTGCTACTCCAACTGCGACGGCTCGACATCCACCCCCACGCTCACAGCCAATGACTTCCAGTGTTTCTTGAACGCGTTTGCCGCGGGCAAGAACTACGCCAACTGCGACCAGTCGACCGCATCGCCGTTGCTGACAGCCAACGACTTCCAGTGCTTTCTAATCAAGTACGCACAAGGGTGTCAGTAGCCAACGCAAGTAGCCAGACCGCTTACGACTGCCCCTTGCCCGCTCCGCCCACCAGCAGCCTCGCGATCACATCTTTGATGTGAATACCCCCCTGATCGACTCCCTGGTTGGCGATGCCCATGGCGTTAAGCACGCCGTACCCCAGCCCCAGGTGGATCAGCATCCACGCGATGATCTCGGCCGAGAACCGCCCGGTCACCTTGTGGTCTTTCTGCGCCGCCTCCAACTCTTCAGCCAGAAACGCGTGCAGACTCTTGATGTGATTCCGCAGCGCCCCGTGGATCGCCGAATCCTCGGTCTCGCTGATGGCCTGAAGGATCACGCGGTAAGCGTGCCGGCCGCGCTCGGTCACCATCGGGTTGTCGCCGATCAGCCGACGCAGCCGCTCCGCCGGATCGTCCGCATCCGCCAGGTCCTTCTCCCACTTCTGAATGGTCTCGCGCCCCGTCCTCTCGATCAGTGCCACGAATAGATCACGTTTGGAATCAAAGTGGCGATAGATGATCGGCTCGGTCACGCCCGCGGCCTTGGCCAACTGGGCCGTCGTGGCACGGGCATACCCGTTCACCGCGAACAAGTCCGCGGCACAATCCAGCAACTGCTCACGACGTTTGGGGGCGGGGAGTCGGCTCACTGGAGATTCTAGTGCCTGAAGGCGGCCGCGGAATGGCCTACGGGCATGGCGGGAATTGGGCGTAGCTGTTAAGAAATGTGACAAAGTCGTTAGGGTTGATGGCCGGCGAGGTCGTCGATCCGTCGTAGTTCGCGTACGGATCTCGGGCCGCAAACGCGATCATGAAGCACAGAAAGTCATTGGCGTTCAGGTGCGGCGGGTATGTGCTGCCGTCGCAGTTGGCGCCTGAGGTCCGAAGCTGGATGTCGTCCAGCAGCATGACCTCTCCCACAGGAAGCGTCGGGTCAACACCCACGCGGAGTTTCATCGCGCCGAAAGATGTCCCGCTCAGACCAGCTCCCAATGTGCTCCCCGGGAACCAGCACCCCGAGCATCCAATATCGATAGTCGGCTTGTATTCATACAGAGGCGTCTGCCACGAAGCCAGAAGAGGCCGGAGCGGCACTCGGTCTGACAGGATGCTCATGCACACGTTGCCGTTCCCCAAGGATTGATTCAAACAAGTGCCCGCATACGAGGCCGGAGCAACCAGGTATACCTCGCCCGGCCCGGTTCGAGTCACTCGCAAGCACCCGCCCGCACGCCCGCCGCTGGCGAGCCATTCGAGCTGGCCGGGTCCCTCAAGCGTCCAGCCCTCCGGGCCGGTGTCAAAGCGTGAAACAGCCGTAATCGCGTGCGTGTTTGACGCTAAGCCCGCCACCGCCAAAGCCGCGGCCAGTTTCAGTCGCAGTTCCATCGCGTGCTCCAACTCCGGCTCGCCACACGGTTCATCACGGATACGGGCAACCGACGGCGTAGTGATTCCGGTAGGCTTGAAAGTCCTCTGCCGAAAGCTGCCCATAACCTGCAAACGCGCAATACGAATCCCGCCGCGCAAATGCGTTGAGGAAACACTGAAAGTCGTTGTTGGTCAGGACCGGCGAGTTCGTGCTGCCATCGCAGTTTGCTGGGCAGGTTTTGTAGCCGATGTCATCGATCCGAATGACCTCGCCCACGGGAGTTGTTGGATCCAAACCCAGTCGGATCTTCATTCCAGTCACGTTGCTGAATACGGGCGACTGAACAACCCCGATAAAGATGCCGCTCCAGACGCCTTGATACACGGCGTTCGAAAACTGTGCATCACAAACCGCGGCACCCGCAGGGCCCGAGGCCTCAAGTCGCAGCTTCCTGGTTGGACTGGTTGATGTCGCCGCCAAGAAGTAGTGAATCGTGAGGCGGCCGGTGGGGTCGTTTGCCAAAGGCGACCAAACGCCTTGGAACGCGGCCGGCGCCACCAAGTAGACCTCCCCGGGCCCCGTCCGCGTCACCCTAAGGCCCCCTCCCCCGTTGTGCCCGCCGGTGGCGACCCATTCGAGCGTGCCGGGTCCTTCCAGCGTCCAGCCGTCGGTGCCCGAATCGAACCGAGAAACCACGTCGATCGCCCAGGTGGGCGACGCGAAGAAGACCAAGCCCGAAATCGCTGCTATTCCCAATCGCCTCATGCCGCACCTCCAGACATGTTCCCGCGTCATGGACACTGACTCCCCATCGCCACCGCACTCATGAAGGCCTGGAAGTCATTGGCATTCACCGCCGGCATCGCAATCGACCCATCGAAGTTCGCGTACGGATCGCCGGATGCAAACGCGTTGATGAAACACTGGAAGTCATTGGCGGTCAGGTGCGGCGTCGCCGTGCTGCCGTCGCAGTTCCCCCGCGAAGTGCGGAACTCAACGTTGTCAAACTCCATGACCTCACCCACCGGCAACGCGGGATCCACGCCGACGCGTATCCGCGCGCTCTGAAAGGTCGCCGGGCCGGATACCGCCACCGAAGCGTTCGCGGGGAACCAGCAACCCTGGCAACCCACAAACGGCGTCAGCGACAACGCCCCGGTCGCAGTTTGGATCTCCACGCCAATCGATCGGCCGATCGCGGCCCCGGTCCGGACGCTGAACCACACGGTCGGGCTATGAAAAGTCGACGAGCAACTCCCCTGGAACCCAGAGGGCGCTTCCAGAAATACCTCTCCCGGACCCGTCCGCGTCACCCTGATGTAGCCCCCGGCATTCCCTCCCGCGGCGACCCATTCCAGTTGCCCCGGACCGGTCAGCGTCCAGCCCTCGAGCCCAGAGTCGAACCGTGAAATCGCTGTGGCAGCGACAGCCGGGCCGACACTCAATCCGGCGACTCCGGCCACGATGAACGCACACCTCTTTCGCGGACTCATCTACCACTCCTGACGATCATGGGCACCCACCGCCCTCGGCTGCATACACCCCCAGGAACGTGTTGAAGTCGTTGGCGTTGATGGCCGGCATCACACTGCTGCCATCGAGGTTGGCGTACGGATAGCGCGCGGCGAACTCGTTGAAAAAGCAGATGAAGTCATTGGCATTGAGAATGGGCACCGCGGTACTGCCGTCGCAGTTGGCCGCGTTCGTCCGGAACTCAATATTGTCGAAGATCACCACTTCGCCCAGCGGAAGCGCGGCATCCACTCCCACGCGAATCCTGAGTCCCGTGACCTCGTTCGCCGGGCCAAACGCCCGCTTATTCCAGGGAAACTCGCACCCCACGCAGGGAACACTTAACACCGAGATCGTGGGCGGCTGCAACGATTGAACTTCAACCTGAATCGGCCGGCTACCGGCCCGATCGGTGGTGACCGTGAAGCTGGTGGTCGGGTACCCGTAGATGCAGTTCGATTGGCGAAACGATGAAGGCGCAATAAGGTAGACCTCGCCCGGCCCGACCCTGGTCACTTGGATGTGACCGCCAATCGGTCCAGCCACCCAATCCAGTTGACCCGGGCCTTCCACCGTCCAGCCTTCAAGGCCGGTATCGAACCTCGAAATCGCAGTGACCGCGTGCGCAGCTGGCGTCCAGCACCCCGCACCCACTAACGCCAGCAGCATTCCAATGCGTCGCATTCATGGCTCCGTATGGGATCCGAGCCTAACCAACCACCCGGCATTTCCAAAGCCAAATCTCCATGTGTGGCTCAATCCCGCTTGATCGGCACAGGGTCATACCCGCTCCCCCCGAACGGGTGGCAGCGAATCAAGCGCCGAAAGGTCAGCCAGGTCCCCCGAAACGGCCCATGCCGCCGAAACGCCTCGATCCCATAATGACTACACGTCGGCTCAAACCGGCAGTGCCCGCCCATGAGCGGGCCGAGCGTCACTTGGTACAGACGAATTAGGAGAATGAAGGGGAGGGAGAGCCAGATGGCAAATGGCAAATGTCGGCTCCGGGCACACTCCTGGCTCCCTTCCAAATTTGCCATTTGCTCACGTGCCATTTGCGATTTTCCTACCCCAATCCCCCGCCACCCTCCCCACCAACTCCATCAGCATCTTCCGATACTCGGCCGCGCTCAGCGGGTCATGAGCGCGCACCACCACGACCAAATCCATGCCCGCCCCCCCCGGCCCCGCCAACTCCCCCTGCACGTGCCGAAACGCCTCCCGCACCCGTCGCTTGTGTCCGTTCCGAATGACCGCGTTCCCCGCCCGCTTCCCCACCGACAAGCCCAGCCTGAAAAACGCCAGTCCGTTCGGCAACCCATGAACCACCAGCGGCCCGGAAGAGCGCGAAACCCTCGCCCCATACACCGCCTCAAACTGGCGGGCGTGCGCCAACCTCTGCTTTGGTCGAAACTTGAGTGCCCCGGTTGCCACAACGAACCGTAGTAGGCAAAACACCTCGTTGACCGCCTCGGAAACCCGGAATCCCCCACGCCCCAGCCTTCTCCCCTAGAATCCAGACTGTCACCCGCCTTCCCCGAGACCCCCCCTTGCCCACCGCAGTCATCAGCGACGTCCACGGAAACGCCGAAGCGCTCAAGACTGTCCTTGCGGACATCGAACGCCGCGGCATCAAACGCATCATCTGTCTGGGTGACACCGTCGGCTACGGCCCCGAGCCCCTCCCCTGTGTGGACATGGTCCGGGCCAAGTGCGCCTGGTGCCTGATGGGCAATCACGACTTCGGCGTCCTGTATGAGCCCACCAACTTCAACCCCGGAGCCGAGTCCGCGGCCTTCTGGACCCGCGAACAGTTCGCCAAGGAACCCGACGAAAAGCTCCTGGCCGAACGCTACGACTTCCTGGGCAAGCTCCGCGTCCGCGTCGTAGACACGCCGCCGGATGGCAAGTTCCCGATCCTCGCGGTTCACGGCTCCCCTCGCCGGCCCATCAACGAATACATCTTCCCCGACGATGCCATCAACTCCCCCGACAAGCTCGAGTCGATCTTCGAGCGCGTCGACAAGGTCTGCATCGTCGGCCACACCCACGTCCCGGGCGTCTTCACCGATGAGCCCGACTTCTACCCCCCCAGCGAACTGGGCGATTCGTCTTACAAGTTCATGGAGGGTGAGAAGGCCGTCATCAACGTCGGTTCCGTCGGCCAGCCGCGCGACATGGACCCCCGGGCCTGCTACGTGATCCTCCACCCCGACCGGGCCGAGTTTGTCCGCGTTCAGTACGACATCGACGTCACGGCCAACAAGATCCGGGCCATTCCCGCCCTTTCCCCCTGGCTCGCCGAACGCCTCTACGACGGGCGATGAAAGCGGCCCGGGCCTTCCACCCATAATGATGTTGAAAGGGTGGGCGGCCCACATGCCCGCTATCCTTCCCCCCTCACATGCCCCCACCCCCCAATAAGCTCGTCCGCACGCTGGTTCCCCTCGGCGTCGTGGTCATCGGCCTCGGCGTCGCGGTCTCGGTCTTCATGAACAAAGGCAAGCCGCAGACGCCGCCTCCCGCGCCGGCCAAAGCCGCAACGCCGGTTGCCCCAACTCCTCCCTCCGCCGCTGTGACGCCCCCCCCCAACGCCCAGACCCCTCCAATCCCTGCCGCGCCCAGCCCCGAAGCACAACCCGTCACCGCGACACCGCCCCGCACCGGCCTTCACGCACAGGCAGTGCCAGCAGCGCCGTTGGCCACCATCGGCAGCATTGACCCCGACGGCGCGGACATGGTGTTCATCGAGTTCTCGAGCCTGGGCTCGGGGATCAAGTCGATGCAGCTCGCCAGGCACTTCGACACCATCCGACGGGACAAAGACAAGCACACAGTCATCCAGCGCGAGCACTCGTTCAAGCCCACCGCCACCAGCGGCGATCCGAATCCGCAAGAGAGCCTCATCACCCCGATGGCGGCCCTGGGCGTCGAGATCGACGGCAAGGAAGTGAGTCTGCTCAACACGGTCGATGCCGCCGGCATCGTTCAACCGGTCTGGAAGCAGACCGCTCCGGGGGCTTTTGAGGCGACCATCCTGGACTCGGCCGACAAGCCCGTGGCCCGCATATCGCGGCGCTACACAATCCAACCCGGGTCCTACGTCGTGCACGTGGATCAAACGATCTCCAACCTGACCGACAAGCCCTTCAACACCCGCTGGATTCAGTTCGGACCGACAGAACTCGAACAAGATGCCGCCGGCTACGGCGGAGACAAACGCCGCCTCCGCTTTGCCTATCTCCTCAAGCCCGAGGTGCAGCGCGGCGACCCGACCGTGTCCTCCAGCGACTTTGTCCTCTCCCGCGCCGACAGCCACGTGCTGGGCACCAAAGACAAAGCGACCGGCGACTATCCCGAACTTCTGCCCGTATGGCCCAACCAGCTCAGCACACGCGAGCAGTACCGCCTGGTGTGGGCGGGCCTCACCAACCGCTACTTCGCGGCGGCCGTCACGCCCCTGGTCCAGCCGGGCGCCGGCCCGGATGCCAAGGTGTTCCACGCCGCGGAGAAAGTCGACCGCATCACCCTCCCCAGCTACGCGATGATCGGCGGCACGCTCACGTACGACCCGGTCATCATCCTGCGCCTCACCAGCGAGGCCATCGCCGTGCCCGCGGGCCAGGGGGCGGACATGTCCATGGGTCTATACGCCGGACCGCTGGAACGCCCCCTCATTCGTAAAGACCCCGTCGCCTCCGCGACCAGCCTTGACGGCCTGGTGATCTACAACTTCGGCGGCATGTGCGGCCCCTGCACGTTCACCTTCCTGACGTCATTCCTTCTGGCTCTTCTCCACTTCCTGCACGACACCATCGTCTTTGACTGGGCCCTGTCCATCATGGTCCTGGTGCTCATCGTCCGCACGCTCCTGCACCCGGTGACCAAGTGGTCGCAGATTCGCATGCAGCGCTTCGGCAAGCAGATGCAGGGCATGGCGCCGAAACAGAAACTTGTCCAGCAGAAGTACGCCGACGACCCCAAGCGCCAGCGCGAGGAAATGGCCAAGCTCTGGAAAGAAGAGGGCATCAGCCCCACGGGCGCCCTGGGCTGCATCCCCATGTTCCTCCAGACCCCGGTATGGATCGCCCTCTACGCCACGCTCTACTTCGCCGTAGAACTCCGCCACCAGGGCGCGTTCTTCGGCGTGTTCCAGACCATCTTCCCCAACCACCCCAAGTTCGGCGGCTGGTTCCTGGGAGACCTTGCCGAGCCGGATCGCTTTTACTACTTCGGGCGCGACATCGTTAATCTCCCGTTGCTGGGGCCCATCGCCTCCATCAACGTTCTGCCCATCATCTTGGGCGTGGTCTTCTTCATCCAGCAGAAGTACCTGACGCCGCCCTCCACGACGCCGCTGACCCCCGAGCAGGAGCAGCAGCAGAAGATCATGAAGTGGATGATGGTCTTCATGTTCCCGCTGATGATGTACAACGCCCCCAGCGGCCTGGCCCTCTACTTCATCGTGAACTCGTCCCTGGGCATCCTCGAGAGCCGCTACATCCGCGCTCACGTCGCCAAGCTCGACCTGCTCAAGCCACCCGAAAAGGGCCCAAAAAAGCGCTCCGGGTTCCTCGGCCGTCTCCAGGAGATGGCTGAGCAGCGCCAACAGCAAATGCTCAAGGCCAAGGGCCAATACCCGCCGCGCAAGAAGGTGTAAGTGAGGCGGGTGTCCTTAGATACCCCGTGCCCCTCGGAGACACCATCGTCTCGCTCGCATCCCCACCGGGACGCTCCCCGCGCGCGTTGATCCGCATCTCCGGCCCGGCAACCAACGCGCTGCTCACCTCGAAGTGTGAATCGGCACCAAACGCCCACCTCGGCGCGGCCCGCTTCCGCCTTACCGATCTGCTCTCTCTGCCCATCCTCTACGTCACCGGCCGCGGCCCACGCACCTACACCGGCGAAGACTCCGCCGAGCTCCTGATTCCCGGCAATCCCGCTCTCATCGACCGTGTTCTGGCCGCGCTCATCCACGAACCCGGCGTTCGCCTCGCCACCCCCGGCGAGTTCACCGCCCGCGCCTACCTCAACGGCAAACTCACGCTCGATCAGGCCGAAGGTGTCGCCGCATCCGTCGCGGCCCAAACCACCGAGCAACTCGCCGCCGCCCGCGACCTGCTTTCGGGTGCAACAGGAGCCCGCTACCACGCCTGGTCGCAGGAACTGGCCACGCTCCTGGCTCTGGTCGAAGCCGGCATTGACTTTGCCGATCAGGAAGATGTCGTCGCCATCGCCCCCGCCGACCTCGATGGCCGCATCCGCGCCCTGCTTGCAGCCATGGAAGCCCATCGCGGGGGCCCCTCCGAATCACGCAACTCCCTCCCCCGAATCGTCCTGGCCGGTGCCCCTAACGCCGGCAAGTCCACGCTCTTCAACGCCCTCCTCGGCCACGCCCGCACCGTCGTCTCACCCATCGCCGGTACGACGCGCGACGCGATCGAAGAGCCGCTCGACCTCTCGCGCGATGCCGCCGGCGCAGGCCAAGTCCTGCTCGTAGACCTCGCGGGCCTCGATGCGTCAACCGGCCGTGCGATCCACAACCAAGCTCAATCGATGGCCGCGCAGGCGATCCAGTCCGCCGATGCCGTGCTCCACTGCGACCCCTCCGGCCTCTTCCCCGCCCTCCCCACTGCGGCTCCCACCATCCGCGTCCGCACCAAAGCCGACCTGCCCGCCTCAACAAACGTCACGCAAACCATCCCCGTCTGCGCCCTGGACGGCTGGAACCTTTCCACCCTCCGCCGCACCATCGCCGATGTCGCGTGCGCGACCAGTCAGGCAACCGCCGTCCTGCCACGACACCAGCGCGCCCTGGAACAAACGGCCATTCATCTCGAAGAAGCCCTGACCCAAACCCACGCATCCGCGGAAATGTCCGCCGGATCGCTCCGTCTGGCCCTCGACGCTCTGGGAGAACTCACAGGCCGGATCAGCCCCGACGAAGTCATCGGCCGAATCTTCTCGACCTTCTGCATCGGGAAGTAGGAGCTATTTCACCACTGAGATCACGGAGCTTCACGGAGAAAACACTCGTTCCCCTCCTCTGCATGAACTCCGTGCCCCTCCGTGTGCTCCGTGGTGAAAAATCTTCAGTTCCAGCCCCTGGCCGCGGCCTCTAAAAACCCATCCATGTACCGCTCGGCAAACACCCCCACCGCGCTCCCGGTCGCCAGCCCATCCTTACCCCAGCAGCACGCCACCGCCTCATCAAACTCCGGGTCCGCCTGCACGATGACCTTGCCTTCAACCACAAACGCGCTGGGCAGCTTGTCCGCCAGATACGCCGAAACCGCGTTCACCGCCGGCCCACCGATGCTCACCGTCGGGCACGGTCGGAGCTGCTCGTTATTCATGTACCACACGTCCGAGCACACCAGCACCCTCCCGCCCCGGGTCTCCACGCGGTCCTGCATGGCCCTCTGTAGGCGATAGGCCACGGGCCGGTCTTCAGCCTCGGCATGAAGGTGGGCGCCCGTCACAACCAGGATCAACTTGTCCAGTTCGATATCCATTACGGACATCTATCGGCCAAATGCGACCCGCCGGCCTTTGCCGTTCGGGTCGCTGGAGGAGAGATGCCTGTTTGGACAGAGGCGGAGAGCCCTCGGCGAAGGCCGCGGCCCTACCCGTCTTGGGGTAAGACGCGGGAAAGCCCCCACAGTTCCATAAGACTCATACCGCCGGTTCCGGTACCGGTTGCAGAATTCCGAAAGGGGAGCGCAAGGTTGGTAGGAACAAACTTCAATCTCCCCCACTCTTGGGGCTTCGGGCTCGATTTCGTCCGCCGGGTGGGTAACTATTCAGGTGGACCGAGAGTCGTGCCGCGGAGACGTGAAAGAGATGAACGAAATCAAGAGCGATGCCCCGCAAGCCCCCGTGGCCACGGGCACAGAGGTTCGGGAGCAATCCCCGGTCGTTGACCGCCTCCCCCCGTTCCGGGTGTTGTTGCACAATGACAATCACTCGGATCAGCTCTACGTCGTTGAGACCATTTGCGACCTGACCCCGCTGAACCCGCACCGGGCGACCAACGTCATGATGGAAGCCCACAACACCGGCGTGGCCTTGGTTCTGGTGACCCACCGGGAGCGGGCGGAGCTCTACGTCGAGCAGTTCCGCAGCAAGCGGCTCAAGGTCACGATGGAACCCGCTGAGTAACGTCTCCCCTGACCACCCCATAACTCTGGATGCCCCGGGAAAAGGCCGCTTTCCCCGGCCTAGACCCCCCACTTCGCAAGTTTGCCCCCATCGGCCGCGGCAAGCCTTCAGTCTCAGCCTCCCCACCGCCGATGCACCTGCGGGCCGCCATGGTCCAAGGGGGAGGCAGGGATGACGATCCGACTCGGCGACTTATTGGTGAAAAAGGGCGTCATCACGCCCGCGCAACGGGAAGCCGTGCTGGACTATCAGCGGCTCACCGGCCGCCCCTTTGGCGAACTGGCTGAGAAGCTCTACGGCGTCCGCGAAGCCGTGATTGAGTCCGCCTGGGCGGAGCAGTACGCCTCGATCGCCCGCCAGATCGACCCCCGGACCGAGTCCATCGATCCGGAAGTCCTGCCCCTGATCGACCGCCGGCAGGCCTGGCAGTTCCGGATGCTCCCACTGCGCTATGACGCCAAGGAGCTCATGGTCTGCACCACGCCCCTGCACCTGGTCCGGGCCCTGCGCTTCGCCGGATGGCGGATCCGGGCCCAGTGCTACTTCGTGCTCGCCGAGCCCCTGGCTCTGGGTGAGGCGCTGACCCGGCACTATCCCATGGCCGGAATGTCCCCGGAAATGGTCGCGGCCAAGGGCCTGAGCGTCGGCTAATCCCCCACCCGCCCGCCCCTACTATCCCGGGCTTGCCAAAAACCCGCAAAAAGCCCGCCAAGGGAATCACTACCGTCTCCTTCGTCAGCCTGGGCTGCCCGAAGAACCTCGTCGATTCCGAGAAGATGCTCGGACTGCTCGCCGAGAACGGCATCCAGCCCGTGTCCTACTCCGGCGACCCGTCCTTTGACGATGCCGATGCGGTGGTCATCAACACTTGCGGGTTCCTTGAAGCGTCCAAAGAAGAGTCGCTCTCAGTCATCCACGAAGCCATCGCCGCCAAAGAGCGGGGTGATGTGAAGCGGGTGGTCGTCGCGGGCTGCCTTGTCCAGAGGCACCGGGCCAAGATGCTTGATTGGGCGCCGGGCATCGACGCGATGATCGGCGTCTTTGATCGCGACCATGTCGTCGAGGCGGTTCGCGGGCCAGAGCCGACCACGCGGACCAAAGACCACGAGGATGGCGAGACGCCCAAGTACTGGATCGCCGGCAACGCCCTGGCCGCGGCCAAAGACCGCGGCATGAAGGTCGCCGGCCTCACCGTCAACGGCAAGGATGGCAAAGGCATCGGCTACTTCGAAGATGACGGTGCCCGCCTCCGCCTCACGCCGCGGCACTACGCCTACCTCCGCATTTCCGAAGGCTGCAACCAGAACTGCACGTTCTGTACAATCCCCTCGATCCGCGGCAAGATGCGCTCTAAGCCCTTGGACCGCATCGTGTTAGAGGCCAAGGAGCTCGTCCGCGACGGGGCCTTCGAACTCAACCTGATCGGCCAGGACACGACCAGCTACGGGGACGACATCGGCTATTCCAAGGGCATGCCCGGCATGCTTCGGGCCGTGTCGGACGCTGTGAAGGAAGAAGGCGGCTCAGGCTGGGTCCGTCTCATGTACGCCTACCCGTCCAACTTCTCTGACGAGATGATCGACGCCTTTGCCGAGCTCTGCGCCAAGGGCTCGGTCGTGCCGTACATCGACATGCCCCTCCAGCACGCCTCCGACGAAGTGCTCAAGGCCATGCGGCGGAACGTCACCCGGGCCAAGCAGGAGCGGGTCATCAAACGGCTCCGGGCCAAGGTTCCGGGAATGGCCGTGCGGACGACCTTCATCTCCGGGTTCCCCGGTGAGACCGAGGACCAGCACAAGGAACTGCTGGACTTCGTCGGCGCCATGGAGTTCGACGCTTTGGGCGTCTTTGAGTACTCCCACGAACCCGGAACCCCGGCCGGAACCATGGAAGATGACCCGAAACTGGCCATTCCGGCCAAGGTCAAAGCCAGGCGGAAGGCCGAGGTCATGGAACTTCAGCAGAAGATCGCTTTCAAGAGATCCGAGGCCGCGGGGGGCGGGTTTGAGCCTTCCGACCACGCCTCGGGCAAGCGGATCAACGTCCTGATCGATGAGCCGACGCGCTCGGCCGGGGTCGCGACCACTGGTGTCGGCAAGGGCGGCAAACTCTACAAGGGCCGCACCACCGCCCAGGCCCCCATGATCGACTCGGTCACCTTCGTCCAGTCCCGCGAGAAGCTGGCTCCCGGCGAGCTGGTCCAATGTGTACTCGTCGGGTCCGACGGCTACGACCTGGTGGCCCGCCCCTTGGCCGAGATCGAAAAGAAGGTCGGCCTGCGGGTTTTGAAGTAGTTTCCCGTCGATTCGAGCCCGCCAAGGCTTCCCACCGATACACACCCCATGCTCCGTGCCGGGCACATTGTCTTTCTCTGCGCGCTCGCCTTGCTGACCCTGGGGGTTGTCATGGTCAGTTCGGCGGGGATGGAGGTCAAAGCGGTCCATGTGCCGCCGGGGACATCCGCTGCGCAGGCCGTGGCCGGGCCGCAGAACCTCTTTGACGCCGTGGCCGGGCTGGTCCTGTCCAAAAACGGCTTCTACATGGCCTTAGCCATCCTCGCGATGGCCTCGATGGCGATGATGCCCTTGGACCGCTTCGTCACGCAGTCCAGCGCAATCAACCGCCCCCGCCATCGCGCGGCCCTCTTCACGCTCGTCGGCGGGGTCATCATCCTGACCGGCCTGGTCGCCACCTCCTACATGCCTGGCCTTAAGCACCCTGTGAACCACTCCCTCCGGTGGGTCGCCATCCCCGGATTCAAGAGCCTGACCATCCAACCCAGTGAGTTCGCCAAGTGGGGCATGCTGGTGGTTCTCGCCGCATACGGAGCCTGGCGAGCCGACCTGATGAAGAGCTTTTCCAAAGGCCTTGTGCCCGCCCTCATAGCAATTGGCATCGTGGCCGCGGCCATCGCCCACCAAGACCTGGGAACGGGCGTGCTGGTGTTCGCCGCGGGCGGGCTAGTTCTGATCGCTGCCGGGGCACGCATCTGGCACTTCCTGGTGTTCATCCCGCCGGCCGCGGTGGGCGTGGTGGCCCTGATCATCGCCAATCCCTACCGCGTGAAGCGGATCGAGACGTTTTTTGACCCGTACCTGCAGCCGCAGAAGGCCGGGTACCACATGATCCAGTCCATGCTGGCGGTCTCCGGCGGCCAGGGCACCGGACGCGGGCTGGGCTTTGGACTTCAGAAGTTCGGATACCTGCCCGAGGACACGACCGACTTCCTCTTTGCGATCATCTGCGAGGAGCTGGGAATCTTCGGGGCATTGATGGTCGCCGGGCTTTACACCGCGCTCCTGTGGGCGGGGCTCTCGATCGTCCGCCGGCAAACCTCGCCGATGCTCAAGCTGCTGGGACTTGGCGTGCTGAGCACGATCGGGCTTCAGGCGTTGATCAATCTGGCGGTAGTCACAGGGATCGGACCGACCAAGGGCATCGCACTCCCACTGCTCAGCTCCGGCGGCACGGGCTGGATCCTCACTGCCGCATCGTTGGGCCTGCTCATCGCGATGGACACTGAGCTCGCTGCCGAACCGGTCGAAGCGGCCGAGCCCCAGCTGGCAGTCGCCGACTCGATGATCGAGGCGGGCGCGCCTCAGCCCGTGGCCACATGAGTTCGCCCGCGTTCCTCTTCGCGGGTGGGGGCTCCGGCGGGCACATTTTCCCCGCTCTGGCTATCTTTGAAGAACTCACAGCGATGACCGGCGGCAAGGCCGCGGCCGTGTTTGTCTGCTCCGATCGACCCCTGGACTCGCAGGTGCTGAAGCGCGAAGGTGTGGACTTCCGGGTTATTCCGGCCAAACCCATCGCGCTTCGCCCGCGCGGCCTGTATCGCTTCGCCCGCTCGTGGGGCCCGTCAGTTCGCGCGGGACGCTCACTCATCCGCGAACTGCGGCAGAAGCACGGGTCGGTGCAAGTGGTGGCAATGGGTGGATTCGTGGCCGCGCCGATCGCGCGAGCGGCGCAGGCCGAGGGTGCGCCGGTCGTACTGATCAATCTGGATGCGGTCCCCGGCAAGGCCAATCGGATGATCGCGAGGTCGGTGAGCGACGTGATCTCCGCGGCCGAAGTCGTCGGCCCGTGTGCGGGGCGTGGGTGGCCGGTGGTGCCGCCGATCGTGCGGCCCAGTTCCCTCACGAACCTGTCGCCCGCCGAGTGCCGCGCCCGGTTGGGATTGGACCCGGATCGCAAAACGCTGCTGGTAACCGGTGGAAGTCAGGGCGCCGTCTCGATCAACCGAACGGTGCTGGGTGTGTTCAAGGATCGGCCCCCGGCGGACTGGCAGGTGATCCACCAAACTGGGAAGGGTGAAGAAGAGTCGGCCGCGGCGGTGTACAAGGCCGCGGGAGTTCCGGCCGTGGTTCGGGCCTTCTTCGATCGCATGGGGGAGGCTTGGCGGGCATCGGACCTAGCTGTGAGCCGGGCAGGCGCCGGCGGTGTGGCCGATGCCTGGGCGTACCACATCCCGACACTGTTCATGCCCAACCCATATCACAAAGACCAGCATCAGAAACACAACGCGGCGCGCCTGCTCCGCTCCGGCGCGGCCCGGATCGCGCAGGATCTCGTCGAAGAATCTGACAATTCTCCTGTCGCGGGCGCCGCGCTGCGGGAGCTCATGTCTCAATCCACCGCGAGGGTTGCGATGAAGGCCGCGCTGGTGACCCTGGGCCCGGCGGACGGAGCCGGTCGCATCGCCCGGACGTTGCTCAAGGGTCCATTGGCACGATCAGAACCCTACACAGACTCTCTATCTTGACACCCTTAGTGAGACCCTCGGTGCGGTTTTTTCATCTCAGATCAAGCCGGGTTTTCCCAGCAAAATAGATCACTTTTGCTCTCTAGATTATTGTTGACGCGCATGGGCCAACATCGTTAGTCTCACTTCTTGAGTCACCCCTTCTGGTGGGTGTGTTGAGGGGGCGCAAGGCAAGCGCCAAGAGAGGTCTCGGGGCACTCGTTGCATTTGTTTGAGCGATGAGCCTCCCCGGCAGGGACGCGGCATGAGCAAGGCTACGGCGGCAATTAGCTGCTGCCGGCTGTGCTGCGCGATGGAGGGTTTCGAGGGGGTCGGGATCGGGAGATTGGTCATGTTGCTCAATGGACTGGTAAGAGCAGCGGCATGCGCGGTCCTCGCGTTTGAGTTGGTTTTGGCGGGCGCATCAGGCCAGCAAGTCGGAGCTGTTCGGGGCTCGGGTGAGTCGGAAAGCAGAGCCACTCCATTTGCCACGATCGACATGGATGGCCTGAGCGCTGCCCCACGCTTTGCGCGAGGGCAGGGCATGCCAGATGACGCGCAGGGGGATGCCGGGATGCGGTCCCAGAACCTTGTGCTGGTGCCGCTGCCGGCCCCCTTCTGGGCGGCCACCAGCGGATTGACCAGCTTGCTGCTGATCGCGGCGTGGCGCAGGCACCGGCTGCGGTCAGAATAGTGAACTCAGGACCGATCGCCGCGCATACAGTTTTGGATTCACGGAGGGAACAGGGCGCGAGCGTGGACGGCTCATCTTGCACGGTAACGTTGTGGCACGCGTCGGGGGTTGAAGTCCCGGCGAGGTTGATCGGTGCGCTGACCAACGCGAAGATGCGCGTCAACCGAGTCGGAGACCCTTTCCTGGCTCTGGCACAGCTCTGCATGGCCCAAAAGCGAGGCGATCCGGCCGCGCCTCGCCCCGCGGCCAAGCTGGTCATCTTGTATCCCGAAATGCTCACCGACTTGGCGGAGTTCTGTGCCGCGGCCGACATCTACGCCCCCGGAGTCCCCCGCTGGCAATACGGGCCGGCGACGAACCCGGAGCTGCGAGCGATCGTCGATAGTGATGTGACGAAGTGGTCGCCCAACTCCCCTGAACCCGCCGTGGTCGTCAAGACGGAGGTTGTCCGGGCGGCCGAGAGAACGATTCGGGCCGCTCCCCCGCATCACTCGACTTCTCGGACCATGCCGGGATCTCCCCAGTTACGGCTGGCCGGGGAGGGCCCCTCTCTGCCCCCACTGGATAACCCTTCGGAATCAGCCGATGTTCAAGAGTTAGCGGGCCAAGGTGTCGGGCAAGGGTCGGGCGATGACGCCCGTTCCGGCGCTTCTGGCTCGCACCTGATCACGGATGAGGAACTTCGGATGCTGCTGGGCGAATCCACTGAGGACAAACCGGAGACCCGATGACAGCGGCAGCGGCGCAAGGTGGCGAACATCCGATCCCCCAAGGTGGTGGGGCCGCGGTTCGTGTCATCCTGGTTGGCCGGACGGGATTGGATGGCCGGCTGCGGCTGGACCCGGATGTCGAGATCGTGCGCGTGCGGACTCCGCTTGAGGCGGTCGGGGAGTTGTCGGACCCATTGGTCGGGCAGCGACCGGCGAGCTCGGTGGTGATCGTGGCGCCGGATGCGGACCCGGCGGTGCGGCGTGATTCAAACGGTGGCGGAGTGCAAGAAGATCATGCGCGGGCCGGGGAGTTCCTGGCCGCGCTCAGGCATATCGACCCGACGGTCCGGGTGTTGAGGCTTGAAACGCTCGAGGGTGAAGCGCCGGCGCGTGCGGGGTATGACGGTGTCGTCCGCGCGGACTCGCCGGCGGATGCGCTGCGTGCCGAGGTTCGGGGCATTGTGCGGACGCGCAACGAGCCGCCCAAGGTTCAGCTTGAAGCCTCAGCGCAGGCACAGCCCGCTACGGCTCCTCGAACCGGCGCGATCTGGCCCGATTCCGGCGATGAAGCGCTCGTGCGCCTGCTGATGCAGGGACGGGACATCACCGACAGCGCGGTGGAAGTGATCCGGCGGCGGTTCCCGGGAAGAAACGTGCGATTTGTTTCGGCGGAGTTGGCCGCGGCCGCTCCCGTGCCGACCGAACCCACCAACCAGGCCAGCGTCGGTTGGCGGGGCCGGACCTTCGGAACGCTCCGCAGCGCCGACATCCCGGCCGAGTTGCTCGCTCCGCAAGCCTCTTGGCTGGCGGCGTGGCTGGCGCTCCGCGATCAACACGCCCAGCTGCGCGATGCGGCTTTCACCGATCCGTTGACGGGCGCGCACAACCGGCGTTTCTTTGACCACTTCCTTGGCGTCGCCATCGAATCCGCCCGCAAGCAGCGGCTGCCGATGACGGTGCTCATCTTCGACATCGACAACTTCAAGACGTTCAACGACCTGTACGGGCACGGGGCGGGGGATGAGATTTTGACGCAGACGGTCAAACTGCTGCGGAGCGTGATCCGGCCTTCGGACAAGGTGTGCCGCATCGGCGGGGATGAGTTCGCGGTGATCTTCCACGAGCCCACCGGGCCACGGACGCCGACGAGCAAGCCGCCGGTGAACATCTTCCCCATTGCCCAGCGCTTTCAGCAGGCGATCCTGGATCACAAGTTCCCCAAGCTGGGGCGCGAGGCGCCGGCAACGTTGACAATCTCGGGCGGCTTGGCGACGTATCCCTGGGACGGCGCGGATGCTCAGTCGCTGCTGGCGCGTGCGGATGAGCTGGCCATGCAGAGCAAACGGGCCGGGAAGAACTGCATCACCCTGGGGCCCGGTGCCGAGCGGCTCAATGGTGAGAATCCGCCGACGGCGGGCTGAACACCGTACGCTTCGCCGATGCCTCCCCGCTACGACCTTATCGCCATCGACCTGGACGGCACGCTGCTGGACTCACGCCGCCGCGTGAGCGCGGCCAACATTGCCGCGGTTCGCGCGGCACGAGAAGCCGGAATTCAAGTTGTCGTGTGCACCGGACGCGGGCTGATCGAATCGATGGAGGCCGTCAAGGCGATTGACCAGACAGACCCCGTTGTCGTCGCGGGTGGGTCGATCGTCTCATGTCCCGTCACCACGCGGACGCTGCACCGATTCTCGCTGAACTCCGCGATGGTTGAGCGAGCGGTCGAGCGGCTGCTGAATCATCGTCACCCGGTGATGATCCTGAAGGACCCGGTGGCCGCGGGGTTTGATTACCTGGTCGTGCAAGGATCGGAGCGGCACCCGCTTGATCCCGTCACGCTCTGGTGGTTTGAGCGGATGGGCGTCAAGGTCCGCTACGTCGATCATCTGCATGCCGATGAACACCCCGAGCACTCGGTGCGGCTGGGTGTGTGCGGCTTGTCTGGAGTGATGGGTGAAATCCACGACGACATCCACGAGGTCTTTGGTGAGCACGCGAACATGCACCACTTCCCAGCGGTGCTCGAGCCCGAGCACGCGGCCAAGCTGCCGCCGGGTCAGAAGCTGCACATTCTGGAGGTCTTTGATCGCACGGCCAGCAAGTGGTCGGCGATCCAGTGGCTCGCCAAAGACACTCCCCCGGCCCGGATCTGCGCCATCGGCGATGAAATCAACGATGTTTCGATGATCACCGGCGCGGGCCTGGGCGTCGCGATGGGGAACGCGATCCCCGCCGTGCGCGATGTCGCCCAAAGACACACCGGCACCAACGATGAAGACGGCGTGGCCTACGCGATCGGCCGCGTGCTGGATGGGACCTGGTAGCCTGCAAACTCTCCAGACCATCCGCGAACTGCTCGAGTCGCGAGGCCTCTCGCCGCGGAAGTCGCTCGGGCAGAACTTCCTGATCGACCACAACCTGATACGGAAGCTGGTGGATGCGGCGGGTCTTCAGCCCGGGGAACTCGTGCTTGAGGTCGGCCCAGGCACCGGCGCGCTGACCGATGAGCTCCTGATGCGCGGCTGCCAGGTCATCGCCTGCGAGATGGACCAGGGTTTGGCGGCCTTGCTCCGCGAGCGACTTGCCGATCCCCAGAAAGAGTTAGGCGCTCCCGCATCCGCGCGATTCACGTTGGTCGAGGGCGACTGCCTGGAATCCAAAAAGCAGCTTTCCCACGAAGTGATCGCGGCGTTGGCGGGTCAACCGTTCACGCTAGTCGCAAACCTGCCCTACGGGGCCGCGACTCCCCTGATGATGACTCTGCTCATCGACCATTCCGGGTGCAAGTCCATGCACGTCACGATCCAGCGCGAGGTCGCCGACCGCCTTGCGGCCGCGCACGGAACCAAGGAATACGGGCCCATCTCCATCGTCGCTCAGGCCCTGTGCGAAGTGCGGCGGATCGCCTCGCTCCCGCCCGAGTGCTTCTGGCCGCGGCCCGATGTGACCAGCGCCATGATCTCCCTGACTCGCCTGCCCACACCGCTTACAAACAACCCGGGCAAGCTGGGGACTTTCTGCCAACAGGTTTTCTCAAAACGCCGCAAGCAACTGGGCTCAACCCTGGGGCGCGACACCGCCTGGCCAGCGGGGGTCAGGCCCGAGAATCGAATTGAGGAGCTTTCCGTAGACCGGGTCGTTGCGTTGTGCGCCGCGGTTGCTAGCCTGTAGGTGCGCATGGATGGTGTCGCACACGAACAAGCGCTGGGCGGGGATTCCGCCCGGCCCCACGCCCCGCCCTCTCACGATGGGCACGGCTTGGCTATCAGCCTCGGCCCGGCGTTGGTCAAACAGTGCGGCGGGCGGCTCACCAGCCCCGAGTGGTTCCGATCAACCTGGCAGCACGGCGGGGCCGCGACTGGCTTTGCCCACTGGAACAACGATGACGGCACGCAGACGGATGTGCTGGTCAAACTCCCGGTTGGGCCGGTTGAGTTCCGCTGGACGACGCAGCTATCCAGCGAGAAACGCGACCACGCGACCGCCCGAGTCATCGCCAGCGGGACCGCCATCGGCGGATACGACCTGGCCTGGCTGATCGTCGAGCGGCTCGACGGGCAGACGCTCTCGCATGGCTGGTGCAAGGAATCGCTGGAGGACCTCCTCCGAGCCGCGGCCGTTATGCAGGCCCGGGCCGCGGAATGCGCCCCGATAACTCCGGCCACCCCATCCCCGGACTGGTCCAAACTGATCACCCGGGCTCGAGATATCGCCCGGACCTCGGAACTGCCCGAGGCCCAGCACTGGAACGAGATTGAGAAGCGGGTTCAGAAGGTTCTGCCTCGGATCACCGCGAGGTGGGATGCGCGACCGATCGACTCCTGGTGCCACGGCGACCTGCACCCGGGCAATGCAATGCGACGCGGGAAAGCCTGCGTTTTGATCGACTTGGCTTTGGTTCACCCCGGCCACTGGGTTGAGGATGCGGTGTACCTGGAGCGGCAGTTCTGGGGCAAGCCCGACCAGCTATTCGGGGTCCACCTGGTTTCGATGCTGGCCAAACACCGCCGAGACCTGGGCTTGCCGACCCCTGGAGACTATGGGGCCCTGGCCAACATCCGACGGGTACTCATGGCGGCGTGTGCCCCGGTGTACATGGCTCGGGAGGGTCACCCCCGCTACTTGCATGCCGCCCTGGAAACCCTGGACCGCCTGATCCCTCAGGTGGCCCATTGACCGGATCGACAGCCGCCAGCCCTACCAGGTCCGCCTCCCACCCCCCTTGCGGCTGCTAGAATGGCTCTGGACTCCCTTTCTGCCCCCGGGCGGCAAGGGCTCGCCTCGTACCCCAAGGTGACCCCCGTGGAAGCATTCGAACGGCTCAAGGCGTTGATCGCATCGGCAGAAGAGGACGTGCACAAGGCCGAGGGTGGCAACAAGGCCGCCGGGACGCGAGCACGCCAAATCATGCAGGACATCAAAAACGCTGCCCAGGACGTCCGACAGGCGATCCTGGGAGCCCGTGGCGCCGAGCCACCCAAGGATGCCAAGCCCTAACGCATGTCCGTCGCTCCAAGCCAATCCGTGCGCGGACCTGAGGGTTCAGACGACGAAGGGTCGAACGTCGGCATCAAGATGCTGATCGACCTTTCGACCATCGATCTGACCAAGACGATGTACACGCGCGAGGACATCGCCAAGTACAACCCGCACCGCGGGAACATGGCGATGATCGATTCCATCGTGTGGGAGACGCCCGACCACAAGAAAGGGATCGCCCTTAAGAAGGTTCGCCACGATGAGTTCTGGGTCGCCGGTCACTTCCCCGACAAGGCGATCATGCCCGGTGTGCTGATGGTCGAGGCTGGCGCCCAGCTGGCGTGCTTCCTGTACAACATCCGCCGTCCGGATCCGAAAATCGTCGCGTTCACGCGGATCGACAACGCCTCGTTCCGGTCCATGGTCGTTCCCGGAGATGATCTGATTCTGATCTGCTCTGAGGTGAAGTTCGGCCGCCGGCGGTTCATCAGCGATGTGCAGGGCATCGTCGGCAATCGCCTTGCGTTTGATGTGCGGATCACCGGCATGTCGTTGGATGCGGCAACGCACGGTTAGGCCGCGGCGAATCCCGCCTTGAGATTACTCCGAATCAGTCCGTATCACCCCCACTTTTCGGGAGCCGAAGTTGATCGCACCGTATCCGCTTGTCTTTGAGCCCATCCTGATGGAAAAAGTCTGGGGCGGAACGCGCCTGGACAAGTTCGGCAAGAAACTGCCCGCGGGAAAGAAGATCGGTGAGAGCTGGGAACTCGCGGATCTGGCGGCGACATCGGCCTCGGGTGGCGGTGGCGGTGAGGCGCGGTCGGTCATCACCAATGGGCTCATGAAGGGCAAGACGCTGCACGAGGCGGTGAAGGAGTGGAGCCGCGACCTGATGGGCGGCGTAAAGCTCTCAGCCTCGGGTGGGTTCCCTCTGCTGGTGAAGTTCCTGGATGCGGCGGAGAATCTCTCCGTTCAAGTTCACCCCAGCCCCGCCTACGCCGCGGCCAACGAGGGCGCCAACCTCAAGACCGAGTGCTGGTACATCCTGCACGCTGAACCGGGCGCGGTGATTTACAAGGGGATCAAGCCGGGCGTGACGAAAGAGAAGTTTGCCGCGCACATTACGGACGGCTCGGTCGCGTCGGACATGATTTCCGTGCCGGCCGTCGTGGGCGAATGCCATAACTTGCCGAGCGGAACCTGTCACGCACTCGGAGCCGGAGTGCTTGTCGCCGAAGTGCAGACGCCCAGCGATACGACGTTCCGTGTGTTTGATTGGGGTCGCAAGGGCCGCGAGTTGCACGTGCGGCAGGCTCTGGAGTGCATCGACTTTGGCCCGGCTCCCTCTGCCGCGAAGTTGCCTAAGGGCAAGGTGAGCGGCCAACTGGTCGGGACTGAGTTTTTCAAGGTTCACGAGTCGTTCTTGGCCGCGGGCGGTGTCGTGCCGCTGGGAGAGTCGGCGGATGGGCCGCGGGTGTTGATGGTGTTGTCGGGCTCGGTGTCGATTCGAGCCGGGCGCGATGAGCCGGTGGCTGTGGGTGCGGGGACGACGGCATTGGTGCCGGCGGCGCTGGTCGCTCGGTGCTCGACAGTCGCCAAAGCTGGAACCCGTGTGCTGGTCGTTGCGGTACGGTAAGAAGCGCTGCCTATGAGACGCGCGGGGACCGCGTCCGCGGCACGGTCGGCGCCGCTACCAAGTCCCGGGCCCTTTTTAACGCCTCATCCAGATTGTCAAAGATGTTGTCCAGGCCGATGTCCTTATCCATCCCGGCCCGAACCATCTCAAACAGCGGGTGGGCGTGAACGCCGCCGAGCAACAGGTGCGTCCCGTGCTTCACGCAGCGGCGGTGGAACTCGCGGAGAGCGTTCAGACCCGTGGCGTCGATGTGCGGGACGTAACGCATCCGCAGGATGAGCACCCGCGGCGGCTTTTCGACCTGGTCCAGCGCATCGCGCAGGTTGTTGGCGACGCCAAAGAAGAACGGACCGTTGATCTCGTAGACCTCGACCCCCGCGGGGATCCGTCGCTCCGAGACTTTGCCGGGGTCCTTGGCATCAACGGTCTCGGGCTCTTGACCCTCTTCGATATCCTGGCTGATTCCAGACACGGTCGAAACCTGGGCCATCCGCCGCATGAAGAGGATCGAAGAGAGCAGGATGCCAGTGCCGACGGCGATCACCAGATCGAAGAACACCGTGAGACCAAACGTCGTCAGAAGCACCAGTACGTCGGGTTTGGGCGCTCGCAACAGAGCCCGGAAGTGTTCGAGTTCGCTGACCTTCCACGCGACCATGACCAGGATCGCCGCCAGGGATGCAAGGGGCACAGCCTTGGCCACGGGCGCCAGAGCGACCATGAACAGCAGAATGAACACGGCGTGCAGCATGCCCGCGACGGGAGTGCGGGCGCCGCTGCGGATATTGGCCGCGGTGCGCGCGATGGCGCCGGTGGCGGGGAGGCCAAAGAACAAGGCACTGGCGATGTTGGCCGTGCCTTGGGCGACCAGCTCCTGATCCGAGCGGTGCCGGTACCCCGTCATGCCGTCAGCGACCACTGCGGAGAGCAGGCTCTCTATCGCGCCCAGGAACGCAACGGCCGTGGCCGACGGGATCAACTCGCGGATCTTGTGCAGCGAAATCTCCGGCCAATGCGGCGCGGGCAGGTTCGACGGGATGCCGCCGAATCGCGTGCCGATCGTCTCCACCAGCGGGCGAGAATGCACGCCGTCAAACACCGCCGTCGTCGTAGACCAGCCCATGAGCTTCACGAGCAGCGCACTCAAGCCAACCGCCACCACCGCCGCCGGAATACGCGGAGCAAACCGCCGCATCAGCGAGAGCACCACCAACGACCCCAGCGCGATACCCGCGGATTGAACGCTGATCGTCCGCCAACTGTGCGCGAACAACTCGATCTTTCCGATGAAATCCGCGGGAATGGTCGCGGGTGTGCCCTCGGGGGTGAGGATGCTCAACCCAAAGAAGTCTTTGATCTGCGATGCGAGGATGACCACGCCGATGCCCGCGGTAAATCCCGCGGTCACCGGATACGGCACGAACTTGATCACCCCGCCGAAGCGAAACGCGCCGAGCAGAACGAGGATGACCCCGGCCATGCAGGTCGCCAGTACCAGACCTTCATACCCATGTGCCGAGCAGATGCCAAAGACCAGGGGCATGAAGGCCGCGGTCGGCCCGCCGATTTGAACGCGGGAGCCGCCGAAACACGAAATGATGAACCCCGCGATCACCGCGGTGAAGAGCCCCATCGCCGGCGGGGTCAGCCACGGATGAATCGCGGCCAACTGATCCGCCACGCTCTGTGGGATACTGCCGATGCCCAGTGCCATCGCCAGTGGCAGGGCGATCACTGCGACCGCCAAGCCTGCGCCAAGATCGGCGAGAAACAGCTTTGAGCCGTACCCCTCACGAAGGCAGATCACCAGCTTGGGCGTATGCCGCACCCGCCAGGAGGACTGGGTCACGAGGGCTCCTTCTTTGGAACACCCAACCTTAACAGCGAGCGATCGGCGTTGTCCACTCATCGCGGTAAGGGATAAATTTCGTTGACGCACCCTGAAAGTTGTGCCATAGTCTCATTCTCACCCTTGGGAACATCGATGAAACCGCTCTTGACATCGGCCTGCCTCGTGCTTGCTGTCGGATCCGCCGCGAGTGGACAGATCCTTGACACGTTCTCGTCGGGCACGAATTCCGGCGGGTGGTCCTTTGGCGGGCCCAGCGAGGTCATCTCGCCCTCGGGCGGAAACCCGGGGGCGTACCTGCGGAGTTCTGGACTGGATACGACTATTCCCTGGCTCCGCTGCACGGAGGGGACACCGTTCACCGGCAACTTCCGAGCCCAGGGGGTGACCAGCGCATCAATCGATGTCAACGTGTTCGCGACCGACTTCAACATCGGGGCATTCCCACTGAGCCTGATCCTCGTGTCGGACAACGGCACGCCGGGGAATGCAAACGACGACTGGGGCGTCTACTTGATGGGCGCCGGCATCCCCGCGCCCGGAACGGGTTGGAAGCACGTTTCGTTCTCCGTCCCGTCTCAGAGCCCGACCGTCCCGACCGGATGGAACTTCATCCAGTTCGGCGCCGGCTCTCCAGCTTCGCCGAACTGGACGGCCCTCATCACCAATGTCTCGCGTCTGGAGTTCTCTTTCGGCGATCCGTCACTCTTCTACATCTTCCAGCAGTGGACCGTGGGCGCAGACAACATCAGCCTGACACTCACCGCACCGTGCTACGCCAACTGCGACGCCAGCACCGCCCCACCCATTCTCAACGCCAACGACTTCCAGTGCTTCCTCAATCTCTTCGCCTCCGCAAACTCTGCGGCCAACTGCGACGGTTCAACCTCCCCGCCGGTCCTGAATGCCAATGACTTCCAGTGCTTCTTGAACGCGTTCGCAACCGGCTGCCCATAACTTTGCTACATGCGTCGGCGAAACGCCGAAGCCACGGTTGACCCTCCGCACCTGGCGCGGATCAGATACCCTCTCCCGTCCCCGGGAGACCCCACTTGCTCATCCTCGACGGTTTCTCCAAGTCATACAAAGACACCGCGGCCGTCGAACGCCTGTCGTTCCAGGTCAAGCCCGGCGAGGTCCTCGCCCTGGTCGGCCCCAACGGCGCCGGCAAAACCACAACCATGCGCTCTATCGCGGGGATCATCCCGCCCTCGGCTGGGCACATCACCGTCGCCGGATTCGACATCGTCAAGCAGCCCGTCGAGGCCAAGGGCCGCCTCGCGTACGTACCCGATGATCCCAAGCTTTTCGACGCCCTCACCGTCGATGAGCACCTCGAGTTCGCAGCCACCGCCTACAGCGTCGGTGATTACAAACCCAAAGCCGAGGCCCTGCTCGCCCGCTTTGAGCTGGCCGAGCACCGGCGAAAGGCCGCCATCGAACTCTCCCGCGGCATGCGGCAAAAAGTCGCCATCTGCTGCGCGTACCTCCACGACCCCACTCTGGTCATGCTCGATGAGCCCCTCACCGGGCTTGATCCCCGCGGCATTCGGACGATGAAGGAAACCATCGTCGAGCGGGCCAAGGCCGGGGCCGCGGTTATCGTCAGTTCTCACCTGTTGCAACTGGTCGAAGGCCTGTGCACCAACCTGCTGATCCTGCACAAGGGCAAACGCGTGTTCTTCGGGAATATCGCGGAGGCACGAGAGGCCTTCGCCGGCACGGGCGGGGATGACTCACTGGAAGAGGTCTTCTTCCGCGCAACCGAAGAAGCCAAGGCTCCCACCACCGACGGAGTCGCCTAACTCTTGCACCCGGCCCTTCTCAAGCTCATCCGCCTCCAGGTCCGCGGCTGGCTGCGCCGCCAGTTCAAGGGCGGTTCGCTCCGCCGCACCGTCTTCATGATCCTGGGCGGCGGGGCGTTTCTCCTGTGGTTTGCCAGCATGGCTCTTTCCGCGGCGTTGTCCAAGTCACAGCCGCCCGAGCAGATCATGGCGACCCTCCCCTTCTACCTCACCGCCTTCGCGCTCTTGCCCATCATCGTGGGCAACGATGACCGCGCCATCGCCTTCTCTCCCGCGGAAATCGACTTCTTGTTCAGCGGGCCCTTCTCGCGCCGCCAACTGGTCGGCTACAAGATGTTCAAACTGGTGCTCGGCTCGTTGCTGGGCGGGTTGCTGTTCTCTCTGTGGCTCAATCGCATCGTGGGCTTCTTTCCGACGGCGGTCGTCGGTGCTTCTCTCTCCCTTGTTTTCATCAACCTGCTCACCACCATCGCGTCGCTGCTCCGCGACATCGTGCAGGAGCGCTCGTTCACGCTGATCCGCCGCGGGGCGACGTTCCTGTTCCTTGGCGGCATCGTCGGCATCGTGATGTACCTGCGGAGCCACAACCTGTCGGGGTTTGAGGGCATGGAGAGGCTCTCAAGTCGCCCGTTGGTTCAGATACTGCTTGCCCCCGCGCGCGTATTTGCCCACGTCTTTGCTTCGCGATCTCCAGCCGAGTTTGCCATGTGGGCAAGCGGCAGCCTGGCGATGATCATCGTCGCCGCGGGCGGAGTCTTCGCCCTGGACAAGGGTTACATGGAGGCCGCGGTCAACGCCAGCCAGCGCCGCGCCCTCCGGGTGAGCCGCGCTACCAGGGGAATGTCGATCAACACCGGCAAGCCCATGAAAGCCGTCAACGTCCCCGGCATCGCGGCCATGGGCCCGGGCGGGGCGATCGTCAAACGCCAGCTCCTCACCGCCATGCGCGGCTCCCGCGGCTGGATCTTCGCGTTCGTCTTTGCCATCGGCTACGGCTATCTCATGTCGCGCATGGCCGGAGGCCTTCACGGCAACGCCGGCACCTTCGCCCTCATCCCAGGCCTGGCCATCTTGCTCATGATGCTGCCCCAGACGCTCCGCTTTGACTTCCGTTCCGACCTTGACCACCTGGACTGGCTCAAAACCCTCCCCATGTCCGCAATGACGGTCGCCCTCGCCGAGCTTGCGGTGCCCACCGCGATCCTCTCGCTGCTGGGCCTTTTGATCGCTGGTATCTCCTCGACCTTCCTGGACCTCCCACCCTCCACGCTCGTGATGATTGTCCTGGCCGTGGCGCCCGCGGGGTTGATTATCATCGCGCTTGAGAACATCGTCTTTCTCCTTCTCCCCACTCGCCTGTTCGCGCCGGGACAGGCTTCCATGGTCTTCAGCGGGCGGCGCATTCTCATGATGCTCTTCAGACTTGCCCTGATGGTCGTCGGTGGCGGACTGGTCTTTGGTGCGGGGTCACTGGCATGGGTGCTCACGCACTCGGTCCCCGCTACCTACGCCTCCGGCTGGTTCGTTCTGGTTCTCATCGCCGCGGCCCTGATCAAGGCGGTCGCATGGGGTTTCTCGCGGTTTGATGTCAGCCTCGACATGCCCGTATAGCACCGACCGCGGCGTGTCGACCGCGCCCCCTACCATGGCCCGATGGCCGATCGTTCGTTTGCATCCAGCCGGCGCCGCTACGCCGAGTACTTGAAAGCCCGGCGCGAGTACCTCAAAAAGAGCCCCGCCGAACGCGGCTTTGACGAGGAAGAAGCAAAGAAGAAGCGGCGGCTCCGCAACTTCACCGACCTCTTCCGTGCGTTCTGGGGCTTGCTCGAGGGACACCGAGTCGAGGTCTACGCAGCCCTCACCACCCAGTCGATCCAAGCGCTGATGGTCCTGCTCATGCCCGCGTGCATGAAGTTTGCCGTGGACTACGCCATCCAGAAAACCCCGGGACCCACCCAGATTCCGCCGTGGCTCCCCATCCCCGATTTCCTGCGCGACCCCGCCCGCCAGTCTCAACTGCTCTGGCTCACCGGCGCCACGATGATCATCATCGCGATGACCCGCATCGCTCTGGGCATGTTCGGCCGCTGGCAGATGACCCGCCTGACCAAGCGCGTCCAGATCGGCATGCGCCGCAAGCTCTTTGACCACGCCATCCGGCTGCCCCTTCACCGCGTCCATCAACTCAAGAGCGGCGGGGTCGCCAGCATCCTTCGCGAAGATGCCGGCGGCGCGGGCGAGCTCACCTTCCACATCCTGTACAACCCCACCAACGCCATCGTCCAGCTCATCGGCATCCTCACCGTGCTGACCGTCGTGGACTTCCGCATGCTCCTGGGTGCTCTCATCCTGATCCCCGTCGTGTGGTTCAGCCACCAGCTCTGGATCGGACGCATCCGGCCTCTCTTCCGCGATGTCAAAAACAGCCGCGTCGCCATCGACTCGCACGCCACCGAGACCTTCGGCGGCATCCGCGTCGTCCGCGGCTTTGACCGCAGCCGCGGCGAGGCGGGCCGGTTCATCCGTGGCAACCACCTCATGACCCGCCAGGAAATGCTCACCTGGTGGTGGTCCCGCGGCATCGATATCGCCTGGGCCCTGCTCATGCCCCTGGCCACCACCTCCGTCCTCATGTACGGCGGCCACGAGGTCATCCACGGACGCCTGACCATCGGCTCGGTCATGATGTTCTCGGCGTACCTCATGCAGTTGCTGGGCCCGCTGGAAGTGCTGGCCGGATCGGCCGCGGAAATGCAGAACAACCTCGCGGCCTTTGACCGTGTTCTTGACCTCTTTGCAGAACCCGAGGAGTTTGCCAACACCAAGGGAGAGGTGTTCGTAGACAGCGCCACCACCCGCGCCCGAATCACCATGCGGGATGTGTGGTTCACCTATCCCCCGCCCGTCAAGCGCGCCCTGGACCGCACCTCTGGCGATGCCCCGGACAAGGAAGAGAAGCCCCCGCAACCCGTCATCAAGGGTGTCTCGCTGGACATCCAACCCGGCGAGACCATCGCGCTGGTCGGCCCTTCTGGTTCGGGCAAAACCACCTTCTGCAACCTCATCGCTCGCTTCTACGACCCCCAAGAAGGCTCCATCGAACTCGACGGTGTGGACCTCAAAAAGATCGACGTCAACAGCTTCCGCCGCCTTTTGGGGATCGTCGAGCAGGATGTCTTCCTCTTCGACGGCAGCATCGCCGACAACATCAGCTATTCACGTCGCGATGCGACCAAAGAAGAGATCACCGACGCCGCCCGCGCCGCCAACGCCGCGGAGTTTATCGACAAGCTCGAACTAGGCTACGACACGCTCATCGGCGAGCGCGGCGTCCGCCTCTCCGGCGGCCAGAAGCAACGCCTCGCCATCGCCCGGGCCATCCTCGCCGACCCGCGCATCCTCATCCTCGATGAGGCCACCAGCAACCTCGACACCGAGAGCGAACGCCTCATCCAGCGCAGCCTCACCCAGCTCATGCGCGGCCGCACCTGCTTTGTCATCGCCCACCGCCTCAGCACCATCCGCCACGCCAGCCGCATCGTGGTCATCGAAGATGGCAAGATCCTCGAAGTCGGCACCCACCAGGAACTGCTCGACAAAGGCGGGCGTTACGCGACGTTCCTGCGGATGCAGATCGAAGGGCACGACATCGATGCGCCCGCTGAAGTGAAGTAGCCGGGGCTTACGTGCACCCCTCCGCATACTTATTCAAAAAGCACTGAAAATCATTCGCATTCAAAATCGGCGGCGCTGTGCTCTCATCGCAGTTCGCATAGCAGTTCGGCGGCGGCTGAAAGCACCCCGCCGCGTAGTTGTGCAAGAAGCACTGAAAGTCATTGGCATTCAGCCGCGGCGGGGTTGTGCTGCCGTCACGGTTGGGATAGCACACCGCCTCGGTCACTACCGGCTCCACACGCATGTCATCCACGCCAAAGACCCACGGCCCGCCCGGGGGCGACATTCCCGGCGCTGCGAACAGCACTTTCAACTCCGACACATGGCGGATCAGCACCCGCCAATCCCGCACCGCCAAGCCAAGCCCGCGACCGCCATCAGAACAACCTTGAACTTCATGGACTATCTCCTTAGTCCCCCGCGACCACCATTGTGTCCAGTTCGGACCGCGACGCAAGACAGATCCGCCCGGCTCGAACGCCAAGGTTGACCAATCCTTAGCGCCAAGTCCTGTTTCCCACGCGGTTTTGAGACCGATACTGCTGTTCACCGCGTGAGCCCGACCATGCCCGAACGCGCACGATTCCGGTCCGTGTTCATCAGCGACCTCCACCTGGGCGCTTCGGGAGCCCGCGCCAATGACGCCGCGGACTTCCTCAAGCGCATCGAGTGCGACCAGCTCTATCTCGTGGGCGACATCATCGACATGTGGCGCCTGAAGCGCCGCTGGCACTGGCCCGAGGCCAACAACCGCGTCGTCCGCCGCATCCTCAAACTCGCCAAGCGCGGCACCCGCGTCATCTTCATCCCCGGAAACCACGACCACGCCGCCCGCCGCTACATCGGCCTGAACTTCGGCGGCGTCCAAGTCGCCTACCACGCCACCCACACCACCGCCGGCGGCAAGTCCGTGCTGGTCACGCACGGCGACCAGTTCGACCTGGCCATCCGCCACGCGCGTCTCCTCTCGGCACTTGGCTCCTGGGCCTACGACCACCTCATCCGCATCAACACCTGGTACAACGCCATCCGCCGCCTGCTCGGCCAGGACTACTGGTCGCTCTCCCAATACCTCAAGCTCAAGGTCAAGTCCGCCTGCTCCCACATCTCTCGCTTCGAGGATGCCGTCATCGACGAAGCCCGCCGTACCGGCCACCAGGCGGTCATCTGCGGCCACATCCACAAGGCCGAGGTCCGTGAAGGCCCCATCACCTACTACAACTGCGGCGATTGGGTCGAATCCTGCTCCGCCCTCGTCGAACACGCCGACGGCCGGTTTGAGCTCTTGGACGGCTTGGAACTCATCGGTTCCCTCCGCCCGTCCGCGGTCGACCACACCGACGCAGAACTCGTCGAACCGCTCGAGTTCGCGACGGCTTGATCCGATCAGGAACACCCGCCCGCGTACGCGTTCAAAAAGCACTGAAAGTCATTGGCCGTCAGCAATGGGTTGGATGTGCTCTCATCGCAGTTTGCATACGCCAAGCCCGCCGCGTACGCGTTCAGGAAACACTGGAAGTCGTTGGCCGTCAGCAGCGGCGTCGAGGTGCTCCCATCGCAGTTGGGGTAGCACCCCCCGCCGGTCAGGGTATCGATGAGCAACGCCGCCGCCCGCGGCGTCACACCATCGGTCAACGTGACCTCCACGATGACGTACCGCCCGTTGGGGCTCATCGCGTATCCATCCTGCGCACTCACGATCGCCTGCACCGTCAGCCCGTTCACCTGCGTCACACCCTCCTGCAGAAGCATCGCGCTGTCCAGGAACAGCCCCGTGTCGCGGGTGGTGTCCGGGTCGTTCCAATCACCGAACCACAGAACATGGCCCGCGTCGCCGATGTTCACGATCTGCGCCGTGCCAAAGGCCGTCAGCGTGAAGCCCGCGACACCCGGGGGCGCATCCCCCTCCTGAATGAACTTGGCCCCGTTCTTGATGATGATCAGGTCCGTCGCCGTGTCGCCGGCGAGCAGCCCTGTATGTGCATAGTTGCCCGAGTTGCTGATCGCTGTCGACGCCCCGCTCAGGCTGCTCCAGTTCCGCGCCGCCACCGGTGACGGCCCACCCTCTATCGCGATAGCCGACAGATTTCGATACACCGCGTCCGACGTCCCACCCACACTCAGCACCACATAGATCGCATCCCCGGCGTTGTTGAAACCGAAGCTCTGCGGCGTCGTGCCAAAGTCCGACACGGCCGCGGCCATCCCCGGCAACACATCCCCCTCCTTCGCCAGCACCACCTCGGTGTACGTCCCCCCGACCGGGTTGTAGTTGATCCTCACCAACCCCCGGTCCACCGTGCTCGTGATCGCCGGGTCATCGATGCTCGCCACCACAAACACCTGGTTGCTGTCGTTGATCTTGGACTCAAAGAACCCGATGTACGGCGTGTTCGCGCTGAACCCCGCGGCCGTTGAAATGGTGCTCTCCTGAAATACCAGCGTCCCGTTGTAGAACATCCCCGAGTCCGTGCTCAGCCCGCCCGTCCCCGCCAGAAAGAAGTTCCAGCCGCTGTTGCCCGCGCTGTTGATGTTGACCGCATCGAACCCATCCAGCGTCCCGCCCGTCGGCAGCGACAGAGCCTGCCCTTCTCTCAGATACAAAACGCCGTTCTTGATCAGCGCCTCATCGGCATCCGTGTTGGAGTTGTCGGTGTCCACCTCCACGATCCACTGGCCGCTGTTGTTCACCGCCAGGTTGTTGATGACCGTGACCGCCCCCACCCCCGACACGGTGTCGCCTTGAACGACAACGGGCGTGATGTTCACCTGGCCCCAGGCGGCCAGGGGGAGCCCCGCCGCCAGAACCAACGCCGCCACTTTGCTGCTCGCCATGTTTGCCTCCAGAACCCGCCAGCCCCGAGGCATTATCCCCATGGCGGTCGTAGGCACAAGGCCAATCGCTTGGTTTTCGGGCCTAAAACCGCTTGGGATTTTGGCCTCGATCCTCTATAGTGTTCCTTCCGGAGGATCCAGATGCCCAGACTTCCCTCGATCGCACACCCCTTGGTGGCCGCGGCCCTTGTCGCCGTCGCCGGTTCCGCTGCGCACGCGCAGCTAAGAGTCTGCGCCTGGAACATCTCCGGCTACGGCGGCGCCGGTGCCCGCGACCCCTTCTTTAAGACCGCGATCTTCGCCTCCTATCAGGGCCGCTCGCTCAAGCCGGATGTGATGGTCGTTCAAGAACTCACCAGCGTCGCCGGAGCCAACGCGTTTCTGGCCGTGCTCAATGACACCGCCGCGGGCAGCCCCGGCGATTGGGCCCTGGCTCCGTTCGTCATCAGCCCCGACACCAGCCTGGGCTTCTACTACCGAACTTCCAAGGTCACCTACCTCTCGCAGGTTCTGGTCCTCCCGGGCGGTGACATCAACGGCGCACCTCGCGACATCCGTCGCTACGACGTCCGCCTCTCCGGCTACACCTCCGTCGGATCATCGCTGGCCATCTACGGCGACCACATGAAGGCCGGATCGACCTGCTGTGGCGTTGGTACCGATCAGGCCCGCCGTCTTATCGAGGCCACCGCCATCCGCAGCAACGCCGACGCCCTCCCCGCCGGCTGGCACTTCATCTTCGGCGGCGACACCAATATGCAGTCGTCCTCGCAGTCTGCGTACCAGCAGTTCATCGGCTCCTTCGGCACCAACCGCGGCCGCTTCTTTGACCCCATCAACACCCTCGGCGCCTGGAACACCAACGCCGCGTTCAAGTTCGTGCACACCCAGGCGCCCGGCGATGGCGCCTCCGCCGCCGGCATGGATGACCGCTTCGACTTTCTGCTGCTGGATAGCGGCCTGGTCGATGGCACGGGATTTGACTACATCGGTAACTCCGCGATCCCCTACAGCACCACGACCTGGAACGACCCCAACCACTCCTTCCGCGCCTGGGGCAACGACGGCACCTCATACGACACCTCGATCACGATCAACAACGCCATGGTCGGGCCGACCATCGCGCAGGCACTCCTGGGCACGGTTTCGACTGACACCTCCGGCGGCCACCTTCCCGTCTTCCTTGACCTCCGAGTCCCCCCCAAGGCGGCCTCGGTCACCACCATCAACTTCGGCCAGGTGAACCAAAACGCCACCGCCCAGCAAACCCTCAACGTCTCCAACGGCGGCGATGTCGCCAAGTGGACCGTCGCGGGCATCGCCAACCTCACCTACTCCCTGGCCTCCACAGCGGGCTTCACCGCTCCCGGTGGCTCCTTCTCAGCCCCCCCGGGCGGAGCCGGCAACGACCACACCATCACGATGAACACCGCCAATCTCGGCACGTTCAACGGCACGGTGACCATCAACTCCAACTCTCCCGATGAGCCCGCCCGGATCGTCCAGCTCACCGGCCAGGTCATCGGAAACACCTGCTACGCCAACTGCGACGGCTCCACCACCCTGCCCGTCCTCACGGCCAACGACTTCCAGTGTTTCCTCAACGCCTACTCCGGCGGTTCCACCTACGCCAACTGCGACGGCAGCACCTCCACCCCTGTCCTCACCGCCAACGACTTCCAGTGCTTCCTCAACGCTTTCGCCAACGGCTGCCCCTGAGCCGCCTGATCTCAAACCAGCACCGCAAAATTACCCAACTTACGCCCTGAGTCGCCGCTTTGGCCAGCGCCCCGTGCGCTCCATGTCATTTCCTGCGCGGTGCCACGTTCTGTGCATCCAGCCGGGACGCCGCCGCTTATTGACCACCCCACTTCCGTCCGATCCTTCCGTGCAACGCGGCCCGTGACTCCGTTCGCGCCGTATCCGCCGCCGGCACACTTAGAGGATCCTCCATGTCCATCCGCTCCCTTCTCGCCTTCCTGCCCCCGGTGGTCTTGGGATGGAGCATGGCCGCGGCCGATCAACCGACCTTCTCAGGCCTTGGCGATGTCCCCCCCGGCGAAGACATCTTCAGCATCGCCCAGGCCATCTCCGCCAACGGCCTGGTCGTCACCGGCAAGTGCACACCCAGCGGCACGCAGCGGACCTTCCGCTGGACCGCCGCCGGCATGGTGAATCTGGGCGGCCCCAACTTCGCCATCGGCACCGGCGCTTCTGCCGACGGCTCCTTTCTGGTCGTCAATGGCGCCACCACCGGGGGAGATGCGGTCGCCTTCCGCTGGTCCGCCTCCGGCTTTGAACCTCTGCTGGGCCTGTCGAGCAGTTCACCCGGCCCGCAGGTCTTTGGCGTTTCCGCCGATGGCTCCATCGCCGTCGGCGAGAGCAACACGCCATTCACCTCCATCGCGGTCCGCTGGCCCGCGCCCGGGGTCGGCATCGCCCTGAGCAACGAGCCCGGCTTCACCAGTTCTTCCTGCCGCGGCATCTCCGGCGACGGCACGATCATCGTTGGCCGCGGCTCTGCCGGCTCGGGCACCGCCGCCTTCCAGTGGACACTCGCGGCCGGCGCTTCGGTCCTCCCCCACCTCTCCACCGCGCCAAGCTCCGCCAACGCGATCTCCTCCGACGGTTCCGCCATCGTCGGACACAGCACTTCGGCCAACGGCCAGGAAGCGTGCGTCTGGATCGCCGGCACCGCCACCGGCTTGGGCGACCTTCCCGGCGGCGCTTTCACCAGCACCGCGCTGGCAGCGTCCACCACCGGCTCCACCATCGTCGGCTACGGCACCTCCGCCACCGGCCAGGAAGCCTTCATCTGGGATGCCACCCACGGCCTTCGCAACCTCCGCGATGAACTCCTCTCCAAGGGGGTCACCGTCGTCTCCAACTGGACACTGACCCAGGCCACCGGCATCTCCGCGGACGGCCTCACCATCGTCGGCCGCGGCACAAACCCCCTCGGCCAGACCGAAGGCTGGATCGTGCATCTTTCTGCTCCGGCACCGGCTTGTTACGCCAACTGCGACGGCTCTACGGCGACACCGGTCCTGAACGCCATCGACTTCTCTTGCTTCCTGAGCGCGTTCGCGACCGGAAACAGCTACGCCAACTGCGACGGCAGCACGGTCGAGCCGACCCTGACCGCCAACGACTTCCAGTGCTACCTGAACAAGTACGCGGCGGGTTGTCCGTAACCTGCAAATCAGAACCTCGCGGCGCAAGCCGCCGGAGTTACCCTACCCCCATCGCCTTGAACATGTCCTTCGCCCACACATCCCACGTGTGATCTCGCAACGTCCGCGCCCTCCCCGCGCCCGCAACCGCCGCTAACCGCGCCGGATCATCCAGCAACTCCCGCGCCTTTCGCGCCGCATCCGCCGGCGATGTAAACGCCACCGCCTCCCGACCATCGACAAACGCCTCATCAAACCCGCCGCGCTTCGCGCACAAGCACGCCGCCCCCGACGCCGTAATCTCAAAGCACTTCAGGTTCAACCCCGCATCATCCTGCCACCGCCCCACGTTCAGACCGATCCTCCCCCGCGAATACACCTTCGCCTGATCCTCGTACGCCACCTCACCAAAGCGATGAGTCTTGCACCCCCACGCCGAATAATCCCCCGATCCAAACACCGCACAGTTAAACCGCCGCGACAAGTACGCCACCGCAAAAGCCCGCTCAAACTGTTCTACCCCGCGCACCGCCATCGTCACTTTCACAAACAGCCGCGGGTCGCCACGAACCGCCTCAACCGCCGGCGCCAGCGACGCATCTCCCGCAAAGCGGCTAAGCCGCGCCAGCATCGGCTCATCTCGATTCTCCACCTGCGCCTTCACCAGCGCCCGGAACAACCCCTCACACGCCACACCATCCGCGGGCAGCGAACGAGCAATATCCACCAACCCCGGCACCACGCGCTCCGCCGCCTCTCGCCTGATCGCCATCATGTCCGGCTCATCGCTCTCCAGTTCCTTCATCGCCAGCGCCGTCGGCGGCGGATCTCCCGGCCCGGACCCAAAGACGATATCAAACCCCTTCTCCAACTCCGGATAGGGCCGGAACGTGTGCTGATTCACCCCATAGCTACGGGCGTGCACATTCGTGAACCCCAGAACCTCCGTCATCTCCCGCGCCGTCTCCGCGTTGTTGATGAAGTGGCTCACCCGCCGCTGGCGAACCAGCGACGTACCCAGGTGTTGGCGAAAATCGTTCCCATGCGCCCAGTGCGGGGCATCCAGCCACATCAACAGATGCGGATGGTCGATCGAGTCAAAGAACGACTGAATCACCACCCCGCCATCGCCCGGCACCATCGTGTTCTGCAACGACAGCAACGTGTTGGCCCACATCCCTATGGATGCATCAATGCGGTTGGCCTCAATGAACGAGCGCACGATGGAGGACAGCTCCCCCTGCATCTGCACACGCATCGCCGCGTGCCGCTGATACGCGGCCCACATCGGGGCCAGTTCCCAAAGGAACAGCCGGTGCCCCGCCCCCTCAAACCCCCGCGCGCAATCCAGCAGGATCGAGCGCGAGTTTGTGCCGGGCTGAATGAACGCCAGGATATTCACTACTTGGGCGGCTCGGGCTTCGAGGCTTCCTCGATGATGGTTTCCAAGATGAACCCACCCGGCAGGTTCCACCGCGGCACCAGCTTCCCGTTGATGAAGATCCGCGGGATCTCGGGAATCCCGATCCGCCGACCGATGTCCGCATCCGTTGAAACCGCCTTGCCCACTTCCTCACTATCCATCGACTTCATGAACTCATCAGGCTTCAGCCCGAAACTCGCGGCCGCCGCCTTCACCGCCGCATCGCTGAACGTCTTCTGATTCGCCTGAATCCACTCGTGCATCTTCCAGTACACATCCGTCCCGCCCAGCACGCCCGCGGCCTGCGCCGCCCGGGCCGCCCGGCACGCCTGCGGAAACAGCGTCTTAGGAAGCGACGGGTTGCACGACTTATCCACCGGAAAGTACCGGAACTCGTACCAGATGTCGTCCCGCCCCGCCATCGCCTGGCGGATCGTCTTGTCCGCATCTTTCGTGGTGGGCTCGAGCAGGTCACCGAACAGCGTGACCTTCACGCGCGCGTTCTCAGGCCCCAAGTTCACGTTCGGATTGCGCTTCGGCCACGCCATCGCGATGCTTTCCCGCCAATCGGCCACGAACTTGTCCGCCGCTCGCGCCGGCCGATCCGCATCCGGCCCAGCCGGTTCCAGGTTCGCAGCGCTCAGCCGCTCCACCGCCCGCGTCAGCGCGCCTTCGGCGTTCCAGCCCTTGAGCTCCACACCGTTGATGAACACAAACGGTGTGTAGTGCAATCCCAGCACGACCGCTTCCTCAATATCCGTCTGCACATTCCGCAGCGTCGTGGGGCCCTGCATCGTCATCGTGAACTCGTTGGCATCCCAGCCAAGCTCCGCCAACTTCGCCGACAACTCAACGTTCGTGAACGAGCCCGCCCGCGAGAACAGCCACTCGTGCATCTTCTTGAAACCGTCGGTTCCCTTCAAAATGCCCGCCGCCTCCGCGGCCCGCGCCGCCCAGCACCCGTTGGCCTGCATGTTCGTCGGCGTGTGCCGATTGCAGTCCGGGCAGAACGGGAAGTGCTTGATCGAAACCGAAATGTCCTTGCGGCTCTTCAGCAGCTCCGCAACCTGCGGCTCCATCTTCCGGCAATCCGGGCACTGATACCCCGTGAACATCACGATCCGGATCGGGGCCACTTCCGGACCCATCCGATACCGACCCGTAAACACAGTTGGGATCACGATCGGCGGCGCTGCCGCCGGCTGCCCGGCCGGCTTATTCGTGGGCGCCGCGGGCTGCTTGGGCTTGCCCCGCTTGATCATCTCCGCCGTCGATGCGTCCAGCTCCGTCTCGGACTTGAGCGTCGCCGCGGCCTTGGTCTCACCCTCGGCGATCGCCAGCGCGCCGGTCGCACTGACCAAAACCACCAACGCCGCGACCAATCCCTTGCCAAACGACCGCGGCCGAACCTTGCGAACCCCCGCCTCTGAAGCGCCGACGAACGCAAGGTTCGCCGCGTGGGACGCGATGCAATACGGGCAGAACAATTTCTCCACGAAGATCACTCCAATGAAAAAGAGCGAACCAACCAACCCAAGGCGGGCCATCCAACGCAAAGCACCCCCGGGGGAACCCCCGGAAGATATCCACCCGACCAACATGGCCGCGTAGTACGCGAATCCGGCAAACGCCACCGGCCACTTCAATCCGGGTATCGACCCCCACTTGCTGCTCATAGCGCTGTGGCAGTCGCTCTTGCCCCCGCACCCGGGCGCTTGAATGGCCCCCAGGTGATCCAACGAGAGCACCCCGGACGCAGCCACAGCCACCACCAGTGCCACCGCACCAATGCTGACGACTGCCAACGACCTGTCGGGTCGATCGTCCATGGTCTTCCCAATGCCCCAAACTACCACCGGGTGATTGGCATGGTACGGTCGAGTGTTCGGCCGAAAACCGGTACCCCGCCACCCACGATTATCGGGCCCAAACCGCGATTGTGGTCAAAGAAGGCATTGGGAAGCAGCCGGTTTTGAGGTAGACTCGTATGGCACGGGCGGGAGGAGGCATCGGGCTGTCGGGCCCGGTGGCGTCAGGACACAGTACCGGAGCTTTGACAATGCCTGATTCGGGACATGGACGAACCGCATCCCGGCTTTCCATTGGTTTCTTGGCCGCGACGTTGGTGGTATGTGCGGGTGCGCCCGCTTCCGCCCTCGCCCAGACCAAGCCCACGCCGCGATGCTTCCAATGCACGCAGACACCCGTGGTCCTCGCCCACGTGGACAGACTTCAGGTCGGCCCCCGCGGCGTCAATCACGGCTTCCCCGGCAGCCCGGGCCCTGTTGACCTCTGCAATCAAGTCTCTTCTTTGACCGACGCCAACTTCAGCGGCGGCAGCTACATCCTGGAGCAAGGCTTCGCCCAGTCCGAAATGGCCGGCGCGACCTACACCGTTCCGGCCGCGGAATGGCCCATCAAGATCAACCTCGCCGAGATGATCTTCGCCCAGCAGACGACGGTGAACACCACCACGCAATGGTCAATCCTGTTCTACCAAGGCAACCCCGCTACGGGCACGCTCCAGGAAACCTTCGTCGCCGACGATGTCATTCTGCCCTACATCCGCATCCCGGCTGGCACCAACGGTGTGAACGTCCAGTTCAGCATCGATCCCCAGGACCCCGAGCAGCTCATCATTCAGGACAACGGCACCCACCAGTTCTCCGTCGCCTTCCGCATCGATCTTCACAACAACCAGACTCAGAACCCCTGCAGCGTCGCGCCACCGGCCAGCTCCAACGCGTTCCCCGTCGTTGACGTCAGCGGCCTTTCCTCCGGCGCCAACAACTATCTCTACGGCGTCAACTGCGGCCCTATCGGCTGCCCGGCCAACGGCGGCTGGTCCAGCTTCGCCAATATGTTCTCCTTCTGCCGCCCCAGCGGCGACTGGGTCATGCGCTGCACCTGGTCCAGCGTCGCCAACTGCACCCCGGGGGTCGGCGCGTGCTGCCTCCCCGCCGGAACCTGCTCCGTCCTCGCCGTTGCCACCTGCCAGCAGCAGGGCGGCCAATACCAAGGCGACGGCATCAGCTGCGCCGGTGCCAACTGCACCCCCCAGACCGGCGCCTGCTGCCTCCCCAACGGCACCTGCGTCGCCGGCCAAACCTCCTCCCAATGCACCTCCCAGAGCGGCACCTTCCAGGGTGCCGGCACCTCTTGCGGCAACTGCCCGCAACCCAGCGGCGCCTGCTGCTTCTCCAACGGCAACTGCTTGAACTTCACCTCCGCCAACTGCACCACTGCCGGCGGAACCTGGCTCGGCGCCGGCTCCGCCTGCAACGGCTCCCTGTGCCCGGTCGGCGCTTGCTGCCTCCCCGTCGGAACGTGCATCACCAGCGTCACCGCTAACGCCTGCTCCGCCCAAGGCGGCACCTTCCGCGGCGTGGGCACCACCTGCGCCACCCAGTGCCCACAGCCCACCGGCGGTTGCTGCCTCTCCAACAGCGCCTGCCTCGTGCTCACCCAGGTCGATTGCTTGACCATCCCCGGCTCCTCTTGGAACGGTGCCTTCTCCACGTGCGGAGCCGGTGCATGCACCGCCCCGTGCTACCCCAACTGCGATCAGTCCACCTCCGCCCCCCTCCTCACCGCCAACGACTTCCAGTGCTTCCTGAACTCCTTCGCCGGCGGTACCAGCTACGCCAACTGCGACCAATCCACCGTCAACCCCGTCCTGACCGCCAATGACTTCCAGTGCTTCCTGAACAAATACGCGCAAGGGTGCACCTAAATCGCGATTGTTCCGCAACCACAAATCCCCATCGGTCAGGGGTACGAACAGGGCGCAAGCCTTGGACCCCGCCGGATGTAGATCGCACCGTTTCAGAGAGTCCTAAGGAGTTTGAGATGCAGAGTGTTTCCAGAATTATCGCCGCTAGCGCCCTGACCCTGCTCGCCGGGACCGCCCACGCACAACAGTTGACCACCACGCGCCTGACCACCGGGCTTACCCGCCCCGTGTACGTCACCGCCCCCCCGGGTGACACCAGCCGCCTCTTCATCGTCGAACAGCGCGGCAGCGGTGGCGTCGCCACCCAGGCCTACATCAAGATCATGAACCTGGCGACCAACGCCATCAACGCCACCCCGTTCCTCGCCATCGCCGGCCTCACCACCGGCAGCGAGCAGGGCCTCCTGGGTCTGGCTTTCGATCCCAACTACGCCACCAACGGGCGCTTCTACGTCAACTACACCAACTCCGCCGGCACATCCATCATCAGCCGCTACATCGTCTCCGCCAATCCCGACGTGGCCAACGCCGGCTCTGCCGTCAACATCCTCACCCTCGCCCAACCCTTCTCCAACCACAACGGCGGCTGGATCGGCTTCGGTCCCGATGGCTACCTGTACTGCGCGTTCGGCGACGGCGGCGATGCCGGCGATCCCTTCGGCAACGGCCAAAGCCTCACCACCATGCTCGGCAAAATGCTCCGCCTCGACGTGAGCGCCGGCGGCCCGGGCTACGCCATCCCAACTTCCAACCCCTACTTCGGCAGCACCGCCGTCCGCCAGGAAATTTGGGCCTACGGCCTCCGCAACCCCTGGCGTCCCTCCTTCGACCGCGCCACCGGCGACCTCTGGATCGCCGACGTCGGCCAGGACATCTGGGAAGAAATCAACATCCAGCCCGCCATCGGCAATCCCCCCTTCCCCGCCCTCAACTACGGCTGGCGCTGCTACGAAGGAAACGCCGCCTACAACCCAACCATCGGCCCCTCCGGCACCGCTTGCCCCCCCGCCGCCGGCATGAAGTTCCCCATCTACACCTACCAGCACGGCGCCGCATGCTCGGTGTCTGGCGGCTACGTGTACCGCGGCTGCGCCATGCCCTATCTCCGCGGCACCTACTTCTTCGCCGACTATTGCTCCGGAGTCATCACCTCGCTCACGTACAACGGCGCCATCGCACAGAACATCACCAACCGCACCGCCGAGCTGGCCACCGCAGGCCTCACGATCAACGGGATCGTCTCCTTCGGCGAAGATGCCAAGGGTGAGGTCTACATCGTGGACCAGGGCGGCGGCGAGCTCTACCGCATCGTCCCCCGCTGCAAGATCAACTGCGACGGCTCCACCACCTCCCCCGTCCTCAGCGCCAACGACTTCCAATGCTTCCTCAACTCCTTTGCCGCCGGCGACTGCTACGCCAACTGCGACGGCTCCACATCAAACCCGCTCCTCACCGCCAACGACTTCCAGTGCTTCCTCAACGCCTACGCATCCGGCTGCTCGTAACTCCCGCCTTACTCATCGCACCAACGCCCCCGCAACCGGGGGCGTTTTCCTGCGCCCGATAAGCGTCCCACTCCCCGGGGGCGGTGCACCGCCCGCTCATTCCGGACGATAAGGGATTGAAGAGGTCACACCATGAGCGATGCCCCCCCCACTGTCGAAACCATCATGACCCGCCACGTCGTCACCGTCACCATGGATGACACCGTGCGCCACGTCCGCGAGGTCTTCCAGTCCGTGGGCTTCCATCACCTGGTGGTCACCGACAACGGCAAGGCCGCGGGCGTCCTCTCCGATCGCGACCTCCTGAAAAACATCAGCCCGTTCGTGGGCAAGGTCACCGAGCGCACACAAGACCGCTTCACGCTGGACCGCAAGGTCCACCAGATCATGTCGCGCCGCCTGGTTTCCTGTTCAATCTCCACCACCGTCGGCCAAGCCGCAAGCCTGATGCTCGACCGCCGCGTCTCCTGCCTGCCCGTGCTGGATGAAGCCGGCCACTGCGTGGGCATCGTGTCCCTGCGCGATGTCGTGGGCTGGGCCCTGGTTCAGTGCGCCGGCGGCCCCAACGCTTGCGAACTCAACAAGGCGGCCTGAGTACGCTCTCTCCCGACACTCGGACTTTACGTACACCCCACCGCAAACTTGTTCAAATAGCACTGAAAGTCATTCACATTCAGCGCCGGCACCGCCGTCGATCCGTCACAGTTCGCATACGGGTTCTGCAGCGCATACGCATTCAAAAAGCACTGAAAGTCGTTGATGTTCAGCACCGGCGGGTTCGTGCTCGCATCGCAGTTGGCATAGCACGCGCACACCCCCAGTGAGTACACATACGCCGCGCCCGAGTTCTGTTGCGCCCCATCCAGAAACTGCGACCCCATCGCCGCATCCGAACCATCCGTCGCGGCCCCGACTCCAAACGAGTCCCCATCATGCGGGTCCGACGCCTGCACCCGCGCCGTCTGCGTCCACCCACCTCCAACCTTCTTATACGAGTACGCCGCGCCCGCCACCGCGACGTTCCCCACCGTCACGTGGTACGCCCCCAGCACCACCGTGTTCCCGCTGATCGACCCCGCCGACCCCAAGAGGTCCCCCGGCGCCGCATCCTTGGCCAGCAGTTTGGCTTCCTGGTTCCACACATTCCCCGGCCCGGCCCTGAACACATACCCCGCGCCCTGGTCCACACCCGCCGGCCCATCCACGTTGAACGCACCGACCAACAGCGCCGACCCAGACAGCGAAACAAACGTCCCGAACGCATCCCCCGGCGCCGCATCCACCGGCGTCAGCTTCGGGTCCCGCACCCAGCTCTGCCCCGACTTGCGGAACGTATACACCGCGTTCCTGTTGATCGCCCCCACAACCACCATGCCATCTGCAGCACACGCCACGCCCGACCCCACCAGCGCCGCATCGTTCCCATCGTTGGGGTTCAACCTCACGCCGCTCGACCAAACTCCTCCAACCCGCTCAAACACATACGCCGTGCCCAACTGCACCGCGACATCGCTCTTAAACGGAACCCCCACCACGACAAAGTTTCCAGACACCGCGATCGACAACCCCGCCCGATCTCCCGCCATCGCATCCGGCATCACCAGCCGCGCTTCCTGCGCCCACACGCCGCCCGTCTTCCGAAACACATACGCCGCCCCCGACTGCACGCCCACCGCGTTCTCCCCCGGCGCACCCACCGCGATCACATCACCATCGATCGCCACCGCCGAACCAAACTGATTGAACGCCGTCGGCGTGGATGTCAGCCGCGATTCAAACGCCCACACCCCCGCGTTCTTCCGATAGACATACGCCGCGCCCTGCGTGCCCGCGACAAATCGCGCACCCTTCGCCCCCACCACCAGCACCCCCGGACCCATCGCGATCGCCGCGCCATAGTTCTCGTTCGCCGCGACCGTATCCCCCGCCACCAATCGCGCAGACTGACACTGCCCCGCGGCCTGCGAAACCGCGATCGCTCCCATCGTGCACGAAATGGCCAACCTCTTAATCAACGCGTCTCCTTCTCAATGAGTGTGACCCCAATCCCGCATGGGTCAACCTCATGCCCCACTTCCCACCCCTTCCCACAACCGTCCGCGCAGGGCCGATAAGCGTTGCCAACTTCTTCTCCCCTCTCGCCTTTCGCCTCCCTCTACAGTCACCCCATGTGCGGCCGCTACACACACCTCTACACGTGGGAACAGCTCCACACCCTCTCCACTCTCACTACGCCCCCGATGACCCTGCCGTTCAGCTACAACGTCGCCCCCTCCCAGTTCGCCCCCATCATCCGCACCGACGGCCCCGGCCTGCACCGCCTCGACATGCTCAAGTGGGGCCTCATCCCCCACTGGGCCAAGGATGCCGCGATCGGCAACATGATGATCAACGCCCGCGCCGAAACCCTCGAAGAAAAACCCGCGTTCCGCCCCGCCTTCAAAGCGCGCCGCTGCATCGTCCCCATCTCCGGTTTCTACGAATGGAAGAAACTCGGGAGCGCCAAAAACAAACAGCCCTACTACATCACCGCATCCGACGAAAAACCCCTTCTCCTCGCCGGCCTATGGGAACACTGGCACGGCAACGAAGAAAGCCCCGAGACTCTGAGCTTCACCATCATCACCACCACCCCCAACGAACTCATGTCCAAGCTCCACGACCGCATGCCCGTCATCCTCGCCCCCGAAGATCAATCCACCTGGCTCGAATCCAAAGACCCCCCCACCCAACTCCTCCGCCCCTACCCCTCCGAACTCCTCCTCTGCCGCGAGGTCTCCACCCGAGTCAACAGCCCCAAAAACAACGACCCCACCTGCATCGAACCCGGCGAACACCAAAGCTCTCTCTTCTGAAATCTGATTTCTGGGTCCATCTGTCGCTTCCTATCTCCTGCCTTCATCCGCCGTCATCCGCGTTCATCCGCGGCTTCTTCTGCTTCCCCGCGTCCTCCGCGCCTCTGCGGTGAGTCCCCCTACCCTTCCACATGCGCTACCGCCCCATCGGCAAAACCAACATCCTCGTCTCCGAAATCGGCTTCGGCTGCTGGACCATGGGCGGACCCAACTGGTCCACCTCCAACGGCCAATCCATTGGCTGGGCCGACGTCAATGACGATGACATCCTCGCCGGCATCAAGACCGGCCTCGACGGTGGCGTGAACCACTGGGACAACGCCGACATCTACGGCAACGGCCGCGCTGAGCGTTCTCTCGCCGCCGCCTTCGCCAAGCTCGGCATCAAGCGCGACACCCAAGTCATCGCCACCAAAGTCGGCCACTTCAAAGGCACCGCCATCAACGCCTTCGAACCCCGCCACATCCGCAACCAGTGCGAGCAATCCCTCCGCAACCTCCGCACCGACCACATCGACATCTACTACTTCCACCACGGCACCTACATCGGCCGCGGCTACGACAAGGCCGGAAACGAAGTCCCCAACTACGACTACCTCCCCGAGGCCGCGGCCACCATGCACGCCCTGGTCAAAGAAGGCAAGGTCCGCGCCATCGGCCAATCCGCGTACACCGAAGAAGACTTCGAACGCGCCGTCCCCATCCTCAAACCCGACGTCCTGCAAAACAAAGCCAACCTCCGCTACGACCCCTTCATCCGCCCCGGCTCGCGCACGCAAGCCCTCATGAAAAAGCACGGCTGCACCTTCGTCGCCTTCGGCCCCCTCGACCAAGGCATTCTCCTGGACAAGTTCGACCCCGACAACCCACCCAAGTTCGAAGAGGGTGACTACCGCACCAGCCGCAAAGACTTCAACAAAGACACGCTGAGAGCCGTCCGCCAGAAACTAGCCGAAGCCAAAAAGCGCCTCAACATCTCCGACGCCAACTCAGTCGCCGGCCTCTCCTCGATGTCCACCCGCTGGGTCCTCTCCCACGAAAACGTCTGCTCCGCCATCCCCGGCTTCCGCAACCAACGCCAAGCCCAAGCCAACCTCCAAGCCGCCACCGACGCACCAATGTCCCAACCCGACGCCACCTGGCTCCGCGAACTCTTCAGCAAGTGACCGCTTCGGCTTTGGTGGCACTGGTCATGGCTCTGCATGGCCAGTGTCTTCGGCGCCCCGAATCGTTCCGGGTGCCACTGGTCCACTGTCCTCAGTGGACCAGTGCAAGGACGCACACTCGTGCGCGCAAGACCACGGATCGCCCCGTTCCAACTCCCAACGCAGCCCTGTTCCAAGCCACGAAGTGGCGACCGTCCCTAGCCAGGGCCGGAAGGCCCTGGATCCTTACGCCAACGCCTTAAGCCCCGCTGGGGCGACACAAATCGATCACTCTCACCGCTCGCCTTTCGCCTTTCGCCTTTCGCCTTTCACCAAATCCTTCACCTTCACACCGACCCAAATTTAGTGAAAACCCGGTGACAACGTCATGTCACCCGCGCCCTCCGTTTTCCGTTAGGGTCCCTTGTATCACCCAAAAATCCCGCTACGTTGCTCTCATGCTCACCACACGCGACCACCCCAACTTCCAAACCCCCATCGACAACCAGATCGACGGCAAAACCGTCAACGCCGATGAACTCATCATCGACCTCCTCGCCGCCGACCGGCCTCTCCTCCAGATCGCGCAGACCCACAAACTCTCCCTCTCCCAGCTCACCGTCTGGTACGCCCAGCCCGCCGTCCGCGCCATGCTCGACGCCCTGGATGAACTCGCCACCCGCCGCGCCCAGTCCACCGCCGCCAACGCCCGCCACGCCGCCCTCATCGTCCTGAAGGAACAGGCCGTATCCCTCTGCGAAACCCCCCGCGCCCTCGAGCTCGCCGGCAAAGCCGCCCGCCTCCTGGCCCGCAACTCCCCCACCGCCCACCCACCTTCCCCCCGCGACCCCTCAACCAAACGCCGCCGCTCCTCCCTCCGCTTCCCCCTTCTCCGCCTCAACTCGGGACTAGGGACTGGGGACTCAGCACTTCCCTCCAACTCAGCACTCAGCACTCAGTCCTCCGCACTTCCAAAAAACCCTGCCAACTCCCACCCCCACCCGACTCTTAGTATCTATCCCCCCGGAGCTCGCCCATGCCAGACTCCACCGACCTCATCCGCTCCTACCTCGCCGACCGCGACTTCCCCTGCCCCGGCTGCACCTACAACCTCCGCGGCGTCGAACAGCCCGTCTGCCCCGAGTGCGGCCGCGCCATCGAACTCACCATCGCCCGCCCCGGCCGCAGCCGCGGCTATCTCCTCTTCGTCCTCCTCGCCCTGGGCTGGGTCCTCATCGCCGGGACCATGAACGGTGTACGAAGCTGGAACACCGTCCGCTACGAATCACTTGCCGGCCAAACCATGTTCACGTTTTTGGGCTCACCCGGCGGCCCGACCCGGATTTCTCGCTCCGCCCCCTTCACGCTGACCCCGCGCTCCGGTTCCACCACCATCCTCACGCCGGGCGGAACAACGACCATCACGCTCCCTCAAACCAACATCACCTCAAACTCCACCAGCAGCACGCGGCTCTCGTTCGGCACGGGCGGCTCGCTCACCACGACATTCAGCAGCCGCACAGTCACCGCCTCACCCAGCCCCACGCGCAACTGGTCCGCCGTCTCGCGTCAATCCTGGATCGTTCTCGGCTGGTGGGCCGGCCTCGCCCTCGCCGCGCTCGTCTGGCTCACCCTCTGCCTCATCCGCCGCCGTCGCTTCGACGCTGAACGCCCACCCCGCCTCCTCATGGCCGCGGCCTGGTCCCTCTTCACCCTCTACGCCGGCTACCACGCCCTCATGTTCACCCGCGAACTCCTGACCTGATCTCTGAGCTTGGGTGGGCGGGTTTCCAACCGCCCACCGCTCTTACTAGTTATCAACCACACCAACACCCTGTTCCGATCATCCGGCCATCCCCATCCACAACACCAAGTTATTCCGTCCGCCAACTGGACGCCCTCTCCCCATTTTCCGAACCATCAGCCAAGGACCCAACGGAGGATGCCGGACATGCCCAAGATGCGAGTGCTCATCGCCGCCACCGGCGACCGACCCGCCGTCATCGCGCGACTGCTCGGCATCCACACACCCACCCCCGACATCGACCTCGCCACCGCGCGCACCCGCGACGACTTCTTCCACACCCTCTCCCGCGGCCGCTGGAACGCCGTCATCCTCGAGCCCCGCTTCGACGGCGCCACCGCCGATGAACTCCTCATCGCCGCCTCCGAACTGCTCCGCGAGTCCCGAGTCCTCATCATCGGCCACCCCGGCGAACCCGGAGCCGCGGCCAACTCATCTCTCCTTGTCACCGAATCCGAACTCGAATCCCGCCTCCGCACTCCGCTCGCGCCAACCAACCTGACCACCCCCGCCCTCAAAGATGCAGAAACCGGCCTGCCCTGCTTCGAGTCCATGCAGGAACTTCTCGACCACGACGGCCGCCGCCCACGCACCGGCCTGCTCTCCTGCATCCTGATCCAAACGACCCCCGACACCGCCGCGCACATCGCCGAAGTAACGCGCACCGCGCTCTCCGACGGCGGCATCGCCGGACGCTGGGGGGGCTCGGCGGCCATCATCGCCCTCCGCCGCGCCATCAACCCCAGCGAAGCACTGGTGTGGGCCGAAGGCCTGCGCGTCCGCCTGAACTCCCCGACCGCGATCGGCGTGAGCTGGTTCGAAGCTTCCGAAGTCGGCGAGGTCTCCGTCAACCAGGCCGACCACGCCCTGCACCTCTCTCAAACCCGCGGCGGCGGCGTTTCCTCCTGGCGCGAGGTCCTGGCCTTCCGCATCGCCGAAGGTGTCGCCATCTCCACCACCGGCAAGAGCGCGCTTGACAAACGCGCCGAGTTCCTCAACCGCGCCGTCCGTTCACTCGGCCCCGTCCAGCGCGAGCACATCACGGCCCACTCCGAAGAGGTCTCATCAGTCGCCGCCGATCTGGCTCAACTCCTCCGCCTGCCCACGGATGAAGTCGAACACGTCCGCATCGGCGGCCTGCTTCATGACCTCGGAAAGGCGGCGATCCCGGACACCATGCTCGCCAAGCCCGGCCCGCTGACGCCTACCGAGCGCCTCGTCATGGATCGCCACGCCGCCATCGGCGCTGAACTCTGCGAGGCCATGGGCATCGACGCCACCATCGCCCGCACCGTCCGGCACCACCACACCAGGTTCGACGCCGCCCAGCCGGCTCCTATCGCGGCCCGCATCATCGCCGTGGCCGACGCGATGGTCACCATGACCAGCACCCGCCCCTACAGCGCGGCCCGTTCCTACACCGACGCCCTCACCGAACTCCGCCGCTGCCGCGGCACGATCTTTGATCCCAAGGCCGTGGTGGCCGCACACATTCTGGGCGCTTCCAGCATGGCCGCGTAGCTACTTACACCCGCGCGAATACGCCGCCAGAAAGCACAGATAATCCGCGGCGTTCAGCACGGGCGGCGCCGTGCTGCCGTCACAGTTGGCCAGCGAACTTCCGGAGACAAATGCATTCATGAAGCACATGAAGTCCTGGGCATTGAGCATCGGCGCCACCGTGCTGCCGTCGCAGTTGGCGCACACGAAGGCCTCGACCGGCCCGATGTCGTCGCGCGGGCCGGAAATGCCGCGCTGGTCATATCCAAGGACGATTCCGCCCGGCAAAAGCCCCGCGGCACAGGCCAGTGGAGATTCGCACGAGAGCCCCGGGACCGCGGCGAACGCCTGGGTCAGGACCAGCGCTCGCGAGTCCGAGGCGACGCTCGCGGCATCCACGCCGAAGTACGCGTTGCCTTTCAGGGCAGACGGGATGCGGCCGCGGACAGCGCCCAGGCGGCCCGGCGGCGAGAGATTGGGCGTGCAGACGCCACCGGTGTTCACGATCACCGAGTTGACCACATCCGACCCTACGGACATCGGCGGTTGCCGTCCGTCAAGCCGGAAGACCTGGCCCGGGCGCGTCTGGATATCCAGGAAGCAGTTCCACAGGTGAATCTGGCTGGTCCAGATTCCCATCCCGTTGAACAAGGCGAAGTCGCCAGGCTGGTCGGTGCAGTCGATGTGCATCGTGCAGTTGATGGCCCAGCCGCTGACCGCAATGTTGAAAGCGGCGAAAGCCGAGGGACTGGGGCGGACGAAGTACGTGCCATTGATACGGGCGGTGTTGAGGGAGCAGGGCGTCCAGTTGGTCCCGGGCCCGCCCTCGAAGCGTTCGCCCACGATGAAACAGCGGACATTCGCCAGAGTGCTCGCGGGTGTAAGGTCGTTGAAGTTGGCGCTCTGTGCGCAACCCCAGGTGGTGTCGCGGACGGTGCAGGCGTTGGCGATGGTAAGGGCCATCTGGGCGCCAAAGTCGCCGTTGGTGTGGCCGTAGAAACCGAGGCCCTTGCGCTGGCCGAGCGGGAAGTCATCGCTGGGGAGCGTGCCGTGGGTCGCCTCGCAGTGATCGAAGATGGTGCTGTTGCCGCCGTGGAACGAGTAGGTGTTGAACATCGTCTCACCGCCGCCGGCGGCGAAGGTGGTGAGGCCGGCCTTGCAGTCCACGAACGTCGCGATGCCCCCGAGCGTTGACGATTGGGTCATGACGTGTGCCAGACCGTAGTGCGATTCGCAGCCGACGATGGCCGCGCGGTCGCCGCCGTTTACGCGGCTGTCGATGCCGTGGAGCTGGGTGCCGGGTTCGACGGTGATTCCCCAGCCCTGGGCGCGGATATTCTGGATTCGAGATCCATCGCCCGCGACCCGCACTCCGCAACCGGATTCGCCGGTGGCTTCGTAAGGGTTGCCATCGGTGCGCGGGTCGGAGGGGATGCCTGCCGCGGTGTGGCGGGGGTGGATGTAGAGGATGCCGCTCTCCCAAAACCAGGACCCTTCAGTTTGGTTGACACCTTGCAAGGTGCGCTGGCGGCTCCAGGGGCGGTCCAGGTCGTTATCTTGCTTGGCCCACATCACGCGATTGGGTGCGGTGCGCTGGAACACGTTCGCGAAACCGGGGGTTGGGCTCCAGGCCGCGGGGTCTCCGACGGATTGAAAGGTCGTGAAGAGCGGCTTGGCGCCGTCGCCGTAGTCGGCGATGGTGATGTTGGGCGTTGTGGTGTTGATCCCGACGCTGCCGCGCCACACATCGCCGCGGCGGAAGAGGATGGCGACTCCGCCGGCCGGGGCGGCCGCGGCCAGGACTTGCTGGGCTTTGGCCAGCGACTTCCAAGGGCTTTGGATCGAGCCATCACCGGTGAGGTCATCACCGGAATGCGCGAAGTAGAACGTTTGCTGGCGCGCCAAGGGACAGTCGCTGAGTCGCTGGTTGAGAAGCGTCTGGTACCAGGAGAACCACGCGGGGCTGGTGACGATGGGGGGCTCGACCTGCGCCAGCGCGGCACCGGCCGCGGCCAGCAGAGCCACTATCGAACACATTGTCCGCCGCCTCACCACGCGGATTCTCCCGATCGTTCCGAAACGAATATACCCCCTTCCGAAGGGCGAACAAGCGATTGGGCCGTATTAACGCGGTGGGGCCAAGCGATTCTCTATTTTGCGCTTCATCCGCAGGATGTGCGCCCGGTTTGCGGGGCGAGTGACAGAAGCTCTGCTTTTATCACACCTCCCCCGCTTTTGCACCGATGAACCGAGGACTATGCGCCCCGCGCTTTCATTGCGTTTGCCCCTGGCTTTGTCCATCCTTGCGATGTCGGCTTGCGTTGCGCCGCCGAGCATCCCGGCGCCTTGGGAGGCGACCGAGCCGCAATCGACCGAGCCCTCGACGGTGCTGCCGGATTTGCCGGCCACTACGGACTGGACGCGGATCGGCTCTTCGGTGCGCGGCAAGGCGATTCTTGCGACTACGGTGGGTAGCGGGCCGCGGCGGATTTACATCATCGGCGGCATTCACGGGGATGACCCCGAGTGCCCGGCGGTGGCCGACAAGCTGCCCGAGTTGCTCGGTGAAACGCCGGGGCTTGAGCACTCGACGGTGCGGATTGTTCGCGACATGAATCCGGATGGCACTTCGGCCAAGATGCGCACCAACACCCGCAAGGTGGACCTGGAGCGCAACTGGCCTTCGAAGGACTATCAGAAGAACGTGAACGGCAGCGGTGATCGCGCGGGCAGCGAGCTGGAAACGGCCGCGGTGTACGCGGATGCGATCAAGTTCAAGCCAGACGTTGTGATTGTGTTCCAGTCGGCGAATCTGTCGCCGACGGTGACGTACTTGGGTTCGGGCCGGATGCTGGCGTATGAGTTCGCATCGTCGGCACGGCGGACGGACCCGCTGTGGCGGTTTTATCCGGAGCCGCGGATGCGCCCGCAGGGGTCGATCGAGTCGCTGTTTGGGACCGATCTGGGGAAGACGGTGATGAGGGTTGAGTTTCAGAAGAAGCAGACGGCGGATGTCAATGCCTTGGCTGTTTTGGCGGGGTTGAAGGGGGTGGATGGCCATCCTCCGATCGCGGATTCACCCGCTCCGGTCGCGTCGAAGGCCAACCCGGCTCGCAAGTGAGTTCTCGTCGCGGGTGCCCCGCGCAATACCATTGATCATGTGCTTCAGGGCTGAGAAGAAGCGAATCACGCCCGGTGGGCGCGTTCTCCGCCTGATCGGGCTCGCTGTCAGTCTCCTGTTGGCTGGCTCGGCCGCCGCGCAGCCGGGCGCGCAGGATGCGGTTCGGCTGCAACTGAGTAATACGAGTGGGTTTCAGTTCGCGGGGTATTACGCCGCGCTGGATCAGGGGTACTACCTTGAGGAGGGGCTCAAGGTCTCGATCATTGAGCGGGCATCGGATGAGTCGCCGGCGGATGAGGTGCTGTCGGGGCGGGCGGAGTTTGGGGTGCTGGCGTCGGAGCTGGTGCGGCTGCGGCTGGAGGGCAAGCCGCTGGTGGCGGTGGCGGCGATCTTTCAGGAGTCGCCGCTGTGCTTTGTGACGCTGGCGGATTCGTTGATCTCTTCGCCGGCGGACTTGATCGGCAAGCGGGTGCAACTGGATGATGGGGATATTGAGCTTCGGGCGCTCTTGCGGAGTGCCGGAGTTCCGATTACGGATCTGATTGTGTCGCCGCGGTCGCGGAATATTGAGGACCTGGTGGAGCGGCGGACGGATGCGATCGCGGGGTATGTGTCGAGCGAGCCGAACATTTTGCGGCTGCGCGGGGCGCCGGTGTCGGTGATCCGGCCGACGAACTATGGCGTGGACCTGTACGGGGACACGCTGTTTACCTCTGAGGTTCAACTGCGCGAGCATCCGGCGCGGGTGGCGGCATTTCGGCGCGCGACGCTGCGGGGGTGGCAATATGCCCTGGACCATCGCGACCAGGTGATTGACTCACTGATGACGCGGCACGGGGGTGCGGAGCGTGGGCAGACGCGGGACTTGCTGAGATTTGAGGCGACGAGTGTGCGCGACCTGATTTTGCCGGACTTGATCGCGTTAGGCGAGATCAATCGCGATCGCGTGCAGCGGACGGCGCGGATGCTCACGGGTCTTGGGCTGGTGGCGCCGCCGGCGCCCGCAGCCCTCACGGGTTTTGTGTTTGACCCTTCGCCGCCGAGCCCGGCATCGGGCGTGGTGCGGTGGTTGATGATCGGGCTGGCCGCATCGCTGATGATCGGGGCCGTTGCGACGATCTGGAACGTGCAGCTTCGGCGGGCGGTGGAGCGGCAGACGCAGGAATATCGCGAGAGCGAGCGGCGGCTGGTGGAGGCGCAGGCGATCGGACGGGTGGGGGATTGGCAAGTGGACCTGGCGACGGGTGAGCAACTTTGGTCGCGCGAGGTGTACCGGATCATGGACCGGGACCCGGCGCTGGGGCCGCCGGCTCGGGAGGAGAGTCTTGAGAAGTACACACCGGAGGATCGTGCGCGGCTGGAAGAAGCGATCCGAAGGGCTCGGGAGTTGAAAGAGACCACGCAACTGGACTTGAGCGCGGTGCTGCCCAGCGGGCGGCTGCTGCATCAGACGTCGGTGATTGCGCCGGTGGTGGATGAGGATGGCAAGGTGATCCGGATCGTGGGGACGGTGCAGGACATCACGGCTCGAAAGGCCGCGGAGGCGGCGAGGGCGCAGCTGGCGTCGATCGTTGAGTCATCGAATGATGCGATCATCAGCACGGACCTGTCGGGGCATGTGACGTCGTGGAACGAAGGGGCGGAGCGGCTGTTTGGGTATGCGGCCGGTGAGATTACGGGGCGGCCGGTGTCGATGCTGATCCCGCCGGGGAGCGTGGATGGGGGGCCGCGGCTGGGGCAGGATGCGCGGATCGCCAACGATGAGACGACGCGCGTTCGCAAGGATGGACGGGCGATTGAGGTTTCGATCACGATTTCGCCGGTGCGGGACGAATCGGGGCGGATCATCGGGGCCTCTAGCATTATCCGGGACATCACGGAGCGGAAGCGGGCCGAGGCGCGGTATCGCAGCCTGATCGACCATGCGCCGGATGCGATCGTGATTCTGGATGTGGAGGCGGGTCGGTTTGTGGAGGCCAATCCCGGCGCGTGCCGGCTGCACGGGCTTTCGCGCGATGTGCTGCTGACCAAGAACCATATTGAACTGAGCCCGCCGGTGCAGCCGGACGGGCGGCCGTCGGAAGAGGCGGCGATGGAGTATGTGCGGGCCGCGCTGATGGGTCAGACGCCGGTGTTCCGGTGGGATCACTTGCGGGCGGATGGCACGGTTGTTCCGTGTGAAATCCGGCTGGTCAGCATCCCTTCGGAGGGCGGCCTGCTGGTGCGTGGCAGCATCACCGACATTACCGATCGACTGCGCAACGAGGAGAACCTCAAGCGGCGAACCGAGGATCTGGAGCGGAGCAACCGGGAGTTGGAGCGGTTTGCGTATGTGGCGAGCCACGATCTTCAGGAACCGTTGCGGATGGTGACCTCGTTTACGCAACTGCTGGCGAAGCGGTATTCGGGGAAGCTGGGGGCGGATGCGGATGAGTTCATCGGGTATGCGGTGGATGGCGCCAAGCGGATGCAGATGCTGATTGATGACTTGCTGGCGTATTCGAGGGCGGGGAAGCTGCCGCTGAAGTTGGCGCAGTTCCCGGTGGATGAGGCGCTGGATGCGGCGCTGGCGAACCTGCGGCCGACGATAGAGACCACCCGGGCGACGGTGACGCGGGCGGCACTGCCCACGGTGTTTGCGGACCAGACGCAGATGGTCCAGGTGCTCCAGAATCTGGTCGCCAACGCCTTGAAGTTCACCAAGGACCGAGTTCCGACCGTGCATATCGCCGCGGCACGGGACAACGGGGACTGGGTGTTCTCGGTTCAGGACAACGGTATCGGGATTGATCCGAGGCACACGGCGCGGCTCTTTGTTATGTTCCAGCGTCTTCATCCGCGGCACGAATACCCCGGAAGCGGCATCGGGCTTGCCATCTGCAAGATGATTGTCGAGCGTCTGGGAGGTCGAATCTGGGTACAGTCCACTCCCGGTGAGGGGTCGACGTTCCTGTTCTCTATTCCCGAACGAAGGGAGGCAATCGCATGACGCATCCTGAATCCGTGCATGTGTTGCTTGTGGAGGACAACCCGGCGGATGTGCGGCTGACGCGGGAAGTGCTGGCGGAGGGGCGGATCGTCAACACGCTGCACGTTGTAGGGGATGGCGAACAGGCGATGGATTTCTTGCGGAAAAAGGGGCAATATGCCAACAGCCCGCGGCCGCACTTGGTGCTGCTGGATCTGAACCTGCCGCGGCGGGATGGGCGCGAGGTGCTGGCGGAAATCAAGTCGGACCCGGACCTGATGGTGATCCCGGTGGTGGTGCTGACCACGTCGCGCTCGGACCGCGATATTCTGGAGAGCTACAGCCTGCACGCGAACTGCTATATCAGTAAGCCCGTGGACCTGTTGCAGTTCATGGATGTGATCCGGTCTATTGAGGACTTCTGGCTTTCGGTTGTTCGAATCTCTCCTGAACACTAGATGGCAAGCGACCCGCCTATTCGAGTGCTGCTGGTTGAGGACAACCCGGGCGATGCGCGCCTGATCAAGGAGTCGCTGCAGCCTTCGCGGTTTGAAGTGCGCATGTGCGACCGATTGGCGGAACTGCGGCCGACGCTGGCGACGGGGCCGGTGGACATCATCCTGTTGGACCTTGGGCTGCCGGATGGGTCGGGGCTGGACTCGTTTCATCAGGCCGCGAGCCTGGCGCCGGGGGTGCCGATTGTTGTGTTGAGCGGGTTGTCGGATGAGGATGTGGCGGTGCGGGCGGTGAGGGAGGGTGCGCAGGATTACCTGGTCAAGGGAAGGTTGGATGATGATCCCTTGCCGCGGATCGTGCGGCACACGGTGGAGCGGCGGCGGTCGGATGAGGCGCTGCGTCGGAGTGAGGCGCGGTTTCGGGCGGCGATTGAGGCGGGGCCGGATGCGTTTTTCATTCTGGAGGCGTTGCGGGATGCCTCGGGCCGCGCGTGTGCTTTTACGCTGCGGGATATGAACTCGCGTGCGGCCAAGCTGATGGGGGCTTCGATTGAGCAGTTGTCGGGGCGCCCGCTCGAGGAGTGGGACCCGTGTGGGCAGGGGGCTTCTTCTCTGGCTCAGTATTCGCGTGTAGTCGAGACGCGTGAGACCATTGAGGAGGAGTTGTCTGCCGAGGGGGCCGATGGCGGGCTGACCTGGACCCAGCGGCAGATCTTCCCGCTGGCGGATGGTGTGGCGGTGGTGGTGCGGGATATCACGACGCGCAAGCGGCTGGAAGAGCGGCTGTTGCAGACGCAGAAGATGGAGGCTGTGGGGCAGTTGGCGGCGGGGGTGGCGCATGACTTTCGCAACCTGGTTGCGGCGATCCAGGCCCATCTGGCCCATTCGCGCCGGCTTTTGCCCGCGGACCATCCGGCGGTGGAGTGTCTGAACCACATCGGTGATGCGGCGGAGCAGGCGGGGGGGATTGCGGGGTCCTTGCTTACGTTTACGCGCAGCAGCCATGCGCGCAAGCGGCCGGTGAACTTGCCAGAGAGTGTCGAGCAGGCGGTGGGACTCTTGCGGCACTCGTTGCCCGCGACCATCTTGGTGCAGACTGACATTGCCGATCCTGAAATTTTCGTAAACGCCGATGGCACGCAGCTTCAACAGGTGATCATGAACCTGGCGCTGAACGCTCGCGATGCCATGCCGCATGGGGGCACGCTGACGTTAGCCGTTGGACGAACTGAGGATGACAGCACGGTGAAGCCGGGGCCGAAGGGGCTGGCCCGGGTCACGGTGCGCGACACGGGCACCGGGATGAGTCCCGAGGTCATCGCGCGGATCTTCGAGCCTTATTACACGACCAAGCCGCGGGGACAGGGAACGGGGCTGGGGCTTTCGATCATTCACGGGATCGTGACCGATCACGGCGGGTCGATCGCGGTGGATTCGCGGCCGGGTGCGGGGGCGGCCTTTACGCTGGTGTTCCCGGCGGTGGCGGCTCCGGTAGCGGTGCCCGTTCCGACCACGCGGCCGCCGGCGGCGCTGCTGATCGACCCGAACCTGTTTGTGCGCGAGGTGGTGGCGTCGATGCTGGCGTCGATGAACTTTGAGGTGCTGCAGGCGTCGGATTACTCGACGGCGCTGCGGCTGGCCAAGGGGTCGGGGCGGCAGTTTGAGCTTGTGGTGGCCGCGGCCGTGTTGCCGGATTCGGATGGGCCGGGGTGCATCCGGCGAATTCGGGAGGCGACGCCGGTGGCCCACGCGATCTTGATCGTGGCCGGGGGTGACACCTTGGGTCCCGTAGAAGGTGAGTGCGGTTTCCTGAACCATCCGTTCAGGCGAGCGGACCTGTCGCGGGAGATCGACCGGCTGAGGGGTGCGGGCGGGCCAGTGCCGGGCTGAAACTAGCCTCTGGCGGGCCTCAAGGGGGGTCATTCTGACGGCCGATAACACCCTCGGCGGGCTCCCTGTTCCCGCTTTGGAGCTCGGGATGTCACCCGCTGTCAGCGTTCTCATTCCTACGGATGCGGCTGGTGCGCCGGAGTTACAGCGCGCGCTGGCGGGGTTGCGGGCGCAGAGCCTTGAGGATTGGGAAGCGGTGCTCGTGGGGCCGGACCGGTTTTCGGGGCCGCTGGCTCGGGATGATCGGCGGGCTCGGATTCTGCCGGCTCGGGCTGGTCGGGCGGAGCTGGTTAACCAGGCGATTGATGCGGCTCGGGCGGGGTTTGTGTTGATTCTGGATCCGGCGGATTCGCTGACACCGTTGGCACTCGAGGCGTTGGTTGCGGCTCAGGCTGAGGCCGATGCGCCGGGGGTTGTGGGGGATTACCGGTTTGTGTCGCGGCTGGGGCCGGTTCCGCAGGATCCGTTGGCGGGGGTGCCAGAGCAGATCGGGTGGGAGGAGTTGATTCGGGCGAACCTGTTTCCGACCAGTGCGGTGCTGATGAGCAGGAATGCGCTGGGGTTCTTTCGGACGGGGTTGGATGACGCTTGGGACTATGACCACTGGTTGCACCTGACGGAGGCGGGGTTGAGGCTGGGGCGGTGTCGGCACGTGGTGGCGGCGGTGAACTTCCGGGAGCTTTCGACTCCGTTTGCGACGCTGGATGCGTTGGCGGCGCGGGTGCGGGTTGTCAAGGCTTCGCTGGATAGGAAGGGGCAGGGGCATCGGGTCGCGGAGTTGACGCGGGACCTGTGTGATGCGTTCATCGCGCTGCGGTCTCATCAGCAGACGATTGATCGGGATGGGGATGAGCACCTGACGACGGCGACTCGGTTTCCGTACCTGTTTGCGCAGTGGTGGCAGCGGATGGGTTTCTATGGCCAGCCGCCGCGGCATGTGCTGGAGGCCAATGGCGGTGTGGGTGAGGGGATTTCGGGTTCGGCGGAGCTGGTTGCGTCGCGGTTGATTGATCTGTGCCCTGTGGATGAGTCTCCGATTCTGCTGGGGCTGGGGAAGAACGCGCGGCAGATTGCTCGCAGACTGCATGCTCGGGGTGTGGCGGTGCGCGGACGGGATGATTCGCTTTCGGGGCCGCCGGATTGGGCCGCGGAGGATGGAGTGCCGGTGGAGGTGATTGGGCGCGGGACGCCGTTTGATGCAGGGGCGACGTACATCATGACGGTGCTGAACGATGCGGGGTTTCTGGCGCGGGTGCCGCGGCACTTGACGATTCACCGGTGGGCGGCGATGCCGGAGCTGATCTTGAGCGAATGGCGGGCGATGATTCTGGACCCGGCGATGCGTCGGCCGCGGCTTGAGGCGGCGCCGGTATGAAGACCCCCACCCCTTCCCGGCCACGCGTGTCGGTGGTCATGGCGATGCACAATGCCGCGGCGACGGTGGAGCAGGCGGTGCGGTCGCTGCAGGCGCAGACGGAAGGAAGCTGGGAAGTGTTGGTTGTCAACGATGGTTCGACGGATGAGTCGGCGGAGATTGTGCGAACGCTGGCGGCACGGGAGCCGCGGATCCGGTTGATAGAGCAGAAGCAGGGTGGGCCGGGGGCGGCGCGGAATCGCGGGCTGGATGAGGCGGAGGGTGAGTTTGTCGCGTTTCTAGATGCGGATGACTGGCTGGAGCCGCGGGCGTATGAGCACTTGATCGCGGCGGCGAAGGTGACGGGCGCGGCTTGCGGGCGCTGCCGGATGTGTGACCCGCGCGGGCGAGCGATTCGGTGGCCTGAGCCTGTGGCGTCGGGCGCGCCGATTGGCGTGAGTGATCTGGTGGATGGGGAGTGCTTCGCGATTCATGCTCAAATCGTGCGGCGTGAGTTGGTGGGGGAGACTCGGTTTCGGACGGATCTGCCGTGTTGCGAGGACCTGGAGTTCTTTCTGGCGCTGGCTCAGAAGGGTGCCCGGTGGGCTCGTGATTCGCATCTGGTGTGCTGGTATCGCCTGAGGCCGCGGCAACGTGGAACGGCGGATTACGCGGCCAAGTTCGGGGCGATTCGTGGGATTCTGGAGAAGCCGCCGCATTCGGCTGCTGCGGCATCGATCGCTGCGCGGGCGTTTAACTTCGCGACGATGATGGTGCTGCAGGACCCGACGTTGAACAACGCGTCGCGGGTGGTGTCGGGGCTGGGCTTTGAGCCGAGATTCACGGCGCAGCAGGCGGCGTTGGCGGCGCATGCGTACTTGCCATTGTCGGAAGAGACGGGGATGGATGCGTGGCAGGTGCACCTGGACCGGTACGCGTCGCGGCTGCGTGGGTGGTGGGATCGGTGCGTGCGCGAGGGGTGGATGGAGGCATCCGCACCGGCGGCCGCGATTCCGCTCTTGGCGCACTTGATTGCCAATGAGCTGGATGTGCCGGGTGACTTGGCGGATGAGCTGGAGCCGGAGCGGCCGATTGTGGTGCTGGGGCTGGGGATCAACGGAGTGCGGATGGCCCAGACGCTGGCTTCGCGCGGGCTGAAGTTCTCGGTTCGCGATGATGCGGTTACGCCGGCGGACTTGGCAGAGCGGATTCCGGGGATCTCGGCCACGCTTATTGAGGCTTCGGCGCCGTTTGAAGCGAATGCACAGCATGTGATGACGCTGCTGCACGATGAGGGATTCTTGCGGAAGTTGCCGGCAGGGTTGGAGATGGCTCGCTGGTCGGAGACGGTGCAGCGGATTTCGCGGAGTGTGGCGGCTCAGTTGGAGCGTTCGCTGTTGCCACGGCCGCTGGTTGCGCCAGCGGCGAGCAAGCGTCCGGTTGACTTGTTCCTGGGGTCGTTCAAGCGGCCGGAGAAGCTGGCGGCGATGATTGAGTCGGTGCGGGACACGGGGTATCCGGCGCGGGTGCTGGTGGCCGCGGGAGATCCCGGGACGATCGCGACGTGCGAGCGGTATCCGGGGATCGCCGAGTGCGTGTACAACACGCTGAATAACAAGCGGATCGGGTGCACAGCGCCGCTCAATCACGTGTACAAGTCGCTGGTACGGCATGATGCGCTCTTTTGCACGGATGACTGCGTGTTTGACAAGGATGCGCTGGACATCGCGATGGAGACGCTGTACTCGAAGTTTCCGGATGGGGACGGGGTGGTGGGGCTGAAGCAAGAGAACATCCCGGACGGGTACGACCTGGCGTTTCCGCTGATGGGACGGAAGTTCCTGGATCGCTTCGCGCCCGCGGCCTCGGGCAAGGACGTTTTCTTCCCGGGGTTCTATCACCTGTTCAACGATGCGGAGATCGGGATCACGATCAAGTGCCTGGGGAACTGGGTCTTTGAGCCGCGGGCGACGATCCGGCACCTGCACCCGGCGCACGGGGGCACGCTGGACAAGACGCACAACCACGGGCTGACGTATCGGCAGCACGATGAGGCGCTGTGGCGTCAGCGGCGGGCCAAAGGGTTGATCTGGGGAATCGACGCGTAAGCGGCGGTTCGAGTTGAACCAACTGAAACGGGTGAAACCGCCAGAGGGCACCTGCGTGGCTGACTCACCGCTGCGAGCGCTACGCGGGGGTTGCTCTAACTGGTGTTTTCGTCGGCATCGAATGGCTCATCGTCGAGGGCATCGATCTGGGCATCTTCGAGGGCATCTTCCTCTTCGTCGGTGAGGTTGGGGATGCCGAGGATGGCGAGGGCTTGGGCGAGTGAGGGGCGGGAGTGAGCGGGTGAATGGGTGAGGGGGTGAATGGGTGAAGGAGCTGGATCCGCGGCGGGCCGCGGAGATGCGGGTTCTGGTTCCTTGGGACTGGCGCGATTAGCGGATGGGTGGCGGCGGGTTGTGGCAGGTGGGCGGGCTGGAAACCCGCCCCCCCCGAGCGAAGAAGCAGAGCCATCCCCGACGGGAAGACGGGGGCGGATTGGGTTGAGGGCGCGGAGGAGCGTGGTGGCGGCGCGGCGGGTTTCGATCGGGTCGGTGGTGGATTTGAGGACGAACTGGAGGGCCTGGATGACGACGTTGCGGTGGAGCTGGAGTTGGTGGGCGCGGTAAGCGTGGATGTAGGCGGCGATGTCGGGGCGGGAGAGCCATTGCAGGAGGCTGAGGAGGTCTCTGGAGCCGGGCTGTTTGGCGAGAAGGTGGAGGTCCTCGTTGGCCTCGAAATAGGACGTCAGGAGGGCTTGGTCCTCGGGAGGCAGGGTGGGAAGCTGGGCTGGAGATACGGAATCCATTTGGTGCCGTACTTATACCATACGTGGCGGCGGGGTGCAAGGGGAATTTGGTGCGATTCTGCCAGATTTTGGAGTGGGGTGGGGGAAGAGGCGAAAGACGAACGACGAAACGCGAGAGGCGAAAGGCGGTCGTTGGTGTTCACTACCATCGCGGATGGACCTGCGCATCATTTCTATTGGCGCCCTATCTGCTCATCCGCTTCGGAACGAGAAGCAGGCGGTGAGGGCGGGCCATTCCACGACCACCTATATCCACGCGGGTAGCAAGAGGATTCTTGTTGATCCGGGGCTGCCTGAGGCCGCGGTGACGGCGCGGCTGGAGGAGCGGGCTGGCGTGTCGGCCAGGGACATCACGCATGTGTTCCTGACGTGTTTTAATCCGGAGACTCGGCGCGGGATCATGGCGTTTGACCATGCGGTGTGGTGGATCGGGCAGGAAGAGCGCGAGACGATTGGGGCGGCGCTGGTGGCGAAGATCCATGAAGCGTCGGAGGAGGGGGATGAGAAGATGAAGTCCGCCCTCGAAAACGACATCGCCATCCTCAAGCGCTTCCAGCCCGCTCCGGATCATCTGGCGGATGACAAGGGTGACCGTGTCGACCTCTTCCCCCTCCCCGGCGTAACCCGCGGCCTCTGCGGCCTCCTGGCCGTAGCCCAACGCTTCACCACCCTCATCTGCGGCGATGCCATCCCCACCATCGAACACCTCGAACAAGGCAAGGTCCTCCCCATCGTCGCCGACGTCGACAAAGCCAAAGAGTCCTTCGCCGAAGCCATCGAAATCGCCGACCTCCTCATCCCCGGCCGCGACAACCTCGTCATCAACCCCACCAAGCGCCCGTTCTAAGCTCTTCACCTGCGAATAGCTCATGTTCAAGCGCTTCACGAATCGGGCCCGCAGAATCTTCACCCGCAAGAAGGCGCCCATGTTCGAACGCTTCACGGATCGAATTCGCAAGGTGATGGAACTCGCCAATGGCGAGGCCCATCGATTCAAACATGAGTACATCGGCACTGAGCACATCCTCCTGGGTTTGATCAAAGAGGGAAGCGGCGTTGGTGCGGCCGCGCTCAAAGCCCTGGACGTGGACTTGGACAAAGCACGTCAAGGGGTCGAGAGGTTTGTCAGACCTGGATCAGCAAGTCTCCCATTCGGCAGACTCCCGCTAACCCCACGGGCGACGGCCGCCGTCGAACAAGCCATCAAGGAGGCCAAGGGCCTCAGCCACAACTACGTAGGGACCGAGCACATGCTGCTGGCGATCCTTCACGAGCGCGATGGCGTAGCTGCGCAGGTCCTTCGTGACCTCGGCGTTAACCTGGACGATGCGCGACGACAGGTTCTCATTGTGCTCGGATCGGACGGGGCGACTGTCGAGAAACTGTGTCCACCGAAGAGATCTGCGAGCTGTCCGTTGTGCCAAAGTCTCGACAGGGGCGCTGAGAATCCCTCGTGCATCGCCGAGTTGTTCGAGACTACGGTGCATCTGGGCGACAACCAGGGTTGCCGCGGCTGGTGCGTATTGGTGCTCAAGAGCCACCACGAACACCTCGCCGCGCTCCCGCTTTCGCGTCAGATGAGCATTTTCGAAGATGTCTCCCGTGTCGCCGCCGCCATCCGCTCCGTCTTCCCCGCCTCCGGCAAAGACGGCGCCCCACCCCGCATCAACTACGAGTGCCTGGGCAACCTCGTCCCCCACATCCACTGGCACATCATCCCCCGCCACGCCGACGACCCCGACCCCACCAAAGCCGTCTGGACCTGGCCCGACTCACAACTCAAAGGCGCCATGACCCAAGAAGAACGCACCGACCTCATTACCAAACTCCGCGCCGTTCTTCAGCCGCGGAGCGGCGACATTCCCTAGCCAGGGGCGGAAGCCCCTGGTAATTCGCCTCCAAACTCCAAGCCCTGTAAGGGCGACACAAACCGCGCTCAGCGTCAACTCCGTCTCCACGTTCCGACTCGTACTCCTCACCGAAACTTCCGCACCAGCTCCCCCATCCTCGCCATGTGATAGTCATCATGCGCACACACGAACGCCAGCGCATCCACCAACCGCAACTTCTGCTTGAGCCGCGGATGCTCCGACACGCGCCCAAAGTCCGCCTCGCTTATCCTCTCCAGCCGCGCCACCTGCCCCATCCGCGCGGCCCGCAACGCCTTGAGCAAGCCCCCAATCTCCTTCTCATTGTGCCGCGCCTGGTTCGTCACAGGATTCGTGATATCCGCGGCTCGCAACACCGCCTTCCCCGCCAGAAAGTCATCCATCCGCGCATCCCACAGGGGCTCCATATCCAGCAGGTGCCCCACGTTCTCCTGAATCGACCACCCACCATCGCTCCGCGTCAGCACCTCTTTGGACAACCCACGCACCCGCTCTTCGGCCCGGGCCGGCAACCCCCTGAACCGCTCCACCACATCCGGATACACCGCCACCGGAAAGTCAAAGCTGAACTTCCGATCAACCCAAGGCAGTTTCGCAGGCATGATGAGCTCCTATTCCGCATCTCCACCCGATCAACGATACCCTGCACTCCACAGCCGATGTCCACTCTCCCCCCAACCTCCGACCGCCGGCCCATCGCCGCACGCCGCCTCGCGGTCATCCAGAACCTCGCCGCGACCCTGGCCCGCCGACGCGTTCAGCCCAACCTCATCTCCGTCATTGGACTCATCGCGTCCCTCATCGCCGCCACACTCCTGGTCCTCACTTCGCGGCCCGAGCACCCGACCCGTATCTACTTCTTACTGGCCGCGGGCCTGATCCAGCTCCGTCTTCTCTGCAACGTCATCGACGGCCTGGTCGCCGTCGAGGGCAACATGAAGTCTCCTACGGGCGAGCTTTACAACGAGATCCCCGATCGGCTTTCGGACATCGCCACGCTCATCGGGTTCGGGTACGCGCTGCACTCGTTCCAAACCCTGGGCTACATCGCGGCGATCGCCGCGGTCTTCGTCGCCTACATCCGCACGGTCGGCAAGGGCTGCGGCCTCCCGGCCGACTTCCGCGGGCCGATGGCCAAGCAGCAGCGGATGTTTCTGGTTACGGTTTGTTCTATATATATGGCCGCGGCCCCGACGAGCTGGCAACCCCTCTACGAATCCCGCGGGCTGCCGGCGCTCACGCTTGTGGTCATAATCCTCGGTTGTGTCGTGACGTCCCTCCACCGCGGCCTAGGGATTGCCCGCGGACTTCGATCTCGAGCCGGTTCACCATGAGCGAAGCTGTTGACTATCTCTTTTCTACGCGCGGTGCTTTGTCGCACCCGGTGACCAAACTCACGGTCGGCATCGTGGTGGGCGCGCTTATTCTCGCCCCTGTCTGCACCTTTATCCTGACGCGGCTGCGCTCGATCTCGGACCACACGCGGAAGGATGTCTGGCGGCGGTACTACACGTGGCTGGCGCTGGTGCCGCTCATCATGGGGCCGGTGCTGCTGTGCCCGGCGACGGCGATGGCTGCGATCAGCATTGCTTCGCTCTTGTGCTATCGCGAGTACGCGCGAGCAACGGGGCTGTTCCGCTTCCATGTGCTCAGCGGCATCGTCGGCACGGCGATCATCGTCGTGACGTTCATGTGCGTGGATAACTGGCTGCGGTTTTTCCTGGCGCTGAGCCCGCTGACGATCACGGTGATCGCCGCGGTGAGCGTGTTTCCGGATGAACCCAAGGGGTATATCCAGCGCGTCTCGGTCGCCTCGGTGGGCTTCCTGCTGCTGGGCTCGGGGCTAGGGCACCTGGGGTATATGGCCAACGACCCCAACTACCGGCCGATATTGTGCGTGCTCATCCTGTGCACGCAGCTCTCGGACATCTTCGCGTACATCTGCGGCAAGTCGTTCGGGCGACGGAAGCTTTTCCCGAACACGAGCCCCAACAAGACGCTGGGGGGACACTGGGGCGCGTTGCTGATCACGACGCCGCTGACGGCTTACCTGGCTCACCTGGTGTTTGAAGGCACCAAGATGGACCAGATTCACTGGTTGATCATGTTTGGGCTGATTGTGGCCGCGGGTGGGCAGTTGGGGGATCTGGTGCTGGGGTCGATCAAGCGGGACATCGGGATCAAGGACATGGCGGCGACGCTGCCGGGGCACGGCGGGTTTCTGGACCGGTTCAACTCCTTGATGCTGGTCGCCCCGGCGGCCTTCCACCTGGTGAATATCCTCGTAGGATTCGGGGCGGGTCGAGCGGCCCGCGTGCTCACCGGATCATGACTGAACAAACCAAACACTCCTTCACGTTCGAGCCCGCGGCCGACCATGGCCTGGCGCCTATCGAGCGCTTCCGCAGCGTCAAGCGCGAGCCGGGGTTTTTCACGTTCTTCTCGCACGCTGTGTTTGGTGGTTTGCTTCGGACGTACTTCGTCCTCTACCACCGCATGCGGATCGAGGGTCGGGAGCACTTGCCCAAGAAGACGCCCTTCATTGTGATCTCGAACCACTCGAGCCACTTGGATGCGTTGACGCTGGCCGCAGCGCTTCCGCTGGTGACGCGGGTGCATGCGTATCCGGTCGCGGCGGGGGATGTGTTCTTTGAGACGATTGCATCGTCGGTGTTGACGGCGGCGTTCATCAACGCGCTGCCGCTGTGGCGGAAGAAGGCGACGGCGCATGCGTTGGATGAGTTGCGCGAGCGGCTGGCGCGCGGGCATAGCGGGTACATTCTGTTTCCGGAGGGGGCCCGGTCGCGGGATGGGGAGATGCTGCCGTTTAAGGCGGGGCTGGGGATGCTGATCGCGGGGACGGATGTGCCGGTGGTCCCGTGTTACATCTCGGGGGCGTTTGAGGCGTGCCCGGCGAACTCGCGGATTCCGCGGCCGCGGACAATCCGCGTGACGGTCGGAGCGCCGCTGACCTTTAAAGAGCACGCGTCCGACAAAGAGGGCTGGATGGCCATCGCAGAGAAAACCAAGGAAGCGGTGATGGCGCTTAGGACTTCCGATCAATCCCGGTCGTCGCGCTCGGCGGGCTGAAGATGTCCAGAACCACGGTGTCTTCCAGGGCCTCGGCGGAGTGCGGGACGTTGGAGGGCAGGTGGAGGACTTCGCCGGCAGCGGCGATGACTTCGCGGCGGTCTTGGGAGCCTTCAGCGCCGATCATGAACTTGAGCTTGCCGGAGATCGTGCAGGCGAACTGTTCGTTTTCGTGGGAGTGGGTGGGGACGAAGCAGCCGCGCTTGAGGGTGACGCGGGAGATCATGGCTTTGTCGCCGACGATGCGCTGGCGGGAGAGCAGGGCCATGGGGGTGTCGGTGGGAAGGTCGGACCAGCGGTGGAGTTTGGCGTTCGTAGGAACGTTCATGTGGCCTCCGATGAGAGCTGTGATGCCGTGAGCGAGCCGATCCGTCAGACTCAGGCGGCGGCGCTCTTGCGATCATACCTTGCAGAGCGAGATGTGAAGTGCGCGGGGTGACGGGGTTCAACGGGGGGCCGGTGGATCCGGGGCTGGGTTTGATGCTCGCACTTGGGTCGGTGGGGTTGGGTGGAGCGGGGCTCGTGCTGCGAGGGAGGATGGAGAAGTGGGAAACGGGAGAGAGGAAGGCGGTGGCGCTGGGGATTTGGGTTTTGGGGGTGGCGATGTTGATCGGGGGGACGATGGGAATTCGGTGAGAGGTCGAATTACCAGATTTGCGGTCGCAGGGCCTCGCGGCCTCTAGCAACTTTCGTGTGCCCTTCGGTGAAGGCCGGGGAGGGGGCGGTTGTGTTTGGATGTTTGCTTTGGTGGCCGCGGGTGGCGTGCATCGAAGTCGGAGGAACCGGGGCAGGGGTCTTGCAACTCGTGGTTGAGGTTGCGCTTATCGCGGCGTTGAGATCATCGTCTGCCAGTTCTGGATCAGGACCAGCGACTCTTTGCTGCTTTTGTTGATCGGAACGGCCGCGAGCATGCGCTTGCCATCGCGCGAGACCGCGAACGTGTCCGGCACGCCCATACCGCCAAAGACGGGCGTGGGGTTGCCGAGTTCAATCTGCCCCTCACTGATCTTGGTCGTGACCGCGAACAGCTTTGCGCCTGTTGGGTCTGAATAGAGAATCGAGCCGTCATCGAGCCAACTGAGGTAGCCGCCGCGGTCAAACGGGGCGATCGGGCGGGCGGCACTGCTGTTGGTGATCGGCGCGACGAAGAGTTCCATTTTGCCGGAGCGCGTCGAAATGAATGCGATCCATGAGCCGTCGGGCGAAAAGGCGCCGAACTCTTCCCAGTCGGTGGTGACGAGGTAGGGGCGCACCTGCTTTGTGGCTGCATCCATCAGATAAATGTCGGTGTTCGTCTCGCGGGTCTGGCGGACAATGGTGAGGGTCTTTCCATCGCGGGACCAGTCGTTGACAAAGCCCTCGGTAAGCACCGTGTCGGTCATGTTGCCTTCGGTTTCGCGGAGATGCGAACGGTCCGATGTGTCCCAGTAGGTAATGTTTCTTGCTCCGACGCTTGCGGGGCACCAGTACGCGCTGTTGCTGGAGACGTGTTGGACCAGGAGAACTCGGGTGCCGCGGGCGGTGTCGACGATCCACAGGTCCATCTGGCCGTCATCTCGCCGGATGACGGCGGTGGCGCGGTCACCGTCTCTGGAGATGTCGAGGTTTCGATAGATGGCCGGCTCGCCGACCGTGCCCTGCGAACGGCCATCGGCATCGAACCACTCAAGCTGGGCGGGGCTCTGCGAGGATCGATACACAAGCAGCCCACCGCCGGGCTCCGCGCCGCACGACACGGAAAGCGGGGCTGCGAATCGATCGGGATTCAAACTCACGTGCTCGGCCAGCACCACGGGCTCTCCGACCACTTTTTCCGCGGCGACATCGAGCCGTTGGGCCATCAGGGCCGCGTTGCGCACGAACAGCAGGTAGTTTGGCGGCGCGAACAGCGCCAGGCTTCTTGCGTTGACGAGTGAAACGGACTTTCCATCCGCTCCGGACTCAAGATTCAGCAACTTGATGGTGCTGCTTTCCTCGGAGTGCATGTTGGCACTCGATGTGTAGAGCACATGCTTGCCATCCGGGAGAAAGCAAGGGAGGCGATGGGTCTGCTTGCCTTCAAGCTGGTCGCCGAGTTTGGTGATTGCCACCGGAGTGCCTCCGGTTGCGGGGATGCTCATCAGCGTGGTGTACGGTCCGGGGGCGAAGACGATGGCGCCGCTGGTGCCCCAAGTGCCGCCGCGGGGCTCTTCGACATCGGCCAGGGCGACGGGGGTGCCGCCCGCGGCCGGGATGCGCCGCAGCTTTCCCCTGGAGAAGTAACCGAGATTCCGGCCATCGGGGGACCAGAACGGGTAGGTTGCGTTCTCGGTGCCTTGCAGCGGCTGGGCGGAGAGGCTGTCGAGCGGGCGAATCCAGATGCGCGGGGTCTCGCCCGGCCCACCGGCCACGAAGGCCAATGTGCGGCCGTCAGGCGAGAGTGCGACTGGGCCTTCGCCGCCCGCGATGAGAGCCCCAGGGGTGATCTCGATGGTTGACCGCACAACTGAGGCGGGTGACGGCGCGGATGGCTTGCCGCCCCGTTGCATCCATACGAAAGCGGCCACTAGTAGTGCGGCGCTCGCGACCGCGATCATCCACGGCAACTTGTTCTTTGATGTTAAACTGGCAGGCACGATGATTGGGCCACCGGCGTGCTGGATGGCGAGCCGGGCATCGGCGATGTCGTGGAGCCGGTCCTTCCTGTCCTTGACGAGACAACTGGCGAGCAGTTCGCGAATCCGGGGCGGAGTTGCTGCGGGCAGCCGTGTCCAGTCGGGCTCACGGTGAAGGATGGCGCCAAGGGAATCGGTGACGGTCTCGCCCGGGAACGGACCGACGCCGGCGAGCATTTCGTAGAGCACGCATGCGAAGGAGAAGATGTCGGAACGCTTGTCGACGGGTTTGCCGCGGGCCTGCTCGGGGGACATGTAGCCGGCGGTGCCCATGATCGCGCCGGGGATGGTTGGAGAGTTGACCGGAGGGGGAGAGGGAACGGTTGGCGAATCGGGCTGCACGTTCCCCGGGGCGGGCAGCGCTGCGTCGGCGGTGCGGGCCAGGCCGAAGTCCAGAACCTTTACTGCGCCTTCCGGAGTCGCCATCACGTTGGCGGGCTTCAGGTCGCGGTGGACGATTCCTTTTTCGTGCGCGACCTCGAGGGCCTCGGCGATCTGCTTGGCGAGTTGGATCGCTTCATCGATGGGGATCGCGCCGCGTGCGAGTCGGTCGACGAGTGTTTCACCTTCCACGAACTCGAGAATCAGGTATTGATGCCCCGCCGCTTCCTCCAACCCGTAGATCGCGGCGATGTTCGGATGATTCAACGAGGCGAGGACCTTGGCTTCACGTTGAAAGCGAGCCAAGCGGTCCGGGTCCTGTCCAAGGTGGGCAGGCAAGGCCTTGATCGCGACCGAGCGGTCCAGCCGTGTGTCTCGGGCAAGAAAGACTTCGCCCATGCCGCCGCGGCCGAGTTCGCGTTCGATATGGAAGGGGCCGATGTTTGTCGGGTGCATGAGCGGGGAGTGTACGGGAATTGGCGCCGGCGCTTTGCCGGACCGTTGGCCTGGCTGATCGATCCTGTACCGGGAAGGTCGAGGGCGCGGGGTCTTTCGGCGTTGAAGGGGGTCTGGCGGAAGCTCGATGCCACTATTCCGACCAACAGGTAAACGACTTTCCATCGAAGCGGTACAGACCCGTGTTTCGGGTGCCGACCCAGATGTTGCCGGCGCGGTCTTCGACGGCGCACCAGGCGAAGAAGTTGCCCATGCCTTCTTTGGTGGAGAAGTTGCGGAAGGACTTGCCGTCGTAGCGCCATACTCCGGTCTTGCTTTCGAAGCCGTTGTCGTGTTCTACGCCGCTGAACCAGATGTCTCCGGATCGGGTCACGAGCAGGGGTTCGCCGAGTTCCAGCGGTTCTGTGTGACGGGAGAACGTTGTTCCATCGTACAGCCAGATCCCCTGGTTTCGGGTGCCCAGCCACAGGACTCCCTTTGAATCCTCTTTCACGGTTCGGATCCACTTCGATCCGCCGGGATTGAATTGGTGGATGGAGGTTCCATCGAAGCGGAGCAGGCCTTCCATTCCCGGAGGCATCCCGGAGGCGAGCCAGATGCTTCCTTGCCGGTCTTCGAGGATGTCATCCACCATTTTGAGGTGCAGCCCGCTTGGATTCTGGATCGTGGTGTTGTTCAGGAAGGGAGAAATGACTCCATCCTTGCTGCACAGCACACCTTCACCGGTTCCAAACCAGATTGTGCCTTTCTTGTCCTGAAGCATGCTCCACACGGCGGACTGACCCGGGAAGTTCTGGCTTGCGATGGGCGTTGTGAGCAGGGACCCGACGATGGGTGGGGTGGGGACGCCGCGGATGCTTTTGCCATCCCACCGAGAAATGCCGGAGTCCGTGCCAAACCAGATTCGTCCTTGCTTGTCCTCAAGGATCGACCACACGGTGTTGCTGGTCAGCCCATCCTGCATGGTGTACTGGGTGAAGCTCTTTCCGTCGAAGCGATACACCCCGTCACCCGTTGTGCCGAACCAGAGGTTGCCGGCCTTGTCTTGAAGGCCACACTTGACCTCATCGTACTGGGTGCTTCCCGGGGACTTGTGCAGTTTTGGATTGCCAGCAGGCAAGGTGGACTCCGTTGGTGTCGAGCTTCCGGCGCAGGATGTCAACAGCAACGCCGCGAAGGACAGAAGGAGAATGGCTCGCATGGGTGAGCTCGATTGGGGGTTTGGGATAGGAGGAGAGGGGCGAGTCTACGAGACGATCGCTTCGGGCTTTGGCGGATTCCCACTTGTTACGGGCGTGTTACAGCGAGGCCATCTTCGGACGTGATATCGTGCGCACATGCGACTCCGACACGCGGTTGTTGTCCTGAGCTCGATTGCCGTGCTGTCCGCTTGCGCTGCGGCGCAGGACAAGGTTCCGTTCGCACCGAACTTGACCCCAGTCCAGGCTATTGACCCGGCCGTGCAGATCAGTGAGTATGTGCGGGAGGTCTTTCAGGACCGGGACGGTCATTTCTGGTTTGGTACCAATAGCGACGGTGTCTGCCGGTACGACGGCAAGTCGCTGACATACTTCAGCGTGGAGCAGGGATTTGGCGGGCACGCGGTTCGGGGGATCTTGCAGGATGGTGACGGCGCCATGTGGTTTGCTACTGATGGCGGGGTCAGTCGCTACGAGAACGGCAAGTTCACCAACTACACGGTGGCGAACGGCCTGAGCGACAACAACGTGTGGAGCATGATGCGGGATAGGACGGGGACTATCTGGGTCGGGACGCAGGAGGGGGTTTGTCGATTTGATGGCACGGCGTTCGTCGCGTTCCCTCTACCGAGAGTTAAGGTTGAGAACCCCGTATCGCGCTTTACGCCGAAGGTTGTCTTTGGCATGTTTGAGGACCGGGCCGGCAACATCTGGTTCGGGACGGATGGCGAGGGGGCGCACAGGTACGACGGCAAAGGGTTCACGAGCTACACCACGAAGGAGGGACTCGCGGGCAATCAGGTGCGGTCCATCTATGGCGATCGGCGCGGACGCATCTGGCTGGGCACTGATGGCGGCGGAGTGAGTCGCTACGAGGGCGGGGCGTTCAAGACCTACACGAAGAAGGATGGGCTGAACAACGATCGGGTCTTTGAGATGTTGGAGGACAGGGCGGGCAACATGTGGTTCTCCACGCTCGGGGCTGGCGCGTGTCGGTACGACGGGAAGTCGTTCACGGCGTTCCGTGAGGACCGGGGACTGACCAAGAGTCACGTGCAAAGCATGTGCGAGGACAGAGATGGAGTACTTTGGTTTGGCTGTTCGGGCGGATTGTTTCGCTTGGATGGGGAGTCCATCGTCAATGTGACTCGGAATGGGCCGTGGCCGGTGCGGAAGCACGCGGAGGCTGCTGATCCCATGGCGCCGTTCGCGCGGTTGATCGGCGGAGAATGGCGCGTGACGGCTGCCAGTGGTACGAGCATGTTCCACACGTGGCACTGGGGGCCCGGCCAGCATTCGGTGCGTGTAATGACCGATGGTGCCGGCGCCGGCGGACAGCCATGGCGGGAGGTCCGGGTGTTCTACTGGCACCCGGGTCGCAAGCAGGTCTGCGTGTGGGGTGCGAGCCCGTTTGCCCGAGGCGTGAGCGAGGGCAGCATCAAGTTCGAGGGTGAGGCGGCGGACGGCGTCATGGATCTGTACCAGACAGGCAGGCACCGCAAGCTGGGAGTGCGTTGGACGTTTGAAGGGCCGGACAGGTATCGCGATGCGCTGCTTGAGGATAGCGGCAAGGGATTTGAACCCCTTGTTGAGTTTGATCAGACCCGATCCCACACAACTGCGGCGCGCGCGCCCGAGGGGGCGGCACCTGAGCACTCCGATCGGTTGAACGCTCTGGAGCCTCTTTCGGGCGTTTGGGAGGCGAAGGGGGAGTGGGCCAAGACAAGCGCCCTGCACATCCGGACGACTGTTGAGTGGGTTCCGTATGCCGACGCGATCTACGCGCGGGTCATGGCACTGGGCGCGGCTGGCGCGCCAGTGCACCTGCTGGATGCGTACGTGTACCACCATACCGGCGCGAATGTGCTGCGGTGCCTGGCGCTCTCGAACGCGGGGGGTGTGTATGAAGGTGATGTGGCGATTCTTGCAGGCGGCACCGTGCAGCTTGTGCTGAAGGGGTATGAGGGAGACGCGGTGATGGAACGCGTTCTGCGTTTGGATATTCAGAAGGATGGGGGCGTCCGCAATCAGGCTTGGACTCGCGAGGGAGCGGATCCGGTGCTTGATGTGCAGCACAGGAGGAAGGGAGACTGACGGTCATCGACCTGGAGGAGTCAAGAGGTCGTTCAAAGCTCCGTCTATGTTCGGGCATTGAAACTCAAAGCCCTCTTGGAGGAGACGTTTTGGAACGACGTAGCGGCCGTAGAGGGCGAGTTCCGGGTCGGTACGCAAGAGTAATGGAACGCCGAGGCGGACCATCCAGGAGGCGGCGGGGAGGCCGATGGGCATTCGGAGGGCGCGGCGGAGTGATCGCATGAAGTCGATCTGCGTCACCGGGTTTGGGGATGACGCTATGTAGGCGCCTTGCATGTGCGGGTCGCTGATCGCGCGTTCGAAGATGCGGTTCATGTCGGTCTCGTGGATCCAGCTCATACCCTGGCGGCCGGAGCTGACGCGGCCGCCGAGGCCCAGGCGGGCGAGTGTGCGCAGTTTCGTGAGTGCGCCGCCGCCAGCGCCGCGGTCGCGGCCGATCACGAAGCTCGTGCGGAGGATGACTTTGCGTTGGGTGTCGAGTGCGCTGGCGGCGAAGGCTTCTTCCCAGGCTCGTCCGACGAAGGGGGCCAGGCCGACTCCGAAGGGGGAGGATTCATCGCAGACCGCGGTGGGCGGGTCGCCGTAGATGTGGGCGGTGCTCATCTGGACCCAGACGGGGGGTGGAGAGTCGATCGCGCGGACGGCGTGCCCGAGGACATTGGTGGCTTCGACGCGTGAACGGAGGATTTCATCCTGGTGGTCGGGGGTCTTGATGCAGTCGACCGTGCGGCCGACGAGGTTGATGAGAGCGGCCGCGCCGTTGAGTTGGGTTTTCCAATCGCCGAGGGTTCGGGCGTTCCATGGGGTGTGCGTCCATGGGCCGCGGACCTTGGGCGCAGTGCGGGAGAGGATGATGACCTGGTGGCTGGCGGAGAGGTGGGTGGCGAGCGAGATGCCGAGGAATCCGCTGCCGCCGGCGATGACGACGGTGGGCATGGATTGGATGATACGGTGGGGAGGCGGGAGAGATTCGCGCACCCCTGGAGGGGTGCAGAACATAGGAGAGGGCTACCCGAAGTGCGCTCCCAGAGCGTCGCGACCTCGGGCGACCTTCGTGCACCCTTTCAGGGTGCGGGGTTGTTGGGGGCGTGTTCCGGGGGTGGCGCTCGAAGACTCGCTTCACCCCCGGCTACTGACGGTCGAGCCCTTCGGGCTGAGAGCGCGGAACATCGAGCGGAAGGTCGATGCCACGGTTGGGAGCACGGTTAGGAGAGGGCACGCTCCAGGTCGGCGATGAGGTCGTCGGCATCTTCGATGCCGACAGAGAGACGGACCAGGCCGTCGGCGATGCCGAGTTTGGCTCGGGCTTCGGCGGGGATGCTGGCGTGGGTCATGATGGCGGGGTGCTCGATGAGTGATTCGACGCCGCCGAGGGATTCGGCCAGGGAGAAGAGGTGGACTTTTTCGAGCATGGAGCGGGATGGGGCGAGGCCGCCCTTGATGACGACGGAGATCATGCCGCCGAAGCCGCGCATTTGGCGTTTGGCGAGTTCGTGCTGGGGATGGGAGGGGAGGCCGGGGTAGATGACTTTTTCGATTTTGGGATGCTTGCTGAGCCACGTTGCGATCTTCATCGCGTTTTCGCAGTGACGCTGGACCCGGACGTGAAGGGTTTTGGTTGAGCGGAGGAGGAGGAAGCAGTCCATGGGGCCGGGGACCGCGCCCGCGGCGTTTTGCACGAAGCGGAGGCGCTGGGCCAGGGCGTCATCGCTGCAGACCAGGGCGCCGCCGACGACGTCGGAGTGGCCGCCGATGTACTTGGTGCAGGAGTGGAGGACGACGTCAGCGCCTTGGGCGAGGGGGTTTTGGAGGTAGGGTGAGGCGAAGGTGTTGTCTACGACGAGGATGGGGCGGTGGAGGGTGATGTTGGCGGGGTCGAAGTCGCCTCCTGCGTTGGCCGCGCCGGGGAGGGTTTTGACGAGCAGAGCCATCGCACGGATGTCGATGACTTTGAGCATCGGGTTGCTGGGGGTCTCGAGCCAGATGATGCGGGTGCGCGGCGTGATCGCGGCCTTGGTGGCGGCGTGGTCGGTCATGTCGACGCGCGTCGCGGTGACGCCCTGGTGCTTGAAGATCTTGTCGAGGATGCGGAAGGAGCCGCCGTAGACGTCATCGGAAAGCAGGACGTGGTCGCCAGACTTGAGGATGTGGAGGATGCAGTCCATGGCGGCCAGGCCGCTGGAGAAGGACATGCCGTGGGCGCCACCTTCGAGCGTGGCGAGGTTGGCCTCGAGGGCGGTGCGGGTTGGGTTTTTGGAGCGGGCGTAGTCGTAGCCGTCCTTGAAGACGCCGGGGCTGGATTGGACGAACGTGGAGGTGAAGTAGACGGGCGTCATGATCGCGCCGGTGGTTGGGTCCGGAGTTTGGCCGGCGTGGATGCAGTGGGTGGCGAAACGGGCGGTGGGGTTGTCGGTCATGGGGGAATGGTATCGGGTTTCACGACTTGGATGGAAGAGAAGAGGTTTTCACCGCAGAGGCGCAGAGGTCGCAGAGAAGAGAGAGGAGAGCGTTGGAAACTCAGGAGGGGCGGTTTGCTAGATCTCTTGCTCTTGGGTTCTTAGCTCTGTGTTCTCTGCGTCTCAGCGGTGAATACTGCTGAGTTGTGGCCACATTCGGGGCAGGGGTTGGTGAAGTCGTTGAGGAGGTTGTAGTCGCAGCGAGGGCAGTGGCCGCGGCGGAGGCGGAGGTGGCGGCGGGTTTGGCGGAGGAGGTAGGGGGTGGAGAAGAGGGTGGCGTAGAAGAGGGTGTTGAGGAGGAGGCCGGGGAAGAGGGGAAGGATGGGAAAGGTGGCGCGGAAAGACTTTGCGGAGTTATTCCATTCGATCGCGTGTGAGTTTATCGAATCAATGCTGAAGCCTCCGTTTTTCTGCACCGTGACAAACGTCGAGTCGTACTTCAGACAGCGAAAGGGCAGGCCGTAGGCCGATGCGCTAGTGGTCTGCAGCATGCCGGGTGCCGGAATCTCGAGCCAACACGGTGGTTGATGCGAGCCGTCGGGCTCCGGTAGCCTTTCAACGCCTGCGAGTCGGGTTGCTGTCCACACTGTTCGACCCAGAGCGACATCCTCGGAGATCCAAAGCCGTCTTGCTGGTGTCTCGGGATTTACGGATGCGTTAACGAACTCGCCTTGATTTCTCGACGTCCTGGCTCGAAGGCGTGTGGCGCTCACGAATCCTGGCCCGCCGTAGGCTCTGAACAGTTCTACGCCCCAAGCGACAGCAATTGAGGCGAAGCCGCCGGTGAGCAGGAGCAGGAGAATCATGGTGCTCCATCTGCCGCGGCGTTGATTGGGATTCGGCACTTGGAATCCTCAGTTAGGGGAGGCTGATCCGCGGCCGCATTCGGGGCAGAGGGTGGGTTGGCCGCGGAGATCGTAGTTGCAGAAGGGGCAGTGGCCGCGGCGGAGGCGGAGGTGGCGGCGGGTTTGGCGGAGCGCGTAGTACGAGGCGGCGAGGAGGGTGGCGTAGAGGGCGGAGTTGGCGAGGAGTCCGAGGATGAGGGGACAGGTGGCGAAGGCGATTTTGGCGGTTTGGCCGGGGACGAGGACGGAGATGCTGTGGTGGTATTGGAGTGGGCGGAAGGACTTTCCGGCCGCGGATTGGTAGTTGAAGTCGCAGGTGAGGCAGAGGAAGGGGAAGCCAACGGCCATGGCGCCGGTGGTTTCGCCGATGCCGGGGGGAGGGGGCGTGAACCAATGGGGAAGTTGGGTGGCGGGGTCAGAGCCGCCGGCGCTGACGCGTGTTGCGGAGCAGACGGTCATGCCGAAGCGATGTTGGATTTCGCCGCGGATGAATTCGGTGGGTGTTGCGGGGTCTGCGAGGCGGAAGGTGCTAACTTGATGGAATCGGGAGCGCGAGTACACGGAGCGGAGTTCGAGAGACCAGGCGATGAGCGTGGAGAGGGCGGCGCTGAAGAGGAGGAGGGTGGTGAGGGTGAGGATGCGTCGCGTGAGGGGCACGGGGGCTCCGGAGAGGACAGCGTATCAATCGGTAGGGACGCTGTTGGCAGTTGGAGGTGGCCGCTCCCTGACGGTCGCGGCTCTGGTGATGCGTTAGCGGCCGCATTCGGGGCAGCGGTTGGTGTGGTCGTGGAGGAGGTTGTAGTTGCAGTTGGGGCAGTGGCCGCGGCGGAGACGGAGGTGGCGGCGGCGGGCTCGGAAGACCCAGGGGGAACTGAAGATGGCGGCGTAGAGGAGGGTGTTGATGAGGAACGCGGGGAAGATTGGGTAGAGGGGGAGGCGGGAGCGGAAGGTTCCGTTCGCAAGGGAGAGTGGGTAGGCGTGGCGGACGGAGCTGTTTGAGGCTGGGGTGGAGGTGAGCTCTATGGAGTAGTCCCACTTCAGGCAGAGGAGGGGGAAGCCGTAGGCGCAGCTGCCGGCGCGGCTGTCGGGGTTGGGGTCCGGGCGCTGGGCCCAGGAGGGGATGGGGGTGAGTGAGGGAGGGGATTCGGCGGTGGTGTCGCGGTAAAGGTGGTATTCGCGGTAGCCGAAACCGTACATGGTGTCGCCGAGGATGGGGGATGTGGCATCTTTCGACGACACGGATTCGGAGCGGCGGGATGGGGAGACGCCGTGGTAGGAGAGGTAGAGCTCGATGGACCAGGCGCTGGCGATGGTGGCGGTGAGGCTGAGGAGGAGGATCAGGAGGCAGCGGAGGGTGGTTCGCATGCGGGGGTTGAGCGGAGGGGTGTGCCGCATTCGGGGCAGAGGGTGTATTGGCCGCGGAGATCGTAGTTGCAGGAGGGGCAGTGGCCGCGGCGGAGGCGGAGGTGGCGGCGGGTTTGGCGGAGGAGGTGGCCGATCGCACACAGAATGGCCGCGTAGAAGATTGTGTTAGCCACCAGACCGGCCAAGAGGGGGTGGAAGGGAAGACGGGCGTAGCAATATCGGGTGGGGAGATAGAGCGGGAGCGCAAACTCGTATGTGATCTGCGACGTCGTTGTGCTTGACGTTTCCATCAAGTCGGTGTAATCCCACTTCATGCATGAAAGTGGGAAGCCGCAGGCGTAAGTGCCGGAGAGATTCTCGAAGCCGTTGTAAGGGCGTTTGACCCAAGCGGGGATGTCGGTGGAAGCAGACGGTTGGGGCGGCAGCCCAGCCACGTTCGGGAAGGTCCAATGGAGGTGGTATTCTCGGCGTCCAAAGCCGCGATACAGGTCGCAAACCTGGATGCGCTTGTTTCCGGGGAACCAGAATGTTTCGCCGGTTCGATCCTGAGGGACGCCGTGATATGCCACTTGGATTTCGATGCACCATGCGACGGCGATGGAGGTAAGGGCGCCGGCAAGGAGGAAGACAATGGAATTGAAGAGGCGGGATCCGCGGCGTTGATTGGGATTCGGCACTTGGAATCCTCAGGCGGGGGTGGGTGCGTGGCCGCATTCGGGGCAGAGGTTGGGTTGGCCGCGGAGATCGTAGTTGCAGGTGGGGCAGTGGCCGCGGCGGAGGCGGAGGTGGCGGCGGGTTTGGCGGAGGAGGTAAGGGGTGGAGAAGAGGGTGGCGTAGAAGAGGGTGTTGAGGAGGAGGCCGGGCCTCAGCGGGGCTGTTGGCAAGACTGCCTGCTTCTTACCGCCGTCCAATTCCCAATAGATGGCGTGGCGATAGGAGTCGCGGGTTGGAATGAAACCATCTGATCGAGGGACCCAGTCGTACTTCAGGCAGCGAAACGGCAAGCCGTATGCCGCGGAGCCTCTAAGCCATTCATCGTGATTGGGTGGAACAAACCAGTCCGGAGGTGGCGGGAGGTGGATTTCCTTGGCGCTCGGCAGATGGACGAATCCACCTCGAAATATCCAACAGACTGTGCATCCGACGCCGCCGTAGTCGAATCGCGAGAGGCATCGGTCTTGATCTTCGGGATCGGCATAGTCGTAGCGTGTCCTCCCTGAAAACAGGCCCCACTGACCTCCGTTGCTCGAGAAACAGACGAGATATAGCTCGACTCCCCACGCGACGATGACGGAGGTGAGGGCACCGGCGAGTAAGAGGAATGCAAAAGCCAGGACGCGTTTTGTCTTGAGCTTGTTTCCCAGTGGTTGCATCGTGCTTCGTCCACCCTCCGGGTGGGGAATCAAAGGGGGCTCACCAGGGGCGCGCTCGCGGAGCCTCGCGGCCCCTGGCAACGTTCGTGCGCCCTCCGGGCGAAGAGGTGGGATGCGGAATGGCGCAGGCTCAGCTTACCGAGGACGGCGATTCGGAATCGCCTTGGATACGACGACCCCTTCGGGGTCGGAAGAAGGGAACTGGATTCCGGGGGTGTCGCTGCGCTCCACCCCCGGCTACTGACGGTCGAGCCCTTCGGGCTGAAGAATGGCGGGCGATGGGCGTGCGTTTGTCCAGGTACGCGTGGGGTGGTCACGTGTGCGTGGGGTGGTCGGCCCATCGCTGCGCACTGGGCTCGTGGGGAAACGTGGTCGCGATGACTGAAACGTGAGTTAGCCTTCGGCGCCTTGGTCGATGTCGGCTCGGAGGCGTTCGAGGAGGGGGTGCTTGGATTCTTTTTTGGACTTGAGGCGGGCGACGACCAGGGGCGGGACCATGTTGGAGAGGGCAGAGAGGTCTTTGCCCATGGCGGTGATTTGTTTGATGAGGGAGGAGGAGGTGTAGGCGAAGGTTTGGCCGGCGACGACGAAGGCGGTTTCGAGATTCGCCACTTCGCGGTTGGTGAGGGCTTGCTGGACTTCGTATTGGAGGTCGGAGAGGTTTCGGACGCCGCGGAGGAGGGCGGTGGCCTTCATGGAGCGGGCGAAGTCGACGGTGAGGCCGGAGAAGGAGTGGACGTGGACGGGGGCCTCATTGGGTTCCTCCTTGACGAGTTCCTGGATGAGGAGCTCGGTCATTTCGATTCGCTCTTCGGGGGAGAAGAGGGAGTCTTTGCCGGGGTTGCGGCCGATGGCGACGATGAGCTCGTCAAAGAGGCGGCGGCCGCGGCGGATGACGTCGAGGTGGCCGTAGGTGATGGGGTCGAAGGAGCCGGGGAAGACGATGCGGTGGGTGGTGGGCACGGGGGGAGTTTATGGGAGCCGGGGGGAGGGCGAAAGGCGAGGGGCGAAAGGCGAAAGGCTTGGGGAACGGCGGTCTGGAGGCGTTTCCCTTGGTGGTGAGGCTCATAACGGGGTGGGGTGTTGCGTGGGGGCAACAGTTTGGGTTACGGCTTTGGCCTAGGCGGTACAGGTGGCGCGAGGGCGGCCTCGTTGGCGGGTTGTGGATGGTTTTGGGGGGCGGTGAAACGGATGGTGTAGGTGCGTGGCGGATGACTGCCGCGCACCGGGGCGGAGTTCCCCGGGGTGATTGGCGGAGCCGAGTTCTACAAAGTCCCCTGGTGTGGTCCCGCATCGGTTGCCTCCCCGGTGCGGGACCTTTTTGTTTTTGGGGAAGGCGAAAGACGAAGGGCGAAAGGCGAAAGCAGGTCCGCAATCAGCGGAGCGGGCCGTCGGGCATTCCTCGGCGAACCCAACGGTCGTATTGGATAAGAACGTTGAACTGGTCCGTTGCGATGAGCACGACGGCGACCGCAAGGCAGCTCGCGAAAGCCCACAGCCATGCGAACGCCCCCCACTGCTTACGCGTCAGCACGTAGCCGAGCCCGACGATCCAGACGAGATTCAGCCAGCGCGGTTCCCAACCCGTGTGATTGTCCGGCAGGCGCGAGACCATGTTAACAGCGAGGACCGCCGCACACGCGACTTGCCCGGCGACCACAATGATGAACCCCGAGGGTGGTTTGTTCACCAACGGGCTCCGTGAATCCTGATTTGGAGCCAGCCCGTGATCCGGGGTTTGGGTGATGTCCCCGCTACGCTTGGCATATGCGGATTCTACTGACAAACGATGATGGGATTCGGGCGCCGGGGTTGGCGGCTTTGTACGAGGCGCTCGTAGGGGCGGAGGGCGCGGGGCCGTTGCTCGATCACACTTCCGGGGCGGTGCATCGGTCGCCTCGGTCGGTGGTGTATCCGGTGGCGCCGCTAACCGTGCAGTCGGCGATGAGTCATGGGATTACGTTTCATGATCCGCTGATGGTGCATGAGGAGACGGTGCGGTTGACGGATGGGACTGCCGTTGCCGGGATGGCGGTGGATGGGCGGCCGGCGGATTGTGTGAAGCTGGCGATTTCGCAGCTCTGGCCTGAGAAGTTTGGCGAGGGGTCGCGGCCGGACCTGGTCGTGTCGGGGATGAACCACGGGGCCAACTGCGGGATCAATGTGATTTATTCGGGGACGGTGGCCGCGGCTTTGGAAGCGGCGTTTTTGGGGGTGCCTTCTTTTGCGGTGAGTCTGCACATGGGCAAGGGGAAGGCACGGTTTGATGTGGCGGCGGGGTGGGCGCGGGTGGCGATTGAGAAGCTGATTTTAAAAGGGTTGCCGGGGGCGCATGAGTGTTTGAGTTTGAATCTGCCGGTGTGCGAGGTTGAGGCGCCGATGCCGGAGATTGTCGTGTGCCCGATGAATACGCATGGGCTGGTGGACAAGTATGAGAAGCGGGTGAGCCCGCTGGGGGATGTGTATTACTGGGCCGCGGGGCATGGGTTGGATTTCCATGGGACGGCGGCGGGGTCGGATGTGGAGTATTTGTTGAAGCGATGTATTACGGTGACGCCGCTGGGGTATGACTTGACGGGTCACGCGGGGATTGGGAAGTGGCGGGAGAGGGTGAAGTAGGTCGTAGAAGACATCGAAGTCGGAGGAACCGACTTCGATGGCACGCACGAAAAAGGCGGCCACACTTTCGCGCGGCCGCCCGGAGGGAGAAAGAGAGAGTTCGTAACGTCCGGGGCCGCGGCACAGATTGCGCTGCGACCGGGCACCGAACGGAGGGGACGGAGGGGGGACTCGTGATGTCGGCTTCGGATGGCTCCGCCGACCGGCCGCAATGAGATTCGGCTAGGCGAGCATGGACTCAACACTTTTCAGGTGCGCCGGGAGGTCGTTCCGGAGCTGGTCAATCTTGTCCTTGGTGAGCTTGAGGAAGTCGAGGATCGGCTCTGAGATCTCGGTGGTGACCAAGTCAAGACGGAAGCCCTGGGCGACTTCGGCGGCGAGGCGATCACCGACGTAGACGATGCACGGAAGTGTGCGTGTGTCCACGGAGAGGTCCATGGGACGGTGGTGATAGCCGGTGACATTGGCGAAGTTGGCGGGGAACTTCCACTTGGCACAGAGACCGGCGCCGAAGTTCTGGTGATTCGCGCCGAAGACTGCATCCTCAGCCTCGAGCATGTCGGTGGCGGGGATGCCGGCCTTGTCAGCGCCGGTGCGCTGGATGACTTCGATGAGCTTGTTGCGGTCGCACTGCATCTCGACCATGATGCCGATGTCGTGGATGAGGCCGCAGAGGAAGGCTTCGTCGGAGACGGCGAAACCCATGCGGTCGGACAACATCTTGCATGTGGCGGCCGTGACGACCGAGTGCATCCACAGCGATTTGGCCGAGAAATTGGGGGTCAAGTCGCCGCCACGGAAGAGCTTGGCGAGCGATGCGGCGATGGCGATGTTCTTCACGGCGTTCAGGCCGAGCATGACGATGGCTCGGTTGATGGAGCCGATCTGGCCGGGGAGGCCGTAGAAGGAGGAGTTGACGACCTTGAGGATTCGCGCGCAGAGCGCGGGGTCGTTGGCGATGACCTTGTGGAGGTCTTGCGCGGTGGACTTGGGGTCTTCGACGAGCGCGACGATCTTGAGCGTGATTTCGGGGAGGGTCGCGATGTGGGAGATCTCGCGAATCCCGTCGTTCACAATCTGGTCACGCTGTGCGGCCGCGGTGGTCATTGGTAGCTCCGGTTAAGGTCCGTTTTGCTCATCGACGAAACCGGAGGGGTACTTGCGTCCGAGAGCGCGGAATGGATGAGGGGTGGATTTTCCATTCAAGATGGATGAGCACACGAGCACCCTTTCAGGGTGCAGAGATTTGCGCGATGGAGGTCCGGGGGTGCCGCGATGCGCGGCTACCCCCGGCTACTGACGATCGAGGCCTTCGGCCTGAGGAATGGGCGGTCCACGCGAAGACAACCAGGCGAGGATGCCCCGGCTTGTTTCAGTACGTGCAATGTTTGCGCAGCAGTTTGGGATCGTTTGGGTTGGTGGCTGCTAGCAGGGCGGCGATGCGGGGGCCGGAGTGGCCGTCGCCGTAGGGGTGGGTGATGGCGGCCCGGTCGAGTTTCTGGGCGGCGGCGATGGCACGAGAAACCTGGTAGGGGTGTTCGCCGGCGGAGGTGATGACGTTGGTGGGGCGTTCGCGGCCGGATTGGCGGGGGCCAATGTCGATGGCGGGGAGTTTGAGGGCCGCGGCCTCAATGAGGGCGGCGGAGGAGTTGCCGATCAGGACGCCGCCTGAGGAGGCGAGACGTTTGAGAAAGGAGAGGAAGGCGGGGCGCGGGATGTGGGTGCGGGCGGTGACTCGTTTGTCGGTAGTGCTGGTGATGGCGCGGAGGGTGCCATCGCGGCCGGGGTCGAAGTTGGGGTGGAGGATGAGGATGCGGCCCGGGATCGAAGAGAGAGAGGCGGTGATGATGTCGGACATCACGGCTTCTTCCTGTTCATCTGTGCGGCCGACGGGGTGCATGAGGATGATCGCATCGGGTGCGCCGTATTCGATGAAGCCGGCATCGTCGATGGGCGTGACTTCGGAGAGGCCGTCGATGGCGGGGGAGCCGGTGATGTGAACGTGCTGGGGGCGTTCACCCATTTTGATAATGCGGTCTGCGGATTCCTTCGTGGCGGGGAAGTGAAGGTGCGCGAGCTTGGTGATGGCGTGGCGCATGGCTTCGTCGGCGACACCTTCGGCGCGGTCGCCGCCGTGGATGTGGGCGACGGCGAGGCCGCCGATGGAGGCCGCGGATGCGGCGGCGAAGGCTTCGATGCGGTCGCCGAGGATGACGACCCAGTCGGGGGCGAGGCGTTCGAAAGATCGACCGAAGCGGGAGATGCCGCCGCCGAGTGCTTGGACGTCGGCGTTGCGGCCGGTCTTGCCGGCGACCTGCATGGGGATGGCGTCGGCGACGGCGAAGATGGCTTTGACGTCGTGGTAGGTTTCGGCGGGGGAGATGAGGTGGGAGCCGGCGGCGATGACGAGGAGCTCGCAATCTTTGCGAGCGAGGGTGGCGAACATGACGGGCTTGAGCAGACCGAACTCGGCGCGGGTGCCGGTGATGATGGCGATGCGACGGATGCCGGGTGCGGTCTCGATGGGAGGACCGGGGCGGACGGAGGGGTCATCGTTCCAGCCGTCGCCGATCATCGTTTGCCCCCCGCCCCCACTGCTTGCGCGGCTGGTGCTTCGATGTCGTCGTTGGTGATGGGCATGTCGGACTCGACAGCGCGTCGGAGGCGGCGGCCGAGGAGTTCGGGGAGTCGCCAGGGTTCGATGCCGGTGCCGGGGCGTTTGATGGTGAGGTCTTCTTGCGTGAGGATGTGGTTGGCGGGGAGTTTGCGGCGGGTGGTGATGGATTGGCGGGAGAGGCGACGGACATCGTGCTCGCAGGGGAGGATGCGTTTTTCTTCGGGGCCCAGGCGTGGGTCGGGAGAGGTTGGAATGTTGCGGTGCATCCACTCTCGCATCGTGCTTTCATCGCGGGCGAGGGTGGCGTAGGTGCGGAACTCGGCGGGTTCCAGGGAGGCGGAGTGGTCGGGGCCTTGGGCTTGTTTGTTGTGGGTGAAGTGTTTTTCGAGGATGGCAGCGCCTTGGGTGGCGGCGACAGCGCCGGTATCCACGGCGGTGGTGTGGTCGCTGTAGCCGATGGGGCCGGGCCAGACTTTGGCCAGGGCGTGCATGGCTCGGATGTTGGCGTCTTGAGGTGGTGTGGGATAGCTGCTGATGCACTGGAGGAGGGCGACGCGGTTGGTAGCTGGCGCGAGCCAGGAGGCGGCGCGCTGGACTTCATCGATGGAGGATGCGCCGGTGCTGACGATGAAGGGCTTGTTGGTTTGGATGAGGCGGTCTAAGAGAGGTTTGTGGATGATATCGGGGGAGGCGGTTTTGTAGGCGTCGAAGCCGAGGCGTTCGGCGGCGTCGATGAGTTCAACGGAGAAAGGGGTGACGATGGCGTGGATGCCTTTGGCGTGCGCGCGGTCCACGATGCGGCCCATGTCTCCGATGGAGAGTTCGAGGCGGCGGAGCATTTCGGTGGGGTCGGATTCGCCGGCTTCTTTTTGGTAGGCGGCCAGGCGCGAGGCGCGGCTCATGAGCAGGTCGGCGCGGAAGAGTTGGAGTTTGATGGCGTCGGCACCGGATTCGGCCGCGGCGTCGGTCATTTCAAGGGCACGGGAGAGGGAGCCGTCGTGGTTGACGCCGAGTTCGGCGATGATGTAGACGGGGGCGCTGATCTTCCCGTTGGCGCCGACTTGTCTGGACCCGATCTTCATTGTGGGACTGTAGAGGCTTTGCGGAGTGTGGCTTCGGCGACGGCGAGGTCGAGGGGGGAGTCGATGTCGATGACTTCGCCGGGGGCTGTTTCGAGGCCGCGGCGGGAGAGACCGAAGAAGGCGTGTGGGCCGGGGGGGACGTTTGGGATTTGCAGCATGAGGGCGCGGCGGGTGACGGCGAGGATGGCGCCGTCGGGAAGATACGCGGGAGGGAGGTCTTGGCGGCGGTAGACGTTGTGGTTGAGCACGTCGCCTTCCCAAGGAGAGACCTGGCCGGTGCTGTCGAGACGGGCCATCCACCAGGGGTGGTTTTTGCCTACGGGTTGATAGCTTTGGACGGAGTCGGTGTTGGGGAGGTCGAGGGATTTGAGGGCCCGCTCAATGAGGCCGGGGGGACGGACGGGGACATTGGCGTAGAGGATGATGATGCGGGTGTTGGGGTCTTTGAGATTGGGGTGTTTGGATTCGAGAGATTCGAGGGCGTGACGGGCGGCGTCATCGACACGGGCGGTGTCGGTGGCGAGGCTGGGGGGGCGCTGGATGAGATCGAGTTGTGGGTAGCGGGCGTCGATGAGGTCGGTGATTTTGGGGTCGTCGGTGGAGACTGCGATGCGCGTCAGCCCTTTTGAAGCGAGGGTGTAGTCGATGGTCCAGGCGATGCAGGGCTTGCCGGCGATGGGCGCGATGTTCTTGCCCGGGACACCTTTGCTGCCGGCGCGGGCGAGGATGAGAGCGATGGTGGGCGGAGTGGTCACGTTAGAGTCCGACATCGATCTGCGCGACGCGGGAGGTCCCGGCGTGGACCAAGGAACGCAGGGGGGCGGGTTCGATTTGTTGCGAGGGTGTGCGGGATTCGAGGCGGCGCCAGATGTCGGCGAGGTGTTCTTTATTGAGATCGCCGATGGGGCGGTCACCGGAGAGGTCGTTGTGATGTGCAGCGACTGTGCCGTCGGAGAGGATGGTCAGGGTGCCGCGGCTGAGGCGATTGGCGGCGATGGACGGGATGGGGAGGGGTTCGATGCGTTCGCCGGGAATGGTGTGGGGGAGCGGGTCTATGACGGCCGCGCCGGCGGTGAGGAGCCAGTGGTCGTAGAAGTCTTCGAGTTCGGAGTAGACGGCATCGCAGCGGGTGATTCGGGGGATGATCCACGGGGTTGGGAGGCCGCCGGCGTTGGGTTTGGATGCGCGGCGGGCGAGAAGGTGCTCTAGGTTGGATCGGACTTGTGCGTAGAAGTCGGCGCCCATGAGTGTGCGGTAGGTTTCGGCGGAGTTAGCCATCAGGTCGATGCTGATGACGTCGACGCCGGACTCGAGTAGGGCGTCGAGTTGCGTCGTGTCGCAGACCAGGTCAGTGCGAACGTGGACGGCGCCGATTCCAACTTTCTTGGCGTGGCGGATGATGCGGGTGAGTTCGGGATGAGAGATGGGGTCGCCCGCGCCCGCGAGCGTCAGGGCGGCATCGGGGCGGAGCGCGGCCAGTTCGGTGAGGATTCTGCCGGCGAGGCCAAAGGTCATGCAGGGGCGTTCGATGGAGTCGCGCTGGCCGCGGAGCCAGAGATGGCGGAGGCCGGAGGTGCGGCGACCTGTGCAGAGTTCGATGATGACCTCGCGCGGCGAGGTGGGGAGACGCGAAGCGTTGAGGAGTGGGACGATGACCTTGGCGGGCGCTTTGGCGAAGTTGTCACCGAGGGTGTCAATAGCGTGAGCGATGGCGGCGCGGCGGGAGACTGAGTCGGGGATGAAGCGGAACTGGGCGTCGCGGATCGCGGGGTCGGTGGTGATGCACGCGGGCTTGGCGATGGGGTCGGAGGTTGGGGCGAGGGGGACGTAGCCGAGGATGCCGCCGAGGGTCGCGAAGACGCCGGCGGATTGGGCGCGCTCCGCCATGTCGCGCATCATGCCGCGGTCGAGGAGACAGGCACCCAGGCCGGGGGGGGCTTGGACGAACGAGACGCGATAGGCCTGGGGGCCGGGGGCTTGCTTGCGGAAGCGATCAACGCAATCGTCGATGAGCGCGGGATCGACGAGGGACCAGTCGGCGCCGATGAGGACGGCGGCGTCGAGGTTCTTTTCTTCCATGGCCTTGTGCATGGCGGGGGCGGCACAGGCTTCGTCGTAGATGGTGAGTGTGCCTAGGCCGCCGCGCCAGCACTCGGCGGCCCAGAGGCGGGCGGCGCGGATGGCATCGGCTCGGGCGGCGAGCGGCGGGCTGTCGGTTTTGATCACTTCGTACTTGAGGCCGGGGACTTCGCCGGCGAGTTGACGCGCTTGGTCGGGGTTTTCGGCCAGGAGGATGACCGAGTCGAGTTGCTTGGCGTGGGCGAGGCGGCGGAGGGTGAGAGTGAGGGGATTGAGGCCGCGGGAGAGAGTTTGAGAGAGATCGCGAGGGGTACCCAGGCCTGAGTGAGTGGGATCGATGGCGATGAGGGCGGCGATGCGTTGGCGTTCGCGGGGTGCGGCGGATGTTTCTTGCTTGGGCTCGATGTCGGTGGTGATGCGGGGGCCGCCGTCGAGCATTTTGATGGTGGCATCCAGCATGGAGCCGAGCTGCTCCGCGGCATCGGCGAGCCAGCCGACGTTCATGATGTCACGCTCGATCTGCCGCTTTTGGCGGTCGAGGGGCGAGAGGGAGTCGTCCAAGCCGATGCGGCGATCTTCTTTGACTCGCTTGAGCGTGCCGGTCTGGTTGAGGTGCTGGACGAGGCCGAATGCGGGTTCGAGCTTGGCGACTTCGGTACCATTTTTTTGGACCTGTTCGATCAGGCGGTTCACACGCGACTGGTCGTCGTGGTGCTTGAGCATTTCGGACAGGGAGTCTTTGGTCTTGCGGCTGAGCTCCCCCACTTTCCAGACTTCCTGGCGGACGGAGCGGGCGCGGTCGCGGAGTTTCTTGAGACGCTTGGGGGCGTCGATGGGGGGCGGGGCTGCTGGGAGACGGAGGTCGCTGGTGGGCTTGTAGCGTTCGATCGCATCGGCGAGAGTCATGGGAGTGGTGAAGGCCTTGGAGACGCCGCCTTCAGTGGCGTCGATGGTCGTGAGGCCGCGGCCGATGTCGGCCTTGAAGTCACGCTCGAACTGCGTGAGGTAGGTGGACATTTGCTGATCGGTATAGATGGGGCGGCCAAGGGTGTCGGACCGCTTGACAAGATTGGGCTCGGTGCGATTGGCATCGATGAAGTACTTGCCGCGGGCGATGCGCTGCCATTCCATCATTTCGAGTGTGTTGAAGGGGTTGAGTTCGCCGGACCAGACGGTGTGGATGGCGGCGTTGGCGGAGTAGTACTGACCGTCGGTAAATCCCAGGTCCTGGCCCATGAGGATGACCGGATCGCAGCCGAGCTTGCGGGCGAGGTAGTACGCCATGTGGGCGACGGTGGCGCCGGGCATGAGGGTCGCTTCGGCGGGGGCGGGGACTCCGCCGGGGAGTTCCTGGATCTGAGGGCGCGAGAAGAACTCGCGGGTGAGTTCGGGGCCGAGGAACTCGTCAATGAAGCGGTCGCCCGGGAATCGAATGAGGCCAGGGAACGCGCCTGTGATGGCGGGATTGGCCATTGCCTGTGCGACGAGCGTGACGCCCTCGACGTCAGACGGCGTCAGGCCCTCGTAGAAACGCTTGCTGATCTCGTGGTAGTCGAGCGCGGTGACGTAGTGGGGCTTGATGCCTTTGGCGAGTAGTTGCTTGAGGACGGTTTGGACAGCGATGATGACGAAGCGGTCGCGGACGCCTGGCTTGAGCAGCAAGTCGATGTTGCGACGGAGGCTGGGGCCCGCGGCCACGACGATGGCCGGACGGTTTCGCGCGAAGCCGTGGAGGTCCATGAGGCCGGGCGCGGTCGCGTAGCGGTCAATGTTCATCAGCTCGTTTGAGAGCGTGACACCGGCCTGCATGAGCGTGGTGACGACCGTGGTGCGGACTGCCTTGATGACTTCGGTGAATCGCTGCTCAAAGCGGGTAGCGGCGGTGCCGAGGCGGACGCGGTCCGCCGGGTGGGTCAGGAACTTGCAACCCAGGGAGAGGAGGCCCTCGACGCCGCGGCTGGCGGCGGAGATGGATGCGGCATCTTCGGCGTCGGTGAGGAGGCAGACGTTGTGGCCGCGGATCCAGGCGGAGTGGTCGATGTTCTCGAGGATGGAACGGAGAAGGGCGACGTCGGGCTCGAAGATGAAGACGATGCCAGTCAGCTTCATCTTTTGGGCCATGAGCTTGACGTGGTAGCCGAGGCCGAAACCGAGGATGGCGACGGCCGCGGCCTCGGAGATATCGACGGTTTCGATGAGGCGTTTGGCCTCTTCGAGGGGGCGGCGGCGACTGCCCAGGGCTCGGGCGGAGAGGCCGGTTCCCAGGGTGGCGCTGAGAACCTGCTCATCGGTTGGGGTGTAGGTAATGTCTGTGCGGGCGGGTGTGGAGCGGATCAGTTCGCAGGCCCGGGGCGAAGAGGCTCGCAGAGCCGCGAGGTTGCGTTCGAGGATGTCGCCCGGGGACAGGGTCGGGGGGGCGGGGGTGATGGGTGGTGCGGGGTACATTCTGTGCTAGGCTCCAGCGTATCGAGAGCATCGACAAACCGGGCCAAAAGACCGGAAAGATGGGCAAAGGAAGAGCATGAATATCGGATTGCTGGCTCAGATGACCGTCCCCGCGCTGCCGAGCCCTCCCCTGGTTGCGCGGCTGTTGTTTGAGGAGCCTTTGCTCTTGACGGGGATTCTGATTGTTCTGGCCGTGGCGGGGTTTGTGGTGTTCAACGCCCGGGGGAAGGTGAAGCAAGCGATTGTCGTCGGCGGGATCGGGTTCTTGCTGGCCGCGGGGGTGCAGGTCCTGGCGGCGATGGTGGAGACGCCGCGGGAGAAAATGGTGACGGCAACGACGGCGCTGGTGGCGGCGACGGCGCACGCTGATGGGTCGCGGCTGTCCCCCCTGCTGGACCCCAAGGTTCACCTGAGCAACGGTCGCAACGTGAGCTATTGGCCCAGCGGAGCGGATTCGGCGGATCGGTCGGAGGTTCTGGAGAAGGTGCAGAAATACCTTGGCAATGAGTATCCGCTGGAGGAGTGCGCGGTCCTGGAAACGCAGGCGGTGGTGGATGGGCCGGGGGTTGGCAGATCGCAGGTGCGTGTGCGTGCGACGACGACCGGACCTTTCAAGGTACCGGTAGTGTCTTGGTGGCGGGTAGATTGGAAGCAGGGAAAAGACGGGTGGGTGGCGACCGGGATTGAGCCGCTCGACCTGGGGATTGCGGGGTTGGGGCGCTTCAGGTGAGGGGACGGGAGGCGGGGTTAGCCCATACGTTCGTAGGCGATGAGGGCCGCGCCGAGAACTCCGGCTTCATCCAGGAGCTTGGTGCCGACAACCTTGACCTGCTTGCACTTTTCGGGGAAGACGTTGGCGCGAACGGACTTCTTCACGCGGTCTACGAGGGGGTCGCCCATGGCCTCGGTGAGGCCGCCGCCGAGGACCACGCGGCCGATGGATAGCAGCGTGACGACGTTGGCGATGGAGATGCCGATCAAGTCCGCGGCGTTGTCCACCACTTGCATGGTCAGCTCATCACCCATCTGGTATGCCTTGGCGACGGTCTTGCTCTTGACCTCATCCAGGTCGCCGTCGACCAGGGAGGGGATCACGGACTTTCTGTTGGCGCGGATGAGCTTGACGAGGCGCTCGACAACCGAGGTGCGTGAGCAGTTGTGCTCGAGCGATCGCGAGCCTGGGGGGTTGCCCGGGAAGAGGATGGTGTGGCCGATTTCACCGCACGTGAAGAACGTACCGTAGTAGAGCTCGCCGTTGAGAATCAGGCCGCCGCCGATGCCGGTGCCGAGCCAGACGCCCAGAAGGTCACGGGCATTCTCTCCGGCGCCGAGTTTGTTTTCGCCGTAGACGGCGACGTTGACGTCGTTGTCCACGAAGACGGGGAGGCGGAGGCGGTCGGAAAGGAGCTTGGCCAGGGGGACATCGTTCCAGCGGAGGTTGACGGCTTCGATGACGGTGCCGGTCGCGGGGTCGATGGCGCCGGGGGCGCCGATGCCGATGGCCCCGAGCTCGGTGATCTTGGTCTTGGCCTGGGTGCAGGCCTCTTCGATGCCGTCGGCGATACGGCCGAGGATGGCATCACGGCCTTCATCGGGCTTGGTCTTGCGCTTGGCGGCGCCGACGACCTTGTGCTCGGGGCCGACGACGCCGATCTGGACGTTGGTGCCGCCGAGGTCGATTCCTACTACTGGCTTGCTGGGCATATCTGTGTCTCGCGTGTGCGGGGAGTCTAACGGCGGCTACACCAGGCGCGTCGCCAGTACGGAGATATCGGTCCGTTCGCGGGCGATCTTTGTGGCCAGATCGGCGGTGTTTGCGCCCGGCGGAGGCAAGATGAAGAGCGTGCTGCCGCTGCCGCTCATGTGGACGGGAAGGCCGGCGGCGCTTTCGATTGCGGAGCGGAGCGGCGACAGGGCGGGCTGGGTGGATTCGGCGGGGGCCAGGAGGTCATTGAACAAGTGCTCGGAGTTGATGGTGGCGGCCGCGGCGGCTTCGCGCACGGCGGCATCGCGTAACGGCTTGTCCGGGCCGGTGAGCTTGTCGAACGCTTTGTAGACGGGGCCGGTCGGGCAACCGAAGTTGGGCAGGATCAGGATGACCTCCCCTTCGCGCCGCGGGAGTCGCTCAACGCGGTCACCCAGACCCTCGACCAGTGCGGGGCGTGGCGGAGATTCACGGACATCGTCGATGAAGAACGCGATGTCGCTGCCGATGACTGCGGAGAGCTTGGCGAGCGTGTCGCGTTTGGTGGTGAGGGACATGAGCTCAGAAATGGCCATCAGGGTGGCCGCGGCGTCGGAGGAGCCGCCGCCCAAGCCGCCGCCGACGGGAATGCGTTTTTCAATGGTGATGGAGATGGGGAGCGAGCGGCCCTCGTGTTGCTCCATGATGCGGAGGGCGCGGATGGCGAGGTCTTTTTCCTTGGGCCAGTCGATGGGGCTGGGGCGCGGGGCATCGGGAGCCCAAGTGACTTCAAAGGTGGGCGGGTGGTGCTCGCCGAGCCATTCGACCTGAACGGTGTCGTAGAGGTCGATGGCGTGCATCCAGGAGGAGATGGGGTGCATGCCGCCGCTGACGGGCGGCCCGACGGCGAGGGCGAGGTTCAGTTTGGCGTAGGCGCGACGGGAGATTTGCACGGGGCATGGTACGGGAGTTTGACGCCGGAAACGGTGAAGAGTTTTTGCCACCGAGAGCACGGAGGGGCACAGAGAGGGAACTGGCGAGAAATACGGAGAGGAAGAGGAAAGGAGATAGGATTGTGTCGGAACTGGAGTCCAGTCATGAACGTCAGCGATGTGATGCGTGCGATGCAGACGGTTGCGCCCTTGGAGTTGGCGGAGTCTTGGGACAACGTCGGGCTGCTGGTGGGGTCGGCGGAGAAGCGGCTGACGGGGCCGGTGCTGCTCACGATTGACCTGACGGAACGAGTGCTGGCGGAGGCCGTTGCCATGAAAGCTTCGGCGGTCATTTCGTATCACCCGCCGATCTGGGATGCGGTGAAGAGGATCACGGCCGAGACGCCGCGGGGGCGGATCCTGCTGGGCGCGGCCGAGGCGGGGATTGCGATCTATTCGCCGCACACGGCGTTGGATGCAACCCCCGGGGGGATGACGGATTGGTTGTGCGAAGGGCTGTCAGGCGGGAGCGAGGGAACCATCGCGGGGGACAGCCGGGCGCTGGACCCGCACATCGCGCGCGAGCCGACGCAGCAGGTGAAGATCGTCACGTTTGTGCCGGAGAAGCAGGTAGAGTCGCTGAGGAATGCGCTGGCGACGGCGGGAGCGGGAATCATCGGGGGGTATCAGGTGTGTTCGTTTGCAAGCTCGGGAACCGGGACGTTTCTGGGTGGGGAGGGGACTTCGCCGGCGGTGGGTCAAGCGGGGCGGATGGAAAGCGTTTCAGAGTTGAGGCTCGAGATGGTTTGTTCCAAGGCTGCGCTGCCGCTGGCGATGGAGACGCTGGAGCGGTTCCATCCATATGAAACGCCGGCGGTGGATGTGTATGAGTTGCTCGGGCGGCCGCAGAGGCATCATGGGCCCGGGCGGAGATTGGTGTTGGATCAGCCGGCGACCGTGGCGCAGCTTGCGGAGCGGCTGAAGAAGCACCTGGGAGTTGGGGTGGTGAATATCGCGCTGGCATGGGATCAAGACAAACCGCTCACGCACGTTGGAGTTTGCCCGGGGTCGGGGGCAGCGCTTGCGGCGAAGGCTCGGGGCGAGGGGTGCGATGTGTACGTCACCGGCGAAATGCAGCACCACGATGTGATCGCGGCCTTGCACAGCGGGCTTTCACTGATCATGGCGGGGCACACCAATACCGAGCGCGGGTATCTGCCGCGGCTGGCGAGGCGGCTGGGGTCGATGGTCGCGGGCGTTTCGTTTGTGGTGAGCGGGGTAGATAAGAGTCCGCGGGTGCCGGTGTAAATCAGGGGCTGAGATTGACGGCCGCGGCCCCGGCGAACGACTGACTGGGGCGGCTGATGCCCATGTCGTAGAGGGCTTTGGAGAGGTTGCCGGGCGCGAGGTATGCGACCGTTCCAGAAACCTCGACGTTGACCAATCCTGACGGAGCCGGCGCGCCGGCGGCAAGAGGGATCACCGCGGGAAAGGAAATCGACTGTGTGCCCAAGCGACGGAGAGAAGCCTCGGCGGAGCGGATGCCGGTGAAGGTTTGGCCGCCGGCGACCTTGACGCTGTAGCGGATCTCGCGGAGGGGGACCTCGACCTCATTGCGGTTCTCGGCTTCGACGGAGACTTTGAGGACGATGCCAGCTTCAGTGCGGTCGGTGACCTGGATGTCGGTCACTTTGAGCCGCGGCGCGGCGGAGCAGCCGGCGAGGGCCGCGATGAGGAGGAGCAGCAGGAACGGGCGGGTCATGATGGAGAGCGTAGCGGAGTTACGGGGGCAATGCCCGATATTGATGGCTCTAGGTGGGGCACCGCTTCGGGAGTGGTGGTTTGTGCTCGGTTTTCGGTCGATCCTGAGGTATGATCGATGACGGAGGTACGCCCGTGAGCCCCACAACTTTGGCCGAATCCTGTTCGTGTACCAGCGCCCGGTCGCGGTTCCCCAAGCTTGGGGAACTGGTCGGGTATCTGGAGTCTTTGAAGGGCCGCGCGGACCTCGGGGTGTTGTCGAAGTTATTGAACGAGACGCGGGTAACGCGGGCGGACATTGAGGGAACGTGCCTGTTCAATCCCTCGGGCTACAAGCGGAACACGATTGCCAAGACGGAGTGGTTTGAGCTCTTGGCGCTGTGCTGGCGGAGCGGGCACTGCACGCCGATCCACGATCACGCGGGTGTGAGTTGCGCGTTTAAGGTGGTGGAGGGGACGGGGACGGAGATTCGTTTCGCGCCGACGCCTTCGGGGCTGATCTGTCCGGTGCAGACCAACGCGATGCAGCCGGGCTACGTGTGTGCCGCGGCCGATGCGGATATCCATCAGGTCGCGAACATGCAGGCGCCGGGGCTGGACCTAGTGACGATGCACATCTATTCGCCGCCGATCACGAAGATGAAGACGTACAAGTTTGCGGTGAGTGATGGGGCGGAGTGTGGGAAGTATGAGTGCTGAGGGGTTTCGGCATCGATGCCTGCGCCTATCGCTCGTTTCCAACCATCACAGCGCAGAACCCGCCGCGCTGGGCGACGTTGACGACTTGCTTCTGAGACGCCCGGGCCATGAGTGACACGCCGTATTTCGTGGCCGCGAAGCCCATGACGATGTAGAAGGGTTCCTGGGAGACCGTGCCGTCGGGGCCCACGAACGGAAACTCGCGGACGGGGATACTGGCGAGTTCCTGGATGACGTAGCGATCGCTCTCCTTGAGCGCGGCATCGATCGCGGCCCCCCACTCCGTTTTGGTGACCGATGGACCGACGACGACTCCCTTGCCGCCGAACGCGCGGTTGGGCTTGAGGACAAGTGCCTCATGCTCCTCGCGGGCATACTCAAGCAAGTTGCAGAGCTCTCCCTTGGGGTTGGTCGTCTTGCGATCCGACAAGATCCGCGTCCAGCAGATGTGGCGGCGGATGACCTGACGCTCTTCGGGGCTGAAGACCTGGTGGCTGATCGCCGGATCGGTCATCACTTCCCAGCAGCTCTTCTGGTCCAGCTCCGCGGCGATGGAGGACACCATCCGGTTCTCGCGGAAAAGCATCCGCATGGGCTCGACATCCACGCCGCGCTTGGCAAGGTCGATCAGATCCTGCACGGCGTAGTCGCGATAGCCGATGTCGATCTTGAGGTCGCCGTAGTAGACCTCTTTGCCCTTGATCTTGAGCTCGGATGGATCGACGTGAACGAGCTTGAGCTGATGACGCTCGGTGAAGTACTTCACCAGCGTGTCCTGCTCGTCCGGGCCATCCTGCTCGAACTTGGGATCTATGAGGGCGATATTGCCGCGGGGGCGGCCGATGGTTTCGAGGTGATCCAGGAGTTCCTGGATCAGGAGCTCGCGCATGTCGGGGGCGACATCCAGGCGCAGGCCGGGGTCTTCCTTGATGAGCTCGGGGATGACCGTGTCCATCAGCACCGCATCGCACGTTGGGGCCAGGTGCAGGCCGCCGATGCCGGTGAGGTTCGGCTCGACGAAGCGCAGCGAGTCCTTCCACATGGGGCTGGTGAAGTCCACCATCGCGTCCAGTCGCCCAAAGATCGGGTTGTTCTCGCGCTGGCTGGGGCCCCAGCAATCCCAGAGCCACTGCTCCTCGCCGGGAGAGATGCGGAGGAGATCGCGCACGGCGAAACTGCTCTGGTAGATTTCGGGGAGACGTTTCAGGGCGTTCAGGATCGTGAGCGACACCGAGTGGATGTACGCAAGTTGGTCAGGCCGGATAGTCACCGGGCAGGGCAGGATTCGGATGACCTCATCCACACCCTCGTGCTGATAGATCAGATGCCGGGCCTTGGCCTCGTTGCGGATCGTCTCCATCAGGTTCGACAACCGCTGCGGAGAGAAACGCGACAACGCCCGCTGCACGCGCCCCGCAAGGCGCAGTCCTGCTAATCCAGATTCTTCCGCGGGCGTCAACATGCAAGGACTCCACGAGAGCGACCGATGATGGTCGGAAGCGACCTGAGCATACCATGCCGACCCCAGGTTTCGTTCGATCAACTGCATGAGCCCCCAAACCGCCTACGCCGAACTCATCCGCCTGGCCCGAGAACAAACGGTGCTCTCATCCTGCGCGGACCTTTTGGAGTGGGACGAAGAGACCTACATGCCCCGCGGCGGGGTCAAGCACCGGGCTGAGCAATCCTCCGTGCTCGCGGGGATGCTGCATGAACGTCAGACCTCGGTTCAGGTCGGGGACTTACTGGCCGCGATTGAGGGGTCGGACCTGGTTCGCGATCCTGACGCTCCCACGGCCGTGAATGTCCGTGAACTCCGGCGTCAGTTCAACCGCCTTACGCGCCTCCCTAAGTCTCTCGTCATCGAGCACGCCCGCGTCACCACGCTCGCTCAGCAGGTTTGGGTTGAGGCTCGTGAAGAGGGTGATTACGCGCTCTTCAGTCCGTGGCTGGAACAGATCATGTCCTTGTCGCGTCAGTTGGCCGCGGCCTTTGGGCACGATGGCAACCCCTATGACGCGCTTCTTGAGGAATACGAGCCGGGGGTGAAAACGGCGCAGGTCGCCAAGCTCTTTTCGGACTTACGGGAGGAGTTGGTGCCGCTGGCTCAGTCGATCGCATCGTGCAAAAAAAAGCCCAAGGCCGCGATGCTCAAGCGCGAGTTCCCCGTGGACCGCCAGAAGATCTTTACAGCAGCGGTGGCCGCGGCCGTCGGGTTCGACCTCGAATGTGGCCGCATGGACACCGCGGCCCACCCCTTCTGCATGGCCATCGGCCCCGGAGATGCTCGCCTGACGGTTCGCTACGCCGAACGCAGCCTCGGCGATGGTTTCTTCGCGATGCTGCACGAAGTCGGGCACGGGCTCTACGAGCAGGGCCTGATCGCGACCCACTACGGCACTCCTATGGGTACGCCCGCTTCCCTGGGCATGCACGAGAGCCAATCGCGCCTCTGGGAAAACCTCGTCGGTCGCGGCCTGCCTTTTTGGAGGCACTTCTATCCGCGACTTCGCAACGTCTTCCACGAATCGCTCAGTGATGTCAAGGTTGAAGCGTTCGTCGCGGCGATCAACCGCGTCGAACCGACGACCAACCGCGCCCACGCGGATGAGATCACTTACAACCTTCACATTCTGGTGCGATTTGAGTTGGAGCAGGCGTTGCTTTCAGGGGACTTGAAGGCCGCTGACCTGCCGGGAGCGTGGCGTGAGGCGTACAGGAAGCACGTGGGGATTGAGCCCAAGGATGATGTCGAAGGGTGCCTGCAAGATGGGCACTGGTCCGAGGGACTGGTGGGTTACTTCCCGACGTACACCCTCGGAAACGTCTACGCGGCCCAGCTTTATGCCGCAGCGAGGGCTTCGCTGGGGAACGTGGATGAGGCGTTTGCGGAGGGTGACTTCGCAGGCCTACTCAACTGGCTCCGAGAGAACATCCACAAGCACGGGATGCGCTACCGCGCGGCCGAACTGGTGCAGCGGGCCACTGGCGGGCCGCCGGATCATCGACCGCTGATAGCAGGCCTCAAAGCAAAGTATGGGGAGTTGTACGGGTTGTAGAGCAACCGGACTCTCCCTTCCCGGTACGCTTTGCTGTGTGAACGCGCTCCAACCGACCTGCCCGCGCTGCGACTACGACCTCTCCGGCCTCATCGCGACATGGGCCACATCGTGCCCCATGACCGCGATCTGCTCCGAGTGTGGGCTGGAGTTCGATTGCGCGCGCGTGCTGAGCCCGGCGCTCATGGGGCCGGCATGGAGCTACGAGCACGCTCCCGCTCCCTCCACGCGTCGCTGGTGGGCAACATCCCGGGTCTCGCTGTTGCCGGCTCGCCTCTGCCGCGAGTTACTGGTGGATCACCGCATCAGGGTCGGCAGGCTCATCCGTTTCGCGCTTTTCTGGCTTCTGGCGATCCACCTGATCGCGATTGCCGTCACCTTCGGGTCCGCGGCCATCGCGGGCGCGGGCTTTGCCCCTTGGTACGCAAGGAGCAGCGGGACCTTGTTTTTGTCTCCCGCGGATTCTGGCTTCTGGACCATGCTGCTGCGCACGTTCGTCTGGCCGTATTCCGGATACCTCTCGGTCCGCACCGGAGTGTCTTCATCCCTACGCGCGCCAATGGCGCCGATTATGCTGTTCCTCCTGGGCCCACTGTTTCTGATGCCCACGTGGATCATGCTCCTGGGAACCAGCCTGCAACAGGCCCGGGTCCGAAGGGCCCACCTGCTGCGCGGCCTGTGCCTCTCCGTCCCCGGAGGCGCGATCTGGATGGTGCCCACCATGCTTGCCATCGCGCTGACAGCAACATTCAGGACCACGCTGAAGATCGACCCCGGCGTTGCGGGACTGGGCGCTATGGCGGCCTGGTTTGCATACCACATGTACTGGTGGTTCATCTTCATTCGACGCTACCTGCGGCTCCAGCACGCCGCGGCCGTCGTCATACTCAACACCATCATGAGCGTCCTGTTCCTGTTCGTTGTGCTGTTTGTCGCGAGCCAGTTGCGAATTCGGCTTTGAGGGTTACGGGCAACCCTTTCCCCACGAGCCGGTAAGCTAGTTCGTGACCATCCCCACTTGCCCGCGCTGCGGATACGACCAGTCCGGTCTAGTCGCAACATGGTCTGTCTTGAGCCCTTTAGAGATCACCTGCTCCGAATGCGGCCGGGTTTCTCCCTCCTTCACCCTCTTTGACCGCGAAGCCCTTGGACCGCGCTGGTCGGTGGAGCACGCCTCGCGTCGCTTCATCCGCAAGTGGCTGGCGACGACGCTGATGACGCTTCGACCGTCGGTGCTCTGGAGAGAGTTTCGCCCCGAGCACGCGGTGTTCCGTTCACGACTGGCGTGGATGGCGGTCTCGTGGCTCCTCATGCTGCACCTGGCGTGCGGCGTGATGGTCGGCGGGTCGTGGCTGTGGATGTCCGCGTATGGCGCGGGCGCCACGCCGAGTTGGATGTCGTGGGAGTGGGACCAGTGGCCGTTTTGGGACCGCTTGCTCAATGGCCTCGCGTGGCCGTACAACCGGTGGATCGAGTTGCCCATGTCCGCCAACACGACCGTCGGGAACCCCTCGCACGAGTTTGTTGCGATGACCGCGAGCCCCGTGCTGATGATGGGAGCTCTCATGACGTTGTGGCTGAGCTGGCGCGCCCGCCGAGGATCCGGACACCTCCGCAGAGCACTGGTGTTGATGCTCCCCACCATGACGATGTGGATGATTCTCTTCGTCTTGGCGTTCGCTGCCGTAGGCCTGCTGGGACCGCCACCGAACCAGAACGGCCTGGGCACGGTACTGATGATCAGCCTTGTACTGGGCTTTGTGGCCAACATGGCGTGGTGGTGGCGTTGCTACGCGGTCCACTTCTCAGGCCGATCAAGACGGACGTGGGTGCCCGCCCCTTTGAGTATCCTGGCGCTGGTGGTGGGATGGCTCATCGCCGCGTCGATCGATCAGTACTTCGCCGGGAGGTAGATTCTGGACTCGGGTCGAACCATCACACCCCCCTCCTGCCCCCGCTGCGGCTATGACCAATCCGGCGGTATGACCGTGTGGGAACGGTTTGAGCCGCCGAGTTGCCCGCTCGATGAAATCTGCACAGAGTGCGGGCTGACATTCGCGTGACGCGAAGTCCTCAACCCGATGTATCGACGGGAACTGCGGTTCTTTGAGAACGCGATGATCGGGCGGGCTCACGCCTTCGGGCTCACGTGGTGGAAGGCGGCCCGTCCGTGGGCATTTTGGAAGTGCGTGAAGATGGAGCACACGCTGGCGCCCCGGCGCATTGCGGTGCTGGCGTTCTTCGGCTTGCTATTGAGACCCAAATGGTCCGGCATGCGGAAATGTCTTGGGGTGCGCGAGAGTTTGTCGACCGAATCGGCGGCTGGGCCAGCATTGGCGTAGCAATCGCCTGGTGGCTGTTGTGGTGGGGATTCGCGGGCGCGCGGTCTTTACATTGGCGGCGGCCATGGATCACAGCCGTTGCGATCGCGGCCGGCTCATGCTTGCGCACGCTGGTTCTGTTCACGAGCATTGAAAGCCTTTGGCTGTGGGTGGGCAAGTACTGGCAATAGGGGCCTGCCTCGCCGGGCATTTCGTCGGCTTCCCGGTCTACGCTTTGCCCATGGCCAACGACCCCATCACCGCCGCGACGCTCGAACTCCTCAAAAAGCACGACCCCGCGATCGCGGACCTGATCGCCAAGGAGGCCGACCGCCAGGCCACCACGATCGAGCTCATCGCAAGCGAAAACCACGTCTCGGCCCCCGTGATGCACGCGATGGGCACGTGCCTGACCAACAAGTATGCCGAGGGCTACCCGGGGGCTCGCTACTACGGCGGCTGCATCTTCCACGATCAGATCGAGACCATCGCCCGCCAGCGCGCCTGCCAGATGTTCGGCTCTAAGTTCGCCAACGTGCAGCCCCACTCGGGGGCGCAGGCCAACATGGCCGCGCTGATGGCCACTCTCGAAGCCGGCGACACATTCGCGTCCCTCGTTCTCAAGGATGGCGGCCACCTCTCCCACGGCATGAAGATCAACTTCTCCGGTCGCTTCTACAAGCCCGTGCACTACCCCCTCCACTACGCCAAGGACCACCCCGAGCACGAGCGGATCGACTACGACGCGGTCAAAGCCGTCTGCCGCGAGCACAAGCCCAAGGTTCTCATGTGCGGCTACTCCGCATATCCGCGCGTCATCGACTTTAAGAAGTTCCGCGAAGCCGCCGACGAAGTCGGGGCGATCCTGATCGCTGACGTCGCCCACATCGCGGGCCTGATCGTCGCCGGTGTCCACCCCTCTCCCTTCCCGCACGCCCACATCGTCACCACCACCACGCACAAAACGCTCCGCGGCCCTCGCGGCGGCCTGATCCTCACCGACGATGAGGACCTCGCCAAGAAGATCGACAAAAACGTCTTCCCCGGCGTCCAGGGTGGCCCGCTCATGCACGTCATCGGCTCCAAGGCCATCGCCTTTGGCGAGTGTCTCAAGCCCGAGTTCAAAACCTACTCCCAGCAGGTCGTCAAGAACGCCCAAGCCCTCGCCCAGGCCTTGGTCAAACTCCGCTATCGCATCACCAGCGGCGGCACCGACAACCACCTCATGCTTGTGGATCTCCGCCTCCGCTCCGAACAACTCACCGGCGCCGATGCCGAAAAGTGGCTCGAAATGGCCGGCATCATCTGCAACAAAAACGGCATCCCCGACGACCCCCGCCCGCCCAAGTTCACCAGCGGCATCCGCCTGGGCTCCCCCGCCACCACCACCCGAGGTTTCAAAGAGCCGCAAATGCAGCAGGTGGCGGCGTGGATCGACCGGGTGCTGGCCGCAGGGATCGAAGGCCCCGCACAGCTGGAAGCCGCGGCCAAGCAAGTGCGGGAAGAGGTGCGAGGGCTGTGCGCGAAGTTCCCGTTGCCGGCATGATTGAGCTAGGAGACACCCATGGGCCTCTTCGGTTCGAGCCAAAGCCCTGCGACCTTCGACGCCCGCCTCCGCGCCATCGAGCGCAAGCTCGACATCATCATGAATAGTCTCGGCCTCGCCGCCGAGCAAGACAATATGGAGCCCATGCGCGACCTTGTGCGCCAGGGCCGCAAGATCGAAGCCATCAAGCTCTATCGCGAGCAGACCGGCGCCGGTCTTGCAGAAGCCAAGGAAGCGATCGACCGGCTCTCCTAACCGACAGCCCACTAGGGCAACAGCCCCATCGCCGCGCGGCCTTGCTCACGCGCGCTCCCACCTACTCTGCTCCGACCCGGCCGCGCACCTCTAACCCGAGAGCACCCATGCGAATCCACCCGACGTTCGCCAACATCGGTCTGTCCAAGATCGTCCAAGTCTCCGAACGAGCCCGCCTCCTCGCGCCGGACTTCGAAAAGAAATCGGGCCGCCCCTTCATCTACTTCCAGCGCGGCGAAGTCGGCTACCCCCTTGCCCCCTTCATCCTCGACGGCCTGCGCGAGGCCATCGAGAAGGGCTGGACCAAGTACCCCAAGTCCGGCGGTGAATCCTTCTTCAAGGATGCCGTCGTCAACGACCTGGCCGCGCGCGACATCACAGGCCTCAAACCCGACAACATCCTCGCCACCATGGGCGGACAGGAAGGCCTCCAACTCCTCTTCTCCTACTTCCGCGGCCGCTCCTGCGCCGGCTTCACCCCCGCCTGGTCGTGCATGTTCGACAACATCTTCCCGTACACCGAAACCAACTTCATCCCAATCCCCCTGCATGCGCAAAACGGCTGGGCCATCGACTTCGCCGCCGTCGAGCGCACGCTCCCCCGCGTGGACACGTTCTACTTCAACTCCCCCCACAACCCCACCGGCCGCGTCTTCCCCCGCGCCGACATCGAGCGCCTCTGCGCCCTCTGCCAGAAGTACGGCGTCCTGCTCATCTGTGATGAGGCGTACAAGGACCTGGCCTACACCGGCGAGCACTTCTCCCCAATCCAAGACCCGCGCTGGGAGAACGTCGCCGTCGTGAACACCTTCTCCAAGGCTTTCGCCGCCACCGGCTTCCGCATCGGCTACACGGTCAGCCGCCGCACCGATCTGATCGAGTCCCTCACCCGCGCCGAGTACAGCCAGACCGCCGGCATCCCCACACCCATCCAGTTCGCGTTCTCCAAGGCACTCTCCAACCCCGGCTCGGGCGCGTGGCTCAAGGCTTACCGCGACGAGATGCGAATCCGTGCCGCGGCCCTGGCCGACAACCTGGACCCGCGCCTCAACGCCCACGCCCCGCAGGGCGCGTTCTACTGCTTCATTGACCTGGCCCCCGGCCGCCGCGGCGATGTCGGAGCCATCGAAACCGCCATGGTGGACCGCCTGATGAACGCCGGCATCGCGGTCGTCCCCGGTTCGGCCTTTGGCAAAGACTTCACCGGCTACGCCCGCCTCTCCTTCTCAACGCTCGCGGCTCCCGTCATCGCCGAAGGCGCCAAGCGGTTCAATAAAGTCGTCTTAGACCCAGAGGCATAGGACAATCACAACGACTCCCCACCGCTGTTCCCCTTCCCCTCCCGCCCCCGGCGGGAGGGGCTAGGGGAGGGCTACACCTTCTACCTCTTTCTCTACCAAGCCTCCGCTGTGCAATCACGCACCCACCCGCCGAGGCTTAGTAGAAGAACGTATCGCTTTCCGTTGATACCATTTCGCTTACCTCCGGAACCAAACTCATGCGAATCCTCCTCTCCATCCTTACCCTCATCCTCATGCTCACCCCCACCGCCCGCGCCGGCATCCAAACTAAAGAAGTCGAATACAAACATGGTGAGCTCACCCTAAAGGGCTTCCTCGCCTGGGATGATTCCTCCAAAGAGAAACGCCCCGGCGTGATGGTCGTCCACGAATGGTGGGGCCTCAATGACTACGCCAAGTCCCGCTGCAAGCAGCTCGCCGAGCTGGGCTACGTCGCCTTCGCCTGCGACATGTACGGCAACGGCAAGACCACCACCGACCCCAAGGAAGCCGGAGCGTGGGCCGGCGAGTCACGCAAAGACCTGAAAGCCTTCCGCGAACGGGCCGCGGCCGGCCTCAAGATCCTCGCCGACAACCCAATGGTTGACAAAACCAAGCTCGGCGCCATCGGCTACTGCTACGGCGGCACAACCTGCCTGCAACTCGCCTGCTCCGGGGCCGACCTCAAAGCCGTCGTCAGCTTCCATGGCGGGCTCTTCAAGCCCTCCGCCGAGGATGCCAAGGCGATCAAGTGCAAGGTTCTCATCTGCAACGGCGCGGCCGACACGTTCATCCAAGCCGACGACCGCAAGGCCTTGCTCGAGGCCTTCGAAGCCAACAAAGTGGATTACCAGTTCATTGACTACGCCGCGGCCGTCCACGCCTTCACCAACCCTGATGCGGGCAAGTTCAAGCTCGACGGTGTTGCCTACGACGAGAAGGCCGACAAACGTTCATGGTCGCATATGAAGACGCTGTTCAACGAGGCCTTCGGTAAGAAATAGTCTCAGAGCCACAAGCCCGACGAGATACCCAACCCCTGGCCGCCGTCGGCCAGGGGTTGCCATTTTGAGACGAATCCAAAACCCCTGCAAGCCGAGATACTTGTTCCGACATGGATCTTCGCACGGCCCCTGCGCAAGACCAGGGAGATCTGCCCTCGAGGCCGCGAACTGTTGCCACACCTGCCCCCGGGGCAAGGAGCGATCTCATGCGCACCAAACTGGCCGTGTCTGTATTAACCCTCCTCGCCGGCCACGCGCTGGCTCAACCCTTCCCCGGTTCCGTCACGATCGACCTCCAGCCCGTCGCCACCGGCCTGGTCTCCCCGATCACCGGCACCCACGCCAACGACAACCGCTTCTTCATCGTCGATCAAACCGGCAAGATCCTCATCCTCCAGAACGGCGCCATCCTGCCCACACCGTTCCTGGATCTTGCCGCGACCGGCGACCTTTCCCCTCTTAATGCCGGCTACGACGAGAAAGGGCTGCTGGGCTTGGTCTTCCACCCCAACTACGCCGCCAACGGCCGCTTCTTCGTCCGTTACAGCAAGCAGCGCAACGGGATCGCAACCGAACCCTGCTTCGGCACTGGCCGCGGTTGCCACGAAGAGATTCTCGCCGAGTACCACGTCTCGGCCGGCAACCCCAATGTTGCCAACCCCGTTGGCACCATCCTCTTCCGCGTCAACAAGCCCGAGTTCAATCACAACTCCGGCGATGTGGTCTTCGGGCCCGACGGATTCCTCTACTTCGCCTTCGGCGATGGCGGCGGTGCCAACGATGACCTCCACCTCCCCGCGCTCCCTCACGGCCCCATCGGCAACGGCCAGAACATCAACGTCCCTCTGGGCAAAGTGCTCCGCATCGACGTCAACGGCGCGCCACCCTATTCCATCCCCGCTTCCAACCCCTTCGCCGCGGGCGGCGGCCTTCCTGAAATCTGGTGCTACGGCCTCCGCAACCCCTTCCGTTTCAGCTTCGACGACCGCGCCGGCGGCACCAACCAGATGTACCTCACCGACGTCGGCCAGGACCAGACTGAAGAACTCAACATCGGCGCCATCGGCGCCAACTTCGGCTGGGCCATCATGGAAGGCCCCCACTGCTTTGACCCCTTCCACACCACGACCCCGCCCGCGACCTGCGCCAACGCCGGCATGACCATGCCCATCGCCTCCTACGACCACATCAATGGCGGCATCGCCATCGTCGGCGGATGGGTCTACCGCTCAGCCGGTGTACCGCAACTGCAAGGCATGTACGTCACCGGCGACTTCAGCAGCACCTTCGCCGCCCCTGCCGGCCGGATGTACTACATGGACTCTGCCGATCCCCTCCATCAGCTCAAGCACCTCAAGATTGGTCAGGGTGGAACCAGCTCCCTGAACATGTTCCTCAAGGGCTACGGTCGCGATCAGGACGGCGAGCTTTACGTCATGGCCTCGACAGTCCTGGGCCCCTCCAACACCCGCGCACAGGTCATGAAGATCGTCGCGTGCTACGCCAACTGCGACGGCAGCACCGCCGCCCCGGTGCTCACCGCCAACGACTTCCAGTGCTTCCTGAACAAGTTCGCCGCGGGCGACCCGGGCGCCAACTGCGACCTCTCCGCGATCGCGCCCGTCCTGACCGCCAACGACTTCCAGTGCTTCCTGAACAAGTACGCCGCCGGCTGCCCGTAGCGTCCACACAGACTACGGAGAACACGGAGCATTTCGAAGGAACACCCTTTCCCTTCAACTCTCCGTGTTCTCCGTTGAACCTGAACGTGTTACTTCATCTCGATGAACACACTCGCCACCGCGCCCGTCATCCAGCACGCCAGCGCCCCAGCCACCATCGCGCGCAGCCCAATCCTCGCCAGGTCCTGACGCCGCTCCGGTGCCAGCGCCGACAGCCCACCGATCTGAATCCCGATCGACGGCAGATTCGCAAATCCGCACAGGACATATGTCACAATCTGCGCCGCCCGCGGCCCAATCGTGTGCTCCTGAATCCCCGCGCTCAGCTTCAAGTACGCCACAAACTCCGTCGCGATCACCTGCGTCCCCATCAACCCCCCTACCGCTCCTGAGTCCTTCCACTCCACACCCATCGTCCAGGCCAAGGGCGACAGAATCCAACCCAAGATCACCTCCAGGGACAGCTTCGGTATGCCGCGGGCCGCCAGCCACTCGGGCATCCAGTGCTGCCCGACCCATTCCAGCGGATAGTTCACCATCGCCAGAAGCGCCACAAACGCAACCAGCATCGCCGCGACGTTTAACGCCAACCGCAGCCCATCGCTCGCCCCACTGGCCGCGGCATCCACGAGGTTGCAACTGGTCTTCTCCTGCTTGGCCAGCTTTGAGAATGACTCATCCAACGGCGTCTCCGTTTCGGGATACAGAATGCGCGCCATCAGCAGGCCCGCCGGAGCCGACATCAAGCTCGCCGTCATCAGGTGCTTGGCAAAGAGCACGCGAGATGCGGGATCCTCCCCGCCCAGGATCCCCACATACGCCGCCATCACGCTCCCCGCAATCGTCGCGAAGCCGCCCGTCATGATCGTCATGATCTGGGCCCGCGTCATGGTCGCCAGATACGGCTTCACGCACAGCGGCGCCTCAGTCTGCCCCAGAAAGATGTTTGCCGATGCCGACAGCGCTTCGACTCCCGTGATCCGCAGCGCCTTCCGCAACACCCACGCGATCCCCGCCACCACCACCTGCATCACCCCGATGTGGTACAGCACGCTCATCAGCGATGCGAAGAAGATGATCACCGGCAGCACCCGCACCGCGAAGATGAACCCCCACGGCTGGCTCGCATCCGCCGCCTTCCCGAAGATGAACTCGCTCCCCTTGTCCGCAAACGAAATCACCTTCGTCACACCCTGCGCAAACGTGTCAAACGCGTCCACCACCGGATCAAACGACAGACACAGCCACGCCATCGTCAACTGCACGATGATCCCCGCAATCACCACGCGCCAGTCGATTCGCCGCCGGTTGTTCGACAGCGCCAGGGCGATCGCCAGCAGCACCAGAACACCCAGAAAGCCCTTGTACTGTCCCATGAAGACTCCCGTCACGGGCGGCACCGCGCCCGCGTTCGGCCCAGAGACTACCTTGATTCACCATGTCCGGCTCTTCACCAACTCCCTGCCCCTGTGGCGACGATGATCCCGCCGTCGCCCGGGCCACGCTCCGCAAGGCCCATCGGACCGACACGCTTGTGGATGATTCCCACTTTGGCGTATCTATCTCGCATTGCGCAATATGTCGGCACCAGTTTCTCTCCTTCTTCTGCGAACAGGTGGACTGGGTCGACAGCGATGACCCTCAAGCCTGGGTGCAGACACCCATCAGCGATGCCGAGGCCGCCGCGCTCCGGGCCCTCCCCAACCCGACCGACGAAGCCGCACTCCTGAGGATCATCGCAACCCCCCGCCGCTTCCTGCGCGACCTTGCTCCCAAGGGCGCGCCCCGCACGCTCGCGTGGGTCACCGGCATTCCATACATCCCGGCGCACGACTGACAACACCCCATGCCCGACACACCGCAAACCTCGCTGACATGGACCCAGGCTCCGGGCCTGCTGCTCGCCGCGGCCGCGCGCACGCCCGGCATCGTCACCATCGGCATCACCGGGCCCGTCGGCTCCGGCAAAACCACCCTCGCCCACCGCCTCTCGTCCTGCATCATCTCCACCGACAACTACCTGCCCGACTACAACAAGGTCTCCTACGACGACCGGGACCTGCCCGACGCCGCGGACCTCGCCGGCCTAGCCAGAGACCTCCACTCCCTCAAGAAGGGCACCGCCGCCGACATCCCTCTTTGGTCCTTTCAATCCCACCGCCGCGAGGGCTCTCGCCGCGTCGATCCTGCCCCCATCATCGTCTGCGAAGGCATCCACGCGCTGGATTCCAACATTACCCCGCACCTGGACATCCGCATCTTCGTCGACGCCCCCGCCACAACCCGCTGGTCGCGCTGGGAAGTCCTGGAACAAACCGGCCAGCGCGGCTGGGGAGTCGACGTCGCCCGCGAGTTCTTTGACCGTGTCGCAGAACCAACGTTCAACCGCTACGCCGCGGCCTACCGAGCCGCGGCTCACTACGTCGTCATCAATCCCTGAGGCCTACCGCTTCGACGGCACAAAGCACGCCGCGCACCGGGCCTGATATTCGGCCGCGCCCCCCACCGATATCCGCTCCGTGCTCTTGACCATCCGCTGCGAGTGAATCGCGGGTTTGCCGCACACCGCGCACGGACAACTCATCTCGACGACCTCATCCGCATCCGCTTCCAGCGAAGCGAACGGCTCAAACGGCTCCCCAAAGTGATCCAGCCCCACACCCGCGATGATCAAGCGCTTCCCCTCCGCCTTCATCCCGCGGCACACATGCGCAAGACCCACCTCGAAAAAATGCGCTTCATCAATTCCAACCACCTCCGCCTTCGCCGCGAGTATCGCCACATCTTCCAACGCTCCGGCGATCATGGCGCGCAATCGATCGCCCGTGTGAGTTGTCAACCAGGCTCCTCCCGCTCGCGTATCTCGCATCGGCTTGATCGCAACCGAACCCGGCGCCGCCCGCAGCCTCCGGATCAACTCCGTGGACTTCCCGCTGAACATGCAACCCCGGATGATCTCCAGCCGTCCGCTCACGACCCCTTCCCACCTCTCTCATTCAAGTTCGTCCCCAGCGACATCTCCGCCGTATTGATAAACGTGTCCTTGTCCCGGATGATCGCCTGCGCAATCAACGCACCGGACTCGGTCTTCACCCCCGGCATCTTCTTCACCGCCGTCCCGATCGCCATGAACTCGATCGTCCCGCCGCCAAGCTGATACACAAACGTCTTGATCCCCACCACATCATCCGCCCCCACCGCCTCGGCCTCGGCCCGAATCCTCCCGATCGCCTTCTCACGTGCTTCATACACCAAACTCGTCAGCTCCGGAATCTCGCCGCGCGACAACCCCTTGAAGATCGACGAGATCCCGCCCACGATCCCCAGCGAATACACCGAGACCCCCAGCAGCAGCTTGATTGGCATGTACCCCAGGTGGATCAGGTTCCACATCTCTTCATTGGTCAGGTCGCTGGTGATCGGGTTCTGATCCGCGCTCGCGGGTAACGCCGCGTGCCGCGACGCCGTCCCGATCATCACCATCTCCTGCATCCCCCGGAACGGGATGATCGACGTCATGATCCCCACCACCGCGTTCGCCCCCGCGGCCTTGGCCTCCGCCGAAATCCGCTGCAGCGCCAGGTGCCGCGTCGTGTTGAAAATCTCCGTGAACTGCGGAATCTCCCCGCGGCTCAATCCCCGCAGCGTCCCGCCAATCCCGCCGCCGATCCCGATCGAATACGCCACGTTCCCAAACACAAACTTGATCGGATGAAACCCGCAGTCCATCTGGCAGTACAGCTCCTGCGCATCCGCGCAAGACGAAAACGCCATCTCCTCCGGCCCTTGTCCATCGCCGTGCACGCACGACCCCAGCGACAGAAACTCCACATTCCCTGCGTGCTGCACCAGCTCGCTGGTCACACCCGTGATCCCGATCCCCCCGTGCTTCTTTGCCTCCCCCACCATCCGCTCCAGCGACTTCTGCCGTCCCTCATGGATGATGCTGGTGATCTGCGTCACTTCACCACCCGCCAGCGTCCGCAGCCCCGAGCCAATTGCCCCCATGAACCCCACGCTGAACACGCTGTTCCCCACCACCAGGTCCCCAGGCTTCATACCCCGCTGATGAAGGCAGAAAATCTCATTTCCCGACAGTCCAGTCATCACAGGCATGGGATCCCTTTCGATCTGACGAGCATACCGCGCACGGAGTTTCCCAATGCGCGGCCGCGCACCCTTCTCTTCTTTCGTAATACCCTCCCCCCGATTCCGCCCCTACCCCAGCCGGTGATCCTCGTTCCCATGAGCGTTCTTCACCTTCACAAACGGTGAATACACCGTTTCGCTCACGCGCGAACAACGCCCCCGCATCTCCCCATCATCGCCACGGATGTACACCCGGTTGGCCCCGATCCACATCACGCAGTCGTACCCCGCACCCTTCAGGTGATCCAGAACCCGGTTGTCCTTCCCCAGCGAGTTGTCCTCCACCACCAGCACCCGCGGCCGCCACTTCGCCAGATCAAAGCCGCGAAGCAGGTCCAGCTCCCCACCCTCCACATCGATCACCGCAAAATCAACTTTCGTGAACCCCGCGCGCTCCAGTTCCACATCCATCCACGACAGCGGCACCACCACCTTCTGCACCTGCGCGTTGGTCTTCTGGATCATCGCGATGTGGTCGGTCCCCATCCCCTCGTGCGCGCGATAGCTGCTGGGGCTGGGCTCCTGCTCATCATCCACCGGAACCATAAACTCCGTCGTCCCCGTGCTGCCCTTGGCCGCCAGCGCCGCCTGCACAATCTTTGCATACGGCCGGTTCTTCACGCACCGCTTGTACATCTCCGGCACCGCCTCTGCCAGCAGCCCCGACCACCCGATCGCGTCAAACACCCACGAGATCGAGCACCGTTTCCCATCCAGCGCCCCAACCTCGATATACACGCCCGTCGTCTGCCCGCGGAACAACTCATAGAGCAGCGTGTCCTCACCCCACTCGCTGCGAAACTCCGGCGCCATTCGCGTCTTAAGCCCCGCGGCCGCGCAATCCACCCGCAGCATCTGGTCGTACACCTGCTTCTGAAGCCGCAAGTGATCCTCCGGCCCCACGTGCATGCTCCGCTTGAACCGCTTGCGGATCCGCTTGATCCGCTTGGCCTGCACCGCCTGGTTCGCCGCCAGCCCGACAACGGCCAGCCCCAGGATCACCAGAATCACATTCGTCATAAAGGTCTCGCGCTTCGGTAAGAGAATCGACCAACGGGCCAAGATGCTACCCGACCGGCCACCCTAGCGGCGCAGGCTCCTCAACCACCGCTTCAACCGCGCCCGCCGATCACCCGCAAAGAAGTACCGATACGCCCACCGATCCGCGGCCCCATTCACCCACACTTCCTCGGGATGCCTCATCGGAAACTCCATCGGCCTCCGCTGCATATCCGCATACGGCGAGGACTTCCCTCCGTGCGTACCCGTCCCGTCCGACCCGATGTTGCTCACCAGATTCCGGTCCGGACAGATCGAAATCCCCCCAGCCAACCAGCAGTTGAACATCCAAGGCACATCCCAGGTGTCCCGCGGATTCTCATGGCACTTCTGAAACCACTCCGCCCAGAACCTGCCCTCATCTCCCGGGCCCAGCACCTTGCGGAGCCGCCGCGACGAGTCTCGCACCGCCGGCCATTGCTTTGTCTCAAGGTCGAAGTGCGACCACGCTCGGCGCCACGTCGCCCAACCCCAGATGTGGACGTACCTGGTAAAAAAGTACGAGTGCGGGAACGTCATCCCCCCAAGGTCCGCGGCGAACCCATCCCCCGAAACCGCCATCACCCGCTGATCATCCGCGTACCGCTCCAGCAACTCATCGCAATACGGGAAGAACGTCGGGTCCGGCAGGCAGTCATCTTCCAAGATGATGCATCGATCGACACGCTGAAATACCTCGGTGATCCCCGATCCGATCCGCCGGCCGCACCCCATGTTCGTATCGCTGAACAGCCGCACCACCTCGCACGGCCAGTCCACCGCGTCAAACACCGCGCGAGTAGCCCGGCACGCCTGGGCCTCTGCGACCCTTCCCTCGCGCGGGCCGTCGGCCACAACCAGCAACGCCTCCGGCCGCGCAGCGCGCACGGCCTCCAACACACGCTTGGTGTGATCCGGCCGGTTAAAAACAAGCATCGCAACAGGCGCTCGCAAGCGCCCGCATGGTAGCGGAAGCGGTCAGACCGACAAACCGCCCTACCGACTCAGTCCTCAACCTCTCGCTTCCGCTCCATATGCGGCATCTTCGTCAGGACCTTGTCAATCAGCCCGTACTCGAGCATTTCCTTCTCATCCAGCCACTTGTTGCGGTCGCAGTCCGCGGCGATCTTGTCGCGGGTCTGGCCCGTCTGCGTGGCGTAGATCTCATAAAGGCGATCCCGGATCCGCAGCATCTCGCGAGCCTCAATCTCCAGGTCCGTCGCCTGGCCTTCAAGCACCCCGCCGATCAACGGCTGGTGCATGAGATTCCTTGCATTGGTCAGCGAGAACCGCTTGCCCTTGGTCCCCGAGCAAGCAATCAAACTACCCATGCTCGCAGCCTGGCCCATGATGTACGTGCACACATCCGGTTGGATGAAGTTCATCGTGTCGATCATGGCCAAGCCCGACGACACGCTGCCTCCCGGAGAGTTCACATACATGTGAATGTCCGCCTTGCTGTCCTCGTTGGCCAGGAACAGCAACTGCGCGATTGTCAGGTTCGCGATGTCATCATCGATGCCGCCACCGATGAAGATGATCCGGTCCTTGAGCAGCCGCGAGTAGATGTCATACGCCCGCTCGCCGCGGCCTGTTTTCTCAATCACGATGGGAACTAGCGTGCCAGACATATTCACCTCTCAAGGCATGCGGCACGTGGCATTCGCCAACCCGCCGCAACGCCCATTTCTTGCTATTGCCTACTGCCCAGTGCCTTCTACTCACTTCACTTTCGGCGGTTCCGTCAAAACCTCATCCACAAGCCCGTAGCTCTTGGCCTGCTCCGCATCAAAGTACTTGTCGCGCTCCGCATCGCGGCGCACCGTCTCATACGACTGCCCGGTGTGCTTGGACACGATCCGGCTCAACTCTTCCTTGCTCTTGATGATCTGCTCAGCCTGAATCCGGATGTCTTCCGCCTGGCCACCCACCCCGCCATACGGCTGGTGGATCATCACCTTGGCGTGGGGAAGGGCATACCGCTTGCCCTTCTCGCCCGCGGCCAGCAGCACCGCCGCCCCGCTATACGCCCGGCCGATGCAGTACGTGCTCACCGGCGAGCTCAGGAACCGCATCGTGTCATAGAGCGCCAGCGTGTCATCCACCGCGCCACCCGGCGAGTTGATGTAGAAGTTGATCTCCGAGCCCCGTTTCTGGTTCTCCAGATACAACATCTGCATCATCACCCGGGCCGCGGAGGCGTGGTTGATCTCACCCACCAAGAACACGATCCGATTCTCCAAGAGGAGCTCATCGATCGTCATCTCGCGGGTGCGCTGATAGTTCACGTTGGCCATACTCATCTCAGGTTTCTCCCGGCGGGGGGGCGGGGACAGTTGGGTTCGGTATCTGCCAGGGTTCTTATTCGGTATCCAAGTTCCGCCTTCGACCATCGGGCCGATCCGCGGTCGGGATAAGTGCGGCAACATCGGTGCCACCTCTTGCCCCAATGTGAAAAGCTCGGCTCAGCCCACGCCACGCCCGTTCCACGCAGTTTCACGGCTTGGCTCGGGGCAGCAACCCAATGAAAACGCACACGGCCCCACCCACGATCAACCACGGTCGAAACGTGTCAGAACTGGTCCACCGCTCCAGGATCGAGTCCACCTCCTGCCGTTCCGGCAGCTTGGCCGCGGCCGGCTCCAGCGCCCCGAACACCGAGGCATCCGCCGTCCCGAGCGTCCGCGTCTCCGGCAGGTCCACGATCAATGTCCGCCCCTGAGGGATTTGATTGAGCTGGCTCGCGGCCAACGCCATCACCAGCGCCGGCTCCTCACGCTCCACGGCCCCCAAATACTCTTGGTAACTCTTGAGCCGCAAGGACTTATGGTGTTCGATCGCGAGCGCCCGATCCCGCTGAATCCGCACCTCCGCCAGCTCATCCATCGCCGGCAGGATCACGGTCGCGGCCAACAGCCCCACCCCGGCCAAAACGAACAGCCACCCTGAATCAAGGTAGGTAATAGGCGCGCGATGACCATCGGCCGTCAAGCTCTGCACACGCCGGTTATCGGCAAAACCCGCCGCGGATGCCCACTGTGGCATCGAGCTTCCGCTCGATGGCCGCCCCGCCCAAGTCGGTACCCTCCTCCCATGCCCACCAAGCTCTTCGCATTCCTCCTCTGCCTCACCCTCGCCGCCTGCTCCTCAAACCACCAGGTACCCACAAGCCCCCGCGCCCCTCTCACCATCGGCGACTCCTTCACCCTCAACTCCCAGGTCCTGGCCGAACCCCGCCACATCAACGTCTTCACCCCCACCACATACGGCCAGAAGTTCAAAGACCCGCTCCCCGTCCTCTACATGCCCGATGGCGGCATGGATGAAGACTTCCTCCACATCGCCGGCCTCATGCAGGTCTTGGTCAGCAACGGCACCATGCGTCCCTTCATCCTCGTGGGTATCCAAAACACCGTCCGCCGCCGCGACATGACCAGCCCGACGACCAACCCCGAGGACCTCAAGATCGCCCCGGTCGTCGGTGGCTCCGCCAAGTTCCGCCGCTTCATTAAAGAAGAGCTGATGCCCACCGTGCGATCCCGCTACCGCACCACCGACGAAACCGCGATCATCGGCGAGTCCCTCGCCGGTCGTTTCGTGGTCGAGATCTTCTTCCTCGAGCCCGACCTCTTCTCCACCTACATCGCCTTGGACCCCAGCATCTGGTGGAACAACGAAGAACTCGCCAAGGCCTCAGACAGCCGCCTCAGGACCCCACCCACCACTCACAAAACCGTCTTCCTGTCAAACAGCAACGAACCCGACCTCGCCCGCCTCACCGCGCAGCTCGCGGCCTCGTTCGAGTCCCACCGCGCCAGCACCATCGACTTCCACTACAAGCCGCTACCCGCAGAATCGCACGCCACGATCTACCACCCCGCCGCGCTGATCGCGTTCCGCACGGTCTTCGCGCCACCTCCCGAGAAGTAGCCGTGGCATCGAGCTTCCGCTCGATGTGCCTAGTTCTTCCCCACCCCATCCCCCACCAACTTCACCGCCGCACCCGCCACCGTCGTCAAGTCCGTCTGATTCACCGCCCGCTTGGGATCATTCCCGATCAGCGACATCGTGAACCACTTCCCATCCTTCCGCTCCAGCAGCCACACCATCGCCAGCACCCCCGGCTCCACCCCGCTCTTGAACGCCACCGACTTCCACACCGCCGGGTCCAGATTCAGCCCCTCGCTCATCCGCAGCGCCTTGGACAGCGGCTCCATCCCCTTCTCTTGCTCGCGAGTGTGCATGTCGGCCATCAACCGGCAGCAGTCATCCGCCGTGGCAAACCACCCGATGTGCTCTACTTCAAACGGCTGCCGCCAGTTCGCCACCGCCACCAGGCTCGGGATCGACTTGGTCGTCTCGCCGGATGCCAGGATCTGATTCCGCCCCACCTCATTGGCCGCGGCGTACTTCTTCGGCAACGCCCGGTTGGACCCCAGCTTGAGCTGGTAGAACTCCATCGTCCTCAAAAACGGCCGGTTCCGCGTCGGGTCCGAGCAGAACTTCGCCATGTACGCCTCAACCTTGTCGCTCCCTGCAAGCCCCAGCATGTGGTCAAACGCCGTCGTGTCCCCCATGCCCAGCATCAGCTCGACATACCGCGACACCGGGAACTCCGCTTCCGCGGCCTCGAGCTGCAGCTTCCCACCCATCAGGCTCTTGAACTCATCCTGAATCTGAATCCTCTGGTCCCAAGCCACCTTCCCCGCGTTCACCTGCTCCGCCAGCGCACCCGCGATGTACAGACTCGCGATGTTCCCGATCGACATCACCCGCCCGGACTCGTACCTGTGAACTGGCTTCAAGCCCTCGGGCGCAAGCTCATAGACCGCCAGCGATGCCCGCGCGCTCCCCACACCCAGGGCCGTCAGCTTCGCATCGATCTTGGACCACTCGGTCAAATCGCCCGGCTTGAAGTCGGGTAGCGCCGTCAACGTCAGCCCGCTGATCTTCCCGGCGCTGTCTGTCCCCAGTTGCACCCGCGAGTAACGGTCCGTGGTTGTCCCGCGCAGCACCACGCTGATCTGGTCCTCCGCGGCCAGGTCAATCTTGAACACCTCCGTCTGGCCATCCTCAAACTCTTCCCGCCGCCACTGCGCGATCGCCGACCGCACCTGGCTCTCCGAAGTCCGCGTCAAAAACACTCGCGTAAAGTGAAAGTCATACTGCCTGCTGTTGGCCCCATTGAACTGCCCCATCAGCCAGTTCAACTGCCTCCCCGCCCGCGTGTCGGGAATCTCCGGCATTGCCGATGCAGGCTCAAACCGCCCCACCGTCTCGGCCGCCGTCGGCGGCTTGGGCAGCGGGCGGTCCGACCGCCTGAATAGCCGCAGCGTCTCGCGCGGCGGCGGTGTCCGCACCCGCCCCTCCGCCTCCGCCCGAGTCTGGAGCGGCAACCGATTGGTCGCATCCGGGTCATACGGCGTCACGCAGCCCTGCATAGATCCCAGCGCGATCAAACCACCCAACACCTTCAACATCAATCGCCGCATTACGTGTTCCTGGGCCTCTTTGGGTGGAGCCGCCGCTCCGCGGCGGCGGCTCAGCTGGTTCAGCCGAACTCTCCCGCCCGCCTTCAGGCCGGGAGC
>JBGAND010000007.1:0-157186 GCA_044222485.1 Phycisphaerales bacterium | reverse complement strand
GTGGGCAAGCCGATCGCCAGCCGCGCCGGTTCATCCAAGTCCGCCAGCTGCGAAGCGCCGATCACCGCCAGCGCCCCGCCAAACGATTCGCCGTGCATGAAGATCGGGATCTCGCCCAGTGGCGCATTCAGAAAGGTCCGAAGTGCCCGGCACGCATTGACCACATCCGCCGCGGCATACGAAAACGACCAATCGCTCCCATATCCACGATCCGACAGCGGCGTTTCCAACCCGTGCGTGATCCAGTCCCCGCCACCCTTGTGCCCGCAGTGGTGGACCAGCTGCGGCACATCCGAGCACGACCCCGCGTACCCGCGCACCCGCAGCACCAATACCGCGATGCCGCGCTCCGCGTAGTCCTTCCAATCCTCGCACGACTGCGCCAAACTCGGCACGTTCTCATACCCGTGCAGCACGATCAGGCCCGCCTTGGGCCGCCCGCGTTCGGGCAGCATCAGCGAGCAGCCGATCCGCACGTGCCGACAGCTGACAAACTCGTGCGTCGCCGAAGGGTCGCTGGGGTCCGATGAAGTGTGGTCGCGCGGAACCAGCCGCGGCCGCTCCGACATCACCCCCGCGGTCCAAGTCTTCCAGAACGACCCATGCCGGATCGATCGCGTCGGCTCACCCACGTGGGCAAGCGTTGCGATGGGCGACAGACCGAAGTCTTCCGGCTCGATCATGTTCTAAGTGTATCGTGGCACTGGTCATGGCTGTGCTTAGCCAGTGCCACCAAAGCCACGCCCTACTTACCCCACTTCAACGCCGCGGCGTCAAAACTGGCCGCCCACAACTGGCTCGACGGCTTCTGCTCGATGTCAGGCAGCATCGGTCCCCGCTGGGCCGTCCACATCATCGTCTTGCCATCCGGCGTGAAGACGGGCAGCACGTCGGCACCATTCGCCTGGGTAATCCGTATCCGCTTCAGGTCCGCGGCCTTGGCCCCACCCTTGAGCTTCGCGGCCGAAGCCTCAACCGCGAACACCTCGTAGTTGCCGTGTGACACTTCGCTTGTGCCGTAAACCAGGAACGAGCCGCTCGCATCCCAGAACGGCGCCCAGTTCACCGACTCGTTGTCCGTGAGCTGGTATTCACGCTCGATGCCCACGGGCACACCGTTCTCAAACTTCAGGTCCGAGACGTAGAGCTGCAGCAAGTCGTTGCCCTTGCGATCCGACCGATAGCAGATCCGCTTGTCATCAGGAGAGAAGAAGGGCCCGCCGTCGTAGCCGTCTGCGACCACAATCGGGTGCTGCTTCTTGGTCTGCGTGTCATAGACCCAGATGTCCGCATCCGCCCGCGCGCCCGCTTCGCGCTTCTCGCGCACATGGGCGTAGAGAATGAACCGGCCATCCTTGGAGTACGAGCACTCCGCGTCATACTCGGGGCGCTCGAACACTGGCTTGCAGGTCGTCGCTTCCGGGGCCCAGCTCACCGGCGGTGCATCCGGGTGCAGATCCTTGAAGATCTCCAGCACGCTCCGCTCGATCACCTCGGTTTCCTGCGGGAACATCCACGTGTACTTGCGCTCGCCGACCTGGAAGCCGCTCTTCTGGTCCGTCGCGGGCACCACAATGGTCGAGCCGAACATCACCCTGTACGGCGTCTTGGGGTGGAACCAGCCGCACGTGTTAGCGGACCCGGGCGGAGACAGCAGGATCGCCTTCTCCAGGCCGCTGATCCGCCCCGAGCCGTCACGCTTCACCTTCGCGACATACATGGAGTAGAAGGAGTCCGGCGTCTTGCCCTCCGCGGGCACGGGCACACCCTGGAAGATGATCCACTTCCCGTCGGGGCTGAAGTACGCCTCGCCCGCTTTTACAAAGTCGTTTCGCGATGTGAGCTGGACGTGATGCGTGAGCAGCGGGGCTTCCAGCGTCTTCCAATCCAAGGGCGGCTGGGGCACCGCGGCGGCGGCGTGTGGATCACCCTTGGTCGGCTGCGGAGCCTGTCCGCACGCGGTCAGGGTGAGTGCGAGCGAGCCGAGTACCATGACGCCGGATGCAAAATTCTTCACGTCAGCCTTTCGAGAAAGAGCCGGTTGGCGCATTGCCCCAGAACGCGGAAAGTCTAGAGACGGTGGGGCAGTCAGGCCTTCCGGGAAAATTCCCTGAACATCCCGCCATCATGGCTTCCACCGCCCGCTACGCCGTCATCAACAAGCCTTCAGGAATGCTCTCGGTCCCCGGCAAACGGGCCCGCTGGTCGTCCACCGGCTCGACATGGAAACCTCCGGCCTCCTGGTCTTCGGGCTGGATGAGGATGCCCAGAAAGACCTCTCCAGCCAGTTCGAGCGACGAATCGTCGAGAAGGCCTACACCGCCCTGGTCACCGCCTCGCCGCGGCCGACGTGGACGGGTCCGGATCCCCTCGATCACGAGGAAGGGGAGCTTTCTCTCCCCATGCGTGGCGATCTGGAGCAACGCCCGCTCCAGATCATCGACCAGGAGAATGGCCGCGAGGCAATCACCAAGTGGCGAATCATGTCCCGCGAAACCGACCGCATCCGAATCCGCTTCAAGCCGCTCACAGGCCGCACGCACCAACTCCGTGTCCACGCGGCCGCCGGCCTGGGCCACCCGATCATCGGCGATGAGCTCTACGGCGGCCCGGAGGCCCAGCGCCTGATGCTGCACGCTTCCGAGCTTTCGTTCCTGGAGCCGGGGACAAGTCGCCGCGTGGACTTCGCGAGCCCAGCTCCGTTCTAAAACCGCAAGGTGTACGGCGCCGGCCGCTGCGGAATCGACAACCCCACCCGCTCCACCGCCCGCGTCAGCCCCGCGACATCAAAGTCCTGGAAGCTGTCCACGTCATAGCTGTCCGCATCCAGCACGCCCCAGCACGAGCCATCGGGCTCGAACAGCGGGATCACCAACTCAGACTTATCCTTCGGATCGCACGCGATGTAGTTGGCCCCCAGCGTGGCCACATCTTTCACGATGATCGGCTTCTTCTCCTGCCAGCACCGCCCGCACATGCCATGGAGCCCGATGGGAGAGCAGGCGGGTTTGTCACGCCGCGGCCCCAAAACCATCTCATCCTTATCCGGCACCTTCAGATAGAACCCAATCCACGACACGCCGCGGGTGCCCAGGGTTTCCCACATGGCATCCACCGCGTTGTACATGAGCATCTGGCGATCAGGCAAAGGCTTCAGGCGCGAGACCATCCCCGCGTAATCACGAAACGCCTTCTCGCCAAGGTTCGCCTTAATCATGCGACAATGCTAAGCCGCGAATACTCGGCACTCGGAACTTGGCACTCAGCACTTTGGTTTGCTTACAGCGTCGCCGACGTGTACGGCAGCAGCCCCATGAACCGGGCCCGCTTGATCGCCTGGGCCAGCATCCGCTGCTCCGACGCCGAGGTCGAGAGCCGCTTGCGGCCGTAGATCTTGCCGTTGGGAGACATCAGCCGCCGCAGAGTCTCGACATCTTTCCAATCCACGTAGACCTTCCCGGTCCCCGCGGTCTTGGCCATCTTGATCTTCTGTCCGGGCGGCGTGAAACGACTGAACTTGCTCATCTGATCTCCGTCTTGGGCTTGGGCCCGAGGACATCCCGGGCGACGGTTGGGATAGGGGGCGAGTATAGGCGGGCAACCGGCCGGTCACGCCTTTTCGGGTTTCCCGCACCGTCCAAATACCGCATCCAGGGCGAACCGACCCCCGCCCCCGATCACAACAAACAGGGCGCCTGCCGCCAAAACACAGTTCTCCCGCACCTTGCACCACCCCAGCGGGCCATCGCAATACAGCTTGAACTTCCCAAAGCACCCGCAGTTTAGCGGCAGGTGCCGCAGGATCGCCGAGATGATCCCGATCAGGAACACGCTCATCAGGATCAAAAACACCGTTCCCGCGGCCCGCGTCCACAAACCCAGCACCAGGGCCACGCTGCAGAAGATCTCCGTCCACGGCACCGCGTACGTCGCCAGCAGCACCATGGGGTCTTCGAGCGATGCGGGCATCGGCACGTGAAACGCCTGCACCGACTCGGAAAAAGTCTGCGGGTCGATCAGCTTGTTGTACGCCGCAAAGAGGAACAAGCCGCCGAGTCCCAGGCGCAGCACCAGCGCCACGATCGAGTAGGCCGGTGATGGTCGGGTCGCTTCGCTCAATCGAACCCAACCTCGCGCCCGGCATCCATCGGGTACTTCGCCGCTTCCCAACCGGGGAACCCGGCCTTGATGATGTGGAACGGCCCGATGCCCTTGTTCAAGGCCGCGAGCCGCTTGACGACGTTCTCCGAATCTGTGCAAAGCTCGCCGTGGCAATACACGACCACGGTTGAGCCGACGAGGTAGTCAACCTTGGCGGGCACACCCTTGTCAAAGTCGCCCTTCTCAAGCTGCATCGCGCCCATGATGTGAGACTTGAGGTACTCATCCTTCGGGCGGGCATCGATAAAGATGGCCTGCTTGCCGTCGTAGAACTTCTTGGCATCGTCCATGGATATGAAGAGTTCAAGCGTTGCAGGTTTGTCGATCGGCGGCGGCTTGCCCGTGGGACCTGAAACGCCCGTGATGCCGGTCGCCCCGGTTGGGCCGGTGACAGCGATAGGACCGGTGACGCCCGTTGGCCCCGTCGGGGTCGGCTTCGGAACATTGACGTTTAAAGGAACATGCAGCACGACCTTCGAGTTCAGCGTAAACGCAAAACCCGTCGCCAGCCCCACGATGAGAATGATCGCGACCTGGAGCAGAAAGAGCTTCTTCATGGCTTCACTCCAGTTCCCACGCGCCAACAAAATCAGTCAAACCCGATTTCCCCGCCCTTGTCGATCAGGGTCGGATACGCCTTCTCCCAACCCGGGAACCCATCCTTGATGATGAACACCGGACCGATGTCCATGTTCAGCGACAGGAAGTACTTCCCAACCAACAGCGAGTCCGTGCACAAGTCACCGTGGCAATAGATCACGATTGCCGAACCCGGCAGATAGTTCCGGGCCTTGGGCTGGGGCGGCCCTTCGGTGTACTTGGTCGAGTAGCACATCGCCCCGCGGATGTGGCTGGTCGTGAACTCAAAGTACGTGCGGGCATCGATGAAGATCACCTGCCGCTTGTTGATCTCTTTCTTGTCGAAGAGTTCCTTGGCCTTCTCCAAGCTGATGAACCAGTCCTTGTGGTCCGGATCATCAGAAGCGAGCTTCTCCTTCTTCGCCGGTGCCGGTGTTGCCGGTGCCGGGGTTGCGGGAGGAGCCTTGGTCTCAGGAGCTGGTGCCTTCGGCGCTTCCTTTGCCGGCGCGGCCGGAGCAGCCGGCGGAGGGGTTACCTCCGCCTTGGGCTTTTCCGTGTTCTGCGTGCACGAGGCCAGAGCCGCCAGGATCACCCCGCCGCACACCGTCAACAAGCGCTTGGTCATCGACCGACCTTTCTTACTTCGGGGCCGGAGCCGGAGCCTGCGGCGGCGTCTGAACCGGCGTGTACACCTGGGGAGGCGCGCCCGGCGTGCCCGCGGCCGGCATCGGAGCCCGCACCGCACCAGACAAGATCATTTCAATCGTCGGGTCCGTGGGCGAGTCGGTGATGACCGTGATCGTCGCGTTGATCGGCAGCTGCGCGCTCAGCGGCGCGCCCTTCACATCCACCATGTACGCCGTCTCATTGCCCGCCTCGACCGGGGCGTAGCTGATCTCCAGCGGCGTGGGCAGCTGGCTCTTCTGCTCGATCTTGCTGATCTTGAACGCCTTGCCCGTGCGGCTGGTCACCTTGAACGTTTTGCTGAACGGCTGACCTGTCTCAATCACGCCGACATTCAGCCGCGGCGGCAGAGTCTGCAAGTCACCCACGATCGTCGCCGAGATCGGGAAGTCGGCCAACTGATACTGCGGGTCGTTGGTGCGAACCGTCGCGACGGCCGCGAAGCTGCCGCGGGGCACACCACCGGCGTTGAACGTCAGTTCAATCGTGGACTGCCCAACCTGCTCTCCATCAACCTCGGCCGTCTTGGACTCGACGATCTTGGTCGTGATGTAGCGGCCCTTGGAGGTGCTCAGATAAGGAATCGCAAAGTCCGGCTTGGCGCCGTTGATCTTGATGACCTGCTTGACGGTCTGGCCGGGCATCACATCGCCAAAGCCGATGCTGGGCGGATCGAAGGAGATGGTCGGCTTGACCTTGGCCTTGATCGTCAGGACCGGGCCCTCGGGCTGGTGGGCCGGGTCGTTGGATTGGATCGTGACGCGCTGCTGAATGTCGCCGCGCTTGCCGTGGGCGTTGTACTTGACCTCGAGGTAGCCCTCTTCGCCGGGCATGAACTCAAGTTGCTGAACACCTTTGCTGTTCATGGTCTTGCCGACCGTGCATCCGCACGTGGCCTTCTGCTCGGGCTTGAAGACCAGCTTGCCAAAGCCGTTGTTCTTGAACTCGAACTTGGTCACCGCCTCGGTTTGGTCGGAGATTCGGCCGAAGTCGTGCTCGGACTCCTTGAACTCAACCTTCGGGGCCTCGGCCGGGTTCATCGGGGGCGGGGCCACCACCAGGGAGCCAGGGGCCGGGGCCACGGGCTGCTGCGGGTTTCCCGGCGTGCCGGGCTGAACGTCCTTGGACGGCGGCTGATCGGTTCCCGGAGTCTGAGCCATCGCCAGACCCGCGCACATCACGATCGCCAACGCGGAAAGACCAGTTCGAGTGAGCATTGCAAACCTCCATGTGCCGCAGGCCGCGGCGGGGTGGTGGGGGGGTCCGAGAAAACCGGATTAGGACCGGGGGCCAAAGACTAGCGGGGTGATTCGGGGGCGGTGGGGGGTGCGCTCGGGGGTTTTTGGGGGCTACTTGTACCGAGGATCGTTGGTATGGACAAAGAACCTGCGTTCGACCGAACCCTTGAGGTTGCGGGGATGGAGGTAGACCTCAATGAAGCCCCACTCGCCTGGCTCGAACCAGGCTTGTCTTGCGCCTGATAAGGACTTGGCAGGGGGCGCCTCCGATGTCGAGTTCGCCATGGTTTCAAAGACGTTCAGGGGTGCCCGGCCTGTGTTGTGAAAGTAGAACCGGTAGCGCGGGTCTGTGTTGGACTTCACCATCCCAAAGTCGTGTTCCAGGGTTGCGAACTCGATTCGTGGCAGTCTCGCCTCCGGTTTGAACGGGACCACCACTGACGACGCCGGTGGGTCGGGTAGGGGGAACGCTGGGGGCTCATCGACCACGCTCGCCGAGATCGGGAAGTCGCAGAGGAACATGAGCGGGTCGGTGGTGCGCACGGTGCCTACGCCACCCAGTTCGCCCAGCGGCAATTCCGTAGTGTCGAGAGTGAGTTCGATCGCCGATTCGCCGCCGGGTTCGCCATCGATCTCGGTAGGGGACGACTCGATCACTCGCGCCTTGATGAATCGGCCGCGCGATGTGGTGACGTAGGTCGCTTTGAAGCCGGTCACGGTCCCGACCACGTGAAGAATCTGGGTGCTCGACTTGCCTCGCTGAACCTTTCCGAAGTTGACGCCCATGGGTGCGAACGTAATGCGCGGCACCACATGGGCTTTGATGAAAAGCACCGGGCCTTCGGGGTAGTGAGCCGGATCATTAGTTTGGAGGGTGATTCGCTGCTGGGTGTCGCCCCTCTTCCCGTGTGCGTTGTACTTGACCTCGAGGTAGCCTTGTTCCCCGCCCAGAAACTCAAGCTTCCGTTTGCCGTCCGACGAATAGCACGGTTCGATCCATGTCCCTTTCTGGACAGGCTTAAAGACAAGCTTGCCAGCGCCTTTGTTCTCAAACCAGAACTTGTGCGAGATCTCGACCTGGTCCGAGATCTTGCCGAAGTCGAACTCGAGTTCCCTCAACTCGATCCGCGGCTCATTGCCGGGCTGATTGTGAGACACGAACCACTCTTCCGGCAGTTTGGACGGATTAAGGACCAGTGGCCAGTTGCGTTCGTTGAACCCGAGGGTTGGGCTGGGTCCCGGAAATGGATACGTGCGATAGCGGGGGCCTGTCGTCTCGAACGGAATCGAATTCTCAGTGCTCTGCGCCGGCTTCCCAGCTTTCGGCGTTTCTTGGCCAAGCACGGAACCGGTTGCGCACAGCACGATGCAGGCAAACCTCCGCATGTCGTCCCCTTTCGCGGAAATCGCTCGACCCCCTTCTAGGACGTGGTTTCTCCCCCCCAACCCCGCGCTCGGGCTAATTCCACCCCCAACCCCCAAGCGCCCCCTCCCTCGCGCCCAAACACCCCCCCAATGCCGATGATGCTCTCCACCCCCTAATGCCCCAACCCACCCCTCCATCCCCCCCCTGCCCATCCGGCGACCCCCGCTCCCTGGCAGAACTCGCCGCCGCCTCCGCCGCGGGCGATAAAGCGGCCTTCGCCGCGCTCCACAAACGCCTCTCCGGCGGCCTCCGCCGCCTCTTCCTCGACCGCGCCGGTAACAAGCCCGAGGTTGCCGATGACCTCCTCCAACGCACCTGGGTCGGCGTCTGGCAATCCCTCTCCCGCGGCCGCTATGACCCCAGTAAGTCCGCCATCTCCACCTTTATCTACGCCGTCGCCCACAAGATGTGGCTCCAACACCTCCGTTCTTCAGGGGGGGCCGGGGCAACTCGGGGTGTAGGCGGCGATGACCCACCCCTGGAATCCGTCGAAGCCCCGGGGGGGTCTCAGACCGAATCCGACCTCGCCGAAGTCCTCGACGCCATCCGGGCCTGCCTCCGCGGCCAGGGCGGCGACCTGACAACCGACGAACGGGAAATCCTAAGACTCTCAGGCAGCGGGGCTTCCGATCGCGATCTGGCCGCCAAGCTGGGCGTATCACCCAGCACGGCCAACGCCCGGAAACGCTCAGCCTTCGAGAAACTCCGCCGGCACCTGTCAACTGCCGGACATCGCTGGGAAGCCCCCGAGCGCACGGGCAAGGCCAGCGAATAACAGCGTGCTGGCCGACGGAGCGCCGGCGGGGATGGTGCACGATGGACAAACTCGACCACGAAAACCGCAACCTCCAGTCTCTTCTCCGCCTCGCCCTTGAAGCCGAGGCCCTCGAAGAGTCCGCGGCCATTCCGCAGCTTCGCCTGGTCGCCGGTTCCACGCGTCCGCAGCGCAAGTGGTTGTTGCCACTCGCAGGGTTCATGTCCGCGGCCGCGGCGGTGGTGGCTGTGGTCACCCTTGTGATTCCCGCATCCAAGCCCGCGTCAGTCCCGCCGAATGCGAGCGGCCCCACCGCGAACCTGGACAGCATTCCAAATCGCAAGGTCGCACCTGTCGAATCGACCGCTGACAATCCGATGACCGTCACTCACTCGGAGTTTGCGAATCCGATCGTGCGAGACGGCTTCCCCACGGGTGCCGACCTTGGCGCGGCCGAATCCAGCGTCGTTCTGGCCATCTTCCAGGGGATCGACGGTCGCTGCAGCTGCATGCACATCCAGAAGGAAGACTGGGACCAGATGGAACTGGCGGGCAAGAACGGTTCGCAGTTGCTTGACGTTGCCTTCAACTCTTCGTGCTCGCAGCCATCGCCCAAGGTGCTGATCGTCGGGATCTCGGGCCGTCGAGACTCGCTGCCCGGCCCCGAGGCCGCGGAGGCCTTTGCGACCAGTCTGGCGAAGATGCCCACGAACTCTTCGGCCGATCTTCAGCGCAGCGCCTATGAGGTCGGTGCTCACAAACTTCCAGCCGGAATGATGGTGGTCACCGAATCGTTCGGCAGCAGCCGGAGCTTCCCGGTCGAGCCGGCGAAGTTGACCCCGCGCTAAGTCTCGAGTTCGACCGCGGCTTCCATCCCCGGTGCGCTGCGCAGCCCACCCGCCAGGAACTGTTCCAAGGCCGCGTACACCACGTCCGGCCCTTGCGCAGCCCGCATCACTTCCTTCAGCGGTTTGCATCCCATCCGTGCGGCCTTCTCTTCTTCCGTCAGCAATCGCTTGGAAAACCAGCTGATTCTGCGGCGGATCTGGAACATGGCGTAGTGGTCGTCGCGGTACTCGCGCATCAGGTCGAAGTAGCGCCTGATCATCGCGATCTTCTCGCCAAGCGTTGGCTCGGTAGGCGTTTCCTCGCCTTGAAGCGCGGCCCAGCAGTCCCGGAACAGCCACGGGGCTGAGAGCGCGCCGCGGCCGATCATGACGCCGTTGCACCCGGTTTCGCGGACCATCCGAACTGCATCTTCGGGGGTGCGGACATCGCCGTTGCCGATGACAGGGATCCGGCCGCCGACTTCCTGGACGACGCGCGCGATGCCGGCTCGTTGAACCTCGCCGGAGAACTTCATCTCGGTAGTGCGCCCATGTACGGTCACCGCGGCGACACCGACATCGGCGAGCATGCGGGCCAGGTGCGGGGAGCAGGCGTTGCCGGTGGCGTAGTCGGAGTCGCTCCAGCAGAGGCGCATCTTACAGGTGAGGGGAACGGCCCGCCGCGACGAGATGCGATCCAGTTGTGCGCCGCCGGTCCGCTTGGCCCATTCGCTTTCGCTTAGGGCGCATGCTTCGAGTTCCTTCACCACCCGCGCGGCGATTCCTACCGCGCGTGAGAGGTCGGTCAGCAGTTTGGAGCCGCCATCCTTTTTGGTCACTTTGTCCACCGGACATCCCATGTTGATGTCCACCACCGTGGCACCGTGTTCCACCGCCCATCGTGCGCCCGCGGCCATGATGTCCGGGTCGCTGCCGTAGAGCTGCATGCCGACGGGCTTGTCGAAGTCGTTGGTGCGGGCGAGGTCCAAACTGGTGGCAGTGCCGCGGAGCAAACCCTGCGGGCTGAGCAGGTCGGTGCACGCCAGGCCCACGCCGCCGAACTCGCGGCACACGGTCCGGAACGCCAGATCGCAATACCCAGCGATGGGCGCGAGCAGCAGGTTGGTCGCCAGCCCGACAGGACCGATATGGAGGGCACAGGCGGACATCGTTCAATATTAGGGATTGTCGCGGCCAGCAAAGCGTCAATCACCTGAATCCGCTCGGGATTGGCCGCGTATCTGGATTGCATTTTCCAAGCATTCCGATAGAGTCTGTGCCGGTCTTGAACGGTCGATCTGTTGGAAGTCCAGAGCCCCCCATGATGCGGGCTTCTCGGAGAGTTCCCATGCCCGCACGATGTTCTGCTGCGATGCTCCTGGTTCTTCTGGCCGGGTGCGCTTCCAGTTCTTCCATCCCCGGCGACTTCACCGAGAGCGAACGCGAGGAACTCGAGCAAGGACGAGAAAAAGAAGGCGAGATGGAGATGGGGCCGCCGCCCCCGGGGTACTGGCGCATCGTCGGCGATGCCGTGCCGGGGTGGCAGCCACGCGATATGCACAAGCCCACCGATGGCCCTGGTATCTGGACCATGATCGGGCCGCGCCCCATGACCAACGAGTATTGGAGCGGCACAGCCAACGCCGGCGGACGCACGGTGGGCATCGCCGTGGATCCGACCAACGCAAGCATCGTCTACGCCGCGACCGCCTCGGGCGGCGTGTGGAAGACGGTGAACGCCGGTACGACGTGGACGCCCATGACCGATGAGCTCTCGATTCTCACCCACGGCGCGATCACGATCGACCCGTCCAACCACAACACGATTTACGCGGGCACCGGTGAGTACACTCAGAACAGCGGCGGGGATGGGCTCTTCCGCTCGACCGATGCGGGCGTGAACTGGACACGGATCGGCACGACCGCTCAGGTCGGCGTCACGTGCAGCCGCATCTACGTGGACCCGACGAATCCGCTGGTCATTCACGCCACGGGCTCGATCGGCTACGTCCGCAGCACCGACGGCGGCGCAAGCTGGAGCACCCGGTTGGCGGGCGCTCGCTGCTCGGACATGGCACTCAACGCTACTTCGCCTCAGACGCTCTACGTCGCGCGGCACGGAGACGGCATCTATCGCTCGACCGATGGCGGCACCACGCTGACCAAGCTCACCAACGGCCTCCCGACAACCGGCCTGAACCGCATTATCCTGGTGATCTCCAAGTCCAACCCGAGCATCCTCTACACCTCGATCATCAACAGCAGCAGCGGCCTCCTGGGCGCGTACAAGACCATTGACGGCGGCGACACCTGGACGCAACTGGTCAACACGCCCAACTTCCCTTCGCCCCAGGGCAGTTACGACTGCTGCATGGCCGTGGACCCGGTCAATCCGGACATCTGCTACGCCGGCGGAGTCTTCCCCAGTTACGCCGTCGCGGGCGTCATCAAGACCACCAACGGTGGCGCCTCCTGGACCGACATCTCGGTCCCGCCCGGTGGCGGCCAGGTGCATCCGGATCAGCAGACCATGGCCTTCGGTCCGGATGGCACGCTCTGGGTCGGCAACGATGGCGGCGTCTGGAAGAGCACCACCGCCGGCAATAGCTGGATCAACTGCAACTCCACGCTCGGCGCGACGCAGCACTACCAGGTTGCGCTGCACCCCACGGATCAGAGCCGCGTGATCGGCGGTACGCAGGACAACGGAACCGCGGCCCGCGATTTGGGTACCGACGCCTGGCCACAGATCCTCTCCGGCGATGGCGGGTTCTGCTGTTACGACCGAACCACCCCCACGCGTCGCTACGTGACGTACGTCTACCTCGCCGTGTACCGCATCAGCGGCGGCACGACCAACATCTCCGGCCCGTGGAGTTCGGACACGGTCAACTTCATCGCGCCGCTGGTGATGGACCCCAACGTTTCCACCACGCTGCTGGGCGGGACCAACCGCGTGTGGCGAACCACCAACGCGAGCAACACGGCCGCGCTTCCGACCTGGACCGCGATCAGCACCACCTCGGTTGCCGCCGGCGGCACGCTCAACGCCATCGCGGTCGCCAAGGGAGCGTCCAACACGATCTACACGGGCAGTTCCACGGGCAAGGTCTATGCGACTACCGATGCGGCGATATGGAACGATCGCTCGGTCGGACTTCCCGCCAGTTCGATCGCCGATGTGATCGTGAGCCCGACAGCGCCCGCAACCCTGTACGTCTCGAACAACGCGACCAGCGCTGGACGGGTCTTCCGCTCCGACAACTCCGGCACGACGTGGACCGACAAGACGGGCACGCTGCCCGCGGGTGTCCGGGCCAAGGCGCTGGAGATCGACTGGCGGTTCAATCCGCCGGTGATGTACGTCGGCACGGGCGCGGGGATGTACTGGTCGTTCAACGATGGCATCACCTGGACCAAGGATGGGGCCGACTTCCCGAACGTGAACGTGGGCGATATCCAGATCGACCGCGTGAACAACACGGTGACGGTGGGGACCTATGGCCGCGGCGTGTGGCGGGCGAATCTGTTGACACCCCCGGCCGCGTGCTACGCGAACTGCGACAACAGCACGTCGTCGCCGGTGCTGACCGCCAATGACTTCCAGTGTTTCTTGAACTCGTACGCGTCGGGGCAGAGTTACGCCAACTGCGATGGCAGCACGTCGGTTCCGATCTTGACGGCGAATGACTTTCAGTGTTTCCTGAACGCGTACGCGGCGGGGTGTTCTTAAGGTGGGGCGCGGGCGGGGGATTCACCGCTGAGGTGCAGGGAACGCGGAGAGTCAGAAGAAGTGCTGAGTGCCGAGTCCCGAGTGCCGAGTGGGGACGGGGCAGAGTATGGGTGGGATGGGGAGCTTGAGATCGCTCCGTCGCCGCTTAGAACTGTGCCGCCGCCTGGGGTTGGGTCGTTGTTGTCATCGTCGCCTTCATCGTTGAAGTCGTCTTCGTCATCGAAGTCGTCTTCGTCATCGAAGTCGTCTTCGTCATCGAAGTCGTCGAGGTCATCCTCGGCATCCGCGGCGGCGAGCATTTCCTGGACTTGGCGGGCGATTTCGGTTTGGAGGCGGGGGGGAGTGCTGGGTGCTGAGTTCTGAGTGCTGGCGAGAGAAGTGCCGAGTGCCAAGTCCTGAGTGCCGAGTGGGGAGGGAGCGGCCCGAGGTGGTTCGGGAGAGCGGGTTGGGTCTAAAGGTTTCTTGGGGGAGGCCGCGCGGAAGTTGGGGTTGAGGGCTCGGATGATGTTGGCGGCGGCGCGGCGTTTTTCGATGGGGTCTTGGGAGGTGGCGAGGATCTCTTCGAAAGCGGCCAGGGCCAGGCACTTGATGAGGTGGGCGGAGTGGGTGCGATGGGCGGTGATGTAGGGCGTGATGGAGGGGGAGGCGAGCCAGTCGTAGAGGTCGGCGAGGTCGGGGGTGGGGAGGTTGGGGATGGGGTCTTTGGTGAGACTGTCGATCAGGGCGTAGAGGTTTTCGTTGGACTGGACGTAGCGGAGGAAAAGGGCGCGGTTTTCGGGGTTGAGAGGGGGGAGGGTTTGGAGCTGGGCGACCATGGAGTGGAAGGTAGTGGGAGGATTTGGGAGTGCAAGGGGGGGAGGGGGAAAGCGCGCGGATGCGATGACATGACGTTGTCAGCGGGTTTGTACCTAATTTGAGGTGTGGGGGCGGTTTTGGGGAGTTGGGTAACCCGTGATGGTGTGTTTTGATGGGGTATCACTTGCGCAGGGAAGGGCCGGCTGTCGTTCCCCGTGAACCCCATCCCGGCCCGAAGTGGCTTCGTTCCTGAGTTTGCCCATTGACGTCGTATTTTTATATAGATATATTCATAGGGAATGAACTGTGGAGTTCACTTGGAACGAATGGAACGTCGAACACATCTGGACGCACGGGGTGTATCCGGCCGAGGCGGAGATGGTGGTGTTGGGGGCTAGGAGCCCTTTTCCGCGGGCGATGGACGAAGGGAAGTTGCTGGTGTGGGGAGCGGGGTTTGGTGGGCGGCTTTTGCAGGTGATCTTTGTGATTAAGGAAGACGATCGGGCGTATGTGATTCACGCGCGGCCGCTGACGGATGCAGAAAAACGCAGACGCAATCGCGGCCGAAGGAAAAGGGGTGAGCGATGAAAGGGAAACCGGAGAAGCGATGGGAAGAGATGAACGCCAAGCAGTTGGCGGCGGCGACGGCGGAGTTTGACGGGTCGGTGATTGATCGCACCCGGCCCATGAATGCGGCGGAGCGTGCGCGGTGGAAGGCGGCGAAAGGGAAGCGAGGGCGGCCGCGGGTGGGGAAGGGGGCTAAGGCGGTGTCGGTGACGATTGAGGCGGGGTTACTAGAGAAGGCGGATCGGATGGCGAAGAAGATGGGGTTGACCCGGGCGCAGTTGATTGCGCGGGGGCTGGTGGAGGTTTTGAGGGCGGGTTAACGTCTTTTCCGGCCGCGGTGGCGCGAGCGCCTCAGGGTGTGGTCTGCACCGGCAGTGCGAGGATGAGGCTGCGTCGAACGAAGGCATCCGCGTTCGCGGCGTAGTCGTGGGCGGTTTTGCCTTCGGAGTCTTTCAGTTCTGCGTTAGCGTGGTGCTTGACGAGGAGTTGGACATTTTCGACTCCGAAGCTGGTCTTGGCTGCGGTGAGTGTTGCGAGGATGAGGGCGGATCTGCCGTCGTTGTCGGTGGCGTTGATGAGGGCGCCGGACTTGATCAGGAGTTCTGTTTTGTAGACGCCGCTGCGTTCGGCGGCGGCCCACATGAGAGGTGTGCGGCCGGAGTTGTCTTTGGCGTCGATGGGTGCGCCGGCGTCGAGAAGCGCTTGGAGCTCTTCCAGCCAAGCGCCCGCGGCCGCGAGGTGCAGGGCGGTGGCGCCCTGGTCGTCTTGTGCGGAGACGTTTGCACCAGCTTTGATGAGTTGTTGCTGGGCCGCGGGGTCGTTGTCGATGAAGCGGGAGGCCCACATGAGTGGCGTTCTGCCGAATCGATCGCGGGCGTTGGGGTCAGCGCCGGCGCTTAGTTCGGTGGCGATTTGTTTGGAGTTTCGGATGAGGGCCGCGGCGTGGAGAGGGGTCCAGTTGAGGGGTTTGAGATCGGCACCGGCAGCTAGAAGCTCTTTGGCGGGAGAGCGCGTGGTGCAGTAATGCGCGGCGTAGGCGAGGGCGGTCCAGCCGCGTTTGTCGGTGAGTTCGAGATTTGGTTGATCCCGCAACAGGGATGGGACGGCGTATCCCGAGTTCCACCCGCGATCACAGGCGTGCATGAGCGCCGTCATGCCGTCGTTGTCCTGGGCATCGATCTTGGCGCCCAGCGCAATGAGGGCTGAAACGTAGGACCCGCCTGTTCTTGCGGAGTGCATCAGGGCGGTGCGGCCGATTTGATCGCGTGCGTTGATGTCTGCGCCGGCTTTGACAAGGAGGCGGCATGAATCTGCGTCGGGCAAGTCCTGCCGCGAGCCTGGCGAGGCCGCGACCATGAGGACGGTGCGTTCATCCTTGGTGCGGGCGTTCACGTTGGCGCCGGCATCGATCAGGATCTGCATTCGATCGAGGACGTCCTGGGCGGGCCGGGAGATGCCGTGGGCGTGGCGCCACATGCCGGTGGAGGCGTACATGAGGGGAGTCATACCGGCGTTGTCGGAGGCGTTAACGTCGGCGCCGGCGTCGATCAGGATTCGTAGATTGGGGGTGACCTTGGCGAACGAGCCACAGGCGAGCATCAGGGGAGTGCGTCCTCTTTGGTCTCTTGCGTTGGGCTGAGGCAGGGCTTCGAGCTGCTTTTTGAGCTCATCTGCGGAGTGGTATTCCGCGGCCTGATGGATGGGTGTGTACCAGGACTGTGGGTAGAAGGTGAAGGGTTGGCGCGTCGGATCGCTGCGGCAGCCGCTCAAGAGGATGGTGGAAAGGAGGCCGCAAATCCAGACCGCGTTGGCCCATCGCATCAGAACGCTCCCCTGGGGTCCGTAAGAATAGAGTGCGCGAGGTTGGGAGTTGGTTCAAGGGAAGTAGAAGCGTTGGTTGTAGATCGACAGGTGGCGTGGGTGAGGCATGTGCATATCTCGCGATGGCGGGGCGATCGGTGTCGCCCCTCCGGGGCTTGGGTGTTGGTGGATCGGAAACCAGGGGCTTCCGCCCCTGGCTACGGGCTGCCGCCACTCCGTGGCTGAGGGATCGCGTGGTCGAGCGGGCGCGGCGGCGCCCCCTCTGTCACTCGCAAAGCCTTGTGACATCTCCACCGGTGGGACCGGGGGAGAGAGGTGGGGCGCGTTGCTGTTACGCGGTGGTGTTGGGATCGGCGGGCTTCTTGCCTACACCCTCTTCGGTCCATTCGCCGTTGACCAAGCGCCGCAGGTTCATGGGGTTGCCGTTGCGGAGTTCAGGGGGGAGCATGGATTCTGGAGTGTTTTGGTAGCAGATGGGGCGGGCCCAGCGGTGGATCGCGTAGCTGCCGACTGCTGTGGTGTGCGGGTTGTTGGTAGCGGGGAAGGGGCCACCATGGACCATGGCGGGGCAGACTTCGACGCCGGTGGGGACGCCGTTGTAGATGAGGCGGCCTACCCGCTGCTCGAGGATGGTTTGGACTCGGCGGGCCAGGTCCACGTCGGGTTGGGAGGCCCAGATGGTGCCGGTGAGGGAGCCGTGGATCATGGCCGCGGCGTCGATGAGTTGTTGTTCGTTGTCGCAGAGGATGACGATGGCCAGTGGCCCGAAGACCTCTTCGTGGAGCGTGGGGTTTTTGCGGAAGACCTCGAAGGTGGTTTTGAGCAGGGCGCCCGATGCGCGGACGGGTTCTTTGGATTCGTCTGCGCCGGAGGACACGCGATGCGCGGCTTGTGGGGAGCCGCCGCGGACTTCGACGCCGGGGACGGAGGTGACTTCACCGGCCCGCTTGGCGAAGACGCCGCGGACGCGGTGGTTGAGCATGGTTTGCGAGGGGGCCTCGTTCATGGACTTGGCGAGGGCGCGGAGGAGGTTTTCGGTGCCATCGCCGCGGATGGCGAAGATGAGGCCGGGGCAGGTGCACATCTGGCCGTTGCTGGCGGTGATGCTTGCGTAGAGGCGTTCGGGGATTTCGGGGATGGAGTCGAGGGCCGCGGGGAGTGCGAAGATGGGGTTGGTGCTGCCCATTTCGGCGAAGACGGGGATGGGGTCCTGGCGTTCAGCGCCGAGGCGGGCCAGGGCCATGCCGCCGGCGGCGGAACCGGTGAAGCCGACCGCGCGGATGGCGGGATGCTTGACGAGTTGCTGGCCGACAGCCATTTCGCGCGTGCCGCCGGCGTGGAGGAAGGAGAAGGTGCCGGGGTCGAAGTTGCAGTCGGCGACGGCTTGCGTGATCGCTTGCGCGACGAGTTCACCGGTGCCGGGGTGGCCGGGGTGGCCTTTGACGATGACGGGGCAGCCCGCGGCGAGTGCGGAGGCGGTGTCGCCGCCAGCGGTGCTGTAAGCGAGTGGGAAGTTGCTGGCGCCGAAGACGGCGACGGGGCCGAGCGGGCGGAGCATGCGGCGGAGGTCGGGCTTGGGGAGCGGGCGGCGGCTGGGGTGGCCGGTGTCGATGGTGGGCTGGACCCATTCACCCTTGCGGACCAAGGCCGCGAACATGCGGAGCTGGGCGACGGTGCGCTCGCGCTCGGAGACGAGGCGCGCGGGTCCGAGGCCGGTTTCGTCGGTGGCGAGGGCGAGGAGGTCTTCACCGAGGTCAACGATGCGCTGGGCGATAGTGTCGAGCAGGTGGGCGCGTTCGGCGGCGGAGCGGTCCTGCATCTGGTAGAAGGCTTGCCACGCGGCCCAGCAGGCTTTGTCGATTTCCTCCGTGGATGCGGCGAGGTAGAGGGTGGGGAGGGTGCGGCCGGTGTGGGGGTCGGTGGCGTGGAACTTGGCATCTTGAGGCAGGAGTGGAGATTGCGAAGGCGCGGTGACCTTGCCGGCGATGATGGAGCGTCCGAAGGGTTGGAGGCGGGCCGCGGGTTCAGGGGCGGCGGGTGGTTTGGCGGAAGTCATGGGATGTTGCTGTCCGGAAAGGCGACTGCGCAATGGTACTTACAGTGGTTATCGACCTTTCGATAGGGTAAGTGGAGGGGGACGTCAGATTCGCGTTGAAGTCAGGGTTTTCGTATCCTGTTCGTCAATGCTTGCCCGAGTCCAGTCGTATCTGCTTCAGGGGATTGATGCGCTTCCGTGTGAGGTGGAGGTCGATTTTGACATTGCGGAAGAAGCGAAGCAGACGGTGGTGGGGTTGCCGGATACGGCGGTGAAGGAGTCGGTGGAGCGGATGAAGTCCGCTCTGGTGAACTCGGGGTATCCGTTTCCGAATGGGCGGCTCTTGGTGAACCTGGCGCCGGCGGATGTGCGGAAAGAGGGGCCGCTGTATGACCTGCCGATTGCGCTGGGGTATCTGGTGACGCAGAGCGTGATCGCGGGGCATCGGCCGCTGGCGTCGGGGAAGGACAAGATGTTGTTGCGGGGGGCGAGTTCGCGCGGGGAGGGAGTCGCGGCGCTGGATATTCGCGAGTATGTGTTTGCGGGAGAGCTGGCGCTGGATGGGAGATTGAGGCCGATTAAGGGCGCGATTGCGATGGCGTCGCTGGCGGCGCAGCGCGGGGCGAGGGGGGTTTTTGTTCCGGCGGAGAACGCGGCCGAGGCTTCGGTGGTGCAGGGGGTTGAGGTGATCGGGGTGCGGACGCTGTCGGAGGTGGTGGGGATTGTGAACGGGCAGATCGAGGCGACGCCACATCCGACAGCGGATGTGGAGGGGATGTTGCGGACGGCGGAGGCGCCGGTGGATTTTTCGGAGATACGGGGGCAGGAGGCGGTGAAGCGGGCGATTGTGATTGCGGCGGCGGGGTCGCACAACATATTGATGCTGGGGCCGGCTGGAACTGGCAAGACGATGATGGCCAAGGCGCTGCCGGGGATTCTGCCGCCGCTGACGGTGCCCGAAGCGATTGAGATCACGCGGATTTATTCGGCGGCCGGAAGCTTGCCGCCGGGGCAGGGGTTGATCTGCACGCGGCCGGTGCGGTCGCCGCACCATACGGCCAGTGGGCCGGCGATAGTTGGGGGCGGGGGTGTGCCGCGGCCGGGGGAGATTTCGCTGGCTCATCGGGGCGTGCTGTTCCTGGATGAACTTGCGGAGTTTCCGCGGCCGGTGCTGGAGACGTTGCGGCAGCCGATGGAGGATCACATTGTCACGATCGCGCGCTCGCACTCAGCGGTGCGGTTTCCGGCGAGTTTCATGCTGGTCGCGGCGATGAATCCGACACCGAAGGGGGATATGCCGGTGGGTGAGGTGGGGAAGAGGGATATGGACCGGTATATGGCGAAGATTTCTGGGCCACTTTTAGACCGGATTGATATTCATGTTGAGGCGCCGGCGGTGCCGTGGAAGGCGTTGAGTTCTGCGCCGACGGGGACGAGTACCAAGCAGATGCGGGAGCAGGTGCTGGCGGCGCGGGAGCGGCAGGGGAAGAGGCAGGATGTGGGTGTGCCCAACTCGCGGCTGTCGGGGAAGCAGTTGGACAAGTTAGCGCCGATGGATGACTCGGCGCGGACGCTGCTGGGTCAGGCGATGACCGAGTTGGGGTTGTCGGCGCGGGCGTACGACAAGATTCGGCGGGTGGCGCGGACGATTGCGGACTTGGAGGGGGCGGAGGGGATTGGGGCCGCGCACGTGGGGGAGGCGGTGCAGTATCGATTGCTGGATCGGAAGGTGTAGTGGTCAGGGGCAGCCGACGGCGTACGCATTCAGAAAGCACTGGAAGTCGTTGGCATTGAGAGCAGGGGGCGCGGTGGAGCCGTCGCAGTTTGGGTAAGGGGTGCCGAGGGCAAACTGGTTGAGAAAGCAGGAGAAGTCGTTGAATGTGAGGATGGGCGAGGTGGTGGAGCCGTCGCAGTTGGCGTAACAGGGGCAGGCCAATCGGGCGAGGTAGCTGTAGCGGCCGTTGATCGTGAATCCACCGGCGGCGAAGACCTCGGACCCACGTTGCGCGAGGCTGATTGCGACGCCGCGGAGCGGGACGTCCAAACTCACCCACTGGGCCCCGTTCCACTTTGCGACGGCTCCGATGTCGCTTTGGCTGATTCCGAAGGTGCCGGCGAGGAGAGTGCCGTTGGACACAAGCAGGGAGGTTACGCGATAGCTCAGGCCCGCCTCCATTGGGGTCCATGATGCGCCGTCCCAGGAATACAGGTAGTGGCCGGAGGGATAGTTGGACGTTGTCGCGGCGATAAGCACTCCGTTGAAGACGGCCATGGCCTGAACGCCGCCACTGATACCCGCGCCCATCGCGTGCCACGCGGAGCCGTCCCAACGCGCGATGTTATTGACTGGTAGTCCGTCGGCCGAGGTGAACTGCCCAGCGGCGATGAGTTCGCCGTTGAGGGTGGCGAGGGAGTTGATCGATCCGATGCTCCCGCCGAATGATTGCCAGGCGGTGCCATCCCAGCGGGCGAGCCCGTTGCCCGCGGCAATGAGCGCGCCTTCGTAGATGCCAAGGGTCCGTGGGAAGAGCGTCGGCAGCCCGCTCCCGAGCATTTGCCAGGACTGCCCGTCCCAATGGGCGACATGGCCGAGCGAACCTCCTCCGGGTCGGATTGGGTATCCGGTCACAATGAGTTCATCTCCGAAGGGGAGCATGCTCCAGATGCTGCCTGCGACATCGGCGCCGGGAGACTCCCAGTTTGATCCGTTCCATCGCGCGCAGGAGCGGGCTGAGGATGTGCCGGTGCCGGAAAACTCGCCGGCGCTGAGGAGAGCGCCCCGGTAGATCGAGAGGCCGGTGATACCGCCGTTGAGCCCGGAACTCATACTTGACCAGGCGGCGCCATCCCACTGGGCGATGCCATTGTCGGTCGGGGTCCAACCGGAACTTCGGAATGTCCCGACGGCGGTAAGCCTGCCCTGGTACACGGCCAGGTCGTTGATATCGCCGGCCAGACCCGCGCCCAGATCAGTCCAGATGGCGCCGTTCCACTTGGAAATTGTCCGGCTGCTTCCGGATAGGCCGCCGATGACGAGTTGTCCGCCAAAGGCGGCGATGGAGGTGCTATAGCTCATCGCGGGGCCGGGCCCCAGGCCCTGCCACGCCTGTCCGTTCAAGATCGCTGCGCTTCCTAATGAGTTGTTGCCCGAGCGAAGAGAAACTCCGGCGGCGACGAGGCTTCCCTGGAACTCACCCAAGCTGTATACGACGGCGCCGGTGAGGCCGGTGTCCTGCCACTGGGTGCCGTCCCAACGGGCGAGCGTGTTGACGGGAAGGGAGCCCAGAGTCTGTGCAAAAGTGCCGCCAGCGTAGAGGAATCCGTTGAGCACGAACAGCGAGTAGACATCCCCGTGCATTCCTGTGGCGATGGGTTGCCAAGACTGGCCGTCCCACTGGATAATCGGCGAGTATCCGGGAATGCCGCCCAGGGAGTGTTGGCCCCCGACGATCAGCTTTCCGTTATAGACCGCGATGCTGCGCCCTCCGGCGGCCGGAGGTTGCCCGATGGATTGCCAGGCTGAGCCGTTCCAGCGGGCTATGCCGGGGAGCGGAGTGCTGGCGGAGCGGGTGAAGGTGCCCGTGGAGATCAGATCGCTTCCGAAGACTGCGAGGTCATACACGGAGGCCGTGCTGTAGTCGTTATCGAGGCCGGCACCCAGCGGTGACCAGCTCTGTCCATCGAACATGGCGATATTGATGGCAGGTGTGCCGTTCACCGAAGAAAGTGGGCCGCCGCCGATGACCAGGCGCTCAGGGATGGGTCCGGGGCCGTCCGGGTCCCAGAGAGCGCTCGTGTTCACAGTGCCTGAGGCACCCGCGGGTGCATCACCGAGGGACCATTGGGGGATGCACTGCGCTCGCGTCGCGGAGGTCAGCGCGAGGATTGGAGCGAGGGTGACGAAGAACAATCGAAGGCCGCGACAGGGTAGAGATGGATTCGTCATTGAGAGGACCTCCGCTGGGAGCGCACATCCTCATACCGGCGAAATGTGGTCTGGTTTCAATTCGGAGAGGAAAGTTCGGATAGGGCTACGGGCACCCGCTGGCAAACGCGTTCAGGAAACACTGAAAGTCGTTGGCCGTGAGCACGGGTGGCGTGGTGCTGTTGTCGCAGTTGGCGGTGGAGAGGCTTGAGGCGAAGGCGTTGAGGAAACACTGGAAGTCGTTGGCGGTGAGCACGGGGGGCGTGGTGCTGGCGTCGCAGTTGGGATAGCACGGGCGGGGCTTGTAGATGAAGAGCTTGGGTGTTTCGTCGGTGATGTAGATGGTGCCCTGGGGGTCGATCGCGACACCCTCGGCGGTGGTGGAGAGGCCGGTGAGGTCAATGAAGCTGAGGACCTGACCCGTGCGTGTGGTCTCAACCAGACGGGCGGAGGCTTGGCTGATGATCAAGAGGTTGTCCTGATCGGGCGTGCCGACCAGGGACGGGACGGTGGAGAGCACCGCGATGTCGGAGAGGTCGGCGATACCCAGGAGGGCCGGGTCGAAGAGATCGGTGACGCTGGCGGCGCCGGCGGGGAAGTTGACGGTGCAACGGAGCACGCGGGCGGGAGTTTTCTCTTTGACGGCGAAGTAGAGGCCGGTGAGGGGCTCGTAGCAGACGCCCTCGATGCCTTCGTTTCCGATGGTGGCGCCAAGCGCTGCGCTTTGGAGGCTGGAGCGCACGAGCGTGCCACCGGCGAAGTACGTAAAGCGGTAGATGCGTTGCAGCCGCTCTTCGGCGATGACGAACTGTCCGCCGCCGAGATAGGTGAGGCCTTCGGTGTCTTCGAATCCGGACAGAGTCATGGAGCTGACGGGAGTGCCTGTGAGCGTGAGCTCGACGATTGCGACGCCATTATCCCCCATGGCGTAGAGATGGCCGTTGTCCCAGTTGTACGGGTTTGCGGAGGTCTCTAACAGAGACGGGGGCGTGAGGTTGACGGTCTGCGTGAGCGTGTAGTTGCTGAGATTGACGGATGTAACCTGGGCTGCGGCCGTGGTTGCAAGGCCGGCGGAGAGGATGATGGCGTTAAGCGTCATGGGGTAGCGGGATGATACGGAAGAATGCTGAGAAGTGTTGCGAACAGCGGGAATTGCGGCGGGTTATGGCACCTTGGGAGGGTTGGTGAGGCTCAGCGCGGTATCATGGGCAAACAAGGAGCATCGAATGAAGCGTGCGAACGTCATGATTGTGGGGCTGGGTGTGGTGATGGGTGGGAGCCTGGCCGTGGCGCAGGATAAGCCTGCGGCTCCATCAGCCGCAGCGCCGGCGGCCGATCTGCCCAGCGTGGAGTCGCTCACGGCGAAAATGGCCAAGGCGGTGGGTGGGACTGAAGCCCTGGCAAAGGTCTTGACGCTGCACACGGTGATGACGGTGAACATGATGGGCCAGGACATGGAAATGGACTCGTCCTGGTCTCGCAAGGGCGGGCGGCTGATGAGCGTGAACTCGCCGATGGGCGCGGTGACCATGGGGTCTGACGGCAAGGTCACGTGGATGAAGCAGGGTGAGGACTACCGCCTGATGACGGGCGACATGGCCAAGAACATCGGCGCTCAGGCGAGTATCCACATGTCGATGCTCGACCCGACGTGCCGCGACAAGGATGAGCCGCTGACGGTGGTTGGGAAAGAGAAGTTTCAGGACAAGGAGTGCTACAAGCTCAGCTATTCGTCGAAGCGGCGTGGGACCGGGTTTGTGTTCCTGGATGCTGAGTCGGGTCTGCCGGTTGGTTCCAAGCAAGAGCAGCAGAACATGACTTCGGTGCTGGGTGACTGGAAGAAGGTCGATGGCGTGCTGTTCTTCCACTCGATCAAAGTGGAAGGTGGCCAGGGCGCGGGCGAGATGAAAGTGACCAAGCTCGAGGTGAACAAGCCGGAGGAGAGCGCCTTTGCGCTGCCGGACGAAGTGAAGAAGCTGGCGGATGCTGAGAAGAAGCCCGATGCGCCCGCGGCCCAGATCAAGCTCGAGGACCTGCCCAAGGATCAGCAGGAAAAGGCCAAGCAGGCGGTCGAGGGGCTGAGCAAGATGCCCGACGTCAAGTCGATCAAGCAGATGCTCGAGGGCATCGAGATGGGGATCGGGCAGGCTCCGCCCGAGAGCAAGAAGATGATGGAGTACATGGCGCAGGAGATGCGGGCGGAGATCAAGAAGCGCGGCGGGTAAGGCGGGATTGTGTCAGAACGGTGGTTTAGGGTGTCTAAGGCTGATTGAACGGCCGCGGGATTGGCGCGCCGGTCCAAAGGAGCGGTTGGAATGTACCTGATTCGGACCGTCGTGCTGGTATTAGTGTTCGCGGCTTCGGTATGCCGCGCGGATGTGACGCCGCCGCCCGCGGGGACGTTCAGCGGTGAGGGGCTCAAGTTGACGCTCGCCCGAAACGGGAGTTCGTACACGGGTGTCGCGGAGCTTGGTGGTTCGAGGTTTGACCTGAAAGGGACCTTGGACGCGGTCAAGGGATTGCGGGGGACCTTTGCATCGGCGGGGGCGACCTTTGAGTGGACGGCGGTGGTGGAGGGTAAGGTGCTGAAGTTCAGCACGGGGGGCTCGGACTATTTGTTGCCTATGCCGGCGGATGAGCCGCGCGAGAATCCGTTGGCAAAGAAGAAAACGGGGAAGGCCGAAGGAGGCAAGGCCGCCGCGACCCCCGAGGGCGCATTGAAGTTTACGAGGTTGTCGATCAAAGACCCCGGCATTAACAACATCGAGGCGATCAGCTTTCTGATTCCGGAGGGGTGGAAGGCCCAGGGCGAGATCAAGTGGTTCCCGGATTTCAGCGTGCTGGCGAACTTGCAGATGACGGTGACGGATTCCAAGTCGGGGGCGCAGATCCAGTATTTGCCCGTTCAGAACTTCACGTGGGTGGAGCATCCGGTGATGCCCATGAACGAGGGTGTCAACTACATGGGGAACATCGTGCACCGACCGATCCGCGATGTGGCGGAGTTCATCAAGGTCATGTTCGTGCCGCAGGCGCTGCCGCACTTGAACGGGGCGCGGCAGATCAACACCGAAGAACTGACGAAGATCGAGGAGCTGGTTTCCAAGGCGTGGGGCGGGCAGTCGCAGGTGAAGGCGTCACGGGTGCGGTATGAATTCGATCGCGACGGGAGGCCGTGGGAAGAGGATGTGTACGTGGTGCTGGTGATCGGCGCGGGGCCGGAGATCACGATCTGGTCGGATACGTCGGCGTATTCGTTCCGGGCGCCCAAGGGTGAGCTCGACAAGCTGACGCCGATCATGACGACGACGGTGACTACCGCGAAGATGAGCCAGGATTGGTATTCGGGATACATGTACGTCCAGCAGTTGTTTATGAACCGGATGAACCAGGGGATCAAGAACGCCGCGGCCATCAGTGCGACGGTGACGAAGAACTCGGAAGAAATCCGGCAGATGTTCAGCGACTCGTATAAACAGAGGCAGGAGTCGCAGGACCAGATCAGCCGGGGGTATAGCGAGTACATCCGGGGCGTGGAGACGTATCAGAACCCGTATGAATCGCGGCCGGTGCAGTTACCCTCGGGATACAAAGATGCGTGGGTGAATGCGAACGGGGAGTATCTGATGTCCGTGCAGGCGGGGTTTGATCCCAACGTGGGGTCGAATGTGGAGTGGAGGCGGATGGAAGGGGTGAAGTAAAAAAACACGCTCCCGAGGTGGGAGCGTGATTCGAATCGTGTGATGTTCCGGCCGCGGTTTAGGTGCAACCCGCGGCGAACGCGTTGAGGAAGCACTGGAAGTCGTTGGCGTTCAGGGTTGGCGTGGCGGTGGAGTGATCGCAGTTGGCGCTGCTGGAGCCGGACGCGAACTCGTTGAGGAAGCACTGGAAGTCGTTGGCGTTGAGGATGGGTGGGGATGAGGATTCATCGCAGTTGGCGTAGCAGTCTTCACCACCTCCGCACGAGATGTGGTTTCCCACGGCCCACTGCACTTGCGGGGCGCCGCCCGCTGTCAATAGGTTGCTCCAGAGCAGCTGCCCGTCGGGGACCAGCGTGGCCGATGTACCGCCCCAAGTGATGGACTGGCCGATCGCCGTTGGCGCCCAGGTGATCCAGTGATAGATGTAGTGCAAGGGATCCTGGGGGTCCGGATGGTTAGGATCTACTTCGACGATGACGATCGGGCCCAGCGTCGGCCCGTTGTGCCCGCCGCCGCTGTTGGTCATTTCCGTGAACGGACCCGCGGGCCAGTAAGAGGGATCGGCAGCCCAGTCGTTGAGGGGAGAGACCGCCGGTGGGTCGGGGGGCTGGGTGCCCGCGATGTCACCGAAGATGATCCAGCCGAAACCTTGTCCGGGGACCCACGAGTTGTCGTGGTTGTCGAGCGTGAGCGTGAACTTGTAGATGGTTCCTGCACCGCCGGGGGTGGTGCAGTAATCCAGCTTGAGCGGATTCTGGGCCGCGGCTCCCGCGGTCATCGCCAAGAGTGCGGCAATACCAAGACGCATTTTCATGGGGTCCTCCTGATGCCGGCGTGTGTGGTGCGCCAGCGGGTTTCTGAGGGACGCTTTTTGAGACCGGCGGGAAACACGCTTGACGAGCATGCCGCCGTTGGCATCATGCCAAAAAGCAGCGTACCAAGGAACCAGTCGGCAGCAAGTACACAATTCCCTGAACTCATGAGGAAACGTCTGGGGGTGTGAAGATGGGTAGAGAGAGGTTCCCTGATTCGGGGTGCTCCGTGGGTGGCTGAATCCACCCCCCAAAAAGGGCAGAGCGGACCCTGGCCGCGGCCTGCGCAGGTCTTGCGCACCCCAACTTTCGGCCTCCCAGGCCCATCTCTGCCGATAACGGCGACATGGGTCAATCTGCGCGCCGTTCGTATTCATCCGTGGCATCAAAAGGGGAGCATCCTGTTGGAAAGATGCTCGTCGTGGTCGGGCTGACCGCGGTTACCGCGTTTGTGCTGGTGAGCCTGGTGACTCATAGCGCGGGGGATCCGCCTTCGCACACGGTTTGGCCGCCGCAGCACCCGGTGAGGAACCTGTGTGGCCCGGCGGGGGCCTGGGTGGCGTATCACGGGATGCGGCTGTTTGGGGCGGCGGTGTGGGTCCTGGGGCTGGCATTGGCCGTCGCAACCGTCTTGGCTTGGCTGGGGAAGCGGGTTTCGTTTGTGGCCTTGCGGATGGTTGGGGTGGTCATGATGGCCTCTGCCGCGGCGGGGCTGGTGGCCATGGTTAGCCCGGGGGCTTCGCATTCGCCGGATTTGGAAGGGAACGTGGTTGGGCAGTCCGCGGCCTATGAGCTGTGGGTGCGGTTCGGGTCTGTGGGGGCGTTCGTGTGGCTGATGCTGCTGGGGTTCATTGGCGGGATTGTGACGCTGGACCGGTGGCTGTTCATTGTGCCGGCCTGGGTGGTGGGGGTGGGAGGGCCCGTCGCAAGGAGGCTGGGTGCGGCCGCGGGTTCAACGGCGGGGAGCGCGATGAGCTTTGGGGGTCGGATGGGTGAGAAGCTGGGAGGCGGGCTGGCGGCTGGGCTGTCGCCGCTGGTGAAGGGGAAAGAGCCGGTGCAGGTTCGGCTGAACGATGTGGATGATGACCCGGAGATTGAGCAGGAGCGCACCAAGGGGAAGAAGAAGCGGCCGGTGATTGACGCTGAGGATGAGACCGAGGAGTTGATCAAGGCGGTGAAGGGTGAAGAGGAAGAGGATGAAGAGCCGGTGGTGAAGAAGCGGCCCAAAAAGGCGGCGGTTGAGGCTGAGGATGAGGTCGAGGAGGAAGCGGAAGAGGAGCCTGCGCCGAAGGTTGCGAAGGTGAAGGGTGCGGCGAAGGTTGAAGAAGACGTGGAAGCGGCGGAAGAGGCTGAGGAAGAAAATGACCTTCCGGGCGCGCCGCAGGTGTTCGACCCGGATTCGCTGAGGGAGAAGATCTCGAAGCTGCCGATCGCGTTTGGACAGCAGAACAAGCAGATCGCGACCGAGGATGACCTGAGGGACCTTCAGAACGTGGCGGACATGCCGGGGTACCGGTTCCCAGGGTTGGACTTGCTGGCCGCGCCGGAAGAGAACTTCTCGGCGACGCTGGAGGAGTACGTCCGGGACCAGGCGCAGGCACTGGAGGCGGCGCTGCACCAGTACAAGATCGACGGGCACGTGGTCGGCATTGAGTCCGGGCCGGTGATCACGTTGTATCACCTGAGCCTGGCGCCCGGGATGAAGGTGTCGCAGTTGTCGGCGGTGGCGAGCGATATCGCTCGCGCGCTCAAGAGCGTGAACATCCGGATCGTGCCCAACATGGTCGGGCGCGACACGGTGGGCATTGAGGTTCCGAACACGACCAAGGAGAAGGTGCGGCTCAAGGAGCTGATGTCCAACTCCGAGGCGTTTGCCAAGATGAAGCTGCCGATGTTCCTGGGGAAGGATGCGTCGGGTGAGCCGCTCATCGCGGACCTGGCGGCGATGCCGCACATGCTGATCGCCGGCACGACAGGCTCGGGCAAGTCGGTGTGCATGAACACGATCATCATGGGTTTCCTGTACACCAAGAAGCCCAATGAGCTCAAGCTGGTGCTCGTTGACCCCAAGATGGTCGAAATGTCTCAGTTCAAGGACATTCCGCACCTGATGTGCCCGGTGGTGACGGAGATGGCCAAGGCCGCGGCCATTCTGGAGTGGGCGACGGTGAAGATGGATGAGCGGTATGAGCTGCTGTCGGAGGCGGGGTGCCGTGATATCGCGGCGTACAACGATCTGCCGTGGGAAGAGCTGCGGGAGCGGTTCAATCCTCAGACGCCGGAGGAAGAGGCCCGGATCCCGCGGAAGCTGCCGTACATGGTGTTCGTCATCGACGAGTTGGCGGACCTCATCATCACGAACAAAGATGTGGAAGGGTCGATCATCCGCATCGCGCAGAAGGCCCGTGCGGTTGGAATCCACCTGATCCTGGCGACGCAGCGGCCGCAGGCGAACGTGGTGACGGGTCTTATCAAGAGCAACATGCCGTGCCGCGTGTGCTTCAAGGTGGCGTCGGGCATGGACTCGCGCATCGTGCTGGATCAGAAGGGTGGCGAGTTGCTGCTCGGCCAGGGCGACATGCTGTATCTGTCGCCGCGGACGAGCAAGTTGGTGCGGGCGCAGGGCACGCTGGTGGATGACGGCGAGGCCCGGGCAGTGGTGCGGTTCATGCGTGATGTGGCAACGCCGAGCTTTGAGCGGCAGCTCATGACGCTGCGGAAGCCCAACGCGGATGAGGATCGGATTGTTCAGAGCGAGAATAACTCGTCGGCATCGTTGGCCGCGGCCCAGGAAGACCCGATGTTTATCCGGGCGGTGGAGATCGTCCTGGAAACGCAGCGCGGGAGCGTGTCGTTGCTACAGCGGCGTTTGGCGATCGGGTACACCCGTGCGTCGCGGCTGATTGACCTCATGGGCATCGCCGGGATCCTCGGCGAGCACAAGGGCTCGGTGGCACGCGAGGTTCAGATCAGCATGGATGAGTGGGAAGCGATGAAGAAGCAGGCGGAGGCGGACCTGGCGGCGCTGCAGGCGTCGGGGGCGGCGCCGCAGCCGACGTTGTTCCCGCAGGAGCCTTCGGGTGAGCAGTTGGTTGCGGCGGCGGGGCCGGATGTCGGTGAGGCGGATAGGGCGGAGGCGACGGCGGTCATTGATAAGAGCTCGGAGTTCAGTCAGAAGGCCGCGGATGAGGAGGATGAGTTCCCGGATGCCTTCCAGGATGAGGAAGATGAGAAGGACGGGAAGGCGCCGTTCTGAGCGTCGTGAGCCGGGGCGAGAAAGCTCCGGCTCACTTGTGAATAGCCAGGAACTCGGCCGCGGTTTGTGAGAGCAGCCGCTGGTGTGTCGTCGCGTCCAGCTGCATTGATTCAAACAACTCTCCCGGTTTGGACTCGCCCAGCGGGAAGGGGTAGTCCGAGCCGAGCGATATTCGTTCGGCGCCCATCAACTCGATCAGCGTCCGAAGCGCTCGTTCATCGTGGACGAGGGAATCGACGTAGAAGCGGGCCGGGCGACCGTCCTTCGCGAGGTAGTCGCGGGGGTTGATCTTGCTGTCGATGGCGCAGAGATCGGGGCGAACTTCAAAGCCGTGTTGGATGCGGCCGATGGTGCCGGGGAAGGAGCCGCCGCCGTGGGCGAAGGCGATGCGGAGATTGGGGAGGCGTTCGAGGATGCCGCCGAAGATGACCGAGCAGATGGCGCGGCTGGATTCGGCGGGCATTCCGACAAGCCAGGGGAGCCAGTACTTGGACATTTGGGAAGAGCCCATCATGTCCCAGGGGTGGACGAATATGCAGGCGTTGAGGCGGGCGGCTGCTTCGAAGATGGGGAAGAGGGCGGGGTCGGAGAGGTTCCAGTCGGGGAGTGCGGTGCGGGTGGCGTCGAAGCGCTCGATGTGGGAGCCGATTTGGATTCCGGGGAGCTTGAGGTCTTTGACGCAGCGTTCGAGTTCGGGGATGGCCAGGTCGGGGGATTGCATGGGAAGCGTGCCGAGGCCGGAGAAGTGGGTGGGATGAGCGCGGCAGACTTCGGCGATGTGGTCGTTGAGAAGGCGGGCCAGGTCGAGCGTGTCCTGCGACTTGGCCCAGTAGCTGAACATGACCGGGACGGTGCTGAGGACCTGCATGGTGACGCCGGTCGCGGCCATGTCTTGCAGGCGAACGGCGGGGTCCCAGGTATTGGCTTGGACTTCGCGGAAGAATCGGGTCTTGTTGCCCGCCTCGGATTGCAGCATGTGGGCGCAACCGGGGCCGTGATCTTCCAGCGAAACCCAGCCGTGATAGCCGGAGCGCTTGGTCCAGTCGGGCCAACGCTGGGGGAGGATGTGGGTGTGGAGGTCGATCTTCAAGAGTTTTCACCACGGAGTACACGGAGAGACACGGAGGAGGAAAGGGGAGAGAGGCAAGAGAGGATAAGGAGGAAAAATGGGGACAGAGGATCTGCTTAGATGATTCGGCGGATGAGACCATCCTTGAGAGTTCGGACGTTGAAATTGATGAGGAGGCCTACTCGTATGCCGGAGAGCTTCATGTAGGTCATGAGCTGCGCTTCGTGGATGGGCAGCACGGTTTCGACAGCTTTGAGTTCGATGAGCACCCTGCCCTCGATGAGAATGTCGATTCGAAAAGCGCAATCCACGCGTTGGCCCTTGTACACGACCGGCACCTCGGTTTGTGTGGCGACGCTCAATCCTCTGGATATCAACTCGTGCACGAAACATGCCTCGTATGCTGACTCAAGCAATCCCGGTCCGAGTGCTTTATGGACTTCGATGGCGGCACCGATGATGGTCTCGGTCAAGCCCGCGTGCAGCAACTCCTTCTTCTCCGGCTCCATTGCTTTCTCCGTGACTCTCCGTGCTCTCCGTGGTGATGAGTCATTGTTCTACTTCGGAACTGCAATCTGTTTGGTCTTCTGAAACGCTTTGAGTTCAAAGAGCGCGAGCATTAGCCCAGCGCCCATGGCCGCGGCCCCGGCGGAGCCGAACATGAGCGCGAGCAGGATGCGATCGGTCTTCTGCCAGGCCTTGACGGCGTCGGCATCGGCGGTGGGCAAGTGGGCTTGCATGGCGAGGTAAAGGGCGTGGCTGTCGCGGAAGTCCATGTAGAGCAGGCCGAGGGCGACACCGACCAAGCCGAGGCCAAGAGCAACCAGCATGACCGCGCGGGTGCGATTCACTTGCGAGACCTGGAGACCTTGGTTCGCTTTGCGGGTTTCTTGGCTGAGCGTTTGGGCGCCTTGCGGGAAGCGGCGCGGACCTTGCCCTTGGATAGTTCGATGGCACCAGCTCGCTCGATCACATGACCGCATTGCCGGCAGGTGCGATTCTCAGGCGCGCCGCCCCAGAATCCTTCCATGATGATCTTGAGGTCCTCATCGATCTTGCGGAGGACCCAGCGCGCTTCATGCACGAGATGGTCGCACTTGGGACAATACCAGCGGAGGCCGTCCATTTGAGGGTTGCCCTCGGCATCGACGCCGCGGGGGAACTCTGCGATGAGGCCGTAGGTTCCGGCGGGGCGTTGCGGGCGGTGGGGGACCCAGCGGGGGAGGAGGAAGAGCTCTCCCTCCTTGATGACGACATCGTGGGGTTTGCTGCCGTCCAGCGGTCGGATGCGGACGGCGATGTTGCCCTTGATTTGGAAGAAGAGCTCTTCGGTGGGGTTGACGTGGTAGTCGTTGCGTGTGTTGGGGCCACCGGAGACGAAGACGATGACATCGTCGGCATCGGTGAAGAGTTGGCGGTTGGAGACCGGGGGCTTGAGGTGCTGCTTGTTGTCGCGGATCCACTTTTGGAGGTTGAGTTTGGCGAGGGTGGCCATGCGGGGCTCCTGAGTTGGGGCCCAGTATAAGAGAAAGCCAAGGGGCTTTGTCCGAGCGACATTTCTCAGATTTGAGACGGCCACTGGAAGTCAGTCAGCGTGCTTGATGACTTTGCCGGTTGTCGATTGTGCATCGGGGCGGCCGTCATCTTGCACTTCGCCGCGGACCGTCTCGATCGCGTGCGGGAGGATGTCGAGGAGGGCTTCCAGGTTTTCGGAAGAGCCACGCGGGGAGCCGGGCAGGGTCAGAATGAGCGTGCGGTTGATGGTGCCGGCGATGCCGCGGGATAAGTAGGTGCGGGCGGTCTTGGCGTAGCACCGCATGCGGGCGAGCTCCATGAGGCCGGGGTGCTCGCGGTGCATGACGGAGCGGAGGGCTTCGGGGGTGATGTCGCGCGGGGCGAGCCCGGTGCCGCCTGTGGAGAGGATCAGATCGATGCCGAGGGCGGGATTGGACCACTCGACGAACTTCGCCGCGAGCTGCTGGAGGTCGTCGGGGAGGATGGCGGTCGCGGCGACTTCGGCGTGGAGGTTGGCCCGGGCGATGGTGCAGAGGCCCGGGCCGGAGGTGTCGGTGGCTTGGCCGCGGGAGCAGCGGTCGCTTACGGTGAGGACTGCGACGCGGATGGGGCGGGGCTCGTTCTTGTTGGGGGTCATCGCTTAGCTGCCTTGTAGTGGCCGGAGCGGCCGCCGCGCTTTTCGAGGATGCGGAGGCCGTCGATGGTCATGGACTTGTCGATGGCCTTGCCCATGTCGATGACGGTGAGCGCGGCGATGGCGGCGGCGGTGAGGGCTTCCATTTCGACACCGGTCTTGGCGTGGGTGCGGGCGGTGGCGGTGATGTGGACCTGGGTCTTCTTCAGCGTCGCTTCGACTTCGACGGAGTCGAGGGGGAGAGAGTGGCAGAGGGGGATGAGTTCATCGGTGCGTTTGGCGGCCTGGATTCCCGCGAGTCGAGCGACGGAGAGGAGGTCACCCTTTTTCAGGGAGTTGGCGCGGATGGCCTTGGCGAGGGCGGGAGAGATGCGGACGAAGCACTCGGCCGTGGCGAGGCGCTCGGTGATGGGTTTCTCGCCGACGTTGACCATTTGGGCGCGGCCGGTGGAGGAGATGTGGGATAGCTTCTGAGCCGCCATGATGAGCGAGTGTACGGAATGAGGTTGGTCACGACCACGAGTAGTAAGGCCAGGGCCCGGGGCCGCCCTGGTTGGGCGGGATTTCTACGAATCCGTCGCCGCTGGCGGCGGAGGCTACATCGCCGGAGCTGGCCACATCGACGAGGGATGCGGTGCCCGGGCTGGTGAGGCGAACGGAGCGGTGCCACCAGAGGTCGAGCCGGCGGTCGTCGGCGTTTTCGAGTCGGGCAAGGAGGCGGGGCGGGTTGGCGGCGAGCCCTGCGAAGCGTTCGAGCGTGGGAAGAACGATACGGCGGGCGGTGACCATGACTGAGAGTGGGTTGCCGGGCAGGCCGAAGATGGGGCGGCCGTCGGGGAGGGATGCCCCGAGGATGGGGCGGCCCGGACGCTGCGGGACCTTGTGGAACAGAACTTCAGCGCCGAGGTTGCGGATGACCTGCGGGATGAAGTCGCGGTCACCCATCGAGACGCCGCCGGTGGCGATGACGGCGTCCGAGGACCTCAGCAACGTGTGGAATGAATCGCGGAGGGCGACGAGATCATCGCGAGACGTTCGGGGCGCTGCTACTTCGGCCCATGCATGAGTCGAGAGGAAGGTGGCGAGCGCGGGGCCGTTGGAGTCGCGAAGTTGCCAGGGCTTGGGAGAGTCGGAGACATCCAGGACCTCATCGCCCGTGGTGAGGATGCCGATGCGGACGCGCCGGAAGACCAGGGGTGTTGCGATTCCGAACGATGCGAGGGCGGCGGCGATAGGAGCGGTGACCAGGATGCCCGCCGAGGCGATCCGCTTCCCGGCGGCGGCGTTTTCGGCGCGGCGGCGGATGTTGGTGCCGGGCTTGGTGGCAAGCGCGGCGGGGGAGAGATTGATGCGGTCGGGGAGTTCCTCGACATCCTCGCGTTTGATGACGGCTTCGGCACCGGGAGGAATGGGAGCACCTGTGACGATGCGAAGAGCTGCGGTCGTGGGCTGAGGTGGGGGAGTGGCGCCGATCCGGACCTCACCCGCGATAGCGAGCGAGCCCGACGCGAGATCGGCGAGGCGAATCGAATACCCGTCCATGGCGGAGACGTCGATCGCGGGGCTGTCGCGGTCGGCGGTGATGGGTTCGGCGAGGATGCGGCCGGCGGCTTGGTGGAGAGGGATTCGCTCGGTGGCGAGCGGGCGAAGGCGGGAAAGCATCAGGTCAAGGGCCGCGGCGGGTGAGTTGACGGGGGTGGGCATGGAGGAGGATACAGCGGAGGTGAGAGCTAAACTTCGCCGATGCGTATTGAGGTGTTGTTATTTGGGGCTGAACGCGAGGCCGTCGGGTCTGACCGGGCGGTGGTGGAGGTGTCGCGTGCGACGTGTGGGGATGTCCGGGATGGGCTGGGGCGGCAGCATCCGGTGCTGGCGAAGTTTCTGGGGGCGGGACGGATCGCGGTGAATGGTGAGTTTGCGGGAGCGGATCGGGCGATCGGGGCGTCGGATGAAGTGGCGCTGATCGGTCTGGTGTCGGGGGGATGATGGGACGCACGCGGATCACCATTGTGGAGGGGGCCGTGCCGGCGGGCCAGACAACGACGCCCACTGGCGCGGGCGCGAGCCTGGTGTTTGACGGTGTCGTTCGCGAAGGTGAGCCGCGCGAGGGCGATGCGGGCGCGAAGATCAGCGCGCTGGACTACGAGGCTTACGAGCCCATGGCCCAACGGATGATCGAGCGGATCGGCGATGAGCTGATCGAGAAGCACGGACTGATCGGGATGGAGGCGGTGCACAGCAAGGGGCGGGTGGCGGTGGGGGAGTGCTCGTTCCGGCTCATTGTGTATGCCAGGCACCGCAAAGAGGCGCTCAAGGCGATGGATGAGTTCATTGACCGGCTCAAGCGCGATGTGCCGATTTGGAAGAAGCCGGTGTGGAAGAGTTAACGGGCGATCAGGTGGATCGCTGAGGCCTTGATCGAGGCGACGATGGGCGAGCCCTGCACGAGGGCGAGATCTTCCGCGGCCGGACGCGTGATGGTCGCGACCATCGGGAATCCGCAGTCGATGCCGACGCGGACGCGCGGGCCGTCCGAATCGATGGAGGAGACTCGCCCCGACAGGTGGTTACGGGCGCTTTGGGCTTCGGGCGCGTGCTTGTGAAGCGTGAGGTCTTCGGCCGGGAGGTCGCACACCGCGGACAGCTCAATCGGGCCGACGCGGATCAGCGCCATGCCGCGGTCTGTGGAGAGGATCGTTCCTTCGACCAAGGTCTCGACACCCAGGAGACGGGCGACATCGGGGTCGGCGGGCCGGCTGAAAACAACCGGCGTGCGATCGTGCTGGCGGATCTCGCCGTTGATCATCACGGCCATGAAGTCGCCCAGGGCGATGGCGTCGGCGCGATCGTGCGTGACCAGAATGGTGTGAATCTTCAGTCCGGCGAGTATGCGGCGGAGTTGAAGACGTACATCCTCGCGGGATGGGATGTCCAAGGCGGAAAGGGGCTCATCCAGGAGCAGTAGTCGCGGCTGGGTCGCAAGAGTGCGGGCCAGCGATGCGCGCTGACGCTGTCCCCCCGACACTTGTGAAGGAAGTCGGTCGGCCAGTTCGGCGATGCCCAGAGCGTCGAACAGAGTCAAGACCCGCTGAAAGGCTTCGTGGCGCTGGAGCGACCGCAGCGCGAAGAGTGCGTTGTCGCGCAGACTCAGGTGCGGGAACAGGGCATCATCCTGCTGGATGTAGCCGATCTGGCGGCGCTGGGGCGGGAGGCAGGTGGAATCATCCAGCCAGGTTATGTCGCCCGCGCGGATGGTCCCGGACTGTGGGCGGTCAAGGCCCGCGATGGCTCGCAGCAGCGAGGTTTTGCCCGAGCCTGAGGGCCCGAAGAGAACCGTGATCGCGGGCTCAGGGCCGAGCACAAGCCCCGCGCGCAGGATGAATCCTCCGGGCAAGCGGGTGCGGACTTGAACCGTCAGGGCCGCGGCCATGAGGCGGGCCTCCGCTTCTGCAGTGAGTAGGTGATGACCAGGACGATGAATGAGAACGCGAGGAGGGCGGCGGAAGTGGTGGTGGCGCGCGCGTAGTTCAGCGACTGGACATCGTCGTAGATGGCGATGGAAAGCGTGCGTGTCTGGCCCTGGATTTGTCCGCCCACCATGAGAACAACGCCAAACTCGCCGAGCGTGTGTGCAAAGCTGAGAATGAGCCCCGCAAGGATCGCCCGCCGGGAGAGCGGCAGGATCAGGCGCAGAAACGTTCGAGTTCGCGACACGCCCAGGCACCACGCCGCCTCGATGTACTTGCGCTCCACCGCGGCGAAGCCGGTGCACAGGGGTTGGACCATGAAAGGGAGGCTGTAGAGCACCGAGGCGATGAGCAGGCCGCCGAATGAAAAGACCAGGCGCGAGCCGGTGACGCTTTCGAAGGCGTGTCCTAGCGGGCTGTGGGGTCCGAGCCCGACGAGAAGGTAGAAGCCGAGCACCGTGGGCGGCAGGACCAGGGGCAGCGCGACAATGGACTCCACCAACACCTTCCAGCGGCGCGGGCTGAACGTAAGCCAGCCGGCGACGGGGATGCCGATGAGAAGCAGGAGCACGGAGGTTGCGACGGCGAGACGCAGGCTGAGTGCGACGGCCGTCCAGTCCATGATCAGCGCCCCGCCGCCAGGCCGCGGCTTGAGAGAACGGGTTGAGCATTGGGGCCGGTCAGAAAGTTCAGAAACGCCTGCGCGGCGGCAGCATCCTGCGCTGTCTTGATGATGGCAGCGCCGTGCTGAATCGGCTGATACAAGGCCTCGGGAATGTCGAAGGACCGCCCTTCGTTCTTCAGTGGCGCCGTCGAGGCCTGAGTCTTAGAAAGGATGGCGACCTCGGCCGCGCCCGTGCGGGCGAATGTTGCCGCCTGCTCCACGTTCTCTCCCATCACGAGTTTGGGTCGGATGGCATCCAGGAGGCCGGCCGTCTTGAGCGCGACCTCCGCGGTCTTGCCGTAAGGCGCATGATCTGGATTGGCGATAGCGATCTTCTTGACGCGATCATCCTTCAGGATGTCCAAGCCGCCGGCGAGATCCAGGCCCGTCGTGTTGGAAGTCCACAGCGAGAGCCGACCGGAGCCGTACACGATGACCGGTCCGGAGGTAAGCCCCGCATCCGCGAGTTTTTGCGGATAGGCGGTGTCGGCCGAGAGAAACACGTCAAACGGGCCGCCGTTGGTGATTTGGGAGTAGAGGCTCCCCGACGCTCCGTACGTAATGGTCAGGGTGATGTGGGGAGCGATCTTTTTGAACTCGGTGGTCAGGTCGGTCATCACGGGCTTGAGAGATGCGGCGGCGGCGAAGCGGACTTCGGTGGGCTTTGCCACTGCGGGCGCCGGTTGGCGCGAGCAACTCGCAATTATGGGGAGGAGCATCAGCAGCAGGACGGAGATTTTCATTGCGGAGTCCTATCCACCGATCGCGGACATGGGGCGGTCTGGCTGAATGAAGTCGGTCGAGGAAATGCCGTGACCCGCTTGCTTGGTCCAGACGGCATCGGCGATGAACGCGGAAACACGGTCATCGGGCTCGCCGCGGCGGAGGAGCGGACGCAGGTCCCATTCCTGGCGGCTGAAGAGGCACGGACGGACCTTGCCATCGGCGGTGATGCGGAGGCGACTGCACGCGCCGCAGAATGGGCGGGTGACGGGGGCGATCATCCCGATGCGGCCCGGGGAGCCGTCGGCGAACGTGTAGTTCAGGGATGTGCTGCTGGGGTCGTCTCGCCCGTCAGGTTTGAGGGGCAGGACGGCGCTGATGCGATCGACGATTTCGGTGGCGGGGACGACGCGGGTGCGGTCCCAGGCGTGCCCGGAATCCAAGGGCATGAACTCGATGAAGCGCATTTCGATGCCGTGGGTGTGGGCGAGACGCGCCAGGTCGGCGACTTCATCTTCGTTAAAGCCGCGGACGACCACGGCGTTGAGCTTGATGGGCCAGAGGCCGGCGCGCTTGGAGGCATCGATGGCGTTGAGCACGGTCTTGGGGGAGCAGTTGGAGCGGGTAATCGCGGCAAAGCGGTCATCGCGGATGCTGTCGATGCTGATGGTGACGCGACGGAGGCCCGCGGCGTGCCATTCGTGGGCCGCGGCCTCATCCATGAGGGAGCCGTTGGTGGTCAGGGCGACATCGTCGATGGGAAGGGCCGAGATGCCGCGGATAATGTCGGTGAGGCGGGGATGCACGGTGGGTTCACCGCCGGTGATACGGATCTTGTGGATGCCCAGGCCGACGCCGATGCGTGCCAGGCGGATAAGTTCTTCAACGGACAGCAGCTCGTGATTGGGCATGAACCGAACATCCGGTTCCATGCAGTAGATGCACCGGAAGTTGCAGCGGTCCGTGATCGAAAGGCGGAGGTCGCGGATGATTCGGCCGTGGGAGTCGATGAGGTGGTGGGGGGAGCGGGCGTGGGACGGCGCGGCTGGCGGTGCGGGTGTGTCGGCGAAGATGGGGAGAGAGAGGCCCATGGGATAGCCAGAGGATATCTCGGGCGGAGGGCCCCGAGGCAGATTTCAAACGGTTATTGCCGCGTGGTTAGCTGCATCCCGCCGCATAGCTGTTCAGGAAGCATTGGAAGTCGTTCACAGTCAGGAGGGGGTTGTTGGTGCTGCCGTCGCAGTTGGCGTAGCTTTCGCCCGCGGCGTAGCGGTTCAGGAAACAGTTGAAGTCGTTGACGTTCAGGATCGGGCTATTGGTGCTGTTGTCGCAGTTGGCGTAGCACGATTGGGCGATCGTGTGCTTGAGGAGGTCCACCTGGCCGCCGTTGCCGAATGTGTTGGCGTGGACAGCTTTGCTGCCGGCGAGGATGTACTGGCCATCGCCGGAGAGGTCCAGGCTGAATGGCGAGCCGGGGGTGTCGATGCTTTCAATGAGTTGGACATTGCGGTTAAAGACGCGGACCTCGGGGTGGTTGTTGTCTTCCGCGCCCCAGGAAGCAACGGCGAAGACCTGGCCGTTGTCGGACATCACTCCGTAGACGGCCGAGTCCTGTAAGCCACCGGTTCCGGTGGTGGTGACGGTGCCCAGCAGGGTGGTGGACGCGACATCCCAGATGCGGACGGATGTATTGAGGTAGCCGGCACCGTAGTCGTGCGAGAGGGCGCCGACGGTGGAGCCGTCGCGCGATACGGCCGAGCCCCACGAGAACCAGGAGGTGGGGGCGTTGAAGTTGATGATCGGGTTGTACGTTGCGCCGGACTTCTTGTAGACCTGGAAGCTGAAGCCGCCCACGACAAGGATGTCGCCGTTGCCGGAGATGTTGTACCAGCCGCCGCCACCGGAGCCGGGTGCGCTGAACTTCTCGACGGCCGTGGAAGTTTCGATGAGTCGGGCGTTTTGTCCGGCCGTCAGCAGCGCCAATGAGCCGTTGTCGGTGAGATCAATGCCGCCGATGTACTCGGTCCCCGTCCACCGGTTGATCTCAATGCCGTCAGAGCCGCGATAGAAGTAAACGACGGATGCCGCCGCGACCGGATCCCAGAAACCCACCGCCACGACGGAGCCGTCTCGCGAAACGCGAAGGCTCTTGTTGCTTGAGTTGGTGAAGTTGACGGGGATGTCCTTGGACCATGCCGGGGTATTGAGATTCGCGGCGTGGAACGCGTAGAACTTGAACGGCCCGTCCTGAGCCAACTGATCCAGGAAGACAGCAAGGTCGGCGTTCTGGGCCGCGGCTGTCGCGGCGGGGTTGAAGAGCGCGTGCGTGCCGAAGAACTCTCCGACGGGCGTGCCGTTGCCCTCAATGAGGAAGCGCTGCAGGCGTTCGTTGTTGAGCCATTCGCCGACCCACGCCGAGCCGGAGAAGGGGCTGAGGGCGCAAGTCTCCGGGATACTGACCGCCTCGTGCGAGGTCCAAGGCGTGTCATTGACCGAGCCGGCCGCTGGCCCGCGGACAGACTTGGACGTGTTGACGAGGAAAGTGCCCTGAGGGGTCGTGATCGCGCGAACGGCCCGCCGCTCGGGCTGCCCGAACGCGGGAATCGCGGCGAGAACACAACCGGCCAACGCGAACAGACGGAGGGGCGAGTTCATGGGCATCTCCTGAAGGATGGGGTGACGGAACGCCCAGCCTAACGGAGATTGCGCGAAACACAACCTCGGACTTGCCCTGAGAGGGAAAGTTGGAGGTGGCGCTTCGACTCGGGGAAATTCAGCCGATGCCGCCCTTGAGGTTTTTGTTGTTGCCGAACTTCTCGCGGAGGCGACGAAGCTCGGGGGTGACGGCCAAGACTTGCTCGACCGTCCGGGTGTCGCGTTCCTTGCCGCCCTTGCCCCTGGGGGCCGCGGGCCGTTCGGGGGGCGGGAGGAGGGCCTTGATCGAGAGGGAGATGCGGCGGGTCTCGGGGTCGATCTTGAGGACTTTGGCCTTGACGACTTCGTCAGGCTTGACGACCTCTTCGACGCGGCCGACTCGCTTCCAGGCCATTTCCGAGATGTGGACCAGGCCCTCGACACCGGGGGAGATTTCCACGAACGCACCAAACTCGGCGAGTTTGGTGACGCGCCCCGTGATCTCGGCGCCTTCCTTGATGTCGTTGGCGGCGGTGGCGAAGGGATCGGCGTTGATCTGCTTCAGACCCAGGGACAGGCGGCCGGCTTCCCAGTCGATCTTCAGGATCTGGACCTTGAGCTTCTCGCCTTCCTTCACGTAGCGGGCGACGAATTTTTCGCCGTGCCCGATGCGGTCGTGGGTGAGGTCAGAGACGTGGACCAAGCCATCGACGCCGCCCAGGTCAACGAACACGCCAAAGGGCATGATCTTGCGGGCGGTGCCTTCGACAATCTGGCCCTCGGCCAGCGTGGCCTTGAGCTTCTCGGCTTCGGCTTCGCGGGCCTTGAGCAGGACCTCGCGGCGAGACAGGACGATGTTGCCGCGGCCTGCGCGCTCGACGCGGACGACCTGGCAGGTCATTTTCTCGCCCACGAACACGGAAAGGTCGGCGATGTGGTCGATGCCCACCTGGCCGGCGGGCATGAACGCGCGATGGTTGGCGACTTCGAGTTCGAGGCCGCCCTTGTTCATACCAACGACTTTGGCGTCAACGGTTTGGCCGGGTTCGAGGCTTTCCCACTCGGCCTTCTGAACCGATCCGGGGCGCGAGCAGACCAGCAACCCGTCACCGTCGCGCATGCCGACGACGACTTCGAGCATGTCGTTGACCTTGGGAAGGTCGGCATCGGTGTATTGAATTCGGGGGATGACACCAAGGTCCTTAGGGCCGAACTCAATGAAGATATCGGTGGGTCCGACGGACACGACCTTGCCGGGCCGCTTCTCGCGGCCGGCCTGAACGACGCGCGGGCCGCGGATGGCGGCGGGCTTGGAGCCTTGGGGCGGCGCTTTGGGCGCTGCGGCCATGGAGGCGTTCATCGCCGCGTCGATCTCCGCGGAGAGGTCATCGCCGATGGCCTCGTGCATCATGTGCAGCGGGGTCTTGGGGCGCTCGGGTTTGGCGGAAGGCGAGGCGCCGGTTCCGGACTGTTCAGGGGTCGAAGACATGAGAAGGTACAACCACCAATAAGAAGGAAGAATCTGTGATCGGGCGCACACGGCCCCACCGCCACCGGAGGCAAGTTTACCGCACAAAGGTGACCGGGGCGCGTGGGCCCGAGTTGGGGGGTCAAACCGGTGGTTATTGGCTGGTAGGCTGCGGAGTCAGAGGCGCGGATTGACCCGCGCATTCTCTTTGATGGCACGGACAATCCGCTCGGCTGTGCGGACATTGGCGAATCCGGCTTCGGCATCGATCTCGGGGCGGTCGCCCGTCTTGACGGCTTCCAGGAAACTCTTGATTTCCATGACGATCGGCTCGGCATCGTCGATGACCAGCGGCTCGACGTTGACCAGTTCCTGCCAGTTGAGGCTGGTCAGGTCCACACCCTGCTTGAGTTGCTCGCGGATCTCGACCATCTGCACTTCATTGGCCCGGCGGCGGATGATGGTGCCGGCCTTGGTGGCGTAGTCGAGCTTGATGTAGCCGTTTTCGCCGGTAATCCGCGTCACGCGTTCGGTCTTGAGGGCCAAGCGGCTGGCGGACATGTTGGCCACGCACTTGCCGCGGGGGGTGTCGAACTCCAGCCAGGCGTTGCAGATGTCTTCGTGCTGGGTAATCACCGACACGCCCGCGGCCTGGATTCGGGCCGGTTCCACGCCGCCCATCAGCATCAGGACGACGTCGAGGTCGTGGATCATCATGTCCATGACGACGCCGACATCCACGGACCGGAAGGTCATCGGGCTGACACGGTGGACCTGGATGAAGCGGGGGACTATTTCAAGGCCGTTGCGGGTGGCTTGCTGCATGGCCCGCATGATCGGGTTGAAGCGTTCGATGTGGCCGACCATGAGGACTGTGCCGGTTTTGTCGGAGAGGTCCTTGATGGCACGGGCGGTTGCGGCATCGCCCGCCAGGGGCTTTTCGACTAGGCAGGCGACCTTGGAGTTCAGGAGCGCTTCGGCGACGCTCATGTGCTGGGTCGTAGGAACTGCGACAGACGCGACATCTACACCCGCATCGATCAGTTGGGCGACCGTCGTGAAGGCCTTGCAGTTGTGCTTGGCGGCCACGGCCTCGCCACGGTCTTTGTCGGCATCCACGACGCCGACCAGTTCGCACCCGGGAAGGGTGGCGTACACGCGGGCGTGGTGGCGGCCCATGCGGCCGACGCCGACCGCTCCGCAGCGAATCTTGCGTCCGTTAAAACGGTCGGAGCTCTTGGTTGCGGTGGTCGCCATCGCGGGTCGATCCCTGTGTTACTCGATCCCGGTCCAGTACTCGATCCCGGTCCAAGCGGTCACTTGGCCGAGGCTTCGTTAATGGCCTTGGTGATGTCATCCTTGCTGGTCAGGCCAACGAACTTCTTCTTGACCTGGCCATCCTTAAAGAGGATGACCGTGGGGATCGCGTTGATCTGAAAGCGCATCGCCGTGTTGCGGTTGGCGTCGGTATCGACCTTGCCGACTTTGACCTTGCCCGCGAATTCCTCGGCTACAGCGTCGATGGTGGGGGTCAGCATCCGGCAGGGCATGCACCACTCGGCCCAGAAGTCCACCAGCACCGGGGTGCTGGACTTGACGACTTCGGATTCAAAGTTCGCATCCGTGAACTCTTTGACGTTCGCACTGGCCATGGGGGTTCCTTGTGATGGGCAGAGCCCGGCCGAAACTCTAGTGCCCTTCCCTGGCCTTTCCAAGGAAGCGGCCCGGCGGGCTGCCGAATGAGAAGATCGGCAATTCCTGTGCCGGAACGCCGCTTGTGCTACCCCTTTGGGTGACCCCCATGGGGTATTGACCCGAACGAACATGACAACTTGGCGGTCGGAGGGTCAAACCGGCGGGGAAATGGCCGCGGCGACGCGGAGAGCTTGCGCTTGAGGGCCGACGTCGTGGACGCGGAAAATGCGGGCCCCGGCGTGGTAATGGGAAATGGAGATGGCGATGGAGCCCGCGACGCGATCGGCGGGGACGGATTCGGCCAGACCCGCAGCCCGGCCGACGAAGCTCTTGCGGCTGGCACCGCTGAGGATCGGGAAGCCCAGCGAGGCAAACTCCGAGCTGCGGCGGATCAGGTCGAGGTTTTGTTCCACGGTCTTTCCGAATCCCAAACCCGGATCAAGAGCGATCCGGTTCGCGGACACACCCTTTGCCAAGGCCTCGCGGACTTGACCGGTGAGGAAGGTTTTCACGAACTCGACGACGTCGAAGTAGGTGGGCGGGACGGTGTAGCGGTCGGAGTAGGAATCCTCGAGGGGGCGTTTCAGGCGGTGCATAAGGATGAGGCCGCAAGAGCGGGCGGCGGCGAGGGGCAACATCTCGGGGTCGTCGCGTCCGGCGGAGGTGTCGTTGATGATGTCGGCCCCGGAGTCCAGTGCGGCGCGGGCAACGGAACTCCGCGTGGTGTCGATGCTGACGGGAATGGTGCGAAGCTCGAGGTCGGCTCGGATCGCGTTGAGAACGGGGACAACCCGTCGGGTCTGTTCTTCGGCGGAGACGGCTTGGGAGCCGGGGCGGGTGGATTCGCCGCCGAGGTCGAGCAGGTCGGCGCCGTCGTGTAGGGCTTTGCGGGCCGCGGTGAGGGCGGATTCGACCGTGGGCAGGCGGCCGCCGTCAGAGAAGCTGTCGGGGGTGAGGTTGAGGATGGCCATGACCCGGGGGCGGTCGAGGGTCATCTGGCGGGACGGTCCGAAGTGCCACATCTGGGGGGTCATGGCGAAACAAGGAAAAAAAGAAGCGGGCCCGTGGCCGTAAGCACGCGGGCCCGCAGGGGGGGGCTTGTATAGGGGACCACTATATCGTCAAAACTTGGGTTGTCCAGCCTTACCTGGCGCGGCGTCAGGCTTCTCGTCATCGCCGCCCTGGTCCATGGCCTTTCCAAGGGCCTGGAAGGTGGTGATGACCTTGGTCGGGACGACGATCGTGAACCGCAGCCCGCCACCGTTGGACGTGGCCGCCATGCCGACGGGGGGAACATCATCCGGGACGTTAAAGTTGGCGGGGGCCATGCCGCCCATACCCATGAGCCCTAAAGCCGTTTCCAGCAAGCTCTTAGTGCCCAGGTAGGCCTCGAAAGCACGATCGGCCGGGAGGCCAGAAGCGATCTTCTTGACGTCCGCATCGGTGCCCAGATTGGCCCCGCCCTTGGTGGCGGCGACGGCCTGCTCGAGGAGCTGGGCGTTCTTGCTATAGGTCATGACCATGCCGGTTTCGCTGGCCGCGGCGTAGCCACCCAAGCCGTTGGCCCCGAACAGAACAAAGTTAATTTGGTTGACCATCGCGGCGTTTTCGTCGTTGGGGTCGGCGGACATTTTGAGAGACCAGGCGTCGGCCGTTCCGTTGCCTGCCTTAACGCCGGACTCGTAGGAGGAGGTGTAGCTGACTCCGCCCACGGTCTTGCCGTTGAGGCCGGTGATGCTCTCTTTCATCTGTTTGGCGAGGGCGGCAGCGCCGGGGGTCTTGATGTAGGCGACGGTGTTCAGGAACAGGCCGCCGATGGGTGCGGGGGAGGAACCGATCTGGAAGGCGATGCCGTCGGCTTTGTCCATGAAGTCGGTCGGGAACATGCCGGGGGCGGCGCCTTCCTTGGGTTGCATTTTTTCGGCGGCAGCACGGAACTTCTGAAACAACTTCTTGATGCCGGGATTGGAGGAGTCCATGGCCATGGAGAAGAGGAAGGGCTGGTTGGGGAGGTTGGCGGTGAGGCCGGAAGCGTTGCCCTTGGAGTTGAAGTAACCGGCGTATTCGGTGCCTTCCTTGAAGCTGGCCCCGAAGTCGAGGGTGACGCCGGCCTCGGAGGCCTTGACGCCGACGACGCCAGCGCTGGCGTCGCGGGCGAAGACTTCCATGAACTTTTCCATGCCGGCCAGAGCTTCTTCGCCGCCGGCGCCTCCGGCCATGGCCATGGCCATGCCCATCTGGCCTTTCATCGTTTCGGTGCCTTCTTTGATCTTGTCGCCGAGCTTGGCGATGTTGGCGAAGATGACCAGGTCGTCGGACTCGGCAATGGCCTTGCCGGTGGCGCCCATCAGGGCTTCCAGGGCCTTGCCGTTGCCTGCCTTACCGGAGAACTGCTCGACCTGGTCCTTTTTGGGGCCCATGGCGGCGAACCCGCCATCCAAGCTCTTGAAGAACATGGGCTTGTCTTCGACCTTGAGCTCTTCGAGGCCAGCTCCTGTGCCGCCGAAGTTCTTGACGAACGCGGCGTAGTCCTTCACCGGGAGGACGATGACTCCATCGGCGTCATCGCCTTCGCCGCCGACGTTCATCACGCCGATAGCGGCGGAGCCCGCGGCATCGGCGCCGGGCATGTTGAGGGCTTCGGTCATTTTGGACATTCCCGCCATCTGCTCAGCGGGGACGCCCAGGGCCTTGGCGAGGGCTTCGATGCCCGTCTTGAACTGGCCGATATTTTTGACAGAAATGACGATCGCCGCGTCCGCGGACACGCGATCCATAGCGGGCGGCACATCGGCGAAGGCCGTACCGAACATGAAAGACATGACGGTGCCGGCGGCGAGGGTCAGGGAACGGCGGGTCATCGGGCATCCTTTCCTACACAGGGTGTTTGGGCGACGAGTATATGGGGGTTGTTTGTGTGCGGTTTCACCCCGGAGGCGCATCCTCCGAAGGGAAGCGTTCGGGGTGATACGCCGTTGTGGGGCAAGGCGTTACAGGCGGTACCATGCCCGCATGACAACGGCGTATCGCGAGGATGAGGCGTTTGCGCGGGAGATGGATGCCGCGGACCCGCTGAAGGGTTTCCGGGGGGAGTTCTGCTTTCCGGATGCGCCGGGGGGTGATCCGATTTACCTGACGGGAAACTCGCTGGGGCTTCAACCTAAGGCGACGCGCGGGATGGTGGAGCGGGAGTTGGAGGACTGGTCGAAGTTGGCGTTGGATGGACACTTGGAAGGTCGGAATCCTTGGCTGCCGTATCACGAACAGTTTCGGGAGCCGATGGCACGGGTCGTCGGAGCGTTGCCGCACGAAGTCGTGATGATGAATAGTTTGACGGTGAACCTGCACCTGTTGATGGTTTCGTTTTATCGACCAACCAAGGAGCGATTCAAGATTGTGATTGAGGATTCGGCGTTTCCTTCGGATTCGTACGCGGTGGCGAGCCAGGCCGCGTTTCACGGGTTTGATCCGAAGGCGGCGGTGGTGAGGCTGAAGCCGCGCGAGGGGGAGCACACGCTGCGGACGGAGGATGTGCTGGCGTTCATTGAGCGCGAGGGCAAGTCGGTGGCGCTGGTGATGCTGGGGGCGGTGAACTATCTGACGGGGCAGTGGTTTGAGATGGAGCGGATTACGGCGGCCGCGCGGAAGGCGAGCTGCGTGGTGGGGTGGGACCTGGCGCACGCGGCCGGGAATGTGCCGGTGAGGCTGCACGATTGGAACGTCGATTTCGCGGCATGGTGCACGTACAAGTACTTGAACTCGGGGCCGGGGGCGGTGGCGGGGGCGTTTGTGCATGAGAGGCACACGAGAATCGCAAAGCAGCAAAGCAGCAAAGCAGCAAATGAAGGCGGGATGCCGCGGTTTGCGGGATGGTGGGGGAGTGATCCGTTGACGCGGTTCAAGATGGGGCCGGAGTTTTCTCCGGTGGCTTCGGCGGATGCGTGGCAGTTGTCGAATCCGCCGATTCTGGCGATGGCGCCGGTGAAGGCATCGCTGGATTTGTTTGACAAGGCCGGGATCAATGCGATTCGGGAGAAGTCGGTGAAATTGACGGGGTACATGGAGTTTCTGATTCAGAAGTGGTGTGGGGGAAGGGTGAAAAGTTTGACGCCGCGGGAGGCGGGGCAGCGTGGGGCTCAGTTGTCGCTGGTGGTGCCGGGGGCGGGCCGGTCGCTTGAGAAGGAGCTGCATGGGCGCGGCGTGTGGGTGGACTTCCGGGAGCCAGATGTGTTTCGGGCGGCGCCGACGGGGCTTTACAACTCGTTTGCGGATGTGAGGAAGTTTGTGAAGATCCTGGGCGAGAATCTTCCCGCGTGAGAGACCGATGCGCACGGCGATCATCTCGGACATTCATGGCAACCTGAATGCCTTGGTCGCGGTGTTTGCGGATATCGGTGCCTGTGGGTGCGATCGGGTGGTCTGCCTTGGCGATGTCGTTGACGGCGGGCCGAGTGATTTGGGTTCGGTGCGGATGCTAATGGATCGCGGCGTCGTGACGGTGCGTGGGAATCATGATGAGTGTGCGCAACTTCCCTCGGATTCGCAGGAGAAGCAGTATCTCGATGGGCTGGCGGACCGTCTGGCTGAGGGGGATGTCGTCTTCGTTCACATTACGGCGCGGGCCGCGGAGCGGAAGGTCAGCGATCGGTACGAAGCTTGGAATGTGTTTGACGAGACGCCGCAACGGATCGTGTTCATCGGGCACACGCATATTCCGATGATTTACGGCTTTCGAGGCGGCACGGTGGGCGCGGCCAAGGTGGTCGGGTTTGAACACGGGCGACCCGTGGCGCTAGATCCCGCGGATCGGTACATCGTGTCGGTGGGCGCGGTGGGGTACGGGCGGGACGGGATTGCCGCGGCCCGGTACTGCATTTTTGATGATGGTCAATCAACCGTTGAAATCCGGCGGGTAGAGGCTCCGATGCTGGGCTTGTAGGGACTTCGGCGTCGCCCATCAGCGGTTATCATCGGGCCAATGGCTGGTGCGCGTCATGCTGTTATCGTCGGGAATGGTCTGGCGGGTCCGCTGCTTGCGGTGCTGCTGGCACGCGATGGCTGGCGTGTTTCGCTGTATGAGCGGCGTGGTGATCCGCGGGCGCAGGGATATCAGGGCGGGCGGTCGATCAATCTGGCGTTGTCGGCCCGAGGGCTCGCGGGGCTCCGCGCAGCGGGGCTGGAGGAGTTGGTGACGGAACGCGACCTGATCCGCATGCCGGGGCGGATGATGCATGGGGTGGATGGGAAGCTGACGTTTCAGCCGTACAGCAAGGACCCGAAGGATGCGATCAACTCGGTGTCGCGCGGGGGGCTCAATCGGACGTTGATTGAGGCGGCCGCGGCGTGTGCGGGCGTTGAGCTGCACTTTGATCACACGTGCGTGGATGCGGAAGTGGCGGCGGGGGCGGCGATCTTTCGGCGCGGGGATGGGTCGCAGGTGCGGGTGCAGGGGGACTTGTTGGTGGGTGCGGATGGGGCGTTCTCGCCGATCCGGGGGGCGATGGAGAAGACGGATCGGTTTGAGTACAGCCAGACGTACTTGGGGCATGGGTATAAGGAGTTGCACATCCCTTCGGCAGTGACGCAGCGACGCAGTGACGCAGCGACGCAGAAGGGAGACTTGGATCGCGAACTTTTTGCAATGGAGCCGGGGGCGCTGCATATTTGGCCGCGGGGTGGGGCGATGATGATCGCGCTGCCGAATCGGGATGGGTCGTTTACGTGCACGCTGTTCTGGCCGTTTGAGGGGGAGCATTCGTTTGCGAGTTTGAAGAACCAGGCGGAGGTGTTGGCGCACTTCAAGCAGTGGTATGGCGATGCGGTGCCGTTGATGCCGACGCTGGCTTCGGACTTTATGAAGAATCCGACGAGCTCGCTGGTGACGGTGCGGTGTTTCCCGTGGCATCGGGAGGGCAAGACGGTGCTGGTCGGGGATGCGGCGCACGCAATTGTGCCGTTTTATGGGCAGGGGATTAACTGCGGGTTTGAGGATTGTGTCGAGCTGGCGAAGTGCTTGCGGGAGCGGGGGGATCAGCGGGAGGCGCTTGACGCGTATCAGGCCGCGCGGAAGCCGAATGCGGATGCGATCGCGGAGATGGCGGTTGCGAACTTTGAGGAGATGCGGGACAAGGTGGGGCGGCCTGAGTTTTTGTACCGCAAGAAGGTGGAGCAGGCGGTGCATGGGTTGTTTGAGGGGCGGTGGATGCCGCAGTACAACCTGGTGAGCTTTTCGACGGTGCCGTATGTCGAGGCGAGGCGGCGGGGGAGGGAGCTTGATGCGGTGCTGGATCGGGTGATTGAGAGGGTGCCGGCCGAGAGAGCAGTGGGGATGAGTGAAGAAGCGTGGCGGGGGGAGGTTCGCGCGGCCGTCGAGGAGAAAACTCAGGGCTCAAATCTCAGAGCTCAAATTGGCGAAGATTCCAAGCTCATCGATATTTCGCCGGTGATTTCGACACGACTGGAGGTGTGGCCGGGGGATACAAAGCCGACACGAGAGATCCTGTGTGATATCGCCAAGGGTGACACGGTGACGCTGAGCACGCTTCGGGGGACGGTGCACCTGGGTGCGCACGCGGATGGGCCGAATCACTACGCTCTTGGTGCGCGCGACATCGCGGGGCAGCGGCTAAGTCATTACCTGGGGATTTGTCAGGTAGTTGACGCGCGCGTGCCGCGGGGCACGAGGGTCGGCAAGAAAAATGTCGCGCTCGACTCAATTCGGCACCCTCGCGTGCTGCTCAAGACAGGGACATTCCCTGATCCAGAAAAATGGAACAGCGACTTCGCGGCACTATCTGTTGAACTGGTGGAAGCGCTGGCGAAGCGTGGCGTCATCACGATCGGGATCGATACGCCAAGTGTGGACTTGCAGGAATCCAAGACGCTAGAAGCACACAAAGCGATCTTGAAGCACGATATCGCGATTCTGGAAGGACTCGTGCTGCTGGCTGTTCCGGCGGGGGAGTATGAGTTGGTGGCGCTTCCGCTGCCGCTGGAGGGGTTTGATGCGAGCCCGGTGAGGGCGGTTTTGAGGCGAGTGGAGTTGGGGGCGTGAGTGTTCGGGGGGACGTTTGTGCCCGGCGCTGGCGCTTGGGCCTCTGTTAGAACTAGAGCTAGAGCGTGGCGATCACCTTGATCTCAAAGTGAATCGGCGTATTCCCGCCAGTGGGAAGGGCTTTGATCTCGATCGTGGTGCGCGTGGGCTGGTGGGGTCCGGCGGGGAAGAACTCGCCGTACACGCGGTTGTAGTTGGCCCAGTCGCGCTTCATGTCGGTGAGGAAGACTTGGACATCGACGATGTTCTCCCAGCGCGAGCCGGCTTCTTCGAGGATGGTTTTGATGTTCTCGAAGCAGGAGCGCATTTCAGCTTCGATGGAGTAGTCGGTGAGGCCGCCGGTGGGGTCGACGACGGCGCCGGGGATGTCCTTGCTGCCGCGCTTGCGGGGGCCGACTCCGGAGAGAAAGAGGAGATTGCCGGCGCGGCGGGCGTGGGGGTAGGGGCCGACGGGCTCGGCGGCCTTTGCGGAACGGATTGTGCCTGAGTCGCTCACGGGTTCACCCTCTGCGCGTCATCGCTTGATACACACGTTTTTTGGTTCGGTGAAGAACTTGATTGCTTCCTGCCCACCCTCGCGGCCGACGCCGCTCTGTTTCATGCCGCCGAAGGGGGTTCGCAGGTCGCGAACCAGCCAGCAGTTGACCCAGATGATGCCGGCTTCGAGGTTGGCGGCGATGGCTTGCGCGCGGGAGGCGTTGCTTGTGAAGATGGTTGCGGCCAAGCCGTAAGAAGTGCCGTTCGCGAGGGCGAGTGCGTGGGCATCGTCGCGGAAGGGCTGGACGGTGACAACCGGCCCGAAGATCTCTTCCTGCTCGACGCGGCACGTGGGATCAAGGCCGGAGATCACGGTGGGGAGGTAGAAGAAGCCGTCCTTGCAGCGGGTTGGGAGGGTTGCGGGTGGAGAACCTCCGCAGAGGACCTTGCCGCCAAGTTGGCGGGCGAGATCGACGTATGAGGCGACCTTTTCAAGATGTTGGCGGGTGACCAGCGCGCCTTGTTGCGTGGTCTCTTCTAGGGGGTCGCCGAGTTTGAGGGCTTTGACTCGTTCAACGAACGCGGCGAGGAAGCGGTCGAAGATTCGTTCATGAATGAGGAGTCGCGATCCGCAGAGGCAGACTTGGCCCTGATTTGTGAACCCTGCGCGGACGGCGGTTGTCACGGCGTCATCGAAATCGGCATCTTCGAAAACGATGAACGGGTTCTTGCCACCTAGCTCCAGAGACATGCGCTTCAGCATCGGGCCAGCGGTACCGGCGATCCACTGGCCGACCTTGGTTGATCCGGTGAACGAGATGGTTGGCACATCGGGATGGCGGATGATCTCGGCGCCGCAATCTGTGCCGTTGCCGTGGACAATGTTGAGGACGCCGCGCGGAAGACCGGCCTGCGCGGACAACTCGCCGAGGATCGTTGCTGTGGTCGGCGTGAACTCTGAGGGTTTGCACACCGCGGTGTTGCCCGTGGCGAGCGCGGGCGCGATCTTCCAAGTCAGAAGGTAAAGAGGCAGGTTCCAGGGGGAGATGAGGCCCGCGACGCCGCGGGGGCGGCGGAGGGTGTAGTTCAGCGCGGGGATGCCCCCGGGGACGCCCGCGCCGTCAAACTCGTGAGTCTCGGTTTGGGTGTGGAGTACAGCGCCCGCGAAGTACCTGAGATTGGAGGCGGAACGGGGAATGTCCACGGTGCGGGCGAGGGTGATGGGCTTACCGGAGTCGATGGACTCGGCACGGGCCAGGCGTTCGAGGTGGGCGTCGATGAGGTCGGCCAGCCGCGAGAGGTGGCGGTGGCGGGTGAGGGCGGGGGTTGCGGACCAGGCGGGGAAGGCGGCTTTGGCGGCGTTCACGGCCGCGGCCACATCGGTGCTCTCAGACGCGGGGACGGAGGAATGGGCGCGGCCCGTCGCGGGCTCGATCAACTCCAGATAGCGGCCTTTGGAGGGCGGGACGGCGGTTCCGTTGATGAAGTTGGTGAGGCGGTCCACGGGTGGAGCATAGGGAAAGGCGTGAATCTCCGCCAAAGTCCTGTATACTGGGACGCAGGGAAACACTCGTGCTCTCTGCGGACCTCTCCATTTCCGGTCGTACGACCACCAAGATGCTCGACGCCCTGCGCGAACCGGGGAACGAGCCGGTGTGGGGGCAGATCGATGCCCGGTATCGACCGGTGATTGCCAGCCTGGCGCGGCGGCTGGGAGTGGGGGATTCGGATGCCGAAGAGATCGCGCAGCAGACGCTGGCCGAGTTTGTTCGGTCGTACCGAGAGGGGCATTACGACCGGACCAAGGGGCGGCTGAGTTCGTGGATCCTGGGGATCGCGCACAACACGACGCTCAAGCTGTTGAGGGGGCGGCATGGCGCGGCCGGGCTTACCGCGCTGGCGGAGGTCGCCGATGAGCCGACGCTGCGGTCCATCTGGACTGATGAACGCGACCGGGCGATTCTGGCTCGGGCCATGATCCTGGTGCGCGATGCGTCGGGGATGGATGACCGCACGGTGATGGCCTTTGAACTGGTCGCATTTAGAGGTGTGCCGGCGCCCGAGGCGGCTTCGCAGTGCGGCATGAGTGTCGAGCAGGTGTACGTCGCCAAGAGCCGGGTGACGCGGCGCCTGCGGGAGTTGGTGGAGCAACTCACCGGCGCGTTTGAAGAGGATGTCTGAGGTGCCCGTCAGCGGATCATGTCCTGGCGCGGCAGAGGTCGAGAGGTTAGTTGAGTGGCTGACCGAAGGGACGGCGCTTCCCGACGAGACCAAACTGCATCTGGAATCCTGCGCGGCCTGCCAGCGTCGAGTGGAGGAAGGCCGCAAGGATGCGGAGTTTGTTCAGCGGATGAAACCGCTGGCCGCCAGGGAGCCATCGGGTGCTCCGCGTGTGCCGGGATATCACATTCAGAAGCCCTTGAGTTCGGGCTCTCAGGGCGTAGTCTATCAGGCCGTGCAGGAATCCACATCGCGCACGGTGGCGATTAAGGCGCTGCAGTCTGCCCGAGCGACATCGGCCCGCCAGCGGATGCGTGCGGAGCGCGAGGCAGAAATCGCCGCGAGCCTTCGGCATCCCAATATCGTGACGGTGTTTGAGTCGCGGTCGCTGCCGGATGGGCGATTCGTTGTGGTGATGGAGTTTGTGGATGGGGTGCCGCTGGATGTCTGGAAAGCTCCGGGGGCGACAGCGGCGGAGCGGCAGAAGGATGTCCTCCGGGTGTTCCACACGGTGTGCATCGCCATCCACCACGCCCACCTCAACGGCGTCATTCATCGCGACCTCAAGCCCGACAACATCCTTGTCACCGCCGACGGGCGCCCGGTTGTTCTGGATTTTGGCATTGCCAAGGCGGGGGGTTTGCGCACGACGCTCACCGGCGAGTTCGCCGGCACACCCGCCTACGCCTCGCCGGAGCAAGTGGCCGGGAAACCCGACGGGATTGATGCACTGACCGACGTGTATTCGCTGGGGATCATTCTGTACCGGCTCCTCTGCGGCACGCTGCCCTACGACGTTTCCGGCTCCATCTTCGACATCGCCAACACGATCATCCACACGCCGCCCCTGCATCCGCGCGAGGTTGTGCCGGGGCTGTCGCCGGATATCGAAGCGATCATGCTCAAGGCGATCCGGAAGGAAAAGGAGCTCCGATACCAGTCCGCAGTGGGGCTGGCTCGTGATATCCAGCGCTTCCTGACGGGTGCGCCGGTTGAGGCTCGAAGCAGCTCGGGTTGGTACTTGCTCCGCAAGGCGGTGGTGGTCAACCGCAAGCGGCTGGTATGGGCGGGTGCCGCGGCCGCGTTGCTGATCGCGGCGGGCATCGCGGTGGCGATCAGCGTGTCCAGGGCCAACGACTCTGCCCGTACGGCAGCGATCCGACAGGAGGAGGCCAGGGCTGAGGGGGTGCGTGCCCGCACGGTCACGGAGTTTCTTCGCGAGGCGATGCCCACCATGGACCCGGACCACCCGGAACTCGGCGGGCTGATTGGTTCGGGCCTGGGGCGGCTTTACTTCCGGCTCGAGACAGGCGGCTTTGCGGATGAGCCGGAAGTTGATCAATCATTGAGGCGGCTGTGGGCGGGTGTGTACACGGGGCTGGGCTCGGGTAAGGCGGCGACGCTGGTCCCGTTTGCCGAGGTTTCCCTGCGCAACGGACTTGAACGTCTTCGCGTGAAGCACGGTCTTGAACATGTGGAAGTGGCCGCGACCATGCACGAACTGGCGGCGGTGGTGCTGGTTCGAGCGCGCCCCTTAGAAGCGGAGAAACTCTGCCGGGGCGCCATCGAGATGCGCACGAAGCTGCTGGGGCCCGGGGCGGTCCCGGTTGCCGAGTCGCGGGCACTGCTGGCGCGCATTCTGCTGAACCTGGGCCAGACCGAAGCCGCCGTCTTGGAGGGCAACGCGTCGCTTGGCTTGTACGGTTCACGCGCGGATCGGGAATCTGACATCGCTATTGCCTCTATCGGCTCGCTTCTGGCGCGGATCTCCCTGGACCGAGGAGACTACGTCGAAGCAGAGCGGATGGCTCGCGAGGCTCTCACGCGGCGAATCCGCCGATTTGGTCCGGAGGATCCCGAGTTGCAGGCCTCACTGGGCGATGCCGCGGACGTCATCGAGGCCAGCCCGACCTGCCGGCTGGCGTCAGACTTCCGTGCCGCCTGGGCCGGGGCTCCGGGCGAGTTGTGCGAGGCTATCAGGCGCGACCTGCCGCTTCTGAGCATGCTCGATCACTACCAGCCTCGTATGGCCGTCCCCTCGGGGCGGACCCGTGCTCTGGGCCGCCTGAGTCGTATTCAAGAGACGCTGCTGGGCCCCAATGATCCCGCCCTGGTTCGCATCCTCATCGCCGAGGTGCGGGCGGCGGTCAGCGAGCACATGTACAAGACCAAGGCGCGGGCTGCGTTGCGGGCCGCTGAGTTACTAGCCCACCGTTTCGGCTCGGAAGACCCAGCCGTACTGGTCTGTCTGGAAGAGGCCGCTATCACGCTCTTGATGATGGGCGAAACGGATCACGCCGTCGAACTGGCGAAGAAGGCGCTGGACATTCGCGAACTGACTCCGGCAGCGGCGCGCGATCCGCTCATGAACCTCACCAACCGGCGCTATTACGCATGGTTCCTGACTGTGGCCGGCAGATATTCAGAGGCCCTGGACTCCTGGCGGCAGGCGTCGGCCCAACTCGAGAGTGAGTTCGGTCCCACCCACCACATTCACGCGATCATCGACTCCGGGATCGCGATGTGCATGGTTCACACCGGCGACGCGCCGGGTGGGTACGAGGTTGCCGCGCGGGCGCTGAAGGCCGGGCTTGCGTCAAAGGCGACTCCGGCGGATCAGATAGATCCGATGCGGTTCGTGCTCGCTCACGCGATGTGCGCCACGGGTCGAGCCGCAGAAGCGGTACCGATTTTCGAGGAGATTTGGGAGAACACCTACAAGTTCTGGCCCGCGGGATTTGTCTGGAGGCGCCAGATCGTTCACGATGCGGCCGAGGCGTGCACGAGCCTGGGCCGGGCCGTCGATGCGGCGGCGTGGCTTGCTCGTTTGGAATCCGACCTGGATTCTGCGCAGGACCAAGGGGAGAACCTCGATCAGCCTGCGAAGTGATCGGGCCCTCACCTTCGTGATCAGTTTCGGCCATCGGGGTGGCAGTTGTAGCACGCGGCGGTGGTCCACTGATAGCCGTTGACCCCGTTGTGGTGTCCTTGCGTGGTCGCCTGGTTGTGGGTGTGGCAATCGATGCAACTGAACGTCTGGTAGTTTGCAGGGTTCAGGTGGCACTGATTGCAGGCAAAGGCGTGTCGGCCGGAAGCAATCGGGAACGTGTGGTTGAACGTGGCGCCTAACCAGGTTGTTGTGGTGTGGCAGGTGTTGCACGTGGTGGGGAAGCTGGCGGCGGTGTGGTTCGGATTGGTCGTGGCCTGATATTGCGGCATGTGGCAGCTCACGCAGGTCGCAGGGAGGCCGTGGTAGACGCCGCTTTGGTGGCAGGCGTTGCACGTCCGGCCTGCGTGTCCGCCGGTCAACGGGAAGCTCGAAATATGGGTGTAGTTAGCGCTGGGCCAGGCGGTGGTGTTGTGGCACGTGTTGCACGTCGTCGAGAACGCCGCGGCCGTGTGATTGGGATTGGTGGTGGCCTGGTATCGCGGCAAGTGACAGGTATTGCAGGCCGTTGAGAGGCCGGTGTAAACACCACTGGTGTGGCAGGAGTTGCACGTTCTGCCGGCGTGTCCGGCGGTCAGCGGGAAGGTGGCCGGATGGTTGGAGTTGGCGCCCAGCCACGTCGCGGTGCTGTGGCAACTGGTGCAGTTGGTGCTGTACCCCGCGGTCGTGTGGTTGGGATTGGTCGTGGCCTGATATTGCGGCATGTGGCAGCTCACGCAAGTAGCGGGGAGGCCGTGGTAGACGCCGCTCTGGTGACAGGCGTTGCATGTCCGCCCGGCGTGCCCGCCCGAGAGCGGGAAGCTGGAGATGTGCGTGTAGTTCGCGTTCGGCCAGGAGGTGGTGTTGTGACACGTGTTGCAGGTGGTGGCGAACCCCGCGGTCGTGTGATTTGGGTTGGTTGATGCCTGGTATTGCGGCATGTGGCAGGTGTTACAAGCCGGTGAGAGGCCTGTGTAAACACCGCCCTGGTGACAGGCGGAGCACAGCCTGCCGCCGTGTCCGGCGGTGAGTGGGAAGGTTGTCGGATGGTTGAACACGGCGTCGAGCCACGTCGCGGTTGAATGGCACGAGTTGCAGTTTGTACCGTAGCCCGTTGTCGCGTGATTGGGATTGGTTGTGGCTAGATACTCCGGCATGTGGCAAGAGTTGCACGATGTGGACAGGCCGGTGTAGACGCCGCCGGTGTGGCAGGAGGCGCAGGCACGCCCCGCGTGTCCGGCCGTGAGCGGGAAGGATGATGGGTGGTTGAAGGTGGCGCCGAACCAGGTGACGGTGTTGTGGCACTGGGTGCAGTTGGTGCTGAATCCGCCGGCCACGTGATTGGGGGCGGTCGTTGCCTGGAAGTCCGACATGTGGCAGGAGTTGCAGGACGTCGAAAGCCCCGTGTACACGCCGCCCTGGTGGCAGGATGTGCAGTCGCGCCCCGCGTGTCCGCCGGTGAGGGGGAACGAGGCGGGGTGGTTGAACTTGGCGGGCGACCAACTGATCGGGATGTGGCACCGCTGGCAGTCGTTCACCCAGCCCTGGGCGGCGTGGTCCGGCGAGGTCGCGCGGGCCAGATCCGCCTGGTGGCAGCTGGTGCAGCTCGGGTCAGCGCCCGAGAAGTTGCCGGCCTCAGCGCCGGGGTGGCACCGGAAGCACGCGGCCGCGGCGTGGGCGCCGACGAGCTGGAAGCGAGTCCGGTTGTGCTTGGCGATCATCCCCACGGGTTGCCAGGAGCGTTCCTCATGGCAATCAGAGCAGTTGCGCCCCAGCTGGCCGCGGTGAATGTCTTCGTGGCAGCCGGCGCAGCCCTGGCCGGCAAAGTCTCCGGCCTTGCCGCGATCGTTGTGGCAGAGGAGGCACGCGACCTTGTTGTGCGCGCCCTTGAGGGGCACGCCGGTCTTGGCCTCGTGGTCAAAGGTGAAGTCGGGCTTGATGGTGTTCCAGTTGTTGCCCGTGTGGCAGAGGGAGCAGTCGGTGGGAAAGGAATCGTGCGGCACGACGGGGCCGTACGAGGGGTTCCAGCCTTGGCGGGGGCGAGAGATGAACGAGCCACAGGCGACCAGCACCACGGCGACCGCCACGGCGATCAGGGCGTTGAGCCCGGTGCGCCCCTGCTTCATATTGGTGGATGCTGATTCCATGGGGTCCTTCAAAAACGGTACTCGATGAAAGCGCCGAGGGAAAACGCATTTTCGGAATCGCCAAAGTAGTGATCCGCGGTCAGGTTGTAGTACCAACTGCCCATCTGCCAGCCGACGCCCGCACGCAACGTGTGCCGGATTCGAGAGCCATCATCGGAGATCGAACCCGTGAAGCGATATTGGTAGAACTCGTATCCCGCAAACCACTGAATTTCCCCGCTGCTGGGCCGGACCTCAGCCCGAAAGCCCATGCCTTCGTTGTACGAGGCTTGGTCGTAGAACACCGCGCCGTGGACGGCGACGGGAAGGTCAAAGGCCTTGTCCCAGTCCACATCTCCCTCGCCGCCGTATCCGTTGCCGCGCTGGTCCGTCCAGTAGTTCCCCCGTCCGGTGAGTCGCACATCCTTGACGATTTCTTGCCAGCCCGTGAGGTCAAACCGGTCGACGCGGCCCGTTCGGATCAGCTCGGGCGGGATGTAGCGGTATTCGTTGAGCTTGGTGTCCGGCCAGGTGTAGTGCGAGGCCGCGGCGGACACACCTGTTCGGGGCGAGAAGGTGTACCTTGCCTGGGCCCAGGCCTCGGTGAGCTGCGGGCCGGTTTCCTTGATGGTGTCGTCGGATGTGTAGACGTCTACCTTGGCGGATCCATAGAGCCACAGCTCTTTAGTCGGCATGCAGCTGATTCGTCCGATGAGCACGTCGCGGTCGAGTCCGCCCTTGTGCCAGGTTTTCTGGTATCCAATCACAGCATCCAGATGCTCAGGGCCCAGGGGTTGGAAGTCGGCGAAGATGTGGAAGCCAAACTCGTCGCCGGTTCTGCGTTCGGGTGTGGAGTCGGGATACGCGCCGACGCCGGCTCCGATCTTCAGTCCACTTTCGAGCAGCAGGGCGCCTTCGACACCGTCCATCAGGCCGATTTCGGGAAGGTAGATTGAGATGAAGCGGCCGCCCTCGGCGCGATACGACGAATACTGCTCTCCGCCGATCGCATACGACAACCGATCGAGCGTGAGGTTAGATTCGGACCGTCCCTGTCCGTCTTGGACGGTAACGGCACGCCGGTCAAAGTCGCCGGCGAACTGGATTCTGCCGCCTTGGCCGAATGGGTTGGTGATGTTCAGGCGCGTGCCGATGCGATCAAGTTCATAGGTGCTCTCGCGGCCGCCGCCGCGGTCCAGCATCAGCTGAAGCTGAGAGTAAATTTGGCCGTGAATGGTCATGGGCCGGTCCTTGGCGGGACGGGCGTACGCGGGAGCAAGAAGGGGCTGATCCGCCGCGCGAGGCTCTTCCTTGCGGGTCCAAGGCGGGTGGGCGGGCGTCGCGGGCTTGGCGGGTTCGGCGACCTGTTCGGGTGGCTTGGGCTCGGGCAGGTCGAGGTCGCCGGGCGTGCCTACGGGGGGCAAGTCCATTCCCTCCGGGATGTCGATGCGAGAACTGTTGGTCGTGGCGTCGGCGATGATGACTTCGATCCCGGGGCTTCCGGGTGGATAGAGGTGCACGCGGAGCCCAGGAGTGATTCCGGCACCGCGGCCGCGATCTAGAAACACGCTGCGGCCCGAGACCGACGTGATCGTCACCTTCAGCGGCTCTCCGCCCGGGTAGGCGCAAACGATGGCCGCGGCGGTCGGCAGGGATAAGAGCAGAGGGAGAATCATGGCTTCTCCTTCCGCTTGATATTGGATTGACTGCCGTGGCAGTCCTCGCAGTTGATGCCCAGGGGCTTGTATCGCACGATGCTCGGTCCGCCGGCCACCTCGTAGGTCTTGTGGCACGCGGCGCACGCGACGTTGATGTGGGTCTCGTCGAGTTTGTATCGCGAGTCGCGGTTGTGATCAAAGATCGTTTCGGTGTACTTCTGCGTCTCGGTGTGGCAGCGGGCGCAATCGGTGATGTCTTTCTGCCGGAACTGGCCCGCGTGCGGGTCGGCGTGGCAGGAGTTGCAGTCTTTGGGCGCGACGCCGAGCCGGCGGCCGTTGGCGTCGGGCTTGGGCAGCGGTTTGTGGCAGTCCACGCACGCGGTGGTTGCGTGGAAGCCCTTGAGCTCATATCCCGTCCAGAGCTTGTGGGCCGGACCGGTCCACTTGATCTCATTGAAGTCCGTCGTGGTGTGGCAGCGGGCGCAGCCCTCGCGGCCTTCGATGAGCTTGGCCTTGCCGGGGCCGTCGAAGCTGCCGTTGTGGACATCCTTGTGGCATTCATCGCAGCGTGTGCTGGTCGGCACGAATCGGCGGACGCCATCCTGGTCCTTGTGGCACATCGAGCACGCGACCGCGTTGTGCGCGCCGGTGAGGGGGAACTTGCTCTTCTGGTGGTGCGCGGCGTCGTACACCGCCGGCTTGAAGTGGACCGCATCGTGGCAGTCGATGCAGCGACCCTTGGTCGGACCCTTGTCGAACTGACCCAAGTGCGGGTCCTTGTGGCAGGCGGCGCAGTCTTGCTGAGCGCGCTCGGGGAAGAACGCCGCGAACCGCGCGGCAAGGTCCTTGCCGGGCTCGAGAGGTGCACGTTTGCCCAGGTCCGCGTGGCAGGCGGCGCACTCGACTTTGTCGTGCGGAATGCCGAGGGAGAAGCCCGTGGCCGCGTGCTGTTCGGGAGTCATTTTGGCGGCGGGGACCAGGAACGTCTTGTCAAGAGCGGAGTGGCAGGCGGCACAGGCAGCGCCCTGGGTGCGCCAAGTGCTGGTGGCGGCGATGCGGAGAAGATCGGAATTGTGTGGCGAGGTGTGGCATTCAGCGCACTCTCGCGGAGTCAACGACCCGGTCTTGAGGGCAGCCACAGACCGCGGACCCTGGTCCTCGTGGCAGGCCTTGCAGGTTCGCCCTTCGTGCCCGCCGGTGAGCGGGAACGCGTCGATGTGCTTGAACTCAGCGGCCTGGTTGAACGGCTTGGTCACGCCGTGACAGGAGGCGCAGTCTGTTCCGAGCGTGCCCTTGTGGACATCCTCGTGGCAGGCAACGCACGTGCGGACGGTTTGCTTGACCTTGATCAAGCCAGCGACGGAGTGCGGTCCCGAGGTCTCGTGACACTCCACGCACATGGACCGCTTGTGGGCCCCTTCGAGCGCGAAAGTCTTCTCATGGACGAAGCCGGGTGCCTCCTTGAACGCGTGCACCTGACCGTGGCACGACACGCAGTCGTTGCCGAAGGCGCCCTCGTGAGCATCCTTGTGACAGGCGACGCATTCCTGAGAAAGTCCCAGGAACCGCTTCTGGCCCTTCTTCAGAGATGGGGCACGGGCCACGGTATGGCACTGCTCACACGTGATCTTGGTGTGCTGGCCAACCAGGTTGAAACCCGGATCGAACTTGTGGTCGTAAGCATCGGAAACCGGTACCTTCGCGGCCTCGAAAATCAACTCCGAGACTAGGGCGATTTTGGCACCCGAATGTTCGATGTGGCAGGATGCGCATGCCTGGACCACGGTTCGGTCCAAGGAACCATGGATTCCCCGCGTGCGGTCGAGCTGGTCTTTGATTTCTTCATGGCACTTCACGCACGAGTCGGACATCGGCAACCCGCCCTTGCCGTGACAGGCGGCGCAACCGTCCGAGCCCTTGAGCGCGGCGACGTTGGCGTGGCTCGGATGCAGGGGGCCAGGTGAGGTCAAGTTGCTCCATTCCCAGGCAACAATGCCGGCGACCAGCGCGAGCGAGATCAGCGCAATAAGCAGGCGCACACCCCTCAAGGCGCTCGCTCCCAAAAGAACACCATCTCGTGCAGGCGGATATCCGCGTAACGAATCGCGGTGATGACGTGAACGATGGCCAACAGCACCAGCAGAACGCCCAGCCAGCGGTGGAAGTACCGCCAGGAAGACAGCACGGCGCGGATCTCTTCGTAGTGGGTGACCAGCAGCGTGAGGTTGTAAGCGCGCCGTGCGAGCATGAGGATGTGGCGAACCTCGCGGGCGGGGATGCCTTCGCGATGACCTTGGTGGCGTAGGTGGTTTAGGCTTCGCCGGAGTTTGAATTGGCCGCTGACCAGGGCGCCGATGCGAGAGAACAGGCCGGGGTGCCAGCGTCCCACCGCGATCAGGTCTTCGATATGCTCGCGAACGCGCGTACCGAAGCCTCGGCCATCGCGGTCCCACTCCGCGGAAACGGATGCGAGCTGGCCGCGCAGGTCTTCGAGACCCGATTCCGTGCCGTTGGCGGCGTGGGGGATGAAGGCGTAGAGGTACCGCCCAGTGAGACCGGTGGCAACCACGATCAGGAGCGCGACCAGCGCATGCCCGCCGACAGTGGGGCGGGCGCTGAAGCCCGCGTGTGCAAGCACGCACAAGAGCGCCATTAGTCCTGTGAACACGTGCGATCCCAGCCAAGTCCGCAGCGTCCCAGGAATCCGCTTCCCGACTCGGCTGGATCGCTTGACCAGGTACATCAAGTTCCAGGCGAACAGGGCGCAAGCGATGAGCCCGGCCGCCAGCCCGACTGGTCCGCCCGGTCGCAGGAGCGGGTGCAGCGTTGAAACCGCCCTCAGGTGAGACTCCATGGCGTAGTAGCCGCGGAACCAGACCGCCCAAATCGCCAGCACCACCGCGAACAAGAACGCCAGCGAGATGGCCCGCAGAAGGGCGGTCGAGCGGCGTGCAACCTCCGGCGGCGGGGGGCGGTCCTTGGGATCAAACGAAACACCGGCACGTTCCAGGAGCGCAAACGGCGGGTCGCCACCAGCGAAGATGAACACGTCATCGTTGGGGAGGTCCTGCTCGCGCCCGCCCGTCACCTTCAACCGAACTTGATCGGGTGTGATACAGAGCACTTCGCTCTCCATGAGCACCGACACCCGCTCCTCGGCGATCGCACGCTGGATCCGCGTCTCGTTGCGGGACTTGAGGCGTGTGAACTCGCTGCGGCGGTAGGAAAGTGTTACCGAGTTCCCCCGTTGCTCAGCAAGGCCCAGGGCCGCTTCGACCGCGCTGTCGCCACCGCCCACGACCAGGATTCGATGATTTTGGTACGACTCGGCATCGAGCAGGCTGTACGAGACTTTCGACAGGTCCTCTCCCGGCACACCAAGCTTCCGCGGTGAGCCGCGGCGACCCAGTGCCAGGCACACATTCCTCGCGTGGAAAACGCCGCCGCTCGTTGTCACCGCGAACGTGCCATCTTCTTCCCGAGCCAGATCAACCAGCCGCACGCCGAGCCGAATGGGCAGGTCGTTGGCCTCCGAAACCTGTTGCCACAGTTCGACCAGCTCTTCCTTCTGATACGTCAACCGCGGGAGTCGCCCGTGCAGGGGCAACTCGACCGGCTGGGTCATCACCATCTTCTTCCGCGGATACGCGGCCACTGTGCCGCCGATGCGCTGCTCCTGTTCGAGCGTAACGAACGAGAGCCCCTTTTCCTTGGCCCGCAGCGAGCAGGCCAGACCGCCCGGTCCAGCACCGACGATCACCAGATCGAGCATCTGGGCGTCGGCCTGCGTCTCTTCGCCTCCGCCAGCCAACACGGGCACGCGCTTTGGTGCGGGCTTGGTGCTCGCGATCCGCTGCACCACCGCATCCGCGACCGCAACGCCCTGCCCAACCGCGGTCCTGACCAACGCAAAGCCGGTCAGTTCGCCGGCAAGGAACAGGCCAGGCACTCCGACCGCGCCCAGTGCTTCGCTGAGCGCAGGCAGGTCCTGACGCGTCGTCAGGTCGCCCAGCGTCAGTGCGATGGCTCCCGTGGGGCATGCCGCGGCACACGCTCCGTGCCCCACACACCGAGCGCCGTGAACGACCACGGCCTGCCCGTGCAGGAGGTCAAGGACGCCGTCTTCGGGGCACGCCCGGACGCACGACCCGCACCCGATGCACTTGGAGAGGTCTATGTCCGGATGCTGAAGGCGTGCTTGATGACTGCCGCGCTCTTTGGCGTGGGCCAACTCGCGGTGGCTGCTGGCGTATTGGCGGATCTGCGCTCGGCGCACGAGTAGCGCCAGCAGCACCAGGCCTAGGAGGAGAGACGGCACCAGTGCCACGGCCCATCCGGAGTTGAATCCAAGTCCGACGATCATGGTCAGCACTGCTATCGACCCTCCATTCGGGGGCATTTTGGTCGACCGTCCAATTGGCCGGTTATCGCCGCTCGGAGGCCCACTTTGGCCAATGCTGTGGCCACGTCAGCCCACTTCGAGCGGATTCGTTATTCCGTTTGTGAGTTATCAAACCGTGTGCCAATTCGGCGCAATCCACGTGGTTCGCGAATGGGTGCAGGCCAACGTCGCGAGCGCGAGTGAAATCGGCAAGGCCGGAAGCGGCGATGGTCAAGGCTGAGCGACGATGTTGGCCAGAACTGTCGCCATGGGCCTTTCGAGTTTGTCACGGCTTCCGGCTGGGCTCCTGGCTGTTTGCATGGCAATCGGTGTGTTCACCGATGATTCCGGTATGAATGATCGCTCTTCCATGGCCACGTGCCGAATACCATGCGGTGTGAAGTTCCACCATAAATCGCAAGCGGGCTTGGTCGTGACGGGAATGTGCGTGTTGCTTTCCGCGTGCAACGACGACGAGATCCGCGCGTACCGGGCTCCCAAGCAACAAGTTCGCGCCGCCGCACCGGAGGCACCAGCCGAGTCCAAGGTCTCTTGGACCGTTCCGCAGGGCTGGGAGTCGGTGGCCAGCGATCAGCCCATGCGGCTGGCCACGTTCAAGCCAGGCCAAGACATGCCAGAGGTCACGCTCAGTGCCTTCCCCGGCGATTCCGGCGGCCTGCTCGCCAACATCAACAGGTGGCGGGGACAACTCGGGCTCCCGCCCATTGGCGATGCTGAACTGGCAAAGTCTTCGGAGTCCGGAACCTTCGAGGGAGTGGCCGTAACGACGGTTGATATCACGGGCTCTGCGGGTCAGGAAATGCTTGGGGCGGTCGTGACCCCCGGAGATGGCAAGACATGGTTCGTCAAAGCCACCGGCGAGCCCGCGGCGATCGCGAAGCTCAAACCAGTCTTCGGCGCGTTCGCTCGATCGTTCCGGCTGCAGCGTCAGGCGCCGACGGTCAGCAACAGCGCCGGTACCAGCGAAGTCCAGACCCGCCTCTCAGCTTGGAAGCCGCCGCCCCATTGGGCGGCCGATCCCAACGCGTCGTCCATGGTGGCCGCGGCGTACGACGCCAGGAACACGGAGGGCGGCGCCAAGATCACGGCGACCATGCTGCTCAACGATGGTGGCGGCGTCCTTTCCAACATCAACCGCTGGCGCGACCAGATGGGGTTGCCGCCTGTCCTGCAGTTGGATCAGCAACCGGTGACGGATCTCGGCGGCGGGAGCATGTGGGTGGACCTTGTCGCGGCCGACAACTCAAGGCGCATGATGGCAGCGATTGTCCCCTCGCGCGGCCAGACTTGGTTCTTCAAAATCACAGGTACCGCAAAGGGTGTCGAGGCCGAGCGCCCGCACTATGAGCAAATCGTGCGGGGCGTTGGTCTGGGAGAGGGCTCCAAGTGAATCCACTCAAGCGAACGCTGAAGGTAGTCGCGTCCCTCCGCCTGACGGTCATTCTGTTTGCGATGGCGATGTTCCTGATTCTGGCTGGCACGCTCGCCCAGGTCCATGAAGGGATTTGGACGGTCGTTGACCGCTACTTTCGTTCTGGATTGGTGCGGATCGAGTTCCAGTTGTTCGTTCCTAGAGAAGTCGCCCGCATCCCGGGGGCGATCCTCTTTCCGGGCGGGTTCGCGATCGCCGGCGCACTTCTGGTCAACCTGCTCGCGGCCCACGCGGTGCGCTTCAAGTTCAGCGTCAAGCGACTGGGCATCATCATGACACACCTGGGGATCATCCTCTTACTGGTGGGAGAGTTCGTTACGGGTATCGCCGCGACCGAGGGCAACCTCTCCATCGATGAGGGCAGTTCCTCCAACTTCATCGAGGACATTCGCACGACCGAGCTCGCCGTCATCGATCCCTCCGACGTCAACGATGACCTGGTGGTGGTCGTTCCAGATCGCTTCTTGGCCAGGAATGATGGCCCGGTGTCCCACGGCTTGCTGCCCTTCCGGATCCGTGTTGACCAATGGATGCCCAACTCGGTGCTTCAAGGTCCCAAGCAGGCGAGCGCCGCGGTGTTGGCGAAAGCCGACTCCGGATTCGGCAAGTCCGTGGCCGCGGTACCCATCGCCCGGGCAACCGGCGTGGACGGCATGACGACCGACATCCCGTCGGCCTACGTCACGTTGCTCCGCGGCGAGGAACGTCTCGGGTCGTTTCTGGTCTCCTTGTATATGGAGGAGCCGCAGCCGGTCGATGTTGGGGGAAAGGTCTACGGGATTCAACTTCGATTCAAGCGCACCTATAAGCCGTACACGCTCCACCTGATCGACTTCAGCCATGACTTGTTCGTTGGGACCAGGACGGCCCGGAACTTCTCGAGCAAAATCCGCCTGGTTGATCCGGCCCGGCAGGTTGACCGCGAAGTGCTGATCTATATGAACCACCCGCTGCGATACGCGGGCGAGACGTTCTACCAGTCGGCGTTCAAGGAAAACGACTCGGGAACGATCCTCCAGGTCGTCCGAAACCCCGGGTGGCTGCTTCCGTATGTGTCATGCGCGATGGTGGGAGTCGGGATGTTGTACCACTTCGGGATGCGGATGGCGCCTGCCGTTCGGAGACGCACCAAATGAACAGATTCCAACGAATTGTCCCGTGGATCGCTATCCTGCTCGCCGCGGCTTACATCGGCGCCGGGTTCTTCGCCGGCAAGCAGACCGGCCCGATGGACCTTGACGCGTTTGGTCGTATACCGGTCTCCGCCGAAGGGCGAACCAAACCCCTGGATACCTTCGCGCGCAACAGCATGATGATCATGAGCGGGCGACAGACCGTAACGGTGGATGGTGTCGCGCACCCGGCGATCGAATGGCTCGCCGACGCTTTAGCTCGTCCGGATGTCGCCGCGGACCGTCAGGTGTTCCGCATCGACCATCCCGACGTTGTCGCCCTGTTGGGGCTGGGCGTCGCTGAAGGCAAGCCCCGCAAGCGGTTCAGTTTCCACGAGATCGCGCCCAAAGGTCAGGAAATTGCACGCCAAGCCGATCTGGCCCAGGCCACTGCCGCCAAAAAGCAGGACCCCTTCCAGCGTCAGATCGTGAACCTCAAAGACCAACTCGACGTGTACATGTCTATTGCTCAGTTGCAGTCTCCGTACTCCGTCGCCCCGCTGGCGCCGGGAGAGGAGTGGCGACCTCTGGTCGAGTCGCTGAGTAACCCCGCGGGAGAAGCGCACCCCTCGGTCGCGGCGTTCCGCGCGATCCTCACCGCGTACAACAAGGGAGATGCCGCGGCCTTCAACGACCACGTCAAACGATACCTGGAACTGGTCGAGGGCCGCCTGCCCGAAGCGGCGCATCGGGCCGGCTACGAGGTTGGCTTCAACCAGTTCCAGCCGTTCTATCGCGCCTCGGCGATGTACGTGCTCGCGTTCCTGCTCTCCAGCATCGGGTTCATGCTCGGATGCTTGTCTCGCGGAGGCTGGGCCAAGTCTCTCGGCCGAGCGACGATCGGGGTTCTGAGCGTCACGCTCCTGGTTCACACCATCGGCATCATCTCGCGGATTTACCTGCAGGGCCGGCCGCCGGTGACCAATCTCTATTCATCTGCCGTGTTCATCGGCTGGGCATGCATCCTGCTGGGGCTGGCGATTGAGTGGTTCTTCCGCATCGGGCTGGGCAGCATCGTCGCGTCGGTCATCGGCTTTGCCAGCCTCGTCGTTGCTCACAACCTCAGCAGCACCGGCGACACCATGCAGATGATGCAGGCCGTGCTCGACACGAACTTCTGGCTGGCCACGCACGTGGTGGTCGTCACGATCGGATACTCAGCGACGTTCCTGGCCGGGTTCCTGGGGATCACCTATATCGTGCTGGGCGTGTTCACGCCGCTGATCAAAGGTGACCTGGGCAAAAGCCTTCCCAAAATGATGTACGGGGTGATCTGCTTCGCGGCGCTGGCGAGCTTTGTCGGAACTGTGCTGGGCGGCATCTGGGCCGACCAATCCTGGGGCCGCTTCTGGGGCTGGGACCCCAAGGAAAACGGCGCCGCCCTGATCGTCCTGATGAACGTGTTGACGCTTCACGCCCGCTGGGGCGGGATGATCCGCGAGCGCGGCGTGGCGGTGCTCGCGGTTTGCGGGAACATCGTCACCGCGTGGTCGTGGTTCGGCACCAACATGCTGGGTGTCGGCCTGCATTCATACGGGTTCATGGCGTCGGCCGTGTTCTGGCTGGGGTCATTCATGCTCGTGCAGGTTCTGTTCGTACTGATCGGACTGATCCCCCGGGGATGGTGGCGGAGCGCGGCAAACAGGGTGGAGAAGGGCAAGGGTTCTGAGGCCGCGGGTGGGATGAAGGGTGTGCCTCAGGCGGTGTGACTTGTGTTCTTTGCCCGCAGCGGGCGATGTGAGGTCGGTTTCCGATCTACAAATCGTCGAACTTCTTGAGTTGACTCTTCGCCGCCTTCAACTCAGCGGGTTTGTCAAGCACCGCCGGGCCATACAACTCAACGATTGCCGATAGCGCTTGCCGACGCATCGGACTGTACGAGGCGTGCCCGCTGAAGACGTCTGCTTCGTGCTTGAGTTCAGCCTCAAAGCCGGCCAATCCCTCTCGTTCGGGAGCGGTCAACGGACGGTCCTTTGAAAGCATCGCCAACTTCTTCACCGATGCGCTGACCGATAGCAGCCGAACCTGCTTGGTTATGGGGTCGCCTGTTGTGTCACGGACCGACCACTTGTGTGCCGCGTCCGACAGGAGCCTCTCGGCTTCTTCGAGCTGGTTGGCATTGAGGAGCCAATACCCCAGCACGCCTTGCCACATCAGGACTTCAATGTCCGATCCGTGCCCGGTGCGAATGCTCTCATTGATGAAACTGCGGATCGTGTCGTTGCGCATCGCCCAAGCTTCGGTGCGGTTCTCCGGTGTTCCCAGCACGCTCACGCCATAGAGCGATTCCAGGACCACGACGGTGGGCACCAGGTCCATGCCGAACCCCTGCTTGTTCAAGAGTCTGAGTGTCTTGATGAAGGTGCCGATTCGATCTCGCTCGGACGTCATCCGCTTGTCTGCGACTTCCGCGACCTTCTTGCTCTTGGTCGCCACCGACGCCCAGTATCCCGCAGCGCCGACTCCGGCGATTACTGCCGCGGCCGTGAACGCCCATGCGATCGCGACCCCTGGTCTTCGACGTGCGGCGAGCTTCGCGACTTTCCACAGAGTCGGCCGCGTCCAAGCTATGGGCTCTCGTCGAGCCCACGCTTCAAGGTCTTCGGCAAGTGTCGCCGCTGAGGCGTGCCGGTCCGCGGGTCGCAAAGACATCGACCGACGGCAAATGGCCGCGAGGTCCGAATCGACATCCGACCGAGCATCCTGAGGATTCGGCGCCAAGGCGCGCCCGGATACGGGGTCGTGCGTCTGGGCGACAGCGCTCAGCGAGTCGCCGTTGGGGAGTTCATGAGTGAGAAGGTAATAGAGAATCCCGGCCAAGGCGTAGACGTCCGAGGGTGGGCTCAAAGACCCCTCTTCAGCGCGATACTGCTCAGGCGAGATGAACGCCACGTTGCCGATGGGCTTGATGGCGCCAGCCTGGGCCCGACGCATGTCGCTCTCCCGGACCGCGATGCCAAAGTCGCACACCTTGGGCTCGCCGGACTCGGTCACCAGCACGTTCGAGGGCTTGAGATCGCAGTGAACCAGGCCCGCACTGTGGGCGGCCTGCACGCCCCTGGCGATTCGGGCGACCATCTTCGCGGCCACGTCGACGGGCACACGCCAGTCAAGGCGTTTGAACCAGTCGTCCAGATCGCCTCCTTCCACGTGCTCGTACACAATGTAGTCTTCGTCTTCGTCAGAAACCCCACGATCCAAGACTCGCACGACGTTGTCGTGCATTACGCGACGGGCCTTGGTCGCTTCCTCGATCAGAAGGTGGCGGGCCCGCTTGCCCCGCTCACGCCCCGTAAGCAGCTTGATCGCCACATATGCGGGCCGATCCTTCTCCGAAAGCTGCCGATCGATCGCCTGGTACACCTCCCCAGCGCTCCCGGAACCTAGAAGCTTTGTGAGTTGGTACCGCGGACGCCCCGACTTGATCAGCGGGCCGAACTCGGCCGGCACGTCTCGATTCGGAGTCGCCTGAACCATCCGGCTGACTCCTGTCGTGGACACGACCGCATCGGCCAAAAGGGCCGCGTCCCCAATGGCGTCACGCAGCTCCGGGTAGTCTCCGACCAGCGACTGAACGGCGACCGAAGATGGTCGGGAGCCTCCCGATCGAGCCCGCAGCGTAACGTCAATCGCCGCATCCAAGGCTACCTCTCTGCGCTTCAGGCTTGGCACCGCGTCGAGGTATCGCCGAAGGTCCACGGGACGCGCCAAAGTAATGCGGAGTCGTCCGTCGGCCTCTATGAGCTCCGCAAGATCGTCATCCTCTGCAGCGTCCACGGTACCGAGGATCGTCGTCAGGTCGGGGTCGAGCCGCGAGGCGCGGTAAATCGCTTCGACTTGCTCGGCAATGGATGACCCCGAGTCGGACATCAGCGTGCCTCCTCTCCATCCGATGCGTACGCGTCCCGAAGCTGGCCCCGAATACGTTCCCATCGCTTGCGAACCGACGCGGGTTCCATGTCCACGGCCGCGGCGATGGACGTTGCGCCCCTACCCATCAGCCACAAACCGAGAATCTGGCGATCCAATCTGTCGCCAAGACTCAGCAGGACTTTGTCAATCTCGATTTCGGGCCCTTCCGGGTCTCGCTGTTCCGCCCGTTTCAATCTCCTCAGGATGCTCAGTGCCAAGGGGCTGTCTTCACCCTCTTTGGCTTGCAGCGTTCGGAACAGCCTTGCTTTCTCGATGAGCGATCGGTCTGCGATCGTGAACACCAGGCTCCAGACCTGACCGTCGCTCACCGCGTGCAACCTTCCCGAGGCCACCATCTGGTCGAGCCGACGCGCCACCGTTGCCAGAATCTCCTGCGAGTCAAACAAACGCCTCATCGCTGGCGAGAGTTTGCCCCGCACTCGCCGTCGAATCCGTGGTCCATAACGGCTGATGAACTCGGCCGATGCCTCGCGATCGCCGCCGCGAACGCGGTCCAACAGCGCCGGCAGTTCTCGGCCGGTGTCAACGAGGGTAATCGACTCGGGTTGCGCGACCTTCATTGGTTCCTCTCATCCACATTTCTGTGCGGATTGCGTCACGCGCACCCCTGCTGGTTCACCTTCTCAGACGGCCGTCCCCCGATCTCACGTCGGGCTTGGGCGAGTCGGCCAGTTGGAGGATGATCCATGAGAACCCAGTTTACCAAGAATTTGTCCAGGTCCCCAGTTTCGTTCCTTTTTGTTTGCGCAGCCCTGACAGGAAGCGTTTCGGCAAGCGAGACCTCGCGGGATTCAGCCGCTCTGAGCCGGTCGGGGCTCCCCTCCAGTTCGAGTCTGGCGGACCGTCCCAACTGGATGGAACGGGTCATGGCGTTGATGGAAAACCTGTACCTGCTCTTGGGCGGAGACCCGGCCACGCTGGACCGATCGGGCACCGCCGACGCGCGAATTCTCAACCTGACGCATTACTTCAACGAAACCGGCATCCCCAGCGGTCTGAGCACACCGCAACGAGAGCTTCTGATTGAGGACATATATGACCTTTATGCCCTCACATTCCTGTCCTTTGAGGGCATTTCGGCCCACGCCAACCTTGAACTCCGCAAGTCCCTCGAGAACCTGTGGGCCTCTCTGGGTTTAGACCTCGAAGACCTCGCTTCATGAATTCGGATCCCATGACATTGGCGGGTACCAGCCAGATCGGGGGTGTGTCACATTTTTCCCATTTTGTGTCACACCCCCATCTCCGCGCGCTTCTTCTTGGCTGAGTGCACTGCTTACCCAAACCCCCAGGTGTTTATGAGACTTCGAGAAGCGGCAGCTAGTCATTCCGATCGACCGCTTCGCAACGGTGAACTTCCGAGGCACGCGGTCGATCGTGCCTTGTGGGAACGACAGCTGCTCATCCGCATGCAGCGGGTGGCCGGGCACCTCAACTTTGCCGAGATCGGAAACCTGACGGGTGTACATCCCGAGACCGTGCGTCGCTACATGACGCACGGTCGGCCCACGGCGTTTTTCGTAGCGGCGATCGCCAAGGCATTGGCTACGCCGTTGGAATGGCTATTGCACGGGCTTGTCGGTGGCGTTGCATCGGAAGATGTGCCTCACAATGGAGTTGCTAAGCAGCGCTTGCCCGACCGGGTGCAGAATCAGCCCGGGGCGGTGAACAGCGGGATCCTGGAAGTTCAGACCCCGCGGCGCCGTGCGACCACAGGTGGGGGTCGGACCGTCAAGCCCGCTAGGAGCCGATGATGCGTGATGCGACCGGGCCTCCCGGCCTGGCACAGCCTGCTTTGGTGAGCGGTTCGGTTGTCGTTGCGCTTATCGCATCCGCGATGGGCGGCAGCCTTTGTGTCGTCGCGGTTTCCGCAACGTGGATCTTCTCTCGACCTCGAGCGAACGAGGTTGGTCTGGCATGGGCCGCACTTTTGGCCGGAGTGGTTGCGGTGGGCATGGCCGAGTTCGTCGGCGTGATGGGGTTGGTGCGGCAGAGGCGACTTGCTGCGGAGTGGCAACGGGCCGCCGCGGAAGCAGGCTCAGCCCGAACGTTGTTTGTAACCAACATGAGCCACGAGTTGCGGACTCCGCTCAGCGGGATCCTCGGGTACGCCGATCTGCTGGCCGGCGACCTTGAGTTGTCGGACGACCGCACCGGCCGTCGCCAGTGGGTGTCGGGGATACAGCGCAACGGTCAGCACTTGCTGTCGGTCATCACAGACCTGCTGGACCTCTCCAGAATCGAAGCGGGAAGGCTGGATCTGGCCCAGGCGCGGACCGCGCCGGCGGCGATCATCGAGGATGTACTTTCCATGCTCCGCGTTCGAGCCCACGAAAAAGGGCTTCTACTGACCAGTTGCATAGACGATGCCGCGCCGGGCGTGATCCTGACCGACCCACTCCACCTTCGCCAGATCCTCCTCACGCTGGTGGGCAACGCCATCAAGTTTACCGAGAAGGGCGGTGTGGATATCCGGCTTTCAAAGGCACCGGGCTCGCCGCGGACGTTGCGATTCGAAGTCCGCGACACGGGCATCGGGATCGCGCCGGAAGCGATCTCACAGCTCTTCCGCCCGTTCACGCAGGCCGATTCGTCGGCGAGTCGCCGATACGGCGGCATGGGCCTGGGCCTTTCGATCTCGAGAAAGCTCGCGGAGTTGCTGGGCGGAGACATCGCCATTCAATCCGAGCCCGGAAAGGGAAGCGTGTTTACCCTCACGATCACGCCCAGCATTCCGCCGCCTGAGGTTCAGCATCCGACAACCGCCTCGGCCGCCGATGAACTGTCGCCCACATCCGTGGGTGCGCCATCGTCTGAATCGGCGCCGCCGCTGACCGGTGTCCGCATCCTTGTCGCTGAAGATGGGCGCGAGAATCAGTACCTGATCACGCACCACCTGAACAGGGCAGGTGCAACCGTCACGATCGCCGAGAACGGGCGGCTGGCGATCGAAGCCACCTGTTCCGCTGTGCCCCCCAAGTTCGACCTGATTCTCATGGACATGCAGATGCCCGAGATGGACGGGTACACCGCCACTCGGGTGCTGCGGGGCCGCGGGTACACGTTGCCGATCATCGCGTTGACAGCGCACGCCATGACGGGTGACCGCGAAAAATGTCTCGCGGCCGGGTGCAGCGACTACGCGACCAAGCCGATCGACAAGGCGGTGTTGATCGCTGTCTGCAGCCGCGCGATCAAAGGGGTGCGGTCCGGGTTGAAAGGCCCGTTCGCGGGCGCGTGAGCGCCACTACGAGTCAATGAGCCACCGCGTGACGCCAGATCCCTCAGTGCGGATACGCAAGGGAAGGAACTCCCGCACGATCTGGGTGTTCGTCGACGAATGGAGCGAAAGCTTGCTGGTCGTGAACGACCCGCCGCCCGCCAGGGCCAGGGGGACCATGAGTTGATCTGCAAGGTGCGGGCCCACCGGCGCATCGGACGCCAGGTAATCCCGTACCTGTTCCGCGGCATCCTCGGCCACCGACTCCGCGTTCCGGCCCACTTCCCCGAACGCACTGAACACATCCGTGATGCCGACTGATTCGACCTCAAGAACGATGGCATTGCCCGGCCCGAAACTGGGCTTGGGCTGAACCACGTTCTGAGCTCCCAGGTCCCAGCCGAGTTTGGCCCGCAAAACACCCAGCTCGCGATCGGCGATGTTGAAGCCCAACTGCGAAAGCAAGATGATCGTCCGGCGCGAGACAATCTGGCCGCGCTCGTGAAGTTCGAGTGGAGCCAGCCGGGCGACAGGGGTGACCTCGACGGTGATGCGGCCGCCGCCGGCGGGATAGAAGCCGTGCGTTTCAAGACGTGTCGCGACCCTGGGTCCCATGCGGTTCAGCAAGGGGATCAGCGCTCGCTCAAGGAACTCGAAGGAAGGGGCCCCCTTGGCGTGCGTGCCGCCCTCGACCGTCACGCGAGACGGTCCCGATGCGGTGAGCAGCGGCGGCAGGATGGCCTGAAGAACCAGCGCCGTCGCACCGGCAGTGCCAATGCTGAACGTGTAGTCGCCCGGCTTGATCTGCCCGGGGCGAAACTCGAGCTCCTGCGAGCCCGCGGCCGCGCCGGAGACCTCCGCGCCGCAAATGGCCTGTGCCGCGCCCACGCATGTCAGGTGTTGACGCATCAGTCCCGGCTTCCCTCGACCCGCGCGGATTGCCGTCAACTTGAAGGGCTGACCCGTCGCGACTGACAACGCGAGCGAAGAGCGGAGGATCTGCCCGCCGCCCTCACCCTGGGAACCGTCAATCTGAATCAGCTTGGTCATCATCACGCCTCCTTTGTACCACAACGGAAAGTTCAATGAAGCCCGCCGCGTTTCCGCGGCGGGACTTCGGGTGTTTCAGTCAAGAAACACAACGTTGCGTGCTCCCGGAGCTTCACCCTCCGTGTTCATCGCGACCTGGTGCCAGACATCCAGTCGGATGGTGGCGTGGTCGGGGTGACGCACGGTGCCCTTGACGAAGGCCGTCGGGTTCCGGCGCATGGGCCGCCAGTTCCACGATGAGGCTTCGGGATTGCTGCGGACGAGCTCGCGGTAGTGGTCGAGTGTGAGCCCGCTCGGGTGCCGCGGAGTGACCATGACGGACTCCCCGCCTTCCCGATAGAGACACTCGGCCCAATGCGGCTTGCCGCGCCCGCGGCTGAGGGGTTCATTCCGCATCACGAGCCAGTCTTTGACGACCAGCTCGGGCCGCGGGAGGAAGAACCACTCACCTTGGCGCAGGAACGCCTGATTGCGGCGCGAGAAGCGATCGGCCTTCCGAACGCCCTTGCGTACTTCTTCATCGCGAACCAGTGCCGGCTTGAGCGCTTCCATGGCCTCGCGGACATTGGAAACGCTTCGGCCCGGGACGGCCGCGACGAACCACTCACGCTCATCGTGTCCGCAGAGAAACCGGGTTTTGAGGCCGCGATCTGCATCGACGCCGAGCAGGAGCAGGTGACGTGACTTGGGCTGGATGTCCACAACGCGGGCATCCACGCCACGGGGGGCAAGAACATCGAAGAACTGACCGTGCCGGTCGTTCAGGATGTTCAGGCGCAATCCGCCGCCGATGTCGTCTCGGATGCGGACGCGAGCGCCCATGCGCCCGAAGTGGGAAACTAAGACATCGCCATCCATGATGGCATTCCTTTCTTTGCCGGCGCGCACGAACAGCGTGCACGCGCGGCGGCGATCAACACGCTCCGTATGGACGGAGCGACAGACTCGAAATGGCGCGCGGGAGTGGCGGAAACAGTGCAAGCGCGACGCGGGCGTGCTTGCGGGCTCTCTTCCCTAAGTTGTCAAAGGGAGAGAGGTGTTACCGAGTGATCCGAGATTTGGGATGACATGGCATTGGGGCACCTCTGGGGAACAGACAATACTCAAAACTGCTGAACTGTCAAGAGAGACTTGGATGCGCTGATCGTTCCTGAGTTCCAAAGAATCTGCGTTTGTGATCGCTGAACGGCTCGCCATCTTGGCGTTCATTCCGAAAGCCGTTCACCTTCCAGGGCTTGCACAGTTTGCACCCAGCTCTTGCATTGCGTGCCCGCTTCCGCTTGTGATTCATTCACTCTCCTTTCTGCTTCTCAGCGTTCTCTGCGCCTCTGCGGTGAAAACTCAGTCATCCGCCTTGTCGCCGTCCTTGATCACAAACCGGGCGTTCAACCGCGCAACCTCACTCGCCAACCCCGCGGCCGAAACGCTCCGCAAAACCTCGTTGAAGTCCTTGTACGCCGCGGGAGCTTCATCGATGGGGTACTGCCGGCAGTTGGTCAAGATGTCCTGCTCCGTGAAGTCCTTGTCCACGACCGCCTGATCCAGGTTCCTGTTCGCGGCAGTCCGGCTCATGCGGCGTCCAGCGCCGTGGTTGACGCTGAACCGGGACAAGTGCGCACCCTCATCCGCCACCATCACGCTTGACCCATCCCGCGGGTTGCCCGGGAGCAGGATCGGGTGGCCGGTGTCGTAGAACGGCGTTTCCTTCAACGCGTGGTGCTTGGCCGGGAACGCGCGCGTCGCCCCCTTGCGGTGCACCCACGCAACCTTGTTGTCCACAACCTCCTGGCGGGCGATGTTGTGGCTGATGAAGTACACAAGGTTTCCCTTCACGCCCGGGATCACTTCCTGGAAGGCCTCCAGGACCAGGGCGTTGATGAGCATGTGGTTCACGGTCGCAAAGTTCGCGCCCAGCGACATGTCGTCGATGTAGTCGTTGGCTTCTTGGGTTCCAAGCGGCGCGTACACCAGCTCGCGGTCGTTTCCCGGGAGCGGGATGCTCCAGTTGGCGAACTTACCTTGCAGGGTCTTGAACGCCCGATCAGCCAGCATCGCGCCCCACCCGCGGCTTCCGCAGTGAGACAAGAACGCGACATGGTTGTCGCGCAGGCCAAAGACTTCGGCGGTCTTCTTCGCGCGATCAGACTCGCCGATAGCGACGACCTCGCACTCGCCAAAGTGGTTGCCACCGCCGTAGGACCCGAGCTGGCCGACCTTCTCAGCGAAGTTCGGAGCAAAGCCATCGGCGAACAGCCGTTCAAGACGGATGTCCAGAGCCAGCGACGGGCCGTGCCCGTGATGCTGCGAGTCTTCGCAGCGTGAAGCCCACTCGGGCGGGATACCCAAGCGCGTGCAAACCTGCTCGGACGCTCCCTGTGTCACGACATCGCGCCCCAGCGCAGCGCCCACAAAGCGACCCTTCTTGACGCTCCGCTGGCCCTTCCCGGCCCCCGTCGGCGTGCGTTCAAGAATCGCATTGATGATGGCGCGCCGCGTCTTCTTGTCGCGGATCTCGCTCTCGGGCAGATCAAGCTGTAACAGGCTCATGGAACACTTGATGTCCACACCCACCGGCCCCGGATAGATGTGCGTCGGCGAGACCAGCACGCACCCGACCGGCGCGCCGTACCCCACGTGGGCGTCCGGGTTCAGCACCAGGTCCGTCACGCCCGGCCCAAGCCGCGAGTTCATCGCCTGCCGGATGCACTTCTCATCAAACGTCTGCCGGATCGCGGCGGTTCCGATCACGGTAATCGGCTTCACCGCTCCGCCTTCCACGGGAATGAACCCGGTCGCTTCGCCGGTTTCGATGATCGGAGATGACTTGACGGTTTCCATTGGTGAACTCCTCATAACGAACAAAACCGAAAGAACCAGGATCGACGCCGACGAGTTTGTGAGAGAGATAACCTCGACGCTCTCCCTGAGCTACGCGTGCCGCGCGGCACACGGGGGGATTCTCACCCCCGACCTTCGAGACCGATGTACTCCCTCAAGCATTCGACGCCGATCCTGTTCCTCCCGACTTTCAGCCCACTCGCTCGCCACGACTAGATTTGACAAGACGTTTTACCTGCTCTAACCAACTGAGCTACGGCGCCGTGGTGTTCAATTGCGCCGGCGGGACTCGAACCCGCGACCTGGTCATTTGAAATGATGTAGTCCCGTCGAGCATTCGTGGCGAGCGAGTGGGCCAATAGGGTTGCCGGGTCTCGAACCCGGTCTCGGAGGATCACAACCTCCAGTGCCGAGCCCCTTAACACTTCAACCCAGTCACTCTTCGCGATCTACGCATCTCCTTTCGGTCACGACTTCCAACTCCTCAGCACGCTCGCTCGTCACGACAGAATCGACGAGACGTTCCTGCTCTACCAACTGAGCTACGGCGCTGTGGTGTTTGAATCGCGCCGGCGGGACTCGAACCCGCGACCTGGACGTTAAGCTGTAGTCCCGTCAGCATTCGTGACGAGCGAGCGTGCCGAACCTTGTGCCATTCCGCGCCCGAGAACACCCCGGCCGCGCCGCGACGAGTTTGACGAGAGACCGTGACAGCCCCGTGAGGGTGCTGGCACGGGCGGGATTCGAACCCGCAAGACCAATGTACTCCCGCCGGCATTCGCGGCACAAACCCGACCTCAAACCAAGCCCGTTCCGTGATGGACCCCGCGCACGGGCGCAGACGCGAGGCTCAAACAACCGGCCGACAAGGAGCGCTCGAGACGTTACAGTTTCAATGTAGTCCCAGAGCACATTCGGCCGGAATCTCCCGAACGCGGTTTCCCGCGCGCGGGGCCATGAACAGAGGCAGAAACCCGGCCGACAAGTAGCACTCGAGACGTTACGTGTGAATGTAGTCCGCGAGCAGCATTCGACCGGAAACTCCCGGGCGCGGTTTCCCGCGCCCGGGTGAAACTCAGATACTCACCGCCTCAATAACCCCGACCCAGTGATCGGGCGTCATCGAGCCGTCCGCGAACTTGCCGAGCAGTTCGAACACCTGGTCGGAGAACCCCCCGACGTTCAGGATGTCCAAACCCTCCTGCGCCTGCACCGTCGCGTACGGCTGCAGGTCGATGCAGACCATCTTGGCCTGCGGGTTGCGCTCCTTGAGCTTCGCCCACTGAATCATCGTGTTGGTCGGTCCGCCCTTACGCGCGGTATCGACCCACGACTGGTTGTCGGACACGTAGATCACCATGTCCACCTTCGCCTTCTCGCCGTTGAGCGACTCAAGCGGCGCTGAGCAGTTGGTCCCGCCCTGCGGCAGGGCCGCGAGCTTCTGGGCGTTGGTCATCACGCTGTCTCGACGGTTGAGACTCACCTCCACAACGCGGTCGTTGAACGGGATGACCCGGGCCTGCGGATTCACCCGCAACACGGCCGCGGCCACCAGACCCGCCACGTCGATGCAGCGCACCGCCGTAGTGGAACCCTTGCGATGACCCGTGACCGGCGAGTGCATCGACCCCGACACGTCGAGGCAGACGCACACGCGCCCCTGAATCTGCGGGACGTTGGCCAGCGAGTGGTCCAACGCATCCTGCAGTCCCGCCTTCACGAGCTCGGGAACTTCCTTCCCCGAGTTCGCGTAGGCCGCCATGAGCTGGTACGGGAGCACGCGGCTCTTACGCACCAGTTCCGGGTTGCCGAGGCGTTCAGCGATGAGCATGGTCAGCTCCTCATCCTCAAACACGTCATGCCGGGCAAACGTGTTGAGGTTCATACGGGTCATCTGCCAGGGGGCCTTCCGCGCGATGTCCTTCCAGTCCTTGGGAGACAGCGGCAGACTCGTGAGCAACTCGAAGGGAACATCCGGAATTTCCAGGCTCTGTCCCTTCTTGAACAGCTCGTACTGCTGAACAAGGGGCGGGAGCTTGCCAAAGTCGGTCTCGCGGCCGACGAGGTAGGCGTACAGGGCCGCGCGGGACTCGGTGCCCGGCTTGGGGTGGACCATCTTCACGATGTCGCCCAAGGAGGGCGCTGAACCCACCGAGCCGCGGAACACCTGCTCATCGCTCCGATTCGCCAGCCACTGCTCGACAAGCCGCTTCGGCAACGAGCCCAGGCTCTTGCGCCCGACCACGCCCGACCGCATGATCTGGACGAAGGTGCGGAGCATCTTCGCGTTATCGATCACGCGGGGGAACGTCTCGGCGAACAGGAACGGCGACCGCACGGAAAGGATCGCGACCAGGAGCGCCGGCAGGTCCTTCATGTGCGACGTCTGGCGGACGTAGAGCGCCGTCTTGGCGATGAACTCGGGCTCGCACTTGTTGGCGAACTCGAGGATCAATGACAACTGGGTGTCGGCCGAGGCGTAGAACGTGCCGTTCAAGCACCCCGTCGCGGCGAACTGCGCCAACGCCTGCTTGGGCGAGAGCGAGTACGCGACCCCACCCGCCTGGTTGCGGGTGTCCGTCTTCGGGAGAAGCTTGCCGACGAATGACTTGAACAGGTTCTTGTTGGCCATGACTCGGGACTCCTGCATCCGCGGGTGTCTTTCCCGCGGCGATGGAGAGGTACATGGCAAGGTCGATGCCAAAGTCAAAAACAGCGTTCTGGACTCAAAAACGCCATTGGTCAACCACCCGATGCGGATCACTTGTAGACGAATAGATACAATATATACTTTTGTATACATGACAAAGACCCGCGTCGTCATCGGTTTTCTCGGCACAACGCTCGATGTAGGCAAGGGCCCGCAGCGATGGGAGCGTTGGCGGCCCACCGTCTGCCTCGGCCAGCAACAGGACTGGGTCGTGGATCGCCTGGAACTGATGCATCAGCCCAAGGTTGTGGACCTGACCAACCAGATCATTGAGGACTTTGCCAGCGTCTCGCCGGAGACCAAGGTCCGTTCGTGGCCGGTGGATCTCGCGGATCCCTGGGACTTTGAAAAGGTCTATGCCGCGCTCTTTGACTTCGCCCGCCAGTATCCCTTCCAGCCTGACAAGGAAGAGTACTTCGTCCACATCACCACGGGCACGCACGTCGCCCAGATCTGCCTCTTCCTGCTGACCGAGTCGCGCCACTTCCCCGCAAAGCTCGTCCAATCCAGCCCCAAGCCGCGGCACGCCGATCCCGCCGGTGAGGTCCGGATCATCGATCTGGACCTGTCTAAGTACGACTCCCTCGCGGCCCGATTCCAAGGCGAGTTCAAAGACAGCGTCGCGGGCCTCAAGAGCGGTATCTCAACCCGAAACGTTGCCTTCAACAAACTGATTGAGCAGCTCGAGCACGTTGCCGGTCACTCGGTCGATCCCATTCTCCTGATGGGTCCCACGGGCGCGGGCAAAAGCCAACTCGCCCGCCGTGTCTACGAACTCAAGAAGGCCCGCCACCAGGTAGTGGGGGAGTTCATTGATGTGAACTGCGCCACGCTCCGCGGCGATTCAGCCATGTCCACGCTCTTTGGCCACCGCAAAGGCGCCTTCACCGGCGCGGCCCAGGATCGCCCAGGCTTGCTGCGCTCGGCGCATGGCGGCGTCCTGTTCCTCGATGAAATCGGCGAACTCGGTTCAGATGAACAAGCCATGCTGCTTCGCGCCGTCGAAGAAAAACGATTCCTCCCCCTGGGCTCCGACACAGAGGTTGAAAGCAATTTTCTTCTGATCGCCGGGACCAACCGCGACCTGCTCCGAGATGTCGCCGAGGGCCGATTCCGAGAAGACCTCCTGGCCCGCATTAATCTCTGGTCATTCACGCTCCCGGCTCTGCGGGAGCGTTCTGAAGACATCGAGCCCAATCTGGACTATGAACTCGAAAGCTACGCCAAACGCACCAACCGCATGGTGCGGTTCAGCAAGGAAGCCCGGGACCGGTACCTGAAGTTCGCGGCGTCCTCGCAAGCCAAGTGGGCTGGCAACTTTCGAGACCTCTCCGCCTCCGTCACGCGGATGGCCACGCTCGCCCCCGGCGGAAGGATCGCAGAAGATGTCGTTGACCAGGAAACCGACCGCCTGCGTCGCGCTTGGCGAACAGCGTCTGAACCGCGTTCGGAAGACGGAGACATTCTCTCTCTAGTTTTGGACCGCCAGACACTTGAGGCCCTGGATCGATTCGACCGCGTTCAACTTGCGGACGTCGTGCGGGTCTGCGCCCGAGCCGGGTCTCTTTCCGACGCCGGCCGCGAACTCTTTGCCGTGTCTCGAGCCAAAAAGTCCTCATCCAACGATGCCGACCGGCTGCGCAAGTACCTCGGGAAGTTCGGGCTTACGTGGGCCGGTGTCGTTGAATCCGCGCGTGCAGCCGTCAAGTAATCGGTCACTCAACCGTAAACCACTGCATCTCCACGCGTCGGTTCTCCGCGATGTTGTCCCCCGCGGGTTCTTCCCAGCCACGCCCCTGAGTATCAATACGCGAAGCATCAACGTGGTACTTCTCAATGAGCAACCGCCGCACCTCCGCCGCTCGATCCTTGCTCAGTTGCAACGCGGTCAACGCGACCTGCCGAACCAGCGTCTCGCCCCCCTTGCGGCGATACTCCTCCTTCAGCGATGGCTCGGTGTGCCCCACCAGGTGAATGCGAGAGCCCGGGCTCACCTGTAACGCCTTCGCGATCGACTCAAGATCCTTGGTGTTGTTCGCCTTGGCAACATCAAGCGCCGAGATGTTCGGCTCAAACAAGAACCGGATGTTCTTGGAGAGCAATGGCTCATCTTCCGCCGGCGCGGCCACTGTCTTGATCGGCAAAATCTCCGCCCGCTGATCCGCATACGCACCGGACTTTTGTAGCGCCCGCAGCGAGGCCAGATCCAGGAATATTGAGCTATCCGCAGGCCGCGGGATCATCTCGCGCCCATAGGCCGCCACCGAAGACTCAAAGATGAACCCATAAGACCCCGCCGAGTCGATCGTGCCATCAAAGAACGCGGTGTTCTCCGGTAGGTTAGCGAGGTGAACCTTGGCAAGCTCCGACTTGGCCTGATCCGCCTCCCACTTAAAGACCCCGCTAAGCAGCGCCAAGTACTTCTGCGGGTCAGCTCGCACCATCTGGTTGCCAGCGATCAACCCATCCGTAAGCCCCGCCACCATCGCCGGGTGTTTCTTGGCAAATCCACGGTTCACAATCAGAATGTCCGCCACGATCAGGAGGTTGCGATTCGTGACCAGAACGTGAGCCTTGCCGCCGCTGCCGTCGGCAACCTCGGTGGTCTGCCCCGAACCCATCCGCGCACACGATGATGTTGACCTTGTTTGGATCCACGGGCGATGTGAAGTCATCCAGCAGATTGACACCCAGCCCGGCCTCTTGAGCGAGGTACCGGATGAAGAAGTCCGACTCCGTGAACTGGCACGCCGACACGATCTTGCCCTTGAGATCGTTGATCCGCTTGATGTTGTTGCGGACGACGATGCCATCCGCGCCGCGTGAAAACCCGATCAAGGCCGGCACGTTGACCTCAAACTGCTTGCCATACGCCGCCAACACATCCGCCGTCGTCGCCGATGCGGCCATTCGCCCGCTATTGAGCGCGGACCAAGACTCTTCCTCGCTCAGCGTGAACTTGACCTTGAAGCCGTGCTTCTTGAAGAAGTACGATTCCGCATTCGGCTCCAGACCCCCGTTCGCCGCGATCAGACCCGAATACCCCGCGTACTCGCTGAGCTCGATCTCAATCGTGTCTCCCTTGGGCTCATACGTCGCCGCGGCCTTGAGCTTGGGAATCTCCCGACGCGCCTCCACCAGCTCCGCATCCGCCGCGGCGTTCCCGTCCTTTGCCTTGTCCTGTGCAAACGCCGTAAGGCTGGTCATCGCCAGCAGCATCAAGAGAGCGATCGCACGAAGCATGCGGAACATGATGATCTCCTCTACCAGCCCATCACTTAGGCAAAAGCTCAAATACCTCAACGTTCGGAGCCGGCCCCGTCAGAAGCGGATCATCACCTGGAGCCGCGTGATCGGCAATCGACGTCAGGCGCGCCCGAACCTCCTGGGCTCGCGCCACCGCCGATTCATCCGTCTTCCCGGCATCGGCCTTGACTTGCTCAAGCAGTTTCTGGAGTTCGGCCGCTTCCCCGGACATGCCCGCGATCGCCTTCTCAATCTTCTCGATTGTCGGCCCGTGCTGCGCGGCTAAACCCTTCTGCCGCACGATGTACTCCGCGGCCCGCGCCATCGCTCCCTCCGCTGCCGGCTCTTCCAGCACGCACCCGGCCACCTTGATCGGCCAGTGATCTTCATCCACCGCCTGACGAATCGCCCGCTCCAGCCGCGCCCGGAGATTCTCAACGTCTGATGCATTCCCCGGCGCTGCCGCGACCACCGCCTTAAGCGCCGACAGACGTGCATTCAACGCCGTCAGTCGAGTTTGCCGGATCTCCACCTGCCGCTCAACCCGGCCCTGAAGAGAGTTCGCCCCGAGCTCTTCATCAATGATCGAATCCAGCTGCGCCGGGCTGATCTCCGGCCGCGCTTCCTTGATATCCGCAAGCTGAGCATCCAGCGACTTGAGCGTCGTACTGACTTCCGTCAGCTCCTGCTCGGTCAACCCCGCATTCTCAACCAGCGCCTTGCGCTTCAGGCGACGAATAAACGACTCAAACTCAAAGCTCGACTTGTCCAGCGCATCCCGTTTCTGCTCCATAGCGCGGATCAGCCCCACGATCTCCGCCAGCTCGCGCCCAAACCCCTGGGCTCGAAAATCTTTCTTCAAGTCGTTGCTGTCCGCGACGCCCAATCCCTTGAGCTGCTCCCGAATGCTCTGCCGCTCGCTGCGAAGCTTGGTGATCGCCGGCTCCACGCGGTTCTTCAGCTCCGTGCGCACCCGCACCAGCTTGGTTTCCGCATCCGCGATTTCCTTGGCCGACATCGAGTTCGGTGCGGGTTGGTCAGGGCCGGGGGCAGGTGCTGTCCCCGGCCCTATCAGTTGCCACGCGACCACACCGCCCGCGACCACCGCGAGGATCGCCGTCACCACCAGGGCTTTCTTGGCTCCGCTAGGCACGGTTACTTCTTTCCAAGGACGGCGTCGATCTTACTCAGCGTGGTCTCGGTGTCCGCAGTCGTGTTGATGATGCCGTTCACATCCACCGGCGTCCCTGTCGAGGCGGTCTTCCAGGACTGCTCTTCCACGCGCAGGTTCGTCTCCACCTTGACATAGAGCGCGTTGATCTGGTCCTGCACCTGCTTGAAGTTGTCGGCAAGGTCCGACCCCGAACCGGCCGTCTTGGCCGCATCCCGCATGGTGGTCAGCGCCAGCAGCTTGGCGTCAATGGTCTCGAGCTGACTGTGCATCGAATCGATCATCGCCTTGGCCTGGTCCGACTTGGCATGCAGCGTCTTGGCGTTGGAAGTCAACAAGTCGCGAGCCTTCTCAATACCGCTCGACTGAGTCTCCAGCGACTTGAACGCCGTGATCAGGTTCTCTGCCATCGACTGCAGCTCCGCCACGCTGTACTGCTTCCCGCCCAGTGTCGCGGGCTCGGCCTTGGCGACGAGATCGCGCAGCCGCGTCAGCGACGCCTGGGCGCCGGCCTTCTTCTCGTTGACGGCCGCGAGCTTCTGGGTCAGCTGCTCCGCCTGTACTTCGGAAGAGATTTGCCCTTCCTGGATTTTCTTCGCGGACTGCTCCAGGTTCGTAATTCCTGTCTTCACTTCCGTCCGACGGACGGTGTATTCACCCAGCGCCTTATCAATCTGCGCCGCCAGCGTTTCGCCGCCCACCGACAGATACGTGCGAACCTTGGGAATCCCCAAGAGCGCCGCCGCCGCGACAATGATGACGACTATGGCAATGACGGCCTTCTTCATGTGCTTCCCCTCGTGTTGAGGTTCCCCGCCCCTGATGAGGCCGCGGAGTCCCTGTGTTCCGATGTGAATTCCTATGCAGCGAATTCACGTAGACAATCGCACGCCTACCGAACGTCTGTTTCGTAATGACAGCGTACCGGTTTCACATGGCCTCTGACGGCGTGGAACAGCGATACGTTGTGCGTCAGCGTGTGCTAACTGGATCGGATATCCACTTTGCATATCATCGAACTATCACGCCGATTCGGCGAGGAGCACCATGCTTCTTCACATCGTAACTGCAAAACACGCCTGGGTTATGGCCCGCTGCCGGTGAAGCCCATTTGCGAGGGTGAGCCGCTCCCGCCGCCATAGTCCGGCTCCGTTCAATCCACTTGCGTTGACCTCACCTTGAGGCGATGTCGCATGCTTCGCCCGCGCGGCCGCCGCGCGCCGCACCGTTCATGCGCGGAGTTGAACACCATGATGGCATTCACAACCATGCAACTGCTATGGGCCGGGCCCGCGGCGATCGTGGCCGCGGCCGTGCTCGGGGCACTCGCGGGAATCCGTCGCGTCCCGAACAACCGCGTCGGCGTCGTCGAGAAACGCTGGACCACCCGCGGCTCGGTCGCCAGCGGCTTCATCGCCCTCCAGGGACGCGCCGAATACCAACGGTCCCTTCAGGAGGCGGCGCGGATCAAGGCGATGGCCGAGGCGGAGGCCAGCAAGATCCGAATGCCGGCCGAAGCGGATGCCGAACGGGCCGCCCGCGTCGCCATCGGCCAGGCCATGGCGGTCGAGGAGCAGGTCCGCGCTTACGGCGGCCCTGTCTATCAACTCACCCAGCAGGTCCTCGGCCGCTTCGCGGATGCCATCCAGCACTCCGGGGCGGACGTAGTCCCCAAGAGCGTGATGGGTGGCGCCGGGACTGGCGGCGGCCAAGGCAGCATCATGGAAGCCATGCTCACCATGCTGCTGTCTGACCGGATGCTGCAGATCACACCCCAGGCCAGCGCGGCCGCGGGGCCGGAGGTGGCCGCGATCAAGGGCCAGATCCTCCACAGCATCAGTCGCACCGCACCCAAGAACGATGTGGTTGGCTCCAACTGATCCAACACCGGGGACTCGAAGGGATCCCCGGTTGGCATTTGAGCGATCAAGGAAACTTCCCCGATCGGTTTTTGACGAGGCTGTTCATATTGAGGACACACGTATCCTTTGTCTGCCGATAGTGAAGTTGAACCTCTAACTCGAACGGCAACACACATGCTGCAACAACTTTCCTGGAAGACCCCTCGCTCCCCGAAGCAGGCTGCGGCCGCAACATCGCTCGTGCTGAAGAATCCAGTGCCCTCGGATATCGAAATCGCTCAAGCGGCGACCGCCAAACCCATCATGGAACTCGCTCATGAGATTGGCCTGCTCCCCTCCGAACTCGAGCCCTATGGCCACACCAAAGCCAAGGTTCACCTGAACGTCCGTGATCGACTGGTGGTTCAACCCAACGGTCGCCTCATCGTCGTCACCGCGATCACTCCGACACCGCTGGGTGAAGGCAAGACCACCGTCACGGTCGGCCTCTCGCAGGCCCTGGGTGCGCACCTGGGCAAGAGTGTCTTCACCTGCATCCGCCAGCCCTCGATGGGTCCCACGTTCGGCATCAAGGGCGGCGCGGCCGGTGGCGGCTACAGCCAGGTCCTCCCCATGGAGGACTTCAACCTCCACCTCACCGGCGACACCCACGCCGTCGCCGCGGCCAACAACCTTCTCGCCGCCGCGATCGACACCCGTCTGATGTACGAAGAGTCTCACCCCGACGATCAGCAACTCATGAACGTCCTCTGCAAGAAGGACAAGTCAGGCAAGCCGCAGTTCTGCGCGGCCCATCTCCGCCGCATGAAGCGCCTGGGCTTTGAGGCCGCATGCCCGGGCGACCTTCCCGCCGAGCAACAGCGCGAGCTCTTCCGCCTCGACATCGATCCCAAGACCATCACCTGGCGCCGTGTGCTGGATGTCAACGACAAGATGCTCCGTGAGATTCAGGTCGGCCTCGGAAGCGAAGAACACTTCCCACGCGCCACCGGTTTCGATATCGCGGTAGCGAGTGAAATCATGGCCGTGCTCTCCATGAGCACCAGCCTGGCCGACATGCAGGTCCGCCTCCGCCGCATGGTCATCGGATTCTCCAAGCATGGCCAGCCCATCACGGCCGATGACATCGGCGCCGCCGGGGCTCTCACCGTCCTGATGAAGGATGCCGTGATGCCCAACCTCCTCCAGACACTGGAGGGCACGCCCGTCTTCGTCCACGCCGGTCCGTTTGCCAACATCGCCCAAGGCAACTCGTCCATCATCGCCGATCAGATCGCGATCAAGCTCGCCGATTACGTCGTCACCGAGGCCGGCTTCGGCTCGGACATCGGCTTTGAGAAGTTCGCCAATATCAAGTGCCGCGCCAGCGGCATCGCCCCGAGCTGCGCGGTTCTGGTTGCAACCGTTCGGGCTCTCAAGATGCACGGCGGTGGCCCCAAGGTCGTCGCCGGCAAGCCCGTCGATGAGGCCTATAAGCAGGAGAATCTCGCACTCCTGGAAGCCGGCCTTCCAAATCTTGAGCGCCACATCAAAAACGTCCTGAGTTACGGCATTCCCGTGGTGGTCGCGATCAACACCTTCTCGACCGACACCGATGCGGAGATCGAGCTCCTCAAGAAGGCCGCCGTCAAGGCCGGCGCCTCCGCGGCCGTGAAGACGACCAACTGGGCTGAAGGCGGCCGCGGCGCTCGAGACCTGGGTCAAGCCGTCATCGCCGCGTGCGACAAGCCATCCAAGTTCAACTTCCTCTACGCCCTGGATGACTCGATCGAATCCAAGATCCTCCGCATCGCCCAGACCTACGGCGCCATCGGAGTGGACTACACACCCGAAGCCCGCGCCAAGCTCCAGAAGTACACGGAACTCGGCTACTCCACGCTCCCCGTGTGCATGGCCAAGACGCACCTGTCCTTCAGCGACAATCCGGATCTCAAGGGTGCACCCTCCGGCTTCCGCATCACCATCCGCGACATGCGGGCATCTCTCGGCGCGGGCTTCATCTATCCACTCGTCGGAACGATGCGCACCATGCCCGGCCTGCCCGCACGCCCGGCGTTTATGGATGTCGACCTTGATCCGCTAACAGGTCGCATCGACGGCGTCTTCTAGGCGGCCCGGGTCATGAGCCGGTACAGTTGGATCAACGATCTCCGGAGGCCGCATGACAACTCGAGCCAGGGCCTACCGAGCCACCCACTCACCTGATGCAGAACACGCCCCGGTGCTCCCCGAGTTTCACCGCTTCGTCGAATCTGGCGCGCCAAACGATGCCGCGGCCCTGCAATCGCTCGCCAAAACCGTCCACCTCCCGGTCGCTTCCGTCCGCGGAGCGCTCTCGTCCTACACCGAAGCCAAGGCCGATCCCGCCGCGATCCGCGTCTGCGCCGGGACCTCCTGCATGCTCGCCGGAGGCGCCGACATCGCCCGCGGCCTCTCCCGCCATCACAGGTGCAACCCGGTGTACTGCCTTGGCTACTGCGACCGCTCTCCCGTGGCGATGACATCCGGCGGCGACGTTCTTCCTCAACTCACACCCGCGCGCTTTGACGACCTGACTCACAATCGCGAACTGCCTCACCCGCCGCCTCCCTCGATCCGTTGCGATGCGCGCCACCCCGTCGTGACCGAGCGCATCGGGCAACCCCAGTGGACCGGCGACGCCCTTCCCTCCTACGACGGATTCGCCATCGCGCTCCGCATGACGCCCGAGCAGGTCGTCGAAACCGTCCTCGCCTCCGGCGTCCGTGGCCGCGGCGGCGCCGCCTATCCCACCGGCAATAAATGGAAACTCGCCGCCAAGGCCCCCGGCTCACCCAAGTTCATCATCGCCAACGGCGATGAGGGTGACCCCGGTTCCTTCATCGACCGCGAACTCATGGAGCGCGACCCCCACGCCATCCTCGAAGGCATGGCCATCGCTGCCCACGCCGTCGGCGCTTCCCGCGGCATCGTTTTCATCCGCTCCGAATATCCGGTGGCCGCCGCCGTCGTTTCAAAAGCGATCGATGCCGCGACCCACGCGGGTCTACTCGGCGAAAACGCTCTTGGTCCCGGCAAGCCCCTGCACATCGAGGTCATCCGCGGCATGGGCTCCTACGTCTGCGGCGAAGAAACCGCGCTGCTCGCCGCCATCGAAGGCCAGCGCGGGGAAGTCTGGCCCCGCCCGCCCTACCCCGTCGAGGCCGGCCTCTTCGGCAAACCCACCGTCGTGGACAACGTCGAAACCCTCGCCAACATCCCCTGGATCATGCAGAAGGGCGCACCCGCGTACGCCGCGATGGGCTCTGCAGACAGCAAGGGCACCAAAGCCCTCTGCCTCAACCACGGCTTTGCAAACCCCGGCATCGTCGAAGTCGAGTTCGGCATCACCCTGCGCGAAGTGATCGACCGCCTCGCCGGCGGCGGGGCCCGCGGCGAACTCGAAGCCGTCCTCCTCGGCGGTCCCATGGGCAGCATCGTCACGCCCGATCAGTGGGATGCCCCGATCTGCTTCGCCGGCATGTCCCGCCGCGGCATCAATCTGGGCCACGGAGGCCTGGTCGCCATCCCGCGCGGCTCAGACTGGGCCGCACTCCTCCGTCACCTCCTCACCTTCATGCGCGATGAATCCTGCGGCAAGTGCGTCCCCTGCCGACTCGGCACCGCCCGCGCGCACGAAATGGCCAAAGCCGGGCTCACGCTCGCCAGCATCCCAAACTTCGAGCGCATCCTCGCACTCATGAAGGAAGCCAGCCTCTGCGCCTTCGGCCGCGAAACCCCCGGCCCCATAAAGACCATCCTTGAGAAATTCGGAAACCGCATCCTCGCGGAGTCGCGCCCATGAGCGCCACCGTGAGAACCACCGCGACCATCGACGGCAACGCCGTCGAGATCCACCGCGGCGACACCATCCTCTCCGCCGCGGCCCGAGCCGGAATCGAAATCCCCACGCTCTGCCACGCCGATGGCCTCAGCCCCGAAGGCGGCTGCCGGATGTGTCTGGTCGAGATTGAAGGCCAGCGCCCCCAAGCCGCGTGCCACACGCCAATCTCCCCAGGCATGACCGTGCGCACCGCAACCCCGCACCTTACGCACGTCCGTCGCGATCTCCTCTCCCTCACGCTTTCCGCAACACCGGTCGGCGCGTTCCTCCCCAGTCCCGACGGTACCAAGCTCGAACGCTTCCTCGCGCAATACAACGTATCCAGCAGCGACTTCGGCCACCACGCGCCGCTGGCTCCGATGGACACCTCCCACCCTTACATGCGCTTCGACCGCGACAAGTGCATCACCTGCCGCCTCTGCCTCAACACTTGCGAACAGGTCCAAGGCCAGTTCGTCTACGGCATCCAAGGCCGCGGCGGACAAACCAGCCTCATCTTCGGCCCCACCGACCGCTTCGCCGACAGCGACTGCGTCTCCTGCGGCGCCTGCGTGGATGTCTGTCCTACGAACGCCATCACCGACCGCGACCGCGAACCCTCCGCGAACCAGGCACCAGACCACATCGTCGAGTCCGTCTGCGGATACTGCGGGGTCGGCTGCCGCGATCACGTCGAAGTCGCCGACGAAGTCGTTCTCCGCATCAAGGGTGTGGACTCCGCCGCCGTCAACCGCGGCCACCTCTGCGTCAAAGGCCGCTACGCCCACGCCTACCACCACTCGCCTGATCGCCTGACCACACCGATGATCCGCCAGGGGCCGGGCCCCCTCCGCCCCGCGAGTTGGGATGAGGCAATCCGCTTCACCGCCCGCCGCCTCCTCGAAATCCGCGACAAGCGCGGCCCCGACGCCCTGGGCGTCCTTACCTCCTCGCGCTCTACCAACGAGGCCGCATACCTCCTCCAAAAACTCTTCCGTACCATCATCGGCACCAACAACACCGACTGCTGCGCCCGCGTCTGCCATTCCTCAACCGCCGTCGCCCTCGGCCTGGTCACCGGCACCGGCGCTGCCACCGCCTCCTACGCCGATCTCGAAGAAGCCAAACTCCTGGTCGTCGCCGGCGGCAACCCCACCGAAGCCCACCCGGTAGTGGGGGCCCGCATCAAGCAGGCCGCGCTGAGAGGCGCTGCTCTGGTCGTCATCGACCCCCGCGCCATCGAACTCGCCAACTACGGCCTCCACCTCCAACTCTGGCCCGGAACCAACGTCCCCCTCTTCAACGCCCTCACCAAAGTCATCATCGAAGAAGGCCTCTACGACAAGCCCTACATCTCATCCCGTTGCGAAGGCTTCGATGAACTCAAGTCCTTCCTCGCGCAGCACTCTCTCGCGGATCTCTCCGCCATCACACGAGTCCCCCAAGACCTCATCCGCAAGGCCGCCCGCCTCATCGCCTCCCGCGGCCCCGGCCTTTTCATCAGTGGCCTTGGCCTCTCCGAGCAAACCCAAGGCGTCGCCAGTGTCATGGCTTACTGCAATCTCGGCCTTCTCACCGGCTCTCTCGGCAAGCAGGGCTCCGGCATGCTCCCTCTCCGCGGCCAAAACAACGTGCAGGGCAACGCCGACATGGGCTCCCAGCCCTACTCCCTCACCGGCTACATGAGCCTCGATGACCAAACCGCCCGCGAGCGTCTCCAACGCATCTGGGGCAAGGCCCCTCCCATCCACGCGGGCAAGACCATCCCGGAAATGTTCAACGCCGCCGTCGCGGGCGACCTCAAAGCCCTCTGGATCCAGGGCGAAGATGTCGCCCAAAGCGATCCCAACCACGACCACGTCATCAAGGCCCTGAAGAGCCTCGACCTGCTCATCGTGCAGGAACTCTTCATGACCGAGACGGCCGAGCACGCCCACATCGTCTTCCCCGCCGCGGCAGTGCTCGAGCAGGAAGGCACCTTCACCAACGGCGAACGCCGCATCCAGCGCGTCCGCCCCGCCGTCAGCGCCCCGGGGCAAGCCAGACCCGACTGGGAAGTCATCCGAGACGTCGCGATCGCCGCCTGCGATGCCGAAAAAGCCAACCCAACCGGCTGGGGTTTCAGCTCCCCCTCCGAAGTCATGGATGAAGTCGCCTCCGTCGTCCCCCATCTCTTCGGCGGCATTTCCTACGACCGCCTCACCCCCGACGGTCTCCAGTGGCCCTGCCCAGCGCCCGACCACCCCGGCACCCGAACGGTCCACCACGACTCGTTCGTCCGCGGCAAAGCGCTCCTCACCAGCGTCGACTACACCCCCCCTCAAGATGCCCTCGACCCCCAGCACCCCTTCATCCTTATTACGGGCCGCATCCTCGATCACTACAACGTCGGCACCATGACCCGCCGCACCCCCAGCAGCCAGATCGTGCCCGAGGACTACCTCGAACTCCACCCCGAGGATGCCGCCCGGCTCCACATCACCGACGGCGACAAGGTCAAAGTCCGCAGCCGCTGGGGTCAGGCCATCGCCCCCGCCAAGCTCTCCCGCCGGATGCTTCCCGGCACCGCCTTCCTCACCTTCCACTATCCCGAAACCAACACCAACTGCGTCGTCGGCCCCTACGCCGATCCCAAGAGCAAGTGCCCGGACTACAAGGTCATCGCCGTCGAGCTGACGCCTCTGTAAATCCCTTCCAAACACTGTCCCGCCGCGAAGCGCCGCACCGATACACAGGGCGCCGCCCGCGCCATCCGGCCGCGCGGCAACTCACATCTCGAGGAGCCCGCCCGTGTTCAGTTCCCCCAAACGTTTCTGGGTGTTCGCCGCCCTTCTGCTCGCCCTCAACGCCGCGGGTCTAGTCTGGATCAGGTACTCCTTCATCCACATCCGCAAACCTCTCTTACGAGTGGTCTCGGTCACCCCGACCAACTTCCTGGAAGGCGCCGACCGCATCAGCGTCCAGTTCCACGAGCCCATCGCAACCCCCGCCGACACCGGCAAGTCTCCTCAGCAACCCCTCTTTGCCCTGAGTCCCCAGCCCGAAGGCCGCTGGGAGTGGAACTCCCCGGACCGCCTGGACTACATCCTCGCGCAGAAGCTGCCCCCCGGCCACACCTACCAGCTCAAGCCCGCGGCCGATGTCGAGCGCCGCACCGGCCGCACACTCTTCGGGACCACCGAGTTCCGCCTCCAGACCTCCCCCCTCCAACTCAAGACCTGCAAAGTTCAGTCCGTAGAGAAGGATGCGGCCACCGTCGAACTCCGCTTCAACCAGCCCGTCTCTCCCGCCGACCTGACCAAACACACAACCATCGCCTCCGGCGAAACCAAGCTCACCTTCGCCTGCCTCCAGTCCGAGCCCACCGACACCCTCTCCGTTCGTGTGCAGTGCGGCAAAGAGCACTTCCGGATCGACATCCACGGTGAACTCACCGGCATCGGCGGTGAGTTGCCCCTGGGCAAAGACCTCCACGAGTCCATCACCGTACCCCAGCGCTTCGTCGCCCTCCGAATTGATGCCTCCCCCGCGCCGCTCTCCGACGAAGCCACCGCTCGCATCCGCTTCACCCGCCCCCTCGATCGCAGGCAACCAACTCCCAAGATCGAACTCTCTCCCGCCGTCCCCAATACTCGGACCACGCTTACCGAGCACGAGATCGTCGTCACCGGCCCCCTCCGCTGCGGCACCCACTACACCGTGACCATCCCCCAAGACCTCCTGGCCACCGGCGGTGAGACCCTTGCCGGCTCCCAGAAACTCGAGTTCACCCTCCCCGACCGCGACCCCACCATCAGCATGCCCTTCGCTTCCGGCATCCTGACCCCCGGCGGCAATCTGCTCCTTGACGTCAAAGCCGTCAACATCCAGGAAGTCAAAATCCAGGCCAGCCGCCTGCACGCCAACAACCTGATCGCCCATCTCCGAGACTCGCGGTCCTCCGATACATCCCGCGAACTCCCCGAGCACACCGTCAAGCTCGACTGGCCTCGCAACGAACCCAAGTCCGCGGCCCTCGATCTCCGCCCCATCGTCAACAACCAGCGCGGCGTCTACGCCGTCGAGGTCCAATCCACCCACGACCGCTGGACCGCAGCCGAGGCCGCCGTCACCGTCACCGACCTCGCCCTCACCTGCAAGCGAGAGCGAGCCGGCCTGCTCGCCTGGGTCACCTCCATCACCTCCGGCAAACCCGTCCCCGGCGTCCGCATCGCCGCGATGACCCGCAACAACCAGACCCTCGCCGACGGCCAGACCGACGCCACCGGCCTCATTCGCCTCTCCATTCCCGCCAAGTCCCCCGACGGCCCCGCTTGGGTTGTCACGGCCGAACTCGCCGACGACCTCTCCTTCCTCAAGCTCGGTGAGGATGCCGCGCTCTTCGACGAGGTGGACCAATCCGGCCGCGCAACTCCTACTACCTATGACGTCATGCTCTACACCGACCGAGGTGTTTACCGCCCCGGCGAGCAGGTCCATCTCACCGGCATCATCCGCGACGCCGCGGGCCACACTCCACCATCGTTTCCCCTCAGCGTCACGGTCTTCCGCCCCGACGGCCGCCAGATCGCCGACCTCAAGACCACCCCCGGCGACCAAGGCATGTTCCACGTTCAGTTCGATGCCCCCGAGCAGGGCCACACCGGCCGCTACCGCTTCCGCGCCAACCTCCCGGGCTCTGCCGAATCTCTTGGCGAAGTCCACGCGTGGGTAGAAGCGTTCGTTCCCGCCCGCATCGAAATCCACGCCGAGCCGGACCGCCCGCGCTACGGACCCGGCGAGAAATCGAAGATCAACATCTCCGGCCGCTACCTGTTCGACCAACCCGCCTCGGGTCTGGAGTTCACCGTCACCGGCACCCACACCCGCACGCCATTCACCACTCCCGCGTTCCCCGACTACACATTCGGCTCTCCCGCTCCCGACCGGGAAGAAGCGATCGCCGAGATCAGGGGCAAGCTGGATGATGCCGGGAAGCACTCCCTCACCATCCCCGCGCCGAAGTCCGCGAAGCTGGGCCTCTGGAAGTCCACCATCTCCTCCACCGTGACGGAAGTCGGCGGCCGCTCCGTCTCGACCTCAACCACAACCATCTTCGACACCGCCGGCCGCCATCTCGGCCTCCGTCTCCCCGCCCATGTCGTGCCCGTCGGAATCGAGGTCAAAACAGACTGGGCCCTCGTCTCCCCCGACGGTTCCTCCGCGGCCTTCTCCCCCATCCACTTCAAACTCGTCCGAATCGAAGGCGACTCTTCCCTTGAAATGATCCAAGGTCGTCCAGTCTGGAAATGGATCGAACACGAAATCGCTCCCACAGAGTGGACCATCGATTCCGGCGACGCGTCCGGCATAGCCGCTTTCAAGTGCGCCGATGTCGGCAGCTATCGCCTCTACGCCGCGGATGACAAGGGCGCCGATGCCCGCATCGACTTCTACGCCAGCGACAGTGGGGGAGGTGCCGCGCTAGGCCGTCCCGAAAAGCTCGACCTTATCCTCGACCACGACCGCTACCACCCCGGCGACACCGCCAAGCTCGCCATCAGCGCTCCCTTCGCCGGCTCCATGCTCGTCACCCTCGAGACCGACCGCGTCCTCTGGCAACATATCATCGAAACCCAATCCGGCTCCACCGAACTTCAAGTCCCCCTCCCCGCTGACCTCCGCGGCGGCGCATTCCTCAGCGCCACCGTCGTCCGAGGCGTAGACACCAACAACGAAAAATGGCTCCCCACCCGTGCAGCGGGCTTGGCCAAGGTCATCACCGACCACGCCGACAAGTCTCTTCCCGTCGAAATCACCGCCCCCAAAGACCTCCAACCCGGCAATTCCGCTCAACTCACCGTCCGCATCCCTGCCCCCGAAGACCCCGCCCGCCCCGGCATGGTCCACATCTGGGCCGTCGATGACGGCATCCTGCTGGCCGCGGCCTATCACCGCCCCGATCCCCTTACCCACTTCCTCGGCCAGCGCCGCCTCGGAGTCGAATCCGAAGACCTCTATCGCTCCCTCCTCCCCGACAACCGCCGTCCAACCAGCATCGACCGCATCGGCGGTGATGGCGGCGATGACGAAGACAAGTCCATGACCCGCAGCCCGGTCCCGATGAAGCGCCGCCAACCCGGTGTCGTCTGGCGCACCGCCGTCCCCGTCGGCTCCGACGGAACGGTCCAAATCACCCTCCCCATGCCCGACATGACCGGCCGCATCCGCATCATGGCGGTAGCAGTTGATGGCGACCGTTACGGCTCCGCCGAGCAGCCCGTCACACTCAAGGCCCCTCTCATGGCCGAAGCCTCCTGGCCGCGCTTCATTGCGCCCGGCGATCGCGCGGATGTACCCGTCAAACTCGTCAACACAACCGGCGTGGAACTGAAGGTCACCCTCGCCACCACCATCACCGGCCCCGGAAAGATGGCGGGCCAATCCGACGGCGAAATCTCACTCCCCGCCCAACGCTCCATCGTCATCTGGCAAACACTCACTTCTACCGGTGAAGGCCAAATCGCAATCCACGCCTCGGCGACAGCTTCATCCCCCGGCAGTACCCTCACCTCCGCCTTCAACGGCGACATCCCCTCCCGCGCCGCCAGCGGCGTAGACACCACCGTCGCCGTTCACAAAGTTCACGAGGGCCACCCTCTCACCATCCAACCCGACTCCAACTTCCTCCCCGACTCCACCTCCGTCCGAGTCACCATCGGCCCCGGCCCGGATATCCAACTCGCCCCCGCCATCGACTCCCTCATCGACTACCCCTACGGCTGCGTCGAGCAAACCACCAGCCGCCTCTTCGCCCTCCTCGAAGTTCCCGACCTCCTCGTCACCACCAACCCCGAGCGCGGCAAGATGGTCGAAGACATGATCCAGGGCGGCATCGACCGCCTCTGGTCCATGCAGACCACTTCCGGCGGCCTCTCCTACTGGCCCGGCGGTAGCGACCCTTATCTGTGGGGCACCGCCTACGCCGCGGAGTTCCTCATCCGCGCCCACGACTCCGGCCGCAAGATCGACCCCAAGTTCCTCACCATGCTCAGCGACTATCTCGAACGCGCCTTCCGAAGCAAAGAAGAAGCCGATGACAACCTCCGTGCCCAGATCTGCGATGTTCTCGCCCGCCTGAACCGCCCGCAACCCGGTTGGATCGCCAGCCTCGCCGAGCGCCAAGACCGCCTCGACATCGCCGGCCGCGCCCACCTAGCTCATGCCATGCACGCCGCGGGTCAGCACGATCGCGCACTCGCCCTCCTCAAAGATGAAATGCTCTCGATCGCTGTCGCGACAACATCGTCGGGCCGCCTCACCTCCGCCACCACTCAACTCGCCGATCTCCTCTGGTCCCTCATGGACATCGACCCCGCCCATCAAATGCTCCCCATCCTCGCCCAGAAACTCAACGCCGCCCGCACCAACGGCCAATGGCATTCCACCGCAGAAAACGCGGCCGCCGTCTGCGCCTTGGCCCGCTACAACAGATCAACCTCCAAGCCCGGCCCCTTCGAAGGCACCCTCACCACCCGTTCCGGCCAAACCCCCTTCGAAAGCACCTCCCCGCACACCGCCAAAATCCTTGCCGCCGATTGCCCCGCCACCATCGATCTCCACGGCGCCGGCGACGCCTTCATCACCGTCGCCACCCGCGGCCGTACATCCAAACCCCTCCCCGCCTTCAGCCGCGGCCTTGAAATCAAGCGCGAATGGCTCGCCCGTGACGGCAAGCCCCTCGAACTCGAAACCATCCACGTCGGCGATCTGATCGAAGTCAAGGTTACCCTCCGCGCCCCTGGCGCGCAGCGTGAAGCCACCAACCTCGCCGTCGTAGACCTCATCCCCGCCGGCTTCGAAATCGAAAACCCCGCCCTCGCCACCTCCACCGACCAGCACAAGATGAACACTCTCCCGGACCGAACCGAGTTCCTCGACGACCGAGTCGTCATGTTCACTTCCGCCTCCACCAACGCCCGCGAGTTCCACTACTTCCTCCGCGCCATCTCCGCCGGCACCTTCACCTCCGCCCCCATCCAAGCCGCATCCATGTACGACCCCGGCCTCGCCGCCGGCGGCGGCGAATCCACCATCATCGAGGTCCGCCGGTGAAACTGCTCCGCTGGACAACGCGCATCGCGATGGCCGCGGCCGCCATCTCCGCATCCATCGCGATCGCGTTGCCCCTGATATTTCGTTTCGCCCCTTTCCCCGCGCGCACACTTGACCGCCCCACCAGCATTCTCGTCACCGACCGCTCCGGCACCACGCTCCTAAGAGCCGTCGGCCCCGACGACCAATGGCGCGAACCCATCACCCTCGCAGACACGGGCCCATGGATCGCTGCCGCCACCATCGCCACCGAAGATGAACGCTTCTACTCCCACGGCGGCATAGACCCCATCGCCATCACCCGCGCTATCTGCCAAAACCTGGGCTCGGGCCGCGTCGTCTCCGGCGCCAGCACCATCACCATGCAACTCGCCCGCCTCTGCGACCCGCGTCCCCGCACGCTCTCCGCCAAAGCCATCCAAGCCTTCCGCGCCGTCCAGCTCGAACAACTCCTCCCCAAAAACGAAATCCTCGAACACTACCTCAACCTCGCCCCCTACGGCGGCAACATCTGCGGCATCGAATCCGCCGCCCACCGCTACTTCGGAAAACGCTCCGCCGACCTCACCCTCGCCGAAGCCGCCCTCCTCGCCGGCATCCCCAAGTCCCCCGAGCGCCTCCGCCCCGATCGCCACGCCGGCGCCGCTAAAGCCCGCCGCAACTGGGTCCTCCACCGCATGCTCATCTGCGGCAACATCACTGCGGCGGAGCACAAACAAGCCCTCGCCGAGCCCATCACCCTCACCCCAACCACCGACCCCATCCGTGCCCCCCACGCCGCGTGGCTCGCCGTCTCCGAACGCCCCCAAGGCGGCCGCACCACCATCGACCTCGCGCTCCAAACCCGCCTCGAACAACTCATCACCGCGCAGTCCAAATCCCTCCCCCAAGGCACCCAGATCTCCGCGGCCATCATCGACATTCAAGCCGGCGAACTCGTCGCCCTCGTCGGCTCCTCCGATCCAACAAGCTCCGCCAGTCAGGTCGACGGCGCCACCGCCTTCCGCAGCCCCGGCTCCGCACTCAAACCCTTCGTCTACGCCGCGGCCATGGAATCCCACCGTCTCGCCCCCGACTCCCTCGTTTACGACCTCCCCATCGAGCGCGGCGGCTGGAAGCCCGTCAACTTCTCCCGCGGCTTCGCCGGCGAACTCACCGCCGCCGACGCCCTGCGCAAATCCCTGAACGTCCCGGCCATCCTCATCGCCGAAGCCACCGGCCTGGACCACTGCATCCAGAAAATCGAATCCGCCGGAGTTCAGTTCCAATCCAACCCCGCGCGCCGCGGCGGCCTTGCCGTCGTCGTCGGCGCTGTCGAAGTCCGCCTCCTCGACCTCACCAACGCCTACGCCACCCTCGGCCGCGGCGGAATCTTCCAAGACGTATCTATCTATATGGATCAACCCCGAACGACCCGCCGAGTCCTCAGCCCCGAAGTCTCCGCCACCATCAGCGACATTCTCTCCTGCCGAACCCGCTCCCCCCACGGCATGGAATCCCGCCCCGACATTCCTTGGTTCTGTTGGAAAACCGGCACCAGCTCTGGCCGCCGCGACGCCTGGGCCGTCGGCCACAACACCCGCTACGCCGCCGGCGTTTGGGTCGGCGACTTCTCCGGCAGAGGCCGCATCCAATACCTCGGCTTCGACACCGCCGAACCGCTGCTCGCCGACATCCTCACCATGCCCCAACTCGCGGCCATCAACGACCCACCCAAACCCGCCCCCATCACCGTCTCCCGCCCTCTCCCCTAAGCCCGCCGAAGCCGCCCCCGCCCTCCGCATCACCTCCCCCAGCCGCGACGCCGAGTTCCTCAGCATCCGCGGCACCGCCCTCATCACCCCCAAAAGCAACCAACCCGGCACGTGGTTTCTCGACGGCATGGCTCTCGCCTCAACCGTGGATCTCCGAATACCGCTCGGCACCCACGAACTCCGCTGCATTACTACCCGCGGCGAAGCCGACTCGGTCCGCATCACTGTCAAATAACTGCGCCAACTCCGCCACCGTGGCCGGACCCGATGCGGTTCTTCAGCGCGAATGTGGCAAATGACCCCGGCGGGATTCGAACCCGCGTTACCTCCGTGAAAGGGAGGTGTCCTAGACCGGGCTAGACGACGGGGCCGCGGACCGCAGTGGGGGCGATTGTAGCGCGTGAGGGTTGGGCGGTCTGTGGGGGCCAACTGATAAAACTCCGGGGTCGTGGGAGGGTTATTGACCGTTGGGTCCGGGCTGTTCAGACCCGCCATTTCTGCCGATATTCTGGGTATGAACTTCACGGCTCGAATCATCGCTTTGGCGGCGGCCTGTTGTTCGGGTTGTGCTTCTTTGCCGGATGATGGGCGGCCGTCGACGGATGCGAGCCCTTCGGACATCGCCATGCGGGATCAGGGCGTCGTGATCTGCGAACTGGCCGGGCGAGATTCGATCGTCCGGGTCGTGGCTTGTGAATCGGGCACGCGGTACACGCTGTGCGATGAGCAGGGTGGGGTGATCGCTTCGAACCTGGATGGCGCGGCGTTGGCCGCGATGCGGCCGGACTTGGACCCGCGCCGGTTGCAGGCGGATGGCGGGTTTGAAGTGATGATGGTCGATTCACGCGACTAACTCGCTCCTCATACGATCAGTCAATGGCCAAACGCCGCTCCGTGGTTGTTCCGATTACTCCTGTTCCGATTCCAGCCGGCGTGAAGACGGTGGTGGTCTTTGGCGGCTCGTTTGATCCGCCGCACTTCTATCACACGCTGGCGCCGCTGGCTTTGACCAATCGCCTCTTTGGAGAGAGCGGGTGGCTCCTCTACGTTCCCGCGGCCAAGAGCCCGCTCAAGGCTCATGGGCCCATCGCTTCGGATGCGCAAAGGGTTGCGATGCTCAAGCTGGCGCTGGATATCCCGGGGCGTCGATCGATCTGGACGGAGGAACTCGACCGGGCGAAGCGGAAGACTGGCGCGCCGAGCTTTACGATCGACACGCTGCGGCGGCTCAAGAAAGTGCTGCCGCGCGGCGTGAAACTGCGGTTGTTGATCGGGTCGGATCAGGCCGCGGCCTTTCATAAGTGGAAGGATTGCAGGAAGATCCTCAGGATGGCGGAGCCGTTGGTCATGGCCCGCGAGCCGATAGGGACGGTAAATCAGCTTTACCACGTTCTGGATTCGGAGTTCTGGACGCGGCCGGAACGGGCGGCGTGGCGCCGGCGGATGGCGCCGAACTTCCCGATGCCGGCATCCTCGACGTCGGTGCGGGAGTTGATTCCCGGTGCACCGAAAGAGGCCGCGGCGTGGGCCGAGATTGAGGGCTTGAGTTCGGTCATCACTCCGGTCGCGGCCTACATCATCAAGCATCGGCTCTACGGGTTTGGCACGCGGCGGGTGAAGTTGACTAAACGCAAGAAGCTCGGCGCGGTGGATCAAGTCATGGTGGCTTCGGTTGGCCGCGATCTGAAGCGGGCCATCGCCCAAGCGGATCCGGAGGTTCATCCGAAGAAGGCCGTCACTTCCATCAAGACGGCCAAAGAAAAACGCACGGGCCGGAAGCCCGTGCGTCGTCGTTGATCGGACGTGGTTTAGCGAACCAGCTTCTTGAGTTCGGCGGCCTTGTCGGTCTTTTCCCAACTGAAGAACTCGAGCTTGGGGCCGCGGTGTTCGCGCTTCACGCGGTCGTAGTACTGGCCCTCGTACGGAGCGCGGCCGAAGTGGCCGTGGCGGGCGGTGGCGCTGTAGATGGGTGTGCGGAGCTTCAGGGCTTCGATGATGCCGCGAGGGGTGAGCTTGAAGAGCTGGCGGACGGCGTCGGCGATCTTGCCTTCGTCGGCCTTGGCCGTGCCCTGGCAGTCGATGAGAACGCTGGTGGGCTCGGCGACGCCGATGGCGTAGCTGAGCTGGACCTCGCAGCGATCGGCCAGGCCGGCGGCGACCACGTTTTTGGCGATGTAACGGGCCATGTAGGCCGCGGAGCGGTCGACCTTGGTCGGGTCCTTGCCGGAGAAGGCGCCGCCGCCGTGACGGCCCATGCCGCCGTAGGTGTCCACGATGATCTTGCGGCCGGTGAGGCCGGTATCGCCGTGGGGGCCGCCGATCTCGAAACGGCCGGTGGGGTTCACGTGCACCTTGATCGCGGGATTCCACCACTCGCGGAGCACGGGCTTGAGGATCTTTTCGGTGACCTGCTTCTTGAGCTCACCCTGGCGATCGTTCCAGGAGGCGTCGTGCTGGGTGGAGAGGACGAGCGTGTCCACGCGGACGGGCTTGTTGCCGTCGTACTCGACGGTGACCTGGCTCTTGGCATCCGGGCGGAGGCCGGGGACCGTGCCCTCGCGGCGGATGTTGGCCTGGGCCTCGATCATGCGGTGGGCGAGCTGGATGGGCAGGGGCATGAACTCGGGGGTTTCGTTGGTCGCAAAGCCGAACATCATGCCCTGGTCGCCGGCGCCTTCGCGGTCCACACCCATGGCGATGTCGTTGGATTGCTTGTTCAAGGCGACCATCACGCCGACCGAGTCGGCATCGAAGCGCATGTCACCAGAGGTGTAGCCGATCTCGCGGACGGTCTCGCGGACCAGGTCCGGGATGCTGACGTAGGTGTTGGTGGTGATTTCGCCGGCGACGACAACCAGGCCGGTGCAGCAGAGGGTTTCGCAGGCGACGCGGGAATAGGGGTCATCGACGAGCATGGCGTCGAGTACGGCGTCGGAGATCTGGTCGGCCACCTTGTCGGGGTGGCCCATGGAGACGGATTCAGAGGTGAAAAGCTGCGGACGGGCCATTGCGTATTCCTCAGTTTCTAAGGGTCGGTTTGCGAAGGACGGAAGGGTAGCACCGGGATGCCCCGATCTTTAGCGGATCGGACCCGGTTTTTGACGCGAACCCTGGCGGTTCCCGGCGTGGGTTGTATCGGCTTTCTATCCTGTCAACATGCCCAAAGCTCCCCCCTCCCCCTCCGGCCGCCCATCTGCGAAGCCCTCGAAGGTTCGCGGCCTGACGTACGCCGCATCCGGCGTGAACCTTGAGGAAAAGGACCGTTTTACAGACTCGCTGGAGTCGATCATGCGGCGGACGCATGGGCCGCGGGTTATCTCTAATCCGGGCGGTTTCGCGGGGCTGTTCAGGCTGGACTTTAACGAGCGGCTGTTTAAGCGGAACTACAAGGACCCGGTGCTGATCGCGTGCACGGATGGGTGCGGGACGAAGGTGAAGCTGGCGACACAGGTGAAGAAGTTTGACACGATTGGCATTGATCTGGTCGCGATGAATGTGAACGACTTGATTGTGCAGGGTGGGGAACCGCTGATCTTTTTGGACTACATCGCGGTTCACAAAGTGGAATCGGCGATGCTGACGGACATCGTGCGGGGTGTGGCGGAGGGGTGCCGGCAGGCGGGGTGTGCGCTCTTGGGCGGTGAGACGGCAGAGATGTCGGATGTGTATGCCCCCGGCGATTTTGATTTGGCGGGGTTTGCGGTGGGAGTTGTGGAGTTGAAGCGGGCATCCAACCCGACGCGGGTGCAAGTGGGGGATGTGGTGCTGGGGCTGGAGAGCGATGGGGTTCATTCCAACGGGTACACGCTGGTGAGGAAGGTGGTTGAGAAGGCGGGGCTGGATCTGGGGGCGGTGTTTCCGGAACTGGGGGAAGAAGGCACGAAGGCACGGAGGCACGGAGGCACGAAGGGAGGGAAGAAAGAGAAAATTGCAGCGAAGACGCTTGGGGAAGTGTTGCTGACGCCGACGCGGATTTATGCGGCCCCGATCGTGAAGCTGCAGCGGACGTACAAAGTGAAGAACATCATTTCGGGGATGGCGCACATCACGGGGTCGGGAATGGTGGGGAACCTGGAGCGGGCGCTGCACAAGGGTGTAGATGCGATCATCGATACCAAGAGCTGGGATCCTTTGCCGGTGTTCAAGTTCTTGCAGGAGAAGGGCGGCATTGAGGAAGCGGAGATGCGGCGGGTGTTCAACATGGGGATTGGTTACACGCTGATTGTGAGGCCGGCGTTTGCGGATTCGGTGGCGGAGCAACTGACCAAGTCGGGGGAGCGGGTTCACACGATCGGGAAGATTGTGAAGGGGACGGGGCGGGTGCAGGAGGTTTGAGGGGTCCACTGGCCACTCAAAGCCGTGACCAGTGCCACCAAAGCCAGGAAGTGGCGATGGAAGGGCGGCGCGTGAGGTGACCGGGCGCGGCTGTGCCGCGGCGAGGGGTGGTTGAGCGCGAGGGACATTCGAGCGGCTAGGCCGTGGCACGGGTTCCTTTCTTCTGACTTCCGCTCGTGCGTGGGCCGGTTGGCTGCCTGCGCAGTTGGGCCTCGGGGGCTTGAGCTGCGCCGAGATCGGGCGGTCCACGTCGATGCGACCGAGGGCACGTTCTCTTTCGAGAACTTGCTTGCGGTAGAGGTTCGCTCAAGCTCGTCCGGAATATGAAGCGTCGGAGCCAACACGGGGTTTCCGCCCCGAATCCGCGGCCTCATCAATCCGGGGTTGCTTGAGCAGCCCCTCTACCTATGGGCCAAAGACACGTTTTGCGCGCAAAAACCGTGTCGAAAATTGTGGTGGTTGTTCAGAAAGTGCTTGAAATAGGGCGCGGATTTGATGTGTGGATTTCGCAGAAATCGTGTCGTGCCCGAGCACGTTCGTGCGCAAAAAGCATGTCGTGCGGGGCACGGCCGGCACGATATTCGCTTTTTGTCAGGGCATTGAGAAGCGCTTTTGGGCTTGCATTGCCGGGCGAGCCGAGTTAATTATAGAGCAAGTCGTCCGGACGAGAAGAGCCCCATTCGGGGTGAGTCTGGACCGCCGCAGTCCTTGCGGCCAAGAAATTGAGGCCGCCGTGCCTCGCGGAGGTTGGAACATGCGGAAGGTTCGCGCGTTCACGTTGATTGAGCTGCTGGTTGTGATTGCGATTATCGCGCTGTTGATTGGCATTCTGTTGCCGGCGCTGGGGAAGGCCCGTAACGCGGCCCGCATCACGATCTCATTGAACAACACTCGGCAGATCATGCTGGGTATGTCCACGTACCGGTCTGAAAAGAAGGACCAGGTGCCGATGCGGTCGGGCCGCTATGCCAGCGGCGTGCTCAGTTCATGGGACACCTGGAACTACGGCGGCAAGAACTGCAGCGAGTTCTGGATTGGTTATGCGGGCGGCGTGTTTGACAACATGGCTTGCTACCGCCCGCTCAATCCGTATCTGTATGGCACGTTGTCGATCGAGGCCTCGAGCGGCGCCACCGACACGGGCAAGGGCGACAGCACCAGCGGCAACGCCGAGCCGGGCAAGTGGACCTTCAGCCAGGGCACACTGACCTCGCAGCAGCGTGCAGCGCTTCAGATGCCCGCGTTCAAGTCGCCGGGCGACAAGGCGACCAAGCAGCAGAACTGGCCGCAAGAGAACCCGACGATCACATCGTACGACGATGTGGGCACCAGCTACCACATCAATATGAAGTGGTGGGATCAGCCGGTGCTGCCGGCGAACTGGACGCTGCGGTATGCCGCGGGCGTGCGGCGGATCCGGCTGGCGTCGGAGTTTGACCCCACGAACAAGTTTGTGTGGATCCACGACCAGACGGCGGACGTGGTGGCCAACAACGGCACGGGACCGATCCCGCAACGTCCGTTGTTCATGGGAGAGTTCGGCGAGAAGAACAAGTCGGTGATGGGCTACCTGGATGCCCGGGCCGAATACAACAAGATGACCTCGGGCTCGATGTACGATCCGCTTCGCGATACGGCCCCGTATGGTGTGGGCAAGTACATTTTCATCTTCAACCTGCCCGGCAACGCGCTCCCGCCTCCGTGATTCAAGCGCCCCGGACCGCAACCTAGCGGAGGCGGTCCGGGGCGGTTTGCTTTGAGAAACTCTGTCCCACTGCGAAAGACCCCAGCCATGAAAAGACGAGCGTTCACCCTGATCGAGTTGCTGGTTGTGATCGCGATTATCGCGCTGCTGATCGGCATCCTGCTTCCCGCGCTTGGGAAGGCCCGCAACGCCGCGAGAATCACGATTTCGCTGAACAACGTCCGGCAGATCATGCTGGGGTTCACGACGTATCGGTCGGAGACCAAGGACCAGGTGCCGATGTACGGGTGCGAGTACAGCCAGGGCCGGATCACCGGCGGCTGGGACACCTGGAACTATGGCGGCAAGAACTGTTCGGACTTCTGGGCCGGATATGGCGGCGGTGTGTTTGATGAGCACGCGTATGGCCGCAAGCTCAATGGATACCTTTATTCCACGATGACGATCGAGCAGCCCGCGGGGTATTCGAGCATCGGGACAGGCACGAGCACGAGCACGACGCCGTGCGCGAGGTGCTGGTCGTTTGAGCGTGGCACGATCACGGCGCAGCAGCGGACCAGCTTTGAGATGCCGGCGTACAGGTCGCCTGGCGACAAGAACACGCGTCAGCGTGCGTGGCCTGAAGAGACCCCGGGCACCAGCTCGTACGACGATGTGGGCACCAGCTATCACACCAACATGAAGTGGTGGGCACAGCAGAACGCGAACCTGCCCGGCGACTTCACGCTGAGGTATGACGCGGGCACGCGACGGATCCGCCTGGCGTCCGAGTTTGACCCGACGAACAAGTATGTCTGGATCAACGATCAGATCGTGGATGTGATCTCCAACTGGCCGGGCGTGGGCGCACAATCCACGACGCCGATCGCAACGCGTCCGCTCTACATGGGCGAGTTCGGCGAGAAGAACAAGAACGTCATGGGCTTTCTGGATGCCCGTGCGGAGTACATCAAGACCACGACCGGGGCCCTGTACGATCCGGTCAGCGAAACGCCGCCTTACGGCGTGGGCAAGTACATCCTGATCTTCAACCTTCCGGGGACCGCGCTGCCGCACCCGTAGTATTCAGTGTCGCAAGCGAACCATTCACGGGCGGGCCTTGTGTCCGCCCGTTTCCTTTTTCGATCGGAGATTCGATGAAGTCCCGCCGCGCATTCACGCTGATCGAGCTGTTGGTGGTCATCGCGATCATCGCCCTGTTGATCGGGATCCTACTGCCCGCGCTCTCCACGGCGCGGAACGCCTCGCGGATCACGATCTCGCTGAACAACGTCCGGCAGATCATGCTGGGCTTTTCCACGTATAAGTCGGAGAAGAAGGACCAGGTGCCGATGCGCGGCCCGGCGTACGTCAACGGGCGCATCACACCGGACTTGGCGTGGAACACGTGGTATCACGGCGGCAAGAACTGCAACGAGATATGGACGTCGATCTACGGCGGCATTTACGATGAGAAGGCGTATTGCCGGCCGCTGAATGAGTACCTGTACAGCAGCATGACGCTCGAGAAGCCCATTGGCCATGTGAACACGGGGTCGGGCACGACGCCGGCGGGGCAGACCTGCACCCGGTGCTGGACGTTCACCCAGGGAACGATCACGCTCCAGCAGCGGACGAGCATCGAGATGACGGCGTTCCGGTCTCCGGGCGACCGTACGACGCGCCAGCGGTCGTGGCCGGCGGAGACGCCGGGGATCAGCTCCTACGACGATGTGGGCACCAGCTATCACATGAACATGAAGTGGTGGGACCAGCCCAACGCGGGACTGCCCACGGACAACACGCTGCGGTATGACGCCGGTGCGCGGCGGGTGCGGCTGGCGTCGGAGTTTGACCCGACCAACAAGTTTGTGTGGATGAACGACCAGACCAGCGATGTGGCGGTGAACACGGATTACAACCTCCCGCTGCCGCAGCGCGGCCAGGTGATGGGGGAGTTCGGTGAGAAGAACAAGTCGGTGCACGGGTTCCTGGATGCCCGGGCGGAGTACAACAAGCTGACGACGGGGTCGTTTTACGATCCCGTTCGGACGACGCCGCCGTATGGGGTGGGGAAGTACATCTTTATTTTCAACCTGCCCGGGACGAGCTTGCCGCCGCCGTGAGAATTGGGCGAAAGGCGAAAGGCGAAAGGCGAAAGGCGAAAGGCGAAAGGCGAAAGGCGAAAGGCGAAAGGCGATGGTCGAAGGGTGGGTCCGTTCTGACTTTCGCCTTTCGCCCCTCGCCTTTCGCCTCTAAGGCAGACTGCTCATCTCTGTCTCGACCTCTGACCGCGTGGCCCGGCTGGCGCCTCGAGTCAGTTCCTGGAGCTTCTTCAGATACTCCAGCACGACCACTACGAACGTTGCGTGGCTCCAAGTGAGCGGGCTGACGCCGATGGGCTGGCCGGTGTAGGGGTGGAACTGCTCGGCCAAGATGCCTGATTCAAACGCGCGGCCGGCGACCCATTCCATGTAGGGGAGGGCCTCGCGCAGCTCGCCGATGGTCATGGCCCGGGCGATGGCGTGTTGGGCGTGCCAGAGCGTGCAGATGACCCAGGGGTTGCCGGGGACCTGCTCGATCTTCTCGCGCTCGATCTGGTGGAAGTAGTCGCGCTCGTAGCGGGCGCAGCCGCCGATGTCGGTCTTGATCCAGAGCCGCTCTTTCAGGGCCCGCATTTCGGATTCCATCATGGGGTCGCGGGCATCCAGTGCGCCGAAGGCAAAGAGGGCGTAGTTGGCCGAGTCGGCGGTCATGTCCAGGCGGTAGGTGCCATCTTCCAGCGGCGTGGCCATGCGGGCGAAGCGTTGTTTTTCCTTGTTCCACATGTGGCGGCGGAGTGCGCTGCGCATGCGTTCGGCTTCTTCGGCGTAGCGGGCGGCGCGGTCGAACTCGCCAAAGTCGCGGGCGAAAGCGGCCGCGGCTCGCAGGCCGCCGATGACCGAGGCGACGGTGAAGGTGTGGATGCCGCGGCGTTCTTCCCAGAGGTCCCAGCTGGGCAGGGGCATCCCGGCGTGGTCGCGGAAGCTGAGCATCCAGTCGGCGGGCTTGACGATCAGGGGCTCGTAGAGAGGCTTGATGAACTCGACATCGCGGAAGGTCTCAAAGTGCTTGCGGAGCGACCAGACGACCAGGGCGGTTTCGTCTTCCTGGATCGGGAGGACCTTCTCGCCGGCGACGACCCAGGGGTGCCATGAGCTGGCGAGGTGTCCGGTGGGGGCGTACTTGTGGAGGAAGTAGCCATCCTTCTCCACGACGCTTGCGCAGAAGCGGAAGAAGTTGCGGGAGAGCTCGCCGTGCCCGGCCATGATGAGGGCGTGGGCGACCAGCGCGCCGTCGCGTGTCCAGCAGTAGGAGTAGTGATCGCCGCCGAAGGCTGTCACGTCGCTGTCGTTGGCCGCGAGGATCGCGCCGCGGTTGTCGATCTGGGTGCGGATGACAAGCTGACTGCGGGTGAAGAGATCGCGGAGGTTCTGCGGGAGGGGTGAGGTGTCGATCTGTTCTTTGCGGGCCCACATGCGCCAGTAGGCCTCGGTGCGGGCCATCATGCGTTCAGCGCCCATGTCGGTGATGCGCTTGTTGAGGGCTTTGACGTCGGCGTAGGACTTGCCGGTGGCCATCCAGGTGGTGAGGTGCGCTTCAGCGCCGGCTTCGACCTGCAGGTTGAAGCCGACCGTGCAATCGACGGAGCCCTGGCTAATGGCGTTGCGGCCGAGGATTCCGTCTTCGGCATCGCGCCAAGTGCCCTCAGCGCCGCCGAGGCGCTTGGTGCCGATGGCCCAATGGTCGATGCCGGTTTTGTTCTCGTCGGCGGCGTTGATGAGGAAGTAGGCGTCATCTTTGTAGACGATGACGCTGTTGGTCGCGGGGTCGTAGTTGGCGGTATCGCCGACGGTGGAGCCGCGGATGGAGGGGTCAAAGTGCATGAAGACGCGGACATCGCGCCGACGGCCGGTGAGGTCCCGGACGGTGGTTTTGCGAAAATAAACCGGGTCGTTGCAGTCGACGGCGTCGTGGCAGATGAGCTCGAGGCCGAGGCGGTCGTGGGTGAGGTGAACGTCGGTGACCAGCGAATCGGTCAAATACCCCAGCTTACGGCGCCACTGAGGGTCTTCAATCCAAGCAAAGCTGCCATCCGCCCAGACCCCGAACCGCTGGATGTGGCCGTCGGTGTGGTTATGGCGCCCAATGAACGGGAAATAGACGTCCCGCACGCGATAAAGGCGGTCAAAGGTGATCAGCAGGTCGCCGTTGCCTACTGGGATGTCTCTGGGCATACGGGTTCTCGGGGCCTGCGAGGGTCCCGTAAGTGTCGGTCCGATCGGGGGTGTAGGTTAGCCGCGACTGGCCGGTCGGTGCCTCGTGCGAGGCGTTGCAATCGGAATATGCGGAAATCCGCTGCAACCGGAAGAGCGAAGAGGCGATATAGGAAGTGGCAGCTTCCCGGCGCGTCCCCCTTGGGCGATTCGGGAAAACCCGATGGTTCCATTCGGAACCGGTTGCGGCTGGGCCCCGAACAGTGTAAGGTTCGGCCCTGTTCGTTCGGACAACCCTAAGCGGAGCTCGAAAAAGATGAAGCAGAGAACGCGCGCATTTACGCTGATTGAGTTGCTGGTGGTCATTGCCATTATCGCCCTGTTGATCGGCATCCTGTTGCCGGCTCTCAGCAAGGCGAGGAATGCGTCGCGGATTACCATCTCTTTGAACAACACCCGGCAGATGATGCTGGGCGCTTCGACCTATCGGGCCGAGCGCAAAGACCAGATGCCTATGCAGGGATTCGGTTACGCCAACGGCGTGATCACCGGCGGCTGGGATACCTGGCACTACGGCGGCAAGAACAACGACGTCTTCTGGCAAGCCCAGACCTTTGACGATGCGGCGTTCAGCCGGCCCCTCAACGAATACCTGTATTCCTCGCAAACGATCGAAAGCGCGCCGGGCTACGTGAACACGGGCCGCGGGTCCAGCTCCTCGGGCAATGCGTGCACGGGTTGCTGGAACTTCGTTCGCGGCGTCCCCACCCCTCAACAGCGGACGAGTCTTGAACTGACGGCGTACCGCTCCCCGGGTGACAAGGCGACCAAGCAGCGCAACTGGCCCAACGAGACGCCCGGAATCTCCAGCTACGACGATGTCGGCACCAGCTACCACATCAACATGAAGTGGTGGGACCAGACACCGGCACCGGCCAACTTCACGCTCCACTACGACTATGGCGTGCGCAAGATCAAGCTCGCGTCGGAGTTTGACCCGACGAACAAGTTCGTCTGGATCCACGATCAGACGGCTGACGTGGTCGCCAACACCGGGGCTGGTCCCATCCCGCAGCGCCCCATGTTCATGGGCGAGTTCGGCGAGAAGAACAAGTCGGTCATGGGCTTCCTTGACGCCCGCGCCGAGTACAACAAGATGACCTCGGGCTCCATGTACGATCCGCTCCGCGACACGGCCCCGTACGGCATCGGCAAGTACATCTTCATCTTCAATCTGCCCGGCCAGGCCCTGCCGCCCCCGTAAGTCTTTGTGAACTCTGAGCTTTGACGGGCCTCGGGCTTTCCCGGGGCCCGTTTGCATTTCACGGGTCGGGTGGTTTTGCTATGATTTGGTCTTGGTGACGCCGCGGTCGCGGCCTCTAAGTGGAGCCTGGAATGAAGTCGGACAAGATCAAGCTGATTGTCGCCCTGGTGATTTTGGTGGTTGCGGTGGTGCTGATCGCCTACCGGCTGAACCTGTTTGGCGGCGGTTCCTCCAACCCGCCACCGGCGCCCAAGGACCCAAGCGCTCCGCAGCGCGGCGGTCCCCGCATGGTCCCGAAGTAACGGTCCGGTGTGTCCCGATTTGGTCCGTGGTGTCCGTGCGCGCACGGGTCGCGCGAGGCAGGTTGCCTGGTGGCGGCGCCGGCAAGGGATTTAGAGAGGCTTGCTCAGGATCGCGCTGCGGTAGTTGGTGTAGGGCCACTGCCAGTGCTCGACGAAGCGGTAGCCGCGACGGGTGTAGAAGGCCATGAGGCCGGTGTCGGGCTCGGCCATGGAGAGGCCCAGTTCCTTGGCCCCGCACTCGGCAGCGCGGCGTTCGACGGTTTCAAGGAGGCGTTGTCCGATGCCGCGGCCCTGAAGGGTGGGGTCCACGCCGAACTGAGAGAAGCTGTCGACATCCTTGCGTTGGAACCACGGGGGTCCCTTGGCATCTTCGACCTCGTGGAAGAGGATGGTGCCGACGATGCGGGGGCCGTCGAAGGCGAGGTAGCACTCACCGGCCAAGGCGCGCTTTTTGGTGGTTTCGACATCCTGGCGACCGGCCAGGGGCTGAAGGCCCATCGCGACCTGGGCGGCGTAGGCCCGGTGGAGAAGGTTGGTGAGCTCTTCCATGGAGTCGGTAGGGAGGATCCGCCGGACGGTGATCGGGGGAAGGACGGGAATGGCGACGGGCTTAGGGCCCGGCCGGGCGGTTGACATGGCGGAAACAGTAGTCATGAAGGGATGATTGGGTGCGGACGGGCGTACGTTTTGGGTCATGAACCCACTGCCTGCGCCGATCCGAAACGCCAAGTCCTCCGGCGCGGTTTGCATCCGCGTCCGCTACTGCGAGTGCGACCCGATGGGAGTCGCCCACCACGCGGCGTACATCCCGTGGCTGGAGGTCGGGCGGACGGAGCTGCTGCGCGACACGGGGATCACGTATGCGCAGCTTGAGCAAGCGGGTGTGTTCCTGGTGATCGCGAAGCTGGATTGCCGGTATCGGCGGCCGATCTTTTACGACGATGTGGTTGAGATCAGGACCAAAGTGGTGGGGGGCGGACGGGTCAAGATCGAGCACGAGTACGAGATTGCCCTGGTGGAGGATGGCCAGCGCGGCGGCGGGCGGGAGCCGCGGACGGTGGGGGATGTGGTGTTCGTGGGGAGCAGCACGCTGGGGTGTGTGGGTGCGGATGGGAAGATCAGGACGCTGCCGGAGTGGCTGGTGCCGGCACGTTCGGAGTGATTCGCGTTCTTGACAAACGAAAAACCCCCGCCGGAGCGGGGGTTGAGGTGGGCAGAAAATCAAACTATTCAGCGGCGACGACGGCCGATGACCAAGCCGCCCAAGCCCAGGAGGGCCAGGGTGCCGGGGGCGGGGACGGCGCTGGCGCGGATCATCCAGTCGCCGGCCAATGTGGGGCCGAAGCTGTCAACGATTGCGGCGTTAATCGCGTTACCGGCGCCCAGGCTGTTGGGGTTCACGGGGACCGCCGAGACGTTGCCGGCGATCCAGCTGCGGCCTTGCGACACGGGAGTGTTGTCCTGGCGGCAGGGGAACGAGCCCGGGCCGGTGCCCAAGAGGCCCGCCTGCGTGAGGATGGCGCCGACGAAGAAGTTGGTGCCGTCCGGCCCGACGTTGGTCGCGGGAATGGTGAAGACGTTGAAGATGTCCGTCAACGAGTTGGCGGTGATGCCCGCGGCCGAAGCCAGAACGACCGCATCGCTGGGGTTGCCGTCGTTGTTCGGGTCGCTCCAGAGATAGGCCGTCACGGGAACGCCGTTGAACGGGGTGCCGCCGACGGCGGGGTTGTTGGTGCCGAAAGCGATGCGGATATCGGTGATCGTGCTGTTGCCGCCGCTCACGGTGAAGCGGTTGAGCCAGGCGATCGAAGAGGCCGCGCCGTTCAGGCCGATGTTGGCCTCGCCAACGCCGTCATCGAGCGTGTACTCGTTGATGTCCGTGCTGCCGCCGTTGCCGGGACGGGTGGGACCTTGAACGGAAACGAGCTGCGCGCTGGCAAAGCCCGAAGCCGCGACCAGCGCCAGGGCGCTAAAACAACAAAGAACGCCGTGTTTCATGTCTCTCTGCCTTTCTCGCGGGCCAGTGTCAGCCGGCCCGATGTGTTGCGGCAACCCCTATGAATAGTCGCCGTACAAAACAAGATAACAGAGTTGTGCCAGTTGGCAAGTCACTATTTTGTGTGGGCCGCGGAATTCGATTGCGAGAGATTGCCCAAACTGCCTGATTGACCCAGATGTCCAAGTGACCGCTTGAAGCGGGATCATTGCAGCAATTGCACGGCATTGTTGACAGATTTGACCGGAATCACTTCCAGCCCTTTGGGGCCTTGCTCGCGGCCACCGTCGGCTGGGATGATGATCCGAGAGTAGCCGAGTCGAGCCGCTTCGCGGAGCCGCTGATCCAGTTGATTCACCGGTCTGATTTCGCCACCCAGGCCGACTTCTCCGACCGCGGCCGTGCCGGCGGGGAGCTTCCGTCTGAACTGGGCTCCGGCGATGGCCAGCAAGAGGGCAAGGTCGGCCGCGGGCTCGATGATTTTTACCCCGCCGACGGACGACGCGAAGATGTCGCGGTCGGCCAGGCGGAGTTCGGCGTGCTGTTCGAGGACGGCGATGATCATGGCCAGGCGGTTGGCATCCAAGCCGGAGCACTTACGTTTGGCGGCCCCGATGAAGCCGGTGGCGGTGAGGGCCTGCACTTCTACCAGCACGCAGCGGGTGCCGCTGATGGTGGGGCACACGACCGAGCCCGGGCGGGCCTCTCCGGCGCTGACGGCGTGGACACCCGCGCCCTCGGGGACTTCGCGCAGGCCGCTGCCGGTCATTTCGAAGATCCCGATTTCCTGGGTGGTGCCGAAGCGGTTTTTCACCGCGCGCACCAGTCGGTGGGCGTGGTGGCGGTCACCCTCGAAGGTGAGCACGGCATCCACGAGGTGTTCGAGGACGCGCGGGCCGGCGAGCTGGCCATCCTTGGTGATGTGCCCGACCATGACGACCGCGATGCCGCTGAGTTTTGCCAGGTACACCAGTTCGGAGCAGCAGCGCCGGAGCTGGGTTACGCTTCCGGGTGACGCGGGCAGATCGGACTTGTAGACCATCTGGATTGAGTCGATCACCAGCACGGCGGGCAGGACCTTGCGGGTCTGTTCGACGATGCGGGCCAGGTTGGTGTCGGCCAGGACGAAGAGGTTTTCCGAGGCTGCGCCCGGGACCAGGCGTCCGGAGCGCATTTTGATCTGCTGGGCGGATTCCTCGCTGCTGACATAGAGGACGCGTGTGTCGCCGGCGGCCATAGCGGCCGCGGCCTGCAACAGCAGGGTGCTTTTGCCGATGCCGGGGCTGCCGCCGATGAGCACGGCCGAGCCGGGGACCAAGCCGCGGGACTTGTCTTCGCCGCCCAGGACGCGATCGAACTCGGAGATTCCGGTGGAGAGGCGGTGGGAGGAGCCGCCGACATCGACCTGACCGAGGGGGCGAGCGGGCTCAGAGCCGCCGGGGAGGGCACCATCCTTCAGATCAGCCCAGCCTTCGACGAGCCCTTTTTGCGGGTCTTTTTTTGCGCCGGCTTCGACGCGTTCGGATTCCAGCGAATCCCAAGCGCCGCAGTCGGGGCACTTGCCCAGCCAGCGGTGCTGCACACCGCCGCAGGCGCGGCACACGAAGAGTTCCTTGGTCTTGGCCACGGAAGGAGGATAGCGGGAAGCGGGGGGGTTTGGTTCGTAGAATGTTGGCGCGGACCACTATGGCCCAAGCTTCGCCCGATCAGCCCGAATCATCTCAGCCCGAAACGGGTGTGCCGCGGCGCAGGCGGTTTGTCCTGTGGCACGTGTTTGTCATGAGCGGCACGCACCGGCGGTGGCGCTGGTTTTTGCGGGGGTTGGCGGCGGCGTTTCTGCTGCTGGTCGCCGCGGTGGTCGTGCTGACGCACTCGCCTGTGACCAAGTGGTTGATTCTGCCGCGGATCTCTAAGGAATCGGGTCTGGATGTGGATGCGGACTGGATTCACGTCCGCCGCAACGGCGACATCGTGATGGACCACGTGCGGCTGACGATCCCGGGGATACCGGGCGAGGCCGGACGGTTCTTCCGGGTGGCCAGCGTTCGTGCGGGAGTGGATTGGCTGTCGACGCTGGGAGGGACGCCCAAGCTGACGGGGGTTGAACTGGTGGACCCGGTTCTGGTGGTGAGCCAGTCCACCGATGATGACACGCTGAATATCGGGGCAATCACGCCGCCGAGCCAGGCCGGGCGGAAGTCGGTCCAGATCCCCAGCATCACGGTGAGCAACCTGAGCTTGGAGCTTGCGGAGCACGGGAGGAATGGCTTTCACACGCTGAAGCGCATCCCGATGGATGGGCAACTGACGCCGTCTCCAGATGTGAAGGATGAGTACGGCGTTCACCTGCAGGAGACCATCCGGCATGCGCGCAAGGGTGAAAGCGCGGGCCCGGGGTTCAATCTGGACGGAACGGTGGGGGCGCTGGGGATCAATCTAAACCTGGTCAACTTCTCACTCACGGATTGGCCGGCGGGGACTCTGCCCCCGTCGGTCCGAGAGATCTCGCAGAAACTGGACCTGATAGGCCAGGTCAGCAGCGCCCAGTTCACGTACAACAAAGCTGAAGGCATCACGGCCCGCCTGATGCTGCAGGGCGTGGCGATGAACCTGCCTGTTGAGGCGGAGGTGCAGGGTCCCGTGCTTCCGTCCGAGGATCAGGCGGCCAAGCCCCGGTATCTTCGGATGAGCAAGGTGAACGGGTCGATCGTCTTTGCCAAGAACAGCGTGACGGCCAAGGTCGGCGGCATGATCGAGGACCTGCCGTACAACGTGAGCCTGAAGTATGACGGGGTGGATGAGAACTCGCCGTTCAATCTCGACTTTGAGACGCTGGAGTTTCCGGTCGACAAGAACCCCGAGCTTTTGCTGTACGCCCCGCCAACGGTGAAGTACTACTTGAACCAAGTGTTCCTCAGGCCCACGGGGATCATCACGACGCGAGTGAATGTGAAGCGCGGCCCGCCCATCCACCCGGGTCCGGGTTTGCCTGTTGAGGCGGGCGAGATCACGGTCAGCGGCAGCCTTGACTTTCATGACGGGACGGCGGCGTACGAGGGCTTTCCGTACGAGTTTGAGAAGATGTCCGGGCGGTTTGAGTTCAGCAATGACGCGATCAAGATCGTGGACATCCGGGGTGTATCTCCGACGGGGGCCAAACTGCACTCGCACGGTGAGATTGCGCCTCTGGATGAATCCTCGGAAGTCACGGTGTACGTGGATGTGACCAACGCAAGGATTGACGAGTTCATGGAGGCCGCGTTCGGCCCGGAGCGCAGCAAGGTTTTGAAGGCGCTGTTCAACGAGACGCGCTACAAGGAGTTGCTGGATGCGGAGCTGATCCGCTCGCCGGAGCAGGCGACGGCGGAGGCGGGTGAGTTGGCGAACCTCCTGGCCGCGGGGGCCGAGGCTGATCAGGCTCGCATCTCCAAGCTGCTGGCGAGGTCGAACATCCCTGTTTTTGCGTTTGGCGCATCCGCGGATGTCAACGTGCGGATTCACTCGCCCCGCGGTGTGGATGTGCCGTACGTGACCAGCGTGGATATTCGTATGCCCAAGGCCGGGTTGCTCCCCGACAAGTTCCCCTATCCGATCGAGGCCGAGGACATTGGGGTTGAGATTCGCAACACCGAGGGTGTGCTGAAGTGGGGGACGTTCCGCGGCCTGACGGGCGGGCGGGCGGACATCAAGGCGTCGTTCAATGTTCCTAAGAAGTCCGATCCGGACCCACAGGTGAAGCCTGAAGTGGACATCAATGTCACCGACATGCCGTTGGATGGGTTGATGATTCACGCCTTGCCGGGGTCGGACGGCGCGATTCAGCGGATCCTTTCTGGTCTGGGTGTTTCTGCGCTTGGTTCGGGGAATGTGCATATCGCCGCGCGCCCCGGTCAGACGGGGGATGCAGACCTGGGATTTGACGCCGATGTGGATATCAGGGCGGGAGAGGCACGCCCGGAGTCGTTCCAGGGCTCAGGAGTTCTGGCGATCGCAGACTTCAGCGGTCACTTTGAGGCCAGCGAGCGAAAGTTGTTTCTGGACATAGATGGCGTGCCCGTGCTTTCTGCGGCGCCGGACCCGGCGTTTGTCGGTCCTGCTGTGCCGCTGGCCTTGGCGGAGCAGGCCGGAGGGACGTTAACCGTTCACGTCCGCGGCGATTTTCCGCCTACGCCCGACGCTCCCCCGGTTCAGCCCGCCGCCGCATCTGGCGGCAAGGCCGTGAAGCCCGTCGAACCGGCAGCGCCCGCGACGTTCTTTGTTCACGCGACCTGCCCGACGTTTGATCTGGCGGCGCCGGTGGAGTCGATCGTCGGCGTGTTCTCTCCCAAGGCCGCGGCGACGCTCGCCAAGGTGCGGGGTGAGCAGAAGCCGTCCGGGTTTGTGGATATGAAGACGCAGGTTCAGTCCGATGGACCGGGGCAGCTGGCGGTGAATGTCGAGGTGTCCGGCGGCCGCAGCCTGGGCGCGGAGGTGATGGGCTCGCGGCTATTGATGCCGGAGGCGTCGGGGAAGGCGGAGTTGGCGCTGGGCGCGGACGGTCGGACGATCGTCACCATCGATGCGATGTCGGGATCGATCCTGTTTGCGGGCTTGCCCGGGGGAATCGCGTCGGTGGATGGGTCGATTACGGTCGATGGTCCGGGGGCGCCGGCGGATGGTCCGCTGGAAGTGACCTTGCTGGATGCGCAGTTTGAGTCGGCGCTGACGCGTGCGGTGCTTGAGCAGCAACTCGGCGCCGACGCCATCAAGACTTTCAACCAACTGAATCCGATCGGGAAGTACGACGCCACGCTGAATGTTCGCAAGCAGGGCGGCGGCAAGGAGGGGCTCACGGTCCAGGGTGAGATCGAACCGCGCTCGCTGGCCCTCAAGATTGATGATCGCTCTGTAGTGTTTGATGCCGTTTCCGGGTCCGTGGAGTTTGAGCCGGGTTCGGGCGTGCTGCGTGAACTTTCGCTCAGCGCCCCGGCCTGGGAGGCTAAGGCCGACGGCGGCTGGACCATCGCCTCGGACGGGCGGCTCCAGCTCCGCACAGAGCTCTCGGGCCGCGGCGACAAACTGACGGATGATCTGGTGACCATCCTGCCGCCGGAACTTCGCAGCGTGCTGAGCGACTTGAAACTGAAGGTTGATGGGCCGTTCCGGCTGGTGGATTCGGCGCTGGATATCACACGGGGTGGTGAGGGGTCCGGCACGCAGTTCAGCGGCCGGTTTGACTTTGCGGGCACATCGCTGGATGCCGGCGTTCCGATTTCGGATGCGACCGGGAGTGTGCTGATCAAGTTCGACAACCCCGGCGGCGCTCAGAGCTTTCGCCTTGATACGCGGGCCCAGAGATTTCAGGTCGAGGGCGTCACGCTGATGGATGGGCGCGCGGTTGTACAGAGCGGGCGCATCCCCGGCACGGTGCGCATCCCTGAGGCCTCGGGCATGTGCCACGGCGGGCGGTTCTCGCTGGTTGCGGATGTGACGCCACTTTCGGCCGAGCCCGACGCCAAGAAGGAGTTCAACGTTGACTTGCGGATGTCCGGGCTCCGCTTTAACACACTCATGAGAGAGCTGATCGATTCGGTCAAGCCCTTCGTTGGTCCGCCGACGCCGCTGGAGGCCGAGCCCGCCGCCGCGCCCAAGGCAGCGGCCGAATCTCCCAAGGATGAGTTCTCGCGGGGGCTGCTTGATGGCGAGTTCACGCTCCGGGGTCGGGTTGGCGATCCGGCAACGCACTCGGGTCGCGGCACGATCCGCATCTGCGGCGGGCGCGTGCTGAACCTGCCGGTCGTGACCGCCCTCATCGAGGCGAGCAACCTGCAGTTCCCGTTCAACTCCAGCCTCGACTTTGCACAGGCCAGGTTTTACCTGGAGGGCGGGCTGATTACGTTCGAGGACATGTCGGTGCAGTCCCGATCGATCGAGATTGTCGGCAATGGCACGATGACCTTCCCGGGGAAGGACGTCAATCTCAGGTTCGTGTCGCGGTCGGCGCGACCGATCCCGATCCTTTCGAACATTCTTGAGTCCTTCCGCAACCAGCTGATTGTGACGAAAGTGACCGGCAAACTGGGGGACCTGAGCGTGGGCCTTCAGACTCCCGGTCCGTCGCGTATCCTTAATCCCCTTGGGGTGACCCAGAGCGAGCAGGCCAAGGCACGGGCGGATGCCGATCGCCGGGCCGCGGCCGAACGGGAGCGGGACCGGCAGTTGGATCGCGGGATCCGACCCGAGACGATGGTGCCGACGGACCGCTGAATCAGACCAACAGGAATCTTCATGTCACCTCCCGCAGAACACAACCCCCCAGAACACAACAGAGTCGAGTTGGACCCCGTGGTGAGTACCTCACCCAAGGATGAGTCCGCGGCACCGCCAGAGAAGCGGGCCCAGCGCCGGGCCGATGACCCGGATATCGCCGCGCAGCTGGACAAGCTGATTCAGGAACTCGGAGGCAAGCCGGGGTCGTACGACGCCAAGCTGGTGCGCGAGATGATGGTCGCGGGGTTGAAGCTGATTCCCGATGGCCGCGACACCGGCGAGTTGAAACTGATTACGGCGACGGTGAAAGAACTGCGGTACGCCTACCGAGTCTTTGCTCAGTACCCGATCCCGCACAAGGTTACGATCTTTGGTTCGGCCCGCACACCCGCGACGCACCCGGATTATGCCGCGACCGTGGACTTCTCCCGCATCATGGCGGAGCGCGGCTGGATGGTCATTACCGGTGCCGGCGGTGGGATCATGCACGCCGGGCACGTGGGCCCGGGGCGCGAGGCTTCGTTCGGAGTCGCCATCCGCTTGCCGTTTGAGACCACCGCCAACGAGGTAATCGCCGGCGATGACAAGCTCATCCACTTCCGCTACTTCTTTACCCGCAAGTTGATGTTCATGTCGCAGGCTGAGGCTGTGGCCCTGATGCCGGGTGGCTTTGGCACCATGGATGAGGCTTACGAGGCCCTGACCCTGATTCAGACCGGCAAGTCCTCGATGATGCCGGTCATCATGCTCGAGGGCAAGGGTGGGGATTATTGGAAGCAGTGGGAGGTCTGGACCCGCCAGGGGCTGCTGGGCAAGAACTTTATCAGCCCTGAAGATCAGAACCTCTATTACATGGCCGAAACGCCTGAGGCCGCGGCCGACCACATCATCCAGTTCTACCGCAACTACCATTCCTCGCGGTACGTACGGGATGACTTGGTGATACGCCTGAAAAGCAAGCTGAAGGAAAACGATGTCCAACGGCTTGAGACTGAGTTCGCCGTGCTGATCAAGCAGGGACGCATGGTTCAGCGAGGGCCATTGGAGGGCGAGACCGACCACCTGTCGCTGCCGCGGCTTGTGTTCCACCACACGCGGTACAAGTTCGGCATGATCCGGAAACTGATTGACCGGATTAATGAGTGCGACCCTGTTTCTCCCTCCTGAGGTTTCCTTGACCGAAACCCGTCACAACGCTGGCTCTGCGTGGCTCGCTGCCGCGCTGTGTCTTGCGCTGGTCGCGCCGGGTTGCGGTCGCGGGGGCAAGAAGGCGCTTGCCAAGGCCGAGCCGCCCCGGGCTAGTGCCGTGGTCCGCGGTGCCAGCAGCGGCTTGGAACTGTGGTGGTGGGTCGTTACCGATCAGCGCATTGTTCACTCCAGCGGCCCGGCCACGCCGGCCAAGCCGGGCGACCCGCCGCCGCCGCCTGCGTTCCGCATCGTGGAGACCGGCGAATCGATCGAGACCTTGCTGGCTCCGTATGTGAATCGGCCCGTGCCGATTTCTGACGACCTCAAGAAGCGCTGGCGTGAGTGCGGGTTGCGGGCGGTGTGCGTTCCGATCAAGGACCTGGAAACCATCGAGGGCTCCCTTCGCCTCACCGGGCCGGTCCAGCGTCAATGGCTTGGCGAGCTTTCCGCCTGGACCGACGTGATTCGCGGGCCGGAGTTCTCTTCCTCACGAGTCGTGATGCTTGGGGATAAGCCCGAGGAACTCCAGCCGGGCCGGCTGCGCCTCATGGCACGTTGCTGGACGTATCCGGTTACGGCCGCGGCCGGCAGCCCGACGGCAGCGTTTCGGCTTGAGCTGGTCCCCCAGTTTGAGCCGGAAACGTCGGATCGCTCGCGACTCCACGCCGCGGGAGTTGTCACGACGGTTCCGGAAGAAGACCAGACCCGCATGTTCACGGAGCTTCAGGCGGGCTTGGCGATCGATGCCCGAGCCGGCGAGCCCGACGCGATCGTGATCGTGCCGGACCGGCCCGATGCGGACTGGACCAAGCACGTTGACCCTCTCAACGCCGAGGATGGCGATGCCGGGCCGAGCCCGCAAGTGCCAGCGACACTGGGGGAGACGATGCTCTCAGTGCCCGCGATCAAGCAGGCCCCGCGGGCGCGGGCGGTGGTGATTTTGATTCCGAGGTTGCCGGAGAGGTTTGAGCTTCTCGGACGCTGAGGCTTTTTCCCGCCACACACAAATATGCATGAGACCAGAGCCGATAAACCCGAGGGAGGGTTCATGCTCAGAGTCCCCATTGCCTACGCCAAGCCCGGCATGGTCCTGTCCATGCCGATCTATCACCCGCGCCGGCAGGACACGGTCCTGCTGGCTGAGGGCATCTCTTTGGATGCGCGCAGCATCGCGCGGCTGGCCGAGATCAATCTCCGCGAGTTATGGATCCGCTACCCCGGCGTTGAGTTCATCGGTGACTACATCTGCCCCGCCGTCTTCGAGGCGCACGCGGCCCTCACGCGGCGCATCGCCGAGGCCTTTGCCGCGGTTTCTCAGAACACGCCCGCGAAGCTGGAATACACCGTGTATCGGGGTGCGGTCAACGGGTTGATGGACAAGCTGGTCGCTCACCCACGGGCCGCGGTGTTCGTACAGGAAATGGCCGACTTCAGCGACCCCGCCCTCCGGCACGCCAGCACCGTTTCGTTCCTCTCCGTGCTGATGGGCCTGAAGCTGGATGACTATCTCATCTCCGAGCGCTCGCGGCTGTCCTCGCACATCGCCCGCGATGTGGCGAGTCTGGGTGTCGGCGCGATGCTCCACGATCTGGGAATGCTGCGTCTGCCGCCTGAGGTGGTCCAGCGCTGGAATAGCGAACTCGATGAACGCGATGAGGCCTGGCGGGCCCACGTTCAAGTCGGCTATGACTTGGTGAAAGAAGCCATCGGCCCCGCGGCCGCGGCAGGGGTTCTGCACCACCACCAGAAGTACGACGGTACCGGATTCCCTTTGCGCAAGCGCATGGGAAACGATCAGGAGCCCGTCGCCGGATCGGATATCCATGTCTTTGCCCGCATCATCGCGCTGGCCGACCTCTTTGATCGCCTGCGGAATCCGCCGGGCGCGGCCCCAGATGCCCTGCCCGTGCCGGTTGTCCGAGTTCTCAAGCGGCTGCAAGAGATTCCGTACACGAACTGGATCGATCCGATGGTGTTCAAGGCGCTTCTGGCCGTCGTTCCCGCGTACCTGCCGGGCACGATGGTGACGCTGAGCAGCGGCATCCGCGCGGTCGTCACCGAGTGGTTCGCGGATGACCCGTGCCGTCCGACCGTGTGCAGTCTTGGCGACCCGGCTAAAGACTTTGTCGCCAAGGATCGCAAGGTTGAGAAGTTTGTGCTGCGGGCGATTCCGGGGTTGGCGATCGTCGAGGCCGAGGGGCAGAATGTGGCCGCGGACAACTTTTATCCGAGTATTCCGGGACAGTTTGACCTGAAGCTCGCGGGGCGGCTGCTGCTCGGGATGCCGGCGACACCGCTTGAGAAGGCGGGCTGAGCTACTTTTTGACTTCGGTCGTGGGGCTGGCGGCGGGAGCCACGGTCGGCGCGGCCGCGGTCTCGGTTGTGGCCGCGGCTTCGACCTTCATGGTCACAGGCTTGCCCTGAGCGGCGGCCGGAGGAGCCATCATCGGCCTTGCTCCAGGCGCGTTCTTGGGCGCTAGAGAAACAGCCTTGCCGTTGTCTCCGAGCTTGAACCCCGCGAGCTTGAGCTGGCCTTCATCCCAGGGCATTTGCAGCACTTCGGTTGGCTGCGGCTGGCGTACCAGCACACGCGTTCCTTCTTCAAGCCCTGCCGTGATCTCGGCAAACGTGTCGGACTTCTGGGCCATCATGACCGGCACGCGTACAAACTTGGACCCGCGCGGCACGTAGACGAACCGCACCGCCTCATCGTTAAACACGGCCTGGATCGGCACGCTCACGGCTTCATTGACGTGTCCGAGCGTGATCGTCGCCTCGCAGCGCATGGAGGGCTTGAGCGGGTTGGTCTCGTGATCGTGGTCCACGGCGATCTTGACGGTGTATTCACGCCGGTTGGGGTCGCGCCACCCGCCACCCTCGGCCAGGACGCCGATCGAATCCACCTTGCCCGTAAATACCTGTCCGCCCGCGGCATCCACCTTGATGGTCGCAGGCTGCCCGGGCTTGACCTTGCTCGCCAGGCTCTCATGCACCTTGACCTGGGCCAGCATCACGCTGGTATCCGGAAGGATGATCAGCGTCTCGTTGGGGAACACCTTGCGGCCCACCTGAAGCGGCCCTGCGCCGTTGAACATCATGAAGTCGCCATCGGTGCTGGTCGCGTACACCACCAGGCCGTCTTGAGGGGCGATCATGGTGCAGGCCGCGAGCTGCTTCTTGAGCTTGGACATCTTGTCCTCGCGGAGGGCAAGCTGCCGGCGCTTGTTGATGCGGTCTGCATCCTTGCTGACAAGCTGGATCTCGTTCTGCTGATTGGTCCGGGCCAGCTCGGCCTTGGCTTCCGCGACGTCGGACTCCTTGCTCTTGCGGTCCTTCTTTTCCTGATACTTGGTGTAGGTCTGCTCGTCGAGAATGGCCTTTTCTTGCGCCGCCTTGGCCTTCCGCAGGGCGATCTCATCGCTCTGCAACTGCTCGCGGCTCAGGAACCCTTCTTTGTTCAGGTCCTGGCTTTTCTTGTACTTCTCATCCAGGCGGATCAGTTCCTTGCCGGATTCATCCAGGGCGAGCTTGATGTCGGCGATCTTCTGCACCTTCTCGCCCAGCTCCCACTGGTTGAGCGCGAGCTGCGCGAGATCGAGTTTCAACTGCGCCTGGCGAGTCTTTGATTCGTTCTCGCTCTTCTGAATTTCGTAGCTGTTCTCAGCGGCGACCAGGTCGGCCTTCGCCGATTCGACCCGGAGCGTTTCTTCATCAATCTGAGTCTGGATCGGGTCACCGTTGAGCTTGATGAGCTGGTCACCTTTTTTGGCGACCGTGCCCTCGGGGATGATCTCCAGAATCGTGGACTCCATCTCCAGTTCGCTGCGGATTTCCTTCTGCTGCTTGGCCTTGAGTTCCCCGGTGGACGTCGTCGAGATGTCGAAGCTCATTTTCTGGACGACCGCGATGTCGCTGGTCTGGGCGCCCTTGCCGTCCTTGGCGGCTTGGGCCTTGGAGCCGTCCTTCCCCGGGCCCGTGCCAAAGTACGCCGCGCTCCCTCCAGCCATGACCGTACCAGCCACCAGGAGTTTGATCAGAACGGCGCCACGCCTCGATAGAGCGACTTTCGCAACGCGATCCATGGCGTCTCCTACTGGATGCCTCGGGGGAGAAGGAAGGGAAGTCTTCCTGATTGATACCGAACAGACCTTAGCGTAGATGCGCGCCGGCCAATCCTCTGTCACCGTCGGTTCTACCGGGGTACGGAATCCAAGTTTCATCGGTTCGGGCGCTTCGGAAGGACTCTGGGTGCCGCCCGGGTGTTAACATCCCCGAATGACCGATTTTGCCCCCCTAGGACGGTGCCTGTTGGTGGTTGCGGCCGAGATCGAGCTGGAAGCCGTGCTCTTGGCCGTCGGCCGAAAGCCGCTGTCGTGGGTGCTGTTTCGCTCAGCGGTTGAAGTCAGTCCCCAGTTTGACGTGGTTTGCACGGGGATCGGCAAGTCCAACGCGGCGTTCGCGGTAGCCAAGGCGGCCGACCCCGAACGGCACAAGTCTATCCTGAACCTTGGGATTGCCGGCAGCCTCCCCGGAAGCGGTTTGAATCTGCGCGATGTGGTTATTGCCACCGAGTCTTCGTTCTCAGATGAGGGGGTCCAAACACCCGACGGGTTCGTGCCGTGCCACAAGATGGGCTTTCCGATCGGCGATTTTGAGGGGGCAGCAGTTCCCGCCAGCTTGGAAGTCGCCTCAATGCTGGCGATCGCGCTCGGCTCGCTGAACCCGCGCCAGGCCCCGATCGCCACGGTTTCGACGTGTTCGGGCACCGACGACCTTGCCAGATTGGTGCAGGACCGGACGGGTGCGATAGCCGAGTGCATGGAGGGCGCGGCGGTGGGTCTGGCGGCGCAACGCGCGGGGATCCCCTTTGCCGAAGTCCGGGTGATCAGCAACACCACCGGCGACAGGAAGTCACAAGTCTGGGACCTCAAAGGGTCGCTCTCGGTCCTGAGCCGGATTATCGGTCTGCTTGCGGAGTCGGGTTCCCCCTGAGGCCCGGGTCATAACGACTTGGTTATCTGGGGAAGAGGCGCGGACTGATCCGGCTGCGCGCTCTTGAGCAGCTTTGAAGTTCGTAACCCCGCGCCGGACCCTCAACACCAGCCAACCCCGCGTCGATCCAATCCGTTGGCGAGCCGCCCATTCCGCGTCTGTGCGCGCATTGGGCCGGCCGTTTCGGATCGGAGGCGAGGTTCCCATGGCCTTTGGCGACTGGCAAAAACGCGTTCTTGGCGGCGCCAACCGGCTCATGAGCCAGTTGGGTGTGCCCATCGCCGTCGACTTCGGCTGCGCATCCCTCAAAGTCCTCCAGATCCAGGGCACGGAGACCCCCAGCCTCGTGGCCGCGGCCGCGCTTCCGACTCCCGAAGACCTCCTCCACGACCACGCCAAGCGACTTACGTTCCAGATCGAGGCCCTTCCCAAGCTCATCAAGTCCTGCGGGATCAAGACCAAGCGGGCCGTGTGCGCGATCCCGTCTTCCCAGTCCTTCATCCGCCACCTTCAGCTGGCGCTGGAGCCCGGGGTGTCAACGACCTCGCTGGTGAAGGCCGCGCTGGCCCAGCAGCTCAACTGCGATCCCAACGGCCTGGTGCTTCGGCACATCGAAGTGGGGCAGGTGGGTCGCACCAACAAGACCGAGGTCATTTGCATGGCCGCGGCCCGCGATCTGGTGGGTCGCCTGATGGATGCCCTGAAGTCGGCGAAGCTGGAGCCGGTGGGGATGCACATGGAGTGCATCGCGGCGATCCGCGCGTTTGACTCGATCACCCGGCGCGAGGAAGACAAGAACCTGACGAGCCTGTACCTGGACATGGGTGCGGGCACGACCAACCTGATGATCGCGCACGGGCGCGACCTGGTGTTCACCAAGAACCTGCCCATCGGCGGGCGCGATCTGGATTCGACGGCGGCGCGGCAGCTCAAGGTTGAGCTCAAGGATGCGCGCGCCGAGCGGCTCAAGCTCGCGGAGATTGCCCCCAGGCCCGCGGCTGCCGCGACGGCTGAAGCCAAGCCCGCGGCATCCGGAATGGCGATGCTCGCGGCCGCGATGGCCAAGGCGGGCTCCCCGATGAACGGCAATGGCGCCGCGGATACCGCCGTTATGGAAGACCGTCGCACGGGCCAGCCGGCCCCGGGACTGACGCCGGACCTGACGCGGCAGCCCAAGGTGGAGTTTGTTGGGCCCAAGGTGGACCTGACAGAGGTGGTCGAGAGCCTGACGGATGAGATCGCCGGCTGCCTGCGGTATCACGAGTCCGTCTTCCCGGATCGCCGGGTGACGCGAGCGATTTTCATGGGTGGCGAGTCGCGCCACCTGGGATTGGCCCAGCACATCGCGCGGACGCTGCGTCTGCCCGCGCAGGTGGCGGACCCCATGGCCTCGGTGGGCCGGACGGGTAAAGAAGAAACACCGGGCGTGGACTTCCATCAGCAGCAGCCCGGGTGGGCGATGGTGCTGGGGTTGTGCATGTCTCCGACGGACCTGTAACTCAGAAGAGCAAACCGCGGTCAGCCAGCGTGGGAGTAGCGAGCGATGTGGAAACCCTTTGTGAAAGCCGACCAGCAGGGCTCTAGTTTCCTTCCGGGAGACTACGTGGCCCGCAAGGCCGAGATGCGGGCCAACCTCATCTGCCTGGCCCTGTTTGGTGTGGTCATGTTCGGTGTGACCGGCGCGTTCTTCGTGACCAACCGGCAGTGGCTGCAGGTCAAGAAGAGCCAGGAGCAGATCACCGGCCAGTACACGCTGGAAGCGGCCAAGATCGAGCAACTCAAGGTGCTCGAGAAGCAGAAGGAAGAAATGATGCTCAAGGCCGAGATCACCACGGCCCTGATCGAGCGCGTTCCGCGTTCGATCCTCATGGCCGAGTTGATCACCCGCATGCCCGATGACATCACGCTTCTGGAGCTGTCTCTTGTTTCCAAGCGGATCAAGGACCCGGTCGCGGCCCCCAAGGATGCCAAGTCGGGGCCTCAGATCAAGACTCTCTCCACCGCCAAGCCGGTGGCCGGCAAGGGCGAGCCCAAGGAACCCCCGGCACCCGAGAAGGTCGTGCCGCCGCGATTTGAGTACACGCTCCGCATGGTCGGCGTCGCCCGCGTGAACAACAACATCGCGGACTACATCCAGCTGCTCAAAGAATGCCCGCTGCTGGACAACGCCGACCTCAAGTACATCAAGGAAATCACGATCGAAAAACTCGATCTGCGCAAGTTCGAGATCGAGGCGACGATCCGCAAGGATGCCGACGCCCGCGGCATCACGCCCGTGAAGGAACTGCACACGCGCGGCGCCCCGGGGACCGACCCGGCCAAGCCGGGCACGATCTCGCCCGAGAAGCAGAATCAGGTCCGGGTCCACAAGGACGGGGAGGAATAACCCATGCGTATTGGAATCCGAGAGACATTCCTGCTCGCCCTGCTCCTGGCCCTGCCGCTGCTGTCGTGGTGGCTGGTGTTCAGGCCGCAGAACGCCTTCATCAGCCAGGCCAAGCGGGAAATCGAGCACAAGCACCAGCTGCTGGACAAGTTGCGCGAGACCACATCGCGCAACCAGGACCTGCAGAAAGAGAATGAGAAGATTCAGGAAAACATCCATTCAATCGAGGCACGTCTGCCTTCCAACAAGGAAGTGGATGCGGTTATCCGTCAGGTGTCGGACCTGGCCGTCGAGTCGGGGCTTGAGCCGCCGAACATCGAGTCCGACAAGCCGGTGGCCGCGGCCAGCTACATGGAGCAGCCGCTCAAAATGAAGATCACGGGCAACTTCAACGGCTTCTACGAGTTCCTCGTGAAGCTGGAGCAGCTGCCGCGCATCACGCGGGTGCCGGATATGAAGATCACCAGGGCGACAGATGTAGATGGGTACATGAAGGCGGAGTTCACCCTGAGTATCTACTTCCAACAGGAAAGCCACACCCCATGAGCAGCAACAACCCCGTGACCCCGCCGCCCGAAGAGTCGGGCTCGGAGCGGAGCATCCTGACGACATTGCAGGGCGGCGGCGAGCAGTCCGTCATGCCGGACCTGGGCGGCGTCAACCCTTCGACGGTCAAGTCCAAGTTCAAGGTGCACTCGCAGACGCTGGTGATCGCCCTGGTGCTCGCCGCCAGCGGGGCTTCCCTTTACACCATGCGCAAGCAGGGCATGGGCTCGGGGATGGTCTTTAAGAACATCAAGGTTGAGTACGACATCGAGAAGGGCCGCCCCGTCAACGATGCCCAGCAGCAGCGGATCCTGGGTGAGCTCGCGCGCTCCCAGGAAAACCCGCAGGTGCCGCTCGAGAAGATCCCCAAGAACCCGTTCCAGCTGGACTCCGCGGGCCCGGCCACGACGACCGGGGCGCCCATCGACCAGGCGGCGCTCAGCGAGGCCTTGAAGCGGCAGCACGATGCGGAGCGCGAGCAGGCCATTCGCACGGCCATCGCGGGGCTTGATGTTGGATCGATCATGCAAGGGCCCACTCCGCTGGCCCGGATCAACGGCCGGATCGTCCGCGAGGGCGACAGCGTTTCCGAAGTGCTCAAGGTCAAGGCGATTCATGATCGGGCGGTAGAGTTTGAAGCAGACGGCAAGCTGTTTGTCGTCAACATGAGCGAGAACACCACCGGCAAGGGCCGGGGCCCGCTTCCCCGGAAGTGAACGGACGCCGCGAAGATAAGCCGGAGGAGATGGACCGTTGGCCAAGTACAACATCGACGACATCCTGAGCGACCTGGGCGTGCCTAACAAGGCCGACGCCAACAAGCGTGCGAAGGATGAGAAGGCGGACGCCAAGCGCCACCGCATTGACAGCGCTGAGGATTCGTTCAGCCCGCTCCCGCCGATGCCGGCTAACCAGCGGAAGTTCGGGGAGGATGAAAGGAAGGTCGCGGACCCGTCGGTCAAGAAGGCGCCCAGGCCGGTGCCCCAGTCGTCGGTCGGTCCGGCCCTGAATGACATCTACATCCCCGAGGAATCCGAGCAGCAGACCTCCGCCCAGATCGGTGACCTGCTGGTTTCTCGAGGCATCATTACGGCCGCGCAGTTGACGATGGCGCAGAGCGTCATCCGGCAGACACCGGGCAAGTCGCTGACCGAAGTGTTGATCGAGCAGGGAGTGGAGGAGGTCAAGGTATTGCCCGTGGTGGCCGAACTGGCCGGTGTCCCCTTCGAGCGGGTCAACCTCGATAAGGGGCTGGATGGCGGCTTCGACGGCAAGCTCATGCAGCGACTCGGGATCGACTATTGCAAGGCCAAGTTCGTGCTTCCCCTGCGCACCGAGGGCAACCGGATCATCGTTGGCGCCACTCGCGTAGATGACATCTTTCAGCTCGATGAGATCCGCACGCGCCTCAACGCCACCAGCGTGAAGCTGGTGATCATCACGCACGGGGACATACGCAGTGCCCTGGACATGGTCGCGACCGGCCAGGACAAGTCGGAAGATCTGGCAGAGATTCTCAGCACGGTTGAAGAGTCCGACGTTCAGGTTGAAAAGCAGATCGACCAGACGACGGACCTTGAGAAAGAAGCCTCCGAGTCGCCGGTCATCCGTACCGTGAACTACATCATCCAGACCGCCCAACGCGAGGGCGCCAGCGATATCCACATCGAGCCCTCGGAGAAGAAGCTCAAGGTTCGCTTTCGTATCGACGGTGAGCTCTTTGAGATGATGAACCCCCCCGCGGGCATGGCCTCGGCCATTACCAGCCGCCTGAAGATCATGGCGAACCTGGACATCGCCGAGCGCCGCATCCCTCAGGACGGCCGCGTCCGATGCACCGTTCAGGGCCGCAAGCTCGATCTTCGTATGTCCACGCTGCCAACCAACGGTGGCGAAAAGGTCGTGCTGCGAATCCTGGATACCAAGTCCATCAACGTGCAGCTCGAGGAGCTTGGCTTTCACGACGACACGCTGGAGGTCTGGAGGAAGATCATCGATGCGCCCCATGGCATCGTGCTGGTCACCGGACCGACCGGGTCGGGAAAGACGACAACGCTCTATTCCAGCATCCGCCAGCTTGACAAGAACTCGATGAACATCTCGACCGTCGAAGACCCCATCGAGTATCACCTGGATGGCATCACGCAGACGCAGGTACACGAGAAGATCAACATGAACTTCGCGACGGCCCTGCGAGCCCTGCTCCGCCAGGATCCCGACGTGATCATGCTGGGCGAAATTCGCGATATGGAGACGGCGCAGATTGCGGTGCAGGCCGCGCTTACCGGCCACTTGGTGCTCTCCACATTGCACACCAACGATGCCCCGTCATCGCTCACGCGGCTGGTCAACATCGGGCTTGAGCCCTTCCTGGTTGGCGCCGCGGTGAACGGTGTGCTGGCCCAGCGACTGGTCCGCCGTCTCTGCCTGCAGTGCAAGGCCCAGGAAAAGCCCGGCGAAGAGATGGCTTCATTCCTCGAAATGCAGGGCCTTGATCCGGAGCTTACTTGGGTCAGCAAGGGCTGCGACAAGTGCCGTCAGACCGGCTTCTCCGGGCGCGTCGGTATCTACGAACTGCTCGTGGTTGACGATCTGCTCCGCGACACTATCGCCCGCAATCCCAACGTGTCCGAGTTCCGACGCACCTGCGTCGAGCGCGGCATGGTCACTCTCCGCGGCGACGGGATGCGCAAGGTCAAGGCCGGCCTCACCACCGTCCACGAGATTCTGCGCGTCACCGAAGCCAACGCCTGACCCGAACCGCCGAGCGAATTGTCTCCGCTCCAAATCAGCTCTGAACTGGGCTCTTTGCGGTTCTCATACGTCGCCGCCGGCACACACTTGTTCGCTATACTTGCGATGTACCGCTTTCGGATCGCGTGCGTTCGGGCGGGTGCATTGGATGGCGGATGGCTACCACTTCAGACATTGCCCTGCCGGTGGTCAGTCCGCCCGACCCCGGCTACGAACGCTTCCGCGATGAGCGCGCCGTCCACTGGGATCGCATCGCCCGCGGTTACGATGAACTCACCAGCGCCTCGGCCGGTTACCACGCCCGGATCCGTGACCTGTATCAGTTGCTCGTGCCCCCGGGCTCACGGGTGCTGGAGATCGGTTGCGGACACGGAACCCTGCTCGCATCTCTTAGGCCCGCTGTCGGCGTCGGTGTAGACCTGTCCGCGGCCATGATTCAAGAGGCCGCCAAGCGGCACTCCGGCAACGCAGCCCTCCGATTCATCCAAGCCGATGCGCACGCACTACCGGTCGAAGGACCGTTCGATGTGGTCATCCTCTCGGATCTGGTGAACGAGCTCTGGGATGTGCAGCGCGTTTTGGAATGCGTCCGCGGCGTATGCACACCCAAAACCCGCATCATCATCAACGCCTATAGCCGCGTGTGGGAGTGGCCACTCTCGATGGTGCGCCGTCTGGGCCTCGCCAAACCCCTGCTGCGTCAGAACTGGCTGACGGTCGAGGACATCCAGAACCTCCTCAACCTTGCGGGCTTCGAGACCATCCGCTCGACGCCCGAGGTTCTTTGCCCGGTGAAGATTCCGGTGCTCGGCCCGCTGCTGAACCGCTTGGCGGTCAAACTCTGGCCCATGCGGCTCTTTGCGATGACGAACTTCGTCATCGCCCGCCCCAAGCCACGCACCGACAACGACCGCCCTCAGACACATCCAACAGTGACCGTCGTCGTTCCGGCCCGCAACGAATCAGGCAACGTGCCGGCAATTCTCGCCCGCATCCCGCAGATGGGCCCGAGGACCGAGGTCATCTTTGTCGAGGGCAACTCCACCGACGACACTTACGCCGTGCTTGAGAGAGAACTCGCCGGGTTCACGCGGCTCCCGTGGGCGCTCTTGAAACAGACCGGCAAGGGCAAGGGCAACGCCGTGCGAGCGGGGTTCGATGCGGCCCGCGGCGACATCTTGATGATCCTGGATGCCGATCTCACCGTTCCGCCCGAAGACCTGCCGCGGGTTTACGACGCGCTTCGGCTTGGAACCGGCGAGTTCGTCAACGGTGTTCGCCTTGTCTACCCCATGGAAGAAAAAGCCATGCGGTTCCTGAACCTCCTGGGCAACAAGTTCTTCAGCTTCGCCTTCTCCTGGCTCCTGGGCCAGCGGATTAAGGACACTCTTTGCGGCACCAAGGCCCTCTGGCGTGAGGACTATCAACGCGTCGCCGCGAACCGCGCCTACTTCGGCGACTTTGATCCCTTCGGTGACTTCGATCTGATCTTCGGCGCGGCCAAGCTCAACCTGAAAATCGTGGACCTCCCCGTCCGCTATCGCGAGCGGACGTACGGCGATACCAATATCCATCGCTGGCGTCACGGCTGGCTGCTCCTGCGCATGGTCGCGTTCGGAGCCCGCCGCCTGAAGTTCGTCTGAACCGCTTATGCCCGGACTCGCCGCCAACTTTCGCTCATGGCTGGCCCACCCGCTCACCCGCGGTCTGTCTATCGACGACCCCGGCACCACCGCCGCCCGCCGCCAAATCGTCCGCGAAAAAGCGTTCCTGCGGAAGATCTACGAAGATTGGTACCGCCAGATCGCCGCGGCCGTTCCCGCCGGTCCGGGCGATGTTCTCGAACTGGGCTCGGGTGCAGGCTTTCTCGACGAGTTCATCCCGAACCTGATCACCTCCGAAGTCTTCCCCTGCCCCGGCGTGAAGATGGTGGTCGATGCCCACAACCTTCCGTTCGCCGATGCCTCGCTTCGCGCCATCGTGATGACCGATGTGCTGCATCACATTCCCCAGCCGCGGAAGTTCTTCAGCCAGGCCGCTCGCTGCGTCCGCCCCGGCGGTGTGGTGTCCATGATTGAGCCGTGGGTCACCCCCTGGTCGCGGCTCATCTACACGCGACTTCACCACGAACCGTTCCAGCCCGCCGCCGCGGCGTGGGAGTTCCCGGCCACAGGCCCGCTCTCCGGGGCTAACGGCGCTATGCCGTGGATGATGTTCGCGCGCGACCGTGAGAAGTTCGAGGTCGAGTTCCCACAGTGGCGGATCGTCACGGCGCGCCCGCACACCCCATTCCGATATCTCCTCTCCGGTGGCGTTTCGATGCGTTCATTCCTTCCCGGCGCGGCCCACGGGATTATCAAAGCCACCGAGGCTCTCACGTCGCCGCTTAAGAATCAGTTGGCAATGTTCGCCCACATCACGCTCGAACGGGTCGCATCGTGAGCCCAGACGCGATGACGAGAGAGGCTGACACGCCGCAATCGCCCACCATGAAGCGATCCCGGCTCATCCTGAGAGTCGCGGTGCTGTGCATCCTCCCGATCCTCGCGATCCTCTCCGCATCCGCCGTGGAGAGGGCTTCAGGCCCGCGATGGATGCGCGAAATCTACGATCCCGACTACGTCTATCTCTTCAACTCGTTGATCATCGCCGAAGGCGATGGCCCGCCCTACGCCTACCACCCCGGAACCACGGTGCAAAGCATCGGCGCCGGAGTGCTCTTGGCGCGACACGCGGCCGCAGGAAGCTCCACCTCACTGCGCGATGAAGCTCTGGACAATCCCGAGGGGGCACTCTCTGCCATCAGCGTCATCCTGCGGGGCATCCACTTCTTCGCGTTATTCACGTTTGGCTGGTGGGCGTGTCGCCTGTCCGGGAGCACGCTCAGCGCGGTCGCGGCTCAAGCCGTAACCCTCTGCTCTATGGTCACCCTTCATTCGCTTCATCGCGTCTCGCCAGAGCCGCTGCTGATCAGTGTGTCCCTCCTGCTGGCCGCGGCGACCATGCGAGCCCTGTCAAGACCCGGCTCCATCTGGACTCGCTACGGCATCGTCTCAGGCCTGTTGATGGCAGTGGGAGTGGCTACCAAGCTCACGTTCGCACCCATCGCGCTCCTCCCCGCGGCCCTTGCCTGCGAGCGTGGCCGCCACGGCTGGAAGCTCCGCATCGCGGGCCTCTTCACCGCCGTTGTGTCATTGGCCCTCTGCCTGGCCCCCATGCGGAAGGGCACCGGAAAAATGCTGGAGTGGTTCTGGTCCTTGCTCAAGGCAGATGGAAACTACGGCACCTCCACCGGCCACACCATCATCAACCCCGACACCTACTTCCAGAACCTGCGCAACATGTGCTTGGCCGAACCGGTGACCGTGATCGTTGCGGTCGTCGGCGGTGTGTTCGTTCTGGTCGCCCTGCTTACACGAGCCGGGCGCGACCGGGCAGTCCGCAATCGGATCATCGCGCTGGCCGCCGTCGTCGCGGCTCAAGCAGCCCAGTACATACTTGTCGCCAAGCACCCAGGCCCTCGCTACCTCCTCCCCGCGATCGCTCTCTCCGGTCTGACGGTCTGCCTCATATCTGTGGTTCTGCGAACCATTCTGCCGCGGCTTCCTGCATGGACGGCAGGTCTCGTCATGGCTCTGGCGGTCTCATGCGCTGCGGCGTACATCGGGCGGAATACATCTAGAGACCTGACCCGACTGCAAGCCGACACAGCCGCCCGTCTGGAGGTCAACAAAGCCGCCCAGGCCGCGATGAAAGAAGGCGCCATCGTCGTCTCGATGTACGGCACCTCATCCGTTAGCTACGGTCTGTGCTTCGCCGACTACTGGGCCGCCTTCCGATTTCGCGCGGACCTGGCCAAGCGATTCCCAGACTTCGTTCAGTACGACTCTGGGCCCAAGACCTACGCCTCAATATCCAGCGTCGTGCCGACAGAGCAAGTCCAGGAATGGGCCCGCCTCGGACGTTTGCATGTGTGCTGCCCGCCCCGCCTTAAGCCTCCCGAGTTTGAATGGGAGCCCCTGACATTACCCAACGGGCCCGAGGTCCTGTATCGGGCAAAACCTGCCCCCGTGAGCGGCGCTGCGCGCTAGGAGCGGACTCCACGAAACGTGTAGTCTGGGGAACCGCGCCCTTCCGGGTATACGTGCCGGTCAAAAAGGAAGATGAGGCTCGCAAGCTCTTGCCTTTGCCTTCCGATTTCGGTTGGGATGGATGGTGATCAGCGCCCGCGAACTTTGACATCGCTAACCCCGCCCGATAGCCTCCAAAGTTGGTTCCGCAAGCACCTGCCGAGCGGAACCGGAGACGTCGCTTGCTCAGCCTGCTGCCACTCTTGTTCCTCTTGCTGGTGGCCTGCGTAGCGATGAGGCACCGTTCCGAGCGTTGGGACATCCGAGACGGCCTTCTTCTCGGCGCCGTTTCCACAGCCCTCTGGGCTTGGGCTGGCGCAGAAGGCTCCAGCGCACTTCACCAGTTCGCCCGCATCCCCATCCTCATCTGGTGGACGGTTCCGACAATCGGGCTGGCCCTGCGGGTATTCAGACACAGACCGCCAGCCGGCTCGTTCAAAATCCCTCGGCCCAAAACGACGCTGGACTTGCTCCTGTTCGGACTCGTCACAATCGTCCTTCTTCTCACCGGCATCCTCGCCCTCCTCACCCCACCCACAACCTACGACTCCCTCAGCTACCACCTCCCTCGCCAAATATTCTGGATCCACAACCAGAGCATCGCCCAGTTCCCCAGCTTTGACCTGCGGCAAATCGAGATGCCCCCGCTCGCCGAGTACATCACCGCACAGTTGATGTTGCTTTCGGGCACCGACCACCAGGCCAACATGGCCCAGTGGTTCGGCTACTTCCTGAGCGCCCTCACCGCGTCCGCCATCGCTCGCGACATGGGTGCCGGCTACCGCGCCCAGGTGTTCGCCGCCCTGCTGGTCGCCTTCAACCCCGCCGCGGCCACGCAAGCCGAAAACGCCAAGAACGACCTCGTCGAATCGCTCTGGATCATGGCCCTCTTCTGGGCCGCCGTCCGCATCTGGATGGCCCGAAGATGCAGCATCGGCAACGCCATATTCGTCGGCACCGCCCTGGGCCTGGCTCTGCTCACCAAGGGCTCGAGCTTTCCGCTGGCGCTTCCCGTGTGCATCATGATCGCTGCGGGCGCGCTCCGCGCCCACTGGAAGAAGGCAATCCCGTTGGGCGTGGTCATGATCATCCTGGCCATTGCGATCAACGCGCCCCACTGGATGAGGAACACACGAGCTTTGGGGGCGCCCCTTGCGCTCCCAGTCTCCAAGGGTGGCTTTGCTCTGGGAAACGAGACGTACACGCCTAAAGCCATAGCTTCCAATCTGATCCGGAATGTCACGCTCTATACCTGCGTGCCGTACCCAGAGATCAACGCGTGGGAAAAGGAACGAATCGTCTGGCTCCACAAACGGCTGGGCATCGGCGAGTCCGACCCCCGAACTACCTTTCCCAAGAAGATGCCCTTTGAGATCCAGTCCGACTGGATGAGCGACGGCAACAACGCCGCGCAGGTGCACCTGCTCCTGGGCATCGCCATGGTCCTTGGATTCCGCCCCGGCAAACTCCGCCGCCGCGCCGCGTGGCCCGCGTTCCTGATTCCCTTCGCTCAGATGCTCCTCTTCGCGATCCTCCTGAAGTGGCAGCCCTGGCACGTTCGCCTTCAAATCCCGCTGGTGTCCGTCGCCTCGGTCATCCTCGCCGTCTGGCTCCCCCGCGCATCCATCATCCCCCTGGTCTCATCCCTCGCGGCCTTCACTCTCGTCGTGTTCGCCATCGTCTACAACCAGTCCAAACCGCTGGTCGGCGATTGGAGCATCCTGCATCGCTCACGAGAGCAGATCATGTTCAGAGCGTGGCCCGAAATGCGTGAGCCCCTGCACGAACTCGCCGATGAAGTCGCCAAACTCAAGCCCCGCACGATCGCCCTTGGCATCGAGTTCAACAAGTGCGAGTACCTGGTCCAGCGCGTCCTGCTCGATCACATAACCCCCGCCCCCAAACTCGTGCCCTTCGTCAACACGCTTGACATGCCCGTGGCCCCGCGCGAACCGGCCGATTGTGCCGTGGTCCGCCGCCAGCACTTCCCCGTCACGCACACGCAAACCGGGACCAGCGCGATGATGATTTGGGTCTGGGGCTCGGCACCCTTCCGGATTTATGCGCCGGTCGCCACCGAAGATCAAGCCCGAAAGCTCCTGCCTCTTCCCCCGTTCTTTGGGTGGGACGGCTGGTGAGGCGGGGCATCCGGAACCGGCCTGGATTAGTCACATTTTGCGGCAGTTTTCAACCCTGAATGCTGTTACCATAACGCCCGCCTGCGACCCTTTGAATCCGTATGACCAAAGCACACTACAACCCCAAGCTCCTCTCCGTCCTCATGCCCGTCTACAACGAGGCCCGGACTCTCCGCCGCATCGTTACGGCCGTCCTCGCCAGCCCCGTCGCTCTCCAAATGGAGCTGGTCATCGTCGATGACTGCTCCAAGGACCAGTCCCCCGAAATCCTCCGCGAACTGGCCGCGCAGGACAGTCGCATCAAGGTCATCCGCCACCAAGTCAACCGCGGCAAAGGCGCGGCCATCCGCACCGCCATCGCCAGCATGACCGGCGACATCGCCGTGGTTCAAGATGCCGACCTCGAATACGACCCGGCCGAACTGCCCAAGGTCCTTGCCCCCATCCTGGAAGGCAAGGCCGACGCCGTCTTCGGCTCGCGCTTTGCCGCCGGCTCGCAGCGCAAGGTCCTGCTCTACTGGCACTCTGTCGCCAACAAAATGCTCACCTTGGCGACCAACATTCTCAACGACATCAACATCACCGACATGGAGACCTGCTACAAGGCGGTCCGTTCCGACATCCTGAAGCAGATCCCCTTGAAGTCCGACCGATTCGGCATCGAGCCCGAACTCACCACGCGCCTGGCCCAGTGGAACCTCCGGATCTACGAGGTCCCCATCAGCTATCACGGTCGCACCCAGGCCGAAGGTAAGAAGATCGGCTGGAAGGATGCCATCTCCGCCGGCTGGTGCCTCATCAAGTACCGCTTCCTCGACACCCGCTTTACCACCCACGACGGCTACTACATCCTCCAGTCGGTCCGCCGGGCCAAGGGCTTCAACCGCTGGATGCTCTCCCAGTTCAAGAAGTACGTCGGCCAGCGCGTCTGGGAGGCCGGCTGCGGGATCGGCAACTTCACCGAACTCCTTCTCGATCGTGAACGCCTCGTCTGCGTGGACTACGACCCGTTCTACGTCGAAGTCATCAGCCGCCGCTTCGGGCACATGGAGAACATTTCCGCCCGTGAAATGGATCTCTCCTCCGCCGGCGCGGGCAAGGCCATCCGCCCCGAAATGCCCGACACGATCATCTCGCTGAACGTCATCGAGCACATCGAGCGCGATACCGACGTTCTGCACGAGTTCTTCGAGGCCCTCATCCCCGGCGGCCGCGCCATCGTCCTGGTACCCGCCCATCCACGCCTCTACACCGCCTGCGATAAAACGCTCGGCCACTTCCGCCGCTACACCACCGACGAGCTCACGACCAAGTTTCGTGATGCGGGCTTCCACGTCGAGAGCTGCCGCCAGTTCAATCGTCTGGGAGTCTTGGGTTGGTGGGTCAGCGGCCAGTTCAAGAAGAAGGAACTCTCCCCATTCCAGATGCGCGTCTACGAGTTCCTGCTCCCCTTGGCTAAGCTGCTGGACATGATCGGCATCGGCCCCGGACTCAGCCTGATCATCGTGGGGCAAAAGCCATTGGATGCGGAGAAAGGCGCGGTGCAGGTCCAGGTTCGCGCCGTGTCCGCCGGTCTTTCACCAGCCACCGCGGGCTAGAGTCTCCCACGCATGAGAGCCACGAATTGATCAACGCAGGGCAGCGGATCCGGCGGTTCATCCTTCAGGCCTTCGCCTGCGCCTCCGTCTTGGTGCTGGCTTCCTGCGCCGACCCCATCATTGTCGTCACCGCCGGCACCAGCGTTCTTCAGGCCGGCTCCTCCGCATTCGTCAACGGCGAAATGGTCGCCGCTATCCCCAAGCCCCTCACCACCGTCTACGACGCCGCCGATTCAGCGCTCCGGGAACTTCAGTTTAACATGGGCCAGCAAAAGCTCGGCGACTTCAACGGATACCTCTACGCCACCGAGACCCAGCGCCGCCGAATCGAAATCACGCTTGAAAAGAAGTCCCCCGTCGTCACCAAGGTCAATATCCGCGTGGGCTTCTTTGGCGACCAGGCCATGTCCCGCCTCATCATGGGCACGCTGCAATCCAAGCTCAATCCGACCGGTAAACCAATGCCCGCACCCGACGAGCCCTGATCCACCAGTTGCCACTTAGCACTCGGGACTCAGCACGTTGCCTTCAAGTGCACCCCGCACCAAACTTATTCAAGAAGCACTGAAAGTCATTGGCGTTCAGCAACGGTGCAGCACTGCTCCGGTCGCAGTTCGCGCTGGGGTCATTGGCCGCGAACTTGTTCAGGAAGCACTGAAAGTCGTTGGCATTCAGGATTGGCGGCGAAGTGCTCTGGTCGCAGTTGGCATAGCACACCACCCCGACGTACGAGCTCGCATCGTCCAAGTTGATCCAGCCGATGTTTTCTCCCCACGCAAACCCGCGCAGACGATTGGTGGTCGAATCGATCCGAGCCGGCTTGGTCGGCGTCGCCAGCGCGCCACCGCCGAAGTTGATCCATCCCGTGTTCTCCGACCATGCATACCCGGTCAAGCCGCCTGTGCCGGAGATGTTCACACCGCAGTCCGACCCCGCCGCGTTGGCGTAGTACGGGCCCGCCCCCGGCGTCCCATCACCCAGGCTCACCCAGCCGATGTTCTCGCACCACACCCAGCCCGACAGAAACGTGCCGTTGTCCCGCACGCCCGAGGTCCCGCCGTTGGCATCCCGCCAGTTCATCCACCCGGCGTTCTCGCTCCAGCAATACTTGTGGCCGCTGTCGATCGAGTTCTGTCCGAACGCCGCGCCCTGAGCCAGGACGAGTGCGGGAATCGCAATCTTGAGTGTCGTCTTCACAGGAAAGCTCCTTGAAAGTGCCCGGAGAATCAATGGCCCGGCGGAGCTTTCGCCCCGCCGCGGCCGTGTACGCAATCAGAATCGGAGGTTCGCCATCGAGTTGGTCTCGGCAAAGCTGCCCGTCGCCAGGGCGTTGATCGCCCCGTAGGTCACGCCCGCCGGGAAGCTGTAGTGCGTCGTGCACAAAGTCGCCGTGTTGCGGACGACCAGGTTGTTAGTCATGCCCGCGGCCACAGCGATGCCGTACGTGCTGGCCAGCACGTGGTTGCCGTCGATGCGGTTGTAGCTGAAGCTCACGTAGATGCCCGACGTCGCAGCGCCCACCAGCGTCCCGTTGTTCTCGCAGGTGTTGTTCGTCACCGTGCTGCCGCCGCTGACCCAGATCCCGTTCACGTTGTTTCGCGAGCAGTTATTCCCGGTGATCGTGAACCCGATCCCGTTCTCGGTCTTGACGCCGTTGCCCTTGTTCAACTGGGAGTTGCAGCCGCTGATCAGAACGTTGGAGAATCCCGTCGCCACGTGGAACCCATCGACATCATTGTTGTTGGCGGTGCAGCCGATGACAGTGTTGCCGCCGGCCAGATCAAAGCCGTAGCCGGTGGTGCCGTGGTTTGAGATCGAGGAGCAATGGGAGAGCGTGCACCCGGGGGAGGTCTGAAAGCCCGGGCCAACTGGGGTGTCCTGGGCCGTACAGCCCGAGACCGTGTTGCCCGAACCCAGAGCGAATCCCGCGCCGCCGTTGGCGGTGGACGCGCAGTCGCGGACCGTGGTACCCTCGGTTGTCACGAAGCCCGCACCTGAATTCCGCACGGCGCACCCTGTGATCACCGATCCCTTGCCGGTGATGATGCCGTACCCGTTAGTCGAACCGTCCACCTGCACGTTCTCGATGCGGCAGTTGGAGGAGTAATACCCGTCAATGCCTTCCTTAACCCAGTCGCGGATGATCCCGTTGCGAATGGTCAGGTTCTGCGTGCCGGCGAACGATGAGTAAATCGCATCGTCCCCCACACCGCCGCCCAGCAACGCAAACCCGTTCAGGTCCAGAGTCACGTTGTTGGCGGTGATCTTGATCCCCTTCTTGCCCGAAGCCGCGGTGATGTTCCCGGTCAGGTAGTACGAACCCGGGCTGCTGATCACAAACAGGGCCTCAAAGTCCCCCGGCGTGTTGGTCGCGTTCACGGCGGCCCGGGGCTCGACCTCCGAAAGGGTCTTATAGCTGGACGTCACCGGTCCGGCAGGCGGGTTCAGCGGGCCGGCCAGGGCGGTGGTGGAAAGGGCTGTTCCGCAGGCCAAAAGCGTCAAAATCGTCCGGTTCATGAGAGGCTCCTTTGCTTCGTTTGGCGGCCCGCAGGGGCCACAGATTGGGTTTGTCCTTGAGGTTTCACCAATCCATGCGACAATGGGGGGGTACCGACGCAATCAGCACCTCCGATTCTTTTGGGGCCCTCGGTGGACCGTCCGTCCAAAACCCTCACTTTGCTCATGAACGAAGCCTCGGAAGGCCGACGCTCCGCCGCCGACAAGCTTCTTCCTTTGGTCTACGAAGAACTCCGCAAGCTCGCCGGCGCCAAACTCCGCAACGAACCCAAGAACCTCACCCTTCAGGCCACCGCACTGGTTCACGAGGCCTACCTCCGCCTCGGCGGCAACGAACAGGAAAAATGGCAAAGCCGCCGCCACTACTTCGCCGCCGCGGCCGAAGCCATGCGCCGCATTCTCATCGAGCGCGCCCGCCGCGTCGCGGGCCCCAAAGCCGGTGGCGGCCTTCAACGCCACGACGCCGCCGAAATCGATGCGGCCACCGACGATGACCCCGCCCGCTGGCTCGCTCTTGACGAAGGCCTCAAACACCTCGCAGCCCACGACCCCGAACTTGCCGAGCTCGTATCCCTGAAGTTTTTCGCCGGCCTCTCCGTCGATCAGATTGCCGCCGCACTGAGTATTTCACCTCGCACCGTTGACAACCATTGGAAGGTCGCCCGGGCCTTTCTCTTGAAACACGCCGAAGCCCTCCCGGGATCCGCTGGAGCCTGATCGTGTCGTCCGACTCCTGGCCCAGAATCAAGCTCATCCTCGCCAAGGCCTTCGACCTTCCGGCCGAGCAGCGTGTCGCCTTCCTCGACACCGCTTGCGGTGACAACCCGGCACTCCGCCAGGAAGTCGAGAGCTACCTCCAGGCCGGCGAAGCTCATGATGGCGACTCCGGCCTCCCATCTCCCATGACCGAGCTGCCGGTCTCCGGCCCGACGCTCATCGGCCCCGGCACCCACATCGGCCGCTATCACCTCAAGCGTCTCATCGGCTCCGGCGGCATGGGCGCCGTCTACGAAGCCGTTCAGGAGCAACCCCGCCGCACCGTCGCCCTCAAAGTCATGAAGCGTGGGATCGCTTCACGCTCCGCACTCCGTCGGTTCGAATACGAAGCCCAGCTCTTGGCCCGCCTCCGCCATCCCGGCATCGCCCAGGTCTTCGAAGCCGGCACGCATGATGACGGCTCCGGCCCCGTCCCCTTCTTCGCCCTGGAGTACATCCCCGGTGCGCACACGCTCACCGACCACGCCAAAGAAAAAGGCCTCACAACACGCCAACGACTGGAGCTGTTCACACTCGTCTGCGATGCCGTGCATCACGGTCACCAAAAGGGCATCATCCACCGCGACCTCAAACCCGCAAACATCCTCGTTGATGCCCTCGGACAGCCCAAAATCATCGACTTCGGTGTCGCCCGCGCCACCGACTCGGACCTGGCCGTCACCACGCTCCAGACCGACGTCGGTCAGCTCATCGGCACGCTCCAATACATGTCCCCCGAGCAGACCGATGCCGATCCCCACGACATCGACACCCGCAGCGATGTCTACACCCTCGGCGTGGTTCTGTTCGAACTCCTCTGCGACCGCCCGCCCTATCGCATGGAGTCCGCCTCCGTTATCGAGGCCGCCACCGTCGTCCGCGACCAGGCGCCCACCCGCCCCAGCACGATCAATAAGGGCCTCCGCGGCGACATCGAGACCATCGTTCTCAAAGCCCTCGAAAAAGACCGCGACCGCCGCTACCGCTCCGCCTCCCAACTCGCAGACGACATCCACCGATACCTCCGCGATGAGCCTATTACTGCCCGCCCGCCCAGCGTCGCCTACCAGGCACGCATGTTCGCCCGCCGTCACCGCGTACTCGTCGGCGCCGGTACCGTCGTCGGCCTTGCCCTCGTTGTCGCCGTCGTCGGCATCGCCTGGGGCCTGATCCAGGCCAAGGCCGCCCGTGCCCACGCCCAGACCGAAGCCGATAACGCCAAGGCCATCAGCGAGTTCCTCCGTGGCGTGCTCATCCTCCCCAGCCCCGCCATCGCCCAATCCCACAAGTACACCGTCGAAGAGGCCCTCGACATCGCCTCCGGAAAGATTTCCTCAGGCCTCGTCGGCAAAGGCGATGTCGAGTCCGACATCCGCACCATCATCGGCACCACCTACCGCAGCCTGGGCAACTACGAATCCGCCGAAGCTCACCTCCAATCCGCGCTTGACCTGCGCGTCAAAGCACACGGCGACACCGACCCCGCGGCCCTCTCTCTGATGAGCCAGATTGCGGGCGTCAAAACCAGCCGCGGTAAGGGCACCGAGGCCCTTGCCATCCTCCGCCGCGTGCTTGACCTGCAGGAAACCAAGCTCGGAAAGAACGATCCCGCCACCCTCCGCACCATGTCCGAGCTGGGCTGGGCCCTCTACGGACGCCACGAGTTGATCGAAGCCGAGCGCCTCTTCCGCGGCCTGCTCGAAGGCAACCGCGTCGCCTTCGGTCCCGATTCCCCCGCCACCATCAAGGCCATGTCCACCCTCTCCATGGCCCTGATCGATCTTCGCCGCCTGGATGAAGCCCAGACACTCACCGAAACCGCCATGGATCGCGGCAAGATCGCCTTAGGTGAACGCCACCCCGACTATCTTTACACCCAGAACGTCCGCGCCTGGCTCCTGCGAAACCAGGGCAAGCTCGCCGAATCCATCGAACTCTACAAACGCCTCACCGCCATGGCAGACATGGTCATGGGAGTCGAGCACCCCTACACCCTGTACTGGAAGTCCGGCATGGCCTGGACCATGGTCCTTGCCAAACGCCCCGCCGAGGCCGAGCCTATTTTCCGGCAGAACCTCGAAGTCCAGCGTCGCCGCCTGGGCCCCGACCATCCTGAAACCCTCGATGCCCAGGTCGGCCTCGGCCGCGCGCTCCTGGACCTGGAAAGGCCGGCCGAATCTGAAGCCTTCCTGCTTAACGCCCTGGAACGCGCTCAGAGCCACGGCGTCCAAACTCGGATGGCCCTGGGTGAGGCGGCTAAGACCCTCGTCATGCTCTACGACGGACAACAACGAACCGCAGAAGCGGACAAGTACCGGGCCCTGGCGCCTCAAGGCCCGTGAACTCGCATCACACAGCCCCAGCGGCCGGTCGCTTGTCACACGCGCCTAGAAGCCCAAAAAAGGCAGAGGGCCCCGCAAACAGCCAGGGCCCTCTTGGCGTTCACCGCCTCGGATCAAAGTTGAACCGTCATCACGGACAGCCCTTCGCAAACGCGTTCAGGTAGCACTGGAAGTCGTTCGCCGTCAACGTCGGCGCCACCGTCGATCCATCGCAGTTGGCGGTCGCATCCCCGATCGCGAACTTGCCCAGGAAGCACTGGAAGTCGTTGGCCGTCAGCACCGGGGCCGACGTCGAGTTATCGCAGTTGGGGTAACAGGTCACCGGGCATCCGTACGAGCCGCAGAACACCGGCACGCGGAATACCTGCGACTTGGCCGTCCCGCCCACCGCGCCCGGGTCACCCACAAACCACTGCATAAAGAGCACCTGCCCGCCAACCACGACGCCCGGGTTCAACGGCCAATGCACGGTCGCCAATCCCTGACCCGCTCCCGATCCCGCGGCAGTCGCCGTGCCGATGAACGCGGTGGGTGTGATCTGCCCGTTCACCGGAGCGACCGTCGAAATCCCCAGCGTCGCCGTCGCGTTACCCAGCGCCCCATCCAGGCCGATGCGGTAGTCGACGTTCCCGACCATCGCCGGTTCGGGCAGAATGATCCGCGGGATGATCCCGCCCGTGCCCGCGACCCCGCCGTTCAGGTTCGTCGAGCGATCCGCGGCCCGAGCCGGATCGGTGAACAGCGTCACCCGATCAAAGGGGAACGTCTGAGCCGCAACCCGCGGGTCCGTCAGCGCGTTACGCACAAAGTCGTCCAGATCCGCCCGTGCCGGGCCCGGGATGCTGCCCGGAGGCGGGAAGGCCGGATCAAGGTTGTCCAGGAATGGTGGGGGCGCGCCGTTGGCCCGTGAGTAGAAATCGATGACTTGCTGCAACTGCGTGAACTGGCCGTTGTGCATGAAGGTGTTCTTGAGTCCGACGTTGCGAAGCGAGGGCACCTTGAAGCGCCCGCGATCAGCGGGGTTCCCCGTCACGATCTGGCGTCCCAGGTCTTCGGCCGGCGGGCGGATACCGATGTTGCGGAACGTCTGTCCCGAGAACACGGGTGCAGTATGGCAGACATTGCAGCGAGCGTTGAAAGTCCCAAGGCCACGCGCCTGCGCCGGAGTCAGTGCGCCCTGATTGCCGCCGACAAAGGCATCCCAAGGCGTCTGGTTAGAGAGCAACGTCCGCTCGTACGTGGCGATGGCAAACGCGATGCGCCGCGAAGTAATCTGCGTGTCGCCGAACGCGCGCCGGAAGAGCTCCCCGTAGTTCGGCTTGGTCGTCAGTTGTGCCGCCACATCCGGCGGGATGCTCGTCGCCAAATCCAGCGGGTTCACGCGATTGAGCTTCGCGATGATCTGCGTCCAGTCGATCCCCTGGTGCGCCATCTCGACCGAGCTGGCGGGCGGATTGACGGACTGGCTCTCCAGCGCCCCGCCGTTGGCGATCGCGACCTGACCCGTCTGTGGATCAACAAACTGGCTGCGGGCGCGCCCATCCCAGAACGCGTCGATTGCGTACGCCGCGTTGATCGGCGAGTTGGCCGCGCGTCCGGTCACCTGCGGCAGCACCCCGAAGATCGGATCGCGAAGATAGTTCGAGGCCGCATCCGAGGCCACGACGCCCGGAGATGCGAAGATGTCGTCCGGCGAAGGGGTGACCTGGTCGGGCCCGGCATTGACCGCCCGGCGCGGGTCCGATCCGGCCCGGTTCATCACATGGCACGTGGCGCACGACACCGTGTTCGTGCTCGATAGTTGCTCGTCAAAGAAGAGGATCTTCCCCAGCACCCGCTTGGATTCGGTGATCGGATTCTCTACCGGGACCGGCACCGGCGGCAGGTCCGCAAACGCCGCCGTGATCAGCGAGCCCACCGCAATCGGCAGTCCCGCGTACGCACCGATCATCGCCAGTCGATTCTTCTTCATGAACGTTCTCCCAGGTTCTGTGTCCCAACGTGCGCCGCGCCGCGGCATTGCAAGTCACTTCAATTCTGCGTTACCTGTCGCGCGGCGGTGGGGGCGGGCGATTCCCCCGACCATCTCCACCCGGCCTTCCGCGTCCCCGCCCCGGCGGCTTCTTCTTGAACGTCTCATCCGGCGATCCCTTCAGCGACCGCGGCAGGTTGGGATACTCATCCGTCGTGACGTAGTAGTACGTCCCGCCCGGAAACTCCGGCGTCACCCCCGTCCGCCCGTTGCACTCATCCAGGTCGCCCAGCCCCGCAACGAACTCATAGTCCTGCTCGTACGTCCCGTCATACTTCCCGGCGGGCCCATCCTTCGGACGATCCCCCGCCTTCAACCGATAGCTCGACTTGAGCACACGCGCCGCGCTCTTGCTGTCCGCCGCCTTGTCATATCCCCACCGCGCATAAATCGGAAACCCATCCGCGGCCCACCCCACCTGCACCATCGACTTCCCCAAGTCCTTCCCCGCCAGCCGCTCCACAAGACCCGTCGGCACCGCGTGATAGTGATACGCCCCGTTGGGCTGCACGTGCGCATGGTTCTTGTCAATCCCCAGGTCTGGTCCCGGCCCGATCGCCGCGATGTGCCAGCCCGAGCTCCGATCGTTCTTCCAGAACTCCGCCGTCCCCGGATCAAACACAACGCCGTTCAGCGCAACCCCCGCCAGCGTCGGCGGACCGCCGCGATCCGTTTGAATCACGGTCGCCTTCTCACTCGCCTTCGGGGTCATCGTGACACGGAACAAATAATCCTGAGCCTTGATCGAGTTCGGATTGCCCCGACCCGGAAACGACCCGGTATCATGATCCGGCAGCCCATTTGACGAGATATACCGGTACCCGTCCCGAACCTCAATCTTCACCTTCGCCCCCGCCGGAGGCTCATCATGCTGCGGGTGCAGCGCGGCCAAAGCCCCGCCACAAACTACCGCCATCACCGCCATTGTCCCGCCAAAAACAGCCATGAAACCTCCGCACAGCCCGCCGTCGGACACGGAAGTTGTCTGGCAACGCCCCGCAGGGGACATTCCCGGTCCAAGATTCTCAAGATTCCCGTCCTCCGCGGGAAATCCGCCCGCTAAATGTCCCCCCGCCCCCTCCCGCCCACAATATGGTCAGGAGATTCCGCCTTTGCATTCCCAATCCCCCAGCGGCCGCGACGTCTTCGAGATCCTCGCCCGCGAAAATGCGGACATGCTCGCCGCCTACCTCCGCAGCCTCCTGGGCTCTGATGAGGCCCTCGACGATGTCTTCCAGGAAGCCCTCGTCGTCGCCTGGCGCCGCCTCTCCGAATACGACAAGTCGCGCCCCTTTGGCGCGTGGCTCCGCGGCATCGCCCGAGTCCTGGTCATGGAACACCACCGTCTCGGCAAAGTCCGCGCCGCCGCGGTCGACCCCGAAGTCCTCGCACTTCTTGACACCCGTTACGACTCTTTCACTCCCGTGGGCCACGGCTTCCGCGACCGTACCGAAAAGCTCCTCACCTGCCTCGCCGAGCTTCCCGAGTCCATGCGCGAGGCCGTCGAAATGGTCTACGCCCGCGGCATGCTCCTCAAACAAATCGCCACCGCTGTCGGTGCCGCCGAAGAAACCATCAAGAAACGCGTCCAGCGGGCCCGCGCCGCGCTCGCCGACTGCCTGAAGACTCGTGAGGTGACCCCATGACCAATCCTGAACGCTTCATCCAACCCGACTCTAAAGAGGCCGCGGCCAAACAAGCCGACGAACTCTTCATCCACGGTCTGCTCGGCACCCTCCACGACACCGAGTCCCGAAGCCGCCGCGTCGATGCTGCGATGCAGGCCATACCTCTGGCCAGAGTTTCGCGCCCCTTTGCCCACCATCGCCTCAGCCGCTTCGCCGGCGCGGCCCTCATCGGAGCTGTCGTCATTGGCGGTGTCATCCTCATGGCGCTTCCCACCAATAACTCCGCCTTCGCCACCGTCAGCGCCTCAATCCAGGCCGCCAAGACCGACGGCACACGCCGCTACGAAATGCGCGTCGCCCACATGCCCAATGACGTTCTGCCCGAGAAACCTTCGGGCATCGTGGACAGCAACGGCCCCAACCAGTTCCTCATGCGCATCTTCGCCCCCGATGGCCACATCGTCGTCGCCGGTCGCGATGACAAGGGTGAGTGGTGCATCCGCCTGGATGGCGGAATCGAACGAGAGCACCCGCGCCAAGCCTGGCCCAACTTCGCCTCTATCAACGGCGAAGCCGTCTTCGCCGACTCGGTAGACAAGTTCCTGGAAGCCCTCGAATCCAGCTACAACCTCCACGCCGAAGGGCTGGTCGCGCTTCCCAACAAGCCCGACGTCAAGTGCCAGCACATCATCGCCGACCGCAAGCCCGGTCCCGCCCGTCGCCAGGCCCAGCGCGTCAAGCTCTGGATCGATCCCAAGACCAAAGAACTCCAGCGCCTCGAAATGTCCTGGCCCGGCGCCCGCCTTGACAGTGCCGACCTCGAACGTTTGACCCAGCCCGATCAGGGACAGCCTGACCAGCGCCCCCGCGACCGCGGCCCGGACGACCTCGGCCCCGAAGGCCGGCCTCCCGATGGTCCCGGCCCCGATGGCGACCGTCCCCCCGAAGGCAATCGTCCTCCCGACGGCCACCCCATGGATGACGGCCCGCCGCCGCGCGACGGTCAGCCTCCGCGCGAGGGCGACGGCCCGCGTCCGCTCGGCCCCCCGCGCGATGGCGAAGGCCCGCGCCCGCCGCGGCCCGAAGGACGTCCCGGCGGACCCGGTGGCCCGCCGTTCGGCCCGGGACTGGGTCGTCCCGGTGGCCCCCAGGGCCCGCGCAACGGCCCGGCCCGGCGCATGCCGCCCCTCTCACGCTTCATCCTCGAACGCGTCGATGCGCCTCAGTTCGCCAACGACTGGTTCACGCCCGAAGGACACAAGAGCGATCGCGCTGATCCCAGGTGATCACGAGCAGCCCGCCGCGTACGTGTTCAGGAAGCACTGGAAATCGTTCGCCGTCAGCGTCGGTGATGATGTGGACCCATCGCAGTTGGCGCCCGAGTCGCCCGCGGCGAACTGGTTCAGGAAGCACTGAAAGTCGTTGGCGGTGAGCACGGGCGCCGCCGTCGATTGGTCGCAGTTGGCGTAACAACCGCCGCCGCCTCCCGTCGTGTAGGTGAGCGACCCAACCATCGCACGCGACACAAAGTAACTGCCCGTGGTTGTGAACGGTGCGCTGCGGCCCTCCCCAGTGGTCAGCTTGAGGTTGGCATCCTGGTAAACCGAAAGCGGAGGTGCACCGGTGCCGAAGTAGCGGGGGCCCGCGGTGGTGAACTTCAGAGCTACGCCTGTGATGACGCCCGGCGTGACCGTGATGTCGGGAATGTCGATGTCCAACGAGACCCCGCTGGCCACAGCGCCCTGCATAGCGGGGGCGATGCCCAGCGAGGTCCAACCCGTCGTCGAGCTTCCCGGTCCGGCTGTCACCGGGCCGCCCAGCGCCGTGCCGGTTCGCACAAACACTTCGACGGTGAACGCGGAGTTTGCCGCGCCGGAGTTGGCCGTGGTCAGCGAAGTGACGGTTACGGGATTCACGAGCGCTTCGAGGTCTAAGTACATCGCCCAGCCCGAACTTCCGCCGTTGTTGGCGGGGCCGGGGTTCGCGGCCAGGACATCGGCCATCGAGACGCCGGCGCAGGACGTCAAAGCAGCCACCGAGGCGAACAGGGTCTTCATGAACTACTCCTCTGACTGTGGCCACAGGACGGTCCGTCCGCGGCCGCACGAGCGACCGCGAAATGACTGCCATGCGGTCCGTTCAAGGTAAGTAGTTTGGCGCAGGTGTCAACGAGAATTCCATGAGGACCCGGCGCGGTCAGGAGCGCCACAAGCAAATTCTTGGGCCTAAAGACACCCCGCCGCGTACGAGTTCAAAAAGCACTGGAAGTCGTTGGCCGTTAACACAGGCGTTGTGGTAGACCCGTCACAGTTGGAGAGCACGCTCCCGGACGCGTACGAGTTCAGGAAGCACTGGAAGTCGTTCGCGGTCAACGCCGGGCTCGCCGTCGAGCAGTCACAGTTCGCGTAGCACACCGTGATCGTCGCCACATCGCTGTTCACCGACCCGCAGGTGTTGGAGACGACGCACCGCAGCGCGATCGCGGCGGCGTGACTCCCTAGTGCGATGTTGGAGACGCCCAGCGTGTCCGTGCTTCCGCCGACGACACCGAACCGCAGGCCCGACGCCGGTTCATTGAAGCTCGATCCCGTGAGATCCACGAATGTCCCGCCCCCTGCGGGCGACTCGACTTGCCACTGGAAGGTATTGGATCCAGCCGCGGCCACAAACAGCGGCGCCGGGGCTGCCGCGCAGCCGGACGCACTTACCGGCTGTGTGGTCAAACTCGGATCGGGTGAAGACCAGCGTGCCAGGCACGGCGACAGCAAACCCTCGACCGTCGTGAATCCTCCGCCCGCGAACACATCTCCGTTGGGCATGCGCGCAAACGTGAACACATAGTTGTCCATTCCCGCGCCCATGGCGGACCATGCCGAGCCATCCCAGAACGCGACTTTGCTGGCCAGCACCGTTCCCGCGGCCACAAAGTGCCCACCTGCGATAAGTTGCCCATTGGGCAGCGGCAGGAAGCCCAGCGGTTGCGCATTGGTTCCGTTGCCCATGGGCAGCCAGTTGGTTCCATTCCAGTGTGCAATCCGGCTCGCGGGGCCGACGTCGGCAAAGGTGAAGATACCGCCCGCCACCACGGTGTCATCGGACATGGTGCCCAGTGAAAGCACCGCCGCGTTCATGCCAGCGCCCATGTTGTGCCAAGCCCCGTCAGTACCCCAGCGCGCCACCGAGCGTCGATTCGCCACGCCACCAGCCGAGGTGAAGTTCCCGCCGACGATCATGTCGCCGTTGCTCAGCGGCGACAACGCGTAGACAATGTTGCCCACGCCGTTCGCCGTGCCTGTCCCCACCGTTGCCCACGCCGTCCCGTTCCACCGCGCGATGCGGTTCGCGGCCACTCCGCCCGCCGTCGTGAACATCCCCCCGGCGTAAAGCTCGCCCGTCGTCGGGCTCACCGCCAGCGCCCAGACCACATTGTTCAATCCCGTGCCCAGTGTGCTCCAGGTGTGCCCGTCGTACACGGCAACATTGGAAACCGGCAACCCGCCCGCGGCCGAGATCGACCCCGCGACCACGAGCCTCCCGTCGGGCAGCACGGCCGCGGCATCCACTTCCCCTGTGATGCCCGCGCCCAGTGGCGCATATGCCACGCCATCCCAGGTCGCGATACTGCTCGCCGGCACGCCGCCCGCGGAATCAAAGAGCCCGCCCAGCACCAGCACCTGTGTCTTGGGCCCGTTCCCATCCGGGTCCCATGCCACGACCGCGCTCACGCTGTAAGCCGTTGCGCCCGAGACGCCCGCGGTCGGGTACCACTGTGGAGCGCACTGGGCCCGGGCCGTGCCCGCGGAAGCGAACAAAAGCAACCCGGCCGCGGATACCGCGCTGCCAGACGCACGGAACAAGGTGGAGGCGACTTGGGAAGAGGTGAGTTTCATTGGCGATCTCCCTGGGCCCGAAAGGCCCTTGTGAACCAGTGAGAAGACAAAACACCCTGGCTCACGGGCAGCCGGCGGCGAACGTGTTCAGAAAGCACTGGAAGTCGTTGGCGGTCAGAATCGGCGTCGCGGTCGAGCCGTCGCAGTTCGCGTACGGCGCGCCCGCGGCGAACTCGTTGAGAAAGCACTGAAAGTCATTGGCCGAGAGGAGCGGCACCGCGGCGGACCCGTCGCAGTTGGCGTAGCACGGACTCGGGACCACGCTCGCCCACGTGGTGCCGACGCGCAGTTCATCGGTGGTGAAGTCGCCATCGTTGAACAGCTCCAGCGAGGAGGGGAACGCGGCCGCGCCACCGACGGTGTACTGCGCGTCAGGGAACCCCGGCTGAGGCTGGCCAATCGTGTGGTTGATGTACATTCGGTACACGGTCTGGCTTCCGGTGACCTCCATGTCCATCACGATCAAGGCGACCTGGCCCTGCACGACGGGCGCGTTTGAATAGACGTAGGTGTACCGCCCGATGTGGAAGCCGTAGTTGCTGCCATCCGGTGCGCCGCACACGATCCAGTTGGGATACCCGCCCCAGCGGATGCCGGCACCAAGTGTCGTGTATTGCGTGCCCGGCCTGATCAGGAACGACATGTACAGGTGAGCGCTCCCGACGATCGGTGCAAATGAGCGGTAGTAGTTGGCGGTGTCGGGATAGAAAGTCTGCGGATCAGTCTGGGCTGCGCCCGCCACCGTCGCCAGCCCCGGGAATGTCAGGCCCGGAGAGACGATCGAAGTCACCAGCATGGTCACGCTGCCATCCCAAGGGGTGGTCCAGCCAAAGCCACCCGCCGAGCCCGCCAGGTCCGGACGAGGTCCGTTGTTGAATCCGTCGTAGGCGACAAGCTGAGCGCTGGCACCGGATGCAAGGCCCGCGATCAACGTAACGATGGCGCAGAATGTGAAGCGACCCATGGTTGTTCCTTTCACAATGCGGTCAGGGACATCCCGCCGCGAACTGATTCAGAAAGCACTGGAAGTCGTTGGCCGTAAGAACTGGCGTCGCGGTTGAGCCGTCGCAGTTGGCGGTGACGTCTCCAGCGGCGAACTTGTTGAGGAAACACTGGAAGTCATTGGCCGTCAGGATGGGCGGCGTGGAACTGGCATCGCAGTTGACGTAGCACGGAGGCGTAGGAGTTCCGAGCACCATGGCACGGCTTTCGCCCAGGGAACGGAAGATCGGACCGCTGCCGCGAATGAACTGGTACGTGTGAACGCCTGTGGCGGTGCTCTGTGACCAGTTCCAGGTGACATAGGCCTGGTGGGTGAGGCCGATGACCGAGAGGAACCAGCGGGGGTTGACCGCATCGTTGGCGGGCACGTTGATGGGGGTGGCCAAGTCGAGGGTGTAGTGGTTGATGCCGCCGGGGCCGGCGGTCGTCACGAAGTTGGTTGTCGTGAATCGGGTCAGCGGCTGGACCGTGTGGTCTCCGCCGTAGTAGAACACGCCGTAAGGCTGATAGGCGATCGTGCCGGGGTCCTGCTTCCAGATCTCAATACGGAATCCAAGCTCGCAAGCGCCGGCTCCCCACCACTCGATGTGGTTGATGGCGGTGGGGGCGGTGAGGGTGAAGTCGGCCCAGCAGACCGCATCGCCATCCAGGTCGTTGCCGTTGGGACCCGGGTCCTGCCAAAGTTGAGACCAGCGGGAAACTCCGCCGCCGCTCACGGGCTGCTGGTTCACGATCACGGTCGCCGATGCGATGCACGGGACCGCCAGAAGTGCCACATATGTGCTGGAAACCCTCATGTATTCCCCTTTCGATGAGTCGATGGATTGGATAGCGGACAAACATGTCTGCAATCGGTATGCCGCGCAGAAAGGGCATGGAAGGGGACTGCTCAAACCAGCAGAATGCAGGAGTTTGAGGCGGTGGCCAAAGGTTCCGCCGGAACGGCAGGCGGGCTAGCTGCAGCCCGCGGCGAACGCGTTCAAGAAGCATTGGAAGTCGTTGGCGGTGAGGGTTGGCGTCGTTGTTGAACCGTCGCAGTTGGCGTAGCTGTTGCTGGATGCAAACGAGTTCAGGAAGCACTGAAAGTCGTTGGCTGTGAGGGTCGGAGTCGTTGTGGAACCGTCGCAGTTGGCGTAGCAGGGGACAGGAGGAATCGTGACAGCTCCCTCGATGGTGACGACGAAGTTGGCGACTCCGGTGATGGGGTCCGGTCCGAAGGCAAAGAGGCTCCAGGCGGTGCCGTTGTAGAAAGACGCGTTGTTGGTGTAGAAGCCGACCGCCTGTCCGGTGGAGCGGGAGCATTGAAAGCCGAACTGGCCGTTGCTCTGGTAGTTGGCGAGCTTGACGCTCCAGCCGACGTTGTTGAAGCCGCCGGTGGTTTGGATGTTGGGAAGCGGGATGGTGAGCGTGAAGTAGGCCAGGCCGGCGGACTGGGACGCGTCGGGGAGCTGGACATTCTGGATCGTGGTGGTGTAGAGGGCGGTGCCGGGGCCGAAGACGATGCCGGAGGGGTCGCCATCGTTGAACGTAAAGACGATGTCGGTCGAGCCGGGGGCTGTGGAGCCGGCGACGGCGAGGCTGAGCGTGATGGATGTGAGCGTGTAGGTGGCGGAGCCATTGCTGGAGAGCCAGCCGCTATCGCCGTACTTGATGGCGGGGTTGGAGGCGGAGCTGAACGGGGTGAAGTAGCCGTTGTTGGTGGTGTTCTGGAAGACCACATCGGCGTGGGCGGCGATGGGGAGGGCGCATGCGGCAATAAGAGTGCGAACGGAAACTCTCATGAATTCGCTCCGGTGTTTTGGCCGTGGATTATTGGCAGCCTAGTCGGAATT